>NZ_AP022591.1:1256062-2512124 GCF_010731795.1 Mycolicibacterium celeriflavum | reverse complement strand
TTAGCGAGCCGATCGCCTCGTCATCCGGTATCGCAACCAGGAGGCGCTCTGCTTGTTCGAGCTTTCCGCGTGCCACATTGCGTAGTTCGATCAGCTCGCGTAGGCGCTTGTCGGCGCCAGGAAGTGTCGAAGAGGTGAGATGGCGGACTACCGCGGTGTCGGAGATGCCTACGATTTCAGGGGCTGACGTTGCGGCCGCGCGGATCTGGCGATCCTCTTGCATAAATTGCTCTACCTGATTCCGGACCGCTTTCGCGATTCTCGCCTTCTCGAGCATTTGAACGATCTCGCTGTCGCGATTGGCCAATATATCCGCGACCGCTCGATTCCGCTCACCCTCAGACTCCGACTCAATCTGCGCCGACATGCCCTGCAGCAGCTCGATGACTAGAAGCAGCGGTGCTGACTCGCTCATCTCGTGACGGATCGCTTCTTCGATGCGCCCTACTTCGGTTCGAAGGCCCTCCGCTGAGCGTTCGGCTGAGTCGCGTTGCTCAAGGAGATCACCGCCGGCGGAGTGATAGCGCTCGTTGATCTCAAATAGCGCTTTCTCTGCTCTCTCTACCTCGACTCGCACGCCGGCGATGTCGTGGGCCGCCGCCTCCTCGGCCTGGCGCGCAGCGGTAACCGCCTGCTGCCCGAAATCAACGGCCTCGCGCAGCTTCTCTGGTACCTGGGCGTTCTGATGACGCTTTCGCAGAACCGCGAGATCCGTCGACAACCGGTCGACAAGCTCAAGGCCCATCAGAGATGCTAGCGCCGACGACAACACCTCCTGTGAACGCTCTAGATCGGCGAGCGCCTCAATCTGTTCGCCATCGAAGAAGAACAGTCCCGCGATACCGCGGGGGAGGAACGCCTCGATGTGTTCGCTCCACGTCGAAGTAAGCGCTTCATCATGTTTTCCGTCCACCGAGACTAGGAGTATCTCGCGAATCGACGCGCCCGTACTTCGCCAGCTGCGGCGTATCCAATATTCGCGCTCGATGCCTTCTTGATGGGCATGAAACGTCAACTCCAAAGCCGCGCCCTCGCTTGCGTGCACACCGCGATGAATCAACCCTCGCAGGTAGTTCTCGTAGCTACCAGACTTCCTCGCAGCAGTCTGTGCGAGCGGTCCATAGAGGACGAGATGGATTGCTTCAAGTAGCGTCGTCTTTCCGGCGCCGTTAAGTCCGCCGATGAGCACGATCGGCTTCTTCGAAGACGGGGGAGTCAGCTCGATCGTGTTACGTCCCGCAAAGGTGCCCACGTTATGTAGTACGAGCTGGTCGATGATCACTCTGCGGCTCCTAACTGCGCAGGTCGGACGAAACCATCCGCCACGTCGAGCGGATCAGGTTCGTCTACGCTTTCGCCCTTTCGAATATCGAAGGCAGCCTTACGATTAAGTGCGCGGGCGGTGGCGTCGACTTCGTCATCATAGAATCCGCGCCGAAGCGCCTTCTCGAGTGAATCGAACAGCCCAGCGCGACGAGACCGCGATCGGTGTCGCTGCTCCACATCGAGCAGCTCGCGCACGAGTTCGAAATGCAGGCGATCGTCCCCAACGACCTCTTTAAGGACCTCAATCGCTTCTGCGCCCAGAGGCAGGTGCTCGTCTAGCGGGCGACCTGGGTAATCGTTTCCGGTGGCGTCCTTATAGATCCGCGGGAGGGCGTCTTCGAACTCGTGCTTTTCGACTACCCAGTGTCTGCGGATTTCTTCGAGTTCGGCAAGGGTAATCAGCTCGAGTGATCGCACATATTCAGGGCCGTTGGCCCGGATCCAAGCTTGGGCCTCGAGGAGTTGAGTGAGCCACTGCTCTCGGGCACTCTGCGTATACGGACCGGGTATCGGCTTGTCGTGAAATAGCTGGACGGAGCCATTCATCCGGCGGAAATCACGGAGGTGCCGATCGTCGGCAACGTCGAGGGCGTTGCGTAGCTCCAATAGCGGAAGCATCCACTCCTTCTCGTCGTCGTTTTGTATCATCGCCGACATCGACTTGTCTTTGTCGACTAAAGTGCATGTCCAGCAACCAAACCGGCTGTCGCCGCAACTTGGCGTAGTGGAGTCCACGACCAGTGGGCACTCGCCATCCGGCGATGCGCCCTGATACATCGTCAGGAGTTCCTTATTCGAGTAGCCCCAGGGGTTAGCGGTTTGCATCAGGAACGTCCACACATCGTCGTTCGACCAATTCTCCACCGGTGAGTAGACCAAACAGTTTGGCAATGAGTCGTTGGGACTCAAGAGATCTCTCGACCGTCGCGCCTCGAGTGCAGTCATGCGATGCGAGCGTCCACTGCTCTCGGCCTTTCGCGTGCCGAGAACGAGGATGGCCTCTCCGTGCGACCGGACCATGTTTCGGATGAACGCATTGGACGGCTTGATCTTCAGTCGCTCGGTGCACCAGCGAAACTTCGGCCGCGGAGCTGGATAGCCACGGCCGATGAGATTCACCCAGAAGGTGTCAGTCACCGAGGGTGTCAAGCGATGAGGAGTGATAGGCAGGTTCTGTGCTGTGGCTTGTTCGGCCAGTACGTCGAGAGAGTGCGTAACCCACGCTGCAACAACAGGATTCTCGACGAGGGTATCGGTGCTAATCACGTGAACAGGTTTGGTTCGCTTCTTCTCCGGTAACCCGGCCAGGGCCAGCCAAACGAGCTGCAGCACCGCCGTCGAATCCTTGCCGCCTGAGTAGCCGACGACCCATGGGACGGAATCGACGAGATACAACTCGCGCGTCTGGTCGAGGAGGGCGTCGATCGTCGACCCGTACCCCAACTCGTCGAACGCAGAATGTTTTCGAGGGGTGATCGGAAGTTGACGCTTCACCTGTCACTCCTAACTAACCCATCCTCGGCTTGCTGTTCATCCGGTGGTAGTTCCAGTCCGAGGACTGAGCGGATATAACCGGCAGTAAGCAGCACATTGGCCGCGCCCTTGCTCACTTTCCCGCCGACGGTGGCTCGCCCCTCCCAGGTTGATGCATTGGCCCTGTGCCAATCGATGTCGGTGAGCTTCTTAAGTGTGGCCTCCCAGACTTTCTCGTCCTGAGATACGCGGATTAGCGCATTCCCGATCTTGCCGATTGACTGAAGGACCACACCGTGACTGTGGATGAAATCGCGCCGCACTTCACCCGAGCTGACATCCCGGTCGCGCACTTGCTGCCATTCAGGGAACTGTTCAGCGACCAAGGTCCAGAAGCGACTTGCGACGTCTACCTGCCGCTCTAGAGAGCCTGTATCGATTCCATCGAGTAGAGCCTTATTCGCGCTGTAGAACGCGGAGAGAGTGAAGAGCTTGCGAGATCGAGCGGAGAGGTTACTTGTCTCAGTCTCGGTCAGGTCACTAAAGAAGGGAGACCGCATCACCACAAGCTTTGTGACTGCGGACATTTCGTCCCGGTGGTCATACAGGACACCGATGGATTTTGACGGTCTAATGGCGTGCCGGTTGAGATCAGCGAACATCTGCTGGCAGCGACTCAACCCGACATCGAGAAAGAGCACGATGGCGATGCTCTCGTCACCCAGGTCAGGATTTTCGGCGAGCGCATGCTGGATCGCCGCGCGGCGGTGTTGTCCATCGTTGATGACGAACCGCGCCGACATAGGGATCGTCAGCGTTCCGACACGCTCACCGGGGCCGTTGGCGCTATCCATAGGTTCGAAGAGAACTTCGGCATTCACCGACGCGGTCAGGGCGGAGAAGATGTACGAGTCGGGGTTGTCGACGATGTACCGGCTGATCTCGGGTACACGCGCCTTGTTCAGCGTGCGCTGCGCTCGCATCTCCGGAGGGAGTTCCTCTTCATCGAAAAGGAACAGACGCGGTATGAGGCGCAGCGGGCACATCGTCACGTAGTACTCTCGACCTGCTTGAATGCCCCGAATCGCAGGGAAAACGTACTCGTAGCCGCTAGAGCGTGCGCGCTCCTGCGGTTCTGTTGGGGCTGGTTCGAGTTGGGTCGCTGTCATGTTCTCTCCTCAGTCGCGGTTGTACGGAAGTCCGCATCCGTACAAGGCACTGTGTCGTTCCGTACTTGTGTCGGAAGGTACACGTACGCTGTGGCCCATGACGGTAACGACGCCCACCGACACGCCATCTTTTTCAAGCCTCGGAGAAAGCGATCGACCTGTTTACTTGGATTGCAACGCGACCACGCCGCTGGATCCAAGGGTGAGCGACGAGGTATCGATCTGGATGTCGGAGGAGTTCGGGAACGCCGGTAGTCGAACCCACATGTTCGGCCAGCTGGCAAAGGACAGGGTCACTCGAGCGCGCAAGGAGGTCGCGGAGGTTGTCGACGCCCAACCGGACGAGGTCATCTTCACCAGCGGCGCGACTGAAAGCAATAACCTTGCACTGTTGGGTCTTGCCGAATATGGCAGTGTGACCGGTAAGCGGCACGTCATCTGTAGCCAGATAGAACACAAGGCGGTGTTAGAACCGGTCGAGGTACTCGCGAAACGGGGGTTCGAAGTTACGACGCTAGCCCCTACTTCTGAGGGGTTGATCGACCCGCAAGACCTCGCTGAGGCCCTCCGGCCCGACACGCTACTTGTTTCAATCATGGCCCTTAACAATGAAACCGGTGTAATACAACCTACGGAAGGCTTTGCGGAAGTCCTCTCTGGCCACGTGGCTTTCTTCCACGTGGACGCTGCTCAAGCCTTCGGGAAACTAATTGAGCCATTGCGGCTTAAGCGCATCGACTTGATCTCCATCTCGGGTCACAAGGTCTACGGACCGAAAGGAATTGGAGCTCTGGTCGCGCGGCGACGGCGATATAAACGTCCGCCTCTTCAGCCATTGATGTTTGGTGGCGGCCAAGAACGTGGTTTACGCCCCGGCACCTTGCCCGTCGCACTCATCGCGGGCCTCGGACTAGCATCGAACTTGGCTTTGGAAGAACATGCTGATCGAAACCGCTATTGCGCGACGGTAAAACGAGAAGCGCTCGCTGCCCTCGAGCCACTTGGGATCGACCACAACGGCGCCCGAGATGCAACTGCGCCGCACACGCTCAACTTCTCAGTGCCGGGCGTCGATTCCGAAGCCGCGGTCGTTGCACTCAAAGACGTCGTCGCGATTTCGAACGGGTCGGCGTGCACCTCCCAGACCTACAAGCCGAGCCACGTGTTGACCGCGGCTGGACTTCCATCGCAACAAATTTCGGGTGCACTCAGGCTGTCATGGAGCCATCTCACTCCACGAGTGAATTGGAGCCAGGTGGCGAATCGATTGGAAGCGTTGAAGAACACTTAGCGGATCCCCGGTGGCTGCTGTACCAATGCTGGTTAACCCCAGTTCACTCCCGTAAGCAGTTCATCGACAGTGGCCGCCTGGGCGCCGCCGTCGTCGCTGAATGCCTCAGTGACAAGGTCGATTAGCACCAAGTTGGCTGGTTTGTGCCGCACGTTGACCTGCTCCTGGACATACTCCAGCCCGCCGTTCGCGTATTCCTCGAAGATTCGGAGGCGTTCCTCGACACGCGCGACGTCCATAATCTCGGGATCGTCGGAAACGACATTTGCGGCAATCATATTGATCAGCGTGTCGCTGAAGCTTGGAGTGGTCAAGGTTTCGTAGCGAATTGGGTCGCCGGCTGCGTTCGTAAATGGGACCCGCCGTTCGTGGCGGTAACCGACTGCGGCCGCGTACAGAAGGATGTCTCGATAGGTGGGAAACTTGGCTTCAGTCTGAAGTTCTTGCATGAGCGCCTCGTGCTGCTGCGGTCGACGGACGCGGGCATCGGTGGGTGCCAATGTCATTTGATCACCTTGAATTCGGAGTAGTCCGACTCTGCGGACCGGATGTAGGGATACGACATGCCCCCAAGTTCGATCTCATCGGAGACACTTCCTGGGGCGGTTGAGTTGGTCACGATCACGCCGAGGTGGCTGACGTAAGGCATCAGTTCGGTTACTACGGTGCCGAGGCCTTGGCTCTTACTCACTAGCACGACGAGCTGCGGAGCCATTTTCGCGAGGGCCCGGGACACGGCTTCCTGATAGTCCTCATCGAGCGAGCCGAATGCCGCGTCCATAACGATTGGGAAGGTCCCAGCATCCTCTGCTGCGGTACCCTCCGCACGTCGTTCCTTTCGTATCTCGCGGGCGAGCTTCGATACCGCCGCCACAAAGCTGAGGCTTAAGATCTGGTTCTCGCCAGTAGATTTCGGTACGGGCAACTGGACGCCGCCAACGTCTTTGTGCAACGTCAACTCGAAACCTGCGTTCAGTGTGGGTATGTGATTCTGGTGAGTGATGCTTTGGAACACTGATTTGAGTTCGGCGTCCAGGCGTCTCCGCATGTCCTCTTCACGAATCGACAGGATTTCCTCGAGGGCGCGCTTGACACTTTGAACTAGATCCGAGCGTGATCGCGCCTTGGCGGCCAATTCGTCAGTGACCTCAGCGCGAGACCTATCTTTGGTTTTCTGCTCGATCTCCTTCGCGATCGTCCGGAGTTCAGATTCGATGGCACCTTTTCGTTGATGTTTAATGCCGATCCGGTTTTCGAGATCCATGCGTTTGGTCTCGAGCGCTTGAACGTCCTCCATCCGACTGTCCTTTAGCTTGCCGTCAAGCTCGGACTTGCGTTCCTCCAAGCGGGTAACTCTGTCCCGCTCGGCGTTGATTCGCTTCATCAATTGGGCGAGAGATTCCCGCAGTTCGTCGCGTGCGCCGGATAGAGGAGGTATCTGGCCGCTGAGCTTCTGCCATGCAGTTTCGACTGCCTGGAGGCCGGCGCGTTGGCGCCATTCCCTAACGTGGTCCCATGGCTCGGAGTGTTCGATGAGCGGCGTACCGCAGATGCACGTGCCGTCGTCCAAAAGTTGGTCGACGAACTCTCGCTTTAGAGGCGCCGGCAAAGCTCCTTTCCTGTAGAGGGATTCTGCTATTGCCAACGTCTTTTCGCCGAGTGTGTCCGTGAAGGCTTGAAAACCGCGGGTTGCGATCAGAAGTGCCCGCTCCGCCTCCGCGGATTCGCGGGCCGCGCGCGCTTCGCCTAGCTCACTAGTGACGGCATCGCGTTGGGCTTGGATGGGCGCCGCCTCGGCGTGTTGACGAAGTAGGTCCGTAGTGCGGTCGCGTTCCTCTGACAGGATCGCCAAGTCGCCCTCTATGACCTTGAGCTCATCACGTGCCTTCGCCTGTTGTTCAGATAGTGAGTCGATTGCGTCCTGGATCTTGCTGGCGGTGTCGCCCCCATGCTTTTTCAGTTCATTCGTCAACTTGCGATCAACTTTTGGCAGATGAGCGATAGCGCGTTCCACCTGTTCCAGGTCCAGGAGCACCTTAATGTCTTTCTGGACTTCGGCGTACGCGCCTTTCTTGACTAGATTCTCGATGCGCTCACCATTGAAAAAGAAGAAGCGACTCACTCCGCGAGGCAAGATGCTGTAGATCGTCTCCTGCGGCGCATGACTGATCTCCGAGGAACCGTCTCGACGTGTCACCCAGAGTTGCACCTCGGGCGAAAGGGGCCCCTGGGCGTCAGATTCCTTGCGGAGAGTGGCGCTACGCAACAGGCGATAGTCCTGGCCCTCATGGTCGAATCGGATGTCGACCGCGACATCGATCGACTCGCCGATCGGCAAGGCGCGCCAGACGCTGTCGGTAACCATCCGTTGTTGTTGTTCCACATCTTCCGACATGGTGCCGTAGAGCGCCCACGTGAAGGCGTTGAGCAGCGTCGTTTTCCCGGAACCGTTGGCCCCGAACAGCAGCGTGACCGGCTTTACTGAGTCCGAGGTCAGATCGATCGTTTGGACGCCCTTAAATTGGCGGAAGTTTGTCAGGCTGATCGACTTCAGCTTCATGGGATTATCTCCTTAACCGCAGCGAGCAGATCGTCTGTCGCGTCATACGCAGTCATGTGAAGCTTGGCGCGCTCGATCTCAAGCACTCGTTTGAGCAGCGCCCGCTCCTCATTGCTGAGTTCCTCGAGCACATGCTTCTCCGTGCGACCTTCAGACACCTGCCGCCCCTCCCTTGATAAGTGTTCACTGTCCGCCTACATATCCATCAGTTGATAGCGCTCTTTCACAGGCCGCAGTACCTCGAGAGTTGCCTCGTAGTTATCGGAGAGCTTGCCGAACTCGTTTGCCCGTTCGAGTTCGCGAGTAAGTAGCGATCGTTCCACATCAAAGTTTATTGGCGTACCTGCCGGTGGGACCGCGAGGTAGTCGACGATCTCGGCATGATCCTTTCCCTCCGCCCGACGAAGAAGACGCCCGCGCCGCTGAATGAACTGACGCGGGTTGGAACTACTTGCAAGGATGTATCCAGTTCTCGCATCCGGTATGTCGACCCCTTCGTCGAGGCAGCGCATCGCGACTAGAACTCGGAGATCACTGCCGGTACCGAACCGGCGAAGCAACACCTTGCGTTCCGCGCGTGGCGTCTCAGAGATGTATGAGTGCGCTGACAGATGTAGCTCGTTGCCGACCAAGTTCATCACGTCTTGAAGCTGGTTCGGGCCAGCCGGCTCGGCCGGCTCCGATGGCCGGCGTCCCTCCGCGCAGTACACAAGTTGGAACCAGGAGTCGCGGCGCATTCTGAGGTCTTGACGTAGGGCGTCCAGCTTTTTATCGGCGTGGCCAAGGATTCCTGATCGTTGGCGCAGCAAGAACCCCAGGGGCGAAGCGGGGTCGGCGTTTTCCAAGTCATCACCTGCCGCGATCCGTGCAGCGATCTGTGCCGTTAGGTTTACGTAAAGGTTGGTCTCAGTCTCGTTCAGTTCGATAAGACGCGGCAGATAGAAGTAGCGAGTCAGGGCGCCCATCTTGATAGCTTCCTCGAGCCCGAGTTCAAACACGATGGGACCAAAGTAGTCCAGCAGTGCATCGGTGCCCTCGTCGTCAAACCACCGCTCTGGCGTCGCGGACAACGCGAGCCGATACGTCGCGTTCGAGGGAAGCAAGGTGCGGTAGGCCGATGAACCGAGATTGTGAGCCTCGTCAGCAATTATCAAGAGCGGTTGAGTAATTCGCGTAAGAAGCGATTGAAACTTGTGACCTGCGAACGAGGCGTTTGTGGCGACCATTGCCGTAATGGGTCGTTGCCCCATGCGGGACTCGTTAAGTTGGTCCTCTAATACGGACAACCATTTCTGGCTGGATTCGTAAACGGCGACTGGACGAATGCCGAAGTCCTGGACTTCGGTGATCCATTGGTCGACAAGGTGTTGAAGTGGGGCAAGGATCAGGACGATCAGCGGTTGCTCACGCTGACGCAGTGTGTTGCTCAGTTGAGTAGCGGCGATCATCGCGGTTTTGGTCTTGCCAGTTCCTGTCGCCATCTTGAGCACGCCGCGAGCCCGATGCTGCAGCCAAGACTCAACAGCTCCGCGCTGATAGTCGCGAACGGTTAGCCAGCTCGGGAACGCTAAGCGATTTGGTTCGTAGACCTCAACGACGGGCGGAGTCAAGGCGTTGTCCCGTCCGGGCAGCGTCCGGTGAGCACGGTCGTGTCCTAGCTTGACGAGCCTCTCGCGTGCCACGTCGGAGAATCGCTCGATGCTCAGATGAGGCGTCTGGTTTGACCATAAGGCTTGGAAGTCAGATTCCAGTCGAAGCGCACGCGCCCCATCGCCCGCTACCCAACCGCGATAGACTTCAACGGATTCGAAGTTAGCCGCTAGGCCGCCGTACGTTTCATTGCTGCTTCCGGTAAACCCGACCAGATCCCCGAGCTCATCACGAAAGACGCCGATCTTCTCGTGGTAGATGCCGATGCGTCCGTTATGCTCAACAAAAGCCAATTTGATGTCTAGCCGTCCGTCTGCAATAAGCCGACCGAGCATGCCTAGGCCGTCTAGAACTGACTCGGCCAGCTCCTGATCCAGCTCGCGGACCGTCGCTCGCTCGATCACTTCTCTTCTGTCGTAACCCCGTTCAATATCGACGATGTCGTCCTCGTTGAGATGTGGAGAGGCGATTAGGCGCATAGTGCCGCCACGCTCAGCGAAGGCATCGATGCCCCGGGCGTATAGCGCTAAGCTCGTTGAAGTGAAGTAGCCGACGGCTCTGCTATAGCTGGAGGCCACCTTGAACGCCGGCACGAAGAATTTGGAAACGACATCTTCTTGGTCGCTCCGATAGCGGTCGTTGAGGAGGAGTGACCGAAGGCCACGCGGCTCAGAAGTCAAAGTAGATCCAAGATCTCGTCAACTGCGGCGTTATGCTTTGGCTCCTGTTGGTCCATCTCGCCGGTCTCCAGGAAATGCCGCAGACTGGTGAGTAAATCCGCTACGTCGCCGTCACCGCGCTCTCGATACGCAGCGATCACGCTGACAATCGGTGCAGTGTCGTCCATTCCGACCGCGCGTGCCAACGCCGATCGCGCATCCTCACGATCTGTGGTCCCCGGGGTGCCTATCAGACTCAGAACGTCGGTGAGCGGTTCACCCGTCATGTCTCGGCATGGTGAGAACGAGAAGCTCCCATCATCATGGAGCACGAGAAAGGCATCGGTGCCAGCGGCGATGTCGCCATCCAGCAAGAAGCGGCGGATTGTGCCGAATGACGGCTGTGTGCCAGTCCACGCTACGACCTGAGGGCCCAGCGGAGACTCGAGCTGACGGGTTTCCCCGAATTGCAAACCAAGGATGGTTGCGATCGCTTTGGGCGCGACTGAGCCACTGCCGCGAAGGTGGTCCTTACTTACGCGGATCCGGTACGCCCAAGCATCATGCTGACGAAAGAGTCGACGGGTTCTACCGGGTGTCTTTCGCACCTCTTGTCCCTCACCGGCTAACCGCACCACTCCGTCCCGCTGCTCGAAGGGTGGCGAACTAGCATAAGCTATAACGGAATTCGCGCTCACACTGTAGCGCCCGGTGATGTTTTCCACGAGATTGTCGAGATCAACGCGACCTCCGTTGCGTGTGACCATCTCACGAATTAGAGATCGGATTCCTGCATATGTATCCATTCCCCATTCGGTGAGCGCCCAGCGATCACGGTCGACACGTTCGAAGCGGTCATCGAGCGCCATCGTATTCCGGAGTGATGTAACGCTGCGTTCGAACACGAATCGATCTAGGATGTCCTTCGAGCTCATAGGCGTCCCGGTCAGTGACAATATGGCCGCCGCGTAGTCGCCGATCGACTGTGTGCGCGTAAGCACAAATGCGCCCTCGATGATGTAGCCACAGTGTGATAGCCACGATGCCGTAAACTCCGGGCGCCGATCGGGCTCAGCAGTTTCAACAAGCATGAGGTCCTCGAGCCGGACGACGCCATACTTGTCCGCTCGCTCTTGTAACTGAGTTTGCGTCATGACGCGTGCCGCGGTCATTGTTGGGACAACGCACCACCCATCTTCGATCTCATAGGCATCATCGAGTCGGTCAAGAACCCGCCAAGCTGGGTGTCCGACAGACTCAACTAGACGGCCGAGCGCGGGCATGAAGCTCAGGAGTTCGTCTAACGGCCGGATCGTTCCGATTAAGGTTCGAGCAGCCTCCGCGACGGTGGCTAGTGCGCCTTCACCAGAGATGGAACTCAGCATCTCTCCGCGGGCCTTGCCCTCAATTTGGCGAATTCGTTCACGCGTAACGTTGTGCTGACGACCTAGCTCGTCGAGGGTAAAAGGGTCGTCGGCGAACAAGCGATGTCGGAGGACTTGGATCGCTCGCGAATCGAGCTGGCGAAGTGCGGCGTCAAACAATGCTGCAGCGTCGAGTGCAAGTTGATCTTCGCCCAGGACGTCGTCCGCCCGCAGCGTCTCCAGGTGTTGGCGTGCTTTCAGCACGGCAGGCGGCGCACCAACGGCAAGCTCCGTACTCAATAAGGCTTGGCCTGGTGTGCCAACGGTGGCGAACCACTCGGCGATGACAGACAAAGCATCGACAACCGAGGACGTCCATGACGGCTGCGTCGCACCACCATGTGGATGTGAGCGCGGCTGGCTCGGCGAGAGATGCTGCGTAACTACCGGCGGCGTCGTGATGGACGTAGAGAAATCTGCCAGCGTTCGAAGGATCACGTCGACAGTGCCGATTCCAACCTGCCGCCAATCCATCATCGAATCGAGTGTGACGCCTGCGAGGTCGGCGGCGGTGTTGCAGCCTTCTCGTTGAAGGACATTCTTTGCGCGCACGGTCAGTGGAAGTTCGCGAAAGTCGACGTCCGGGGAGAGTCCAGGGAAAATTTGCCCGATTGTCCATTGCGTCAGGCGCTCCATGGCGAGTCGCGAGATCTCGGCGAGGCGCTGGAGCCTAGGCGCCGTATTAAAGTCGTCGATCGGCTCATCCCACCAAGGGGGTGAGCCGATTTCAGCTGCGCCCATGAGCCAGGGGAACGCGTCAAGCCATGATGTTGGGCGTTGGTTCTTCTGGAGATCGCCTTCGCTTACGTCGCTACTGACTGATGTCGCCGTACGTTCGATCAACGGTCCATCGGGCTCGAGGCTTTCGGCTCTACCGGAGCTTCTGCCGGTGTCATTCAAGTCACCCGCGTCGACTGCGTCCTGCCAGCGTGTCTCGCCGGAACGTAGCCACGTTTCGGCTTGCTCGAGTGACAATTCGTAGCCATCTGGTGCTGTTAAATACAGATGATCGGGTTTGCAGCACAACGTTTTATTACAGCGCCTACGAACGTGTAACTTGTTGCCAGGCAGTAAGTCCCGTGTCCGTCCGTTGATGACCATCCAGGTCCAACGGTGGGGAGCCAAGGTGGGCAAGTCTCGGTAGTCTCGTCCGTCACCATCGGCGCGGCACGCGACCGGGCCAGATGTCGGAGCGATCCAGCAACCCGCATCGTCAACCGTGCACATGGCTGCGATTGCTTGGATGTCGTCAGTGAGAACAAGCCGGTCGTCGGTTGGCCGTAATCGAGCTGCAATGCCGAGGGCATCTTGCCACCTTGGCTTGCCCGAGCGTATCCACATTTCCGCTTGTTCGAGGGATAATTCCTGGCCATCTGGAGCAGTCAGGTAGAGGTGGTCAGGCTTGCAGCACATCGTCTTATTGCAACGACGCCGAACTTGAAGCATGCGGCCTGGTAATGGGTTTCGTGTACGGCCGTGAACAACCATCCAAGTCCATCGATGCGGAGCTAGGGTCGGCAGGTCCCGATGATCACGATCATCGCCGACGGCTCGGCATGCGACTGGTGCGGCCGTCGGCGCAATCCAACAGCCGGCGTCGTCAATCGCGCAAACGCCTTTGATTGAGTCAAGGTCATCTTGTAGAACCAAGCGGCCGTTCCGACCCTCGGGCTCTTCGCTCCCGATTACTGCTGTGGTGCCCGCGGCGATGACCGACGCCGCCTCCGCATCGGTCAGCTCGCGCCCGCCGGCTAGAGCGGGAGTTAGGTGCTCTGGATTGCAGCACGCTTTACTATGGCAGCGGCGTCTAATCTGAATCAAATAGCTTGGCACGGAGTTGCCAGTCTGGTGGTTCGCGACAATCCAGGCCCAGCGGTGGAGCGGAATCTTCGGCAAGTCAAGATCGGACCGCTGGTCATCCCGCCCTCGACAACGTACAGCTTGGGCTGAGCGCGGCAGCCAACATCCATCTGAGTTTGTGTCGCAAAATTTGCGGATCTCGTCCAGATCATCGCCCACGACGCCGCTCCAATCGCGCCCGATCCCGGGTTGGACCGCATGTCCAGCGTGTTGTTGCTCCGTCTCAGCCGAAATGACGAGCGGAGATGACACGTAGGGTTCGCCCGTGTGGCTACGTGAGGACGCCGATTCCGACGGCGAGATCTCGTGACCGTTAGCATCCACTGGATATAGGTGTGTGGGGTTGCAGCACCGTTTGGTCCGGCAATAGCGGCCAAGCTGGACTGAGGACGCAAGTTGTGGCTGGTGTGCGTACCCGTGGGCGACTAGCCACGACCATCGGCGCAGCTTGAAGGTGGGTAGCTCGTCTTCCTGTCTGTCGTCGCCGCGCGCGCGACAACGAACCCGCCCTGCGATAGACGGAACCCAGCAATCGTTCGCCCCGACGGTACACAGGTTTCTAACCGCGTCGAGGTCGTCGTCGACTACCACGTGAGAATCAGGCTCTGGTGCATCGGCCGTGCCCACGTTTCACCTCACTTCGAATTCGCTATCCTGCCGGGTACCTTGAGTTACTGGGCTGTGTCAAGATCGGAAGTCACTGTGCAGGAGGCCAATCGATCTTGATTGCTCGGTTCCAGCTCAGATTCTGCATGTTTTCCGTCTGAAACTGCGCAGGTTTTGCTTCACCTCCGTAAATTTACTAGCTTCAACCCCTCCTCCTGATGACGCACGGATGTTTTCCGTTATGTTCCGAACCATGGCTAGCAATCGCCGATGACTCTAGTTCTTGATATCGGTGACCAGTTCGGTAGAGGGTTGACACCCCTCGAAGTTCCTCCGGTCGGTCGTGCGTGTGCGCCTCGATCCGCCTCATTTTCTGCATCGTTCCCGCACCTGAGGAGCCCAGCGTCGCCGAGATCCTCGCAGGATCGCCACCGAGCACGGCGTCACTCTCGCTACCATCGGCGAGGTCGCACGAAGTAAGCGGAGAAGCGGGGAGGCTTTGCCATGCGACTGTGGCTGCGGCTGCGGCTGGACGCTTTCGACCCATATCCGGGGGACACATGACGTCGACGCTTGCAGACGAGGGTCCGAGCGGCGCCGTCGCCGACGCCCGCCTCAAGGATTTCGTCCTGGCCCGCGCCGACGAGGACGCTGACCTCGATGAGGAAGCCCGCCTTGTCGTCCTGGCTGCCTTGGAGGGGCCGGGTGATCTGTCCGAAGTTCTCGGCGAAGGCGCCACGAGAACGGAGCTCGTCGACGCCCTCACCACACCCACCGGCGTCGCCGCCGAACCGGCCGGCGCGTACCTGACCTCGATCACCGTCGAGGGCTTTCGCGGCATCGGTCGGCAGACGAGGCTGCCGCTCAAGCCGGGTCCCGGCCTCACCGTCGTCGCTGGCCGCAACGGCTCCGGTAAGTCGACCCTCGCCGAGGGGCTAGAGCTCGCGCTCACCGGAACCAACTCCCGCTGGAAAAACAAGCCCGCGATCTGGTCCCAGGACTGGCGCAATCTGCATTCCGGCGACACATCGCAGATTCGCGTCGGCCTCGCGGAGGAAGGGGCGGGCGCCGCGGTGATCGGTGTCGACTGGCCGTCCGGAGATGTCCCAGTCAGCGAATGCGAGCGATGGGTTCAGCGCGCCGGCAAGAAGCAGGAAGACATCGCAACACTCGGGTGGGAAACCGCACTAGAGATGTACCGTCCGCTGCTGAGCTACGACGAGCTGAGCGGCATCCTCGAGGGCAGTCCCAGTGCGTTCTATGACCAGCTTTACAAGCTCCTCGGGCTCGAGCAGCTCAACGATGCGATAACGCGCCTCGATGTTGAAGTGAAGCAACTACGGCAACCCGCTGCCGACGTACGCAAGGCCCGGGATGCACTCAAGCCGAAGCTCGAATCCCACGAGGACCCCCGTGCCGCTTCGGCACTGGCACATGTCCGCAAGACCAAGCCAGACCTGGATGCGGTGCGACCGCTCATCACGGAAGGGACCGACGCGGCTGTGCCGCAGGCATGGCTACGCGCTGAGCGATTGACCGCGCGTGAACCCAACGACATCGCGCTCAAGTGCGACGCGTTGCGGTCTGCTGCTGAGAGCGAGCGCCAGGAGATGGAGCGATCTGACGCTCTTGCCGCCGACCGCGCCAAGCTCCTCGAGATGGGTCTCGGCTTTCACGAGCATTTCGGTGATCAGAAGTGTCCCGTATGCGGCCACGGGATCCTCGACGAGTCGTGGGCTGTCGCCGCGCGGGCAGCACTCGAACAAGATCAGGAAGCGGCGCAGGCCCTGACCGCAGCCCGCGCGGCGACCGCCCAAGCACGGTCGGCGGTGATGGCCGCCGTGCGCGAAGTCGCCGCGCCGCCGCCGGCTGACGCCGAGCTGACCACGCTGGGAGCCGCGCGCAAAGCGTACGACGCTTTCGTGAAACTACCGGCTGACGGCGAAGCCGCTCTGGCGGATCATGTCTCGGCTACCCTCGGACCGCTACGGCAGACCTATGCGACTCTGCGGCAGGAAGCCGCGCAACTGATCCAGCTCCGCGCAGACGCCTGGGGACCGATCGCGCTCGAGCTGGCCGAATGGGTCCGCAAGGCCGAAAGGGCCGCGGAAGCGGCGCCGAAACTGAAGGTCGCCGACGAGGCGCTCAAGTGGTTGCAGAGGAACGCCGGTGTGTTACGCAACGAGCGCATCGCGCCGCTGGCGGACGAGGCCAAACGTATTTGGGCCGCACTGCGGCAGGAAAGCAATGTCGACCTCGGTGAAATTCGCCTCGAAGGCCAGAACACATCGCGTCGCGTGGTGTTGAAGGCTGATGTGGACGGCTCCGACACCGACGCGTTCGGTGTCATGAGTCAGGGGGAATTGCAGGCTCTTTCGCTGGCGATCTTCATTCCGCGGGCCACTTCATCTTCGAGTCCCTTTCGGTTCCTCGTCCTCGACGACCCGATCCAAGCCATGGACCCATCGAAGATCGACGGCTTTCTCGAGGTGCTTGTGCGGCTCGCGGAGACCCGTCAAGTCGTCGTCTTTACCCACGACGACCGACTTCCATCCGCGATTCGCGTCTCTCGTGCTCCAGCGCGAATCGTAGAGCTAACCCGAGGCGCGAACTCCGTTGTCTCGGTTACGGAATCGACGCGACCGGCCGACCGTCTGCTCGACGACGCGTTTGCGATCGCGGTCGATGAAGCGGTTCCCGACGACATCAAGAAGAAGGCCGTTCCGGTGCTCTGTCGAGAAGCGGTCGAGGCGACCGCATGGGACGTGTATTCGTCACGTCTCTTGACGGAGGGTCGGACACGCGCCGAGCTTGAGGAAGCGTGGGGGAACGCAACCACGACCAGGCTGCGGGTGGCTCTGGCCGTTGATCCATTAAATGACAACGCTATTGAGAAGTGGCTGTCCAGCGGCTCGGCGCGTCGGGCGGCGATGTTGGTCGCGACCAAGGGTGCGCATACTGGTGTGCAGGATTACAAGGAGGCGGTCAAGCAGACGCGTCTGGCGACCGGTGACCTTCGGAAGCTATCGCCGTGACCTCACGCGTTGCCTTCCTCAATTATGCCGACCGGCTGCTCGACGGAGAATTCGGTCTTGATGCGCGCGGCCCACGAATCGCCGCGCTTCTGGCACGTTCGGTGCTGGAGGAGTGGATCGAGGAACAGAGCGCGTCGTGGTCGTCGCCGTTGTTGGGGTATCCGACTACAAGGTCGAAAATCGTTGCGTTAGGCGCTGTCCGGGGCGCCGAGGTCGGAGAGCGGACGCGACGAATCTGGCACAGACTTAGCCGCGCGGTTCACCACCACGCCTACGAGCTTCAGCCGTCTGCCGCGGAGATACGGCAATTGGTCGGCGCAGTCCGTGAATTGCAACAAGACTCGTCGACGATTGTGTCGTGAGATTGCTTGAGTGTGACAACGGGCAAGACGATCGGTTAAGGCTCTGGGCGTACTTGCCGCGCGGCCGACGCAACCAATTCTCGTGTTGTGTCAACGGCACCGTCCGCGGTCGGCCGCCCCGTAGTACATGAGCGGCGACACTGCGTTTGCTCAATTCGAACACCGGCTATGGCCGCGAGTCGGGATACCGCACGGAATGCGAACAGTCGGATGCCTGCTTGATCCTTCAGTCGACGGTGACTGGCCGATAGGTGTCGACCCTAGTTGGCACCTAATCTAGACAGGAACTCCTTCACCTGGCTTCCGACCGTGCGAGGCGCACTGTGCGCGGTCATTCTGACTAGCTCGTTGAGCGGCGTAAGCAACTCAGATTCACTCTCGGTGAGGTCAGCGTATGACTCGTCGAGAAAGAAGGCCGCCGACGTGGTAGCTAGGTAGCCGACGAGGTCGAGGAATAGCTCGAGTTGCCTCGCTGCCCAAGGGAAATCATCCTTATCAATTTCACCGATCACCATCGGCACAGTATCGAGGTCCTGCTGCCAGAGCTTCCGCTCGAGCGGGTCGTCACGCAACGTGAGTACAGTTCCACGCCCAACTCCATCGACGCTGTCGCCACGGGCGGCCCGCACCTCATCCAGGAGCTCGTGGAAATCCTCGTCGCTCAGTGAATAGCCTACAAAGACCATCTTGCGCATCATGAGTAGGCCTTGGACCAGTCCCATCAGGGCGCCGTATTGACGCGGCATCCTAAGGTAATCGGATCGGGTGAGGATCATGCCTCTGTGGTCATCGATACTGCCGTGCAGTTTGAGCAGTAACCGTCCATCGGTCTTGCGAGGATCACGGGGCAGGACGGCTATGCCGTTGCCGGAGACCGCGGCGGCATCCTCAAACAACTTGTCGAAGTTGGTGGTCACTGCTTCCTTGCTCGGCAAGGAAGCGAGCAAGCCGTGCGCCAACGAGTAGCGCGTCTTTTCGCCGATGCGATCCGCGACGCGCTTCTTGAAACTGTTGCTCGTGTCGCGCAATGCGGATTCGATCAGCGTCGCTTGATCCCGCAGATCCTTCTTGGCGAGGAGTTCACGCTCCTTGTAGGTGAAGTTGGCCTCTTCGGCCATACTTTCCAGCAAGCCCTTCCAAGTGTCGACGCCCGCGCCGGCGCTTACGCCCGCACCGATGAAGAGCACCAATTGGTGCTCGATGGCGTCTTTCGCTAACTCGTCCGCCTTCGATATCAGCTCCTCACGTAGTGGCCAGGTATCGGATGCATTGGCATTGTCGAGGTACTTGCGGCGTGCCCACTGCGCGGCCGCATAGGGCCTGTCGCCGTAGGTGACGAGGATGATGTCGACCTCGTGCGTATGGGCCAGTTCGGTCAAGGTCTTGACGAGACCCAGTGCTAGCTTGCCCTTCGTTCCCCGGCCACCCCCCTTCCCCGAACCGACCACGTTGACCGCGAGGCGCCGCAGCGGCCAGGTGTAGATACGTTCCCGCTCTGGGTCGTCACGCGGATCGCGAGTCGCCTGTGCGACGAACTCTTTGACGACTGGAGCGAATACTGAAAAGTCCGATTGATCACCAAACTGACCAATGTTCCCCAGCCACACGCGCGGCATACGGTGCCGTTTGCTGAGCGGAATGACATTCCGGCTGTCCCAGGACGTGGGGATTTCGTTCCTGTCCTCGATCAGGCGATGCCACGTGGGTTCAATTTCAAACGTGTTGTCGGTCGGAACCAGCACGGCGTCGCACGCGACCCTGGTTAGGTCGCCGTTGATGATGAAGAGGTGGCCATCCATGGCGCAGATGGTAGCGAGAGTTTGGTTGCACCCATCGCCGGAATAACATCCGCTCCATCGGAACGGCGCAGCGAGCTGTTGATCTTGCGAGCCGGTGCAACTGTTACCGAGTCTTCAGTACGCCGGCAATCCCTTCACCCGTCTCGTGATCCGCGCCAACAGGTGATCATTGACATCCATCAGCAGCTCAACCGGATCCACCCCGACGATGCCCTTCGCATAACGACGCAACTTCGCCATCTCCCGGACCTGCAGGTCGAACATATCGATGAAGGTTCGATAGCCACTCCAGCGGCACGCCCGCCGAGCCGTGCACAGTCACCCATCAGGTCTGCGTGCTCGCTCGGCGCGTAGAATCCACGGCACAAATCGGACAACGCTAGGGACTGCTCGAGGTAGTCCATCAGCCGGTTCGCGATGTGCATGATCCTGTTGTCGGCGGGTCAAGGTACCTTGCCGGCCATGACGAATACGTGGCCCGCTTGCGGCCGATGCGGATCGACCACCCTGCACCGCAGGGCGTTTGGCATGCCCACCCCGGAGTTGTTCGAGGAGGCAGACCGCCGACCGGATCTCACGCTGGGCGGGTGCGTCGTGATGGAGGGCGCCTGGACGGCCGAGTGCATGACGTGCGGTCAGCGTGAAGTCATTGGCCGGTACGACGATTCGGTGTGGACGACGTCGACCCGTCCGGACACCGCCGGCCTCATCACCGCGTACGCGGCGTCGACGCGGCAGTCACTGGACACAGCGCTGACGCCAGCCATCTCCTACCTTGGGTTGTGGCTGTTGCTCGCCCGCTTCGCGCCCGTCGCGACAAGTGCGCACCGCGCCCGACTGGCCGAGGCGCTCGGCGTGTCCTGCGAGGAAGCCGCCGCGCTGGCCGCCGGCCTGCTCGACGCGCCGCATCCAACCGTCTCCGCGGCGCTCGGCGCTTGGTCGCGCTCCCCGGCGACGGCGACGCTGCCTGTCGCGCTCGACGAGCTGCCCGACCAGGCGGGGCTGGACCGCTGGGCATTCGAGCACACCCGCGGCCTCATCGAGCGGTTCCCGTTACAGGTCGACCCGTTGACCCAGCTCGTCTTGGCCACCGCGCTGGTCCTGCAGGCGCGGTGGACGGCGGTATTGGGCACCGACGAGAACGGGCTGCTTGTGCTCGATGGTGGGCTGCAGACCATTGTCGACACGAGTGCCGCGGGACTTGTCGCCGTCGCCAAACCGTTCAGCGAGGACGGTGTCGACGTCGTCAGCGTCATTGCTGCACCGGGTGTTTCGCCGACCGATGTGTGGCTTGCTGTCGATGAGGTCGTCGCCAAGCTCAACGAGGGCGCACTGTGGCACGGTGCATCGCCCGGCGGGGTTCCGTCAGACGGCCACGCTTGGACCGTCCGCGAGACAACTGAGGCATTCGATTCGTGGGATGCACCCGGCGACGGCGATTATCTCTGGCGCAGTCATCTGCCGCGCTGGGACGCCTTCGTCGACGACAGCGCACTCACCGCCGCTCCCGGGGTGGTGGAGCTCGCCGCGTCACTGAGAGAGGCTGTGCCCGGACTCGAAGGTCCGATCCAGTGCCTGCAGGCCGCCACGGCCGCCTACGACGAGAACGGTTTCGAGGCCGCCGCCGTCACAGCCTTGGGGATGGTGACGGGCGAGCCGCAGTTCGTCGAGCGCACCATCCACCGTGTCGATGTCACCTTCGACCGCCCGCATGCCGTCGTCGCGGTCGCCCGCGGCGGTGCCTGGGAGGGCGTGCCGCTGTTCCACTGCTGGGTCACGCCGAAACAGCCGGCCGGGCGTTAGCCTTTCGCGGCTGCGCGCACCTGTTTCTCAATCCGCTTGATTAGGTCGTCGTCGACGACAATCTCGAGCGTTATCGAGCCGAAATCGACATCGCCTGGCGCATACCGCAACACAGCTGGCATCTCTTCAACCAGTTCAGCGAGCTCGTCGATGAACCTCCGGAATCCGTCGAGCGGGACGTCCATCAGCAGCGAGCAGTCCTGCAGCAGCCCGCTGTGCACCGAGGGCACGCTGACGTCACGGCACCGCTCGGCCAGCTCGAGGAACCGCTCGTGAAAGTCCATCAGTCGGTTGGCCACATGCACGATGCCCTCGGCGTCGGCGGTGCTTTCGTCGTCGCTGTCACCGAACACGCCCATGAATGCCGGCGCCCGGATGAACGATTCGAGCCGACGGGCAAGCTCGTACAGGTCGTCCAGGCAGTCCTCGACGAAAACGGCAACCTCCCTGCCGTTTCGGGCAAACCCGCCCTGCGCCGTTGTGTAGTGCAGGTCGAGGTCTCGCAGGCGCGGTCGCACGTCTGCGAGACGCTGAAGTAGTACCGACACGAACGCCGCCCAGCGCCACTCCGTCGGCTTCTCGTCCAGGAGCACGTCGAGTTCTTCTGCGGTGTAGGTGATCGCAGCGACAGGCCGATCGTCGTCCGGTGTGTCAGCCGGCGGTGCTGACGGCTGAGGCGAGACCGACCGCATCAACTCGGCCCCTTCGACGCCGTAAACGCCCCTCTGGTCGCCGCGCGCCGCCCATCGATGCTGCCGGTCCGCACGGTGAGCCAGGATTTCGGCCTGACGGGCGGCGGCGAGCCGGCGTTCCTGCTCGCGGCGGATGAGTGCTCGCACCGCGAAGAACAGGCCGACCGCAACACCGACCCCGATGATCACCCAGTAGTAGGTGATGACCACCCAGATCAGAAACAACAGACCGAAAAACGCTGCGACTCCACCGGAGTCCGAACCGCGACTCGCCATCACGACCGCCCGAATCTCTTACAGCGGTTGGGTGTAGCCCATGTCGCGTGCCCACTCGACGACCGCCGGCTTGGCATCCAGGCACATGGTGTTCACCGCCGACAGCAGCACGATCGCCGACTCCGCCGGCGCGAAGCCCGTCCGCTGCAGCTTGGCCAGCACGGCCGGCGGCGGCACCCCGAAGCGCAGCTCGTGACAGAGCTCCTTGCCGATGTCGATCATGTCGACCATCGAGCTGTAGTAGACACCCATGTTGTCGAGCTGCGCGATGAAGTCGTACTGGTCGGCGTGCGCCGGAGTCGACAACGCCACCGCCCCGCACACCGCGAGCGCTCCTGCAATTCCCCCACGTCCGCGCATGATCCCCCCTCGATTAGCGCTTGAGGTAGACGGTAAACCAGGCCACTGACAAATCCGCCGCACCGGTTCGACGCGGAGTGACGGACCCTGTGGCTAACATCGAGAGACGTCACAGGGGAGGGGTTCGACATGCGGGGGTCGCGTCGAAGCTGCGTGCGGACGCGCCGATGACCATCACTCCGAACGAGACGCCGCGCCTGGCCAATCCGGCCGAGCGCAAGGTCTACCAAGCGCTTATCGAGCAGCTCGAGCCCAACGATCTCCTCATGCCGGGACAACGGGTCACCGACCACCTCAAAGACCACGAGGTCGACTTCGTCGTCGCGATCGAGGGCGCCGGCATCGTCTGCATCGAAGTCAAGGGCGGCGAGGTCTGGCACGACGGCGAGGGCTGGCGCCAGATCCGCGGCGGCCGCCAACACACCATCGAACCGGTCCGCCAGGCCCGCGAAGCCTGTTACGCGCTGCGCGACTTCATCGAGAAGGACCCTCGCTGGACACAGGGCCGGCTCCGCTGGGACCACGTCGTCGTCCTGCCCAACGTCGAGTTGCCCGCCGACTTCGGGCTGCCCGAATGCCCACGTTGGAAGGTCATCGATCGCACCGACCTCCCGAAGCTCGTCGACAAGCTCCGCTATGTCCTCATCGGCCAGGAACTCGACCGGCCGCTGCTGAGTCAAGCGGGTATCGATCAGCTCGGCGCCGCCCTGTCCGGCCGCGGTCTTCCGCAACGCGACGTCGTCGCCCGCGCCCTGGCCAACGAGGACGCCGCCGACGCGCTGACCGAACACCAGGCGGTCATCCTCGACGCCATCCGCTTGCTCAACCGCGTCGAGGTCCGCGGCGGCGCCGGCAGCGGCAAGACCTTCCTGGCGATGGAGCAGGCCCGCCGTCTCGCCCAGCGCGGTCAACGCGTCGCGCTGGTCTGCTACTCCCACGGCCTGGCGTCCTACCTTGAGCGGATCGCCGCCACCTGGCCTCGCCGCCAACAACCGGCGTACGTCGGCGAGTTCCACGCCCTCGGCGTGCAATGGGGCGCACCCGAAGGGCCCGACGAGGCGCTGCGGACCGAGGAGGCCGGCAAGTTCTGGGAACACGACCTCCCGCTCCAAATGGCCGAGATCGCAGCGCAACTCGAACCGGGTCATCGATTCGACTCGATCGTCGTCGATGAAGCACAGGACTTCGCCGACGCCTGGTGGGATCCGCTGCTCGCCGCCCTCAAGGACCCGGTCGACGGCGGCCTCTACGTCTTCACCGACGAAGGCCAGCGGGTCTTCGACCGGTACGGCGCACCGCCGGTACCCCTGGTGCCGCTGATCCTTGATCACAATTTGCGCAACACCCGCCAGATCGCCAACGCATTCCAGCCGCTGGTCGATCACCCGATGCGCTATCTCGGCGGTGAGGGGCCCGCCGTCACCTTTGTCGCCTGTAACCGTGAGGACGCGCTCGACGCCGGTGACGACCAGGTAGACCTTCTTCTCGAACAGGGTTGGCGCCCAGAAGATGTCGCGCTGCTGACCACCGGCAGCCGCCATCCGGAGCAGGCCGAACGGCAGAAGGACGGGAACACGGCGTACTGGGATACGTTCTGGGACACCGACCAGGTGTTCTACGGCCACGTTCTGGGCTTCAAGGGACTCGAACGCCGCTGTGTGGTTCTGGTGGTCAACGAGACAAGCAAGTTCGAACGATCCCGCGAACGGCTCTATGTCGGATTGTCCCGGGCCCGCGACCAACTCGTAGTGTGTGGCGATCCCCACTTCATCCGCGAGGTGGGCGGAGCGGACTTGGCACGTCGGCTGAACTTGCCTCCGGCCTAGCGTCAGTCGTAGCCGTGCCTGCTCACGATTTCCCCATCTATCCCTTCATCGCACTCACACCGCGTACTGCAGCCGCCGTAGCGCCTCCCGGAACGCTCGGTTCGGATGCGCGCCCGGCAACGCGGCCGTCACATCCCGAACTGCCTCTTCCACGTCGACCGCCCGCAGGCGCGACCCGTACAACGCCGCGACGGTCGGTGTGCGGCTGTAGGCGCCGACGCAGTGCACCAGCACTGTGCGCCCCTCGTGCCGTAATTTCTCGACGAGTCGCACGGTATCCAGCAGCATGAAATCCAGATGCGGGTTCTCGTCGCTGTCAGGCTGATCGATCAGCCGCACCTCGATGTGCGGCATGTCGGTACGCATGTCTTCGTCGGTGAGCCGGCACAGCGACACCACCGCATCGACGTCGTTCGGCAGATTCCGGAGGACGCCGATGCCGCCGAGCAGCACGCGGTCGTCATACGGGTGCCGCGCGAAGGTGTCGACTGGCGAACCAGGGTAGGAAAAGTCGAAACCGTCCGGCTCGCCCTTGCGTTCGATCCCCGTTGCCAGCGCCACCAGGCCGTGCGCATACATGCCCGGCCACCCGTGCAGCAGACGTCGCCAAGCACCCGGAACCGCCGAGGCCCCGTACGCAGCGCCGAGCAGGCCGCCCGCAATCGCCGCGACCGTGTCGGTGTCGTAACCCGCGCGCACCGCGGCGTCCAGTGCCAGACGCAGATGGTCTGCACGGAACCGTCCCGCCTCGGGATCGTCGACCGGTACCGGCGTCGTCGCAATCGCCGACCACGCCGCCTGCAACGCCGTCACCACCCACCCGTTGTTCGGGAAGGACGCGGGACGCGCCGATTCGGCGTCGTCGAGACGCTTCGCCCACAGCTCGCGACGTCCGGGCTCGATGTGGCGCAGGCCGATTCGAACATCGAGTTTTCCCGTCAGCACCGCGTGCCGGATCCCGCTACACCACAACACGCATGCCTCGCCGGCATCAGCCTCGAAATGGGTCAACTCGGCTATCGCGCGCGCGGCCTCGGCCATCGCATCCTCATCGTCGAGATACGCCAGCGCCACCGGCGCCGTGCGCATCAGGGCGCCATTGCCCCCGCTGCGACCACTGCGCTGATGGTGTTTCTCCGACTCGGCGCGAGCGCGCGCCGCCGTGATGGCGCCACCACGAGCGGCTGCCCTGAGCACCGAACTCGTCTGGATGCCCACGTCTTTGGCCGTCCGGGACCAGTCGTACCACCGCTGCACAATCGCGTCCTGCGCTGACGCAGTGCGCAGATCTGCTCCCGTCGCAGCGACTTCCGCGATCGCAATCGCCATCGACGTGTCATCGGTCCATTCGCCGGGCTCCCAACCGCCGCCGCCCGCCATCGCCACCTCGAGTTCGGGTCCGCGCGGCGGCTTGAACTCGTATGGCGCTCCGAGCGCATCCCCTGCTGCTGTTCCCAGCAGCACACCCTCGACCCGATCGTTGAAAGCACTCATGCCTCCGCCTCCTCCCAAACGCACTTTGCGCAGATCCGCGCAAACTGTCAATTCTGTTATACGCTGGACAACCGACATGAGCGATCACGTCTACCGAGACACCAGTGGGAAAACGCTGGCCGACTATCCGCGACCATCGGTCGCTGTCGACACGGCAGTTCTCACACTCGAGCCCCGAGTTGGCCTTATGGTGCTCGAGGTGCGCCGCCCGCACCAACCCGGCTGGGCCCTGCCTGGCACGTTTCATCACGAGGGCGAATTGCTCGCCGACGCGGTTGACCGATCGCTGCGCGACAAGGCGAATGTGCGCGGGCTGCACCCGCGGCAACTCCACGTGTTCGACGATCCGCACCGCGACGACCGTGGCTGGGTGCTGTCGGTGGCCCACGTCGATGTGGTGCGTCTCGAACAACTCGAGTCGCGGTTCGCCGACACCACCCGCTTGGTGCCCATTGAAACCCCGGGGCGGCTGCCCTACGACCACGCCGACATCATCACGCTCGCAGTCGAACACATCCGATCGAGATACTCGGATAGGCCCGACCCCGATGGTCTGCTCGGCCACGAGTTCACCCTCCGAGAGCTGCGGATCGCGCACGAAGCCGTCGCCGGCCACACCTTGCAGCGCGACACCTTCCGGCGCGCAATGGAACCGCATCTGGAGCCGACGGGCACCACAACGGCGGGCACCCGGGGCCGTCCCGCTGAGCTGTTTCGAAGGCGCTGAGCCGCTACAAGCGGTCTTTCGGCACCAACTGGTTGTCGGTAGCTCCCGATACCGTCGAATCGACTTCACCGATGCCGTCGCCTCAGCCCGGCCCGGCATCTCGTGTGCCGAAGGAGCCCGCCATGATTCGACCCCACAACGCGACCGCAACAGCGGTTATCGTGCTCGGCGACGACGAAACCATCCGCCGCTGCGAACAAATGACAGCCCGCGCCGCGCTGCGCTCGGCGAGCATCGTCGCAATGTTCGCGTTCGCGTCGGGCGCGCCCGCCTGCCACGACGACCTGGCCGAGGTCGAAGCGGTCGTCGCCGCGGTGGCCCGGGCGATCTCGGACCGGCTGCCGATATGGATGCCCGACGCACTGGCGGATCTGGGGCGCGAGCAGCACTACCGTCGACTGGGCTTGGTACTGCAACGGCACGGTCTCGACCTCTTGGTGGGCCACGATCTCTGGCCTGTCCCGGATGTCGGTGGCATGAACGAAATCGACCACGCGTTGCGCCGCGAGGTCCAGGCCGTCGACGCCCTCGATCGCGCGGCACTAGCCGCTGCCGGGGCGGAAAGCCTCGAGAGGATGGTTGAACAGGCCGCGAACGCCGCGCCGGTGATCCCAAGCGAAAACGATTGGCCGCCAAAGCTTCCCCAGTCAGGCATGGCGTGGGACCAGCGTCGGCAGCCCGTCTTGGGCTATGTGCGCTGGCTGGTAGAGGCTTGCGGGGTGACCCGCGCGGCGGCCGCACGGGTGCTGAACTCGTCGGGTCAATGCACCCCTGACGGGCGGGCATGGCAGTCGAGGAACGTGACCGCTTTGCTCGACGGCCGTTATGACCATGAAGTGGCCGCATGACCATGTGATACAGAAGCGCTACGCTCGTAGCATGTCTACGGTGGCGTCCCGCGAATTGCGAAACGACACAGCAGGCGTGCTTCGTCGAGTTCAAGCGGGCGAGGAGATCACGATCACGGTGAACGGGCGAGCCGTGGCGGTGATCGCCGCGGTCGAGCCGAGGCGTCGGCACAGGGTGTCGAAGGCCGAATTCCTCAAGCGGCTCGAGACCAGCAGGCGGATTCCGGCTTACGTGACGACCTCGCGGCGCTCGCCGGCGAATCGACCGACGAACTCGGCGAGTTGTGACGACCGATCGGCCCGCGCTCGGCATCCTCGACACATCCGTCTTCATCGCCAACGACCGTGGGCGCCAACTGGAGACGCCGCTGCTTCCGGACGAGCTCGCCACGACCGTGGTGACCCTCGCTGAACTGAACGCGGGTGTGCTCGCGGCGCGGACATCCGAGATCCGGGCGCGTCGCCTCCGCACGTTGGATGCCGTCGCTGATATGACCGCGCTACCGGTCGACGAAGAGGCCGCTCAACTCTGGGCGCTGCTACGCGTACACCTGGCCGAGGTGGGGCGACGGGTCCGAGTCAATGACCTATGGATCGCTGCCATTGCAGCTGCCAAGCACCTGCCGGTCGTGACGCAGGATGAGGACTTCGATGCCCTCGAGGGTGTCGCGGGCCTCGCGATAGTCCGCGTCTAGCCCTCTGCCGCCTAGAACAACGACATCTGTCGCGTGTTCCCGTCACCGAACTTCTGCGGCACCGGCCGCTGCCGCACCACCACCGGCCACCAGAACCACCGCCCGAGCAGCGCGGCGATCGACGGCGTCATGAACGACCGCACAATCAGGGTGTCGAACAGCAAGCCCAACGCGATCGTCGTGCCGACCTGGCCGAGCACCCGCAGATCGGCGAAGATGAACGACGCCATCGTGAAGGCGAACACCAGGCCCGCCGCCGTCACCACCGAGCCGCTGCCCGCCATCGACCGGATGATGCCCGTGTTGATGCCGGCGTGGATCTCCTCCTTGAACCGGGAGACCAGTAGCAGGTTGTAGTCCGACCCCACCGCTAGCAGCAGTGTCACCGCGATCAGCAGTACCACCCAATACAACTCGATGCCTAAGATGTGTTGCCACAACAAGACCGACAAGCCAAATGACGCGCCCAACGACAACGCCACGGTGCCCACGATCACGAGCGCGGCAACGAGGCTTCTCGTGATGAACATCATGATCAGCAGGATGAGCGCCATCGCTGCGATCCCCGCGATGATCAGGTCGTATTTCGCCATGTCGGCAATGTCCTTGAAGGTGGACGCCGTTCCGCCGATGTAGATCTTCGACCCCGCCAACGGCGTTCCCTTGACCGCCTCCATCGCCGAATGCCTGATCGCCTCGATATGCGAAATCCCTTCGGGCGTCGCCGGATCGACGTCATGCGTGATGATCATCCGCGCCGCCTTGCCGTCGGGCGACATGAACAGCTTCATCCCACGGACGAACTCCGGGTTGCTGAACGCCTCCGGCGGTAGGTAGAACGTATCGTCGGTGTCCGACGCGTCATACGCCGCACCCAACTCCGTCGAATTCTCCAGCGCCGCCGCGGTCTGATCGTAAAGACCAGACGTGGTGGCATGGTTCGTCATCGTCAGATCGCGGTTCGTCTCCTGCGATTCGATCTGCGGCGGGATCAGCGCAAGCAGCTTCGGCTGCAGCTCATCGAGTTTGGCGATGCTGCCCGACACGCTCGCCAACTGATCGGTCAGCTCGTTGATGCCGTCGAGCGCGTCGAACAGCGACCGCATCGCCCAGCAGATCGGAATGTTGTAACAGTGTGGCTCCCAATAGAAATAGTTACGCATCGGCCGGAAGAAGTCGTCGAACGTGGCGATCTTGTCGCGCAGATCCTGCGCCGTGGCGACCGTCTGCGCAAACGCCTCGCTCTGCTCGTGGGTGATCGCGCTGGACTGCTGCTGCAGCGCGTGCTGCTGGCGCAGGATGTTGATCGAGTCGTTGATGACGGCCACCTGCCGGAGCATGTCGTCGGCGCGGGCCTGCTGGAACGGCAGGTTGTTGATCTGCGCCGCGCTCTGCGCGCTGATCTGGAACGGGATCGACGTGTGGTCCAGCGGCGTGCCCAGCGGCCGCGTGATCGACTGCACCTGCGCGACGCCATCAGTATGAAATACCGCCTTGGCCACCCGTTCCAACAGGATCATGTCGGTGGGATTGCGCAGATCGTGGTCGCTTTCGATCATCAGCAGTTCGGGATTCAAACGCGCCCTTGTGAAGTGGCGCTCCGCGGCGTCGTAACCCATATTGGACGGGGCACTGGCCGGCATATAGCGGCTGTCGTCGTAACTGACCTTGTAGCCCATCAGCGACAGAAGTCCTACCAATGCGATCACCAGTGTGGCGACCATGATCGGCGCGGGCCACCGGACAATCGCCGTGCCGATCCGCCGCCATCCCCGCTTGGCGGTTTTGCGTTTGGGCTCCAGCAGACCGAACCGGCTGCCCACCACCAGCACCGCGGGTGCCAGCGTCAACGACGCGGCCAGCGCGACGAGAACACCGATCGCGGACGGGATTCCGAGGCTCTGGAAGTATGGAAGGCGGGTGAAGTGAAGGCAGGCCACGGCGCCGGCGATGGTCAAACCCGAGCCGATGATCACGTGCGCCGTTCCCCGGTACATGTCGTAGAAGGCGGCCTCGCGGTCCATGCCTTCGTTGCGTCGCTCGTGGTAGCGGCCGAGCAGGAAAATGACATAGTCGGTGCCGGCAGCGATGACCAACAGCGTCAAGATGTTGGTCGAATACGTCGACAGGCCAATGACTCCGGAGTTCGCAAGGAACGAGACGATGCCCCGTGCCGCGGCCATCTCGATCAGCACCGTGATGAGCGCGATGATCATCGTGACCGGTGAGCGGTAGACGATCAGCAGCATCACCGCGATCACCACGACGGTCAACACCGTGACCAACACGGTGCCTTCACTACCAACCTCGAACTGATCGGCGACCTGGGCGGCCGCGCCGGTGACGTAGGCCTGGATGCCCGGTGGTGCAGGAGTTTTGGCGATGATGTCACGCAGCGCGTCGACGGACTCCAACGACAGCGCCTCGCCCTGGTTGCCCATGAGAAACACCTGGACGTAGGCGGCCTTGCCGTCAGCGCTCTGCGATCCGGCGGCGGTGAGCGGATCACCCCAGAAGTCCTGCACGTGCTGGACGTGCCTGGTGTCCTCGTTGAACCGTTTGACCAGTTCGTCGTAATAGGCGTGAGCCTCGGCGCCGAGAGGCTGGTCACCTTCGAGCACCACCATCGCCGCGCTGTCGGTGTCGAACTCGTGAAACACCTCACCGATGCGCTGAAACGCTTGCAGCGACGGCGAATCGGGGGAGCTCAGCGCCACATTGTGTTCTTCGCCGACCTCTTCGAGCGGCGGCACGAACACGTTCGTCAGGGCGGCGACGGCGAGCCAGAACAACACGATCGGCACGCACAGCCGGCGAATCCACTTGGCGACCCGATCGGTCGACGTCGGGCGTTCGGCGACATGTTGGCTCATCCGGACTTGTCCAAGCAGTAGGTGTATGCGTTCAACGCGTTGACCGTTCTCTCGTCCTTGACGACGTCGTCGATCCTGATTCGGCAGCCGATGGAGTCGCTGTCGCCCTGTGCGGAGACATTGACGAAGACGGCCGGTTGAGTGGTGGTCGCGTCGTAGACCCAGGGGAGAGCCGCGTCGTCGACCCGCTGTGGTTGGGCGTCGATGTCGGTGTAGGTGATGGTCGCGACCGTGCCTGGGGGACCGAACACCTCCATGACGACGTGCTTCGGGTTGAACGGGACGATCTCGTTCGCGGAGTTATCCGGCGTCGACGTGACGTCGTCCGAGCCGAAGATCCCGTTCAGTCGGTAGACCGCGAAACCCGCCACGGCGACGACCAACACCGCCACCAGAAGCATCCAATGCCGCATCAATCGGCTTCCGATCGAAACCCGCTGCATCCGCGGCCCTTTCGACGAGCGGTCACACGTTGACGGACGGCGCGACACCCGTCAGCGGGTATCAACGAACTTGACGGTACGGTACGGGACCGTTTCCTGACAAGCCGTACGTGGTTTCGCTCGCTGGATAGACAGTCAGTCGTTGTGGCGGGTGAGGCTGGGGATGAGCACGTTGTCGACGAAGTCCTGAATCGTGCGGCGCGTTGGCGCCCGGCCGGTGAGGACGGAGCGGTAGATGAGATAGCCGGGCAGCACGTCCCAGAGGTCCTCGGTAATGGCCGAGGACTCGATCTCGCCGCGGTCGACGGCGCGGGCGAGGACGCGCGACATCAGGGCTTTGCGCTGGCTGAGGAACTGGGCGTGAAGCGTGGCGGCGAGCGTGTCGCTGCGCGAGATCTCCATAAGTACTGCGCGGATGGTGCTGGCATGGGTGCTGACGTGAGCGCTGATCTGCTGCCCGAGACGCAGCAGGTCGCCGCGCAGCGTGCCGGTGTCGGGGTCGACCGCGACATGTCGGGTGCCCTCGACGAATGCGGCCAGCACGAGTTCGGCCTTCGTCGGCCAGCGTCGGTAGAGGGTGGCCTTGCTGGCGCGCGCGGCCGTGGCCACCGCGTCGAGGCTCAGCCGGTCGTAACCGTGTTCCTGCAGGAGTTCCAGCGTCACGCCGAGCAGTTCAGCTTCCCGCGGCGACCACGGGGATTCCGCGTCGCCATCGGAACTCCGAATCACATGACCCTTCATCAACTTCCCACTCGGCTTCAGTCATCCTCGCGAAGCGCGTTACACAGCGTGTCACAGTCACTTGGTGGCTATCGGCCATATCGGAGAGCTCACTCGTTGCCGCTCGAATCCTGTTGCCGTCGCGGGCTGGCAGCGCGGCCACGAAGCGGGCACCATGGTGATGTGCCGCCGCGCTGATGAGGCGCTCGACGCGAAGCGGCTCTGAGCGGCACGGGCGTGGCATGTCACTCCACGTGAGTAGCGTCCGCGATATGAGTAACGGACGACGAGCGCGCTCGGCCAAACAGGCGCGACGTGACGAGCGGCGGGCGAAGAAGCGAAACGACAAAGGTTCGGCCGACTGGACACTCAGGGACGCGATACGTCGTTCCTTGGCGGGACACCCACTCGGCCTGCTCAGCATGGCCAGCGTGGTGATTCACGCGGCGAAACCCGAACCTCTGCTATCGCTGAGGCCCGGCCGGTGCGATACGAATTATGTGGATCGGGTTCTCGACGGCTTGATCGGTGTACGGAACCGGGAGATTACGGCGCTACTGGCCGTCGTCGCCGAACTGCTCGTCGACGACCCAGCACCACGGCTTCGATGCGAACAGGAGTTGGCTGAACGAGGCGAGCATCTGCCGCAATGGATCACCGCTCTGTCGCAGGCCAAGATCTACCGGGCGGTGCGGAGGATCAATGTCTTCGGCGATGTTGACGAACTCGTGGTCGGTGTGCGACTCGCTGGTGGACACGAGCTGACGATTGCGGTCCGGATCGACCACAACATGTTTTCGAGCATTACCGATGCAGGAGCTGTGCCTGATCCGATCGACGAGACGCTTGCGCAGTTGGCCGAATCCAGCAGCGATGTCCAGGTTCTCGAAATGAAGCTGGTCGACGCGCGCGTATGGATCGAGAACGCACTCGCCAAGCCAACATTCGCACCTCAGACCGACACTTGGCCGCTCTACCGAGCACTGGTGCGGTGGTTGGTCGAACTGCTACCGCAGGGCGGTGAGCACCGGCCACCGGCCATGGACTGGAAGGCCGCCGAAGAGCTGTGCGACCGGTTCTTCGCGACCGATTCCGCGGCGCCGTTCAGCGATTCCGGTCATCGGGAGTTGCTGCTGGACCTCGTCGAGACGGGGACGGGTGACCCGTTGCGGTGGAGCGCGGCGCGCGTCGAACACGCAATCGCCGGCGTGTCCTACATCGAGGACCACATTCCGTTGGAGGCGATGCTCGATGCACCCGACCTGTTACGCGCCTTCATCCCATACGCGCATGCGCAGAGTGGAATTCGAGATGAACTGACGTCAGGAACAATCGCCATGGTCGACGCGCTGAGGTCGAGCTACAAGCGGGAGGTGCTCAGGCAAGCCAAGTACTGGGATCTCGATGATGCGGTCTAGCGGTGGATACGTTTCGAGCGCTTCCGCACTTGCATTGTGGCGCCAGTGGCGCCAGAATGGCGCCATGCCCAGTGTGCAGATTAAAGATGTTCCCGACGACACCCATCGCGTGTTGCGGGAGCGCGCTGCGCGCGCACATCAGTCTCTGCAGGAATACCTTCGCAGCCGGCTGATCGCCGATGCGAATCAGCCGACGTTGGACGAGGTGTTCGACCGTGTAGAGACGCGGCGGGGAGGCAAGGTATCGTTCGCAGACGCTGTGGATCACCTCCGGGCAGAACGTGATCGTCGTTGACGCCAGCGTTCTGGCCGTCGCGCTCGGCGACGACGGGTCCGACGGAGAGCGCGCCCGGGTCCGCCTGACGGACGAGGTGTTGGCCGCGCCGGAAATCGTCGACCTCGAAACGGTGTCGGTGTGGCGCCGGCACGTCGCGGCGAAGCTGATGACAGCACGGCGCGCCACCCTTGCCGTTTCAGACCTCGAAAATCTGCCGCTACAGCGATCACCGCATCGGCCGCTGCTGGACCGAATCTGGGAATTGCGTCACGGTGTGAGTCCGTACGACGCCGCCTACGTCGCACTCGCCGAAGCTCTCGATGTCGTCTTGGTGACGGCCGATGCACGCTTGGCGCGCGCCCCAGGCATCAGATGCGACATCGAGGCGATCGCGGGGCCTAGTCCCGCGCGATGACATCGCTCACAAGCCTGCGTCGCGCAGAGGCGGTTCGGCGTGCCGCACCGTCCGGGCGACGCTGGCTAGCGCGTCGCGGCGCCGGCTCGGGCGACTGGTCTTTTGGGCACTAGCGCCGTCGACGTACTACCCCTACGCCGCGACCAACGACCCGAGCTTGACGTCCGGGTTGTCGCGTTGGAAGCCTTCCAGCCGCCAGGGGGTGGAGAACAGCACGAGCATGACTCCGTCGCTGCGGGTCAGCACTTCCGCCGACACCTGCTTGTCCATGAAGGCAGCGTCGGCGGGGTCGACGATCCGAGCGACCTGATACGGCAGCGACTCCAGCGAGATCGGGGTGCTGAACTCGGTGGCCATTCGGTGGACAGCCACCTCGAACTGCATCGGGCCGACCGCAGCGAGCACCGGTGCCTGGTCGCCGCGACGGTCTGAGCGCAGCACCTGCACGACGCCTTCCTGCTCGAGCTGCTCGATTCCGCGGCGAAACTGCTTGTGCTTACTGGGATCGGTTCCGCGCGCCACCGCGAAATGCTCGGGGGAGAAGCTCGGTATCGGCGGATACTGCACGGGCACATCGCGATACAGCGTGTCACCCGGGCGCAGTGCAGCAGCGTTGGCCAGCCCGATGACATCACCGGGCCATGCGGTGTCCAGCGTGGCGCGTTGCTGGCCGAACACCGATTGCGCGTACTTGGTGACAAACGGCTTGCCCGTGGCGGCGTGGGTGAGGACCTCGCCGCGTTCGAAGGTGCCCGAGACCACCCGCGCGTAGGCGATGCGGTCGCGGTGCGCGGAGTCCATGCCGGCCTGCACCTTGAAAACGAAGGCGCTGAAAGGCGATTCGGTGGGCCGCCGACCACCGTCGACGTCGAGCGCTCCGCTCGGCGGCGGCGCGAGTTCAACGAGCACATCGAGGAGCTGATTCACACCGAAGTTCAACGCCGCCGAGGTGAACAGGACCGGAGTCGCTTCGCCGCTGAGAAACTGCTCACCGTCGTAGTCGGAGCCATCAGCCGATAGCAGTTCGGACTCCTCGACAGCGTGCTCCCAGTCGTCGCCGGCAGCGCTGTGCGCGTCGGCCGCCGCGATGTGCTCTTCGGGAGCCGCGGTGGCCCCGCCGGCGGTGCGGGTGAACCGGATGAAGTTTCCCGTCCGGCGGTCGAGTACGCCCTTGAAGTCTCCGGCAATGCCCACCGGCCACGTCAAAGGAGTGGGGCGCAAGCCGATTCGCGCCTGGATCTCGTCCATCAGTTCCAGCGCGTGGCGACCGGGACGGTCCCACTTGTTGATCACCGTGATGATCGGGATCTGTCGGTGCTTGCACACCTGGAACAGCTTCAGTGTCTGCGGCTCAAGGCCTTTGGCGGCGTCGATGAGCATCACCGCGGAGTCGACGGCCGTCAGCACCCGGTAGGTGTCCTCGGAGAAGTCGGCGTGGCCGGGAGTGTCGAGCAGGTTGATGATGCAGGTGCGGTACGGGAACTGCAACGCCGTCGACGTGATCGAGATGCCCCGGGCCTTCTCCATGTCCATCCAGTCCGACACCGTCGCGCGTCGGCCCGCTTTGCCGTGCACTGCGCCGGCTTCGGTGATGGCCCGGGCGTGTAGCGCAAGCGCCTCGGTCAGCGTGGATTTGCCGGCGTCGGGGTGGCTGATGACGGCGAAGGTTCGGCGGCGGCCAGCTTCGGCGGAGATACGGCCAGGTGGCGAGGGATCGGCGCTCGGTGGAGCCGTAAGGGCAATGTCGGTCATGGCTCCAGCGATGGTATGGGCCGCAGATGCAAACCAGCTAATCGGCGTGAGACTCAGTTCACGGTGGCTGCCTGGTCCAGCAGCGTCTATAGGCCGATTTCATTCGGCGCGTGCCGCTCAGCGTCGACATTGGCAGGTTGCGCGATGCGATCTTCTGCCATGGTTAATGCGCTGATGGCGAGTTCCACGGGGAGTTGCTCGGCGTCGATGCGATCCAGATCGATGACGACCGAGGTGTCGATGAGCCCCCGCAGCGGCCCTGGAGCCTCAGCCACCAGGGGCGAATTGCTGGCCGGCGACCCCATCGAGATCTGCTCGGAACTGGTCGAGATCCACCCGCGGAGCGCCCCTGAACGCGGCGACGGCGGCTTCGGCGCTGATGAATGGACGCCGACGCAGCGGGGATAGCTCGCCGACCGGGATTCCGTTCCTGGTCACGACGAACGACTCGCCTTGGTCAAGCTGGCGCATGATGTCGCCGCTGTTATTGCGCAGTTCCCGCTGGGTGATCTGTTTGGCCATGCCTAAAGCGTCCCACGCGTGCTACGCGGTTCACCCCGGCCTGCAGCTGCGAAGAACGCGTCGTGGGCCCACCATCACTCATCGGTGAACTGGTGCGCACCTGGCTGTCCAGCGTGCTGGATAATGGGCGGGCCATCAATACGAGACAGGGGATTCTGTGCTTGTCGATCCGGAGATCCTGCGCGCGTTCGCAGGGCACGTCGACACCGTCAGCGGACGTATCACCGATGCCGCCGTGGGACCGACAACCACGTCGGCGGCAGACGGGTTGCCCGGCTCGACAACACAGTGGGCGGCGAGGTCGGTCGGAGAGCATTTCTCGCAGATTGCCGACAGGTTGGCGCAAAGCGTGGCGAAGATGGGTGAGGCCGTGCGCGGGGCGGGGGATACGTTCGAGGTGGCCGACGCGACATTGGCGTCCGACTTCGACGGGCTGTTCTGACCGATGTTGCCTTCACGCCCGACCCTGCGGGGTTGGTCTCCAGAGTCGTTGTCGGCCTCCGCCGCGGCGATCCAGACGCGAGCGCAGACTGTCGCCGATGCCGTGTCGGGCATCGACGCGGCGTGCGAGCGGATGCCGGAGACTCGGGCATGGTCGGGAAAATCCCACGAAGCCGCGAGTGCGATGTTCGGGCGAGCCGAGCGCGAGGCGTCCAAGTTCTCGGAGTACGCCAACGGGGTTGCGTCGGCGTTGAGGAGCGGCGCCGACTCGATTGGAAGCGCTCGCAGCACGCTCCTGGCCAAGGCCGACGAACTCGATGCGGGGCCATTGAACGTCAGTGATCAATGGGTGGTGCTCGTTGATCCGGTGTACATGTCCGAGGAGGAGATGGCCAAACTGCAATCGTTGGCGCTACAGGAACAGGCCACCGTCAACACCATGCTTATCGCTGTCGGTGATGCCGACAACGCGACCGCCGACGCTGTCGTGGCGGCGGGCAAAGACTTTGGCTTTGTCGAGCCGGGGCCCCCGAGCGAGCTGGGAGACATCCTGCTGCCGACGGCGCAGCGGCCCCCGAATGAGGTGCCTGACCCGCTGACGCCGGTCGGCGTGGTAGCGCAAGAGGCGATCCGCTCCGCCGATCAGCAGCAGAACGTCCGGGAAGTCATTGAATCCACGAACAAGTACGGCGAGGAGGTGACGACGGTGATCAAACAGGACGGCAGCAAGGCCGTCACCACCCGCATGGATCCTTTCGAGTGGCCGAGCAAGCAGAACTTCTACCAAATGGAGGAGTTCGACAAAGACGGTAACTTTGTGGCGCGGACCAGTTCGTGGCATGACATGGGGAACGACTGCGACTACACGTCAATCACGTACGCCGACGGCTCGAACATGACGATGTCGATGGACCCGACCGGCCACCGGACCGCTGGCTTCACTACGGCAGACGGTCGACACAGCGCGGTGCCCGTCGAGTTGATCGACAACATCTCCATGGGCACGGGGGCGGCGATGTCGGGACTTGAGAAGCACATTGCCCGTGGTGGCTCGTTACCGATGCTCACCGCGGAATCGGTGGACAACATTGGAAAGACGATGAAGTTCGGTGGCCCCGCCCTGGCGGCGGCGACGACGGTGTTCGACATGGTCATGGCCGATTCGGATAAGGAGCGGTGCATTGCGCTGGTAGCCGGTGCAGCCGGCGGGGGTGGCGGCTGGGCAATGGCGGAAGCCGGTGCGGCACTCGGTGCCTTCGGTGGTATCGCCGCGCCAGTCACTGTGCCAGTCGGGGCCTTTGCATTTGGACTCTTTGGCGCGTTCGGGGGTGCCAAAATGGGCAAGTTCATTGGCGAAGTCGTATGTCCATATTGAATCTGCCCGAACCCTCTAGTTGGGGTAAGACCGGCAAGCTTCCGATCTGGGTGAAGCTTTGCCTATTCGCTGCGATCTTGTACTTGATCGCCGAGGGAGTCCTCGCTGTTATCCGAGGTAGCTACCTGACCGCAGTTCTGTGGTTTGGAACTTTCGGCCCCCCGTTCGTGCTGATGTCCGCGTTGGCGTTTGCCGCTTGGCGGAAGGCGAAGACGCGAATGACCAGTGATGCCACGGGATTTACGGTGCGGCCCAACAGAAGAATCAGCGTGTTGTACTTCGCGACCTTGGCATTGATCGTGCCATTCGCATCTCTGTTTGCAATGTTATTGCCGCGAGGATTAATCGACCTCTCGATGTCCCGAGGGATGCAAATCTTTCTGCCGCCCGGTTTCGTTGTGCTTGCGGTGCTAGCGGCGAGTGGTTTGATTGCAGGGGTGCGGCGGGGCGGGATTGGATACCTCAAGTTCACGCCGGCGATGGTCGAAATCGCCGACGTCCTCAGGACCAGGGTGCTGGAGTGGGACGACATCGCCGACGTCAAGGATCATTCCGAGTCAAAGGACGGCAAGAGGGCCGGTAGGTCGGTGGTGCTGTGCCTGCGCGATGGCAGCGAGCAGGTGATCGGCGGACTGAACCTGTACGTACCGACCGGTGTGCCCCTCTACTGGTTAGTGCGCCACTACTGGAAACATCCCGAGGATCGGATGGAGTTGGTGGATGCCCGTGCGGCCGAACGGTTTCGTGAAGGGCGGTTCGCGCTCGACTGATGGCGGCCGCCGGCCATCCCGCGGCGTGAGTCAGTCGCGCTGACTAATGCGTTGCGCTACCTCGCCGTACCGCTCGAACCGCTCGGGATCGGCCAATGCGTTGTACAACACGATGCGCGACGCCACCCCGCCATACTTCTCGATGAGCGCGTTCGCCAACCCATCCCACGTCGACTCCGTCGCGAACGTCGCGATGTGCTCGTCGCTGATCTGCGCCGCCATGCCTTGGTAGTCGCCGGCCTTCTGCTTCTCTCTGATCCGCGCCGTCGTGCCCTCGAAGCCCGCCTCATCCCAGATGAACGCATAGTTCGGCGTGCTGCCGTAGAAGCTCATGCTGGCCCGCACCAACTCCCGCTCGCGATGCCGCTCCTCGGCGGTGTCGCCCACGATCGTCATTACCGGCACGATCACCGTGATGTCGTCTGGGGACCGTCCCGACTTCGCCGCTCCTTCAGCGACATTCGGCATCACATGGCGTGCGATGTATCCCGGTTCGCCGAGCGGATGCACATGGATCCCGTCGGCCACCTCGCCCGCCATCCGCAACATCCACGGATTCACCGCCGCCACATCGACTTTCGGGTCAGGTGCGTCGATCGGGCCCGCGCTCCACTGCGGCGTGATGAAGTCCAGGCTGTAGAAATCGCCATGGTGGTCCAGCTTGCCGGTGCGGAACGCGTGGAAGCATGCCTTCACCGCCCGCACGTAGTCCCGCAGCCGCGGACCCGGACGTTCGAATTCCACCCCGTACCGCCGCACCACGTGCGTTCGTACCTGTGTGCCCAAGCCCAGACGAAATCGACCGCCCGTCGCCTCCTGCAGTTCCCACGCCGTCGCCGCCGTCACGAAGGGACTGCGCGGGAACGCGACCGCCACGCCCGTCGACAACTCCAGCCCCGGCGCGGCCTGCGCGGCCACCGCCGCATTCAAGTAAGCGGTTCGTCCGGTCTCCGTGAACAGCAGTCCCGAGAAGCCGGCCGCCTGCGTTCGGCGGGCCAGAGCGCCGATCTCCTGAAGCGGCTGCGGAGTAGTCATCACGTCGACGTGCACGATGGAACCCTACGCTCGGCGCCCGTCGCCCTCCGCATCTGACGTGCACAACTTTGCAGCCTGCACTACGCGCTCCGGCACGGAGTTTGGAAACATCCCCCACTTTTCGCGGCGCGTTGGTTACGTTGGCGTCAGGACCTGCGAACGTGAATCCAACTCGCCGGGGGTGCGGCAATGACCGAGCAGTTCTTGAATCCCGTCCCGACCAAGGCCGAACTCGCCATCTCCAAGGGTTGGGTACAAGGCGTCGCTCTGGTCATGGTCTTCGGCTTCCTGATCATGGGGATGCTGGCCGCCAGGACTTACTCGGACTCGATGCCGCTGCCGCAGCGAGTGGTGGGCCCGGACGGCCAGACGCTCTACACCGAACAGCAGATCACCGCCGGACAGCAGATCTTCCTGCGCCGCGGGCTGCAGCAGTACGGCTCGGTGATGGGCCACGGCGGCTACCTCGGGCCGGACTACACGGCCGAGTACCTTCGGCTGTCCGCCGACCACGTCGGCCAGCAACTGCGCGACTCCGGAGCGCAGGATCCGACCGCCGCCGTCGTCGAGATGATGCGGACCAACCGCTACGACGACGCCACCGGCACCCTCCAGTTCACCGCCGAGCAAGTCAGCGCGTTCAATGAGATCCGCGCCTACTACGCCGACTTCTTCGGCACCGACTCGACAGAACACGGGCTGATCCCGCAGGTCATCACCGACCCACGGGAAATCGAGGATCTGACAGCGTTTTTCAGCTGGACGGCGTGGGCCAGTGCGGCCGAACGTAAGGGGCACGCCTACTCCTACACCAACAACTGGCCACCCGAACAGCGGGTCAACAACACCCCGACGGCCGACATCCTGGTCTGGTCGGCGATGTCGCTCATCGCGCTGCTGGCCGGACTCGGTGCGTTGTTCGCCCTCTACGGGCGGTGGAGCCGCAAGATCGGCTGGCACGCAACGGAAACGCCGTCGCTGGCCTTCCGTCAACCCGGCGAGGTGGCGATCACACCGTCGCAGAAAGCGACGGCCTGGTTCTTCCTCGTCGTCGCCGTGCTCTTCCTCGGCCAAGCGGTGCTGGGCGGCGCAATCGAGCACTACCGCGCCGAGCTGAGCAATTTCTTCGGGTTCGATCTGGCCCAGATCCTGCCGTTCAACCTCGCGCGAACCTGGCATGTGCAGCTGTCGCTGTTGTGGACTGCGGCATCGTTCCTCGCCGCAGGGATCTTCCTGGCGCCGATCATCTCCGGACGCGAACCGCGCCGACAGTCGTGGCTGACCTACGGGCTGCTCGGCGCGCTGTTCGTTGTCGTCGCCGGGACGCTGATCGGCACCGCGTTGAGCACCTTCGGCGTCGACTGGGCCAAGGGCTCGATCTTCTTCGACCAGCAGTGGGAGTACCTCGACCTGCCGAGGTTCTGGCAGTTTCTGCTCGTCGTCGGACTGTTCTTGTGGATGGCGATCATCTTCCGCTCGATCCGATCGCGGCTGAAGACCGAGAGCAAGCTGAACATGCCGTGGCTGTTCTTCTACGCCGGCCTGGCCATTCCCGCGTTCTACGCGGTGGGCATGCTCGCCGGCACGGAAACGCATCTCACCGTCGCCGAGTTCTGGCGGTTCTGGGTGGTGCACTTGTGGGTGGAAGACTTCCTCGAACTGTTCACCACGGTCATGGTCGCCTACATCTTCGTGATGCTCGGGGTGGTGCGACGCAAGATTGCCATCCAGCTGATCTTCCTCGACGTAATCCTCTACTCGGTGGGTGGCGTCATCGGGACGATGCACCACCTGTACTTCTCCGGCACACCGGTCGAGCACATGGCTCTGGGCGCGTTCTTCTCCGCACTGGAGGTGATCCCGCTGACCTTCCTCACTGTGGAGGCGTGGACCTTCCTGCAGCTGGGCTCCCGGCAAGAGTCCCGCAGCAGCGCCCCGTTCCCGCATCGCTGGGCGGTGATGTTCCTCGTCGCGGTCGGCTTCTGGAACTTCGTCGGCGCAGGGGTTTTCGGTTTCCTGATCAATCTGCCGATCGTGTCGTACTACCAGATCGGCACGGCGCTGACCGCGAACCACGCGCACGGCGCGATGATGGGCGTCTACGGGATGCTCGCCGTCGGGTTGGCGCTGTTCGCGCTGCGCTACATCATTCCGCCGCAACGCTGGCCGGAGAAACTGGCGAAGCTGTCCTTCTGGTCGCTCAACATCGGTCTGGCGTGGATGGTCTTCGCCACCCTGCTGCCGCTCGGTGTCCTGCAGCTGTGGCATTCGGTCAACGATGGATATTACGAAGCCCGAACACTGGGCTACATCACGAAATCGGGCAACGTCGTCCTGGAGTGGTTGCGAATGCCCGGGGACTTCCTGTTCATCCTCGGCGGCGTGCTGCCGTTCGTCTGGATCGCCTGGCTCGGGGTCCGCTACGGCATCAAGGCGACGACGCACACGCTTCCGGCCGAGACGCTGTTCGTCGAGGAGCACGCCGAGGCGGAGGAGGACCGGACCGGGCTGGCGGTACCGGGGCGCAGCCGCTATGCCTCTGATCGCCGGGCGGTCACCGACGATGAGATCGGTGACGGCCCATGATCGCCGGCATCGGGATCGCCAGCTGGCTGACGATCGGATACGCCGCAACGCTTGTCCTTGTCGCGTACGGCATCGACACGTTTGCCCGGCGAGCGGCGGCCAAGGTGGAGCAACACCGAACGGGTGCTTTCGTCTACCACGAGGACCACGATGCCTGGCGGTGCCCGCAGGATCAGTGGTTGTGGCCCACGTCTCTCGACCCCGACAACCGGGTCATGCGCTACCGCGGCTCCCCGTCAATCTGCAACGCCTGCCCGGTCAAACACACATGCACCACGTCACACGACGGCCGGGAGGTGAGCCGGGCGATCGACAGCTGGCCGGCGTCGGAGGCGGCACGCTTCCACCGTGGAATCGCATGTGCGGTAAGCGTCATCGCGGTGATCTTGCCGCTGGCGACGACCCTCACGGCCGACACCGCCCCCGAGGCGCTGCTGCTGTTGGGGTCCGCGGCATTGGCGGGGGTGGTGTCGTTGCCGCTGTGGTCGCACCTGCGCCGCACGCCGGCGGTGCCGGCGGGGGTGGTGTTCCAGTCCCTCGACGAGAATCTCGAGGAACGAAATCGCTTGGCGGACGCCGAGCTCCGTCGTCGTACCTCTTATGCGTCCGATCGCCGCACTAAAGCCGCGCCTCGGGAGGCCCGCTGATGGAGGCCTGGATGGTTGTCGTCGTTTTCTTTGGCATCGTGCTGGTGGCGCTGGCGATCGGGTCGCTGCGCATCGTCAAGGAGTACGAGCGCGGTGTGGCGTTTCGTCTCGGCCGCCTGCGTGGGCCCCTCGGGCCGGGCATCGTCGTCGTAGTGCCCGGCATCGACAAGCTCGTGCGGGTGGACTTGCGCACTGTGACGCTGACGATTCCGCCGCAGGAGGTCATCACCCGCGACAACGTGACCGCCCGCGTCAACGCAGTCGTCTTGTTCCGGGTCACCGAGCCCACGAAATCGGTGATGGCCGTGGAGAACTTCGCGATCGCGACGTCTCAGATCTCCCAGACCACGCTGCGTTCGGTCGTCGGGCGTGCCGACCTCGACACACTGCTGGCGCACCGCGCCGACCTCAACGAGGATCTTGCCGCGTCCATCGCGAAACAGACTGAGCCGTGGGGGATCAGGGTTGAAGTCGTCGAGATCAAGGATGTCGAGATCCCCGAGATGATGCAGCGGGCGATGGCTCGCGAGGCCGAAGCGGAGCGGGAGCGGCGCGCGAAGGTGATCAGCGCGCACGGCGAACTGCAGGCGTCAGCGGAACTGCGCGACGCCGCGATCACGCTGAGCGAGAGCCCGGCCTCGTTGCAGCTGCGCTACCTGCAAACGCTGCTCGAGCTGGGCGCCGACCAGAATTCCACGGTCGTCTTCCCGATTCCGATGGACATCGTGCGCCCGTTCCTCGAGGGCGGCCGGCAGAACCCGGCAGTCGACGTAAGCGACCCTGGTGACGCGGTTCCCCACATCAGGAGGGTGAAATCCGATGAGTAGCACTGAACCTGACCGGGCCACCGTCGATGAACCCGGCGGCCCCGCCGAGCCCGGACGCCCCGTCGTGCTCGAATCGAACCCGCCGGGTTTGTGGCGGGCGCTCCTAGGGCTGGCGGTTGGCGTGCTGGCGCCGCTGTTCGGCTTCCTTGTCGGCAGCATCTTCGGCGCCGGCGCGACGGGCGACTCGGTCGATCCGATGTTCCTGTCGCTGTTCGCCGGCATCGTCATCGGCGGCATCGGTCTGCTGGTGGCACTCTCCGGTGGCGCCCGATTATGGAGACATTTTCATCGTCAGGACGCCGTCGAATCCGAGGACTCACGCTAAGCGGGACGACATGTCTTACGCGACCCGGCTGACGTGTGCCGCCGACTCGCCGATCGTCGCCTCGTCCTCGCCGATTATCGTGCGCAGCCAGGCTTTCTGCTCACGGTCGCCGCGTACCGCCGCACGCTCGATTCCGTCGGGACGAATGAACACCGCTGCGCTGCGCAGCAGATTCACCGGCGTCCGCACCACCGGGTACCACGGCACGACCCACGGCGACAGCCCCAGTGCCCGCATCGCGCGGGGCCCGAGGAATCCGCTTGTCACCGACAGATGCTGAGACCGCGCGATGCGCCGCCGCAGTCCAGACATGCTGCGGTACTGCCACAACATCGGATCATCGGCCATCGGCATCGCCAACTGCTTCGTCGACTCGTCGGGCTCCGACAGCGCCGACACCGTGTGGTAGAGCACCCGGACACTGTCGCGGAAGTCGCGTGGCAGCCACTCGTCGTCCACCCCGATCAGCCAACCGACATATCGGGTCAGATGCGCGATCGCCTCATACTCCTTGGGCGGCAACACCAATCCCATCCCCAACGCGCCCACCGGGGGAGCGATCAGCGCACCGACCAACGTCGCCGCCATATCGGTCTGGTTGACCGGAACACCCCATTCGTCGCCCCGCCAGTCCGGCATCGCGGCCACATGCCGACGCACGAACGCGTGGATCAGCCGCACCCGGATGGTCGACCGGTAGCCGATACCCAATGGCGCCATGCCGTTTTCGGAGATGATGTCCAACGCCCACTGCATCGTCTCGGCGAACCGCTTGTTCGAGCCCTTCTCCAGCGCACCCGTCCTGATCAACGTCTTGTTGAACCCCGAGAACTGGTAGCCGCCGAGCAGCGACACGTCACGCGCGACGTACATACCGTCGGCGCCGCCTGCGCGCAATGCGCGCTGGCCTCGTCGCACGAGCTCCCAGTCGACCCACTCCGGGACCGTCTCGACTTCAGCGAAGAAGGCGCGCAACGGTTCTGGCGCCTCAGGCACGCTGGCGATGCCCGACGTGAGCGCACGATCGAACAGTGGCCGCGTCTGCTCCATGCCCGTCGACGACATCCACTCGACCAGGCGGTCCATCGGCTCGTCGCCGATGTTGAGGTTCGTGCCGAGCTTGGCCCACCGCTCGCCAGATGGCGCTTCGACGCCCAGCATTGTCGCGAACAACCGCACAGCCGCCGGGACCGGACCGGGATTCGACGGATGGCGGGCCGGAACGGGTTGACTCATGAGACTCTCCCTCGAGCACTTCTGATAACAACCGTAGTCCAAAGCTAACGCGCAGGTAGGCTCATGTCAATGAAGCGCGCAGAGGTGATGCGTGACTACGGCGGCGTGAGCGCGGACGACCGTCGTACCGAACGCCGCCAGAAGCTGCTCGCCGCCGCGCGCCGGATCTGGGGGACGTCCGGCGTCACCGAAGTGACCGTGCGCGGAGTCTGCAGCGCCGCGGGCCTGACCACGCGTTACTTCTACGAGCAGTTCCCGAACCGCGAGGCAATCGTGTTCGCCGCCGCCGACGAGGTCCGCGACGAGCTGCTCGACGCCCTGGTCAACGCCGGCGTCGGCGACCCCGGCACGCTCACCGACAAGCTGACCTCTGCGCTGACGGCATTCCTCGAGATCATCGCCGCCGACCCGCACATCCACCGCATCGCCACCGGCGACGTCAGCACCGTCCCAGGCCTGGCCGAGCATCGCGCCGGCATCCTCGATCACATCGCCGCGCTGATCATCGAACTCGCCCCCGAAGTTCTCGGCACCGAGACGCCGGATCCCGACGTGCTGCGCCGCAGCGCGCTGTTCATGGTCGGCGGGGCCAACTACCTCATCGAAACCTGGCTCAGAGACCCGAAGGAGACGCCAGCCGAACTCGCGGCGATCGTCGCCGATCTATGCGTCGCGGAGGTCAAAGGCCTAGGCACCGCATAGCGGGTCGGCGATCTCGCCGCAACGCCCGCCTCCTTCCGCAGTTATCCACAGGCAGTCCCGTTCCCCGCCTCAACATGTCGGACAGTCAAACAACACTCGGGGTAATCGACGCGCGAGCCGTCGCCGCGTCATCGGAGAACGGGGGAGACATGGGCAACAGGGCCAACTTCGTCATCGTCAGGGACCAGGACTGGCAGCTCTATTACTCGCACTGGGGAGGCTGCCGCATGCTCGACGCGCTGATCGGCGGGCCGGAACTGGCGCTGCGATACGCAAACTCGCTGCGGCGATGCCAGAAGTACGATTGGTGCCCTCCGACGTGGGCCGACGGTGGCGCGGTGGTGGATCTCGACCGCCGCCGACTCCTGTTCTTCGGCGAGCCGCTGATGGTGGAGATGAACGAGCGTCGCGCCCTCATGGGTGTGCTCGCCATGCTGTGGCCCGGCTTCGAGATCGGCTGGGCATACGACGGAACCGAAGAACTAGCCAGGTATGTGGGAGCTCGATTGCGGCCCGACGAGTGGGACAGGCAGCCGACTCTGAAGCTGGCTCGTGGCCGAAACCACCTGTGCCACCTGGTCTCTGTGGTCGACGCCGAAGGGCAGCTCCGGTTCTGGCCGTTGTGGTGGCATCTCAGCAAGGCGTGGCATGGACCGGCACTGTTGGGCAAACTGCCCGGCCCCGGCATCCGCAGAATTAAACTCGGCAAGATCCCCGAAGGGGGCGCTCACATCGACGTGCGCCGAAAGACGGTGAGCGCCTGGCAGACTGCCGACACGATGGGTTTCTTTCACGCGCTGCCCGAGCTGTGGCCGGGGTGGGAGAGCGAGGTCTGGGAAGACCGCTACGAGGAACACGTCACACGGTGCGACGGCGCTCTGCGCGTTCCTGAGCTGGACGTGGTCGCGGGCATCGACAGCGCGGAAGCATGGATTCGCGAGCGCGTGTTCGAGAGCTTCGAAGACAGTCCGGCCGGGCACATCGCCAAGCTTGCCGGAATGCTGACCCCCGTTGCGCCCGGCTTCGAAGTCAGTCCCGATGCGCTCGGCGACACCGGGGTGCGTCCAACCCAGGCCGAGTGGTCACGCTTCGTCAGCGTCTGCGACGTGGTCCGAGGAGCGCATGCTGAGTCCGCGTAGTCGTCGGTGGTACCATCAAGCGGGTAGAAAGGTACCAATGGCCCTCAACATCAAAGACGCCGCGGTCCACGAGGCGGTCAAGCGGATCACGGCTATCACTGGAGAATCGCAGGCGCAAGCAGTCGCGTCCGCCGTCCGCGAGCGGCTGGCCAGATTGGAAAAAGACGAACTTGCCAACCGGCTTCTGGCCATCGGCCGCAGGAGCGCCACCCGGATGAGTGCCAAAGTCAAGAGTGTCGATCACGGTGCCCTCCTCTACGACGACCGTGGGCTGCCGAGATGATCGTCGATACATCGGCCGTCATCGCGGTCCTGACTGCCGAGGCCGATGCGGCGACGTACGCACACGCCATCGCCGACGCCAGCGTGCGAAGGCTCTCGGCGGCAAGCTATCTCGAGTGCGGGATCGTGCTGGACAACCAGCGAGACCCGGTCATCAGCAGAAGCCTCGACGAGCTGCTTGCCGAGGCCCAGTTCAGTATCGAGCCCGTCACCGAGCACCAAGCCCGGCTGGCTCGTCAGGCCTACTCGGACTTTGGCAGGGGCAGCGGTCACCCCGCGGCACTGAACTTCGGCGATTGCCTGTCTTACGCGCTGGCGCTCGACACGCGCGAGCCGCTGCTGTGGAAGGGCGACGACTTCGGGCATACGGGTATCGCGTCCGCGCTCGATCGGTAGAGCGTCAGCTTTTCGCTACGTGTCGAGCAGCGCGACACCGTCGCGCCAGGCGTTGAGGACGTCCTCGACGCGGTCGTACACCTGCGCCCTAGCGGTGTCGCGTTCGACGCCCGACATGAGCAGATCGTCGTAGTCGGTGTCGAGATGGCGCACCGAAGCGGCGACCGCGAGGCGTACCGCGTCGGGATCCAACGCTCGCGCAGCCGCGCTTCGTCCGACGCGGCCACTGCCGCGAGCGGCTGCGTGCAATGCGATCGCCTCCGCTCGATCGGGCGGACAACCGGGAAACTGTTCACGGATCGCGGCGGCGAACCCGCCCTGGAAGCGAACGTCGTCCTCAGCTCGGCGGATTCTGTCGCGATCCCTGCGCCGGTCCCGCAGCTCGGCGTCCGACAGGCACTCGCGCGCCGCCTGCTCGATCGCCGCGGGTTCGGCCAGAATCCCTTGTCGCTCATAGCGATGGCGGCGTCTGCTCCAGCGAACCACGACGGCGGAAAGCCTGCTGGCTTTCTTGGCGCGACGGGTCAGGGCGGCGTCGCCGGCGGGCAGGAACTCGAGGTGGCCGAGGTCGGCGCAGTCGAGACACAACGTGCCGGTCCGGCCCTTGAGCAGGAAGTCACCCTCCTCGCCGCACGACGAACACTCCCACGAGTTGTGCGGCGAGATCACGACGATCTCCCGTGGGCGGCGTGGCTGCGCGCATGAATCGACATAAGCCGCCGATGCCCAGTATGTGCGGTAGGCGCGTTCGACCTCCGGATCACCGTCGGTGGTGAACACGAGGTCGCCGTAATCGCCGTCACGTTGCTCGAGGCCCCGCTCTTGGGCCCAATCGTGCAACGCTGCTGCAGCTTCGGCGACTTTGGCGGCGTCAACCTGTACGCACCGGTCGAGCGAGGGGACGCGGCCCCGCTCCCACCTCTCGACGTTGGGTTGTGCAAGCCAGCCCACGCCCACGAGGACGTCGACCGGGCGGACCGCCCCCTGTTCGGCCAGCACCGCCTCAGCGACCCGCGCGACTCGCGTCTTGACGTTCGCCATGCGTCGACGCTACGTCGGGTATGCGACATTTCGCTGTGGTATCAGACTGGTATCATGCTGGCGTGGGTATGACACTGCGAACCAGCGATACGCAGACCGAAGCACTGCGCCGGCAGGCTGCTGCCGAGGGGCGTTCCATGCAAGCTGTGGCATTGTCGGCCATCGATGAGTATATCGAGCGTCGTGCTCACCAGAACGAAGTAAAAGCAGTGTTGGACAGGGTCATTGAGCGTGAACAGGGTGTGCTGCGGCGGCTAGCCGACACGTGACCGTTTACCTGGACCTCGACGACTTGCTGCTCGTGGCAGCGCGCGCCGTCGCGGATGACTGCGTGGTCAGGGATTACGGCCTCTTGGGCGCGGCGGTGGCGCGGCCCAAGACAACAGTGGCCGGAAGCGTGGCCTATCCCGACATCTACACCAAGGCAGGCGCTCTGCTGCATTCGCTCTGCCGCAACCGCGCCCTCCTAGACGGCAACCAACGGTTGGCATGGATAGCGTGTCAGGTGTTCCTCGGCCTCAACGGCGAATGGGTGACGGCGAGCGAGGATGACCGGTTCAACTTGATGGTCGCCGTGGCATCCGGAGTGATCGACGACGTCGACGAGATTGCCGCACAGTTGCGAACCTGGTGCGGCTGAACACTACCGACGTCAGCGACCCGACAGCCAGGCGAAGAATTCCTCGGCGGTGAACACCGGCTTTCCGTACTCCTGCGCCTTGCGTGCCTTGCCCGACTGGGTACCGGCCTCGGCGGTCACCAGCACCTCGCACCGCGTCTTGGTCACCGAGCGCACCGGCGCCAAGCCCGCAGACGCGGCCAGCCGCTCCATCTCCTCGCGCTCCACGACACGGCCTGACTGATCCAAAGCCGTTCCGGTGAAACAGATCCGAGCACCTGGCACCAAGGCAGATCCGATGTCGTGACGCGCGACGGTGACTGCTCCGCTCACCACGTCGACGCCTAATAGCGTCGACGCCTCGTGCAGGCGCGCCACTACCTCGTCCGGTAGCAGTGCCCGCGATGCCGCCGCGCGCAGTTGATCGGCCACCGACTGCCGGGCGGCCGCGTCCCACGACGACTCACCATCGGTCACCTCGTCGGCCGACGCTCCGCCCAGCACCACCGCGCCGACTCCGCGGCTGATCCGCAGCACCGCCGACAACGCCGGCAGATGATCGGCCGCCGGTGTGGGAACGGCGTGGTCGCGGCTGAGGAGCAATCCCGAAACCGATTCCGCCGGTTCAGGTTCCTCGAACGCCGACGAGCCTTCTTCGATCTCCGCCGACGACAATGCCGTCAGCGCTGACTGCGCCCGCTCCAGCGCCGTGCGCCCCGCCACCCGGGCCCGGCGCAGTTCGACGCCCAGCGGCATCACCGCCACATGACCGAGCCGCTTGAGCTCGAAGTCGATCAGGCCGAGCGCCTCGTCCACCGACACACCGACCGGCGTGCAGCCCGCCAGCATGGGCGCGATCACCGCCCACGCCTCCCGCAAGGTCGGCGCCAGCAGCACATCAGATACGGTGATGCCGTACGCATTCCGTGCATCGGCGAGATCCCGCTGCGGGTTGATCAGTGTGGATACCGCGGTGCCGTCGTCGAACGCTACTGCCAGCTCCACCGGTCGGGGACGCGACATCCGCCCTTCCTCACCGACGGTGAGCATGCCGATCGCGCAGTACTTGCGCGCAGCCGAGCCGCCGGCCGAGGTACGCAGAAAGCGGGCGATCCGCCGGTCGGTCTTCAGATCCTTCGGCAGCACCGGACGTTTCAGCACCAGCCCGCCCAGCGATGTGCAGCGGCTCAATGCGACGTACAGCTGGCCCGTCGAAAACATTCCACCGGTGAGGTCGACGACCACCCGCTCCAGCGTCTGGCCCTGGCTCTTGTGGATGGTGATGGCCCACGCGAGCTTGAACGGTAACTGCGTGAACGTCCCGATCACCTCGCGACGCAGTGACCCGCCGTCGACCACCGGGCGGGTCGCCTCCCACGTGAACGGTGTGACGTCCGCGCATGATCCGTCGGCGAACTCGACCTCGACGACGACGCCGTAACGGTCGTAGCCCACGCCGGCCACGCGCCCGATCGAGCCGTTGACCCACCGGTCGCCCTGGTCGTTGTTGAGCATCATCACCTGAGCGCCGACCTTGAACCGCAGCTGGTCCTCGATCGGTTTGTCGAACAAGGTCAGATCGCCAGACTCCTTGGCGCGGTGCAGCATCTCGTCGCCCGGCAGCCGCTGGAGTTGTTGGCGGTTGCGCGCGGTCACCAGCCGGTTGGTCGGCGCAAGCGTCAACCAGAACTCGTCGTCGGGCGGAACGAAATCCTTGTCGGCGCGGGCGTTGAGCTGATCCTGCGCGTGGCCGAGCAGTATGCCCTCGCGAATCTCGTTGAGAATGGCGGTCATCCGGTCGTCGCCGAGCTGGCGGAACACCGTGGTCAGCGAAACGGTGGGGAAGTCCCCGCGATCGAACGTGCGGGCGGAGAAGAAGTACGGCGTCTCGTAGACCGTCGAGAAGTAGCCTTCTTCACCGTCACCCACCACCGGCGGCAACTGGTACAGGTCGCCCACCAACACGATCTGCACTCCGCCGAACGGTGTTCCTGGCTCCGGACCGAACCGCTCCAGCGCGGTCGCCACCATGTCGAAGACGTCGGCGCGAACCATCGAGGCCTCGTCGATGATCAACGTCTGCAGCGACGCCAGCGTCTTGGCGAATCGGCCAGGCCGGTACTGCCCACCGGTGACGTCGGACAGCGTCGTCGTGGTGCGGAACCCGAACAGCCGGTGGATGGTGTACCCGTCGACGTTGAGCGCGGCGATCCCGGTGGGCGCGGCCACCACCACATTGCGGTCGGTGCCCGCCATGAAGTGCCGGATCAGCGTCGACTTGCCGGTGCCGGCCTTGCCCGTGAGAAACAGATGCCTGCCGCCGGCAAGCAGCGCCAACGCCTCGCGAAACTCGTCGGTGAGGATCAGATCCCCGCTCACGGGCTGCACAGTACCCGCCGCCGATGGGCGCGCTCGACGCCAAACCTTGTGCAGCGCAGCCCCGCTGCATAAGCTCTGCCCATGGACCTACTACGTAACGTAGTTGTGCTTCTGCACATCGTCGGCTTCGCGGTAACGTTCGGCGCCTGGGTGGCCGAAACCGTGGCCCGACGATTCCGCACCACCCGCGCGATGGATTACGGCATCCTGCTTTCGCTGCTCACCGGTCTGGCGCTCGCCGCACCCTGGCCCGAGGGGATCGAGCACAACTACCCGAAGATCGGCGTGAAGCTCGTCATCCTGATCGTGCTCGGCGGCGTGCTCGGGATGGGCAGCGCCCGCCAGCGACGGACCGGCAATCCGGTGCCACGCCCACTGTTCTGGTCGGTCGGCGTGCTGTCCTTCGCGGCGGCGGCCGTCGCTGTCCTGTGGGTGTAGCCGGCCTCACACCACCGCCACCGCTTCACGCTCCATGACCTCCGTCGCGGCGCGCTCGCCGGAGCGCACGGCTCCGTCGATGAACCCGTACATCACCGCCGAGGTTTCGGTGCCGGCCCAGTGGATGCGTCCGCACGGCTCGCGCAGCGCGGGACCGAACTCGGTGAGCACGCCCGGCGGCGTGTGGGCAATCATCCCGCCACCGGAGTAGCGCTCGACGGTCCAGTTCTGCTCGACGTAATCAAGAGGGGAAAGCGCCTTGCCGCCAAACCTTCCGGCGACCGCGCCGAGAATTGCGTTCTTGCGTTCGTCGTCGCCGAGTTCGCCGATCCGGCGCGCTTCCGGTCCTTCGGTGATGACGGTCAGCATTCCGGGACTCCCGGTGTCCGTGCACGAATCGATCGTGAGGTTTGCCGGCGACCCCGGCGCGAACGATTGGCCCGACAGGCCGTCGGCCCGCCAGAACGGCTCGTCGTACACCAGTGCAATCTTGTAGACCGCCCCGCTCGGCATCCGCTGGTGCAGGAATGATCGATCGACGGGAAGCATTGGCTCATAAGTGATCTGGCTGGCGATCGAAATAGGTACGGCGACGATCACCCGGCGGGCGTTGACCACCATGTCCTCGGACCGCACGACCACTCCGTCGGCGCTCTGAGCGATGCTGCGAACCGGTTGTGACAGGTGAACGACGTCGCCGAGCTCAGCCGCGACAGCGCGATGGATGGCGCCCATGCCGCCGACCGGTCGGGAATCCTCGGCGGCGTCCTTGACGCCCAGCACGAAGCTCGGCCCGCCCGCTGCCGCCATTTGATAGAGCACGAACAGCATCGAAAACTCCGACGCCGCAGACGTATACAGCCCTGAGATGGAGCTCTCCAGTAGTTCCCGCGCGGGTTTGGACATCGTGTGCCTGTCCAGCCACGCCGCCCAGCTGAGCTTGTCCCACTTCTGCGCCTTGGGCGCGGTCCACGGCGCGTGCACCGGAATCGATTTGCACATCTGAGTGAGCTCGAGAAAGACCGCGCCGATGTTGGCGACCGCCCACGGGCTCATCGACAACGGGATCGTTCCCGTATAGCGGTACTTCTTGCCGTCGACCAACATCATTGCGTCGCCGTCGGTGTACTGCTTGTAGCTCGCCACATTGAATTCGTTCATGAGCCCGTAGATGGCGTCCTGGCCGGGCCCGATCCACGCACCGCCGCGGTCGATCCAGACTCCGTCGTCCCGCACCTCGGTGAAGGTGCGACCACCGACGCGGTCGCGCGCCTCGAGCAACACCACCGAGTGACCTGCCTGCTTCAACCGCAACGCCGCGGTCAAGCCGGCGAACCCGGCGCCCACCACGCAATAGTCCACGTCTGCCATGAGCGGCCCCTTCGGTTGCCTGAAGCCAACGCCGTAATGGCGCCACTGTCAATAAGCGCACCTCCGGCCTTGACCAGGCCGGGTGTGCACCCGGCAGACTTGGTCACGTGGCGGAACTGTTGATCGCGGCCAACCCGCAGGAAGACTCCCGGCTGCCTTACCTGCTGCGGCTTCCGCAGCCAGGCGGAGACCTGCTGTTTCGCACCTCAGGCACGTGGCCGCGGGTGAAGGCGCTGTACTGCCATCAGATGAGCCTCGACGACTGGCCCGCCGACGCCGAGATCGTCGAACGGCTTCCGCTGCAATCGTGCCAACGCCGAGGCGCCGCCATCGACGTGATCCTGCAGCGCCCCAGGGAGAATCGCTCCCAGCTGGTGTTCACCACCGCGCGAGGCCGGGAGGTGGTGTTCTGGCAATCGCCGCGCACCCGCAAACAAGCGCGGCCCAACGTTCGGACACCGACCGCTCGCGCCCAAGGCATCGAGGAACTGCAGCTGCTGGTGGATGCGCATGAGCGGTACGCGTATACCTTCAACACCCAACAGGTCAGCATCGTGCGGCGGGCGCTGCCGTGCGGCGACTACGGGATAGCCGTCGACGGGTTGCTGGTCGCCAGCGTCGAACGAAAATCCGCCCCCGATCTGGTGTCGAGCCTGGCCAACGGCAAGCTTCGGTATCAGATCGCGCATCTGTCGTCGCTTCCGCGCGCGGCGGTCGTGGTGGAAGACCGCTATTCACAGTTGTTCCGGCTCGGGTATGTCCGTCCAGCGGTGATCGCCGACGGCCTCGCGGAGTTACAGATCCGGTGGCCCACTGTGTCGATCGTGTTCTGTGAGACCCGCCAGCTGGCGGAGGAATGGACCTACCGGTTCCTCGCCGCAGCCCACGTGTGGGCCAGTTCCGAAGAGGCTGCGCTGCAGCGTATTTCGGGAGTCCGCATCGATGTCGTCGCTCGCGACCAGGGCATCGCGGAGCCTGAGCCCAGCACCGCCGAGGTCCGTTCCTGGGCACGCCAGGCCGGTCTGCCGGTGCCCGATCGCGGTCGGCTCCGCCCGGAAGTGTGGGAAGCATGGCGCGAAGCCCACGACACCAATAACCCGAACCGTGCTCCGGGAATGTGATCGGCCGCTCAGTTTCGACTACTCGACGGAGTGACCTGCTGCGCGCACACCGCCCGTGCGGCCTGCACGATGTCACATGCGGCAAGGTTCTGAGCGGAGTCTGAGTGCCGGCTGTCGACGGGCAGCCCCGCCGCGTGCCGCAGCACCATCATCGCCAAGGCCGAGGTGGTGGCCGACGGCACCACCAACAGGTTCGCCCTGCCGTGCTCGCCCGTCACGCTCATGACCCGCTGAGGACGGTTCTTCCAGCCGGGGATGGCGGCCACACCGCGGCGGGTCAGCATGTCGAGATCCGGCACCGCGTTCGTCGACGACCAGTTGACCTGGATGTCGACGACCGGCCCCAGCGAGTCGCGCAGCGCCTCGATCAATTCGGGGAGCTCGAGAGCCATCGACGCGGTCCGCGGCCACCACGCCCCGTCGAGGCCGTCGCCGGCTGCAGCGGCCAATGTGAGCCGGACCGGTCGGGTGCTTCGCCGTTGACTCGCCGCGGTCACAGGTCTGCAGACATGATCGCCGGACCACAGACCGTATGAGCCACAAGCTGAGCAATCGAAACGGTGTGATACATCGGCAATTTCCTCGCTTCGAGCCGTCGAAGGCGGGATCGCGTCTTCAGAGGTAACGGTTCGCCTTCGACACTACACGGGCGCCTTTTCGCCACCGTGATAGCCTCTACGCGGATGTTTACTACATCCGTTCAAGATGAGAGAAGTTGAAAAGTATGGCACAGGGAACTGTGAAATGGTTCGACGGCGATAAGGGCTTCGGCTTCATCGCTCCCGACGGCGGCGCAAAGGATGTGTTCGTTCACTACTCGGAGATCCAGGGAAATGGATTCCGGTCGCTGGAGGAGAACCAACGCGTTCAGTTCGACATCGAACAGGGCGCCAAAGGACCTCAGGCAGTCGGCGTAACCGCCGTCTAGCTTTCACGAATCGACTGTGGGCTGGTGGGTATATCCCACCGGCCCACTTTTCGTTTCTGGGTTTGGACGCACGAATCATGTTCTCGGACAAGCACTTTGAACTCAGGACCGTATTCCTTGCCTCGTAGGCGTAGGCTTGGGGTCTATCGGCGATATGTCGCACGCGACCGGTTGAGATTGTGTCGTCGCCGATGCGAGTTACCGAGCCGTTGGACGGCTCAGACGGGAACATTCCCATGGCACAACGAGAAAATCGTGCCGACCCCGGCCGTCGCCACGACGGGCCCGAAAACACCCCCCGGTTGCGCTTGAAGCGCAAGGCGCCGACGAGTGGCTATGTCGACGGGGCATGGTGGCCGCACAGCGGTGACCTGCCGCAAGAGCTCCCAGACCTGCTCAGCGTGCTGTCGGTACGCCTGGGCCCCGTGGCGCGGGTGACGTACAACGTCGGTGAGTGGGCCGATGCGCCGCGAAAGATCGTCGTGGACGGGCGAGTCGTCCGCCTCGACGGCTACCACCGGCAGCCGGCCAACACGATCGGAGTGTTGGACGGCCAAGGTGGCCGGATCGTGCTGCTGGTAGTTCCTGCAGCCACCGAAGCCGATTATGCGCACACCATCGCGATGGCCGCCGCCACTGCCGGCAATGCGTCGACGGTCGACTCTCTTCTCACCACCGGCGCGTGACGTCGCCGAAGCGCTGATACGTCACATCGACACATACGGGAGCCTTCTCTAGACTGGTGGCAACGCCGACGCGCTGCCGTCGTCACTTCCGATATCGGCCGGTGGTCCGCAATCACCCTGGGTTCGGACTCGAGCCCACCGAGACCACCCCGCACGAGACCACAGGACATTCTTTGGCCATCACCGATATCGGTGCGTACACGCATCTGAGCCAGGCCGACATCGAGGCCATCGGCGCCGAGCTCGACACCATCCGCCGCGACATCGAGGAATCACTCGGTGAGAAGGATGCGGCCTACATCCGGCGCACCATCAAATTTCAACGCTCACTTGAACTGGCGGGGCGGCTGATTCTCGGCTGCAGCCGGTCACGGGGCGGCTGGTTGCTGGGTACCGCGTCGCTGGCCTTCGCCAAGTGCGTCGAGAACATGGAGATCGGCCACAACGTGTCCCATGGGCAGTGGGACTGGATGAACGACCCCGAAATCCATTCCAGCTCATGGGAATGGGACATGGTCGCCGTCTCCTCGCAATGGAGGTACTCGCACAACTACCGCCACCACGTGTACAGCAACGTGGTCGGCGTGGATGACGACCTCGGATTCGGCATCATGCGCATCACCCGTGACATTCCGTGGCAACCCGTGCACCTGCTTCAGCCGCTACGAAACATCCTGCTGGCAGCGATCTTCGAGTGGGGCATCGCGCTGCACGGTGTGCACGCCGAACGCGATCGAGCGGCGGGCGACACGGAACAACTGACGCGGGAGAGGAAGACCTTGGTCCGCAAGATCGCCCGGCAAGCGGTCAAGGACTATGTGCTCTTCCCGGCGCTGAGCGGCCGGCGCTGGCGCAGGAACCTCGCCGCGAACTTCATCGCCAATCTGGTGCGCAACCTGTGGACGTACGTGGTGATCTTCTGCGGGCACTTCCCGGACGGCGCCGAGAAATTCACCGCCGACGTCCTCGACGAGGAGACTCGCGCCGAATGGTATCTGCGGCAGATGTTGGGCGCCGCCAACTTCAACGCCGGTCCGCTACTGGCGTTTTCGAGCGGCAACCTCTGTTACCAGATCGAACATCATCTGTTTCCTGACCTGCCGAGTAACCGCTTGGCGGAGGTCGCCGTCCGAGTGCGCGCCATCTGCGAGAAGTACGACCTGCCCTACACCAGCGGTTCGCTTGCGCGCCAATACCTTTTGACGCTGCGAACGATCTACAAGTTGGCCCTACCCGACCGGTTCCTCACCGCGACGAGCGATGACGCACCCGAGACCGCATCGGAGCGCAAGTTCGCCTGAACGGCGTACTGTTGGGGTTGCGGGCAGCCTGCTACGTGGGCGGACACGTCCGATTGAAGAGGTAACGAATATGACCGTCACCGTGACCCTCCCCGACGGGGCAACCGACAAGTACATGCGCTTCGGCGATGCCTACATCAAGCACGGCGATGGCACGCTCGATGTTGTCCGTGGTGGTGCCAAGCATGCGCGCACATATGCGGCGGGCGAGTGGACCGATGTGGAAGGCGACGAAAGCCACTGGAACAAGCGGCGGTTCTGGAGCTAGTCGGTTGGTCGGACGCTTCAGCGCTTCCTGAGCTCACCGACCGCATCGGCCGCGGTGTTCTTGGCGGCGGCCTTGGCGTGCTTGTCGGCACGTTTTTCTTTCAGAGATTTGCCGGACTTCTTGGTCATCGACTGCCGAGGAGACTTGTCAGACATCGCTGGCCCCTTGATCGCGGGGGCCTGGATGGTCCCGATGCAACGACCCTACGCCACCTGGCCACGATCGGCGTCGTACCGCGCTCGGCCGATGAATCCGCCGGGTGTAGCCTGGAGAAGTTGGGAACCCAGCCATTCCGGAACGTATCAGCCGATTTCCGCTGATCGCGCGGAGCAACCGCTCATGCCGGACACGCCGGTACCAATCGTCAGTTGGGACCGCTTTGAACGCCTCGCCCACATCTGACTTCATCTCGAATCCCCGGCTCCCGCAACGTCTTAGACGCCTTGCGCGCGTCGGCATCCTGGGAACACCTGCCCCGGAATCGTGCGCGATGGCGCGGTTCACCTCGGGGTTGTCCCGCGCGTTGAGCGCCCAGGGCGTCGACGTCGGCGTCGTCGGGGATGCTGCCAGCCCGTATGCGTCGGACGAGCCACTCGACCGGGCCGACGTCGCGATCGTGCAGCACGATCTGCGCACCACCGATGACGTGGTCGCCATCCTCGACGGGCTCTCCGTGCCATCGATCGTCATCATCCGCTCTGTTCCGAAATCGCCGACAGCGCAAGAACGCTCGGACCTCGAAGCAATAGCGTCATCGGCAAGCCGCCTCGTCGTCATGTCCGATGCCGCATGCCGGCGCCTGCATCAGGACTACGACGTAGACCGGCAGAAGATCGCCACGATTCCGCACGGCGCGACCGTTCCGGTGGCTGCCCACATGAAGCGCCCCAGCCGGCCCACCGTTCTGACCTGGGGTTGGCTGGCCCCTGGAGACGGTGTCGAGCGCGTCATCGAGGTGATGGCCTCGCTCAAGGACGTGCCCGGTCGGCCGAGGTATCTCATCGCCGGCCCGACCCATCCGCACACCCTCGCCGTCGAGGGCGAGACGTACCGGGAAGCCCGGATGGAACAGGCGCACACCAGCGGCGTCGCGGATTCCGTGTCGTTCGACCCGCGCTACTACGACGGCGCCATGCTGGCCACGCTCTTACAGCAGTCGTCGGTGGTCGTACTGCCGTACGACTGCAGAGAAAAGGTCACCTCCGGCGTCCTCGTCGAGTCCATCGCCCACGGCCGGCCCGTCGTCGCCACCGCGTTCCCGCACGCCAGCGAACTGCTCAGCAGCGGCGCCGGGGCGGTCGTCGACCACGACGACTCCGCCGGCCTGGCGGCAACTCTGCGTCAGATCGTCACCCAGCCACGGCTGGCCGGTGCGATGGCCGCCGAGGCCCGGCGAATGGCGCCGGAGTTGGCGTGGTCGACCGTCGCCGGCGCCTACCTTCGTCTCGCACAACGTCTGCTGGCCGACGAGCCGGTGCGGGCGTGACTTCCCGCCGGCACCGCCGCCCCGATTGACGTGACGATCCAGCAACAGCTGCTCGCCGCCGTCGACGGTCGGCGCGGGACAGAGGCCGCCGACCGGATCTGTGACGCGTGCGTGGAACTGTTCGGCGTGGACGCGGCGGCCATCTCGCTGGTTTTCGACGGCGTCAACAGCGGGACGCTGGGCTCGAGCGGCGATTCCGCCCGCCGGTTGGACGAGCTGCAGTTCATCCTCGGCGAGGGACCCTGCCTCGACAGCGTCACCGGGCGGGCGCCGGTTCTGGTGCACGACCTCGACGACCGCGACGAGCGCCGCTGGCCCGTCTACGGACCCGCCATGGTCGATCTCGAGGTCCGCGCCGTCTTCGCGATGCCGGTCGTCGTCGCCGGCGAATACGTCGGCGCCCTCGACCTGTTCCGCACTCAGCCCGGCGCGATCGACCGCGACGGACTCGCCGGCGCCGCCATCGCCGCCGAGATGGCCGGTGTGCCGCTGCTCGACCTGCTCGACACCGACCTTCGGGCCGCCGTCGACGAACCCGACAGCAACGCCTGGGCCGAACTGCACACGCTGGCCCGGGCCGAGGTCAGCCAGGCCACCGGCATGCTGGTCGCGCAGCTCGGGGTCGAGCCAGCCGAAGCCCTGGTCCGCCTGCGCGCCCACGCGTACTCGACCGGACGCAGCGCCACCGACGTGGCCCGCGACATCCTCGATCGCGGCCTGCGGCTGGAGTCGGATTGATGCCCGCCTTGACCACGACGCCAGAATGGAGGGAACGTGACTGAATCCCCTCGTGAAACCTGCGTGCTGGAAGCCGTGGTCGCCCTCGTCGACACCGTCCTCGAGGACTTCGACGTGGTCGACCTGCTGACCGAGCTCACCGAGCAGTGCGCCGTGCTGCTCGACGTGGCCGCTGCCGGCATTCTGCTGGCCGACCCGTTCGACCAGCTGCGCCTGGTGGCCGCGACCTCCGAGCAGGCCCGCGAGCTGGAGCTGTTCCAGCTGCAGGCCGACGAGGGCCCCTGCATGGACTGCTACGCCACCGCAGCGCCCGTCTCGGTCGCCGATCTGCGGACGGCCACCGAGCGCTGGCCCCGGTTCGTTCCCGCCGCGCTGGCGGGCGGCTTCGCCTCTGTGCACGCCGTTCCGATGCGTGCGGCCGGCCGCGTCCTGGGCGCGCTGGGTTTGTTCGGCACCCGGCCCGGCGAACTCAACGAAGCCGACCTGGCCGCCGGGCAGACCCTTGCCCACATCGCATGCGTGGCGCTGCTGCAGGGCCGCGCGCCCGCCCCGTCGACCGTGGTGCCGCAACTGCGCGCCACGCTGGCCAGCCGCGTCGTCGTCGAACAGGCGAAGGGTTTCCTGCGCGAAAAACTCGACGTGTCGGTCGAAGACGCATTCGCGCTGTTGCGCTCGTATGCACGCGCCAACGGCGAACATCTCACCGAGGTGGCCCGTCGGCTTATGACGGATCGAACCGCCCGCCCGGCTCTGGTGGCCTCGATCGCCGAATTCGCCGGGCGCACAACGCGTTAAGGACGGTGCCGGGCCTGAGCGCGACGAACCGCCTCATCCACCAGCCGCTCGGCCACGATGTGCAGCTTGACGTTCTCGCTCTGGCTGAGCCGCGTCAACCGGTCGAACGCCTGCTCGGCGCTTGCGCCGGAGCGGCTGCGGATGATCCCGATCGCCTGGTCGATCACCGCGCGACTGCCCAACGCGCGCTGCAGTTGTTGCGTGCGTTCGCGGGCATGGGCGAGCAACTGGCCGTTGTACACCGACACCGCGGCCGGCCCGGCGAATTGGGTGCCCAATTCAACGGCGTGCTCACCGAAGGCGTCGCGAGCGCGGGCGTAGGCGTTGATCGCACCGATCACCCGTTCGCCCACCAGTAGTGGTAGCGACAGCGCCGAATGCACCGCCATCCGCGCCACCCGGCCGCCGAAATGCGGCCATCTGCGGTCGGAGCCCAGTGATCCGCTGACGGTCGGGCGCCCTGACTGCATCGCGGTCAGGCACGGTCCCTCTTGAAGCTGCTCGTACTGGACGCGGTCGATCTCGTTGACGAACTCCGCCGTCGCGGCCCACGCCTCGATGCACGGCGCGCCGTCCCGGGGCTGTTTCAACGCGATGCCGGCGCCGTCGACGCCGGGTATCGCGCGGCCCGCGAACTCGGCCACCTCCCCGAGCAGATCGGTCATCCCTCGCGCACCGGCCACCAAGCCGGCGACGCCCGTCAGCCCGGCATACAGCTCAGCCTCGTCGGCGTCGCGCTGTGCGGCCGACAGGGCGGTTTCGGGCGCCGATTGCCCCCGACCCGGTTGGGCGTCGTAAACAGCCATCTCGGGTCAGGAATCTACCTGCCCGCACCGTTTCGGTGATCAGTTCACGAGCGACAACGCGTGCGCGCGGCGCAACTTTCCCGACGGCGTCTTGGGGATCATGCCCGGCTCGAGCACCACCACGTTGCGGGGCCGGACGTCGACTTCGGCGAACACCTCGTGGGCGACCTGCCGTTCGACGCGGCGCACTTCGTGGGGGTCGGCGAAGTTCTTGCACTCCACCGCTACCGCGAATGTCTCCCGCGACAACCCGGCATCCAACCGCACGGCGACGGCGCAACCCGGCCGCACGCCATCGACGCGGCTTGCGGCCCGCTCGATGTCGGTCGGATAGATGTTGCGACCAGCCATGATGATGACGTCCTTGAGGCGCCCACACACCACCACCTCGCCGTCCTCGGTGAGGTAGCCCAGGTCGCCGGTGTCGTACCAGCCGCGCTCGTCCTGCGCCGGGATGAACCCGGCCACGGTGGTGTAGCCCCTGGTCACCGGATCGCCGCGGACCTCGATGACACCGACGCCGCGCGGCGGCAGGTCTGCGCCGTCTTCGTCGATCACCCGAACCTCCAGGCCGTCCAACGGCTTGCCGAGCTTGACCAGCCGCCGGGTGTGTCCCTTGGTCGCGGGCACCGCGCGGTGCAGCACGGCCAGCAGGTCGGCGTCGACCTCGTCGACGGCCATCCCGCGACCGCATTCGGAGAACGACACGGCCACCGTGGTCTCGGCCATCCCGTAGGCCGGCACGATCGCCTCGGGTCGTAACCCGAACGGCGCGCCGGCCTCGCAGAGATCCGCGACGTCGAGCGGGTCCACCTGCTCAGCGCCCGACAACGCCCAACGCAGCGAGGACAGGTCGAACTCGCCGGGCGTGGCCACCCGTCGCAACCGCTTGGCGAAAAGCGTGTAGGCGAAGTTCGGAGCCGCGGTCATGGTGCCCTTGTACTTGTCAATCAGCTTGGCCCACAACAACGTATCGCTCAGGAAGTCCATCGGTGTGACCTTCACCAGCTCGGCGCCGAAGTACATCGGCACCGTCAGATAGCCGGTCATTCCCATGTCGTGGAAACAGGGCAGCCAACTGACGATCACGTCGGTGTCGATATCGAAATCACAGCCGACCGTCATGGCGTCGGCGTTGGCGACGATGTTGGCGTGCGTGATCTGAACGGCTTTGGGCGAACCCGTGGATCCCGAGGTCAGCTGCATCAGCGCGACGTCGTCGTCGGTGGTCTCGATCGGGTCGATGGACTCGCCCGTCAGCAGCGACTCGATGGTCAGCACGGTAATGCCGAGGCCGGCCAGCACGGGTGCGGCCGCCATGAACGGCTCGCTGATGACGACTGCTTTCGCCGAGATCATCTTGATCACGGCGGTGGTTTCCTCGGCCCAGCGCACCAGATCGGTGCGCGGCGTGGGTTGATGCAGCATGGTCAGGCTGGCGCCGCGCATCCAGATGCCCTGGGCGGTCGGTGCGATCTCGACGGGGGCGCCGGCCAGCACGGCGATCGCGTCACCGTGCCCGATACCCGCCGCGGCCAGCCCGCCTGAGATGCGGCTGGCACGTTCGTTGACTTCGGCCCAGGTGTGCCGGACGGGCGCGACCGGCTCACCCGTCACCATCCCTCTCGTGCTCCACCGGGCATTCCGGTACATCGTCTCGGTAAATTGACTCACTACAATCCTTCAGGCCCCTGGCGTCATGACGCCATAGATAGGTTTTTGCGGTGGTCCGGCGGGCATTCGCCGGCCCATTTCGTTCACCTAGGTGGTCCGTCGCTTCGGTTGAAGCGAGGTGCGGAGCTTGTCAGGCCTCCCGACTGTACCCACCCCGTGCCCGCTGGTGGTGGCGGCGCGACCATACCGTCGCCGAAGCGAAATACAGCGATATTTCCGCGAAATCTCGGAAATGAGCCCCCCAGCCCCTCATATAACCCTGATCTGGCCGGCTGACGTCGAGGTTGGAACCTCCGGCGGGGAAGTCAGATCGCCGCCGTGACGTTTCCGCGAGGCTGGGGAATCAACCCACGAGAACCGTACGCTCCGACCCGCCGATCATCAAAGGTCCGATGGCGCTCAAGTCCCTGGGATCAGCCGTCGGATCAGCCCTTCGCGACCGGCGGCCGTCTTGCGCGGCGTGTACGGCCACGGATGGTTCCGCTCCGGGACGGACGTCGCACACGCCTGCTTGAGCTGCATCCGCAGGTGCCGGCGTAGGTCGTACAGGTCGAGGTCGGCCCACCGGTTGTCGGCCTCGGCCGGATCGGCGGTCAGGTCGTAGAGCTCCCACTGGTCGTCGAGCGGCTCGGTGCGGTAACTGTCGCCGCCCATGCCGTTGGCCGCGAGATGGCGTACGCCAGGCTCGGTCCACGTCGCCGGATCGTCGAAGGTGCGCACCAATTTCCACAGGTGACCCTGCCCGCCGTCGGCGTCTTCGCGGTCCACCCGCAGCACCAATCCTTCGAAGTTCGACGCGACGTGCTCGGGTACCCGGATCCGCAGGGGCGCAGGCGGATTCGTCGTCCGCTTCAACCGGCGCGCCAGACCGGATGCGCCGGTGTCGCCTTCGAGCACGTTGTCGCGGGTCATCAGGTAGACCGGCCGCGACTCGTCGGCCGGGGCGCCGTCGACCACCGGCATCAGGTCACGGCCGGGCAGCTCGTGCACCTCGGTGAAGGTGTCCGCCAGCGTCGCGGCCACCGCCTCGACGTCGACACCGGCCGCGCCGAGCAGTGTCGGCACGATGTCGACGTGCGACGTCGGCGCCGTGACCGTGCGCGCTGCAGTGGCGGCGGGCCCGATTCGCGCGATGACGAACGGCACCCGGGTCGCCTCGTCGTACAGGTTGAACCACTTCTGGTGCAGGCCGCCGTGGGCGCCCAGCAGGTCGCCGTGATCGGCGGTGCGGACCAGCAGCGCGTGCTCGGAACCGTCCTCGGTCACCGCGCGGCGCACGCGGTCGATCGGGTTGTCGACCTCGGCGTGCAGCCGGTAATAGAGGTCTCGGTATTGCTGCGCCTTGCGGGTGTAGGTGCGGTCGACGACCGGCGCGGGACCGTAGCCCGAGTAGTACGCCTCCCGGAACGCGATCTGCGCGGCTGGCTTGGTTGACAGGTCCTCGTCGGCCGTGGGCGCCGGTGGCACCGGCGGCGGGTCCAGCGGCGACGGGCGCACCGGGTTGCGCCGCTGCCACGCTGGGAACAGCACGATGTCGTGCGGGTTGACGAAGCTGGCCACCAGCAGGAACGGGCGCAGCGCCTCGGCGTATCCGGCGCGGCGCCGCGCGTAGCGGTCCTTGAGCCACGCCACCACGCGGTCGGCGATCAGCGGGTCGCGCCGAATCCCCGCGTTGGCCAGCGGCGCGCCGTGGGGCTCCGGGCCGACCCACCCCGAAAAGCCGTACGGCGCAAGCGGATCTGCCTCGAGGTAACGCTGCACGGCCTTCGTGTCGACGACACCGTTGTCGTCGTTTGTTGCCAACGGCTGACCGGACGCGGGGTCGGTCAGATCGGCATGCGAGATGTGCCACTTGCCGTCGTAGTGAGTGTCGTATCCGGCCGCGCGGAACCAGTTGCCCAGCGTCGGCACCTCGTCGCGGCGCAGCCAGCGCATGCGGGAGTCGTCGTAGACCTTGCCGATGCCGTCGGTCTGCGTGACGCCGTGCAGGTCGGGGTACTGCCCGGTGAAGATCGTCGGGCGGCTGGGCACGCAGGCCAGCGACCCGGTGTAGTGCCGCTCAAAGCTCACGCCGTGCTCGTCGAACCACTTGCGGCCGGGCAACATTCGGTCACGCCATGCGAGGACTTCGGGCGACTCATAAGGCGGAACCGCGCGCTCCTCGTCGGTCATCACGATGATGATGTCGGGGCGCTCGGTCATGAGGTCTTCTCCAATCGTTTCGCCAACGCGGCGAGCATGGCGTCGGAGGTGCGGGCCAACGCCTGGCAGGCCAGGCGTTCGACGAGCTGCTGCGTTCTGCCGCGGCCCTTGCGGACGGTGCTGGTGATCGTCACGACGGTCTCGCCGCCGCCCGTGGCCTCGATGGTCCAGCGGTTACTGAGCTTGCCCATGACTTTGGGCAGGCCTTCGATGTCATAGGCGAGGGCGTACTGCGGGTCGCACTCGGTGATGCGTTCGACCAAGGCGTTGCGCCCGATCTGCACCCGGCGGGTCGTGCCGACCATCGCGCCGTCGGCACCGCGCGTGAGGATGCAGGAGTGGTCGACGTTGTCGAGCCACGAGGCGAGGTCGCCGAAATCGGCCAGTACGTCCCAGATCTGCGTCGGGGTTGCCGCGATGACGCGGCTGCGGTCGATCTCGGCCACGGGCCCACCGTACGCGCAATTTGACGTCGGAATCAGGCTCTTTGGCTCAAGTGCTCGACGAGCGCGTCGGTCACCTCGGACGTCGACGCCCGGCCGCCTATGTCGCCCGTGCGGGACTCGGGCGCGGCCAGCGTCGACTCGACGGCCGCCATCACGTCACGCGCGGCGGCTTCGTGCCCGAGGTGCTCGAGCATCAGCGCCGCCGACCACACCGCCCCGACCGGATTGGCGATGCCTTGGCCGGCGATGTCGGGCGCGGAACCGTGCACGGGTTCGAACATCGACGGGTACTGCTTGGTCGGGTCGAGGTTGGCCGACGGCGCGATCCCGATCGAGCCGGCCACCGCGGCCGCCAGATCACTGAGGATGTCGCCGAACAGGTTTGAGCCCACCACGACGTCGAAGCGCTGCGGCTGCAGCACGAACTTCGCGGCCAGCGCGTCGATGTGCTCGCTGTCGAACCGAACGTCGGGGAAGTGCGCAGCCCGTTCGGCGACCACCTCGTCCCAGAACGGCAGCGTGTGCACGATGCCGTTGGACTTCGTCGCCGACGTCACGTAGCCGCGCCTGGTGCGCGCCAGTTCGAATGCGAAGTCGGCGATGCGGCTCACCCCGACGCGCGTGAAAACGGACTCCTGCACGGCCATCTCGTCGGGGAACCCCCGGTTCAACCGGCCGCCGATCTCGCTGTACTCACCTTCGACGTTCTCCCGCACGACGACGAAGTCGACGTCGCCCGGCGTCCGTAGCGGGCTCTCGACGCCGTCGAACACCCGGATCGGCCGCAGGTTCACGTACTGGCGGAACGCTCGCCGGATCGGGATCAGCAAGCCCCACAGCGACACGTGGTCCGGAACCCCGGGCCAGCCGACCGCGCCCAGGAGAATCGCGTCGAACCCGCGGAGTGTGTCGATGCCGTCGGCGGGCATCATCGCGCCTTCGTGCTGGTAGCGCTGACACGACCAGTCGAACTCGGTGTAGTGCAACGTGATTGCGTGCTTTGCCGCTACCGCGTCGAGCACCGCACGGGCTGACGCGATGACCTCCGTGCCGATGCCATCGCCGGGGATGACCGCGATGTCACTCATGTGCCCAGCCCCAGCAGGCTGATCATCATCGGCAGGAAAATGATGATCAGGATCGCGCCGGCGATGTCGAACGTGACGCCGGATCGGATCATCTTGGTGATCGGCACGACGCCCGAACCGTAGACGATCGCGTTCTGCGGCGTCGAGACGGGCAGCATGAACCCGAACGACGCCGCGAATGTCGCTGCCAGCGCGGGCACGAACGGGTTCACCCCGGCGGCGACCGCCACCGGGATGATGATCGGCACCACGACGGCCGCCGATGCGGTGTTGCTGGTCGTCTCCGACACGACGATCGCCAACAGCACCGCGAACACCGTGATCGCGGTGCTGCTCGACAGGCCGAGCGCATCGTCGACCGAGGTCCCGATGGTCTCGGCCAGTCCGGTCGACGAGATCAGCGAACCGAAGATGATGCCGGTGCCGAACAGAATGATTGTGCCCCAGTCGATTTCGGCAGCATCTTTCCAGCGCAGCGTGAACTCGCGGGTCTGCCAGTCGGTGGGCAGCAGGAACAGCAGCGACGCGCCGAACACCGCGACCACGCCCTCGTCCAACCGGTCGCTGACGAACTCGTACACATCTGATTCGGTGCCCGCGATCAACGCGAAGACGCCGGGCAGGATCCACAACGTCACCGTAACGGCGAATGCGATCAGGGTGTTCTTCTCCGCCCGCGACAGCTTGCCCAGCTTCTCCCGTTCGCTGGCCACGTACTCGGCGACCCCGTCGATCCGCTTGATCTCGGGCTTGTTCAGCCGCAACAGGACAAGCGCCAGCAGCGCGAACATCAGCAGGCAGATGGGAATGGCCATCACCATCCACTGCCCGAAGCTGATCCGCTCACCGGTGGCCTCTTCGATCAGGCCGCGGCCGATCAGGTTCGGTGGACTGCCGACCGGGGTCAGCAGGCCGCCCACGCTGGCGCCGTAGGCGAGCATCAGCATCAGCGCGGCGCCGACCCGCAACCGCTGCGGGTCGAAGTCGGCTTCGACGTCGCCGCGCTGTTGCAACAGTTTGGCGATGACCGACAGGATGCCGATGGCCGTCGGCAGCAGCATCGCCACCGTCGCGGTGTTGGAGACGAACGCCGACAGCAGGCAGGTGATCGCGCCGAACGCGATGATCACCCCGGTCGTCGAGCGGCCGGCGCGCGGCAACGCCAGGATGCGGAATGCGAACCGCCGGGCCACACCGTGTTTGAGCATCGCCTGGGCGAGGATGAACGCGCCGATGAACGTGAAGATCGTCGACGACCCGAACGGACCGAGCACGTCGTCGACCGGCGCGACACCGAGGAAGACCGCGACCGCGACGCCGAGCAGGCCGCCGATCGGAATCGGCACCGCCTCGCTGATCCACAGCGCGATCACGCCGAGCAGCACGGCGGCCAGCACCTGCTGTTCGCGGGGGATGTCGATCGGCAGGACGAGGAAGACGACGGTCAGCAGTGGGGCGAGGAACAGCCCGACCGTGCGGCGGGCCTTCTCGAACCGCTCCTCGCGGGGGGACAGCTTCTGCTCGCCGAGACTGCGGTATGTCGCGCTGCCGAGTAGCGCCTTGTCGACGTCGGTCGGCGTGACCTGGTTCTCCGCGGTCATCACAGGCTCCGTCCACCCGGGTGGCGTGTGCGCTACACCACAGTCGCCGGGAAGGAGTGCCCTGTGCGGAGTAGCCCCTAAACATCGGCGGGGCGGCCGGATGCAGCGTGAGCTCTCAGCAGAAGAGCTATGCGTCGCGCAGGCGCCGCGCCAGGCCCGACGCCCGAACCGCCCGTCGTTGCACGGCGGCCCGCACCGACGCCTCCGGGCCGACCACCCGGATCTTCTTCTTCGCCCGGGTCACGGCGGTGTAGAACAACTCGCGGCTGAGCAGTCGCGAGTCCTCCGGCGGCAGCAGGACCGTGACTTCGCCGGCCTGGCTGCCCTGCGATTTGTGAATCGTCATCGCATGCATGGTGTCCACGTCGGCGAGTCGGCTCGTCGCGAACTCGAGCCGCTCCGTTCCCGCGACGACCGCCCGTAGCACTCCGTCGCGGAGCACCGTTACGCCGGTGTCGCCGTTGTACAGATTTAGCCCGTAGTCGTTCGCGGTCACCAACACCGGTCGCCCCGGGTACCACGCCGACCAGATCGGCTCGCCGGTCATCTCTGCCAGCCACCGCTCCACCTGGTGATTCCAGTACCGCACCCCGAACGGGCCGCGGCGATGCGCGCACAACAGCCGGTGCTCGTTCAGGATGGCCAGCGCCGCTTCGTCGTCACCGAGGATCGCCGCCCGGTGCAGCTCAACCGCCAACGGCACCAACACCTTCCGAAGGCGCTCCGACGGCTCCTGGGTATCGACCCACTCGATGTGTTCGCCGCCGGCGCGCAGCACCTCGACGACGGTGTCGGCGTCGCCCGTGCGGATCGCGGTGGCCAGCCGACCGATCGACTCGCCGAACCGGTGCGACGTCTTCAACTCGGCGATGCGTCCGTCGCCGAGCCCGTCGACCAGATCGGCAAGCACCGCACCCGCCTCCACCGACGCCAACTGGTCCGGGTCGCCGACCAGGATGAGCCGGGCGTCGGGGCGCACGGCTTCCAGCAGCCGCGCCATCATCGTCAGCGACACCATCGATGTCTCGTCGACGACGATCACGTCGTGCGGCAACCGATTACCGCGGTGGTGCCGGAACCGCGCCGACGTGTCCGGGCGGCTGCCGAGCAGCCGGTGCATGGTCGTCGCGTGCAAGCCGGCCAGCGCTTCACGGTCGGCCGCCGGCAGCTTGTCCACCTCCAGCTGCACCGCCTCCTGTAGCCGCGCCGCAGCTTTTCCGGTCGGCGCCGCCAACGCGATCCGCAGCCGTGTTCCGCTTGCGAGCAGCGCCAGCAGCCGCGCGACCGTGGTGGTCTTGCCCGTGCCCGGACCGCCGGTGAGCACCGTCAGACCTTGCGACAGCGCCAGTTTCGCTGCGGCGCGCTGCTCTTCGAAGCCCGCCGGAAAGAGCCGGTCGAGATGCGGCGCGGGTTGGGCCGGCCTGGCGACGAGCATCGCACCGATGTCGTCGCACACCTGCTGCTCTTCGAGCCAGTACCGGTCGAGATACAGCACATCCCCGTCGATGTGTAGCGCCGGCGGCCGGCCGGTCAGCGGGTGCGCGGCGATGGCGCCGAGCCAGTCGTCGGCAGCGGGCCACGGCAGCCCGTCGAGGCCGACCTGCTGTTCGACGGTTCGCAGGTCCAGGCACACCGACCCGTTGCGAAGGGCGCGTACCAGCAGCGCGACCGCGAGCGCCACCCGATCGTCAGGCGCCTTGGCGAGCTCGCAGAGCCGTTGTGCGACATGCACATCCGATGCATCGAGGACTTCGGCGTCGGTGAAGGTGCGCAGCAGACCGGTGGCGCTGATAGCCCGCCGCCACTCCACGGCGGTCACGCCGCGACCCTGCCGGCGTCGAGCAGATCCGACAGCGCGGTGATCAGCGCTGCCGGAGGGTGCCAGCCGAACACCCCTGCGGGCTGGCCGTCGGTCACCGGGGTGTCCGGTCCGCACATCCCGCGCAGGAACAGATACAGCACGCCACCCAGATGCTGCTCGGGTGCGTATCCGGGCAACCGCCAGCGCAGGAAGCGATGCAGCACAACGCTGTACAGCAGGGCCTGCAGCGGGTAATCCGAATGCAGCATCGCCTCGGCCAGCCGCGGCCGGGAGTAATCCGCCGCCGTCAACGGCCGGTTGGGGTCGCCGAGCCAGTTGGTCTTGTAGTCGACGACGAGGTAGCGCCCGCCAGCCCCGTCGGAAATGCGCAGCACCGCATCCACCGATCCCGACAGGTAACCCTTCAGCGACTGCGCGCCGAGCCCCGCTCCGGTCAGCCGGTCCGCATACGAGCTCAGCGGGTCGTCCGACGGCAGATGCTGCCGCAGCAGTTCGCCGACGTGCGCCAGCCGGACGTCGGGTGCCGACACGCGCAGATCGCCGCCGGCCAACGGGAATTCGAAGTCCACCTCCCGCATCCGGTCCGACAGTCCGATCTGCCGCAGCGTCCTGCCGTCGGCGAGCGGCCCGAGCGGGGTGTCGTGCATCGGCACCATCGCCGCCGCCAAGACGCCGGCCTCGACGTCGACCGGCCACCACACCGAGTGCTCGCGGATCTGCGCTTCCAATTCCCCGGCGAGGTCGGTGGCGAACGGATCGGCCGTCTCGAGCACCGCGTGCACCAACGTGCCGAACTTCGCACCGGTCGGCAGGTCGGCCATCGGTGACGGCACGTCGGCACCGGCCGCTGCGGTCGTCGCCACCGGAATCTCGGCGACCTCGTCGTCGAGCTCGACCACTTCGGGCTCGCTGCTGACCGGCGTCGCCTCGGCCGCGCGGATCAACCCGCTGTAGGAGGTCCGGCGCCACGCCGTGTCGATGGTGCGGTGAAAGTGCCGGGCCTCGAAGTCGCCGGTGCCGGGCTGCTGCGGACGCGCAACCTTCGGACGCAGCACCGATTCCTCGATCACCGGCCCGCCGACGGCTTCCCACTCCTTGAACCGCGCCATCGCGTCGTCGTCGGAAACCTTCGCCGGAGGAACGACATCCGGCACCCCGCTCTCACCGGGTCGCCGGCCGCGAAGCAGCCGCGACAGGCCGCCGTTCGGTTCGTCGCGCGACGGCGCCCACCAGGCGACCAGCTGCGACTGCGCCCTGGTCATCGCGACATACATCAGGCGGCTGTCGTCGCTGGCGTCCTCTTCCCGTCCCGCCTTCGACACCGCGTGGAAGTCGGGGCTGTCGTCACCACCGATGTGCAGGCACCTCGTGTCACCCTCGTGGTACAGCACGAGTTCGGGCTCCCAGACGTGGCGGTTGAACGCGAACGGTAGATAGACGACCGGGAACTGCAGGCCCTTGGCGACGAACACCGTCATCACCTGCACGGCCGCGGCGTCGTTGTCGAGGCGGCGGAAGCGTTCGGCCGCGCCGCTGCGCTCGTCGCGCTGGGCCCGTAGCCAGTCCCGCAGCGCGGGCAGCGTGAAGTGCTCGCGGTGCGCGGCTTCCTGCAGCAGCTGGGTCATGTGGGCGAGGTCGGTCATCTGGCGCTCACCGTTGCGCCACGACAACACCCGGTCGGCCATGCCGGCGAGCTGCGCGGCCTCGAAGATCGCCGCGACACCACGCTCACGGGCGTGACCGGCCCACTCGCGCAACGTCTCTGCGATGCGGTCGGTCAACTTGTCGCCGCCGGCGACCAACGACTCGGCGGTCTCGCCGAAGAACATCGTCGCGCCTGCCGCGCGCACGATGCCGGGCCGGTGCGGTTGGTCGAAGGCCTCGAGCAGCGCCAACCAGTCCGCTGCGGCGTCGGAGGTGAAGATGTCGGAGTCGCCGGTGTAGACCGCGGGGATGCCCGCGTCGCACAGCGCCCGATAGCAGACCCGGGCATCGCGGTGGTTCTCCACGATGACCGCGATGTCGGCGGCCCCGAGTGGACGGCCGTCGAACGTGGCGTCCGAGGTCAGCAGGGCGCCGATGTCAATCGCCAGGTCGCGGGGAATGTGAGTGCGCAGCTGGTCGATGAGAATGTCACGAGTGCCGCTGCGACCGAACGTGTCCCGACGCACCACGCGCAGCCGGAACGGATCGCCGCACGGCGCGCCCACCAGCCGCGACCCCGTGTGCTTGGCGGCCACGTCGTGCACCACGATCTTCTCGTGGCCCAGTTGCGCGCCGCGCAGCACCGCCTGCAGCCGGTTAACCAGCGCTTCGTCGCTGCGCCAGTTGGTGGCCAACGTCTTCTGCACGTCGGCCTTCGACGCGGCGCTCAGGTACGTGACGATGTCGCCGCCGCGGAACGCGTAGATGGCCTGCTTGGGGTCGCCGATCAGGATCAGTGTCGAGCGTCCGGTGAACGCGCGGTCGATCACCCGCCACTGCACGGGGTCGGTGTCCTGGAACTCGTCGACCATGACGATCGGCCAGCGTTGGTGCATGCGCAGTTGCGCGGCCGAGCCGTCGACCTCCAGCGCGTCGGCGAGCCGGCTGAGCAGGTCGTCGTAGCCGAGAATGCCCTTGCGCCGTTTGCGGATCTCCAGTTCGGCGAGAACATCTTTGGCGAAGCGGACGCACACCTCCGCGCGCGAATCCGGTTCTGGGTCTTTCGGCCGCAGCTCGGTTGCGGGTTGCTCGACGACTGCCTTGGCGAGTTTCAGCGCGTCGGGGTAGGTCAGTAGCGGATTGTCCTTCTCGCGGCCGAAGTGGTGCAGGTAGAGGTCGTCGACGATCTCGGTGACCAGTTCTTCGAGGCTTTCGACGAGCGTGACACCGGAGTCGGTGTCGCCCGCCACGCCCAGCGACTTGAGGACCAGCTGGCAGAACTGGTGTGTGGTGGCGATGGTCGCGGCGTCGAAGGCGGCCAACGCGTCGCGCAGGTTGCGTTCGCGTTCGGCGAGTTGGTCGGAGGTGCCGTCGAGCAGGTACCCGATGATCTCGTTCTCATCGACGCTCGACGGATCGATGAAAGTCGCTACGGCATCGACGATCTGACGCCTCACCCGGTCGCGCAGTTCCTGGGTGGCCGCGCGGCTGAACGTGATCAGCAGCATCTGGTCCAGGGTCGCGACCCCCTCGGCGAGATAGCGGGTGACCAGCCCGGCCAACGCGAACGTCTTACCGGTGCCCGCGCTGGCCTCCAGCACGGTGGTGGAACGTTCGGATGGCAACGGCCCCAACAGGTCGAACGGTTCCATCAATCCTCCAGCGCCCGCAGCATCGGTAGCCACAGCCGACCGGAATAGGTGTCGAGGCCGAGTTCGACGAGGTGCTTCAACCAGGTGGCCTTGCCGAACGCCAGTTGATAGGCCGGCTCATCCTCCTCGCCGGGGTACATGCCAGAACGCCACTTGTACCCGGCCCGCTGCTCGGGGTCGCCGTGCCCGTGCACCGCTTCGGCCCACGCGAACGACGTCTTCACCGGCAGCGGCAGTGGCTCGCGGCGGCCCTGGTCGTACATCGCCACCAGATCGGCGAGCAACTCACGCGGGTGCTCCGTCGGTCGGCCCATCGTCTCGGTCCGCGGGGCAGTACCGCGTTTGGCGCGGCCGATGCTGATCGCCTTCCACTCGCGGCCCGGGTCGTGAGCGAGCAACGCCAGCAACAGGATCCATGGCTGCAGTAGATGACGGCCGTCGAGCTTGGAGTACGTGACCGAGACCAGCCGATCGCCGTAGACCGGGGTGACCGTGCCGGTGACCCGGCGGCCCCCGCCGATCTCGACGTCGATGTCGACCGCGCTCGGCTCGGTGCCGCGGTACGGCCGTGCGGCGTCGGCGATGAGCGTGGCCTGTTCGCAGATGTCGATAGCCTTGCGCCAGCCAAGGTTTCCGGGGGGAAGTGTGCCGCGCCGCCATTCGGCGTGGCGGGCATGTTCGGCGTCCATGCCGCGCAGCATGTCTCGCAGCATGCGATCGCCGACCGTCCACTCTTCGAGTGCATCGATGTCGACGGGCATCGCGTCCTCGACACCGTCGACCTCCCACGGCAACGTGTACTCCATGGCGCGGAAGAACCCCTTCACTGGATCCCTGAAGAACGCGACCAGGTCGGCGAGCACGACGTCGTCGGCCGGGGGAGCGGGCAGCGGCCCGGAGATGAACTTCGGCCGTTCCGCACGCTCCCCGGCGCGGGTGGCGGCGGCGCGTTTGACCGTGGAGTCGAACGTGAACGGCACACCCGGGACCAGTTCGCCGGGAACGACGTTGCGGGTGTCGAACGGCTGCAGCGGATGCTTGACCACGATCGCGTCGCGGACCTTCCGGTCTGTCGTGCGGTCGAGGGTGTCGAGGAGTTCGGCGAGCGGCACGGCGGGGGGCCGCTCCTGACCGGAATACTCGTTGGCGCCGGTGTAGGTGATCACCAGTGTCTCGGTCGCCGCGCCGATGGCGTCGAGCAGCAATTGCCGGTCCTCGGAACGGATGTCGCGTTCGCCGGTCATGGGTGCACGGGCGAGTGCGTCGTCGCCGTCGACCACACCCAGCCGGGGGAACACCCCGTCGTCGAGACCGACCAGGCACACGACGCGGTGCGGAACCGACCGCATCGGCACCATCGTGCACACCGTCAGCGTGCCGGTGCGGAAGTTGGCCCGGGTCGGGCGGCCCGCGAGATGGCGGTCGAGCAGTGCGCGGACGTCCGACAGCCGCATCAGCGTGTGCGCGCGGGCACCCGCGGTGGCGAGCACATCGGCGAATTCGCGTTCCAATTGAGCGCTCTGCCAGGTGTCGTCGTCGCTGACGCGGGTCAGCAGGCCGATGCTGTCGGTCAGCGACCGCAGCCACTGCTCGAGTGGTCTCGCCCCGGTGAGGGATTGCACCGCACAGCGCAGGCGGTCGACGTACTCGGCGAGTTGGCCGGCCAGGTCGACCCGGTTGCTGCTGACGTCGTCGAGGGGAAGGGTGGTGTCGATCCAGGCGTGCGAGTCGTCGGACATGGCCACCCCGGCCAGCACCCGATCGACGCCGAAACGCCATGTGTTCTGGACGAAGTCGACGCCGTAGGGTTTGCGGTGGTCGGTGTCGAAGCCCCAGCGGATATTGGCCTGGCGCACCCAGCGGGTGATGTCCTCCAGGTTGTCGTCGGTGAAGCCGAACCGCGCCCGCACCGGCGCGGACTGCGCGAGGTTGAGCACCTCACTCGACGTGGCCCGTCCACCGGCCAGCGACAGCAGTTGGGCGGCCACACCGAGCAGCGGATTGGTCTGGACGAGCGACCGGTCGGCCAGGCGCACCCGCAACTGGTGCGCCGGGTGCACGCCTTTGATCATGTCGCCCAGCCCGAACCCGGCCACGATCAGCGGGGCATAGGTCTCGATGTCCGGGCACATGACCAAGATGTCGCGCGGTTCGAGCGTCGCGTCGTCGGCGAGTAGTCCGAGCAGAACTTCCCGCAGCACGTCGATCTGGCGCGCGGGCCCGTGACAGCTGTGCACCTGCACCGAGCGGTCCGTGGCGGTGTGCACCCGGCCGTCTCGCCGGATCGTGTTGGCTGCGATGTCGGTCTGCAGCCAGCCGAGAAGGGTGTCCGGCCGGTTTCGCCCGCCCAGGTATTCGTCGGTCTGACGCGCGGCGGGCAGGCCGCGCTGCAGTTCGCGGAGGTCGCGGCCGAGGGTGGCGAGCAGGGGATGGCCGACTGAGCGGTGGGTGGTGTCCTCGCGACGCGGGATCGGGCCGTGGGTTCCTTTGAGTTGCTGCCACAGGTTGTCGCTGGGATGCGGCAGCCACAGGTGCAGGTCGTGGTGGGTGGAAAGCGCGTCGAGCAGTTCTATTTCGGTGCTCGGCAGCCGGGTGTATCCGAACAGCGAGAGCCGCGGCGGCAGATCGGTAGGCGACTCCTGAAGCCGGGCAACGGTTTTGGCGTGCCGGATGTGCGGTGTGTCGGCGTCGATGCGCTCGATGAGCGCCCGCCAGAGCGGGGGCTGCCAGGACAGATCGGATGCGATGTCACCGGCGCTGCCGTTCTCCCAGTCGACCAGCAGCTGCGGGCGCTGCCGGGCGTAGGAGGCGAACAACCCGCCGAGCCGGCGGGCCACGGCGTAGCGCCGGCCCTGCCGCAGTTCCTTCTCGTCGCCGGCTTCGAAGTGGCCGAGGTGCATGGCCAGCGGCTTGCACCAATCCTCGCTGCAGGTGGCGTCGATGACCTCCATCAGCGGCCACACCATCGCGTCGGGAGACCACGGGTCGCTGTCGGCGGTGCCGACAATTCGGCCTGAGCCGTCGGTCCCGGTGATGTCGGCGATCAGCGAGCGCGGATTGCGAAACGCGACGCCGGCGCAGACACCGTCGCCGCCGGAGGCAGCGCCGAGGAGATGGCTCAGTCGCTGGCTCAGCCAGCGTTCGACGCCCTTGGCCGGCACGATGACCAGGTCCTCGGCGAACGGGTCGGACAGCGGGTCGGAGAGCAGGGCGCCGAGTCCGTCGGCGAGCAGGTCGGTGCGTTCAGCCCGATGGATGTGAAGCGCCATCGCAGCCAACCATAGGAGGTGGGTCCGACGGGGGTGACGTTTGTCGGAGAGCGGGCCAGGGAAATCGATACCGATGATTCGATGGATGGCCGCGACGATGGCCGCCGCCGCGGCCTGCTTGTCGTTGATCGCGATCCCGACCGCCGCCGCGCAGCCGTCGTGCGGACCGGACCAGGCCGACGCGTTGCGGCTCGCGCTCGCGCGGCTGCCGTTCGAGCCGCTCACCGGCGCCAAGTGGGACAGCACGCCCGTCGACAGCAATTACGACCCGTGCGCGGAGCTGTCGACGATCCTGGTGACGACAGAGCGCGGCACCGGCAGCTCGCCCGTGCAGGCGCTGCTGTTCCACCGCGGCCAGTACGTCGGGACCGGGACTTCGAAGGCGTACGGCTTCACGTCGCTGGACGCCGGGGCCAGCACCGGCGACACCGTCGTGCTCAACTACAAGATCCCGGGCGAGTGCACCGCCTGTGCGCCCACGGCAATCCGCAGCGCGCGGTATCGATGGAACGGCGACCGGACCGTGATGCTCGATCCGCCGCCCGATCAGTAAGGGGGAACGAAGGTGAGCGAAACGACGTCGCCCCGCTTGGGCCCGAAGTTCAATGAGGCGCTCGGATTCGCCGCCGAACTGCACCGCACCCAGACCCGCAAGGCCAGCGACGTGCCGTACATCGGTCACCTGCTGTCGGTCGCGGGACTGGTGATCGAGGCCGACGGCACCGAGACCGAGGCCATCGCCGCGCTGCTGCACGACGCCGCCGAGGACCAGGGCGGCGACGCGACGCTCGCCCGGATCGAGGAGCGTTTCGGCCCCGACGTCGCGGCGATCGTCGAGGAGTGCAGCGACACCGTCGTGACGCCGAAACCGCCGTGGCGCGAACGCAAACAGAACTACATCGCGCACCTGGACAAGGCCTCCGACAGCGCGATTCGCGTGTCGATGGCCGACAAGCTGGACAACGCGAGGGCCATCCTGCGCGACCTGCGCCGGTATGGCCCGAAGGTGTGGCAGCGCTTCAACACCGACGATCCGCATGAACATCTGTGGTACTACCGCTCGCTGCTGGAGGTGTACCGGCGCCGAAGCGACAGCTGGCTGGTCGACGAACTGTCCCGCGTCGTCGAGACATTGGCCGAGGAGATCGGCCCGCCCGTCGCCGCTACCGTCTGAGGTATGAGCGCGCGCGACGCGGTGTTGATCACCGCCGGGGAGTTGGCGGGGCGACTCGCTGCGCTGCAGCCGGTGACGCTGCTGGACGTGCGCTGGCAACTCGCCGAGCCGGACGGCCGTGCCGCCTACAAACGGGGGCACCTGCCCGGGGCGGTGTATGTCTCGCTGGAGGACGAGCTCAGCGATCACACCATCGAAGGCCGCGGGCGCCATCCGCTGCCGTCGGGCACGGCGCTTCAAGATGCGGCCCGGCGGTGGGGCGTGCGGGCCGAAGTTCCGGTGGTGGCCTACGACGACTGGAACCGCGCCGGATCTGCGCGCGCCTGGTGGGTGCTGACCGCGGCGGGTATCGACGACGTCCGCATCCTCGACGGCGGGCTCGAGGCGTGGACGGCCGCAGGGGGCTCGTTGGAAACCGGCGCCGTCGCACCCGAACCCGGCGACGTGACCGTCGCACACGACGATCTGTACGCCGGTGCCCGCCGGACGGTCACCGCCGACGCGGTGCTCACTTCGGGTGTACTGCTGGACGCGCGGGCGGCCGAACGGTTCCGCGGCGACGTCGAACCGGTCGACCCGGTCGCCGGGCACATCCCGGGCGCGGTCAACGTGCCGAGCACCAGCCTGCTGGCCGACGACGGCACACTGCGAACCGATGACGATCTGGTCGAGGGTCTGCGGGACAGCGACGTGGCGGTCTACTGCGGATCGGGCGTCACTGCGGCGGTGACCATCGCGGGCCTCGCCGCGGCGGGGGTAGACGCGGCGCTGTTTCCGGGTTCCTGGTCGGAGTGGTGTTCGGATCCGTCGCGTCCCGTGGCGCGCGGACCCGAATAGTCCCGCAGACAAGGCGAGGCCCTCCCGGGTACGCCGCCCGGGAGGGCCCCTTGTGGAGGAAAGCCAGTGGTGCTCAGTGCTGGTAGTACGGCTGGACCCGCTGCAGATGGGGGAGGCCGTGGTTGTGGCGGGCCCCGGGCGTCGGCTGCGCGAATGTGTTCGGCGTCGCGACGATGCCCGGCCGCGGCGTGTTGTCCGGCGTGTAGGTGCCGGCGCTGGCAGTGCCGGCCATCCCGAGGGCCCCGGCGAGGATTGCGGCCGAGACGATCGGCAGGGCGAAGAAGCGGGCGATCCGGCGGGTGGTGTTGGTGGTCATTTCGTTCTCCTCGTTGAGTTTTCTTCGTTCTGTGCCGGTGTGTTCCGGCGATGACTCAACGGTGCTGCACCGCGGCGGCGATGTATGTCGGCCGACCGGAGGGTGAACCGGATGAATCGCATGTCCACCGATCGGGGGAAGCGGCGACTCCGTTCGTTCTAGGCTGCAAACGGCGGACAGGAGCACACCATGGACGTTCTGCGCACGCCCGACGATCGCTTCGACAACCTCGCGGGCTATCCGTTCGCGCCGCACTACGTCGACGTCACCGCGGGCGATACCGGGCCGCTGCGCATGCACTACGTCGACGAGGGTCCGCGTGACGGGCCACCCGTCGTCCTGCTGCACGGCGAGCCGACGTGGAGTTACCTGTACCGCAACATGATTCCGCCACTGGCCGCCGGTGGTTGTCGGGTGCTCGCACCCGATCTGATCGGCTTCGGGCGCTCCGACAAGCCCAGCCGCATCGAGGATTACACCTATCTACGCCACGTCGAGTGGGTGACGTCGTGGTTTGAGGCGCTCGAGTTGAGCGACACGACGATCTTTGTGCAGGACTGGGGCTCGTTGATCGGGCTGCGCATCGCCGCCGAACAGGCTGGGCGCGTAGGGCGCATCGTCGTGGCCAACGGCTTCCTGCCCGCCGGGCAGACGTCGGCGAACCTGCCGTTCCGCCTCTGGCGGGCTTTCGCGCGTTATACGCCGGTGTTGCCGGCCGGACGCATCGTCGCGTTCGGCACCGTCACCGACGTGCCGGCGCGGGTTCGAGCCGGATACGATGCGCCGTTCCCCGGCAAGCGTTTTCAGGCAGGCGCACGGGCGTTTCCCGCGCTGGTGCCGACGTCGCCCGACGATCCGGCGCTGCCGGCCAACCGCGCCGCGTGGGAAGCTTTGGGCCGCTGGGAGAAACCGTTCCTGTGCGTCTTCGGCGCGAAGGACCCGATCCTCGGCCGCGCCGACCGTCCGCTCATCGAGCACGTGCCCGGCGCCGCCGGTCAACCGCATGCCCGCATCAACGGAAGCCACTTCGTGCAGGAGGACTGCGGCCCGGAGTTGGCCGAGCGCATCCTGCAGTGGCGCACAGTGGCGCACTAACGCCGCGTGACGCTGTTCCTCGAGGTGGCGTCGATCTCCGGATCGCCCGAGTGGTAGATCACCTGGTTGTCGAACCCTGACGCGTCGATACTGTCCGCGCTGTCGAGAAACACCTGGTTGTCGACGCCGGAGACGGTGACGCTCTGGCAGTGGCCGAGCAGCGTCACGGTGTTGTCGACGCCGCTGATGCTGATGTTGCTCCCGTTGCACTCGATGGTTTCGGTCTTCTCGACGCCGGAGACGCTGTACTGCCCACCGGCCGGCGCGACGGCCACCTCCGGCGGCTGGTCGCGGGGAACCTGAATCGGCGCGTCGCGGGGGCCGCCATAATCTTCCGTGTCGGAGAACCCGGGCCCGGTCCTGATCCGATCGGGCGTCGACGACATCGACCAGACGAACACGCCGATTCCGGCGACGATGAGCACCATGACCACGCCGATCAGCCCGAAGATCAGCCCGTACGGCGCACCACTGCGCGTCGGCCCCGGCGGGAAGGAGACGCCGAACGGCGGTGCGCTGTAGGGCGACTGCTGCTGATAGGTCGGTGGGTACGGCGGACCGTAGACCGGTGGTGGTAATTCCGACGTCGGGTAGTCGTTCCCGGTCGACTGCGAAGTGCCCAGTTCGACTGCGCCGTAGTCGGCTAGCGGTTGCTCCAGCTGCCTGATCCTGGCCTCCGGGTCGTCCTCGGGTTTCATGCGCAGATGGTGCCACACGGCCGTTTGCACCGCCTGAATAACGGCAACCCGGCCATCATGCTTGGAAGGCTGCGATCGACGGTCATCGACTGCCGGGATCCGATGGCTTTGGCCACCTTCTACGCGGGCGTGCTCGGCGGAGAGGTTCACAAGGATCACAAGGATGACGACACCTGGGTCGTGCTCACCGACCCACAGGGCCGACGGTTGGCGTTTCAGTACTCACCGGAGCATGAGCCGCCGCGTTTTCCGGACCCGCGGGGATCGCAGCAGTTCCACCTCGACATCCAAGTCGACGATCCCGACGCCGCAGAACGCGAGGTGCTCGGCCTCGGCGCGACGCGCGTGTCCGACGCCACGGAGGACGCGAAGTTCCGGGTGTTCCGCGACCCCGCCGGACACACGTTCTGCCTCGTCTGGGGCATCGACGACTAGCAGCGCCTAGCACCGACCAGCCGATAACTGTGACGGATCCCTGACACCACGGTTATCCGGGCGCCGAAGTTGGTACTCAGGAAGAGTGGTCGCAGCAGGTTTCATCGCCATCGGCAGCGGTCCGGCCGGGTTGAGTGCTGCGGAGACGTTCCGCAGCAAGCACCCCGACATTCCGGTGCGCATACTGACCACCGACCCCGCGCTGCCGTACGCCAAGCCACCGCTGAGCAAGGACTTCCTCTGTGGCCGTGACACGAAACTCGCCCTGCACAGCGAGCGCTGGTTCGAGCACAACGCCGTCGACCTGATCCGCGGCATCACCGTCGACTCCATCGACTTGGACCGCCAGCAGGTGGTGACCGCGGGCGGTCAGCGTTATCCCTACTGGCATCTGGTGTTGGCCTCCGGATCCGCCGCGGTGCGGCCCGCGATTCCCGGCGTCGAGTCGGCGCTGACGCTGCGGTCGTTCGCCGACGCGGTCGCGCTGAAGATGGCCGCCCGGTACGCCGACTGCGCCGTGGTCATCGGCGGCGGATTGATCGGCTGCGAGGCGGCGTCCTGCCTTGCCGCGGTCGGTGTCGCGACGATGGTCGTCGCCGCCGAACGCGTTCCTCTGCAGCGCCGCTTCGGGCTCGAGGCCGGCGAACGCGTCGCGAAACTCCTGTCGGACAACGGTGTACGGTTCGCCGGCGAGACCACGGTGTCCGAGATCGAGGACACCCGCGTGGTGCTCGACAGCGGTGAGACCGTCGATGCCGACCTCGTCGTCTGTGCAACGGGTGTTCGGCCCGACATCCGTCTCGCTGAAGCCGCCGGTCTCGACACCCTCGACGGACGCATCGTCGTCGATGAGCACATGCACACCTCGGCGCGCAACGTCTACGCCGCAGGCGACGTCGCGTTGGCGCACAACGTCACCGCCGGTCGTCGCGTACCCGCCGAACATTGGCGTGACGCCGCGCATCAGGGTTATGTCGCCGGTCTGACGGCCGCCGGGTTTCCGGCCGCCTGGGACACCGTTCCCGGGTTCGCCTGCACCATCGGCACTTCGGTGCTCAAGTACCGCGGCTGGGGCGTCGACTACGACACCGCCCGGTTCGTCGACCACCACACCGGGTTCACGGTCTGGTACGAGTCGGGCGGCGACGTCGTTGGCGCGCTTACGCTGGACGCCGACGACGACTACCGCCGCGCCGTCGCGTTGCTGTCACGTTGACTCGCGACTGGCGGCCAGCCCGTGCTCCAGCGCGTACATGCTCGCCCCGATGCGGTTCGAGACACCGATTTTGGCGTACACGTGTTCCACGTGGTTGCGCACCGTCTTCTCGCTGAGCACCAGCTCGGCGGCGATGCCCTTGTTGCTTGTGCCCTGCGCGACGAGCCGCAAGACTTCCACCTCGCGGGCGGTGAGCCCGTCCGGTCTCGCGTGCCGCCGACCCGACGCGTGCCCTGACGCCTGCAGCACCGCATCGGCGGCGGTCGAGTCCAACTGCCCTTTGGACACTCGTTCCCGCAGGCGTCGCGCTGCGCCCGCCGGACCGAGCGCCTCGCGGTACGGCCGGGGCTCCAGCGCGCTCTGATAACTCACCGCACAGGCCAACACCCGGTCGGGCATCGTCAACTGCCGTGCGGCCACGCCACGCGGATACCCTGAGCCGTCTAGAGATTCGTGATGGTTGGCTGCGACCGCCGCGACCTCGGCCAGGGCCGGCACCTGCGACAGAATGCGCTCGGTGAGGTAGGGGTGCAGCCGCATCCGCTCGAATTCGGCCATGCTCAACGCGCCTGACTTCGACCAGACCTGGTTCGACACGCCGATGCGGCCAAGATCGTGCACGTATCCGGCGCGCCGTGTCGTCGCCACCGCAGCCGCCTCGAGCCCGAGCGCCTCGGCGGCCGACGCGGCCAGTTCCGCCACCGCCCGTGAATGTCCCAGTGTGAACGGGCATTTGAGGTCGACGAAGTCGCCGAGTGCGACCAACAGCGCGTCGAGCGACTGCTCGTCGAGTCGAGTGCCGCGGTCCGGCGCATACTGCAGCGCCGTGGCCCACACGTCTCCGGTCGACGGGACAGCCAGCACTCCCGCCGGGTCGGCGACGAACGCGTCGACGATCGCGGGATCGAATTGGCCGCCGCACCTGCTGCGGGCCATTGCGACTGCACCGTCGGTGCCGTACTCACGCTGGTGCACCTCGACCATGTCGGCGACCTGCGCCACCCGCATCTCGACCGGTATCGCGTCGCCCGACGCGCCGCTCGGCAGTCCGCCGCCGTCGAACCGTTCGAAGGTGTAGCGCAGCGCGTATTGCACGTCGGCGTCCAGACCGATGTGCTCGGCGAGCAGGCCGGCCGAAGTGCAGTGAGAGTGGATCAGCTGCGAGATGTGCCCTCGCGCATTGGCATACAGCGTCGCGGCGGTCCTCAACCGGGTCAGCAGCGACTCGCCGCGGCCGAGGTTGGTCAGCAGGAAGCGTTGGTACGGCAGGCCGGACCAGTCGACGAGATACGAGCTTCGCCGTACCGCGATGTCGTCGCCGAACCAGCGGGCGTATTCGTGGGAGTCGGCATGGCAGCCGATCCACATGATCAACGTCGCGTAGTAGATGCAATCACGCTGGCGCTCAGAAAGGTTCAGCCGATCGGCCAGCCGCATCGCGATCAGCGCGGCCCGCAGCATGTGCTCGGCGGGCTGTCCCAATCCGAGGTCGACCGCGACCGACAGCGCCGCGAGCACTTCTGCCCGCGTCGGAAGCTCGTGCGGGGTGCGACGGCCTGCCACAGCCTGATTGTGCACCGTCTTCACGCTCGGTTCAGTGGGATAGGTGAAGACGGTCGCGGTGCCGCTCGACGTCGAATGCCTCGAACCGGCCCTGTGCGACCACGCAGATGCCCTGCTGCGGCAATTGGAAGTCCGCCAGGTTGCCTTGCACCGGATGCGGGCCCACTGGCCCGAGGTCGACGCCGTGCATGACGGCCGACGAGTCCGCGACCGCCCACACCTGCTTCGGCGCGATGCGGAACTCCTGGCCGTTGGGCAGGGTGCCGGTCAGTCGCACCTTGCCGATGCCGAGCACGGGTCCGACGAGGCGACTCATCAGGCGCAGCGTTTCGCGGTTGTCTGCGGCCGCGGCGGGCAGCCGTGACCCGACGGCGCTCATCAGACGCGTCGCCGCGGTGGCTTCGATGTCGACGCGCCAATCCAGTACTCCGGCAATCGAAATCGCCAGCGACCACGGGGTGAGCCAGTGTGCGTCGATGCCGCAGACGACGGGGTCGACAGTCGTCGCCGAGCTGAAGTACCGCGAGCAACTCTGCGGTCCGGGTGTGGTCGCGTAGAAGGTCCACACGCCGTCGGGCGTCCGATGCCACACCGACTTGTAGGCGGGGGAGAACGACGTTGCGGGGAAGTCGCGATAGGCGAGGTAGTGGCCGTTGGCGAAGGGCAGGCCCATGACGCCGAAGCCGACGACCCGCTCGTCGTCGCCGTCGGGCAGGGGCATGGTCTTGGTGGCGGCCGCTGCGGCCTGGGGTGTGGTGGTCATGACGGTCATCGTGTGTCGACGAGCCGACCGCCCACATGGGGCAAACGCCCCAAAAACCGGCTCTACTGACTGATCCGTGGGTGGTTGATGCGTCCTGGTAGCGCGGGGCGGTGGCCGCCGAGGGCGAGCATGGCCAGGGCGATGAGTGCGTCTGGGGAGCGAAATCCGAACGCGATGCGGGTCAGGAGTCGGATCTTGGTGTTGGTGGATTCGATCAGTCCTTGGGAGAGGCCGTGATCGAGCGTGGCGTCGATGGCCACCCGGTGGCGCACGATGCGGCCGGCGAGCTCGACGAACACCGGGATGCGGCAACGCCGCGCCCAGGAGGTCCACTTGTCCAGGGCCTGTTTGCCTTCCTCGCCTTTGACCGAGAACACATGCCGTAAGCCCTCTTTGAGCAGATAGGCGCGATAGAGGCGGGTGTCGGTCTTGGCGATCCAGGCCAGTTTGGCGTTCTGGCGTTCGGTGAGGTCTTCGGGGTTCTTCCACAACGCGTAGCGGGCCCCCTTGAGCTTGCGGGCGTGCTCACGGCCCGGCCGCGGCGCGGTGTCCTTACCGGGCCGACCCCGGCCCCACGTGGGCTCGGTGCGCGCCAGCGCTCGCGCGTCGTTCCAGGCCCGGCGCCGCTCGACGTCGAGTGCCTCGGTGGCCCAGGCCACCACATGGAACGGATCCGCACAACGGATCGCGGCCGGGCAGCGTTGGGCGACGACGTCGGCGATCCAGTCGGCGGCATCAGCGGAGACGTGGGTGATCTGTGCGCACCGCTGGGCGCCCAAGGCGTCGAAGAACCGCCGCAGCGTCTTGGTGTCGCGCCCGGGTGCGGCCCACACCAGCCGGCCGCTGTCGTGATCAACGACCACCGTCAAGTACTTGTGGTGGCGTTTGTAGGAGATCTCGTCGATGCCGATGCGGCGCAGTCCGCGAACCGGTCGAAGGTCTTCTCGGTGTCGGCCCAGACCCGGGCCACGATCGCGCCGACGGTGCGCCAGGCGACCCGCATCAACTCGCACACCGCGGTTTTCGAGCACGCCACCGCCAACCAGGCCACCGTGTCATCGAAGGCCAAAGTGTGTCCGGCGTGATGACGCGCCCACGGCACCGCCGCCACCGTCGGCCCGTGGGTGGGGCAGTTCACCCGCGGCGCCTCGGCCTCCAGCACCACCTGCACAGTGCCCCAATCCAGGCCCCGCCACCGGCGTCGACCCTCACCCCGGTCATACCAAGACGCCCTGCGGCCACAGCGGCCACAACGCCGTGAGACCCCGCTTCGTGGCCGCACCCGCGCCACCACCAGTGCGGCGCCCTCGGCGTCCTGGCCTTCGAATTCCTCGAACTCGACCGCCTCGATCACCGTGCGCTTGTCGACACCCAGCAGCCCACGCCATAACCTCACATTGCGCACGTCGTTGCCCGCTCCCTTGGTTCCTGACCCTTGACAAGCCAGAAACCTTAAGCGACAACGACGTGCGCCCCAGACATCTCAGAAATCAACCCACGGAAGTGTCAGGAGAGCCCAAAAACCTGGGATTTCGGTGTCGACGGTTGCGCTGAGCGCGACCAACTACACCGAAATCACCATTAGCCGAGGCTGAATTCCGTTGCCAGCCCGTCGATCCCGGCGCGGATCGCGGTAAGCGCGGACTCGCGGGCCTTCAACTTCGTTCCCACGTGCGCGCCGGTGTTCAGCGTCGTCACCGCCTCGGTCGCCACTTCCTGCGCCCGCGCGAGCACCCGATCGGCCTCGACGATCTCGTCGAGCCATCCGCCGTTGACGGCCTCCTCGCCGGCGAACGTCGACGCCAGCGCCGCGCCCCGCTGGAAGGCCGCGGGCGTCAACCGGAACCGCATGATCTCGAGCGCAGCGATCGGGATCGTCATGCCGATCGCCACCTCGATCGCCTGGCACCGGCTCTTCGGCTGGCCCACCCGGTGGTCGCCGGACAGCAGCAGGAACGAACCCATCGCAATCGCCGGCCCCGTCGCCGCCATGATCACCGGCGCCGGGAACGTCATGGCGCGCACCGCGAGTTCGAACCCGCCAGCCAGCATGCCGTGCGCCGCCTGCGCGTCGCCGGACTGGAACACCGTCAGGTCGAAACCGCCGCTGAACACCCGCCCGTTGCCCGCGAGCACGACCGCTTTCGCCGAGTCCTTCTCGGCGCGGTCGAGCGCCTCGTTGATCGCGGTCTGCATGGCCGGGCCCAGCACGTTGACCTTGCCGTCGTCGAGGGTGATCGTCGCGACCGAGTCTTTGAGTTCGTAGCCGACGAGGCTGGTCATCGATGCTCCTTCTGCATGCGGCAGCTGATCGCACCGATGTTACGAAACATGGCTGCGAATGCCGAGGTCTAGGCGATCCGGTGGCGCGCCGGGCGGTTGTTGAGCACCTGGGTGTGTGCCTCGTCGAAGTCCGCGTCGACGTCGTCCTGCTGACCGGTGACCGAGTCATTCCGGGTAGAAGGTCGCGGCGCGCCGCCTTCTGCGCGGTAGCGGTCACGCAGTTCGTTCGCGGCGTCCCTCACCCGGTTGATCTCGGTGCGGAGCACGTCTTCGCGGCTCTCGGCGGCCGCGTAGTGGTAGTACGTCAGCAGGTGGCGCAGCAGCTCGAGCTTCTGCTTCTCCTGGCGGGCCAGGTCGTGGGTGGTCAACAGCTCCAACCGTTCGACCGGATGCAGCGTCGACCAGTCCAGCACCGCGGTGGAGCGGAACCGATGGCGGGCACGCTTGCCCTTCTCCTGTCCCTGCCGGTCGGAATAGGTGACCGCCCCGTCGAACCGGGACGCGATGGCCTCGCCTACCTCGCGACGGTCCAGCGCCGAGTCCCAGACGATCCGCCACTCCTGGTTGGGCGCCAGATACGGAATCTCGGCGGGTAGGTTGAGCGGGACGATATCGACGTAGCGGTCGTCGTAGACGTTCTCGTACTTGGCCACAGTCGGCGGATGGGCGAAGTCGAATCGGATGTTGTAGGCCGGCGTTCGCCCGAAGTTCCTGACCACGAGCTCGACGAGGTGCCAGTCGTTGGCGGCCGGCTCCATGAACATCGCCACGTTGGGCTGCATCAGCTCTTCGCTTTGCCGCCGTACCCGTTGATAGTGCCGCCACGCGTAGATCAGCGCGGCGATGCCCACCACCACGGCGAGCCAGGCGGCAAGCGCCGTCCACATGCCGGCCGACAGGCCGAGCAGATTCCCATCCCCGTTCACGCACCGCTGTATACCACGCAGGAGTTAGCCATACATCATTTGCGTATTTGGCATTCGTGTCGATTTGCTGGACTCGCGCCGATCCGACCCGTCGGTGCCGGTGATGCCGCATGCGTCGGCGAATGCGTCCGGACTCAACCCGTCGGCGGAGTTCATGTCGCAGTGACCGAACGGCGGTGCGCCCTCCGGCAGGCCCCCGCCGTATCCGCTGCCGTCGGTGTATTGATGCGCCACTTTGCCCGGGTACGGCGGGTTGTGCCCGTACGCGGCGACCACCAGGCGGATGCCGGGCGGCTTGTGCGGCCACAGCGTGTTCAGGTCGGCGACGTTGCCGTAGCCGATCACCTTCGCCGTGCCGCCGACGAACTCGCCCACCGCGTCGTAGGCGGCGTTGATGCCCACCGATCGATTACCGCGGATCCGGCCGCCCCACGACTCGACGTCGAGCATCACCGCCATCCTCGGGTGCGGCGTGCCGACCTGCTCGCAGAACGTGTCCACGGCCTGGCGCCAATTCGGCCGCCACACGAAGTACGCGATGAAGAACGTCAGCCGGCCGTCGTCGGCGTTGCGGCGGCACCAGTCATAGTTGTTGTGCCACCGGCGATCTCGATATCTCCCGTCGTTGGAGCGGATGCACAGAACCGGATACGGATAGCTGTCGTCGACGCCGACCTGCCATTCCGACACGTCGGCGTAGAGCGTGTCCGGCACGCGACGGTCAACCGCCCATCAGCATTTGCCACTGATCGAGGTTGCTCGCCCGGTAGACGTAGTTGGTCTGGCGCACCTCCGACAGCGATGCGCTGGGCTCCACCGAATACCAGTGGCCGGGGAACACCGTCGGGTCGCCGGACAGCTTCGCGAGCGCCTGCAGGCTGCGGAACATGTCGTCGACGTCGCCGCCCGGGAAGTCGGTGCGCCCGCAGCCCTCCAGGAACAGGGTGTCGCCGGCGACGAGTCGTCCGTCGAGCAGAAAGCACTGGCTGCCCGGCGTGTGGCCGGGAGTGTGCAGCAGTTCGATGTCGATGTCGCCGACCTTGACCACGTCGCCGTGCTGGTGCTCGGTGAGTTCGCTGCGCGCGATCCCCGTGACTTTCGAAACCCAGTCCGCCTCAAGGCTGTTGACGTGCACCGGCACGCTGGTGCGCTCCAGCAGTTCGGCGAGGCCCTTGAGCTCGAAGCCCATCATCGACCCGCCGACGTGATCGGGGTGGTGGTGGCTGACCAGCACCCCGGACAGGCGCATCCCGTCGGCCTCGAGCGCGTCGACGAGATCGCCCGCCGCGTAGGCGGGGTCTACGACCACGGTGTCGCCGGTCTCGCGGTCGCCGATCAGGTAGGCGAAGTTACGCATCTGCTGCGCGATCATGTCGCCGGCCGCGAAGTCGCGACCGGACAACAACTGACGGAAGTAGAGCCGATCCGTTGCCATGGTCGTCAGCGTATCGACGGCTCAGGTCTCGGGTCGCAGCCGGACCATGCGGATGGTGCTGCTCTCGTCGAGCTCGACCAGGTCGGTGCGCGAGCGCAGGAAGTCGCTGAACGAGCGGAACCCCAGCGACTTCTCCGAGAACGACGGGTCCATCCGCTTCATCTGCGCCTTGACCGCGGAGTTGTGCAGCCAGTCCGAGTCGGAATCGTCCTTTCCTTGGGCGATCCGCAGGGCGCGTTCCAGCAGCGCCGTCGCGGCGGCCTGCGGGTCTGGGGGCTCGGGCTCCTGGTCGGCGTCGGCCTTGGTGCGGCGGCGCTTCGGCGCTTCGGTCTCCACTGCAGGCACGCCGGGCAGCGCGTCGTAGGAGACGTACTCGTCGCAGGCCGCGGTGAGCGAGCGGCTGATCGAGCCGGTGATGCCGATCCCGACGACGTAGCGGCCGAGGCGTTTGCACCGCTGCGCGAGCGGGATGTAGTCGGAGTCGCCGGCGACGATCACCACGTGCGTGAGGTCGGGCAACCGGAACATGTCCTCGACGGCGTCGACCGCGAGCCGGATGTCGGCGCCGTTCTTGTTGTATGCGGCGGCCGGGAACAGCTGCACCAGGTCGACCGCGCGGCCGACCAGCTGGTCGCGGTAGTCGGCGTTGACGTCGGCCGACCAGTCGGCATAGGCCTTGGTCAACACCAGCGTGCCGAACGACGAGGCGAAGTCGATGATCGCGCCGACGTCGACGGTCGCCTGCGACAACCGGCCCGGCTGCTTGTGGAAGCCGGCGGTCTTGTCGCGTTGGAAGGAGCTGCGTCCGTGGATCTGGTCGTAGCGGGAGATCACGATGTTGTCGAAGTCGAGGTACACCGCCACACGGTTCGCGCCGGGTTCGGTCACTGTTCCGTCCTATCACTTGGCGGCGCCGCGCCGCCGTCGATCGCGCTGCCCTTCGGACCACTGCCGGAGGGGATTACAGTCGGGGTAGCGATTGTGGTGATCAGCTATTTGGCGCGGCAATCGGCGAGACTGTACCCTCTTTAAGGCTCGCGCCACGATGCGCGGACCCGGAAAGTAAGCAGGCCCCCTTAGCTCAGTCGGCAGAGCGTTTCCATGGTAAGGAAAAGGTCAACGGTTCGATTCCGTTAGGGGGCTCGGTGGACGGATCGGCTCGGACGCCTGAAAACGCCCGGCATGCCGGCCCGTACCCATCGGGGCGGTGTAGCTCAGCTGGTTAGAGCGCACGACTCATAATCGTGAGGTCGGGGGATCGAGCCCCCCCACCGCTACAGACAACAAGAACGCGTAGACGAAGGACAACAGACGTGGCCTCCAGTACCGACGTACGGCCCAAGATCACTTTGGCGTGCGAGGTGTGCAAGCACCGTAACTACATCACCAAGAAGAACCGCCGCAACGACCCGGACCGGCTCGAGATCAAGAAGTTCTGCCCGAACTGCGGCAAACACCAGCCCCACAAGGAATCGCGCTAGAGCGCGACAACCCTGGGCGGCAACCCGGGGTTGACTAGGTAGGTTCACTAACTGTGTCGTTGTCCGAGCGGATTGTCGGGATGCACTACCGCTACCCCGACCATTACGTCGTGGGCCGCGAGAAGATTCGTGAGTACGCGGTCGCGGTCAAGAACGACGACCCGGCGTTTTTCAACGAGGAAGTGGCCGCCGAACTCGGTCACAAGGCACTGCCCGCGCCGCTGACGTTCACCAGTGTCCTCGGCTACATGGCGCAGACGTCGTTTTTCGAGCACGCCAACGTCGAGATCAAAGACGCGAAGATCGTGCAGGTCGATCAGGTGGTCAAGTACGTCGGTCCCATCTTCGCCGGCGACAAGCTGTACTGCGACGTGTACGTGGACTCTGTGCGGCAAGCGCACGGCACCGACATCGTCGTACTCAAGAACGTCGTCACCAATGAAGCCGGTGACGTCCTACAGGAGACATTCACGACCCTGGCGGGTCGGACGGGTGACGGAGAAGAGGGTTTTACAGATGCCACTGCGTGAGTTCGCTTCGGTGAAGAAGGGCGACGTGCTTCCCGAGAGGGTGATCCCGCTGACCCGGCAGGACCTCGTCAACTACGCCGGTGTCTCCGGCGACCTGAACCCGATCCACTGGGACGACGAGATCGCCAAGCAGGTCGGCCTGGACACCGCGATCGCGCACGGCATGCTGACCATGGGCCTGGGCGGCGGCTACGTGACCGAGTGGGTCGGCGACCCGGCGGCGGTCACCGAGTACAACGTCAGGTTCACCGCGGTCGTGCCCGTGCCCAACGACGGCGTCGGCGCCGAGATCGTCTTCAATGGGCGGGTGAAAGCCGTTGAGCCCGAGTCGAAGACGGTGACCATCGCACTGTCGGCCACCACCGGGGGGAAGAAGATCTTCGGCCGCGCCGTCGCGATTGCGAAGCTGGCGTAATCATGGCCCTCAAAATCGACATCCAGGGAATGGTCTGGAAGTACCCCGAGCCCTACGTCGTAGGTCACGAGCAGATCCGCCAGTACGCCAACGCCGTCAAGTCCTACGACGCGACGAGCCACAGCCTGGAGGCCGCGAAGGCCGCCGGCCACGATGCGCTGATCGCCCCGCCGACGTTCATGTCGATCTTCGCGGTGATGATCCAGCGGCACTTCTTCCAGCACAACGACGTCGGCTTCGAAACCCTGCAGATCATCCAGGTCGACCAGAAGTTCAAGTTCCACCGCCCGATCAAGGCCGGCGACGAGCTGACCGGCACGCTGTATGTGCTGACGGTCGACGAACGCTTCGGTGCCGACATCGTCACCACCCGCAACACGCTGGTCGACCAGCACGGCGAGCTGGTCATGGAGTCCTTCACCACGCTGATGGGCCACGAGGGCGACAACTCCATCTCCGCGGGGTGGGACCCCAAGACCGGGCAGGTGACGCGCAAGCCCGTCGTGCACGACGAGAGCGCGAACGGCGCCGGCAACGGTGAGGCCGCCGCCCAGGTCGACGAACCGGAGAGCATCCGGGCGGCGGATTAGTAACACGCACCGGTGGCGCGCTACACTCGGTCCTCGGGGTTTTCCCAGTCCAGCGCGCTTCCGTCGGGTTTCAATCGACCGATCGGGGAGCGCGCGAATTGTGTGAGCCCCGGAGCGGGTGGCGCTCGTGTGCCACCCTGAAGGGGCGTAGCTCAACTGGCAGAGCAGCGGTCTCCAAAACCGCAGGTTGCAGGTTCAAGTCCTGTCGCCCCTGCTCAACTGAATACTCGACAAGTGTGGACACTGGACAGTGACCCACAGAAGACCAGATGACCAGACAAGGGGAGCATGCGGTGAGCGACGAGCGCGATGGTGCCGGCTCCGCAGGCGATACCGGGCCCGACTCCGAGACCGGCCGCGGCGCGGTCGTGACCCGGCCGACCCGGCCCACGGGGAAGCGGTCGCGGCGAGCCGCGGTTGGCGAGGACGCCGGCGAGGCGGTCGACCTGTCGACGGGCACCAAGGCTTCCCCCACGAAGAACGGGTCGGGCACCGCGAAGAAGACCGCCAGGAAGCGCGCCGACCGACCTGGTAAGGGCGGGCGCAACCCGTTCGTTTTCGTCTGGACCTACCTGCAGCAGGTCGTCGCCGAACTGCGCAAGGTGATCTGGCCGAACCGCAAGCAGATGGTCAGCTACACCATCGTGGTGCTGGTGTTTCTGGTGTTCATGGTGGCTTTGATCGGCTTCGTTGACCTGGGTCTGGCCAAGCTCGTGACGTTGGTTTTCGGCTGATGGGCATGCGCGCGACGAATGAGAATTTGAGAGGACTGACTAGTGACTAGCTTCGAGGGCGATACGCCTTCGGCCGTTTCCGAGGCGATCGCCGAGTCGGCGGACCCGGCGACCGTGATCGCAGACGAGGCTGCTGAGCGTCTGGAAGACAGCACAGCCGCCGACGCCGTCGAGGACGCGGCGCCGGTAGCCGACGACACCACCGGTGAGGCCGAGGCCGCCGGTGAGGCTGAGGCCGCCGGTGAGGCTGAGGACGAGGAAGAGGACCCGGCCGTCGCGCTGAAGAAGGAGCTGCGCTCCAAGCCCGGCGACTGGTATGTCATCCACTCCTACGCCGGTTACGAGAACAAGGTGAAGGCCAACCTCGAGACCCGCGTGCAGAACCTCGACGTCGGTGACTACATCTTCCAGGTCGAGGTGCCGACCGAAGAGGTCACCGAGATCAAGAACGGCCAGCGCAAGCAGGTCAACCGCAAGGTGCTGCCGGGCTACATCCTGGTGCGCATGGAACTCAACGACGAGTCGTGGGGTGCGGTGCGCAATACGCCCGGTGTGACGGGCTTCGTCGGTGCGACGTCGCGGCCGTCGCCGCTGTCGCTGGATGACGTGGTGAAGTTCCTGCTGCCTCCGGCCGCGGCCAAGAAGCCCGGCAAGGCCGCCTCTACGTCCGGCGCTGCCGCCGCGGAGACCGGGATCGAACGCGCGCCGATCGAGGTCGACTTCGAGGTCGGCGAGTCGGTCACCGTCATGGACGGGCCCTTCGCGACGCTGCCCGCGTCGATCAGCGAGGTCAACGCCGAACAGCAAAAGCTCAAGGTGTTGGTGTCCATCTTCGGTCGCGAAACACCTGTCGAACTGACCTTCAACCAGGTCGCCAAGATCTAATTGCGATTTCGGTGTAGTTAGTCGCGGTGAGCGCGACCAAGTACGCCGAAGTCGCGGAGAAACGAGAGAGGAACACCAACACTCATGGCCCCGAAGAAGAAAGTCGTCGGGCTGATCAAGCTGCAGATCCAGGCCGGGCAGGCCAACCCCGCCCCGCCGGTCGGTCCGGCGCTCGGCCAGCACGGCGTCAACATCATGGAGTTCTGCAAGGCGTACAACGCCGCGACGGAGAACCAGCGCGGCAACGTCATCCCCGTGGAGATCACCGTCTACGAGGACCGCAGCTTCACCTTCAACCTCAAGACACCGCCCGCGGCCAAGCTGCTGCTCAAGGCCGCCGGTGTGCAGAAGGGCTCCGGCGAGCCGCACAAGACCAAGGTCGCGAAGGTGTCCTGGGATCAGGTGCGCGAGATCGCCGAGACCAAGAAAGAGGACCTGAACGCCAACGACATCGATCAGGCCGCCAAGATCATCGCCGGGACCGCCCGGTCGATGGGGATCACCGTCGAATAGTCCGACGGATCCCGTGGGAGAGCCAGCTTCGGCTCGGCGATGAGCGCTCGCGCGAAGAGCGTTCAGACCAGACCACAACTCAGCAACTAGGAGATACCAATGAGCAAGACCAGCAAGGCATATCGCGAAGCCGCCGAGAAGATCGACCGCACCCAGCTGTATTCGCCGCTGGAGGCCGTGAAGCTGGCCAAGGAGACGTCGTCGAAGAAGCAGGACGCGACCGTCGAGGTGGCGATCCGCGTCGGCGTCGACCCGCGCAAGGCCGACCAGATGGTGCGCGGCACCGTCAACCTGCCCAACGGCACCGGCAAGACCGCCCGCGTCGTCGTATTCGCGGTCGGTGACAAGGCCGAGGCCGCCGAAGCCGCGGGCGCCGACGCCGTCGGCAGCGACGACCTGATCGAGCGGATCCAGGGCGGCTGGCTGGACTTCGACGCCGCGATCGCGACGCCCGACCAGATGGCCAAGGTCGGCCGGATCGCGCGCATCCTGGGCCCGCGTGGCCTGATGCCGAACCCGAAGACCGGCACCGTGACGCCGGACGTCGCCAAGGCCGTGGCCGACATCAAGGGCGGCAAGATCAACTTCCGCGTCGACAAGCAGGCCAACCTGCACTTCGTGATCGGCAAGGCGTCATTCGACGAGAAGGCGCTCGCAGAGAACTACGGCGCCGCGATCGACGAGATCCTGCGGGCCAAGCCGTCGTCGTCCAAGGGTCGCTACCTCAAGAAGATCGTGATCTCGACGACCACCGGCCCGGGCATCCCGGTCGATCCGTCGGTCACGCGCAACTTCGCCGACGCCTGATTCCAAACGACGCCGCGACTTTGCGGCGGACCTCTCGGGCAGCACGGGCGCATCCGTGCGGCGGTGCACTTTTCAGCCGCTGAGGTAGCGCGCTCGCATCGGCGAACGCCGACGAAAATTCCTGTCGGCGAACTTCGCTGTTCCGCCGTGACAGGCATCACACCTGTGTGAAAGTTGACCCATGCGTAAGGGCATTCGGGTCGTGGTTCTTTCTTTGCTGGGCTTGCTGAGCACCGCCGTCCTCGGCGCCGTGACGGCGTTCATGGCGGCCGTCAGCCTGGCTGCCACCACCGCGCTTATCGTGCCGGGCACCGGAACGCCGAACGCGAACATTGTCGATGAGTACATGGAGAACTTCCGCGACTACTACATGCAGGACACCAACTGCACTCTGGCCAACGGATGTGGTCCCTACGACCCTGAAGAGCCGCGAGAGGGAGGCCTTTTGGGCGTCGACTATTTCGCCTCGTTCTGGCCGATCCCCTTGCCCGGCTGGTGTGACCCCGGCCGGTGCGAGAAGTTCGACGTGTCTGTCGAAGACGGCGTGGATAATCTACGCACGGCGTTGCAGAACATAGCGGAGCTCGACCCCGCCTACGAAGGCGACATCGTTATCGCCGGCTACTCGCAGGGCGCGCGCGTCGTCACAATCGCCAAGACGAAAATCATCAATGGCGACTGGAACGACTTGCTCGAAAACGTCGACGAGGTGCAGTTCGTCTTCATCGGCAACCCGAACCGGCCGAACGGTGGCATCCTGTCGCGATTCGGCATTCTGGGGCACATCCCGATCCTCGATGTGACGACCGGACAGCCCACCCCCACCGGGCCGGTGCCTGGCTTCACGACCGAAGACTGGGCGATCCGGTGGGAGGGCATCGCGGACTTCCCGCAGTATCTGCTCAACCCGCTGGCGGTGGCCAACTCGCTGCTCGGTTTCTACTACGACCACGGCACCTACCTCGCGGTCAACGAGGATAGCGATCCCGGCGAACTCCCGGCTGGATACAGCGAAGAAGAGTGGGAGCTGATCACCTCGTACCCCGAGCTTTATCCCGACCTCGTCAACATTCAGACATACGGCGACACCACGTACTACACCGTGACGCCGAAGGTGCTGCCGCTCGTGCGGCCGCTGCACTCGCTCCCGTTCCTCGGCAAGCCGATCGCGGACCTCATCGAGCCGGCGCTGCGCGTGATCATCGAAGAGACCGGCTACAACCGCGATATTCCCTTCGGCCAACCCACCGAGATCGGGCTGTTCCCACTCTTCAATCCGATCACGCTGGCCATCAAGCTGATCCCGGCGGTCTTCCAGGGCATCAACAACTTCCTCGCCAATTTCGGCTTGGCGACGGAGATCCCGCTGTCGCCGTCGCCGGTCGCCCCGCCGTCGCCGCTGCAGGATCAGCAAGAGCAAGAGGACGTACAGGTGCTGGCGCAGTCGGGCGACGATCCCGAAGGTCTCTCCGCGGTCAAGCTGAAGCTGGTGCAAGGCATTGACGACGCCGAGCAGCAACAGCCCGCCGGGGTCGACGACCAGAAGACGTTCGTCGCGAACACCGAGACGGAAGCCGACCTCACGCTGGCCGAAGGAAACGAGACGCTCGGCACCGAGGGCACGATCGGCGCCGAGGGCACGCTCGAGTCCGAGGGCACGCTCGAGTCCGAGGAGCCGCAGGAGTCCGGGCTCGAGCAGTCCCCGGCGGGCAACGTCGAGGTCGTCGTCGAGGACAACGCGAATGCCGGTGAGGGCGACGACATCGTGCCCGGCAAGGCCCCTGAAGACGACAAGGGTCCGGGCGGGAACACCATCAACGCGAACGGTGGCAGCGTCTCGTTGAACTTCTCGCCGAACAAGCCGGCCGACAACCCGACCGGCGACGTGAAGGGCGCCGAAGAACCAGATCCCACGGCGAACCCGGAGCCGGACGAGAAGCCCGAGAGCCCAGAAGGCCCGGAGGGCGCAGCGGGCGCGGAAAGCCCAGCGGACTCGGAAAAGCCGGCAGCCTGACAAGGAGCCCGGTAGCGGAGCCGCTCGGGCTCCGCAGTGCGCGGATTGGTGGTATGTCACGATTGGCGCGTGAGGGGAATCATCCTGGCGGGCGGCACTGGGTCGCGTCTGCACCCGATAACGCTGGGTGTATCGAAGCAACTGGTCCCGGTCTACGACAAGCCGATGGTCTATTACCCGCTCTCCACGCTGATGCTGGCCGGCGTACGCGACATCCTGGTGATCACGACTCCGCACGATGCGAACCAATTCGAGCGGTTGCTCGGCGACGGGTCGCGCTTCGGAGTATCGATCACCTACGCCAAGCAGCCATCGCCGGACGGTCTCGCCCAGGCGTTCACGATCGGCGAGGACTTCATCGGGAACGACAACGTGGCGCTGGTCCTCGGCGACAACCTGTTGTACGGACCAGGGTTGGGCAGCCAACTCAAGCGCTTCACCACCATTGACGGCGGAGCCATCTTCGCCTACTGGGTGGCCGAGCCCTCGGCGTACGGCGTGATCGAGTTCGACGACAACGGGCTGGCGATATCTCTGGAAGAGAAACCGAAGCGGCCGAAGAGCAACTACGTCATACCGGGCCTGTACTTCTACGACAACGACGTCATCGCGATCGCGAAGGGCCTCGAGAAGAGCGACCGCGGAGAGTATGAGATCACCGACGTCAACCGCAGCTACCTCGAGCAGAGCCGGTTACAGGTGCATGTGCTGCCCCGCGGAACCGCCTGGTTGGACACCGGCACGTTCGACCAGATGACCGACGCCGCCGAGTATGTGCGCACGATGGAGCGGCGCACCGGCTTGAAAATCGGTGTTCCGGAGGAAATCGCCTGGCGGCAGGGCTATCTCAGCGATGACGAGTTACGGGAACGTGCCGAGCCGTTGGTGAAGTCCGGATACGGCACCTACCTCCTCGACATCTTGGACAGGGGACGCTGATGTCGAGACTTCTGGTCACCGGGGGAGCCGGATTCATCGGTTCCAATTTCGTGCGGTACGTCATCGATCACACCGACCATCACGTCACGGTGCTGGACAAGATGACGTACGCCGGCAACCGCGCCTCACTGGCTGGACTGCCCGAGGACCGAATGACGTTCGTGCAGGGCGATATCGCCGACGCCGCACTCGTCGACGAGTTGTTCGCCTCGGTCGACGCTGTCGTGCACTACGCGGCCGAGACGCACAACGACAACTCGCTCGACGATCCGCAGCCGTTCCTGCACACCAACCTCACCGGCACCTTCACGTTGCTCGAGGCGGCGCGCAAGCACGGCACCCGCTTTCATCACATCTCCACCGATGAGGTGTACGGGGACCTGGCGCTCGACGACCCGAGCAGGTTCAGCGAGGAGACCCCGTACAACCCGTCTTCTCCGTACTCGTCGACGAAGGCGGGCAGTGATCTGTTGGTGCGCGCGTGGTTTCGGTCCTTCGGTCTGGCGGTGACCATCTCGAACTGCTCGAACAACTACGGCCCCTATCAGCACGTCGAGAAGTTCATCCCGCGCCAGATTACGAACGTCCTGCGGGGTAACCGCCCCAAGCTGTACGGCGAGGGCCGCAACGTGCGGGACTGGATCCACGCCGACGACCACTCCTCGGCGGTGCTGACGATTCTCGAGTCCGGCCGTATCGGCGAAACATATCTGATCGGCGCCGACGGCGAGAAGGACAACAAGACCGTCGTCGAACTGATCCTCACCCTGATGGGCCAGTCGGCGGACGCCTATGACCATGTCCCGGATCGAGCGGGTCACGACCTGCGGTATGCCATCGATTCGACCAAGCTGCGCGAGGAACTCGGTTGGCGGCCGCGATATCAGGACTTCGAGAAGGGCCTGGCCGCGACGATCCAGTGGTACCGCGACCACGAGGACTGGTGGGCGCCCGCCAAGGATGCCACCGAGACTTTCTACGCGCGGCTGGGCCAGTGAAGGAAGCCCTCGAGGATGACTGAGTTCGGTAAACCTCTGCGCGCCATGGCGTCTCCCATACCTGGATTGGTGGTGTGGGAGCTGTCCGTGCACGGGGACAATCGCGGGTGGTTCAAGGAGAACTGGCAGCGCGAGAAGATGGTCTCGCTCGGCTTGCCCGACTTCAAACCCGTGCAGAACAATGTGTCGCTCAACGAGACCGCGGGCACGACGCGCGGAATCCACGCCGAACCATGGGACAAGTTCGTCTCCGTCGCGACCGGACGGATTTTCGGGGCGTGGGTGGACCTCCGCGCCGGCTCCACATTCGGCACCACCTTCACGGCCGAGATCGACCCGTCCCGAGCGGTATTCGTGCCGCGCGGTGTGGGCAACGCGTTCCAGACGCTGGAACCGAACACCGCCTACATCTACCTGGTGAACGACCACTACTCGCCGGACGGCGAATACACATCGCTGAACCTTGCTGACGAGACAGTCGCCATCGACTGGCCGATCCCGCTCGAACGCGCCGCGCTGTCAGCGAAGGATCGCGAGCATCCGCGGCTGGCGCAGATACGACCGGTGGCACCGCGCAAGGTCCTGGTGCTCGGTGCCGGTGGGCAACTGGGCCGGGCACTGCGCGACGCATATGCCGACGCACCCAACGTCGAGTTCGCCGAACGCGCCGACGTCGACCTCGCCGGCGTCGAAACCGCCCGCCGTTGGCGCGATTACGACACTATCATCAACGCCGCCGCCTATACCGCGGTGGATTCTGCGGAGACACCCGAAGGGCGCGCGGCGGCGTGGGCCACCAACGTCGGCGGCGTCGCAACTCTGGCACGGATCGCCGCCGCCCACGGCATCACGCTGGTACACGTCTCAAGCGACTACGTCTTCGACGGCAACATGAGCAGGCCATACCGCGAGGACGACCCGGTGTCGCCGCTCGGTGTGTACGGGCAGACCAAAGCCGCCGGCGACGCGGTGGTCGCCACCGTGGATCGGCATTACATCGTACGGGCGTCATGGGTGATCGGCGACGGCCGAAACTTCGTGCGCACCATGCTGTCTCTCGCCGACCGCGGCGTGGACCCGGCTGTCGTGAACGACCAGCACGGTCGGTTGACCCTCACATCGGAACTGGCGAGAGCGATCCGGCACCTGATCGAGACGCGCGCGCCGTACGGCACCTACAACGTGACGGGGTCCGGGGCGGCGACGTCGTGGGCGGCGGTCGCGCGGCGGACCTTCGAGCTGGCCGGTCATGATCCGAACCGCGTCACCGAGGTGACCACGGCCGAGTACTACGCGGGTGCCTCGCAACCTGTCGCACCTCGGCCCGTCAACAGTGTTCTGGACCTCGCCAAGATCCAGTCGGCCGGTTTCGAACCCGTCGACGCCGACGAAGCTCTCGCGAATTATGTCCGCCAGGTTTCGCTTGCGGCTCAGTAGAGTTGCGCTCAGCGGTCGTCACCGAACACGCGCCCGAGTTCGGCCCGCGACTTGATCCCCAGTTTGCGGTAGATGCCCGACAGGTTGGTCTCGACCGTCTTCGGGCTGATGAACAGGGCGGCGGCCACGTCCTTGGTCGTCAGTCCCGACGCGGCGAGTTCGGCCACGCGGTACTCCGACGGCGTCAAGCCCATGCTCCTGCCACCCGACACTTTCGCGCGTGCGATCTCGGCGCGCGCCCGCTCGGCCCACAGCGGTGTGCCCAGCATCTCGAACTCATGCAGGGCGTCGGTCAACGTGGTACGCGACAACTCTTTTCGCCGCTGACGTCGTTGCAACTGGCCGAGCAACAACAGTGTGCGGGCCCGCTCGAACGGCATCGGCAGACGCTCGTGGTGCAGCAACGCCTGGCTCGCCATGTCGGCGGCCGCATCGATCTCACCTCGTGCGGCCAGCCAGAGGCTGCGGCACCGCGCTCCCATCGCCAGCATCCACGGTCGGTCCACCAAGCGGCCGTTGGTCTCCAGCGCCTCGATCATCGGCTCTGTCTCGGCCGCCCGGCCGAGCGCGATCATCGCCTCCACCGCGTCGGGGACGTATCCGACCGTGATGATCTCGGTACTCGGGATGAACGGGAACCGAGCGATCAGCGGCGCAAGTACCTGTAGCGCCTGCTCGTACTTCCCGAGCGATACCTCAAGGAATCCCAGGCTGATCGACGCCCAGTCCGCGAGCCGAGGGGATCCGCAGCGGTCGGCGAGATCGAGCGCCGCCGTCGCGGCATCGCGAGTCTCGTCCTCCCTGCCGGCATACGCCGCCACCGCTGACCGGATGGTCATGGCGACGATGTGCATGTGTTCACCGCCGAGTTGTTGCGCCCGCTCGACGGTCTCCTCGGCCACGCGTGTCGCGTCGTCGTAGCGGCCTCGCCAGATCTCGATCAGCGCGGTGAAGACGGCGACGAAGATCAGGTCGGTCTCGGCACCCCGCTCGACGCAGCGCCGACGAACGGCGGCCATCTCCTCAGCGGCCTCGTCCAACCGCCCGACCCACGCCAACAGCAGCGCGTTGTTGGCCTTGGCGCGGAACGCGATCGGCGCCTCGCTGTTCAGGTCCTGCAGCGCCAATGCCCTGCGCATGCTGACCCAGTCGACGCCGCGACCGCACATACAAGCGATGGTCACCCGCACCGCCAGCACCTGACTCGTGAGGTCGCCGATACCGACGTCGTCGGCGTACGCCGCGGCCCGCTCGGCGTTCCGCAGGGCCGGTCCGAACTCTCCGGCGTTCAGACACGCATAGGACAGCAACAGCAAAGTGCGGACGCGGACCTCGCTGTCGCCCTCGTCGTTGTCGAGCGCCTGCTCGAGCCGGCCGATGGCATCGGTGAAGCTGTTGTTGTGAATCTGCATGCTGGCCAACAGGTTCAGCGCCATCGCGCGGTGCACCCCGCGCGGTACGCGTTCGGTCAGCCCGTCCAGCAGCGACTGCGCGCGTTGGAGGTCGCCGGCGTGTAGATGATGGTCGGCGGCGCGAATCCGCCGTGCCGGGGTATCCCCGCCGAGACCGATCGCGAGTTCGAGCAGCTCGGCAGCCGCGGCAGGTGCACCACGTGCGCGGGCCGCACCGGCGGCGACGTCGAGCGCCTCGAGCGTCGTCGGGTCGGCGCTTGAGGCCGCCAGTGCCATGTGCCTGGCTCTCGATTCGGGAAGCACCACGGCCTCGGCCAGCGAGCGGTGCATGGCCCGGCGCTCGCCCGGCTTCGCATCGGTGTAGACGCTGCGCGCCAACAACGGGTGGGTGAACGCCACGTTGTCCCCGTCGATCGTCACGATGCCCTTGGCTTTCGCCTCTTCGAGCAGGTCGACCGTGCGCTCGACGTCGCTGTGTGTCACGCGCGCGAGCAGGTCGACGGTCGGCGCCGCCTCGCACGCGGCGGCCAGCAACAGCACCTGCGTTTCGCGGTCCAGTCGACCGATGCGCCGGCGCATCAACTCGGCCAGCGTCGCGGGCAGCACCGACTGGGAACCGCCCGCCTCGACCGCCCGCGCCAGTTCGAGGGCGTAGAACGGGTTGCCACCGGAGATCTCGGCAATCCGGACCATCGTCGGGCGGGGGAAAGACCGACCGAGCCGATTTGAGATCAGCGCGTGCAGTCCGCCGAGGCTCAGGGGGCCGACGTGAACCCGCCGCACCTCCGCCGAGCCGCCCAGCTGCAACCAGTTACCGGCGCCTTCGTTTTCGGTGCGTTCGGTGAGCAGCATGCCCACCCGTCCAGTGAGCCGCCTCGCGGCGAAGGCCAGCACGGCCTGACTGGACGGGTCGAGCCACTGCACGTCGTCCACCGCGACCAGCAGCGGCCGCTCGGCGCAGAGTCGCTCGATGACCGCGGTGACCGCGGCCCCGACGGCGCCCTGATCGGTCGGTGGGCCCTCGCCGTCGGCGCGCAGCAGCATCCGATCGACGGCGAGGCGCTGAACCTCTGGCAGGCCGGCGAGAACCTCGGGCGAGACGCCGCCGAGCAGGTCGGCGACGGCGGCATACGCCAAGGCGGTCTCCGCCTGCCCCACTCGTGCCGTCAACACACCGAAGCCGCTTTCACCGGCCGCGGAGATACCTGCGAGCCACAGGGTGGTCTTGCCCGCTCCCGGTTCCCCCTCGATGACCAGCGCGCAGGGCCCGTCGACGGCTGATCGCAGAAGATCTCTGACCGCCCGGAACTCGGCCGGACGTTCGACTACGCCGGAAACCAATGGCCCCACCTCGAGAGACAGCAAAGCGAGGGTACCCCGCTGACCCCAGGACTACGCAGCCGTCGCCGAGCGGTTATACCTGCTAAGAGAAGCGCTTAATGCGGCGAGATCCGACCGGGCCGGCAAACCGTGGCAACGTCGTGGACATCATGCCGGATTCGGGTGCCGACTTTCGCCGAGAGCCGTTGATGCGGTGCGCCCGCAGCGACGCAGGTCCGGGAGACGATCTCTTGTGAGCCGGCGTCGAAAACGCCGTAGAGCACCTCGTCGCTGGGGACCGATACCGTGAGCAGCAACTGAACCGGAGTGCCTTCACCGGTGGCGGCGGCCGCGGCCGCGTCGAGGCGCGCGACCAGGTCGTCGACGCACTGCTCGGTGAGCTCAGGCAGATACCACTCCGCCAGATAGCACGCGGCTTCGCCGCAGTCGCTCATGGGCGAAACGGTAGCGGTTAGTCAGGCTGAGCGAATCGGGGTTTTCCCTATGTATTGGCGGCCTGGGTTGCGGCGCCAGGCTTCAGGTAGGTGACCAGACTGACGTCGATGGCCTCATCGACGAAGTAGTGCTGGGCGCCGGTCAGATAACGCATGTAGCGCTCGTAGTTCTCGACGCCAGCCGCGGCGATCGCCTTGTCCTTGCTGTGCTCCAGCCGGCTGGCCCAGATGCCGAGGGTCTTGATGTAGTGGTTGCGCAGCGATTGCGCCTCTGGCACTACGAAGCCGGCCTTCTCGCCGTGCTCGATCATCATCTGGGTGGTCGGCAAGCGGCCGCCGGGGAAGATCTCGGTGATCATGAACTTGATGAAGCGCGCCAGCTCGAAGGTCAGCTTCTTGCCGCGCTCGGCCAGGTCGTAGGGGTGATAGCCCACGCTGGATTGGATGGTCATCCGGCCGTCGTCGGGCAGGATGTCGAAGCAGGTCTTGAAGAAGTCGTCGTATCGTTCGAAGCCGAAGTGCTCGAAGGCCTCGATGGACACGATGCGGTCGACGGGGGAATGAAACTGCTCCCAGCCCTCCAGCCGTACGTCGAAGGTGCGCTCGGTGTCGATCCTGCTCAGCAGCTGATCGCAGTACGCCTTCTGGTTCTTGCTCAGGGTGAGGCCGATGACGTTGACGTCGTACTTCTCCAGCGCGCGCTGCAGGGTAAGGCCCCAGCCGCAGCCGACCTCGAGCAGCGTCATCCCCGGCTTGAGCTCGAGCTTGTCCAGGTGCTGGTCGACGTTGGCGATCTGGGCCTCGGACAACGTCACGGTCGGGCTGGTGAAGTACGCACAGCTGTACTTGCGCGTCGGGTCCTGAAAAACGCCGAAGAAGTCGTCCGACAGGTCGTAATGGGCCTGGATGTCCTCGAAATGAGGAGTCATGTCCTTCGTGCCGGATGAGTTGTCAGACATATTTCCCCTGCTTGGCCTTTCCCGATGACGTGACGCTCACCTGCGCATCGTCACATGATGATCTGGTCGTACACCCTAGCGTTCGGCCAGAGTTTGACCCTAATTCGGCGGGGCCGCCACTCCGATGACTATTTGGCCACGCCGGCTATTTGGCCACGCCGGCCGAGCCGGCTATTTGGCCACGCCGGCCGAGCCGGCTATTTGGCCAGGGTGAACTGGTTGACGTCGATGTAGCCGACGCGGAAGCCGTGCGCACATCCGGTCAGGTAGTGCATGTAGCGGTCGTAGACCTCCTCGGACTGAACCGCGATCGCCTCGTCCTTGTGCGCTTCGAGCGCCTCCGCCCAGCAGTCGAGCGTGCGCGCGTAGTGCGGCTGCAGGCTCTGGCGCCGGGTCAACTCGAAACCGGCCTTCTCCGCATGCTCGCCGACCAGTTCGATCGTCGGCAGGTACCCGCCCGGGAAGATCTCGGTGAGGATGAATTTGACGAACCGTGCCACCGAAAACGTCAGGGGCATACCGCGTTCGGCCATCTGCGGCAGGGTGAGCGCGGTGATGGTGTGCAGCAGCATCACTCCGTCGTCGGGCAACACCCGGTGAGCCATGGCGAAGAAGTCGTCCCAGCGGTCCCTGCCGAAGTGCTCGAATGCGCCGATCGACACGATCCGGTCCACGGGCTCATCGAACTGCTCCCAACCCTGCAGCAGCACCCGCTTGTCGCGCGGGCTGTCCGATGCCGCGAACGCCTTCTCGACATGGGCGTGCTGGTTCGCGCTCAGGGTGAGGCCGACGACGTTCACGTCGTACTTCTCGATCGCCCGCAGCATCGTCGAACCCCAGCCGCAGCCGACGTCGAGCAGCGTCATACCCGGCTGTAGGCCCAGCTTGCCCAGCGCCAGGTCGACCTTCGCCTGCTGGGCCTGCTCGAGTGTCATGTCGTCGCGCTCGAAATACGCGCAGCTGTAGGTCTGCGAGGGGTCGAGCCACAGGCGGAAGAACTCGTCGGACAGGTCGTAGTGGGCCTGCACATCGGCGAAATGCGGGGTCAATTTGCGCGTTGAAGCCATGTCGTGCCTTTCCGGGGCAGGTCAGAAGCGGGGCGATCGCCGGTGGCGGCAGTCAAGCCCGAAGCGTTCCGTGCTGAATCTACCGCTCATCGCGTCAGCTCACGAATTATGAAGAATTCGTCCAGGTCTAGGCAATCGCGGCGAAGTTCGTCTTCAGCTCGCCGATGATGTCGTCCCACAGCGGCTCGGGTAGCTCGTGGCCCATCCCGTCGAACAGCACCAGCCGGGCGTTGCTGATCGATTTGGCGATCGCCCGCCCGCCGAACGGCCGCATCAGTTTGTCGGCCTTGCCGTGCAGGACCACCGTCGGCGCGGTGATCTCGCGGTCGTAGTGGCGCAGGCTGCCGCTGCCCAGGATCGCGGCGAAATGGCGCCCGATGCCTGCGGGGTAGTAGGAGCGGTCGTAACCCTCGATGGCGTCGGCGCGGAGCCGCTCCTCGGTAGCGGGGTAGCCGGGGCTGCCGATGATCTTGCTGACCCTGATGGCGTTCTCGATGACGGCCTCGCGGGAGGAGTCCTTGGGCCGCGTCAGGATCGCGAGGAGATGCCGTGGACCCGGCGGCGGCAACAACGCTTGGTTGTTGCTCGAGAAGATGATGGCCAGCGTCCTCGTACGCGGCTTGTGCCGGGCGGCGAAGACCTGGGCGATCATGCCGCCCATCGACGCCCCGACGATGTGGGCTCGGTCGATGTTCAGGTGGTCGAGCAGCGCGGCGGCGTCGTCGGCCATGTCTTCGAGCGTGTAGCCCGCCGGGCTGCGCAACCCCACCATCGAGCGCAGCATCCGCGGCAGCAGTCGGGTGCCGCTGTGCAGCCCGGGAAGTTTCGATGACAAGCCGACATCGCGGTTGTCGTAGCGGATGACCCGCAGCCCCTGGTTGACGAGCTTCTCGCAGAAGTCCTTGCGCCACAACAGGAGCTGCGCGCCCAGGCCCATGATGAGGAGCACCGCCGGGTCGTTCGGGTCACCCATGTCCTCGTAGTGGATGTCGAGCGCGCCTGATTTGGCGGTGCCGCTTCGTATCTGCACTTAGGTCTGCACCTCGCTGTCGAGTTCGTCGGAATGCTCCCGGCTGACCTCGACCATGAAGTTGGCGAAATACCCCGTCAGCTGCGGATCGGACATCATCTGCCACTTCGGGGCGAGAAGCTTCATGTAGCGCTCCACGTAGAGGAACTGCTTGCCGATCAGCACGAGTTCGCGCGGCAGCTTGACGTCGTAGGCCTCGGCCAGCGTGGACAGTTGCTTGCCGATCTCGGCGTAGCTCATATCGCCCAGCGTCGACATCGTCAGCGGTGTCGCGAACTTCTCCAGGTCCTTGGCCGCCTGGGCCTCGGGCTTCACGGTGCCGACGGCGCCCATCAGCACGACGATCTTGCCCGCCGCGGCGTGGTCCTTCTTCACCAGCAGCGCGTACACCAGCTCCCGCAGCAGCCAGCGGGTGCGTGGGTCGACGCGGCCCATGATTCCGAAGTCGAAGAACACGATCTTGCCGTCGTCGTCGACGTAGAGGTTGCCCGCGTGCAGGTCACCGTGGAACAGGCCGTGGCGCAGGCCGCCTTCGAAGACGCTGAACAGCAGGGCCTTCACGAGTTCGGTGCCGTCGAAGCCTTTCTGGCGGATGGTTTTCACGTCGTCGATGCGGGTGCCCTGGATGCGCTCCATCGTCAGCACGCGTTCGCTGGTCAGATCCCAATAAACTTGCGGCACACGGATGTTGCGGCCCAGGGGCGAAGCGTGCATGTGCGACACCCAGGCGTCCATCGACTGAGCCTCGAGCCGGAAGTCCAGTTCCTCGGCGAGGTTGTCGGCGAAGTCGGCGACGACGTCCTGGGCGCTCAGGCGCTGGCCCAGCTTGGCGAACTCCACCAGGCGCGCGCCCCGCTTGAGGATCTGCAGGTCGGCCGCGACGCGTCGGCGGATGCCGGGTCGCTGGATCTTGACGACGACCTCTTCACCGCTGTGCAGCGTCGCGTAGTGCACCTGCGCGATGGACGCGGAGGCGAACGGCTTGTCGTCGAAGCTCTTGAACAGATTCGCCGGCTCGTCGCCGAGGTCCTCGACGAACAGCTTGTGCACTTCATTGGCGTCCGCGGGCGGCACCCGGTCGAGCAGGCTGCGGAACTCCTTGGACAGCGGCTCCCCGAAGGCGCCGGGACTCGACGCGATGATCTGGCCGAACTTGACGTAGGTGGGGCCCAGGTCGGCGAACGTCTGCGGGATCTGCTTGATGATCTTCTGCTGCCACGAGCCGCGGCCGGCGAGGTTCGTGACGACGCGCGCGCCGGTGCGAGTTATCTGCCAACCCGTCGCGCCGACGCGAGCAGCCTCGATGGGCAGCGGGACCCGGTCCAGCCTGGCAACCTCGCGGTGCTTGGTCTTCGGCGTGGTACTCATCCCTGCAGTGTCTCAAAATCGGCGGTGAGCCGCGAAAAGCTGTGGACCGGCTCACACCGGGCGTTGCTTTTCCAGGGTCAGGCCTGCGCGAAAGCGCGCTCCACTTCCTCGCGGCTGCGGACCGGGTCGTCGCCCGGCTGATACGTCGGCAGCGTGTGCGGCACGTCGGTGCCCGACGCCACCCTGGCTTGCGCCTGCTGGAACTCCGGGATGGGTCCCTGCGCCAGGTGCAACGCGTTGATGACCGACCAGACGGTCGCCCGGCGGGTGGTGCGCTCGATGATATTGGGGTCCTTGTGCTGGATCAACTGCTTGGCCCAAGGCGGCATGGTGTCGCGGATGGCCCAGTTGATCGCGCTCTGCGCCAGCGGCAGGCCCGGTCCGGTGGCCACCGCCGTGCCGTGCGTGACGGCCAGCCGCGGCAGGTAGGACTTCAGGCATTCGGCGACCTCGGCCTTGGTCTCGGGCAGGTCGGTGCCGCCCAGCGCGTGGCCGACGCGCACAAACTCGCGGTAGTAGCGGTCGATCTTCTTGCCGCGCAACGGGTTCGGGTGATATAGCTCGTGTGCGGTCGCGAGGCCCCAGACCACGGTGGCGTAATTCCACCGCAGCCAGTCCGGGTCGTCGGCGTCGTAGCGGGCGCCGTCCGGGCGGGTGCCCTTGATGGTGTGGTGCATCGACCGCACCGTCTGCGCCAGCCGCTCCGCGGTCTCGGTGGACCCGTAGGCCGTGCCGATGAAGAACGCGATCGAATGACCGAGGCGTACGGCGGCACCCTTGGGATCGATCTCCGGTCGACCGACACCGTTTTCGTCGCGCTTCACCAGCCGTGAGTGGTGCATGCCCATCCAGTAGATCGACGGGTCGAGCCGCTCCATGAACGCCGCACACTGCAACCCGAAGATCAGCGCCTGCATGTGCGAGTGCACGTGCCAGACCGCGCTACCCGGACCGAACCAGCCCGGGTCGCCCACGGGGGCGGCGAATTCGATGCCGCGGAAGTAGTTGCGTCGCACGTCCTTGTCGAAGCGCTGGTTGAGGAACTCTCCGATGAACTGGTGCGGCAGCAGAATCACGTCGGCTCCTTGCTCACGAAACCTTGGTCACGGTCGTAACCAGAATACATTCTGGTCACGTATGTGACCAGAGTTGGCGATGGCGGGCCTACGCTGAGGTGGTGTCGAGTCCCACCCGCTGGGCGGGCGTGCCGCTGACGGACCGCCGCGCCGAACGCCGTGCGCAGCTCATCGATGCCGCTTTCCGGCTCTTCGGCGAGGGCGGTGAGGCCGCGGTGTCGGTGCGATCGGTGTGCCGGGAGTGCGGGTTCAACACGCGGTACTTCTACGAGAGCTTCGCCGACACCGACGACCTGCTCGGGGCGGTCTACGACCAGGTGAGCGCCCAGTTGGCCGAGGCGGTCGAGGCCGCGATGTCGCAGGCCGGCGACTCACTGCGGGCCAGGACGCGCGCGGGGATCGCCGCGGTGCTCGGGTTCAGTTCCGAGGATCCTCGCCGCGGGCGGGTGTTGTTCACCGACGCGCGATCGAACCCTGTGCTGTCAGCGCGCCGGGCCGCGACGCAGGACCTGCTGCGCGAGGGCGTGCTCACCGAGGGTTGGCGGTTGCAGCCGAACACCGACTCGGTCGCCGCCCAGGTCGGCGCGGCGATGTACACCGGCGCGATGGCCGAGCTGGCCCAGCAGTGGCTGGCGGGCCGGCTGGGCACCGACCTGGACGCCGTCGTCGAGCACGCCGTCAGCCAGGTGCTGCGGTAGGCCGCCAGCGCTTGATCCACTCGGTCTCCGGCCATTGCTCGCTGGCGGCCATCAGCTCGTACATCGTTGCGCGGTCGATGGATTCGCGGATGATGTCGGCGTGACCCGCATGGCGGCTCAGTTCTTCGATGAGATGCAGGATCACCCAGCGCACATTCCAGTGATCGATGTCTTTCGGGAACCACGGCACATCGCGCGGCACGGGGACCGGTGTGCCTAGGTCGCATTCGCCCAGGACCCGCAGCGTCTCGGCGTTCTGCCGCTTGAGCGCGTCGAGTAATCCGTCGAGTGTCTCGTCCTCGCGCATCACGTACTGGTCGCCGTACTCGGCGATGAGTTCCTCCATCGGGCGGTCGTCTTTCGGTGGAAAGTCGGGTGCGCACGCCGCGCGCTCCACCCAACCGGTCTGCACGCCGGCGGCATGCTTGACCAGCCCGCCGATCGACAGCGTGCTGACCGATGGCGTGGATCGCGCCTGCTCGTCGGTCAGCCCGTAGGCCACCGCGAAGAACGCGTTCTGCTGAAAGGCGAGGAACTCCAACAGGCTCTGGCGTTCGTCGGCGGCAGGTGGCGGCATTCCGGGCATGGGCTACTTCCTCTTCTCATCGGGGGTGTGAACGTAAAGGTCGCGGATGCAGGCGATTTCGGCGCCGTGGTGGATCGCTTCGCGGTTGATGTGCAGCACCAGCGCGATGAACGGATAGTCGGCGTATGGCCCCTCGGCCGGCCCGCAGGGTCGATTCAGGTCGTCGTCGGACAATGCGCGTACGCCGTCGATCCAGAGTCGATACTGCTCGTCGAGTTGATTCAGCGCAGTCGCGGCGTCCGTAGCGTACGGCCACGTCTGGTAGTCGGCCGGTGGCGCGCCGAAGTGGCTGTGGTTGCGCATGGCGAACACGCCGACGATGACGTGGGCGAGGCGCCAGGCGATGGTCGTGAACGGTGCGGGCTCCGGTTCGGGATAGACGAAATCGATCGAGCCGTCCGGATGAACGGTCCAGCAGTTCGGCACCGGCTGCCAGAAGTACTCGTCGTCGGTGAGTCCGTCGAGGCGCGGTCGCAGGAACTGGGTCCAGTGAAAGTCCAACTGCTCCACCAACTGGTCTGTTGTCGTCATGGGACTACTCTGACACCCATATAGGACAGTTTCGGTCCTATAACTGCGACAGGGTTCAGCGCATGGCAGAAACGACCAGCCGGGTGCTGCAGCTGCTCGGGCTGCTGCAGTCCCGCCGCGTGTGGACCGGTGAGGACCTGGCCCAGCGGCTCGAGGTGACCACCCGCAGCGTGCGTCGCGACGTGGAACGCCTGCGTGACCTGGGTTATCCCGTGCACGCCAGCAAGGGCCACGGCGGCGGGTACCAACTCGGCGCCGGCGCGGCATTGCCCCCGCTGCTGCTCGACCCGGACGAGGCGGTCGCGATGGCCGTCTGCCTGCGGCTGGCCGCGGGCGGGACGGTGGCCGGTGTCGGCGAGTCCGCGTTGCGGGCGCTGAGCAAGCTCGATCAGGTGATGCCGTCGCGGCTGCGCTCGCAGGTGGCGGCGGTGCACGATTCGACGGTCACGCTGACCTCGCCGACCTCGGACGCGCCGGTCGAACCCGACGTGTTGATGACGCTGGCCCGGGCTTGCCGCGACCGCGAGCACGTCTGCGCCGGTTATGTCGACATCCGCGGAAACGCCACCCAGCGGCGGCTCGAGCCCTACCAACTGGTCACCACCGGACGGCGCTGGTATCTGCTGGCCTACGACCGCGACAAGCAGGACTGGCGCAGCCTGCGGCTGGACCGGATGGGCGACGTGCGGGCACAGGGCAGCACGTTCACGCCCCGCGAGGCGCCCGACGCCGCGACCTACGTGCGGCGCTCGATCAGCAGCTCGCCGTACCGGTACGTCGCACGCGTGCGATTTCATGCGCCGGAAAGTGTTCTGACGCAGCACTTCTCAGCGGCCTCGGCGACGGTCGAGGCGGACGGTCCGGACGCATGCATCGTCACCGCGGGCGCCGACGACCCCGAGCGCATGGTGTTCTACTTCGCGACGGTCGGTTGCGACTTCGAGGTGTTGGAGCCGCCGGAGGTGGTGCGCGCCGTCCACGCGGTGTCCGAGCGGTTGCAGCGCAGCCTCAGTTTGTGAGCTCCAGCCGGTCGGCGAGCATCAGAAACACCGCGGCGAACGGGTTGTCGGCGGTGTCGTCGCGGAGCTGTTTCCAATCCAGTTGTTCGCGCACCGCACGCACGGCGGGCAGCAGGGCGGCGAAGTCGCAATGGTGTTCGTTGAGCGAGTTCAACTTCTCTCGCATCACCTCGGTGGGCGCCAGGACGCGCATCCGGACTGCGAGCACGTCGTGCTCCTCGGCCGCCACGATGCTCTCCTTCTCGACGGGCACACCGTTGAGTCGGTGCAGTACGTCGATGACGAAGTCCTGCCCGACGCACGCTTTGAACAACCAGTCCTCCGGGGTTCGCTCGATGCGGAAACCGGCCTCCTCCAGCGTCGCGGCGGCCTTCTCGGTGTCGGGCTCTGCGACCACGAAATCCACGTCGTGCACGGGTTCGGGGCCGCCGAACACCCACAGCGCGTAGCTGCCGCCCAGGGCGAAATCCGGGCCCTGTGCCCGCAGTGCCGACGCCGCGCGTTTGAGCGCGTCGCGCAGATCATCGTTTCTCTGGGGCACTACTCTCCTGGGGCCGACTGGTGGCCTAGCGGCCATTGTGGGTAGCTAGTACCCATGCGGATGCGTCTGGCCACCTTCAACATCTTGCACGGGCGCAGCGTTCACGACGGCATGGTTCACCGCGACCGGCTCGTGGAATCCGTTCGGGAACTCGACGCCGACATCCTGGCGCTGCAGGAAGTCGACCTTGATCAGCCGCGTTCGGGCATGGCCGACCTCACCGCGGTCGCCGCCGAAGCAATGGGCGCAGTCAGCCACCGGTTCGTGGCGGCGATCTCCGGGACGCCGGGGGCCACCTGGATGGCCGCCACCGGTGACGAGCAACCCGGCACCGCCGCCTACGGGATCGCGCTGCTGTCGCGGTTTCCGGCGGAGTCGTGGCAGGTCTTGCGGCTGCCGCGAATTCCCGTGCCGTTTCCGATGTACCTGCCCGGTCCGAATCGGGTGCAGATCGTCAACGAGGAGCCGCGCGCGGCGATGGTCGGCGAGCTGGACGCCCCCCTGGGGCCGCTGACCGTTGCCAATACGCATCTGTCGTTCGTGCCGGGGTGGAACCGGGTGCAGTTGCGACGGTTGCTGCGCGATATGCGTGGCTTCCCGTCGCCGCGGGTGTTGATGGGCGATCTGAACATGACGCCGCCTACCGTCAGGCGGTGGGCCCGGCTGCGGCCACTGGCCACGGCCCTCACATTCCCCGCCCACGATCCCGACCGTCAGCTCGATCACATCGTCACCGACGATCCCGGCCTGCGGGTGGAGCAGTGCTGCGCGCCGTCGTTGACGATCTCGGATCACCGGGCTCTGGTGATCGACATCTCTCGCGCCTGATCGTGCCGACCGTCCCCCGAAACTGTCCCCGGCTTCGCGTGGGCCCCCACAGATCGCGCGCACACGAGTTTTCGCGATCTGCCCGCAGTCTCGATCACCACGACCACGTACGCCGTAGGGTTTGGGTGTGCGGGTCATTTCGGCGGAGTCGACGGACTTGTTCGTCGGGCCCGCAGATGCGCCGCAGCAGATCGTGCGGATCGGTTACACCGGCGGCGGGGGCGAGGTGCGCGTCGACGGTGACGGCGTGACGGGTCACGCGCGCGCCGCAGCGGGGGACGGCAGCCTGGAGGTGCCGGTCACGGTGACCGACGCCGTCGTCGGCGAGCAGCGCCAGGCCCGCGTGGTCACCAGTGATGGCATCACGCCGTTCGTCTTCACCGTCGCCGAACCAGGCTGGACCATGTACATGATCAGCCACTTCCACTACGACCCGGTGTGGTGGAACACGCAGGCGGCCTACACCGCGGCGTGGAGCGAGGACCCGCCGGGCCGGTGCAGGCAGACCAACGGCTTCGATCTGGTCAGCGCACACCTCGAAATGGCCCGCCGGGAACCGGAATACAAGTTCGTGCTGGCCGAAGTCGACTACCTCAAGCCGTTCTGGGACACCCACCCCGAAGAGCGCGACGATCTACGCCGTTTCATCGCCGACGACCGGGTCGAGATCATGGGCGGCACCTACAACGAGCCGAACACCAACCTCACCAGTCCCGAGACGACGATTCGGAACTTCGTGCACGGCATCGGGTTTCAACGTGACGTGCTGGGCGCCAATCCGGCGACGGCCTGGCAGCTCGACGCGTTCGGTCACGATCCGCAGTTCCCCGGAATGGCCGCAGATGCGGGGCTGACGTCGAGTTCGTGGGCCCGCGGCCCCCATCACCAGTGGGGCCCGATGGCCGGCGGCGGCGATCCGGAGCGGATGCAGTTCAGCAGCGAGTTCGACTGGATCTCCCCGTCCGGGCGCGGGCTGCTCACCCACTACATGCCCGCACACTACTCGGCGGGCTGGTGGATGGATTCGGCGCCGACACTGGAGCAGGCCGAAGCCGAGACGTATCAACTGTTCACGTCGTTGAAGAAGGTGGCGCTGACCCGTAACGTGCTGCTGCCCGTCGGCACCGACTACACGCCACCGAACAAGTGGGTCACCGCGATTCACCGGTCATGGAACTCGCGCTACACCTGGCCCCGCTTCGTCTGCGCGCTGCCCAAGGAGTTCTTCGCGGCGGTGCGCGCCGAACTGGCCGAACGCGGTGTCGAGCCGTCGCCGCAGACGCGCGACATGAACCCGATCTACACCGGAAAAGACGTCTCCTACATCGACACAAAGCAGGCCAACCGGGCCGCCGAGGACGCGGTGCTCGACGCGGAGAAGTTCGCGGTGTTCGCCGGACTTCTCGGCGGTGCGACCTATCCGCAGGCGGCGCTGGCCAAGGCGTGGGTCCAATTGGCTTATGGCGCGCACCATGACGCGATCACCGGCTCGGAATCCGACCAGGTGTACCTCGATCTGATGACCGGCTGGCGCGACGCCTGGGAGTTGGGAACGGCGGCCCGCAACAACGCGCTGGCCCTGCTGTCGGGCGCGGTCGAAGGATCGGTCGTCGTGTGGAATACGTTGACGCACAGCCGCACTGACGTGGTGACCGCTCACCTTCCGGAAGCTGGCGGACCGGTGCGGGTCATCGACTGCGCCGGCGATGAGGTGCCCGCCCAGTACGGAGCACGGACGGTCAGCTGGCTGGCCCGCGACGTGCCGTCGCTGGGCTGGCAGGCCTACCGGCTTGAGGATTCGGACTCATCGACGAACTGGGAACCCGTGCAGGGTAACGAGATCAGCAATGAGCACTACCGGCTACAGGTGGACCCCTCACGTGGCGGTGCGGTGGACTCGTTGATCGAAACCGACTCGGGTCGCTCGTTGCTGGCCCACGGCAAGGTCGGAAATGAATTGGCGGTCTACGACGAATATTCCGCGCATCCGGAGGCCGGCGAGGGCCCGTGGCACCTGCTGCCCAAGGGGCCGGTGACCTGTTCGTCGTCGTCGGCGGCCGACGTGCAGGCCTACCGCGGAGCGTTAGGCGAGCGGCTGAAGATCCGCGGCCGCATCGGTGAGGTGTTGCGTTACGAACAGACCGTCACGCTGTGGCGGGGTGTGCCGCGCGTCGACTGTCAGACCACGATCGACGAGTTCACCGGCGCCGACCGGCTATTGCGGCTGCGCTGGCCGTGCCCGGTGCCCGGGGCGCTGCCGGTCAGCGAGGTCGGTGACGCGGTCATCGGGCGGGGGTTCGGACTGCTGCACGAACGCGGACAAGAAGCGGCGATCGACGCCGCGACGCATCCGTGGACGTTGGACAACCCGGCGTACGGCTGGTTCGGGCTGTCGTCGACCGTGCGGGTGCGCGTCGGCGACGGGTGTCACGCGGTGTCCGTTGCCGAGGTGGTGACGCCGACTGAGACCGCGTCCGCGGTGGCGCGTCCGCTGATGGTGGCGTTGGCGCGCGCCGCAGTCACCGCGACCTGCAGTGGCGCCGACAAGCCGCGCTACGGCGATCTCGCGGTCGACTCGAACCTGCCGGACACGCGGCTCGCGATCGGTGGACCCGATGAAAACATCTTCACCGCAACGGTTCTGGCCGAAGCGGATTCTTCGTACGCCGAGGAGTTGAAGCGGCAACTGCATGCGACCGGCACCGCCAGGGTGTGGGTGCCGGCGGCAGTGCCGCTGGCCGAGGCGTGGGTGCCGGGCGCAGATCTGCGTGACGTGCGGGCGCTGCCGGTGCTGATCGTCGCGGGGTCGACATTGGATGACGCGGTGACCGGCGTCGTCGAGGACCTGGCCGACTGGGAGATCGTTGTCGAGCAGGACTCACCGGCGGGGGAGGCGGCCTTCGAGGACCGGACGGTGGCGGTGCTGAATCGCGGTCTGCCGGGGTTCGCCGTCGAGCCCGATGGGACTATGCATCTTTCGCTGATGCGGTCATGCACAGGGTGGCCGTCGGGCACCTGGATCGACCCGCCACGCCGGACCGCGCCCGACGGGTCGAACTTCCAATTGCAGCACTGGACACACACTTTCGAATACGCGTTGGTCTCCGGTGACGGCGACTGGCGGCGGGCGGGCGTTCCGGCCCGTAGCGCGGAGTTCTCGCATCCGCTTCTTGCGGTGACGGAGAAGTCCGGTGCCGCGGGCGGGCTGCCGTCGTCGGGTTCGCTGTTGGAGATCGAGCCGGCGGGCACGGTGCAGCTCGGTGCGTTGAAGGCCGCCGGCAACCCGTTGGCCGGCGGTAGCGCCCGGGCGGTTCACCCGTCGGACGGCGTCGCGATGCGGTTCGTCGAAACGACCGGGGCCACGGCGGAAGTCACGGTCACCTCCGGGCTGCGACGAGTATCCGCCGCGGTTCGGGTGGATCTTCTCGAGCGGCCCCGCGTACAGGAGGTGACGCCGGACGGTTTGTCGTTGCACGGCTTCGAGATCGCCACCGTGCTGGCACGATTCAACATGCCGCAGGTACTGCAGGCCGATCATGCGGTGCTGGCGCCCGAGGCGGAGGAGGCGCAGCCGCTCTACGCTCGGTATTGGTTGCACAACCGGGGACCGGCGGCGCTCGGTGGTCTGCCCGCGGTCGCGCACCTGCATCCGCAGCACGTCGTCGCGTCCGGTTCGTCGGTGCAGCTCCGGCTCACCGCCGCCAGCGACTGCAGCGACGAGGTACTGCACGGACGGGTGCACCTGCTGTGCCCGGACGGCTGGACAGCCGAACCCGCCGTGCTGTCGTTCATGCTGCCGCCGGGCGAGTATCTGGACACCAGCGTGAGCCTCACCGCACCGGAGAAGGTGTTGCCCGGGTTGTACCCAGTGCGTGCAGAACTCGCGTTGACCGGCGCGCACGTGTCGATCCCGCCCGCGTGGCGCCAGGTGGTCGAGGACGTGTGCGTCGTCGCGGTCGACGCATCACCCGATGACACCCTGCTGCGGTTGGTCGCCGGACCGGAGCCCGTCGACGTCAACGCCGGTGAATCGGCGCGGCTCGCGGTCACGGTCGGCACCGACGCGTATGCCGACATCGCCGTCGAGGCACACCTCATCAGCCCATGGGGCACATGGGAATGGTTGGGTCCGGCGGCATCCGGCGTCGAGCTGTCCGCTCGTGGCACCGCGGAAATCGGCTTCGACGTCGCGCCTCCGGAATGGATAGGGCCCGGCGAATGGTGGGCGTTGATCCGGCTTGCCGGGGCCGGACAGCTCGTCTACACGCCTGCGGTGAAGGTGACGGTGCGATGAGCAACGCGGCCTCGTGGGCGGGTGTCGCAGCGACGGTGCACGGTGCGCCGGTTTCGGTCGAGGAGGTCGACGCACGCGAGGCTTCGCTGCGGGGGTCGCGGATCGCGTCGTCGCTGCCGCGGCCCGGTACCAGTGAGGGACGGCAGCTTCGGCGTTGGCTGACCCAGCTCCTGGTGGCCGAGCGCGTCGTGGCGGCCGAGGCCCAAGCGCGCGGGTTGACCGCCGCCGGCGCACCCGCCGAAGCAGCACTGCTGCCCGACATGACGGTGCGGATGGAGTTCGGCAGTGTGGCGGCGTCGGTACTGGCCGACCCGTTGGCCCGCGCGGTGTTCGCGGAGGTGACATCGGAGATCGACGTCACCGACGACGAGGCCGCGTCGTACCGGACACGGAACCCCCTGCGCTTCAACGGAGTTGCGGAGGTCGCGGCGCATCTGCGTGCCGCCGCGCGCCGTCGCGCCTTCCGGCTGTGGCTGGACGCCCGTTGCGCGGCCGTCGTGCAGCTCGCCCCGGGGTACGAGCATCCCGGTGACCCGCGTCAGCCCGACAACACCCATCGGCACTGATGGCCGATTCCACCCTCGCGCTCGCGATCGACGTCGGCGGCACAAAGATCGCGGTCGGTCTGGTCGACGATGCGGGGACGCTGGTGCATCAGGCAAAGCTGCCGACGCCTGACGGCGACGCGGAAACGATTTGGGCGGTGCTGGATTCGCTGATCAGCGAGGCGTTCGCCGCCGCTGGTGGTCGGGTCCGCGGCGCCGGAATCGCCTCGGCGGGACCGATCGACTTGGCGACGGGAACCGTCAGTCCGATCAACATCACCGCGTGGCAACGCTTTCCGATCGCCGAGCGGGTGTCGATGGCCGTCGGCGCCCCGGTGAGACTGGCAGGCGACGGCTTGTGCATGGCGATGGGGGAGCGGTGGCGCGGTGCGGGCCGCGGCGCCGAGTTCCTGCTCGGCATGGTGGTGTCGACCGGCGTCGGCGGCGGGTTGGTGCTCGACGGCGCACCTTATGACGGCCGGACCGGCAACGCCGGGCACGTCGGCCACGTCGTCGTCGATCCGGACGGCGGTCCGTGCACCTGCGGCGGCCGTGGCTGCGTCGAGACCATCGCCGCCGGCCCGCGCATGGCGCAGTGGGCACGCGAGCAGGGCTGGGATGCGCCCGCGCACGCCGACGCCAAGGAGTTGGCCGAAGCCGCCACTGCCGGCGACGCCGTCGCAATGCGGGCGTTTCGCCGGGGCGCGGTCGCCGTGGCCACGATGATCGCGTCCGTCGCAGCGGTTTGCGACCTGGACCGCGTCGTCATCGGCGGCGGCGTGGCCAAGTCAGGGGCGCTGCTGTTCGACCCCGTCCGCGAGGCGTTGACTTCCTACGCCGGACTGGAGTTCATTCGCCAGGTGCGGGTGGTGCCCGCCGAGCTCGGCGGTGAAGCGGGCCTCGTCGGTGCCGCGGCGCTGTTGGTCCACTGACGGCGAATCAGCTACGCGCCATGTGCTTTCGCCCCCAGTCGCACAGGCTCGCCAGCACCGGAGCAAGCGTCATGCCGTACTCCGATATCGAGTAGTGCACGCAGGGCGGCACGGTCCGGGCGTCGTGTCGGTCGATGATGCCGTCATCGACGAGTTCATGCAGGTGGCGGATGAGCATCCGCTCGGTGATGTCGGGGATGCTGCGACGTAACTCGGCTGTGCGCATCGGGCCGTCCTGCAGCCGCCACAGGATGGTGCCCTTCCAACGTCCGTCGATGACCGTCAGCGCGGTGTCGATCGGACACTCGTTGAGACCCTTCTTCGACACCGCCATGAGCCCTCCATGAGCTGACAAATTTGTCAGTACCTTGTTTTTTGTCAGCATACCGGCGATGGTCGAGTGATGGAACATTTCGTCGCACTCATTGCCCTGGTGATCACTGGTCCGCTGGTCGGCGTGGAGATCGGGGTCGCGGTGTTCACCCACCCGGTGATCGGCCGCCTGCCCGACCAAGCCTTTCGACAGGCGCGCGGCGACGCCGCCCGCGTACTGGGCAAAGTGATGCCGTTCTGGTACGTCGCCTCGCTGGCCGCCTTGATCGCGACGGCGGTCGTCACCGGCAACTGGCTCGTCATCACCGCAGCTGTGCTGATGGCATTGGTCTTGCTCACGACCGTGACGCTGATGGTGCCGATCAACAACCGGATCGGCCGCTGGTCCGATGCCGCCGAGGCCGATCGCGACCTTGCCCGTCGGTGGGACCGGTTGCACTGGCTGCGCGTCGGCCTATTGATCGTGCTGTACGGATTGCTGGTGATTTCGGTGTCGTGACCGTCGCTTCGCGACTGTTCGGACACCGAATTCACCCGCGTTTTGGCTGATGAGTGGGCGGCAGGCTAAACTTGCCGACGTTCCACCGAAGACCGTCGGTCACCGATCAATCGGTTGAAGGTCCCGGATCCCCGGGCGGCCCACGCAGGAGGACGAGGCTAGTACGTCATGTGCGCCCCGACCTGTCTGCGTCGGGGCGTTCGTCGTTCCGGCCCCTCATCCTTTCTCGGCCGATGGTTCCCATCCACGAGGAGGCATGCATGGCCAAGGCTGACAAGGCCACCGCGGTTGCCGACATCGCCGAGCAGTTCACCCAGGCTTCGGCGACGCTCGTCACCGAATACCGCGGGCTGACGGTGGCCAACCTCAAAGACCTGCGCCGCTCGCTCGGTGATTCCGCCACCTACACAATCGCCAAGAACACGCTGGTCAAGCGTGCCGCGGCGGAGGCGGGCATCGAGGGGCTCGACGAGTTGTTCGTCGGTCCCACCGCGATCGCGTTCGTCAAGGGCGAGGCCGTCGACGCCGCCAAGGCGATCAAGAAGTTCGCCAAGGACAACAAGGCCCTCGTCATCAAGGGCGGCTACATGGACGGCCGCCCGCTGAGCGTGTCCGAGGTCGAGCGCATCGCCGACCTGGAGTCGCGCGAGGTGCTGCTGGCCAAGATGGCCGGCGCGATGAAGGCGAACCTGTCCAAGGCTGCCGGCCTGTTCAACGCTCCGGCGTCGCAGGTCGCCCGGCTGGCCGCAGCTCTGCAAGAGAAGAAGGCCACTGAGGAAGCGGCTTAACCCCCCGACTTGTGGAGCCGCACCGGCGCTGACCGCCGCCAAAGCTCCACAAATCGCCCATCAAGAAGAATCAGAAAGGACCAACCATGGCCAAGCTGTCCACCGACGACCTGCTCGACGCGTTCAAGGAATTGACGCTGCTGGAGCTCTCCGAGTTCGTCAAGAAGTTCGAGGAGACCTTCGAGGTCACCGCCGCTGCTCCGGTCGCCGTCGCCGCGGCTCCGGGTGCCGCTGCTGGTGGTGCCCCCGCCGAGGCCGCTGAGGAGCAGTCGGAGTTCGACGTCATCCTCGAGGGTGCCGGCGACAAGAAGATCGGCGTCATCAAGGTCGTCCGCGAGATCGTCTCGGGCCTGGGCCTCAAGGAGGCCAAGGACCTCGTCGACGGCGCTCCCAAGCCGCTGCTCGAGAAGGTCGACAAGGCGGCCGCCGACGACGCCAAGGCCAAGCTCGAGGCCGCGGGCGCGACGGTCACCGTCAAGTAGCCTGCAACGCCACCGCCGGCGAGCCGGCAATAGCACAACTGTGGGGTCGATCCAGCAAATGGGTCGGCCCCACAGTCGTCTCGCGGATGAGTCACAATCTGACTGCAGACGAGTGTTGTGGCCAGGAGGCGTAGGCTACAGTGACTCAAGCCACAAGCGGTCAAGCGAGTGGCGTGACGATGACTGGCGGAAGGATCGCGAGCGTGGGCATTGGAATTCAAATTGAAGGACTGACCAAGTCCTTCGGCCCCCAGCGAATCTGGGAGGACGTCACATTCGACCTGCCGCCGGGTGAGGTGAGCGTGCTGCTCGGCCCGTCCGGTACCGGCAAATCCGTGTTCTTGAAGTCGTTGATCGGGCTGCTGCGGCCGGAGCGCGGCAAGATCATCGTCGACGGCACCGATGTCATCCAGTGCACCGCCAAGGAGCTCTACGAGATCCGCACGCTGTTCGGCGTGATGTTCCAGGACGGTGCCCTGTTCGGCTCGATGAGCCTCTACGACAACACCGCCTTCCCCTTGCGTGAGCACACCAAGAAGAAGGAAAGCGAGATCCGACAGATCGTCATGGAGAAGCTCGAGCTGGTCGGTCTGGCCGGCGACGAGAACAAGTTCCCCGGCGAGATTTCCGGCGGTATGCGCAAGCGCGCCGGCCTGGCCCGCTCGCTGGTGCTCGACCCGCAGATCATCCTCTGCGACGAGCCCGACTCGGGTCTGGACCCGGTGCGTACCGCGTATCTGAGCCAGCTGCTGATCGACATCAACGCGCAGATCGACTGCACGATCCTGATCGTGACGCACAACATCAACATCGCCCGCACGGTGCCGGACAACATGGGCATGCTGTTCCGCAAGCACCTGGTGATGTTCGGTCCGCGCGAGGTGCTGCTGACCAGCGACGAGCCGGTCGTCCGGCAGTTCCTCAACGGTCGCCGTATCGGCCCGATCGGCATGTCCGAGGAGAAGGACGAGTCGACGATGGCCGAGGAGCAGGCCATGATCGACGCCGGCCACCACGACGGTGGTGTCGAGGAGATCGAGGGTGTGCCGCCGCAGATCCAGGCGACACCCGGCATGCCGGAGCGCCAGGGTGTCTACCGTCGTCAGGCCCGGGTGCGCGAGATCATGCACACCCTGCCGCCCAAGGCGCAGGAAGCCATCCGCGACGACCTCGAGGGCACGCACCGGTACCAGGCGCATGCGATCCCCGACGTCGACGACCCGAGGGCCCGGCATCGCACGGTCGACGAAGAGGCGCCGACCGGCGCCATCCCGCGCGCGCAACAGTAAGCCACGCTGGTGGGCGTCGAACACAAACCGACGTTCTGCCGGATCTGCGAGCCGCTGTGCGGCATGATCGCGACCGTCGAGGACGGCCGTCTCACGGCACTGCGCCCCGATAAGGACCATCCGCTTTCGGCGGGGTTCGCCTGCCAGAAGGGCATCGCGTTCACCGAGGTCGTCAACGACCACGATCGCGTCACCACTCCGTTGCGGCGGCGCACCGGCGGCGGCTTCGAACCCGTCGGCTGGGACGAGGCGATGACCGACATCGCCGCACGGCTCGGCGCCATCCACCGGGCCCATGGGGCGGGCGCGATCGGCTGGTACTTCGGTAACCCTGGCGCGTTCAGCTACTCGTACACGTTGAGCCTCACCACCCTGATGGCCGGATTCGGGCTCGGTCTCATCGGCGGCCCCGGCCGGGGCCTGCACGTGTTCACCGCCGGCTCCCAGGATGTGAACAACCGCTTCGTGGCCAGCCAGTTGCTCTACGGCTCACCGCTGGCGCTGCCGGTACCCGATGTGCTGCGCACCGATCTGCTCGTCGTCATCGGCGCCAACCCGGTCATCTCGCACGGCAGCGTGTTGACCGTGCCCCGGATCAGGGACCGCATGCACGACATCGTCAAGCGCGGCGGACGCGTGCTGGTGATCGACCCGCGCAAGACAGAAACCGCCGCTCAGTTCGAGTGGCTGGGCATCGTCCCCGACGGCGACGCCTATCTGCTCCTGTCGCTGCTGCACGTGATGTTCGCGCAGAACCTGGTGGACCGGCACCGACTCGCGTCGCAGGCTGACGGCGGCGCGTGGCTGGAGCGGCTGGCAAGGCCGTTCAGCCCGGAGGCGACCGAGTCGCACACCGGCATCGAACCCGAGACCGTCCGCTCGTTGGCCCACGACCTCGCCCGCACCGAACGGGCCGCGGTGTACGGCCGCGTCGGCACCAGCACCGGGGAGAATGGAACGCTGACGACGTATCTACTCGACGCCGTCAACGTGGTCGCCGGCAACCTCGACGTGCCCGGCGGCAGCATGTTCGGCCGGTGGGGGTTGCCGGGGGAGCGGTGGCTGAACAAGGCGGGCGGTGCGATGCTTCGGGCCGTCTACTCCCGCAAGCGCTCGCGCATCGGCGGCTTCCCGTCCGTACTGGGTTCCGAACCCGCGGCCGTGATGGCCAAGGAGATCATCACGCCGGGCCGCGGCCAGGTCAGGGCGCTGTTCGTCGGTGCGGGCAATCCGGTGCTGTCGGTGCCCAACGGCGACGAATTGGAGACGGCGCTGGAGTCCTTGGACCTGATGGTCGGGATCGACCTCTACGTCAACGAGACGCTGGCGCACTGCGACTACGTGCTGCCCGCGACATCGATGTATGAGCGCGACGACTTCCCGCTGCCGTTCCAGACCCTGCAGCCCACCCCGTTCCGGCAGGCCACCGAGGCCGTCATCGCGCCGGTGGGGCAGGCACGGGCGGAGTGGGAGATCATCGACGACCTCGCCGCCAGGATGTGGCGGTCGACGCCCGGCCTGGCGGCACTCGCCGGCATGCGGAAAGTGTTGTCGCTCTTCGGTGTTCGGCTGACTCCCCGCGTGCTCGTCGATGCGGTGATCCGGCTGGCCGACGGCGGTGACCGGTTCGGCCTGCGCCGTGGGTTGAGCTTCTCCAAGCTCACCGGCCGCCATCCGCACGGCAGCGTGCTTGCCGACAATCTGCGCGACGGCGTGCTGCGTGACACCGTCGTGTACCGCGGCCGCCGGATCCGGTTGCGCCACGACGAGATCGCCACCGAGGTGGACAAGCTGTCGCGGCGCAGCGTTCCCGACGGCTATCCGATGCGGATGATCGGCATGCGTGAGGCGAGGTCGGAGAACTCGTGGCTGCACAACTCACCGCTGCTGATGCGCGGCGAGCGCATGCATCAGGCGCGCATCCACGTCGACGACGCGGCCGCTGCGCACATCGTCGACGGCGACACGGTGCGGATCGCGTCGCCGCACGGCGAGATCGAGTTGGCTGTGGTCGTCACCAAGGACATCGTCCCCGGCGTGGTCGCGGTCCCGCACGGCTGGGGGCACAAGGGCACCGCCGGCTGGCGGGTGGCCAACGACGCCGGCGGCGCCAACGTCAATCGGCTCATGTCGAGCGATCCGTCCGACATCGAGAGCTTGGCCGGCATGGCCCGGTTGACCGGCGTGCCGGTGCGCATCGAACGAGCCGAAACCGAAGTTGTGCATGCCGGCCGAAACCCGCTCCCGTAACGACGACGGACGTTATCTTTCTCGCGTCGTCGAACAGGGAGAGGTCATGGTCGACCGGTTGTGGGTGTGGGTTAGCGCCGGCGTGGTCATCGCCGGCATGACGGCAGCGATGCTCGCGGGTACGGGCGTGGCGATCGCGGACGACGGTTCCTCGTCGGATACCGGTGGTTCGAAGAGTTCCCAGGCGTCGAATTCGACTGACAGCAAGAAGGATTCACCGGGTGGCGGCACGACGGGTGCCGGGAGCGCCGATGACGGGGCGGACGCCTCCGGTCCGAAGGACGCCTCCGGCCAGAAGGACGACGCAACGGATCCCGACGACGCCGATGCGAAGGATCCGGACGACGACGCGTCGACCGACGACAAGGAGACCACCGACGACAAGGAGACCACCGACGACGAGAAGGCGACCGACGAGAAAGCGACCGACGAGAAGGCCTCCGACGACGAGGAAGCGACCGACGAGGAAGCGACCGACGACGAACTGGCCGTCGACGGCACGGCCGCCAACGACGACGTCGTCACGAAGTCCCGCTCGGGTAGCGATGACACGACCAGGCAGACGAGCGCTGCGGGCACGGCGAACATCACGGCCACCACATCGGACGAGGACACCGCCTCCGTCACACCCGAGTTCGAGAAGAAGACGGTCATCGAGACGGGCCTCGACAACGCGACCGTCCAGCCCGCCGTCGAGCAGACCGCGACGATCCCACTCGACAAGCTCGTCGAGAAGACCGAAGAACCCGAAGTGCAGGCGGTGGCCTTCGCGTCGGCACCGCTGGCGGCAGCCGCCACCGCGACCGCCCCGCAGGTCCCCGACATCATCAGAGTGATCGGCACGATCGTGTTCGACCTCTACGCGATCGCGACCCGGATCTTGGGCGGCCCACCGGTCCTGCCGCCGAACAGCACCGTCACCGTGCGCTCCTCTTCTCTGCGAATCGACTGTGCGTGCGAGGAGGGCGAAGGCGAGGAGGTGCCCGCGGACTGGTACATCCCGAAGACCGAGGAGGGCCAGCCACCGCCGGACCGGCTGATCTACCTGCAGCACGGCTTCTTGGCCAGCGGCCCGTGGTACAGCCACACCGCCGCGGCGCTGGCCGAGCAGACGAACAGCATCGTCGTCGCGCCGTCGATCACGTCGAACTTCTTCGCCGCCGATGCATGCTGGCTCGGCGCCGCACCCATGCACGAGGCCATGGCGGGATTGTTCGACGACGACAACACGGCCTTGCTCGAGAGCGCGCGAGCAGCCGGCTACACCGGTCCGATTCCCGATCGGGTCGTGCTCATGGGGCACTCGCTCGGCGGCGGCGCGGTTTCGGGCATGGCGGGCGCCATGGTCGAGAACAACACCGTCGACCGGCTCGCCGGAGTGGTGTTGCTCGACGGCGTCGGCCTCGACCCCAACGGTGCGATGGCCGAGGCGTTGGACAAGGTGCCGATGTCGATTCCGATCTATCAGCTCGCGGCGCCGAAGTACTTCTGGAACCAGTTCGGTGTCGGTACCGATGCGCTGCTCGAGGCCAGGCCGGGCGAGTTCGTTGGTGTCACGCTGGTCGGGGGATCACATGTCGACACGATGCGCGGCGGCAATCCGCTGATCCAGTTCGCCCAACAGCTGGTCTCGGGCTTCTCGAAGCCGCAGAACGTCGCGGCCGCCCAGCAGATTGCGGTCGGTTGGGTCAACGACATGTTCGCCGGCAACAAGGAAACGGGCATCTACCTCGACCGCGGCGAGGAGTTCAGCTTGCAGACCCCGAGCGGCGAGGCCACCGTGGTGGACCTGCCGAACGCGCTCACCAAGCCGTTCCTGCTGAACTTCCTGCAGCCGTTCGTGTCGCTGGGCAATGTGTTCTTCACCTTCGAGCCGACCTGCGTCACCGACTCCGTCGGCACGTCGGGGACCGGAACCTGCGGCGACGCGATCGCCGCGTGAGGGAACCGCCGCACCCGTGCCGTGACTTCCGTCGGAGCGTAAAACTCCACACCAAACACCGTGTTATCTCTTGACGGACGGCCGTTGAGGGGCCAATCTGTTGGTCAGCAATGTATGGATGGGTGAGAATTATCGAGTCGCCAGCCAGCGCCCCGACCGTCCATGCGCGCGGTGGTTGAGGAATACGCCGTCCTGCGGTACTGTTGGACGTTGCGCTGGCTGCATCCTGCCCACCTAAAACCCGCACCTGACACCGATGTCCTAGCCTGAGCCCCGCTCAGTGATCTAGTCGCGTGCCGTGCGTTCGGGAAGTTTGTGGTCGTGAGTGGCCGGCCGAACCGACGCAGATATCGCGGCGCATGAGGGTCCGGTGGTACCGGCCCCTTCAGAGTCGCATGAGGTGCTGGAAGGATGCATCTTGGCAGGGTCCCGCCCAAGCAAGACAGCAGAAGCTACTAAAAACTCCGTCCCAGGAGCACCAAACCGAATTTCCTTTGCAAAGCTGCGTGAGCCCCTCGAGGTTCCCGGGCTTCTTGATGTTCAAACCGAGTCCTTCGAATGGCTGATCGGCTCCGAGGCGTGGCGTGAGAAGGCCAAGCAGCGTGGCGAGGAATCGCCCGTGGGCGGCCTCGAAGAGGTTCTCACCGAGCTGAGCCCGATCGAGGACTTCTCGGGCTCGATGTCGCTGTCCTTCTCCGATCCGCGCTTCGACGAGGTCAAGGCGCCGGTCGACGAGTGCAAAGACAAGGACATGACGTACGCGGCCCCGCTGTTCGTCACGGCCGAGTTCATCAACAACAACACCGGCGAGATCAAGAGCCAGACGGTCTTCATGGGCGACTTCCCGATGATGACCGAGAAGGGCACGTTCATCATCAACGGCACCGAGCGTGTCGTGGTGAGCCAGCTGGTCCGCTCGCCGGGCGTCTATTTCGACGAGAGCATCGACAAGTCCACCGAGAAGATGCTGCACAGCGTCAAGGTGATCCCCGGCCGCGGCGCGTGGCTGGAGTTCGACGTCGACAAGCGCGACACCGTCGGTGTTCGTATCGACCGCAAGCGTCGTCAGCCGGTCACCGTGCTGCTCAAGGCGCTGGGCTGGACCAACGAGCAGATCACCGAGCGCTTCGGCTTCTCCGAGATCATGATGTCGACGCTCGAGAAGGACAACACCGCAGGCACCGACGAGGCGCTGCTGGACATCTACCGCAAGCTGCGCCCGGGCGAGCCGCCCACCAAGGAGTCCGCGCAGACCCTGCTGGAGAACCTGTTCTTCAAGGAGAAGCGCTACGACCTGGCCCGCGTGGGCCGCTACAAGGTCAACAAGAAGCTCGGCATCACCGCGCAGCCGGCCGAAACCACGTCGACCACGCTGACCGAAGAGGACGTCGTCGCGACCATCGAGTACCTGGTGCGCCTGCACCAGGGCGACAAGACGATGACCGTTCCTGGTGGCGTCGAGGTCCCGGTCGAAGTCGATGACATCGACCACTTCGGCAACCGTCGCCTGCGCACGGTCGGCGAGCTGATCCAGAACCAGATCCGGGTCGGCCTGTCACGCATGGAGCGCGTCGTGCGTGAGCGCATGACGACCCAGGACGTCGAGGCGATCACGCCGCAGACCCTGATCAACATCCGCCCGGTCGTGGCGGCGATCAAGGAGTTCTTCGGCACCAGCCAGCTGTCGCAGTTCATGGACCAGAACAACCCGCTTTCCGGCCTGACCCACAAGCGCCGCCTCTCGGCGCTGGGCCCCGGCGGTCTGTCCCGTGAGCGCGCCGGTCTCGAGGTCCGCGACGTGCACTCCAGCCACTACGGCCGCATGTGCCCGATCGAGACGCCGGAAGGCCCGAACATCGGTCTCATCGGCTCGCTGTCGGTGTACGCGCGGGTCAACCCGTTCGGCTTCATCGAGACGCCGTACCGCAAGGTCAAGAACGGTGTTGTCACCGATGACATCGAGTACCTGACCGCCGACGAGGAGGACCGCCACGTCGTGGCGCAGGCCAACTCGCCGCTGGACGACAAGGGTCGCTTCGCCGAGGAGCGCGTCCTGGTCCGCCGCAAGGGCGGCGAGGTCGAGTACGTGTCGTCGGCCGAGGTCGACTACATGGACGTCTCGCCGCGCCAGATGGTGTCGGTCGCGACGGCGATGATCCCGTTCCTCGAGCACGACGACGCCAACCGCGCGCTGATGGGCGCCAACATGCAGCGCCAGGCGGTTCCGCTGGTGCGCAGCGAGGCGCCGCTGGTGGGCACCGGCATGGAGTTGCGCGCCGCGATCGACGCCGGTGACGTCGTCGTCGCCGACAAGTCCGGCGTGATCGAGGAGGTCTCGGCCGACTACGTCACCGTGATGGCCGACGACGGCACCCGGCACACCTACCGGATGCGGAAGTTCGCCCGTTCCAACCACGGCACCTGCGCCAACCAGCGTCCGATCGTCGACGCCGGCCAGCGTGTCGAGGCGGGGCAGGTCATCGCCGACGGGCCGTGCACCGAGAACGGTGAGATGGCGCTGGGCAAGAACCTGCTCGTGGCGATCATGCCGTGGGAGGGCCACAACTACGAGGACGCGATCATCCTCTCCAACCGCCTGGTGGAGGAGGACGTGCTCACCTCGATTCACATCGAGGAGCACGAGATCGACGCCCGCGACACCAAGCTGGGCGCCGAGGAGATCACCCGGGACATCCCGAACGTCTCCGATGAGGTGCTGGCCGATCTCGACGAGCGCGGCATCGTCCGCATCGGCGCCGAGGTCCGCGACGGTGACATCCTGGTCGGCAAGGTCACGCCGAAGGGCGAGACGGAGCTGACGCCGGAGGAGCGGCTGCTGCGCGCGATCTTCGGTGAGAAGGCTCGCGAGGTTCGCGACACGTCGCTGAAGGTGCCGCACGGTGAGTCCGGCAAGGTCATCGGCATCCGGGTGTTCTCCCGCGAGGACGACGACGAGCTGCCGGCCGGTGTCAACGAGCTGGTCCGCGTCTACGTCGCGCAGAAGCGCAAGATCTCCGACGGCGACAAGCTGGCCGGGCGCCACGGCAACAAGGGCGTCATCGGCAAGATTCTGGCGGTCGAGGACATGCCATTCCTGCCGGACGGCACGCCCGTCGACATCATCCTGAACACCCACGGTGTGCCGCGACGGATGAACATCGGCCAGATCCTGGAGACCCACCTCGGGTGGGTGGCCAAGAGCGGCTGGAAGATCAACGGCTCACCGGACTGGGCGAGTGCGTTGCCGAAGGAGCTGCTGGAGTCGGAGCCGGGAAGCATCGTCTCCACACCGGTGTTCGACGGTGCCCGCGAAGCCGAGCTACAGGGTCTGCTGTCGGCCACGCTGCCCAACCGCGACGGCGAGACGCTCGTCGACGAGGACGGCAAGGCGATGCTGTTCGACGGTCGCAGTGGCGAACCGTTCCCGTATCCGGTGACGGTCGGCTACATGTACATCCTCAAGCTGCACCACCTGGTGGACGACAAGATCCACGCCCGCTCCACCGGCCCGTACTCGATGATCACCCAGCAGCCGCTGGGCGGTAAGGCGCAGTTCGGTGGCCAGCGGTTCGGCGAGATGGAGTGCTGGGCCATGCAGGCCTACGGCGCGGCGTACACGCTGCAGGAGTTGTTGACCATCAAGTCCGACGACACCGTCGGCCGGGTCAAGGTGTACGAGGCGATCGTCAAGGGCGAGAACATCCCCGAGCCGGGCATCCCGGAGTCGTTCAAGGTGCTGCTCAAGGAACTGCAGTCGCTGTGCCTCAACGTCGAGGTGCTGTCGAGTGACGGTGCTGCGATCGAGATGCGTGACGGCGACGACGAGGACCTGGAGCGCGCTGCGGCGAACCTAGGAATCAACTTGTCGCGCAACGAATCTGCCTCCGTAGAAGATCTCGCTTAAATAGTTACCAATCCCGAAAGGGGAAAGGGAGTTACGTGCTAGACGTCAACTTCTTCGATGAGCTCCGGATCGGTCTCGCCACCGCCGACGACATTCGTCAGTGGTCCTACGGCGAGGTCAAGAAGCCGGAGACCATCAACTACCGCACGCTGAAGCCTGAGAAGGACGGCCTGTTCTGCGAGAAGATCTTCGGACCGACTCGCGACTGGGAGTGCTACTGCGGCAAGTACAAGCGCGTCCGCTTCAAGGGCATCATCTGTGAGCGCTGCGGCGTCGAGGTGACCCGCGCCAAGGTGCGCCGCGAGCGGATGGGCCACATCGAGCTGGCCGCGCCCGTCACGCACATCTGGTACTTCAAGGGTGTGCCGTCGCGGCTGGGCTATCTGCTCGACCTGGCGCCGAAGGATCTCGAGAAGATCATCTACTTCGCCGCCTACGTCATCACCGCGGTCGACGACGAGATGCGCCACAACGAGCTGTCCACGCTGGAGGCCGAGATGGTCGTCGAGCGCAAGGCCGTCGAGGATCAGCGCGATCTCGACCTGGCCGAGCGGTCGCAGAAGCTCGAGGCCGACCTGGCGGAGCTGGAGAAGGAAGGCGCCAAGAGCGACGTGCGCCGCAAGGTGCGCGACGGCGGCGAGCGTGAGATGCGCCAGATCCGCGACCGGGCCCAGCGTGAGCTGGACCGGCTCGAGGAGATCTGGAACACCTTCACCAAGCTGGCGCCCAAGCAGCTCATTGTCGACGAGGTGCTCTACCGCGAACTGCAGGACCGCTACGGCGAGTACTTCATCGGCGCGATGGGTGCCGAGGCGATCAAGAAGCTCATCGAGAACTTCGATATCGAGGCCGAGGCCGAAGAGCTGCGCGAGGTCATCCGAAGCGGCAAGGGGCAGAAGAAGCTTCGCGCGCTGAAGCGGCTCAAGGTGGTCGCGGCGTTCCAGCAGTCGTCCAACTCGCCGATGGGCATGGTGCTCGACGCGGTTCCGGTGATCCCGCCGGAGCTGCGGCCGATGGTGCAGCTCGACGGTGGCCGGTTCGCCACGTCGGACCTCAACGACCTGTACCGCCGCGTGATCAACCGCAACAACCGGCTCAAGAGGCTGATCGACCTCGGCGCGCCCGAGATCATCGTCAACAACGAGAAGCGCATGCTTCAGGAGTCGGTGGACGCGCTGTTCGACAACGGCCGCCGCGGCCGCCCGGTCACCGGGCCGGGCAACCGTCCGCTGAAGTCGCTGTCGGACCTGTTGAAGGGCAAGCAGGGCCGGTTCCGCCAGAACCTGCTCGGTAAGCGTGTCGACTACTCGGGCCGTTCGGTCATCGTGGTCGGCCCGCAGCTCAAGCTGCACCAGTGCGGTCTGCCGAAGCTGATGGCGCTCGAGCTGTTCAAGCCGTTCGTGATGAAGCGTCTGGTGGATCTCAACCACGCGCAGAACATCAAGAGCGCCAAGCGGATGGTCGAGCGTCAGCGCCCGCAGGTGTGGGACGTCCTCGAAGAGGTCATCGCCGAGCATCCGGTGCTGCTGAACCGCGCACCGACCCTGCACCGCCTCGGCATCCAGGCCTTCGAGCCGCAGCTGGTGGAGGGCAAGGCCATTCAGCTGCACCCGCTGGTCTGCGAGGCGTTCAACGCCGACTTCGACGGTGACCAGATGGCCGTGCACCTGCCGCTGTCGGCAGAGGCGCAGGCCGAGGCTCGCATCCTGATGCTGTCGTCGAACAACATCCTGTCGCCGGCGTCGGGCCGGCCGCTGGCCATGCCGCGTCTGGACATGGTGACCGGCCTGTACTACCTGACGACGATGATCGACGGGGACCCCGGCGAATTCACGCCTGCGGCCAAGGATCGACCGGAGACCGGCGTGTACAGCTCGCCGGCCGAGGCGATCATGGCGATGGACCGCGGCGCGCTGTCGGTGCGGGCCAAGATCCGGGTGCGGCTGACGCAGCTGCGTCCGTCCGCCGACATCGAGGCCTCGACGTTCCCGGACGGTTGGAAGCCGGGCGACGCCTGGACCGCGGAGACCACGTTGGGCCGGGTGCTCTTCAACGAGCTTCTGCCGCAGGGCTATCCGTTCGTCAACGAGCAGATGCACAAGAAGGTCCAGGCGCGGATCGTCAACGATCTCGCCGAGCGCTACCCGATGATCGTGGTCGCGCAGACCGTGGACAAGCTCAAGGACGCCGGCTTCTACTGGGCCACCCGTTCGGGTGTCACCGTGTCGATGGCCGACGTGCTGGTGCCGCCGCAGAAGCAGGAGATCCTGGACCGCTACGAGAAGGAAGCGGACCAGATCGAGAAGAAGTACCAGCGTGGTGCGCTCAACCACGACGAGCGCAACGACGCCCTGGTCAAGATCTGGCAGGACGCCACCGAAGAGGTCGGCGAGGCCCTGCGGGCGCACTACCCGAAGGACAACCCGATCATCACGATCGTCGATTCGGGTGCCACGGGTAACTTCACGCAGACCAGGACACTGGCCGGCATGAAGGGTCTGGTGACCAACCCGAAGGGTGAGTTCATCCCGCGTCCGATCAAGTCCTCGTTCCGCGAGGGCCTGACGGTGCTGGAGTACTTCATCAACACCCACGGCGCCCGAAAGGGTCTGGCGGACACCGCACTTCGTACCGCCGACTCGGGCTACCTGACCCGTCGTCTGGTCGACGTGAGCCAGGACGTCATCGTGCGCGAGACCGACTGCGAGACCGAGCGCGGCATCACCGTCACGCTGGCCGAATTGCAGGGTGACACCCTGGTGCGCGATCAGCACATCGAGACGTCGGCCTACGCGCGGACGCTGGCCACCGACGCCGTCGACGCCAAGGGCAACGTGGTCGTCGAGCGCGGCCACGACCTGGGCGACCCGGCGATCGAGGCGCTGCTGGCCGCCGGCATCACCGAGGTGAAGGTCCGCTCCGTGCTGACCTGCGCGACGGGCACCGGCGTGTGTGCGATGTGCTACGGCCGTTCGATGGCGACGGGCAAGCTCGTCGACATCGGCGAGGCGGTCGGCATCGTCGCCGCGCAGTCCATCGGCGAGCCCGGTACGCAGCTGACCATGCGCACGTTTCACCAGGGCGGCGTGGGTGAGGACATCACCGGTGGTCTGCCCCGCGTGCAGGAACTGTTCGAGGCCCGTATCCCGCGGAACAAGGCGCCGATCGCCGACGTCACCGGCCGGGTGCAGCTCGAAGAGGGCGAGCGCTTCTACAAGATCACCATCATTCCCGACGATGGTGGCGAGGAAGTGGTGTACGACAAGCTGTCTCGCCGTCAGCGCCTGAAGGTGTTCAAGCACGACGACGGCACCGAGCGCCTGCTCACCGACGGCGACCACGTCGAGGTGGGTCAGCAGCTGATGGAAGGTGCCGCCGACCCGCACGAGGTGCTGCGTGTCCAGGGCCCCCGCGAGGTGCAGATCCACCTCGTCAAGGAGGTCCAGGAGGTCTACCGCGCTCAGGGCGTGTCGATCCACGACAAGCACATCGAGGTCATCGTCCGGCAGATGCTGCGTCGCGTCACGATCATCGACTCGGGTGCGACGGAGTTCCTGCCCGGCTCGCTGACCGAGCGTGGCGAGTTCGAGACCGAGAACCGTCGGGTGGTCGCCGAGGGCGGCGAGCCGGCGGCCGGTCGTCCGGTGCTGATGGGTATCACGAAGGCGTCGCTGGCCACCGATTCGTGGCTGTCGGCGGCGTCGTTCCAGGAGACCACCCGCGTGCTGACGGATGCGGCGATCAACTGCCGCAGCGACAAGCTGCAGGGTCTGAAGGAGAACGTGATCATCGGCAAGCTGATCCCGGCCGGTACGGGTATCAACCGGTACCGCAACATCCAGGTGCAGCCGACCGAAGAAGCCCGCGCTGCGGCGTACACGATCCCGTCCTACGAGGATCAGTACTACAGCCCGGACTTCGGCCAGGCCACCGGCGCCGCGGTGCCGCTGGACGACTACGGCTACAGCGACTACCGCTAGTCACCTTTCTGCGCGAGCAGACGCAAATGTCCCCGCACGCACGGCGTGTCGGGGACATTTGCGTCTTGTCGTCAGGCTTATCCACAGGCGGGCGAACATGTGCTGTGTGCGGCCGCTGTCGTCAACGATCATCGACTCGTGTCGCTGGACGAGATCTTCGCAGTCAACGGTGGCGTTGCCACACATCGACAACTCATGGCGGTGATGTCCCGCAAGGCGCTCGCGTCGCACGTGCGAGCTGGAGTTGTAGTGCGAGTCTGGCATGGCGTCTATGCGTTGGGTTCGCCAGACACCCGCCGTCGGCTCGCTGCGCTCGACCTCATCGCGGGCAAGCCGCTCGTGGCGTGTCTGAATACTGCGGCGGCGCTATACGGTTTCGACACCGAAGGCGGCGACGTCATCCATGTCCTCGATCCGAATGTGCGCATGCGACCCGCCATCGGCCTGACGGTGCATCAACGGCTGGGTGCACCATTGCAAACTGTCCGAGGTCGCCTGGCGACGGCGCCGGCTTGGACTGCTGTCGAAGTGGCGAGGACGTTGCGGCGGCCGCGTGCTCTCGCGGTTTTGGATGCTGCCTTGCATCGAGGGGCCTGCAGTCTGTCCGACCTCAACGATGCGGTCAAGGCGCAGAAGGGTAGGCGCGGCATCGTCAAGGTCCGCATGCTCCTGCCTTACGCGGACGGTCGTGCCGAATCTCCAATGGAGAGCGAGGCCAGGCTGGTGTTCATCGACGGAGGATTGCCGCAACCTGAACTGCAGTACGAGATCGTCGATCGATGCGGCAAGCTGTGGCGTGTCGACTTCGCGTGGCCGGACGCGAAAGTGGTCGCCGAATACGAGAGCATGGAATGGCACGCCACCCGAGAGGCACTGAAGCACGATCGGACCAAGACGGCCAGACTGCAGGAATGTGGCTACACCACTGTGCCTTTGGTGGTCGATGACGTACGCCGTTACCCCTTGGATTTAGTTGCACGAATCGCTGGGCACCTTGAGCGCGCTTGCCTCGCCGGCTGAGGGGGCCTACACGCCAGCCGAGCAGACGCAAATGTCCCCGACATGCCGGGTCTTGTGGGACATTTGCGTCTGCTCGCGGCTATAGCGCAAGCCCACGCTCGACGGTCGTGGGCGTACCAGCGCCTCTTGTCCAATGGCCGCAAGGCTGCCGGCTGAATTTCGCAGTAGACGTACGTTCGCCACCGATGCCATGCTCAGTGTTGGGCGTCCATTGTGACCAGGGGGCAACATGACGCGACATGTGGCGACGCTGCTTCTGTCGGCCGTGCTCACCGGGAGCGTGCTGATCGCATGCGGCGGCGACGACTCGTCGGCGCCGACGAACACGGGTGGGCAGTCGCCGGCAGCCGAGGCGCCGTATACACCGAGTCCGACCACCCCCAAGCCGGCGGGTACGGAGATAGTGATCACCGACTACACCTTCGCGGTGCCGCCCTCGGTCAAGCCGGGCGAGCGGATCACCATAGTCAACAAGGCCGACGGGGCCCACTCCGTGACGGCCGACCAAGGCAATCTGTTCGACGTTCGGGTCTCCGGCGGCGGCGGCACATCGACGATGCTCGCTCCTGCCCAACCCGGGTCCTACGCATTTCACTGCAAATACCACGCCAACATGGCGGGAACATTGACCGTCCAGTGACGGGACGCTCGCCTTTTTGAGGGTGTTCAGCGGGGCGCAACCCACCACTCGGCGACGCCGGGGCCGTCGAGTTCGTCCAACGCGACGCGACGTCCCGAGATGGCAAGCAGCAGCGCGAGTGCCGGTCCACGGACCTGCGAACCTGATCCGAGCGCGACGTCCGCGTCGGTCGCGACGATGCGGATGCGCTTGACGAGGTCCTTGGCCCCGCCGAACGACGCCGACATGCGGGCCTGGTGACGCAGCGCGCGGACGACCGCTTCCATCGGATACTCGCGGGTGAACCCCAGCGGCCGACGGATGTCCTCACCGTGGAGAACCTCCTCGACGATGCGGGTGTCGAGCGGCGCGGGCGGGGTCGACGTCCGCGCTGCCGCCTCCCGCAACCGCTGCAACGTCTGCTGCGGTGAGGCGCCGCGCGCCCGCTCGATACCGTGCGCGTTCTGCCTGTCGAAGTCGAAGCGCGCCTTCGCCATCGCGGCGACGAAGCCCAGCCGCGTCGTCGTCGCCACGTCGACCATGTGCGCGGCCACGTCGTGCACACTCCACCCGTCACACAGCGACGGCTGCACCCACTGGGCTTCGTCGAGGGTTTCGAGGTCGGCGATCAACGCTCGTCGCTCCGCATGCACGAGTGGCCACACATCGTTGGGCATGTCGGGTAGACCCGCCGCGCTGCCGAGACTCATCGGTGTCGTCGGCCACGCCTAGACTCGGACCCGTGCTTATCGGTTCGCATGTTCACGGAGACGACCCCCTGGCCGACGCCGCGGCCGACGGCGCCGACGTGGTGCAGTTCTTCCTCGGCAACCCGCAGAGCTGGAAGAAGCCCAAGCCCCGCGAGGACGCCGACGCGCTGAAGGCGTCGAGTATGCCGCTCTACGTGCACGCGCCGTACCTGATCAACGTCGCGTCGGCCAACAACCGGGTGCGCATCCCTTCGCGCAAGATCCTGCAAGACACCTGCGACGCGGCGGCCGACGTCGGCGCGACGGCGGTCATCGTGCACGGCGGCCATGCCGACGACAAGGACTACGACGCCGGCTTCGAGCGCTGGGTCAAAGCACTCGACTACCTCGAGACCGACGTGCCCGTATACCTGGAGAACACCGCGGGCGGCGACCATGCGATGGCCCGACACTTCGACGTCATCGGCCGGTTGTGGGACCACATCGGCGACAAGGGCATCGGGTTCTGTCTGGACACCTGCCACGCCTGGGCCGCGGGCGAGCAGCTGATCGATGCCGTCGAGCGCATCAAGGCGCTGACCGGGCGCATCGACCTGGTGCATTGCAACGACTCGCGCGACGCGGCCGGCTCAGGCGCCGACCGGCACGCCAACTTCGGTACCGGTCAGATCGACCCGCAACTACTGGTGGCGGTGGTGAAAGCGGCCGACGCGCCGGTGATCTGCGAGACCTCCGACGCGGGCCGCAAGGACGACATCGCATTCCTCCGCGAGCACTGCGGCTGACCGGTCTGGCTGACCAGGCTGGCTGATCGGTCGCTTGAGCACAGTGCCGTAACAAATACGGCCTTCAAATTTTCGGTGCCGTGGCGGTTAACTAGGATCTTCGGCGGGAACAGGCGGTACTGATCGCCGACCGGCATCGAGAGGCTCTTGTGTCCGCCATTGACCAGCAGTCACTTGTGCTGACACAAACGGCTGTTCCCGCTCCCAAGCGCAGTCGGTGGCTCCGGATCGTGCGGTGGATCGCGATCGGGGTCTGGGCCGCGGTCATCATCTATCGCACGGCAACCGATGGCTTCGCGTTCAACCGCGAGTTGGTGCTGCTCTACGTCTGTACGGGGTTGGCGGCCGCGAGCATCGGTCAGGGGCGCCGCATGCTGTACATCATTCGCGACTGGCTGCCGTTCGCGGTGGTGCTCATCGCCTACGACCTCAGCAGGGGCGCGGCGGACATGATCGGCCGGCCAACGCTGTGGGAGTGGCCCGTTGACGTGGACCGGTGGCTGTTCTTGGGGACGGTGCCGACCGTGTGGCTACAGGAGCAGCTGAAGCTTCCGCATCCGCCCTGGTGGGAAGTCGTTCTCAGCTGTGTCTACATGTCGTTCTTCATCCTGCCCTACGCGGTGGCCGGCGTGCTGTGGCTGCGCGACCGCGAGGAATGGAAAGCCTTCGTCCGGTTGTTCGTCGGGCTGTCGTTCGCGGGATTGGCGATCTACGCACTGCTTCCGGCCGCACCGCCATGGGCCGCCGCGCGCTGTACCCCGGCCGACATCGCTGACGGCCCTGCCAATCCGCGGTGCATGTTCCGGTCGCCCCGCGGCGTGCCCGACGGGGGTCTGCTCGGCGCCATGGACGCCACGCGGGACGGGGCCCACGACTGGGTCGAGCGAATCGTCGGACGGGGTTGGGGCAAGCTGAACCTCCACTCCGCCACAGCACTGCTCGACCAAGGTCAGGCCAGCGTCAACCTCGTCGCCGCCATTCCGTCGCTACACGCCGCCATGACCGCCGCCGTCGCCATGTTCCTGTGGAGCCGGGTGCACCGGGGCTGGCGACCGCTGCTGGTGATCTACCCGCTGGTCATGGCTTTCACGCTGGTGTATACCGCCGAGCACTACGTCATCGACATCCTGCTGGGCTGGGCGTTGGCCGTGGCCATGATCGTCGCGCTCAACCGATATCAGGCGTGGCGAGCGCGAAAACGCGCCAACGCCCGCGCCGATGCGCCTACACACGAGCTGGAGACTGCGGACGACCGCAGTTGTGCGGAATCACTCGACGAGTCGCGTGAAGACACCGAGTCGCGTGAAGACACCGTCGTCCCCAGCCTGCGCGTCGGTGACTGACCCCGCATGGCTATTACGGGTTGTTGTGCGACTGTAGAAAAAGTGTAATATCGGCGTCATGCCAGACACGCATGTCGTCACCAACCAAGTTTCCCCGCTGGAGGATTACAACCCGGCGACCTCGCCGGTGCTCACCGAAGCGCTGATCCGCGAGGGCGGCGAATGGGGCCTCGACGAGGTCACCGAGTTGGGCGCGCTGTCGGGTTCGCGGCAGGCGCAGCGCTGGGGCGAGTTGGCCGACCGCAACCAACCGATCCTGCGCACCCATGACCGCTACGGGCACCGCGTCGACGAGGTCGAGTACGACCCCGCCTACCACTCGCTGATGACCGTCGCCGTCGGGCATGGGCTGCACGCCGCGCCGTGGGCCGATGACCGACCCGGCGCCCACGTCGTGCGCGCCGCCAAGACGTCGGTGTGGACGCCCGAGCCCGGACACATGTGCCCGATCTCGATGACCTACGCCGTCGTACCCGCGCTGCGTCACAACCCCGAGTTGGCCTCTGTGTACGAGCCGCTGCTGGTCAGCCGCGAGTACGACCCCGAGCTGAAGGTGCCTTCCACCAAGGCCGGAATCACCGCGGGCATGTCGATGACCGAGAAACAGGGCGGCTCCGATGTGCGCGCGGGAACGACCGAGGCGACGCCGAACGGCGACGGCAGCTACTCGCTGCGGGGCCACAAGTGGTTCACCTCGGCGCCGATGTCCGACATCTTTCTCGTGCTCGCGCAGGCGCCGGGCGGGCTGTCGTGCTTCCTGCTCCCGAGGGTGCTGCCTGACGGCAGCCGCAACCGAATGCTCCTGCAGCGGCTGAAGGACAAGCTCGGCAACCACGCCAACGCATCGTCTGAGGTGGAGTACGACGGCGCGCTAGCGTGGCTCGTCGGCGAAGAGGGCCGCGGCGTGCCGACCATCATCGAAATGGTCAACCTCACCCGGCTGGATTGCACGCTGGGCAGCGCAACGAGCATGCGTAGCGGCCTGGCTCGCGCGATCCACCACGCGCAGCACCGAAAGGCGTTCGGCGAGTACCTCATCGACCAGCCGCTGATGCGCAACGTGCTCGCCGACCTCGCCGTCGAGGCCGAGGCGGCGACGATCGTCGCGATGCGCATGGCCGGCGCGACCGATGCCGCGGTGCGCGGCGATGCCCGCGAGACGCTGCTGCGCCGAATCGGGTTGGCGGCCAGCAAGTACTGGGTGTGCAAGCGCGCCACCCCGCACGCCGCCGAAGCGATGGAGTGCCTGGGCGGCAACGGCTACGTCGAGGACTTCGGTATGGCGCGGCTTTACCGGGAGGCACCGCTGATGGGCATCTGGGAGGGCTCGGGCAACGTCAGCGCGCTGGATACGTTGCGCGCCATGGCTACTCGGCCGGAGTGCATCGACGTGCTGTTCGACGAGCTCGCCGTCACCGCTGGCTCCGATCCCCGCCTGGACGCCCACGTCGATGCGCTGCGGCCCGCGCTGGGCGACCTCGAGACCATCCAGTACCGCGGCCGCAAGGTCGCCGAGGACATCAGCCTCGCGCTGCAGGGGTCGTTGCTGGTACGCCATGGGCATCCCGCTGTCGCCGAGGCGTTCCTGGCCACCCGGATGGGCGGCGCGTGGGGCGGTGCGTTCGGAACCCTGCCCACCGGACTGGATCTCGCGCCGATCATCGAACGCGCCCTGGTGAAGGGATGACGCACGCGATCAGGCCGGTCGACTTCGACAACCTCAAGACGATGACCTACGAGGTCACCGACCGGGTTGCCCGCATCACGTTCAACCGCCCGGAGAAGGGCAACGCGATCGTCGCGGACACGCCGCTGGAACTGTCGGCGCTTGTCGAACGGGCCGACCTCGACCCGAACGTGCACGTGATCCTGGTTTCCGGTCGCGGCGAGGGGTTCTGCGCGGGTTTCGACCTGTCGGCCTATGCCGAGGGCTCGTCGTCGGCCGGTGGCGGCAACCCGTACCGCGACACCGTGCTGTCGGGGAAGACGCAGGCCGTCAACCACCTTCCGGATCAGCCGTGGGATCCAATGATCGATTATCAGATGATGAGCCGGTTCGTTCGCGGCTTCTCCAGCCTGATGCACTGCGACAAGCCGACGGTCGTCAAGATCCACGGCTATTGTGTCGCGGGCGGTACCGACATCGCGCTGCATGCCGACCAGGTGATCGCGGCGGCCGACGCCAAGATCGGCTATCCGCCCACCCGCGTGTGGGGTGTGCCGGCGGCGGGGATGTGGGCACATCGGCTCGGCGATCAGCGTGCCAAACGGCTTCTGCTGACCGGTGATTCGATCACCGGCGCGCAGGCCTCCGAGTGGGGGCTGGCGGTGGAGGCACCCTCGCCGGAGGACCTCGACGAGCGCACCGAGCGACTGGTCGAGCGGATCGCCCGCGTGCCGATCAACCAGCTGATCATGGTCAAACTGGCGATGAACTCGGCGCTGTACAACCAGGGCACCGCGAACAGCGCGATGATCTCGACGGTGTTCGACGGTATCGCCCGACACACACCCGAGGGGCATGCGTTCGTCGCGCAGTCACGGGAACACGGCTTCCGCGAAGCGGTACGCCAGCGTGACGAACCGTTCGGCGACCACGGCCGCAAGGCATCTGGGGTGTGATGCCGAAGTCGCTGTCGCGGATGACCGCTCGCTCGGTCGTGCTGAGCGTGCTGCTCGGCGCGCATCCGGCATGGGCCACGGTGAGCGAACTGCTCCGCCTCACCGCAGATTTCGATATCCGCGAGCCCACCGTCCGAGTCGCGCTGACGCGAATGGTCAGCGCCGGCGACCTGGTGCGTTCAGCGGACGGCTATCGATTGTCGGACCGCCTGTTGGCGCGGCAACGACGCCAGGACGACGCGATCAATCCGCGGCTGCGCAAATGGGACGGCGACTGGACGACGGTGGTGATCACCAGCGTCGGCACCGACGCCCGCACCCGCGCCGGACTGCGTAACGCCTTGCACGACGGCCGGTTCGCCGAGTTGCGGGAAGGCGTGTGGCTGCGCCCGGACAACCTCGACAGCGAGTTGCCGACGCAGGTGCTGCGCCGTGCACGGGTACTTCATGCCCGTGACGCCGAGCCCGCGGAATTGGCGGCGCGGCTGTGGGACCTGCCGGGCTGGGCGAGGACGGGCGGGGCGCTGCTCGACGAAATGGCTTCGGCCGCCGACGTACCCGGGCGCTTCGTCGCCGCGGCCGCGATCGTTCGCCACCTGCTCACCGATCCGGTACTGCCGCAAGAGCTGCTGCCCGACGACTGGCCCGGCGCTGCGCTGCGCCAGGCGTACAACGACTTCGCCGCGGAGTTGTCCGCGCGGCGCGACGGTGACCGACTGATGGAGGCGACATGACAGGTGGCGTGCGGGTCGAGAAGAACGGTGCGGTCACCACGGTGATCATGAACCGGCCCGAGGCGCGCAACGCCGTCAACGGTCCAGCTGCCGCGGGACTGTATGCGGCTTTCGACGAGTTCGACAAGGACGACTCGGCGGCCGTCGCGGTGCTGTGGGGGGACAACGGAACCTTCTGCGCCGGAGCTGATCTCAAGGCGTTCGGTACACCCGACGCCAACCCCGTGCATCGAACCGGCCCCGGCCCGATGGGCCCGAGCCGAATGGTGTTGTCCAAACCGGTGATCGCCGCGGTGAGTGGTTACGCGGTTGCCGGCGGTCTGGAACTGGCGCTGTGGTGCGACATGCGCGTCGTCGAGGATGACGCGGTCATGGGCGTGTTCTGCCGCCGCTGGGGAGTACCGCTGATCGACGGCGGCACCGTGCGGTTGCCGCGGCTGATCGGGCACAGCCGCGCAATGGATCTGATCCTCACCGGCCGTGCCGTCGACGCGGCCGAAGCGCTGTCGATGGGTCTGGCCAACCGGGTGGTGGCCAAAGGCGAAGCGCGGCAGCGGGCAGAAGAACTCGCCGCCGAACTCGCCAGGCTGCCGCAGCAGTGCATGCGCGCCGATCGGATGTCTCTGCTCAACCAGTGGGGACGCTCGGAGGCCGAGGCGATGGATTTCGAGTTCGGCAGTATGTCACGCGTGGCCGCCGAATCATTGGACGGCGCCGCACGTTTCGCGGCCGGTGCGGGTCGCCACGGCGCCAGCGCCTAAGCGCGTTTCTCGCACCGTCGAGCCGGTGCGAGCGTGCGCAAAGTGCTGATTTCGCGCGGCGTGTCGTGTGCAAACACGCACGTTCGCGCCAAGAAAGGGTCAGGCCTTGGTGATCTTGTTGTTGGTGCCGGTGTCGTTGATCTTCGGATCACCGTCCTGATACGTCACGGTGTTGTTCAGGCCGACGACGCTGATCTCCTTGTCGACCTTTTCGAAGTTGACTTTGTTGTCCGCACCGCCGATGTTCACGTTGGAACAGGTGCCCTTGACCGTCAGCGTGTTGTTGGACCCGCCGATGTTGAGCGATTTGCCGTCGGCGCAGTCGATGTCGGCGGTGGTGCCGAAGGAGCCGTAATTGATGGTGTTGCCGATTTCGACCTGGGCGCCCGACGACCCCGCCGTCGCAGTCGGCCTGTTGGTGTCGCTGCTCTCGGATCCGCAGCCGGCGAGCAGCAGTGCGACCGCCGCGACGCTCCCGGCAGCGGCTGCGACTGTGGAACGAGTGCGCGTGCTCATGCGGGCACCCGGTTGATGCGGTTGGTCATGCCGAGTTCGCGGCCGCGGTCCCACACCAATGGCGCTCCGTTCTTGTACAGCACGGTCTGATCCCAGCCGTAGACCGTCACGTCGTTGATGATGTTGTCCGCGACGACGACATGGCCGTTGCCCTGCAGGGTCACTCCCCAACACGTTCCCAACGCGTTGATCCGGTTGTTGGCGCCGTTGACGAGCAGCGTGGAGTTGTTGCAGTCGATCGTCTCGACCATGCCGATACCCGTGATGTGGGTGTCTGTCCCACGGTGGGCCCCGACGACGCCGGTGTCAGCGCAGTTACGCGCCAACGGGTTGCAGACCACTGGTTGCGCATACGCGGCGGGAGCGGCGACGATCAGCGGAACCACGATCGCGGATGCCGTAAGTGACCGGGCTACAACAGTCCACATCATGTGGGAAGCGTACGTGGCGACGCCCGAGATCCACAGCGGTTCACCCGAGTCGCCATTGACGTCTGCGCTGGGTAGCGTGAGTTGCGATGCGTGGGCGGGTCGGTTCGATTGCTGTCGCGGCGATCGTAGCGGTGGTGACGGTGGCAGGGTGTGCTGAGACCGTCAGCGGAACCGCGCAGCGCGCTCATTCCGACGGATCCGATCCCGAGCGAGACTACGGCTACGTCGACGACCGCTGCGCCCTGCTCGACGATGACACCGTCCGCGACATCCTGGGCGCCGATCGCGCCATGCGGCCCTACAGCGGTGCGGTCTGCCAGTACGTGTTGTTCAGCGGCGACGCGACGATCGACGCCACGTTCTCCTGGTTCCAGACCGGCAGCCTCGACCGCGAACGCGCGCTGGCCACCGAGCGGGGCGCAAAAGTCACCGAAACCGTGGTGGAACGTCACCGGGCGTTCGTGGCGCGGCGCGACATCACCGGCGCCGCGTGCTCGGCCACCGCCGCGGCCGGCAGCGGGGTGTTGAGTTGGTGGGTGCAGCGCCGCGACCCGTCCGTGGGCGATCCGTGCGTAGACGCGGAAAGACTTCTCTCCGCCACCCTGAAGTCGGAGATGTGACCGTGGCGGTCCACCGCAGAATTGCCGCGCTGGCCGCCTCGGCGGCGCTGCTCACCGCCTGCGGGCCGTCCGACGACACGCCCGCGACGCCTTCTCCGACGGCCGTCGACAGCGGTTTCCGCAGCGTCGACTGCAACGGCATCACCGACGCCGACGTCGCCGCGGCCGCCGGCTCCGCGCAGTTCACCAGGACCGTCGTCAGCGACGCGGGCTGCTTCTGGCAGGAAAACTCGGTGTTCGGCACGGTCGGCGCCGGCATGGGCATCTCGACCTGGTGGTACCGCGGCAGCGACATGGACACCGAGCGGTCGCTGGAACAGCACGCCGGCCGCACGCTGACCGAACTGTCGGTCGACGGCAACAAGGGGTTCAAGGCGTTCGACGGGAACGCCTGCAGCTTCTATGTGGCCAAGGGCGGCGACGTCATCACCTGGTCGATCCAGACCATGAATCCGGCGACGCTGCCCGAACTCTGCTCGATCACCGAGCAACTCGCCGAGCTCAGTCAGGAGCGCGTCAACTGAGTTGGAGGAAACTAGAGGTGTTAGTTTTCTCCGGGGGAATCAACTCGGAACCGACGAGACGGCAGGGGGCGACGCGCATGGCACAGCCCGCGGGTACGGCGGCCCGGCGATCGCCCCGACTCAGCCGCGACTCGATCGTCAACGCCGCGCTCACATTCCTGGACCGCGAAGGCTGGGACGCGTTGACCATCAATGCGCTCGCCACCCAGCTCGGAACCAAGGGCCCGTCGCTGTACAACCACGTCAACAGCCTCGAAGACCTGCGCAGAACCGTGCGAATGCGCGTCGTCGGCGACATCATCGGCATGCTCACCAACGTGGGCGAGGGCCGCACCCGCGACGACGCGGTGGTGGCGATGGCCAGTGCGTACCGCAGCTATGCCCATCACCACCCGGGTCGCTATTCGGCCTTCACCCGGATGCCGTTGGGCGGCGACGACCCCGAATTCACCGAGGCCACCAGGGCGGCCGCCGCACCCGTCATCGCGGTGCTGGCCTCCTACGGGCTCGAAGGTGAGAACGCGTTCTATGCGGCTCTGGAGTTCTGGTCCGCCATGCACGGGTTCGTGCTGCTGGAGATGACCGGAGCGATGGATGGCATCGACACCGACGCGGTGTACAGCGACATGGTGATGCGGTTGGCCACCGGCATGGAACGTCGGTAGAGGCACATGTGACCTGTCGGCATGAAGGTAACCTGACCTGCGGTTAGTGCGCGGCCAACGGGTTTGGAGCGCTGCCGCTGTACTGGTATTGTGGACGATCGTGCCTGGCAGATAAGGCGCTTGCGGCTCGTTTGCAGCGCAAGCGTGCCTGCACGCCGGGCCAATTCGCATGTCGCCATGCCCTGAGAATTGAGGCAATGCCTTCGATTGCCTCGGGCGGGCGCGTGCGACACACCCGATCGCGGGGTGCGTGACCGGGACAAAAGTGCAGTACAGAGACTTGACCAGAACTTCAGAGCAGCAACACAGAAAGCCGGTAGATGCCAACCATCCAGCAGCTGGTCCGCAAGGGTCGCCGCGACAAGATCGCCAAGGTGAAGACCGCGGCCCTCAAGGGCAGCCCGCAGCGTCGCGGAGTGTGCACCCGCGTGTACACCACCACGCCGAAGAAGCCGAACTCGGCACTTCGCAAGGTCGCGCGCGTCAAGCTGACCAGCGCGGTCGAGGTCACCGCCTACATCCCTGGTGAGGGCCACAACCTGCAGGAGCACTCGATGGTGCTGGTGCGCGGCGGTCGTGTGAAGGACCTGCCGGGTGTGCGCTACAAGATCATCCGCGGCTCGCTGGACACCCAGGGCGTGAAGAACCGCAAGCAGGCTCGTAGCCGTTACGGCGCGAAGAAGGAGAAGAGCTGATGCCGCGCAAGGGACCCGCGCCCAAGCGTCCGTTGGTCAACGATCCGGTGTACGGGTCGCAGCTGGTCACCCAGTTGGTCAACAAGGTTCTCCTGGACGGGAAGAAATCGCTGGCCGAGCGCATTGTCTATGGTGCGCTCGAACAGGCCCGCGACAAGACCGGCACCGATCCGGTGGTCACCCTCAAGCGGGCCATGGACAACGTCAAGCCGGCGCTCGAGGTTCGCAGCCGCCGCGTCGGCGGCGCCACCTACCAGGTTCCGGTCGAGGTCCGGCCGGACCGTTCGGTGACGCTCGCGCTGCGCTGGCTGGTGAGCTTCTCCAAGCAGCGCCGCGAGAAGACCATGATCGAGCGCCTGGCGAACGAGATCCTCGACGCCAGCAACGGCCTGGGTGCCGCCGTCAAGCGGCGTGAGGACACCCACAAGATGGCCGAGGCAAACCGCGCGTTCGCGCACTACCGCTGGTGACAGCCGCCGGCGCGAGCAGTGTTGCCCGCCGGCGCAATACAACAGCAACTACCAAGCGAAAGAGAAGACTTCTGTGGCACAGAAGGACGTGCTTACCGACCTGAACAAGGTCCGCAACATCGGCATCATGGCGCACATCGATGCCGGTAAGACCACGACTACCGAGCGCATCCTGTACTACACCGGCGTCAACTACAAGATCGGTGAGACGCACGACGGCGCTTCGACCACCGACTGGATGGAGCAGGAGCAGGAGCGGGGTATCACGATCACCTCAGCGGCCGTCACCTGCTTCTGGAACGACAACCAGATCAACATCATCGACACCCCGGGCCACGTCGACTTCACCGTCGAGGTGGAGCGCAGCCTGCGCGTGCTCGACGGCGCCGTCGCGGTGTTCGACGGCAAGGAAGGCGTGGAGCCGCAGTCCGAGCAGGTCTGGCGGCAGGCCGACAAGTACGACGTTCCGCGCATCTGCTTCGTCAACAAGATGGACAAGCTGGGGGCCGACTTCTATTTCACCGTGCGCACCATCCAGGAGCGTCTCGGTGCCACGCCGCTGGTCATCCAGCTGCCGATCGGCGCCGAAAACGACTTCATCGGCGTTGTCGACCTGGTCGAGATGAAGGCCAAGGTATGGCGCGGCGAGACCGCGCTCGGGGAGAAGTACGAGGTCGAGGACATCCCGGCCGAGCTCGCCGAGAAGGCCGAGGAGTACCGCACCAAGCTGCTGGAGGCGGTCGCCGAGACCGACGAAGAACTGCTGGAGAAGTACGTCGGTGGTGAAGAGCTCACGGTCGCCGAGATCAAGGCAGCGATCCGCAAGCTGACCGTCAACTCCGAGCTGTACCCGGTGCTGTGCGGCAGCGCGTTCAAGAACAAGGGCGTGCAGCCCATGCTGGACGCGGTCATCGACTACCTGCCGTCGCCGCTGGACGTCGAGTCCGTGCAGGGTCATGTGCCCGGCAAAGAGGACGAGGTCATCAGCCGCAAGCCGTCGGTCGACGAGCCGTTCTCGGCCCTGGCGTTCAAGATCGCGGTGCACCCGTTTTTCGGCAAGTTGACCTACGTCCGCGTGTACTCCGGCACTGTCGAGTCCGGGTCACAGGTCATCAACTCCACCAAGGGCAAGAAGGAGCGGCTGGGCAAGCTGTTCCAGATGCACGCCAACAAGGAGAACCCCGTCGAGCGTGCCTCGGCAGGCCACATCTACGCGGTCATCGGGCTCAAGGACACCACCACCGGTGACACGCTGTCGGACGCGAACCAGCAGATCGTGCTGGAGTCGATGACCTTCCCCGATCCGGTGATCGAGGTGGCCATCGAGCCCAAGACCAAGAGCGACCAGGAGAAGCTCGGCACCGCGATCCAGAAGCTCGCCGAGGAGGACCCGACGTTCAAGGTCCACCTGGATCAGGAGACCGGCCAGACCGTCATCGGCGGTATGGGCGAGCTTCACCTCGACATCCTCGTGGACCGGATGAAGCGCGAGTTCAAGGTCGAGGCCAACGTCGGCAAGCCGCAGGTGGCCTACCGCGAGACGATCAAGCGCAAGGTCGAGAAGGTCGAGTTCACCCACAAGAAGCAGACGGGTGGCTCGGGCCAGTTCGCGAAGGTGCTCATCGACCTCGAGCCGTTCACCGGCGAGGACGGGGCGACCTACGAGTTCGAGAACAAGGTCACCGGCGGCCGTATCCCTCGCGAGTACATCCCGTCGGTGGACGCCGGCGCTCAGGACGCCATGCAGTACGGCGTGCTGGCCGGCTACCCGCTGGTCAACCTCAAGGTGACGCTGCTCGACGGCGCCTACCACGAGGTGGACTCGTCGGAAATGGCCTTCAAGGTCGCAGGTTCGCAGGTGCTCAAGAAAGCGGCACAGGCTGCGCAGCCGGTGATCCTCGAGCCGATCATGGCGGTCGAAGTGACCACACCCGAGGACTACATGGGTGACGTGATCGGCGACCTGAACTCCCGCCGTGGTCAGATCCAGGCCATGGAGGAGCGATCCGGTGCCCGCGTCGTCAAGGCGCAGGTGCCGCTGTCGGAGATGTTCGGCTACGTCGGCGACCTTCGGTCGAAGACCCAGGGCCGGGCGAACTACTCCATGGTGTTCGACTCGTACGCAGAAGTTCCGGCGGCCGTGTCGAAGGAGATCATCGCTAAGGCAACCGGGCAATAGCCCCGGTTGCTTTGCGGCGAGAAACAACTGCAAAGATCAACACTGCTTTAGACAAGCACTAACACAGTCCAGGAGGACCACACAGTGGCGAAGGCGAAGTTCGAGCGGACGAAGCCGCACGTCAACATCGGGACCATCGGTCACGTTGACCACGGCAAGACGACGCTGACCGCAGCAATCACCAAGGTGCTGCACGACAAGTACCCCGAGTTGAACGAGTCGCGCGCATTCGACCAGATCGACAATGCGCCTGAGGAGCGTCAGCGCGGCATCACGATCAACATCTCCCATGTGGAGTACCAGACCGAGAAGCGTCACTACGCGCACGTCGACGCCCCCGGTCACGCCGACTACATCAAGAACATGATCACCGGTGCCGCCCAGATGGACGGCGCGATCCTGGTGGTGGCGGCGACCGACGGCCCGATGCCGCAGACGCGTGAGCACGTGCTGCTGGCCCGCCAGGTCGGCGTGCCCTACATCCTCGTCGCGCTGAACAAGGCCGACGCGGTCGACGACGAGGAGCTGCTGGAGCTCGTCGAGCTCGAGGTGCGCGAGCTGCTCGCCGCCCAGGAGTTCGACGAGGAGGCACCGGTCATCAAGGTGTCTGCGCTCAAGGCGCTCGAGGGCGATGAGAAGTGGGTCGATTCGATCGTCGAGCTGATGAACGCGGTCGACGAGTCGATTCCGGATCCCGTCCGTGAGACCGACAAGCCGTTCCTGATGCCCGTCGAGGACGTCTTCACGATCACCGGCCGCGGCACCGTGGTCACCGGTCGCGTCGAGCGCGGCGTGGTCAACGTGAACGAGGAAGTCGAGATCGTCGGCATCCGTCCGGACACCACCAAGACCACGGTCACCGGTGTCGAGATGTTCCGCAAGCTGCTCGACCAGGGTCAGGCCGGTGACAACGTCGGTCTGCTGCTGCGCGGCATCAAGCGTGAGGACGTCGAGCGCGGTCAGGTCGTCGTGAAGCCCGGCACCACCACGCCGCACACCGACTTCGAGGGTCAGGTCTACATCCTGTCCAAGGACGAGGGTGGCCGGCACACGCCGTTCTTCAACAACTACCGTCCGCAGTTCTACTTCCGCACCACCGACGTGACCGGTGTGGTGACGTTGCCGGAGGGCACCGAGATGGTGATGCCCGGTGACAACACCGACATCTCGGTGAAGCTGATCCAGCCCGTCGCCATGGACGAGGGTCTGCGCTTCGCGATCCGCGAGGGCGGCCGTACCGTCGGCGCCGGCCGGGTCACCAAGATCATCAAGTGATCTACTAGCTCAGTACGCGATAGCGGCGCTCACCTGCGGGTGGGCGCCGCTTTCGTGTTGTGTTCGCGAGATCTGATCCGTAACGCCCGTGACTCTTGAGGCGATGTACATCGCGTATGCCCTGGTCGGGCGCAGAAGGGTTGGGTTCATGCTTCGTCGTCTCACTACGCTCGCCAGCGCGACCGCGATTGCCGGTGCCGCATTCGTCGGCCTCTCCGCAGGCCTGGCGCAAGCCGCCCCGGGTTGCCCCGACGTGCACTGGTTCGGCGCGGCGGGCTCGGGACAGCGTGACGGCGACCTGACCGCGAACGCCGGAATGGGCGACGACATCTATCAGTCCTACCTCGATCTGCAGCGGCTGGTGCAGCGCGACGGGCGCACGATGACCGCCGAGGCCGTCGAGTATCCCGCCGTGGCAGTGCCCGATGACGACGGCGGCGTAGGGGAGTGGCTGGGCTTCATGAGCAGTGTGGACGCCGGCGCTGCAGCCCTCGGCTCGCAGTACACCGCGTTCACACAGCGCTGCCCGCAGTCCAAGGTGGTGCTCGCCGGATACTCGCAGGGCGCGATGGTGGTGCACCGCAACCTGCACACGGCGGGTACAAACCCGAACATGGTTGCCGCACTGCTGATCGCCGACGGCGACCGGCTGCCCGCCGACCCGACCATCAACATCGGCTCAGTCACCAGTGTTCCGGGCGCCGGAAAGGGCGTTGCGCAGGATTGGCCGATCCTGGCCCACGCTCCGCAACCGATGCCACCGGCCATCGGCGCCCGCACGATCAGTGTTTGCGAACTCGGCGACGCGGTCTGCGACTACGACCCGGACGCCGAGGAAGTGTCGAAGGTGTCGACCGTCATCCACACCAGCTACACGACCGCCGCCGGCGGTTACCGGTGGACGAAGCCGCTGTATCAACTCGTCGGACCCGCGGCTGCGACCGAGGCACCAGAGGCTCTTCCGATCACCCCACTGGGTGCGACGACACCAATGCACGCAACGACCCCGTCCGAGTAACCGCCGGCCGGTCCAGGCACGCCTTTCGTAGCCTCACCGACGGCGGTTTGGCGTTAATCTGACACGCGGGTCGCCGACGACGGGAGCGTGGCAGGCAATGTTGTGGCGTCACATCAAGGTCCAAGCCTTCGTGTTGCTGTGCGGAATCGTCGGACCGATCTTCCTCGTGATCTACTTCGCGACGGGCGGCGATCCGTTGATGAAGTGGATGTTCTGGGCCGGCCTCCTGATCACCGCCCTCGACGTGCTGATCGCACTGGCGATCACCGCCGCGGGCGCTCGGTCGGCTGCCAAGACCGCCGCTCTGGAGCAGACCGGAGTGCTGGCACTGGCTCAAGTCACCGGCATTCACGAAACGGGCACCCGGATCAACGAACAGCCGCTGGTCAAACTCGACCTGCAGATCTCCGGGCCCGGTATCGCGCCGTTCGCCAGCCAGGACCGGGTGATCGCCTCGATCACCAGGCTGCCGATGATCACCAACCGCAAACTGGTCGCATTGGTGGATCCGATGACCAATGAGTATCAGATCGACTGGGAACGAAGCGGATTGGTCAGCGGGCTGATGCCGGCCAACTTCACCATCGCCGAGGACAACAGGACTTACGACCTGACCGGTCAGACCACCGCGCTGATGGAGATCTTGCAGATCCTCAAGGCGCATAACATCGGCCTGAACAACATGATCGACCTGAGATCGAATCCGGCTGCACTGCAACAGGTTCAAGCGGTGGTGCGTCGAGCCGCCGCCCAGCAGGCGCCGGGGGCGACCGCCCCGCCGGCTCCCTCGGCACCGCTCGCCTCGCCGATCGCGGCGCCGGAGCCGTCGACCGCCCAACGCCTGCAGGAAGTCGAAACGTTGCGTGCCACCGGCGCGATCTCCGAAGACGAGTACACCGCCAAGCGACAGCAGATCATCGCCGATCTCTGAGCTGTCCCAGCACCCGGGACGGCTACTAGAACACGTTTCAGTTCGGCTGTTAGCCTGTCCGCAGCATCCCGAAAGGAGCAGCGGTGACGGCGACGAACCAACCCCTGGAAGGCCGAGTGGCATTCATCACCGGAGCCGCGCGCGGGCAGGGCCGGGCACACGCGGTCCGACTGGCCAGTGAGGGCGCCGACATCATCGCGATCGACGTCTGTGCGCCGATATCCGAAACCATCACCTATCCGATGGCGACGTCGGAAGAACTGGCCGAAACTGTTCGGGCCGTCGAGGCGACGGGGCGCAAGGTGCTCGCCCGCGAGGTCGACATCAGGGATCTGGCTGCACTTCAGCAAGTGGTGGCCGACGGCGTCGAACAGTTCGGCAGGCTCGACATCGTGGTCGCCAATGCCGGTGTGCTCAGCTGGGGCCGCATCTGGGAGATGTCCGAAGACCAGTGGGACACCGTCATCGACGTGAACCTCAACGGCACGTGGCGCACCATCCGCGCGGCCGTGCCCGCGATGATCGCTGCGGGCAACGGCGGATCGATCATCATCGTGAGCTCGTCGGCCGGGCTGAAGGCCACGCCCGGCAACGCGCATTACGCAGCCTCCAAACACGGGCTGACGGCGCTGGCGAACTCCCTTGCGATCGAGGCCGGTGAATTCGGGATCCGGGTGAACTCGATCCATCCGTACTCGATCGAGACGCCGATGGTGGAGAAAGACGCGATGATGGCGATCTTTGCCAAGTACCCCAGCTACCTGCACAGCTTCTCGCCGATGCCGTACCAGCCGTTGGACGAGGAGAGCAAAGGCCTGCAGGGCTTCATGGAGCCGGAGGAAGTGGCCGACGTCGTCGCCTGGCTGGCCGGTGACGGCTCCAAGTCGCTGTCGGGCAGCCAGATCGCCGTGGACCGCGGCGCCATGAAGCACTGACTTTTCGCGCCATGAAGCCTTAACTCATTCGACCAGCGCGGCGGCGAACTGTTCGACAGCCCAGTCGATCTCGTCGGCGGTGATCACCAAAGGCGGACCGAATCGCAGCGTCGAGCCATGGGTGTCCTTGACCAGGACGCCGCGGTGCGCCATGCGCAGGCTGACGCTTTTCGCGGTGCCTGACGCGGGGTCGATGTCGACGCCGGCCCACAGCCCCTTGCCGCGGACCGCGACGACACCGCGGCCGATCAGCTCACGCAGCCGCCGGTGCAGGCGATCACCGAGCTCAGCGGAGCGGCACTGGAATTCGCCGCGTCGCAACATCGCCACCACGGTCGAGCCGATCGCCGCGGCCAGCGGGTTGCCCCCGAACGTCGAACCGTGTTCACCGGGATGCAGCACGCCGAGGACGTCGGCGTCGGCCACCACCGCCGACAACGGCACCACGCCACCGCCGAGCGCCTTGCCGAGCAGATAGACATCCGGCACGACTCCCCAGTGCTCGCATGCGAACGTCCGGCCGGTGCGGGCCAGTCCGGACTGAATCTCGTCGGCGATCAACAGCACGTTGCGTTCCGTGCACAATGACCGAAGCCGGGGCAGGAAGTCGTCGGGCGGAACAACGATTCCGGCCTCGCCCTGAATCGGTTCGATCAGCACCGCGACGGTGTTCTCGTCGATCGCGGCGGCGAACGCGTCGGCGTCACCGAATGGCGCGGCCCGGAACCCCGGTGTGTAGGGGCCGAAACCCCGGCGGGCGGCCTCGTCGTCGGAGAAGCTGATGATCGTCGTGGTGCGGCCGTGGAAGTTGTTGTGCGCCACCACGATATTGGCCGCGTCGGTTGCGACGCCCTTGACGTCGGTGCCCCACTTGCGGGCGACCTTCAGGCCACTCTCCACCGCCTCGGCGCCGCTGTTCATCGGCAACACCATGTCCTTGCCGCAGAGATCGGCCAACGCCGAGCACAAGGAGCCGAGCCGGTCGGAGTGAAAGGCGCGGCTGACCAACGTCACGGTGTCCAATTGGGCGTGCGCGACCTCGGTGATCTCCGGGTTTCGGTGGCCGAAGTTGACCGCTGAATACGCGGCCAGGCAGTCCAGGTAGCGGCGGCCCTCCACGTCGGTGATCCACGCACCGTCGGCGCTGGCGGCGACGACCGGCAACGGCGAATAGTTGTGTGCCACATAGCGGTCGTCGATCGTGATCGCCGCTTCGGTGGCAGTCGTCCCGCGGGGTTCGAACACGACGGTAGCGGTGTCGAGCGTCATGAATAGACGGTAGAACGGCCTGATTGCGCAATCAATCATCGCTCATTGCGCGTCTACCGGCTGTCTGTTGTGTACAATCGCGCAATACGGCGATTCATTGTGCGGAGGTGTTCATGGATCGTCTCGACGATACCGACGAGCAGATCCTCGCCGCGCTGACCCACGACGCGCGCGCCACCTACGCCGATATCGGAGAGCGGGTCAACCTCTCGGCGCCCGCGGTGAAGAGGCGGGTCGACCGCATGCTCGACAACGGCGTGATCCGTGGCTTCACCACCGTCGTCGACCGCAGCGCGCTGGGCTGGACCACCGAGGCGTACGTCCAGGTGTTCCGTCACGGCACCATCGCCCCAGACCGGTTGCGGGCGGCGTGGATTGACATTCCCGAGGTGATCAGCGCGGCAACCGTCACCGGTACGGCCGACGCGATCCTGCACGTGGTGGCGCGCGACATGGGCCACCTCGAGAAGGCGCTGGAGCGTATCCGCTCGGCCGCCGAGGTCGAACGCAGCGAGAGCATCGTCGTGCTGACAAACATCATCGACCGCGGTCGGGGCTGATGGCCGGGCCGGCACGATTTGGCCGGGGTGGCAGACAGATCGCCGCAGGCATCGTGTAAGAAACTGCCCATGACCACATCAGGGGGCATTGTCATCGTCGGCGGCGGACTGGCCGCCTCCCGCACGGCCGAGCAGTTGCGCCGGTCCGAGTACACCGGACCGGTCACTATCGTCAGCGACGAGGACCATCTGCCGTACGACCGCCCGCCACTGTCGAAGGAAGTGCTGCGTTCCGAAACCGACGACGTCACGCTCAAGCCCGCGGAGTTCTACGCGGAGAACGACATCACCGTACGGCTGGGCAGCGGCGCACGGTCGGTCGACACGGCTGCGCAGACACTGACCCTCGCCGACGGCAGCGAGGTCGGCTACGACGAGCTGATCATCGCTACCGGACTGGTGCCCAAGCGCATTCCGTCGTTTCCCGATCTCGAGGGCATCCACGTACTGCGCAACTACGACGAGAGCGTGGCGCTGCGGAAGCAGGCCGGCTCAGCCCGGCGCGCCGTCGTCATCGGTGCTGGGTTCATCGGCTGTGAGGTTGCGGCGAGCCTGCGCAAGCTCGGCGTCGAGGTGACGCTGGTGGAGCCGCAGCCCGCGCCGCTGGCATCGGTGCTCGGCGAGCAGATCGGTGAGCTGGTGGCGAGGGTGCACCGCGCCGAGGGCGTGGATGTGCGCTGCGGCGTCGGTGTCGCGGAGGTGCGCGGCGCCGGTCGCGTCGAGACGGTCGTGCTCGGCGACGACACGGTTCTCGAGGCCGACCTGGTCGTCGTCGGTATCGGGTCGCGACCGGCCACCGGCTGGCTGGAGGGCAGCGGCATCGAGGTCGACAACGGCGTCGTCTGCGACAACCGGGGCCGGGCGAGCGCACCGCACGTCTGGGCGATCGGCGACGTCGCGTCCTGGCGGCATGACACGGGACATCAAGTGCGCGTGGAGCATTGGAGCAACGTCGCCGACCAGGCCCGCGTCCTGGTGCCCACGATGCTGGGGCAGGAGCCGCCGACGGCGGTCTCGGTGCCGTACTTCTGGAGCGATCAGTACGACGTCAAGATCCAGTGCCTCGGCGAACCGCAGGCCGATGACACGGTGCACGTCGTCGAGGACGACGGCCGCAAGTTCCTGGCCTTCTACGAACGCGACGGCGTGGTCGTCGGGGTGGTGGGCGGCGGCATGCCGGGCAAGGTCATGAAGGTGCGCGCCAAGATCGCGGCGGGCGCACCCATCGCCGACGTCCTGGGTTGAGTGATTTCGGTGTAGTTGGTAGCGCTGACCGCGACGAAGTACACCGAAATCCCTATAGTTCGCCGAGGTAGAAGCGGGTGCCCTGGTTGTCGGTGCACAGCGCCGAGCGCCCGTACGGCTGCTGCGACGGCTCCTCGATGACGGCGCCCCCCGCGTCACGCACCCGCGCCACCGCGGCGTCGATGTCGGCGACGGTCCACATCGGGACGGTCACCGCCTCGCGGTTGCCGCCGGCGCACCCCGCCATCGGATGGGTGTCGCGGATACCCCAGCCGTCGTCGACGTGTCCCGGCTCGAACGTCCAGAACAGGAACCTGCCGTAGAACGCCTTGAACGCGGCCGAATCCGGCACCTGATAGGTGATGTACGAAAGTTCGCCTGGCCCAGTACCGTTGAGCGCCGGCCGCGGTGTGCCGGGCGTCGGCCGGAATACCGCGAACGCGGTACCGGCGGGGTCGGTGGCGTCGAGCACGGTGCCGAAGTCGAACTCCTGGGGCTGGCCGACCACGCCGCCGCCGTCGATGATGGAGCGCCGTGCGCCGTCGAGGTCGGTGACCGCGTAGCAGCACAGCATGCCCTGGCCGCTTGCCACGCTGTAGATGCCGATCGGCTGGTCGGTGCTGGTCACCTGATGGGTCGCCGGGTCGTAGCTCCAGCCGAGGACGTGGCCGTAGAACGCCGCGGCACGGTCGGCGTCGGGCACCCACACCGAGACGTAGCCGACGTCGCCGTGCTGAATCGGGACCGCCGAACCGGTCATCGGCCCGCTGAGCATCCAGCGGTGGCCGAACGGGTCGACGATGGTCGCGCTGCGGGAACCGTGCGCCTCACCGACCTCCTGCTGCACCGTCGCGCCGCGTTCCCTGGCCCGGGCCAGCGCACGGTCGGCATCGGAGACCTCGAGCATCAGGGACACCGAAGCAGCCTGCGGGGCAGGTGATTTGAGGCCGAGCTCGGGATACTCGTCGGCCAGGTACAACACGCCACCCGAGATCGCCAGCTCGGCGTGGCCGATGCGGCCGTCGTCCATCACGATCGGATCACCGACCACCCTCGCCCCGAACGCATCGACGTACCAGGCGATCGCGTCGCGCGCCGGGCTGACGGTCAGGTATGGCAGTGCGGCGCTGCGGGGGACGACGGATGTCACGGTCGACGGTTCGGTGAGTTCGGCGATCGCGGTATCGGTGCCACTCATTTGAACTCCTTGTGTCCGATTGGGTAGTGACAGTGCTGATTCCAGGCGAGCGCGCAGCTGGGCAGCGAACGCCGGATCGGGTGCGACCGGCAGCTCGTCGCCGTGCAGCACGGCCAGCGGGTCGTGGCTGTTGTTCACGGCTGCCTCCCTTCCGGCTGCGGGTAGTGCGCCCGAAACGCCCTGCGGGCCCGCACCAGCAGCGCCTCGGTGGCGTGGACGGTGCGGCCGATCAGGTCGGCGCATTCGGGCACCGAGCAGTCGTCCATGTAGCGCAACGCCAACACGGTGCGATGGTGCTCGGGCAGCTTGGCCAACACGCTTTCGGCGACGATCCGGTCCAGTTCGGCGTCCCAGTCGTCGGACGTGTCGGGCTGGTCGGGCAGTTCGGCGACGGGGATGCTGAACCGGTCGTGGCGGCGCCGGTAGTGGTCGGCCAGCTTGTGGCGCGCCACCCCGAGCAGCCACGGGACGGTCATCGGCGGCGGCGCCTCCTTGCGGGCGGCGTCCATCGCCGCCAGAAAGGTTTCCGACGTCAGGTCCTCGGCGGTTCCACGGTCACCGCAGCGCCGGACGAAGTATCCGTATACGACCGGCAGCGCTTCGTCGTACAGCGTCAGCAGTGCCCGTGGAGCGTCGGTGCCATCCGGTTCGGCGCTCACACTCATATCGTCGCCGTCGGGGACTGAACTCCGACGCCCCAATCGAAAAAATTCGGCCGCGCCGCTCAGCCGAGCGCATCGAGGCCATCGGCGACCGTGTCGAACGCCGCGCCCAGCGCCTCGGCCAGCGACACCGACTCGTCGGCCAGCCAGTGTTCGTAGGCGGACAGCGCCACGCCGAGCATCGTCCACGCGACGGTCTGCGGCACCAGGTCGCCGGCCCTGGTACCGAGCCGGTTGGCGACGAACGCCGCGACGACCGCGCGCCATCCTGCGTACATCGTCATCGAGTAGGCCTGCAGCGCCGCGGTCTCGAGGATCACCCGCATGCGCTGTCGATGGCGCGCGGTCTCGGCCTCGTCAAAGGTGTTGAACGCCAACAGTGCTGTGCGCAACGCATTGCGGATCGGCACGCTCGGATCGAGGTCGGTGAGCAGCTCCCGCAGATGCTCGAGGTGCGCGTCGAAATCGCCCCATGGCAGCGCGTTCTTGGACGGGTAGTAGCGAAACAGCGTGCGCCGGGCGATGCCCGCGGCTTCGGCGACATCGTCGACGCTGACCTCGTCGAAGCCGTGCTCGGCGAACATGTCGATGGCCACGTTGCTGATGTGCGCCCACGTCGTCGCGCGCCTGCGGCCCACCCGATGCGGGGCTCCCGAGCCCATGCGCGCTCCTTTTCCGGGTGCCCCTCTTCCATTCTGGCACCCGATGCCATAATATTGCGATCTCGATCACAATTGTCGAGAACCGCGAAAGCGCCCCGAGAAAGGCAAGCCCATGGAACCCAATGAGCAGGTGCAGGCCGACGAGCTCGTCACCGAGACGCTGGTCGAAGAGGTGTCGATCGACGGGATGTGCGGGGTCTACTGACCGTGACTTCGTCGAGAGTGGCGTCCCGGCCGGAGTCCGACTCGGGCCCCGGCCCGGAGTTGGACTCCGGCCCGGTGTTCGACCCGGAACTCGGCTGGCGGCTACACCACCAGGTGGCGGTGCGGCCCGAGCCGTTCGGGGCGCTGCTCTACCACTTCGGAACGCGCAAGCTGTCCTTCCTGAAGAACCGGACCATCGTTGACGTCGTCAACGCGCTGTCCGACCATCCCGACGCCCGATCCGCCTGCCGCGCCGCCGGTATCGACGACGCGCAGCAGGCACCGTATCTGCACGCACTCGGTGTGCTTGCTCAATCGAAAATGCTGGTGTTGCAATGACTTCTGTAGATTCGGCGCCCGCGCCGGCCGCCCAGCCCGTGCCGCGGCTCGTCGAACAGTTCGAGCACGGCCTCGACGCCCCGATCTGCCTCACCTGGGAGCTGACCTACGCGTGCAACCTGGCGTGTGTGCACTGCCTGTCGTCGTCGGGCAAGCGCGACCCGCGTGAGTTGACCACCCAGCAGTGCAAGGACATCATCGACGAGCTCGAGCGCATGCAGGTGTTCTACGTCAACATCGGCGGCGGTGAGCCGACCGTGCGTCCGGACTTCTGGGAACTCGTCGACTACGCCACCGCCCATCACGTCGGCGTCAAGTTCTCCACCAACGGCGTGCGCATCACGCCCGAGGTCGCGACCCGGCTGGCCGCCAGCGACTACGTCGATGTGCAGATCTCGCTGGACGGCGCGACCGCGGAAGTCAACGACGCCGTGCGGGGCGCCGGCTCGTTCGCGATGGCCACCGGAGCGCTGCAGAACCTCGCCGACGCCGGCTTCTCCGACGCCAAGATCTCGGTGGTCGTCACCCGCCACAACGTCGATCAGCTTGACGAATTCGCCGCTCTCGCAGCACAGTACGGTGCCACGCTGCGCATCACCCGACTGCGGCCCTCCGGTCGCGGCGCCGACACCTGGGACGAGTTGCACCCCACCGCAGACCAACAGCGTCAGTTGTACAACTGGCTCGTGGCCAAGGGCGACGGGGTGCTCACCGGCGACTCGTTCTTCCACCTGTCCGGACTGGGTGCGCCCGGCGCGCTGGCCGGGTTGAACCTGTGCGGGGCCGGCCGGGTGGTCTGCCTCATCGACCCCGTCGGCGACGTCTACGCCTGCCCGTTCGCCATCCACGATAAGTTCCTGGCCGGAAACCTCCTGTCCGACGGCGGTTTTCAGAACGTCTGGCAGCACGCACCACTGTTCCGCGAGCTGCGCGAGCCGCAGTCGGCAGGTGCCTGCGGAAGCTGCGGCCATTACGACAGCTGCCGCGGCGGCTGCATGGCCGCCAAGTTCTTCACCGGTTTGCCACTGGACGGCCCAGACCCCGAATGCGTGGAGGGCTGGGGTGCCCCGGCCCTGGAACAGGAGCGCGTCAAACCCAAGCCCAGTGGTGACCACTCCAGGGGAACCAAACAAGGTCCGGTAGCCCTGAAGCTGCTGACCAAACCCCCGGCCCGATTCTGCAACGAAAGTCCGGTGTGATCATGGCTGACACGTGGTTCGAAACAGTCGCCGCCGCTCAGGAGCGGGCCAAGCGTCGACTTCCCAAACCGGTGTACTCCGCGCTTGTCGCCGCGAGCGAGAAGGGCGTGACGGTCTCCGACAACGTCGACGCCTTCGCCGAGTTGGGCTTCGCGCCGCACGTCATCGGGGCGACCGAGAAGCGTGATCTGGCCACCACCGTGATGGGACAAGAGATTTCGCTGCCGGTGCTGATCTCGCCGACGGGGGTGCAGGCGGTCCACCCCGAAGGCGAGGTCGCGGTCGCACGCGCGGCAGCCGCCCGCGGCACCGCGATGGGCCTGTCGTCTTTCGCCAGCAAGCCGATCGAGGAGGTGATCGCGGCCAACCCGAAGCTCTTTTTCCAGGTCTACTGGCTCGGTGGCCGGGACGCGATCGCGGCCAGGGTCGAGCGGGCCCGGCAGGCCGGCGCCGTTGGTTTGATCGTGACCACCGACTGGAGCTTCTCGCACGGCCGCGACTGGGGAAGCCCGAAGATCCCCGAGCAGATGGACCTGCGCACGACCGTGCGCATGCTCCCGACGGGGCTGACCCGGCCGAGCTGGATGTGGCAATGGGGCAAGACGCTGCGGCCGCCAAACCTGCGGGTGCCCAATCAGGCGGCCCGCGGTGAGGCGGGTCCGCCGTTCTTCGCCGCCTACGGCGAGTGGATGGGTACGCCCCCGCCGACCTGGGAGGACATCGCCTGGCTTCGCGAGCTGTGGGGCGGTCCCTTCATGCTGAAGGGGGTGATGCGGGTTGACGACGCCAAACGCGCTGTGGATGCCGGTGTTTCGGCGATCTCCGTGTCCAACCACGGTGGCAACAACCTGGACGGGACACCGGCGTCGATCCGGGCCCTGCCTGCGATCGCCGAGGCGGTCGGAGACGACGTCGAGGTGCTGCTCGACGGCGGTATCCGTCGGGGTAGCGACGTGGTGAAGGCCGTCGCGCTCGGCGCTCGTGCGGTGATGATCGGCCGGGCGTACCTGTGGGGCCTCGCGGCCAACGGGCAGGCCGGTGTCGAGAACGTGCTCGACGTCCTGCGCGGCGGCATCGATTCTGCATTGATGGGTCTGGGTCGCGCGTCGGTGCATGATCTCGAAGCCGAGGACATCCTGGTTCCGCCCGACTTCGTCCGGGCACTCGGCGTGCCCGGCGACCGGACCGCCTGACTCCGAGCGCGTCCGAGGGAACTTGCTGGTAGAGGCGGGACGCACGGGGCTGGCGGGACGGTGTCGCTGCCGGTGTTGAAAATTCCACCGAATGAATTGCTGCGCATGCGCCAACAATTGGCGCACGACAGGTGAATTCGGCCTACCATCGGCGGGTGCCATCTGTCAGCGAGCTCGCGAATGCGACGTCGAAGCAGCTGCAGAGCACCCCGTCAGCGCTGCTCGTCCCAGTCGGCTCCACCGAGCAGCACGGTCCACATCTACCGCTGGACACCGACACCAGAATCGCGACGGCCGTCGCTCGAGCCGTTGCTGACCAACTGGTCGGCCGCGATGAATTGAACTGGATGGTCGCGCCTGCGATCGGCTACGGCGCGAGCGGCGAGCACGAGGAGTTCAGCGGCACCGTCTCGATCGGGACGTCTGCGTTGCGGCTGTTGCTGGTGGAGTACGGGCGGTCCGCCTCACGGTGGGCGTCGCGGCTGGTCTTCGTCAACGGTCACGGCGGCAATGTGGAGGCGCTGGCGGCCGCGACGGCTTTGCTGCGCTACGAGGGCCGGGACGCAGTGTGGTGCTCGTGCACCGTGGCGGGCGCCGATGCGCACGCCGGGCACACCGAAACGTCTGTATTGCTACATATTTCGCCGCAGGATGTCCGGGTCCACGAAACGGTGCCCGGCAATGTCTCCCCCCTTCGCGAACTCATTCCCGAACTGCGACGGGCAGGTGTCGCCGCGGTGAGCGAGGTCGGCGTGCTCGGCGACCCCACCACCGCGACGGAGGAAGACGGCGCGCGGATCTTTCCCGATATGGTCGAGGCATGCTTGCGGCGGATCACGCGCTGGGTACCTGACCGCGACGGGATGTTGACATGACGGGACCGCGGCTACCCGACGGCTTCGCCGTCCAGGTCGATCGCCGGGTGAAGGTGCTCGGTGAAGGGTCCGCCCTGCTCGGTGGTTCCCCGACCCGACTCCTGCGCCTGGCGCCCGCCGCGCAGACCATGCTGACCGGCGGCCGGCTCGAAGTGCACGACGCCGTCAGCGCGCAGTTGGCCCGCGCGCTGCTCGATGCCACCGTGGCACATCCGCGGCCCGCCAGCGGCCCGTCCCACCGAGACGTCACCGTGGTAATACCGGTGCGCGACAATGCTTCTGGTGTGCGACGGCTGCTTACCGCAGTGCGCCGCCTTCGGGTCGTCGTCGTCGACGACGGCTCGGCCACCCCGCTCGAGCGGTCCGACTTCACAGATCTGCACGGCGACGTGCTGGTGCTTCGCCACGACCGCAGCAGAGGACCAGCGGCCGCCCGCAACACCGGTCTGGCGGCGTGTAACACCAACTTCGTTGCCTTCCTGGACAGCGATGTCGTGCCGCGGCGCGGATGGCTGGAGGCGTTGCTCGGCCACTTCTGCGATCCCGCCGTGGGGCTGGTGGCGCCCCGCATCGTCGGCCTGCGCGAACCCGAGAACCTGGTCGCCCGATACGAGGCGGTGCGGTCGTCGCTCGACCTCGGTCTGCGGGAGGCCCCGGTGATGCCGTACGGCACCGTGTCCTACGTCCCCAGTGCCGCGATCATCTGCCGCCGATCCATGCTCAGCGAGGTCGGCGGCTTCGACGAGTCGCTGAGGTCGGGCGAAGACGTCGATCTGTGCTGGCGCCTCATCGAGTCGGGGGCGCGTCTGCGCTACGAACCCGTGGCGCTGGTCGCGCACGACCATCGCACGCAACTGCGAGAGTGGTTCTCGCGCAGGTCTTTCTACGGCGAAGCCGCCGCGCCGCTGGCGGTCCGGCATCCCGGCAAGACCGCACCGCTGGTGATCTCGGGCTGGACGCTGCTGGCGTGGATGCTGATGGCGATGGGTTCGTCGATCGGATATCTGGCCTCGATCATCGTCGCGACCGTCACCGGCCGCCGCATCGCCAAGTCGCTGTCCAGCGTCGCGACCGAGCCCAGGGACGTCGCGGTGGTAACGGCACACGGACTGTGGTCCGCCGCCATGCAGCTCGCCTCGGCGATCTGTCGGCACTACTGGCCCCTCGCGCTGATCGCCGCGCTGCTGTCCAGGCGGTGCCGGCAGGTGGTGCTATTGGCCGCGGTCGTCGAAGGCGTCGTCGACTGGTTGACCCGTAACGGCAACGCCGAGGACGACACCCCGCGGGTCGGACTGCTCGCCTACATCGTGCTCAAACGCCTCGATGACATCGCCTACGGCACTGGGCTGTGGGCCGGTGTGGTCCGCGAGCGAGATCTCGGCGCGCTCAAACCCCAGATCCGGACCTGAAACGACGCTCTTCGGGTGCGCAGTGAATCTTTTGCTCCTCCCGTACGCAGTGCTTCCTTTGCTCCTCGCGTGCGCAGTGACGTCCTGATCGTCGGTGCCGGCAGCGCCGGTTCCGTTCTGGCCGAGCGACTCTCCGCCGACCCCTCGTGCGTTGTCACCGTCGTCGAAACCGGCCCCGGACCGTCGGACCCTCGGGTGCTGACCCAGATCAGCGACGGGTTGCGGCTACCGATCGGCGCCGCCAGTTCGGTGGTGCGACGGTTTCCGACCACGCTGACCGTCGACCCGCCACGGCATGCGCAGATCATGCGCGGCGCCGTGGTGGGGGGATCCGGGGCGGTCAACGGCGGCTACTTCTGCCGAGGACTGCCGTCGGACTTCGACGCCTGGGGACTCCCGGAGTGGTCATGGCCTGAAGTGCTGCCGCATTTCCGCGCCATCGAAACCGATCTCGACTTCGACAACGCGTTACATGGATCGGAAGGTCCGATACTGGTTCGGCGGGTGGCCGAATTCGATGGGTGCACAGCATCTTTCGTCAAAGCGGCCACCGACGCGGGCCATCCGTGGATCGACGACCTCAACGGTTCCACGCCCGAGGCGCCGCTTCGCCCCGGAGTGGGAGCGGTGCCGCTGAACATCCACCAGGGCGCCCGCGTCGGTCCCGGCGATGCACATCTGCAACCCGCGATGGACCGGGCAAACCTCACACTGCTCGCCAATACCCGCGTCCTGCGAATCAGGATCGTCGCAGGCCGCGCAGTCGGCGTGAGTTGCTTGGGCCCGCAAGGCGCCGTCGACCTCGACGCCGACCGAATCGTCTTGTGTGCAGGCGCAATCGGCTCGGCTCATCTTCTGATGCTGTCTGGCCTCGGACCGAAAGACGTTCTGGCAGCGGCGGGAATACCGGTGATCGTCGATCTGCCGGTCGGCACACAAACGTCGGACCACCCGGAATGGGTGCTGCCGGTGAGTTGGTCGGAGACTCACGGACTGCCCCCGCTGGAGGCGGTTCTGACTACCGAGGATTCTCTCGAGATCCGGCCATACACAGCGGGTTTCGGTGCGATGGTCAGCGGCCGCCGGGACGATCCCGGAGACCATCCCCACATCGGGGTGACGTTGATGCGGCCGAAGTCGCGGGGACGGGTGAGGATCGTGACCGCCGACGCCGATATCCCTCCTGCCATCGAGCATCGTTACGACACCGAGCCCGACGACATCGCGAAGCTGCAATCTGGAACCGAACTGGCTCGTGAGCTCATCAGCCCGACAACAGAACTCGGCCCGGTGTCATGGTCGACGTCGCAGCACCTCTCGGGTACCGCCCCGATGGGCGCCGACGGCGACGAGGCGGCGGTCGTCGATTCGCGGTGCGGCGTGCGGGGCGTCGACCGGTTGTGGGTGGTCGACGGGTCCGTGTTACCCGCGATCCCCAGTCGCGGCCCGCACGCGACCATCGTCATGCTGGGACACCGGGCGGCCGGATTCGTCGTCTGACGCCAGGCCAACGCGGCGAACCCGCGACGGAGGCCAGGACGATGGACAGCACTCGCAACCACAAGGCGTCGATATCCTGAACGAGCCGGACGAGGACGCTGACCATCGGGCACTGCCGTCCTTCGGTGGACAACTGTCGAGATCAACGGTCCGATGTGGAGGGGAATCCAACGATGAGTGGCGGGAGTACTGATCCGCGGCCGGCCCGCTCGCGGGCCCGCCTGCTCGACGCTGCGACGACGTTGCTGCGGTCCGGGGGACCCAACGCCGTCACGATCGACGCGGTGACCCGGACCGCCAACGTGGCACGGGCCACGTTGTATCGCCACTTCACCAGCGCCAACGACCTGATGGCCGCGGCGTTCATGAGCCTGCTCAACCCGGCGCCGATGCCACCCGCCGAAGGCAGTCTGCGGGATCGGTTGATCGCGGTGGTGTGGGGCTGGGCGGAGTCGATCGCCGAAGTGCCCGCGATGATCACGGCCATGACGTGGATGGCCTCCGGACCCGATGTCGACACATATCCTCAAGCGCAGCAACCGGGTTCGGACGCCGCCGGGACTCTGCGTACGCGCATCATCCAGCTGTACTCGATGCCGTTCGATGCGATCCTCGACAGCGCGCAGGCGGCCGAGGAACTCGAGGAGGTCGATCGCATGCAGGCCATCGCGTTGCTCATCGGCCCGTTGATTCTCGGCAAGCTGTCCACCGTGGCCGATTTCGACTACCGCGCGTGCGCCGAGGCGGCCGTCGACGGCTTTTTGGCCACCCACGCCAAGAAGGCGGGAGGTGTCACCTCAGCGAGTAGCGAATCGGGAGGTGTTTGAGGCCGCCGACGAAGGTGGTGGCGGTCAGTTCGGGGGCGCCGGCCAACTCGATCGACTCCAGGCGGGGGATGAGTTCGGTGAAGAGGCTGTTCATCTCCATCCGTGCCAGCGCGGCACCGAGACAGAAGTGCACGCCGTAGCCGAACGAGACATGCTTGTTCGGATCGCGGCCGACGTCGAAGCGGAACGGCTCATCGAACACCTCTTCGTCTCGGTTGCCGGAAACGTAAGCGAGGTAGGCGGATTCGCCCTTGGCGATCTTCACGCCCCGGACTTCGGTGTCTTCCGCCGCGGTGCGCATGAACTCCTTGACCGGCGTCGACCACCGGATCATCTCCTCCACAGCCGTCGGCATCAGGTCCAGATCGTGGCGCAGCCGGTCCAGTTCGCCGGGGTTCTCGATCAGGGCGTGCAGGCCGCCGGAGATCGCGTCCTTGGTGGTGTCGTGCCCCGCGCTGGCGACGATCACGTAGTAGGACGCGGTGTCCATGTCCGACAGCGGTTCACCGTCGATGCGGCCGTTGGCGATCGCCGAGGCGAGGTCCTCGGTCGGGTTCGCCCGGCGCGAGGCGGTGAGCTCGGCGAAGTAGTTGAAGAAGTCTGCGAGCACCGCGAGCATGTCCTCGGGTGTCTGGCCGCGCTGGAATTCCTCGTCGTCGCCGCCGAACATCTCCTGGGTGAGCATGTGCATGCGCGGGAAGTCCTCCTCGGGCAGGCCGAGTAGCGACATGATCACGTAAAGCGGGAAATTCACCGCGATCTCGGTGACGAAGTCGCACTCCGGACCGATCTCGCGCATCCTGTCGACATAGCGTTTGGCCAGTTCGTCGACGCGGACCTGCAGCGCACGCATCGCCTTGGGGCGGAACCAGTCCGCGCCGATCGCACGCACTTTGCGGTGGTGCGGGTCGTCCATGTGGATCAGCGTCCGCAGCCCGATACCGGCCTCCAATTGCGCCTTCAGGACGTCATCGGCCTCGGCCGTCGCGAGCAACGGGCGCGGCTCGGACAGCCAGAGGTTGTTGTCGCGCTCGATGGCCATGATGTCGGCGTGCTTGGTGATCGCCCAGAACGGCCGGTATGGCGGGTTGTCGACCCACGCCACCGGGTTGTTCGCCCGCAGGTAGGTCAGCGCCTCGTGGAGTCGCGTGTCGTCGGCATAGCCCTTCGGGTCGGCCAGTACCTTCGCGGCGTCATCCATTGTCGGGGTGCTCATCGGGGCTCCTCACTACCGGGGCTGGTGGCGAACTTGACGCGTGTCAAGTCGACAGTCTATGTGACGGACGCCACGTCGCAAAGGGCCGCGACCAAGTTGCTCAGTAGGCTCGGCGTTCGTGCCCTCGCGATGTCTCCGTCGAATCCGGGCGACCGCGGCGCTGCTCGCCGCCGCGGGTCTGCTCGCGGGATGCGCCGGGAAGGAGACGGCCGCCGAAGGTGTGCCCGTCGACCCCGGGGTGGTGCAGACCGCTGCGGGTGCGGTCCGCGGAACCGTCGCCGCCGATCATCGGTACTTTGCCGGAATCCCTTACGCCGCAGCGCCTGTCGGCGTGCTACGGTGGCGACCACCGGCACCGGTCGGCTCCTGGACGGGATTCCGCGACGCGACCCGCCCCGGTGCGCGCTGCATCCAGGACACGAGTTCGGACGTCGATCATCGTCCGCCCAGTGAGGACTGTCTGACCCTCAACGTCTGGACGCCGCCACCCGCGAGCGATGCGAAGCCGGTGATGGTGTGGATCCACGGCGGCAGCTTTCTGAACGGCAGCGGCGACATTTACCGGGCGCGGGAGCTGGCAAGCCGCGGTGTCGTCGTCGTCACGATGAACTACCGCCTCGGCGCCCTCGGCTTCCTCGCCCACCCCGCATTCGGTTCCGAGGGTGACGTCGGCAACTACGGGTTGGCCGACCAACAGGCGGCGCTGCGCTGGGTGCGCGACAACATCGCCGAATTCGGCGGCGATCCGGACAACGTCACGATCGCGGGGGAGTCGGCGGGCGGTATGGCGGTGTGTGACCACCTCGTCGCGCCGGGGTCGGAGGGTCTGTTCAGTGCGGCGATCATCCAGAGCGCGCCGTGTCAGGCGCAATACGATCTGCCGGCCGCACAGCAGGCCAGCGCCGCTTACGCCGCCGGAATCGGATGCGCCGATCCGCTTGTCGCCGCGCAGTGTCTTCGCTCGCTGCCCGCAGACCGATTCCGGGCGCCGCTGACGTATGCCGGGTTCGGGACCGAACGGGTGAGCGGCCCGGTGGCGGGAACGCCTGCGCTGCCGGAGAATTCGTTCACCGCGATCACCAGCGGTAAGGCCACTCGGGTGCCGGTGATGATCGGCACCAACGAAGACGAGTTCGCCTTGTTCGCAGCGTTGCAGTTTCTGCGCGGCCGCCCGTTCGACGCCGCCCACTATCCGGAACTGCTCGCCGAGGTCTTCGGGCCACATGCGGCCGCCGTTGCGGCGCGCTACCCGCCCGACCGGTACGGCGGCAACGTCGCACTGGCCTACTCGGCGGCCGTGACGGCGGCCGAGTTCGCCTGCGTCGCCGACCGGATGGCCGACGCACTGTCCGGCCAACCCGTCTACGCCTACGAGTTCGGCGACGACGACGCGCCGGCGCCCGAGCCGTTGCGTGCAGCGCCGTTCCCCATCGGGGCCGCCCATTCGCTCGAGCTGCGGTACCTGTTCGACGTCGGCGGCGCGCCACCGCTGAAACCCGCGCAACAGCAGCTGTCCGACGAAATGATCGACTACTGGGCGCGGTTCGTGACGACCGGTTCACCCGGGCCGGATTGGCCGCAGCTCACGACAGCTCAGGCGGGTGAGCGGATGTTGTTGGAGCCGAACGCCAGCCACGTCGTCACCGACTTCGAACAGCGACATCAGTGCGCGTTCTGGGCGAGCCTGCCGGCCTGAGCGCTTCGATCAGGTGGGCGTGACCCAGCACGTGATGTCCGCGTGCACGACTTCGGTGCCAGCCCGATCCACCACGCTCACCGGCACCACCACATCGGTGCCGTCGGTGATGGAGGAGAAGTCCGGCGGTGCCAGGCGGGCCTGCGCGCGCAGCGACGTGGTGGCCTTGTCCAGATATTCGACGTGCATGGCCTTGGGGATCCAACGGTGGCTGGCCGGCACGGTCGCCTCCATCAACATGCCCATCGCCATCTCGGCGGCGTTGCAGGACGCGATCGCATGCACCGTGTGCAGGTGGTTGTGAACGAAGAACCACTTGGGCACCGTGACCTCGGCGTAGCCGGGTTCCATCCGTACGACGTGCGGGACGATGGAGGCGAAATACGGCACCCGCGCGATCACCGCGGCCGAGAACACCCGGCTGCCGCCCGGCATTCCGGACAGGCGTTTCCAGGCGCGATATGTCGAGGTCGGGGCGGCCATGTGTCAGTACCTTACTCATCGGTAAGATGATGCCGGCACGGTGACATCGGCAACGCCGGGTTTCCCGTGGCCAGGGATTTGGAGCATGCCGTTTTCTGAGGCATACTGTTCGGGTTGCCTTGAGCTGAGACGGTGCCTGTTCGGACCGCGTGGCCAGGGCATACGACCGGCGCCCACCCGGGCGCATCCGGTGCCAATCTCGATCGTGACGAATTTTCGCCGCGGACGAGTGTGCGTGCGGGCGACACACCCGACCGCGGGGACCGGTGGACCACAGACAGAAGAACAGCGGCGGCATAGCAGCGCGAGGCTCGATTGCCGGCGGCCCGATTTCGGGCCCTGTATGAGTGAGGTAGGAGAAGCGTGGCGGGACAGAAGATCCGCATCAGGCTCAAGGCCTACGACCACGAGGCCATTGACGCCTCGGCGCGCAAGATCGTGGAAACGGTCACCAGAACCGGCGCCAGCGTGGTCGGCCCGGTGCCGCTGCCGACCGAGAAGAACGTGTACTGCGTCATCCGGTCCCCGCACAAGTACAAGGACTCGCGGGAGCACTTCGAGATGCGCACCCACAAGCGGCTGATCGACATCCTCGACCCAACGCCGAAGACCGTCGACGCGCTCATGCGCATCGATCTGCCGGCCAGCGTCGACGTCAACATTCAGTAGGAGATTCCAGAAAACCATGGCGAGAAAAGGAATTCTGGGCACCAAGCTGGGCATGACGCAGGTGTTCGACGAGAACAACCGGGTCGTGCCGGTGACGGTCGTCAAGGCCGGGCCCAATGTTGTGACGCGCATCCGCACGACGGAGCGTGACGGCTACAGCGCGGTGCAGCTGGCCTACGGCGAGATCAGCCCGCGCAAGGTGAACAAGCCTGTGACAGGCCAGTATTCGGCCGCTGGGGTCAACCCGCGCCGGCATCTGGCGGAGCTGAGGCTCGATGACGAGACTGCCGCGGCTGAATACGAGGTCGGCCAGCAGCTGACCGCCGAGATCTTCGCCGACGGCACCTACGTCGACGTGACCGGCACCAGCAAGGGCAAGGGCTTCGCCGGCACGATGAAGCGCCACGGCTTCCGTGGTCAGGGCGCCAGCCACGGTGCCCAGGCGGTGCACCGTCGCCCCGGCTCCATCGGCGGTTGCGCCACCCCCGGCCGGGTGTTCAAGGGCACCCGGATGTCCGGGCGGATGGGCAACGATCGAGTGACGACGCAGAACCTGCTGGTGCACAAGGTCGATGCCGAGAACGGCGTACTGCTCATCAAGGGCGCCATCCCCGGCCGCAACGGCGGGCTCGTGATGGTCCGCAGCGCAATCAAGCGAGGCGAGAAGTAATGACTATCAAGATTGATGTTCATACACCGGGCGGTACGAAGGACGGCTCGATAGAACTACCGGCTGCCCTCTTCGATGTCGAGGCGAACATCGCGTTGATGCACCAGGTGGTGACGGCGCAGCTGGCCGCGGCGCGGCAGGGCACGCACTCGACCAAGACGCGTGCTGAGGTTTCCGGCGGCGGCAAGAAGCCGTACCGGCAGAAGGGCACCGGCCGCGCCCGCCAGGGCTCGACCCGGGCGCCGCAGTTCACCGGCGGCGGCATCGTGCACGGCCCCAAGCCGCGTGACTACAGCGAGCGCACCCCGAAGAAGATGATCCGCGCCGCACTGCGCGGGGCACTGTCGGACCGGGCGCGCAACGGCCGCATCCACGCGGTCACCGAGCTGATCGAGGGCCAGACGCCGTCGACCAAGAGCGCCAAGGCGTTCCTTGCCACGCTCACAGATCGCAAGCAGGTACTGGTCGTGATCGGCCGGACCGACGAGACGGGCGCCAAGAGCGTGCGCAACCTTCCCGGCGTGCACGTGATCGCACCCGATCAGCTCAACACCCACGACGTGCTGAAGGCCGATGACGTGGTGTTCAGCGTGGAAGCGCTGAACAGCTACATCAGCGCGAACACCGAGAAGGACAAAGAGGAGGTGTCGGCCTGATGGCGACCGTCACTGACCCCCGGGACATCATCTTGTCCCCGGTCATCTCCGAGAAGTCCTACGGGTTGATCGAAGACAACGTGTACACGTTCATCGTGCACCCCGACTCGAACAAGACGCAGATCAAGATCGCGGTGGAGAAGATCTTCGGCGTCAAGGTCGATTCGGTGAACACCGCGAACCGGCAGGGCAAGCGCAAGCGCACCCGTACCGGCTACGGCAAGCGCAAGAACACCAAGCGCGCCATCGTGACGCTGGCCGCGGGCAGCAAGCCCATCGACCTGTTCGGAGCACCGGCTTGATTTTTTCAGGCCGGCGACGGAGGAAGACCTAGAAACTCATGGCAATTCGCAAGTACAAGCCGACGACCCCCGGTCGCCGCGGTGCCAGCGTCTCCGACTTCGCTGAGATCACCCGCGACCATCCGGAGAAGTCGCTGGTTCGGCCGCTGCACGGCAAGGGCGGACGAAACGCGCACGGCCGCATCACGACACGGCACAAGGGCGGCGGGCACAAGCGCGCCTACCGCGTGATCGACTTCCGGCGCAACGACAAAGACGGCGTCAACGCCAAGGTCGCGCACATCGAGTACGACCCGAACCGCACCGCGAACATCGCGCTGCTGCACTACTTCGACGGCGAGAAGCGCTACATCATCGCGCCGGAGGGACTCCGGCAGGGCGCGATCGTGGAGTCGGGTCCCAACGCCGACATCAAGGCAGGCAACAACCTGCCGCTGCGCAACATCCCGGCGGGCACCCTGGTGCACGCGGTGGAGTTGCGTCCCGGTGGCGGCGCCAAGCTCGCCCGGTCCGCCGGCTCCAGCATCCAGTTGCTGGGTAAGGAAGGCGCCTACGCCTCGCTGCGTATGCCGTCCGGTGAGATCCGCCGCGTCGACGTGCGCTGCCGCGCGACCGTCGGCGAGGTGGGCAACGCCGAGCAAGCGAACATCAACTGGGGTAAGGCCGGCCGCATGCGGTGGAAGGGTAAGCGTCCCACCGTCCGCGGTGTCGTGATGAACCCGGTGGACCACCCGCACGGCGGTGGTGAGGGTAAGACCTCCGGCGGTCGCCACCCGGTGAGCCCGTGGGGTAAGCCCGAGGGGCGTACCCGCAAACCGAACAAGTCGAGCAACAAGCTCATCGTCCGACGCCGGCGCACCGGCAAGAAGCGCTAGGCCGCGGAAGGAGTAGCAGCGATGCCTCGTAGTTTGAAGAAGGGTCCGTTCGTCGACGACCATCTGCTCAAGAAGGTCGACGTTCAGAACGAGAAGAACACCAAGCAGGTCATCAAGACCTGGTCACGTCGGTCGACCATCATCCCCGACTTCATCGGGCACACCTTTGCGGTGCACGACGGCCGCAAACACGTCCCGGTGTTCGTCACCGAATCGATGGTCGGGCACAAGCTCGGCGAGTTCGCGCCGACCCGCACGTTCAAGGGTCACATCAAGGACGACCGGAAGGCTAAGCGGCGATGAGCGCTTGCGCGAAGAGCAGAGGGAACAGCTAATGACTTCCGTTGAAACATATCCGACCGCCGTCGCCAAGGCGCGCTTCGTGCGCGTGTCGGCGACGAAGGCGCGCCGGGTCATCGACCTGGTGCGTGGCAAATCGGTGTCCGATGCGCTGGACATCCTGCGGTGGGCACCGCAGGCGGCCAGCGAGCCGGTTGCCAAGGTCATCGCGAGCGCGGCAGCCAACGCGCAGAACAACGAGGGCCTGGACCCGTCCACGCTCGTGGTCGCCACCGTCTACGCCGACGAGGGCCCGACCGCCAAGCGCATCCGGCCGCGCGCCCAGGGCCGCGCGTTCCGGATCCGCAAGCGCACCAGCCACATCACCGTGATCGTGGAAAGCCGTCCGAGCCGTGAGCAGCGAGCCGGGCAGGCCTCGGCCGCCAGCGCGCGTTCGCGTCGCGCGCAGGGCAGCAAGGCAGCAGCGGCGAAGAAGGCGCCGGCGAGCAAGGCCCCGGCGAGCAAGGCCGAGACCGAGGCGCCAGCCAAGAAGGCACCGGCCAAGAAGGCAGCCGCGAAGAAAGCAGCCCCCAAGAAGACTGCTGAAGCGTCAGATGCGAAGGAGGGCTCGGAGTAGTGGGCCAGAAAATCAACCCCCACGGCTTCCGGCTCGGTATCACCACCGACTGGAAGTCCCGGTGGTACGCCGACAAGCAGTACAAGGACTACGTCAAGGAAGATGTGGCGATCCGACGGCTGCTGGCCACCGGTCTCGAGCGCGCAGGCATCGCGGACGTGGAGATCGAACGGACTCGCGACAGAGTCCGGGTCGACATTCACACCGCCCGCCCGGGCATCGTGATCGGCCGCCGCGGCACCGAAGCCGACCGCATTCGCGCCGACCTGGAGAAGCTGACCGGTAAGCAGGTGCAGCTGAACATCCTCGAGGTGAAGAACCCGGAGTCGCAGGCGCAGTTGGTGGCTCAGGGCGTTGCCGAGCAGCTGTCCAACCGCGTGGCATTCCGCCGCGCCATGCGCAAGGCGATCCAGTCGGCCATGCGCCAGCCCAACGTCAAGGGCATCCGGGTGCAGTGCTCGGGCCGGCTCGGCGGCGCCGAGATGAGCCGCTCGGAGTTCTACCGCGAAGGTCGAGTGCCGCTGCATACGTTGCGTGCCGACATCGACTACGGGCTGTACGAGGCGAAGACGACCTTCGGCCGCATCGGCGTGAAGGTGTGGATTTTCAAGGGCGACATCGTCGGTGGCAAGCGCGAGCTGGCCGCCGCGGTGCCCGCGGGCTCGGATCGTCCACGCCGCGAACGTCCTTCGGGTACCCGGCCGCGCCGTAGCGGCGCATCGGGCACCACCGCGACGAGCACGGAGGCCGGCCGCGCCGCCACCGAAGCTGCGCCCGCGGTGGCCGAGGCCACGGGCGGAACCGAGGCTGCCGCCGCAGAGGCTTCATCCTCTGAACCCACGGAAACTTCTACTTCTGGGGAGAGCTGAATCATGTTGATTCCCCGCAAGGTCAAGCACCGCAAGCAACATCACCCGAGGCAGCGCGGCATCGCCAGCGGTGGCACCACGGTGAGCTTCGGTGACTACGGCATCCAGGCACTGGAGCACGCCTACATCACCAACCGGCAGATCGAATCCGCGCGTATCGCGATCAACCGGCACATCAAGCGTGGCGGCAAGGTGTGGATCAACATCTTCCCGGACCGCCCGCTGACCAAGAAGCCGGCGGAAACCCGCATGGGTTCCGGTAAGGGTTCGCCGGAGTGGTGGGTGGCCAACGTCAAGCCGGGTCGCGTGCTGTTCGAGCTCAGCTACCCCGACGAGGCGACTGCCCGGGCCGCGCTGACCCGCGCGATCCACAAGCTGCCGATCAAGGCACGCATCGTTACCCGAGAGGAGCACTTCTGATGGCAGTGGGAGTGACGCCGGGCGAGCTGCGCGAGCTAACCGACGACGAGTTGAAGGATCGGCTGCGCGAGTCCAAGGAAGAGTTGTTCAACCTGCGCTTCCAGATGGCGACCGGCCAGTTGTCCAACAACCGCCGGCTTCGCACGGTGCGACAGGAGATTGCGCGCGTGTACACCGTGCTGCGCGAACGTGAGTTGGGTCTGGCCTCCGGACCCGTTGGTGAGGATTCGTAATGGCGCAAAAAGCAGAACAGACCAAAGGTACTCAGGCTGGGCCGCGGCGCACCCCGCGCAAGGAAGAGCAGCGCGGCCGCCGCAAGACGGCCATCGGGTATGTGGTGTCGGACAAGATGCAGAAGACCATCGTGGTCGAGTTGGAAGATCGTAAGAGCCATCCGCTGTACGGCAAGATCATCCGCACCACCAAGAAGGTCAAGGCGCACGACGAGAACGACGTCGCGGGCATCGGCGACCGTGTGTCGCTGATGGAGACCCGCCCGTTGTCGGCGACCAAGCGCTGGCGGCTCGTGGAGATCCTCGAAAAGGCCAAGTAGCCCTATCCAGCCGAAAGCCCCCGCAGCGCGGGGGCTTTCGCGTCCCGTAGGCCAGATGCGGGTGATCGCAAGGAAGTCGACTTCAATCTTCCACGGGGCGCAGCACCGCCAGTAGCGTCAGTACCAGGATCTTGAAGTCCAGCTGTAGCGACCAGTTGTCGATGTAATAGTTGTCCCATTCGGCCCGGTCAGCGATTGAAGTCTGTCCCCGAAGCCCGTGCACTTGAGCCCAGCCCGTGACGCCTGCCTTCACCCTGTGCCGCTCGCCGTAGCGCCGCACATGCATCTCGAACAACTCGACGAACTCGGGGCGTTCGGGACGCGGGCCGACCAGACTCATCTCCCCGCGCAGCACATTGAACAGTTGAGGCAGCTCATCCAGCGACGCCTTGCGCATGATCTTGCCTATCCGAGTGCGCCGATCATCGCCCTCCACCCCGCCCGGTGCCGCGCCCGCCTCCAATTCAAAGCCCGCCCCGGCCGGATCATGGAGGCGCATAGTGCGAAACTTCAGGCAGCGGAAGACTTTTCCGTCGCGCCCGATCCGTTCCTGACCAAAGAAGATCGGCCCCGGCGAACTGAGCTTGACCGCGAGAATCAGCACGATCAACAGAGGAGAGACGAGCACCAGGCCCACCAGGGCAGCCGCCCGGTCGAGGGCATGCTTGACGGCGAACTGCCAACCTTTTGGATCGACGCGGGCCAGCACCATCAGAGGTATACCGCCCAGGTGCTCGATCCTGGTGCCGCTGCCTACGGCGTCCATCAACCGGGGTACCACACGGACCCGCATTCCGAGCTGCTGGCCCCGATGGGCGGTCTGTGCCAACTGCTCGTCAGACAACGTCGACGGCGCGATGAGGAGCTCTTCAGCGCGGCAGTAGCGCGCGGCGCTTTCGAGATTTCCCGTGGTGCCCAGGTACGGCACCACGAATTCCTCTGCGTCACTTGGCCGTATATCGTCCAGCATGCCTGCGGGCCACAGGCCGTAGTCCGGCACCTGGCGCATTCGAGAGATGAGCTGATGGGCGATTGGGCCGGAGCCGACGATGAGCGCAGGCACTCCAACATGGAACTTGCGTCGTAGCCAGCGGTTGATCAACGACCTGAGCAGGCGGACCGCCGGGATGAGAACGGCCGCGCACACCCAGATCCGCAAGACAACCTCGCTGGGGCGGACGTACGGGACGACAAGGTCACCGGCCTCGAAGCGAGGCACCAGCAGCAGCATGATCGTCAACGTCGCCAGAGCAGCCACCGCGATTGACGTTTCCACCGGTTCGAAGTCGTCGAGAAATCCGTGGTTGAGTTTTTGTCGGTACAGCGACCGAGTGGCCAATACGAAGACCACTACCGGCACGAAGATCCACGAATACAGGGCGATGTTGCGCTCTTGCTCCAGGTCGCCCGGGATCGACCAATGGGTCAGCAGTACTGCGAGGGCGGCGTACAGGGCATCGACCGCCAGGGTGATCACCGAGTACCCCGGGTCGGTGCGAATGCGTTCGAGCCAGCGCGGCAGCGTCGGGCCGCCGATTCGGACCGGTTGCGGCGTGGCCTTCAGTTGCGGGATGGTCGGTCGGCTAATTGACGGGTCCGTCGTTACCCGCGCATCTAGCTGCATTTTCAATCCCCCGAACGGAACAGTGGCAACCGATCCTAGATGCGCCGTGCCGAGCTACACAGCTAAATGAGCGGCCCGGTCACATCTGCGCCCGTCTTTAGGACGGTTGCCCCATCCGCGGGAGACCGAAGGCGTCTTACCCGCTCGAAGCAGGCAGTGGACCGAACATTCGCTCGACGGCGAGTTGCGCCAGATCACTCAGGACCTGGACGTGACCGGTACCCCAGAGTCGCGGCTTGCTGTCGAATACGCAAAGCGTGCCGACGGCGTTTCCCTTGTGATCGGTCAGAGGTATGCCGAGATAGGCGATGACTGCGCCGCTGCGCACCACCGGGTGGTTTCTGAATACCGGGTCGCTTCGTGCGTCTTCGAGAACCAACGGCGTGCCGGCTGCGACTGTGTACTGACAGATTGATTGGTTGAGCGGCGTCTGACTTTCCTGGACCGACATATCGCCCAGTCCCGCGGTGCTCTTGAAGAATTGCCGGTCGGCATCTACCAAGGACAATGACGCGAACGGGACATCCAACGCGTCGGCGGCTGCGCGGGTGATCCGGTCGTAGACCTCTTCCGGCGGCGTATCGAGCAGCCCCGTCGCACGAACAGCGCGCAGCCGATCGGGGTCGGCTATCACAGTCGATACGTCCGGCATCAAGTCGGTCTCGAGCACCCCGCATTCGGAGAGGTGGTCGAGAAGCTCCCTGGTCGATATCTTGTCGGTGCGCACCTTGTCGGCCATCATTTGTCTGGCCACGGCGCGAGCGACATACGTATCGATGTCCTCACCTGCGTTGCGTGCGCATTCTTCGAGCGAGCGGTTCAGCCAGTCATCGAATCCCGGCAACGAGTTGGACACGTAGGGAACGGTATCCGAAACTGCGCTGCTGACTTCACATATTGACGGGCGCCTTCGACCTGTGCGCGGCTGGCTCCACAGCGAGCAAGTTGCCCTCGATCGCTCCGCTAGCCGATCCGGGCGGCGATGCCGTCGACCAACAGGTCCAAACCCGAACGGAATCGGGCATCGGGATCGTCGTCCGTTGGGTCGAACACACCGTCGTCCAACGCCGCCGCCAGCGCGGGAAACCGCTCCGGAGCGATCAGATTGCGCAGCAAGCCCGGGTAGTCGGACCAGTCCACGCTGCCGGCCTCGATGTCCAATGCGGCCGCACCGCGGATGAAGTGGAGCACCGCCATCACAGCGATGAGCTTGTCGCGCTCGGCGAGACCGGTGCGGCTCAGCGCGGCAAGACCGGCGTCCAGCCATGCCAGCTGGCCGGGGTCCACAGGTGGGCCCGCGGCCGCTGCCTGCAGGATCCACGGATGGCGGTGGTAGACCTCCCAGAGCCCAGTTGCCCAATTCGTCAGCGCCGCAGTCCAATCCGTCGAATCCACCGACGGCGCCGTGCCCGGTGCGGCAGACAGCATGAACATGACCAACTCGTCTTTGTTGGACACGTGCCGGTACAGCGACATCGTGCCGCAGCCGAGGCGATCAGCAAGTCGAGCCATCGACAGCGCACCGAGACCATCGGCGTCGGCGAGTTCGATGGCGGCGTTGACGATGCGATCGCGGGTCAGTCCCCGCGATCGCGTGGGTGCGCTCGGTTCCTGCCACAGGGTCTTCAGCGCTTGCGGCAGTGGGTCGGTCATCGAAAGCCAGACTAGTCGAATACAAACCTCGTGCGTATGCCGTACGCTCGATGCGTATGACATACGCAATACGCATGACCCGACGATGGCCGGCCGTCGCGCTCGCGCTCGTCGTCACCGCGTTCCTTGTTTTCTCTCTGCCGCCGTACCTGACCGGCGGTACCCGGGTACCGGCGACGTTCGCGCTGCATTATCCGCTGCTTGTGGGGCACGTGATCTTCGCGAGCGTGGCCATGGTGGCCGCCGTCGCGCAGATCTGGCCGGGACTGCGGGCGCGGCATCGCGCACTGCACCGTCGCAGCGGCCGCGTCTACGTCGCCACGGCGGTGCCGGCGGCCGTGAGCGCGATGGTGATCGGTGCGCTCACACCCTTCGGGCCGCTTCTTGCCGTGAGCAATGTGGTGCTGGCGGCCCTGTGGCTGTGGTTCACGGTGAACGGCTACCTCGCCGCCAGGCGGCGCCACTTCGCCGAGCATCGGCGTCACATGCTGCTCAGTGCGACTCTCGCGCTGTCGATCATCACAAACAGGGTGTGGACACCGATCATCTTCATCACGTTCCAGCCCTTGAGGGACAGCGTCTTTGGCGGCCACGACGAACACTTCCTGTGGTTCGCCGCCGGCCTGGGGGCCTGGTTGGGCTGGACGGTGCCGCTCGGCATCGTGGCATGGCGACTGCGCCACCGACCGTTAATGGCGGGGTCGTCAATTCCTCGGCTGGCCGACACGCCCCGGGTGTAATCTCCGGGCCAAACTGTGAGCCGACCCGGGACGAGGCGCAATGGCAACGGAATTCAACGGCAAGATCGAACTCGACATCCGTGACTCCGAACCGGACTGGGGCCCATACGCCGCACCGACGGCCCCGCAAGGCGCACCCAACGTGCTCTACATCGTCTGGGACGACACCGGAATCGCCACCTGGGACTGCTTCGGCGGTCTGGTCGAGATGCCGACGATGAGCCGCATCGCCGAACGCGGAGTGCGGCTGTCGCAGTTCCACACCACCGCGCTCTGCTCGCCGACCCGGGCGTCCCTGTTGACCGGTCGCAACCCGACGACGGTCGGCATGGCGACCATCGAGGAGTTCACCGATGGCTTCCCCGGTTGCAACGGGCGCATCCCATTCGACACCGCGCTGCTGTCGGAGGTGCTCGCCGAGCACGGATACAACACCTACTGTGTCGGAAAGTGGCACCTGACGCCGCTTGAAGAGTCGAATCTGGCGTCGACCAAACGACATTGGCCGCTGGCGCGCGGCTTCGAGCGGTTCTACGGCTTCATGGGCGGCGAGACCGACCAGTGGTATCCGGAGCTGGTCTACGACAATCATCCCGTGGCGCCGCCGGCGGCTCCGGAGGACGGCTACCACCTGTCAAAGGACCTGGCGGACAGAACCATCGAGTTCATCCGCGACGCGAAGGTCATCGCGCCCGACAAGCCGTGGTTCTCCTACGTCTGCCCCGGAGCGGGGCACGCGCCGCACCACGTCTTCGAGGAGTGGGCCGACCGGTACGCCGGCAAGTTCGACATGGGCTACGAACGGTACCGCGAGATCGTGCTCGAGAAGCAGAAGGCGCTCGGCATCGTGCCTGCCGACACCGAACTCTCGCCGATCAACCCGTACCGAGATGTCAAGGGACCCAATGGCGAACCATGGCCGACTCAAGACACGGTACGGCCCTGGGACGAGCTCGGCGCCGACGAGAAGCGGGTGTTCGCCCGCATGGCCGAAGTATTCGCCGGCTTCCTGTCCTACACCGACGCCCAGATCGGGCGCATTCTCGACTATCTGGAGCAATCGGATCAGCTCGACAACACGATCATCGTCGTCATCTCCGACAACGGCGCCAGTGGAGAGGGTGGCCCGAACGGCTCGGTCAACGAGGTCAAGTTCTTCAATGGATACATCGACACCGTCGAGGAAAGCCTGCGACTGCTCGACAAACTCGGCGGGCCCGAGACTTACAACCACTATCCGACCGGCTGGGCGATGGCGTTCAACTCGCCCTACAAACTGTTCAAGCGCTACGCGTCGCACGAAGGTGGGATCGCCGACCCGGCGATCATCTCATGGCCCAAAGGCATTGCGGCACATGGTGAAGTCCGCGACGACTACATCAACGTCTGCGATGTCACGCCGACGATCTACGAACTGCTCGGTATCACCCCGCCCGAGACAGTCAAGGGAGTAGCGCAGAAGCCGCTGGACGGTGTGAGCTTCAGGCAGATACTGAATGATTCGTCGGCGTCGACCGACAAGCACACGCAGTTCTACGCCATGCTCGGCACCCGGGGTATCTGGCACGACGGCTGGTTCGCCAACACGGTCCATGCCGCATCCCCCGCCGGGTGGTCGCACTTCGACAGCGACCGCTGGGAACTGTTCCACATCGAAGCCGACCGCAGTCAGTGCCACGACCTGGCGGCCGAAAACCCGGACAAACTCGAGGAACTCAAGGCGCTGTGGTTCGCCGAGGCCGGCAAGTACAACGGGCTGCCGCTCGGCGACCTGAACATCCTCGACACGATCTCGCGATGGCGCCCTCACGTCGCAGGCCAACGTGACTCGTACCTCTACTACCCGGGGACGGCCGACATCGGCATGGGCGCGGCGGTCGAGATCCAGGGGCGGTCGTTCTCGGCAATGGCCGAGCTGACCGTCGACAGCCCCGGCGTCGAAGGCGTGGTGTTCAAACACGGCGGCGCCCACGGCGGACATGTGATGTTCGTCCAGGACGGCCGGCTGCGCTACGTCTACAACTTCCTGGGCGAGGAAGAGCAGGAGTTGTCGTCGCCGGACGCGGTGCCGTTGGGGCGGCACACCTTCGGAGTCGCGTACGTGCGTACCGGAACAGTGGAGGGTAGTCACACCCCGATCGGGGACGCCGCGCTGTACATCGACGACGAACAGGTCGCCGCGATGAGCGGGATGCGGGTGATTCCGGGGACGTTCGGGCTCGCGGGAGCCAGCCTGAGCGTCGGCCGCAACGCGGGCTCGCCGGTCTCGCGCTCGTACAAGGCGCCTTTCGCGTTCACCGGCGGCACCATCGCTCAAGTGAACATCGACGTCTCGGGCAAGCCCTATGCGGATCTGGAGAAGGAGTTCGCGCGCGCATTCGCGAAAGATTGAGGCCTGGTCGTCATACCCTGGCTGCATGCTCACCGAGCTCATCGAGCTACCGGGCGGCTCTTTCCGGATGGGCTCGACGCAGTTCTATCCCGAAGAGGCTCCCGCGCACACCGCTCACGTGTCCGCGTTCGCCGTCGACCGCCATCCCGTCACCAACGCGCAGTACGCCGAATTCGTCGCCGCGACGGGCTACCGGACCGTCGCCGAAGAGTCCCCGGACCCCAGCCTTTATCCGGGGGCCGCGCCGCAGGATCTGGTTCCGGGGGCGCTGGTGTTCCGGCCGACACCCGGCCCGGTCGACCTGCGCGACTGGCGGCAGTGGTGGTACTGGACGCCGGGCGCCGACTGGCGACACCCGTTCGGGCCCGGCAGCGGCATCGACGACCGACTCGACCACCCCGTCGTGCAGGTCGCCTATCCCGACGCCGCTGCCTATGCCCGGTGGGCCGGTCGCCGGCTGCCCACCGAGGCCGAATGGGAGTACGCGGCGCGCGGCGGGGCCACCACCACGTACCCGTGGGGCGAGGAGGCGGCTCCCGACGGTCAGCTGATGGCCAACACCTGGCAGGGCAACTTCCCCTTCCGCAACACCGGCGCGCGGGGCTGGATGGGAACCTCGCCGGTCGGCACCTTCCCGCCGAACGGGTTCGGACTGGTCGACATGATCGGCAACGTCTGGGAGTGGACGACGACGCAGTTCTCGGCGCATCACCGCCTCGATCAGCCGGTCAAGGCGTGTTGCGCGCCGGGCGGCCCAGCGGATCCGACCGTGAGCCAGGCCCTCAAGGGCGGTTCGCATCTGTGCGCGCCCGAATACTGCCACCGCTACCGGCCGGCCGCCCGTTCGCCGCAATCCCAGGACAGCGCGACCACCCACATCGGCTTCCGGTGCGCGGCTGACCTGTAGTCCTCGAGTGTGGGCTCGACACACGCTGACCGGCCTGGAAGCGTGCGGGTGACTCGCATTCGGCGGCAATGGGACGGATTTGGTTTCCCGCAGGTCGTCCAATAGAATCAGGCGGTTGCCTTGGGCAGACCTCGGCTCGCCGTTCCGGCAGGCCCCGCGTGCTCTTCGGTAACAGCAAGACCGCGCACGTCCAGGTCGGTATCTGGCGTGCATACCAAACCAGGTCGAGGAGATCGAGTGATTCAGCAGGAATCGCGGGTGAAGGTCGCCGACAACACGGGCGCCAGGGAGATCCTGTGCATCCGCGTGCTCGGCGGCTCGGGGCGGCGCTATGCCGGCATCGGCGACATCATCGTGGCGACCGTGAAGGAAGCCATCCCCGGCGGCAACGTCAAGCGTGGCGAGGTGGTCAAGGCCGTCATCGTGCGCACCGTGAAGGAGCGCCGTCGCGCCGACGGCAGCTACATCAAGTTCGACGAGAACGCCGCCGTCCTCATCAAGCCCGACAACGATCCGCGTGGTACGCGCATCTTCGGCCCGGTCGGCCGGGAACTGCGCGAGAAGCGCTTCATGAAGATCGTCTCGCTCGCTCCGGAGGTGTTGTAGATGAAGGTCCACAAGGGCGACACCGTCCTGGTCATCTCCGGCAAGGACAAGGGCGCCAAGGGCAAGGTCCTGGTCGCCTACCCGACTCGCAACAAAGTGCTCGTCGAGGGCGTCAACCGGATCAAGAAGCACACCGCGGTGTCGAGCAACGAGCGCGGCGCGCAGTCCGGCGGCATCGTCACCCAGGAGGCGCCGATCGACGCCTCCAACGTGATGATCGTCGACTCCGACGGCAAGCCCACCCGCGTCGGGTACCGGGTTGACGACGAGACCGGCAAGAAGGTCCGCATCGCCAAGACCAACGGCAAGGACATCTGAGATGACTACCACTGAAAGCTCGGTGAAGGCCCTTCCTCGCCTCAAGCAGCGCTACCGCGAGGAGATCAAGGACGCGCTGACAAAAGAGTTCGGCTACGCGAACGTCATGCAGATCCCCGGCGTGGTCAAGGTCGTCGTCAACATGGGCGTCGGTGACGCCGCCCGCGACGCCAAGCTGATCAACGGTGCGGTCAACGACCTGGCTTTGATCACCGGTCAGAAGCCGGAGATCCGCCGGGCGCGGAAATCCATCGCCCAGTTCAAGCTGCGCGAGGGCATGCCGATCGGTGCGCGCGTCACGCTGCGGGGCGACCGCATGTGGGAGTTCCTCGACCGGCTCATCTCCATTGCACTGCCGCGTATCCGCGACTTCCGCGGCCTGTCGCCCAAGCAGTTCGACGGCACCGGGAACTACACCTTCGGGCTGACCGAGCAGTCGGTGTTCCACGAGATCGATGTGGATTCGATCGACCGTCCCCGTGGCATGGACATCACCGTCGTCACCTCGGCGACGACCGACGACGAAGGACGAGCGCTACTGCGGGCGCTGGGCTTTCCGTTCAAGGAGAACTGAGTAATGGCAAAGAAGGCACTGGTCAACAAGGCCAACAAGAAACCGAAGTTCAAGGTGCGCGCCTACACTCGCTGCCAGCGCTGCGGCCGCCCCCACGCCGTCTTCCGCAAGTTCGGCCTGTGCCGGATCTGCCTGCGCGAGATGGCCCACGCCGGCGAACTGCCCGGCGTGCAGAAGAGCAGCTGGTAATCCAGCCAACCGACCAGACCAACCAAACAGGTTGCGGCAGGCCCGACTCCAGGCTTTGGGGCTGGGAACCACCGCGAGAAAGGTGAGCCGGCTGTCATGACCATGACGGACCCGATCGCAGACTTCTTGACCCGTCTGCGCAACGCCAATTCGGCGTATCACGACGAGGTGTCGCTGCCCCATTCCAAGATCAAGGCCAACATCGCCGAGATCCTGAAGAAAGAGGGCTACATCGCCGACTACCGCACCGAGGATGCGCGGGTGGGCAAGTCGCTGATCGTGCAACTGAAGTACGGCCCCAGCCGGGAGCGAAGCATCGCCGGGCTGCGCCGGGTGTCCAAACCCGGCCTGCGGGTGTACGCGAAATCCACCAACTTGCCGCGGGTCCTGGGCGGCCTCGGCGTGGCGATCATCTCCACATCGTCGGGTCTCCGAACCGACCGCCAGGCAGCCCAAGAGGGCGTGGGCGGCGAAGTCCTCGCATACGTGTGGTAGGGGAGTAGAGCTCAAATGTCGCGTATTGGAAAGCAACCGGTCCCGGTTCCCACCGGGGTCGACGTGTCGATCGACGGACAGAATGTGTCGGTCAAGGGGCCCAAGGGCGCTCTCGAATTGGCGGTCGCCGAGCCGATCAAGGTGGCGCGCGACGACGACGGCGCCATCCTGGTCACCCGCCCCGACGACGAGCGGCGCAGCCGTTCGCTGCACGGACTGTCACGCACGCTGGTGGCCAACCTGATCACCGGCGTCACCGAGGGTTACACCACCAAGATGGAGATCTTCGGCGTCGGCTACCGCGTGCAACTCAAGGGTTCCAACCTCGAGTTCGCGCTCGGTTACAGCCACCCCGTGACGATCAACGCCCCCGAGGGCGTGACGTTCGCGGTGGAGACGCCGACGAAGTTCTCGATCTCCGGCATCGACAAGCAGAAGGTCGGCCAGGTCGCGGCGAACATCCGCCGCCTGCGGAAGAGCGACCCGTACAAGGGCAAGGGCATCCGCTACGAGGGTGAGCAGATCCGCCGCAAGGTCGGAAAGACAGGTAAGTGATCATGGCTGTTAAGACTGAAGCGCCGAGGACGCGTAAGCCCGTGGGGCAGAACATCTCCGAGACCCGGCGGGTGGCGCGGTTGCGTCGGCACGCGCGGTTGCGCAAGAAGGTCTCGGGCACGGCCGAGGTGCCGCGGTTGGTGGTCAACCGGTCGTCTCGGCACATCCACGTGCAGTTGGTGAACGACCTCAACGGGACCACCCTGGCCGCCGCTTCGTCGACCGAAGCCGATGTACGGGCGGTCGACGGCGACAAGAAGGCCCACAGCGTGCGGGTCGGCCAGCTGATCGCCGAGCGCGCGAAAGCCGCCGGAATCGAGAAGGTCGTGTTCGACCGCGGTGGCTACACCTACGGCGGACGGATCGCGGCGCTGGCCGATGCGGCACGCGAAGGCGGGCTGGAATTCTGATGACTGACAACGGAAGGACTGCATGATGGCCGAACAGGCAACTGCCGGCGGCCCCCCGGAAGGTCGTGGCTCGCGGGGTGACCGCGACGGCCGTGGCCGCCGCGATGACCGTGGCGGTCGTGGCCGCGACGGCGGCGACAAGAGCAACTACCTCGAGCGCGTCGTTTCGATCAACCGAGTGTCCAAGGTGGTCAAGGGTGGCCGCCGGTTCAGCTTCACCGCGCTGGTGATCGTCGGCGACGGTAAAGGCATGGTCGGCGTCGGCTACGGCAAGGCCAAGGAAGTTCCGGCCGCCATCGCCAAGGGCGTCGAGGAAGCACGTAAGAACTTCTTCCGCGTGCCGCTGATCGGCGGCACCATCACTCACCCGGTGCAGGGCGAAGCCGCCGCCGGTGTGGTGATGCTGCGGCCGGCCAGTCCCGGTACCGGTGTGATCGCCGGTGGGGCCGCCCGCGCGGTGCTGGAATGCGCCGGCGTCCATGACATCCTGGCCAAGTCGCTGGGCAGTGACAACGCGATCAACGTGGTGCATGCCACCGTCGCCGCGCTCAAGCTGCTGCAGCGTCCGGAAGAGGTCGCGGCCCGACGCGGCCTGCCGATCGAGGACGTGGCGCCTGCGGGCATGCTGCGGGCGCGCCGAGAGGCCGAGGCGCTCGCCGCGTCGGCTGCGCGTGAAGGGTCGTCGTAACCATGGCAGAGCTGAAGATCACCCAGGTGCGCAGCACCATCGGTGCACGCTGGAAGCAGCGCGAGAGCCTGCGGTCGTTGGGTCTGCGCAAGATCCGCCAGTCCGTCGTCCGTGAGGACAACGATCAGACGCGTGGTCTGATCAAGACCGTGCATCACCTCGTAGAGGTAGAGGAGGTCTGAAAAGATGACACCTATCAAGCTTCACGATTTGAAGCCGGCCCCCGGCTCGAAGACGGCCAAGACCCGCGTGGGTCGCGGTGAGGGCTCCAAGGGCAAGACCGCTGGCCGCGGCACCAAGGGCACCAAGGCCCGCAAGAACGTCCCCGCGACGTTCGAGGGCGGGCAGATGCCGATCCACATGCGGCTGCCCAAGCTGAAGGGCTTCCGCAACCGGTTCCGCACCGAGTACGAGGTCGTCAACGTCGGCGACATCAACAAGCTGTTCCCGAAGGGCGGCGACGTCGGAGTGGACGAGCTGGTGGCCGCCGGTGCGGTGCGCAAGAATACGTTGGTGAAGGTGCTCGGTGACGGCACGCTCACCGTGAAGGTGAACGTCACCGCGCACAAATTCAGCGGTAGCGCACGCGAGAAGATCTCCGCCGTAGGCGGTTCCGCGACCGAGCTCTGATCGCGCTAGCCGAGAGCCCCTGCCGTCGTGGTAGGGGCTCTTGTGTTCGAAGAGTCGACTGGCAACGCCGACCGTCGCAATCTCGATCCACAGTGCGCAGGCCGAATTCATCAGGAGCAGAAATGACTTCCCGCCGCGGAAAGCTCACCGTCGTCACTGTGGCCGCCGCACTTGCTGTGTTCGGCAGCGCGGCGAACGCGCACGCCCAGGGCGACGACAAGAGGTTCACCGATGAGGTCGCAGCCTTGGAGATTCCGGTCGGCCCCGAGGTGGATGTGCCCGCGCTCGGCCGCAACATTTGCGAGACGCTTTCCCAGGGGCTCGCCGGCACCGTCAACCCGGTCCCCGTCGTGCGTGGCGTGGTGAACAGCCTTGCCAAGAGTGGCATCAGTCGTGCGCAAGCGGCGGGGCTGATGCGTGCGGCGGTCGCCGTCTACTGCCCGCAGCACGCTCGGTTCACCGGGCGCTGATTCAGCGACGGGCTTACGGTTTCGGGCTTACGGGTTCCACTCGAAGCAGCCGACACCCGGCACGCAACCGCCGCCGCCTGACGGTCCGCCGTGGCCGCAGATGCCGTCGGCCGTGCAGCCGCCGCCCCCGTCCGGTCCGCCATGACCGCAGGCGCCGTCGTCGGCGCAGCCCCCGTAGCGGGGACCCTGCGACAGCGGCGTGATCTGCGCTTGTGCTGCGGCAGCATAGGTTTCGGCGACTGCCACCGGTGCGGCGGCGAACCCCGTCGCGACCGCCCCCGCCATCACCAGTGGGGCGATGATTCTCAGTTTCGCGATCATGGTTTCGGTTCTACCATCATGATCAAGAACTTAAAACACCTAATTTTCAACAAGCCAGGACGCGGCCTTGTGGCGCGAGCAGACGCGTAGTGCCCCGATCCGTCGGGGTGCCGGTGAACTTCGCGTCTGCTCGCCGGGGTCGGGGCGTCGGTAGGCTCGCAGCATGCCAGCATTCCTGCCCGGACTACCGGCCTTGCCCGGCCCCGACACCCTGCGCGCGCTGACCCGGCGCGTCGACACCGCCCGCCACAACGGTGTGCCGAACGGGTGCGTGCTCGAACTCGACCTTCTGTCCGTGCCCGAGGAATCCGGCGGGTTCGACCCGTTCGCCTTGCTCGCCGGCGCCGGCAAGCCCCTGCTGCTCGGGGAGGCCGTCTCGGCGATTCACCGGGCCGCCGAGGACCCCAGGGTCGCGGGCCTGATTGCGCGGGTCCAGTATCCCGTCGCCGCTGCCGGTCCGGTGCAGGAATTGCGCTCGGCCATCGCGGCGTTCAGCGATGTGAAGCCCTCGGTGGCGTGGGCCGAGACCTACCCGGGGACACTTTCGTACTACCTGGCGACGGCTTTTCGGGAGATCTGGCTGCAACCGTCGGGCACCGTGGGGTTGGTCGGTTTCGCCACCAACGCGCTGTTCCTGCGCGGCGCGCTGGACAAGGCGGGTCTCGAGGCGCAACTCGTCGCTCGCGGCGAATACAAGTCCGCGGCGAACCGTTTCACGCAGGAGCGTTACACCGATGCCCACCGCGAAGCAGACGAGCGGGTGATCCAGAGCCTGTACGAACAGGTGCTGGCCGCGGTGTCGGAATCCCGCCACATCGAGCCCGGCGACGTCAATGCGCTCGCGGATCGGGCGCCGCTGCTGCGTGACGATGCGGTTGCCGCGCGGCTGATCGACCGGATAGGTTTCCGCGACGAGGCCTACGCCCGGATCGCCGAACTCGTTGGCGCATCGGAGGTTAGCGATGCTGACGCGGACTCCGAGGACGCGCCCCCGCGGCTGTACCTGTCGCGGTATGCGCGGGCCACCGCCGAACGCCATGGCCTGCCGACACCGCCGATCCCGGGACGAAAAGCCAAGGCGACGATCGCCGTGGTGACCGTGCACGGAACGATTGTCAGCGGTCGAGGTGGCCCGCGGCCACTGCTGGGCAGTTCGAACGTCGGCGGTGACACCATCGCCGCGGCACTGCGCGAGGTGGGCACCGACGAGGACGTGTCGGCGGTCGTGCTGCGGGTCGACACACCGGGCGGATCCATCAGCGGTTCGGAGACGATCTGGCGCGAGGTGACACGGATACGCGACAAGGGCAAGCCCGTGGTCGCGTCGATGGGAGCGGTCGCGGCATCGGGCGGGTACTACGTGTCGATGGGCGCCGACGAGATCGTCGCCAACCCCGGCACGATCACCGGATCGATCGGTGTGGTGGCGGGAAAATTCGTCGCTCGCGAGCTCAAAGACCGTCTCGGCATTGGCTTCGATTCTGTGCGCACCAACGCGAACGCGGACGCCTGGTCGATTAACGAGCCGTTCAGCGATGAGCAACGCGCACAGCTCGACACTGAAACCGACTTGTATTACCGGGATTTCGTCGAACGTGTGGCGCAAGGCCGATCGATGAGCGTCACGGATGTCGAGGCGATCGCGCGCGGCCGGGTGTGGACCGGCGCCGACGCGCTCGAGCGCCGGTTGGTCGACCACCTCGGCGGCTTGCGCGAGGCGGTGACCCGGGCCAAAGTGCTGATCGGATTGGATCCCGACGCCGACGTGCGCATCGTCGGGTATCCGGGCTCGTCGCTGCTGGACCGGTTGCGGCCCAAGCCGTCATCGCAACCAGCGGCGGCGTCGGTGCCAGAAGCTGTTGCCGCACTGCTCGGTCAGTCGGTGGCGCAGGTGTTCAGTGGCGCCGAGCGGTCGCTGGGCGGGGTGAGGGCGCTCTGGCTCGGCGACTACCGCTTCTAGGTGGCCGAGTTCGCAAAATGCGTGATCGAACACCGTGTCGGTCTCTTGGTCGACTGCGGGTCAACTTACGCCGGATGACTCGGCCAGTCTCAGCGGCGCCTCGGTGAACAGCAGCACGCCGTCGGCTACCGACTCCTTGAGGAGCAAATGGCGGTCCCTCTCGTAGTGCATCAATGTTTTCCACGGCAGCTTTGATCCCTGGCGCGGCATCTGGTTGCCACCTCGCCGAATGTAACCAGACTTCAGGGTGTCGAACACGCCGGCCGACGTCACGCACCCCTCACTGTCGTGAGGTAACACCGCGGTGTAGCGCCGTTCCATCATGTGGCTGAGGAGACGGCACAGATACGCGCCCGCGAGGTCAGATTTCAGCGTGTAGGCAGCGCTGGTGTAGCCGAACACCACCGCAAAGTTGGGGATGTCCTGTACAAGGATGCCCTTATAGGCCATCTTCTCGCCCAGCAAGACGATCGAGCCGTCGATCGTGAGCCGCATGCCACCGAGCATCTTCAGGTTCAAGCCAGTCGCCGTTACGACGATATCCGCTTCGAGTTCGTGTCCGGAATTCAGGAGAATGCCTGTTTCAGTGAATCTCTCGATCTTGTCGGTCACCACCGATGCGTCACCGGATTTAAGCGCATCGAACAAATCACCGTCGGACGCCATGCACATGCGTTCGTCCCAAGGCATGTATGTCGGCGTGAAGTGGCTCATGTCGAACGTCGGCCCGAGCTGGCGCCGCATGAACCACAGCATGAACCGGCGCGACTGGTGCGGCCAGCGACGGAATGCGAGAAACATCTTGCGCTGCAGAAGTACGTTGCGCCTGCGGGCCATCGCCCATACCCACTTCGACGGCAGGACACGGGACAACGCTTCGGAGATCTTGTCGTAACCCGGCAACGAGAAGACGTACGACGGTGAACGCTGAAGCATGGTGACGTGTTCCGCGTCAGCGGCCATCGCCGGCACGAGCGTGACTGCCGTTGCGCCGCTGCCGACCACGACCACCTTCTTGCCTTTGTAGTCGAGATCCTCCGGCCAGTGCTGCGGATGTACCGTCTGGCCGGTGTACCCCTCGATACCGGGAAACTCAGGAGAGTATCCGGTGTCGTAGTCGTAGTAGCCGGCGCAGTTGATGAGGAAATCGCAAGTGTACGTGCAGAGTTGCCCAGTCGCTTCGTCCACCGCGGTGATAGTCCACGTGACATCAGTTGACGACCAATCAGCACTGACGGCCCTCAGTCCGTACCGAATGTTTTTGTCGACGCCGTACTCCACCGCCGTCTCGGCCAGATACCGGCGGATCGCTGCGCCGTCGGCGAGCACACGGGGGTCCCTCCAAAGGCGGAACCCGTATCCGAGCGTGGTCATATCGGCATCCGAGCGGATACCGGGATATCGGAATAGATCCCAGGTGCCCCCGAGTCGCTCGCGTCGCTCCAGAAGGGTGAAGGTCTTGCTCGGCAGAGCCGTGCTCAACTGGCATGCCGTGCCGATTCCGGACAAACCGGCTCCGATGATCAAGACGTCGAAGTGTTGGGCGGTCATGCACTGAGGATGATCGCTGGAAGCGCTGACAGTCTTGCCAAAATCTGACAAGCTTTTGACATTTCCCGACAAAGGCGGTGACCGCATGGGTGCAGTGGTCCGCGCCGCTTCGCTGCAAGGTTACGTCGAACTTGTCAGAGGTCTCGGCGCAGACCCCGAGCACTACATGTCTCGATTCGGCATCCCCATCGATACCGAACATCATCCGGACGCGTTCATCCCTGTAGCCGACTATGCATGCCTTCTCGAAGTGACTGCCGAGGAACTGCATCGCCGGGATCTCGGGCTTCGCCTGACGCGGTTGCGAGGTTTCGACGTCATAGGTCCGATCGCCGTCATCGTGCGTAATTCGGAGACCGTGTTGGAGGCGCTGAAGGCGGTCGCCCGCTTCATGTATGTCCATACTCCGGTGTTGAAGGTGGTGATCGAGGAGCGAGGCGACTACGTGAGGGTCGTTCTCGATGTGACCGAGCACTTCGTGCCATATCCCGTTCAAGCGTATGAGGCCAACATCGGTGTCGCGGTTCGCTACATGTACCTCCTGGCAGGTCCGGACGCTCCAATGTCCATTTCGCTGCTCCACTCACAACACAGCCCGGACGCCGCGTACCGCCAGGCGTTCGGCTGCCGAGTGCGCTTCGAGCAGCAATGGTACGGGTTCGAGTTCCCGGCGAGCGTGGGTGCGAGACGCATCCGCGACGCGGATCCGGAGACCAAACGCATCGTCATCGAATACCTTGAAGCAACTTATCTTCCGCAAACAGCACCGCTGTCAGAACGCGTTGCGGAACATGCCCGCAAAATGTTGCCCATCGGCATCTGCAGTGTGCACGCGATCGCAGACCACCTCGGCATGCATCCGCGGACACTGCAGCGACGGCTTGCCGCCGAGGGCCTGCGCTGTCAAGACGTCATCGACCTGGAACGCCAAGCACAGGCGGTCCGCTATTTGAGCGTTGCAGGGCTGCATCTCAATCAGATCGCGGCTCTGCTCGGTTACTCCGAACAGAGTGCATTCAATCGGTCGTTCCGCCGTTGGTTCGGTACGACGCCGCGGGAATTCCGCGAACGTGCACATTTGTAGAAAATACCGCGGCGTGTCGTGTGCAAACACGCACGCTCGCGCAAGGAAACTCCGGGTCAGTGCTTGACCGCCGACAGGTAGCTCATGTCGGCGAAGAAACCCATGGGTCCGTCCTCGGGGAACTCGAACCCGTTGGCCGCGTACGCATCCCGCGTCTTCTGCGTCGTGACGTCCCATCCGTGAGCGGTCAGATAGTCGATCACGTCGTTGCGCTCGCCGTGGTAGATCAGCTCACCCATCTCGATGTCGTGGCCGTAGGTCCGCAACCGCTCGGCAATCTCCTGTGACCGCTCGTCGGAGAACATGCTGACGTCGGGGATGTGCTCGGTTGCGACGCGACTGCCCGGCGAGCTGAGCTCGTCGATGCGGTCGAACAGCAGGTCCTGCGCCTCCGGCGGCAGGTAGATCAGCAGCCCCTCGGCGATCCACGCGGTCGGCTGCGTCGGGTCGAAACCGTTGGCCAGCAGCGCCTTCGGCCAGTCGTCGCGCAGGTCGATCGCCACGGCCCGGCGATCGGCAGTTGCCTCGGCGCCCAGCCCGGCCAGCGTGTCGCTCTTGAACGCGATGACATCCGGCTGATCGAGCTCGAAGACGCTCGAGCCCGCCGGCCACGGCAGCCGGTAGGCGCGCGCGTCCAGGCCGGCGGCCAGGATCACCGCCTGGCGGACACCCGCCGCGGCCGCGTCGGTGAACAGCCGGTCGAAGTGGCGCGTCCGTACCGCCATTCCCTCGGCGGCGCGACGCGCGTTGAAGCGTGGGTCGATGTCGTCCAGCGATATCTCGCCGTCGAGCGCCCGCACGAAGAAGTCGAGTCCGACGGCGCGCACCAGCGGTTCGGCGTACGGGTCGTCGATCAGGCCTTCGCGGTGGCTCAACGCGCGCTGCGCGGCGACCATCGTCGCGGTCGAGCCGACGCTGGACCCCAGGTCCCAGGTGTCGTCATCCGTGCGGGCCATTCTTCTCCTCAGTTTCGGGTCGCGATGATTGCCAGTGAATCGCGCATCGGCGCAAGCAGATCCGTCTCGGGGAACTCCCGGCCATATCGTGCGAACACCTCGGGGCGGTTGCGGGCGGATACGTTCCAGCCGTTGCCAGTGAGATAGTCGACGACGTGGCTGCGCTCGCCGGCGTAGAACAGGTCGGAGATGTCCAGGTCCAACCCGTTCTCGCCCCACTGCCTGCTGATCGCCTTGCTGCGTTCGCCGATCGTCGCCGCGGCGTCCGGATGGTATTCGGTCGCGAGCCGGCTGCCCGGTGCGCTGAGCGCGGCGATGTTGTCGAAAAGCCGGTCCTGCGCTTCGGGCGGCAGGTACACCAGCAGCCCCTCGGCGCTCCAAGCGGCCGGTTGGCCGGGATCAAAACCACGCTCACGCAACGCTTTCGGCCAGTCCTCGCGCAGGTCGACGCCCACGGTGCGCAGCTCGGCCGCCGGCGCGGCACCGAGCGAGGCCATCGTCGCCGACTTGAATTCGATGACTTGCGGCTGGTCGATCTCGTAGACGACGGTGCCTGCCGGCCAGGGCAGCCGGTAGGACCGCGAGTCCAGGCCCGACGCCAGGATCACCGCCTGCCGGATACCAGCGGCCCCGGCATCGCGGAAGAAGTCGTCGAAGAACCGGGTGCGGACCGCGATGAGGCGGGCCATGAACCGCGCGCCCGCGCCGTCGACGTCGTTCAGCTCGATCTCACCGTCCACCAGACGCGTGAAGAAATCGACCCCGACCGCATGCACCAGCGGCGCGGCGTAGGGGTCCTCGAACAGCGGGTCGTCCTCGCGACTGGCGATCGCGCGGGCGGCCGCGACCATCGTCGCGGTGGTGCCCACGCTGGAGGCCAGGTCCCAGCTGTCCGAATCGGTCCGGCTCACGACTCGAGTATCCCGCTGACGTACTGCAGCTCGCTGAAGTGGGCACCGCCTTCGTCGTCGGGCAGTTGCGGCAGGCCGCTGGCGGCCAGCAGTTCACCGACGGTGCGGCGGGTCAGTCGCCAGCCGCGGTCGGACAGATAGCCGCCGGCCTCGTTGCGATCGCCGATGTAGACGAGTTCGGCGAAATCGAGTTCGAAGCCGTGCTCGCGCCACCGCTGCGCGGCCTCCTGCATGCGCTCGAGCATCTTCTCGCGGTCCTCGGGGGCAGTGCTGGTCGGGCCGCTTTCGACGGCCACCCGGCTGCCGGGGGCGCTCAGCTCGGTGATGGTGTCGAGCAGGTTGTCCTGGGCCTCCGGCGGCAGATAGCCGAGCAGACCCTCGGCGCTCCACGCCGTGGGTACCGCCGGGTCGAACCCGGCCTCCTTCAACGCGGCGGGCCAGTCGAATCGCAGGTCGATGGACACGCACCTGAGTTCGGCGGTCGGTTCGGCGCCGAACTCGGCCAGCGTCCGGCTCTTGAACGCGATGACCTCGGGCTGGTCGATCTCGTAGACCGTCATACCGGCCGGCCACGCCAGCCGGTAGGACCGCGCGTCGAGTCCCGACGCCAGGATCACCGCCTGGCGAATCCCTGCGCTGCCCGCGTCTTCGAAGAACTCGTCGAAGAACTTGGTCCGCACGGCCATGTTGTCGGTCATCCGGGCCATCCCGACCGCCGCGTTGTCGGCATCGAGATCCTCGAGCTTGAGATCACCGCCGGCGAGGCGGGTGAAGAAGTCGACGCCGACGGCGCGCACCAGCGGTTCGGCGTACGGATCGCAGATCAGCGGGTCATCACCGGTGCTCGCGATCGCCCGCGCCGCCGCGACCATGGTCGCCGTCGCGCCGACGCTCGAGGCCAGATCCCAGGTGTCATTGTCCGTCCGTGCCATTCATCCGCTCCTGCCGCTAATACTTAGGGGATATAACGAGATAGGGCCCACGGTATGTTCCCCGCCTGAGAAGCGGCTGTGAGAACCAGACCGTCGGCGGGATGCTGGCCGGGGAGGCCCTAACTGTTACTCTCGTAGACTGTTTGGCGGGTAACTCTGCAGGCTGTGCGCTTGACGGGGCTCCGCATACGACTTAACCAAGACGCTGGTCGAATCCAGCCCCATCCGCACGCCGCGATCAAAAGGTCGGCTGCGCAGGAGGAAGAGTGCTCTCGGCTTTCATCTCTTCACTCAGGACACCCGACCTGAGGCGAAAGATCCTGTTCACCCTGGGCATCGTGATCCTTTACCGGGTCGGCGCCTCCATACCGTCTCCCGGCGTGAACTTCCCGAACATCCAGACGTGTATCGCGGAGGTCAGCGGCGGCGACGCCGGGCAGGTGTACTCGCTGATCAACTTGTTCTCCGGCGGAGCGCTGCTGCAGCTGTCGGTGTTCGCGGTGGGCATCATGCCGTACATCACGGCGAGCATCATCGTGCAGTTGTTGACCGTGGTGATCCCGCGGTTCGAGCAGCTGCGCAAGGAGGGGCAGTCCGGCCAGACCAAGATGACGCAGTACACGCGTTACCTCTCGATTGCGCTGGCCATTCTGCAGGCCACCAGCATCGTGGCGCTGGCCGCCAACGGCGGTTTGCTGCAGGGCTGCACGCTCGACATCATCCAGGGCCAGAACGAGGGGCTGAACATCTTCACCCTCGTCGTCATCGTGCTGGTGATGACGGCGGGCGCGGCGCTGCTGATGTGGATGGGCGAGCTGGTCACCGAGCGGGGCATCGGCAACGGCATGTCGCTGATCATCTTCGCGAGCATCGCCTCGGCGATGCCGGGCGAGGGTCAGGCCATTCTGGAGAGCCGCGGCGGCCTGGTGTTCGCGCTGGTGTGCCTCGGCGCGCTCGCGATCGTCGTCGGCGTGGTGTTCGTCGAGCAGGGCCAGCGCCGGATCCCGGTGCAGTACGCCAAGCGCATGGTCGGGCGCAAGATGTATGGCGGCACGTCCACCTACCTGCCGTTGAAGGTCAACCAGGCCGGCGTCATCCCGGTCATCTTCGCGTCGTCGCTGATCTACATTCCGCAGCTCATCACCCAGCTGATCCAGAGCGGAAGCTCCAATCCGAACAGCACCAACTGGTGGAGTTCGTTCGTCGCGAACTACCTCACGGATCCCAGTAGCCCGGCCTACATCGCGATCTACTTCCTGATGATCGTCTTCTTCACCTACTTCTACGTGTCGATCACGTTCAACCCGGACGAGCGCGCTGACGAGATGAAGAAGTTCGGCGGGTTCATCCCGGGCATCCGCCCAGGTCAACCGACCGCCGACTACCTGCGCTACGTGTTGAGCCGCATCACGCTGCCGGGCTCGATCTACCTCGGTGTCATCGCCGTCCTGCCGAACATGTTCCTTCAGGTCGGTGCCAGCGGCCCCGTGCAGAACCTGCCCTTCGGCGGTGTCGGAGTTCTGATCCTGGTCGGGGTCGGCTTGGATACCGTGAAACAGATCGAGAGCCAGCTGATGCAACGCAATTACGAAGGGTTCCTGAAGTGAGAGTCGTTCTGCTCGGACCACCCGGTGCCGGTAAGGGCACGCAGGCCCAGAAGCTCTCCGAGAAGCTCGGCATCCCGCAGATCTCGACAGGCGACCTGTTTCGGCAGAACATCGGCGACGGCACCCCGCTCGGCCTGGAAGCCAAGCGCTACCTCGACGCGGGTGATCTGGTGCCATCGGAGTTGACGAACAAGCTGGTCGAGGACCGCATCGAGCAGCCCGACGCGGTGGACGGGTTCATCCTCGACGGCTACCCCCGCTCGGTGGAGCAGGCGAAGGCGCTCGACGAGATGCTCAAGCGCCACGACACCAAACTCGACGCGGTGCTGGAGTTCAAGGTTTCCGAGGACGAGTTGTTCAAGCGGCTCAAGGCCCGCGGCCGCGACGATGACACCGAAGACGTGATCCGCAACCGGATGCAGGTCTATCGCGACGAGACCTATCCGCTGCTGGAGTACTACAGCCACAACAACCTGCAACAGGTCGACGCGATCGGCGCTCTGGACGAGGTCTTCGCGCGGGCGCTGCAGGCGCTCGGTAAGTAGTCGGAGATGGGCCTGATGGGTCTGCGCAGCCGCAAAGTCGTACCGCAGCGCACACCCGGTGAGCTCGACGCGATGGCCGTCGCCGGCGCGCTGGTGGCCTCGGCCCTGGCCGCGGTACGTCAGGCCGCCGGCCCCGGGGTATCCACGCTGACGCTGGACGAGGTCGCCGAGTCGGTGATCCGCGACGGCGGCGGTGTGCCGTCGTTCCTGGGCTACCACGGCTACCCGGCCAGCATCTGCTCGTCGGTCAACGATCGTGTGGTGCATGGCATTCCGTCTTCCCGTGAGACGCTGGCCCCCGGCGATCTGGTGTCCATCGACTGCGGCGCCATCGTCGACGGCTGGCACGGCGACTCGGCGATCACGTTCGGCATAGGGACGCTGATCCCGGTCGACGAGGCGCTGTCGCAGGCCACCAAGGAGGCCATGGAAGCCGGTGCGGCCGCGATGGTGCCGGGCAACCGGCTCACCGACGTATCGCACGCCATCGAGACCGCCACGCGCGCCGCCGAGAAGCGTTACGGCCGCACGTTCGGCATCGTCGACGGCTACGGCGGACACGGCATCGGCAGGCAGATGCACATGGACCCGTTCCTGCCCAACGAGGGCGCGCCGGGCCGCGGACCCCATCTGGCGGTCGGCTCGGTGTTGGCCATCGAACCGATGCTGACCCTGGGCACCACCAAAACGCTCGTGCTCGACGACGAGTGGACCGTCATCACCGCCGACGGATCGCGGGCGGCGCACTGGGAGCACACCGTGGCGGCCACCGAGAACGGGCCCCGCATCCTCACCCAGGGTTCTTGATGTTGAGCCTGCGCCGACAGCGCAGCTAACTCGAACATTCTCGCCGTGGACGCAGAGTCGACGGCGAATACTTGAACCGGACGACCGTGCAACCTCGTATCCATAACGGAGGTTGAATTTGGACGACCCGGAGGCGACCGTCGTGCGGGTGCTCTACGAGGAGCACGCCGCCGCGATCTGGCGTTATGCGGTACGGCTGACGGGTGATACGGCCCGGGCGGAGGATGTCGTGCAGGAGACGCTGCTGCGAGCGTGGCGCCACCCCGAGGTGACGGCCGACAGCACGAGGTCGGCGCGGGCCTGGTTGTTCACCGTGGCCCGTAACCTGATCATCGACGAGCGGCGCAGCGCCCGGTTCCGCAGGGAGTCCGGCACCCCCGACATGGAGGCAACCGCGGACCGGGCCGGACCCGACGAGGTGGAGGCTGCCTTGGACCGAATGATGCTCGGCGAAGCCATCGGCGGACTGTCCGAGGAGCATCGCGCGGTCATCAGCCGCGCGTATTACCAGGGTTGGACGACCGCGCAGATCGCCGACGACCTGCGCATCGCGGAGGGCACGGTGAAGTCGCGCCTGCACTACGGGGTTCGAGCACTCAAGCTCAAGTTGGAGGAAATGGGGGTGACACGGTGACCGCATTCGACCCACTCCTCGATCGGGCGGCCGACGATCGGTACGCGACCTGGGACGCCGCCTACGTTCTGGGTTCGCTTTCCAGCGAGGAGCGCCGCGAATACGAGGCGCATCTCAAGACGTGCGCGCACTGCAGGTCCGCGGTCGCGGAGTTGAGTGGCATCCCCGCGCTGTTGAGCAAGGTCGGCCCCGCCGACTTTCGGGAGTTCGACTCGGCTCCTGCCGAACCGCCCGCCGAGGTGTTGCCCGGCCTGCTGGACAAGGTGCGGGCCCGGCGTCGACGGTCGCGATGGATGGCCACCGCCGCCGTCGGCCTGGCCGCCGCGGTGCTGGCGGTCGGTATCGCGATCGTGATGCGCCCCGAGACATTCGGCGTGCAGACCGGTACGCCGCCGCAGGCGTCGGGCCAGCAACTGGAGATGAACAAGGTGTCCGAAACGCCCATCAATGCAACGATTTCGATGACGGGTTACGGCTGGGGAACCCGCATCGACATGGCGTGCACCTACGGCGACTGGGGCCAGCGCGACGCCCCGCCCCAGGACCTGGCGATGGTGGTGGTGGGCAACGACGGCACCCGCAACCAGATCGCGACGTGGCTGGGGCTTTCCGGCGCAACCGCGCTGCCCAGCGCCAACACCCCGATGCAGATGGACGAAATCGCTGCGGTGCAACTGGTCTCATCCGAGTCCGGCGAAGTGCTTCTGGAACGCTCCCTGTGAATCTGCCCTACGGGTGAACCCGCCCGGCCCACGCTCCGTGTCACTGCTGAAGCGTGTGAAAGCAGGTGAGCCATGGGCCGTCGGGTCGTCGACCACATCGTCGAGTATCTGGCCGGAATCGGAGTCGAGTACGTCTTCGGTGTCGACGGCGCCAACATCGAGGACGTCTACGACGCAGCGTTCTTCCGTTCCGACATCACCGCCGTGCTCGCCAAACACGAGTTCTCCGCAGCGACGATGGCCGACGGGTACAGCCGCAGCGGCTGCGGCATCGGCGTGGTCGCCGCGACCTCCGGCGGCGGCTGCCTGAACACGGTGCCCGCGCTGGGCGAGGCCTTCGCGAGCCGGGTGCCGGTCCTGGCCCTGATCGGTCAGCCGCCGACCGGCCTCGACGGCCGAGGTGCGTTCCAGGACACCAGCGGACGTAACGGGGCATTGGACGGGCACGCGCTGTTCTCGGCGGTGTCGGTGCACTGTCGGCGGGTGCTCACACCGGCGGACATCATCACCGCGCTGCCCGCCGCGATTGCGGCAGCACATACGATGCGCGGGCCGGCGGTGCTGTTGCTGCCCAAAGACCTTCAGCAAGCAGACGTGCCCGTCAACGGCGGCGTGGTCGTCGCCGAACGGGACGCCGCACAGCAATCGGATGTGCATCCGATCGCGCGAGCGCTGCGCCGGGCCGCCGGTCCCGTCACGCTCATCGCCGGAGACCAGGTGGCGCGCGACGATGCGCGCGCCGAACTCGAGGCGCTGCGGGCCGTGGTGCGCGCCCGGGTGGCAACCGTGCCCGATGCCAAAGACGTTGCGGGTACACCCGGGATGGGCTCGTCGTCGGCGCTGGGGGTGACCGGCGTGATGGGCCATCCGAGCATCGCCGCGGTCGTGGCGGGTAGCGCGCTGTGCGTGCTCGTGGGCGCCCGGATGCCGATAACCGCACGCGCCGGGCTGGACGACGCGCTGGCTTCGGTGCCGGTGTACTCGATCGGTTCGGCGGCACCGTATCTCGCGTGCACGCATGTGCACAGCGAGGACCTCCGCGGGTCGCTGAAGATGCTCACCGCCGCGCTGTCCGGACAGGGCCGCCCTGCCCAGGTCCGCGTGCCCGATGTGGTGGCGCGCAGCGAATTACGGCCGCCGCTGCACTGCGGGCCCGGCATTCGGTACCGCGACGCGATGGCCGCGCTCGACGCCACGCTGCCCGCCGGTGTGGACATCGTGGTCGACGCCGGCAACATCGGGGCCGCCGCGATACACCACCTGCCCGTAAGGCGGAACGGCCGCTTTGTTGTCGCGCTCGGCATGGGCGGGATGGGCTACGGCTTCGGCGCCGCGATCGGGATGGCGTTCGGGCGTGGCAGGCGGACCGTGGTCATTGCCGGCGACGGCAGTTTCTTCATGCACGGCATGGAGATCCACACCGCCAGGGAGTACCGGCTGCCGGTGACGTTCCTGCTGTTCGACAACCATGCGCACGCGATGTGCGTCACCCGCGAGCAGAGGTTCTACCGGGATCGCTACAGCTACAACCGGTTCGGACCCAGCCGGCTGGGGGCTGGCCTGGGCGCGATGTTCCCCGGACTGCCCGCGACTGACGTCGACGACCTTGCCTCACTTCCCGCCGCGCTTGGCGCCGCCCTGGAGACCGAGGGGCCGGCGGTCGTCAGCATCGAATGTTCGGCCGACGAGATCCCGCCGTTCGCGGCGTTTCTCGACGGAGCCACCAGTAAACCGCCTGCCACAAAGGAGATCCCAACCCATGTCGCTGCCCGCACTTGACGACATCTCTGCTCATCGGGGGACCGCAGCACCGCTGGACGGCCTGATCCGCATCGAGACCTCGCCGCGCGAAAAGGCCACCCCGATCATCATGGAGATGATGCGGTCGGTCTATCCGCATGACGAGGTGTACGGCCAGTACTGCACCGTCAACGATTACATCGACTGTCCGCCCGACGAGTTGTTCGACTATCTGGCCGATACCCGGTGTCTGGAGGAGTGGACCTACAGCCTGCGCGGTTTCACACCGACCGAGGAGCCAGGACTATGGCTGGCATATGACCGATTGGGTTCGCAGACACAGATTTTCACCCGCACAGTGGCCAATGAGGCGGCCAGAACCGTCGACTATCACTGTGCCTGGGACCAGGGCGGACACCTGTGGATGGTCTACCTGATGCGGGTGGTCGACGCTCAGGTCGTGCTCGACAAGCCCGGGTCAGTCGTGCTGTGGACCAACTGTCATCACCCGTTCTACGACCGCAATCCTTATCCGGAGACGGCCCCGCCCGAGCGACCGGTCTGGGTGGGCGACTTCTGGGACATGTTCGGTGCCGGTCACCTGCTGGAGTTGCGCAACCTCAAGGCGATCGTCGAGTACCGCTACCGCAACGGCCTTGCCGTGACACCCGACTGGATGAGGTGAGCAACGATGACCGTCAGCCTTCTGGACGTCTCGACCTACCTGCCCGGCGATCCGATCGGCGCCGACTATTACGCACAGTTCGCCGAATCCGACGATCTTCGCGACAACGTGATGTTCCGTGCGCCGCGGTTCCGGCACCACGTTGCGCCCGACGAGACGGCCGTCGACATGGTCGAGCGTGCGGCGGCCGGGCTGATCGAGCGGCACGGCCACGACGCGATCGCCGACGCGGACGTGCTGATCACGCACACCCAGATGCCCGACATGCCGTTCTACGGCGGCGGCGGCGCCATGGCGCATCGACTCGGCATGAAGCCGGACTGGGTGCTCGATCTGCACAACGGCGGTTGCGCGGCCTTCGTGCTGGGACTTCAGGTGGCCCGGCAACTCCTGTCCTCCGGGGCGGGCCGCACGGCGCTGATCGCCGTCGCGCAGAACGCCGCCGGGCAGGTGTTCGACCAACCCGGGGTGCGGCGCAAGGCTCAGGCATCGGTGCCAGGTGACGGCGCGGCCGTCGGGCTGGTGGCGGTCTCCGAGCAGTCGCCGATTCTGGACGTGGAATGCCGCACCTACGGCGAGTTCGCCGGCGATATGACGATCGCGGTCGACCCGCCGCGCAAATGGTGGCAGCCGGGGCCGGGGGAGGGGTGCATCGGCTTCACCGAAAGCAAGATCACCAAGGTGCTGGCGCGGGGCAACAGGCAGGTGCCCGAGGTGTCCTACGCGGTGTGCGACCGCATCGGCGTGAAGCCCGCCGACCTCGACCTGCTCGTCACCAACCAGCCGAACCGGGTCTTCCTGCGGAATTGGCGGGAAGCGCTCGAGCTGCCCGCCGAACGCCACGTCGACACGTTCGAAATGTGCGGAAACCTGTTCGCCGCAGGGATTCCGGTCAACTTGGATCGCGCGGTCGCCACCGGGCGGCTCGAAGCGGGCGACGTGGTGCTGATGGCGGCCTTCGCCCATGCCGGTGACTTCGCCGGCGCGGCCGCCGTGCGGTGGGGCGGTCGCGGGTGATGGCTACGCCAGGGTTCAGCGGACTCGAGGCCGTCGGCGCGCTACCCAGCGCGACGAACCCGATGGCCTTGTCGCTGAACGAGAATCCCTTCCCGCCGTTACCGTCCGTCCGGTCGGCGCTGATCGCGTCGATCGAGTCGGCCAACCGGTATCCGGAGTATCTGCCCGAGCGGCTGCGTTCGTTGGTCGCCGAGCGTATCGGGGTGCGCGACGAGCAGGTGGTCATCGGGGCCGGCGCGACGGGGGTGATCATGCAGGTGCTGCAGGCGGTGACCAGCCCCGGCGACACGATGGTGACGGCCTCGCCGACGTTCGATGGGTACCCGGTCTTCGCGCAGATGTCCCGGCTGAAATCGGTCACCGTCGCGCTCGACGCGCACGGTCACCATGACCTCGACGCGATGGCATCCGCCGCGGCGGCGGCCAGGGTCGTGGTGGTGTGTCGACCGCACAATCCGAGCGGCACCGTCGAAACGGCCGCCGACCTCGAGCGCTTCCTGCGGCGGGTGCCGCCGGACACCGTCGTGCTGCTCGACGAGGCCTACGTCGAGTTCCTGCCACCGGAATGCCGGATAGACACCGTCGCATTGGTCGCGCGGCATCCGAACGTCGTTGTGCTGCGGACCTTTTCCAAGGCGTACGGGCTGGCCGGACTCCGCATCGGTTACGGTTTCTGCGCGCCCGGGCTGGCCCGGCGGTTGTGGGCCATGCAGTTGCCGTTCGGCATCGCGATCACGTCCCTGGTCGCGGTGGCGGCCTCTTTCGACGCGGAAGCCGAGTTGCGCCAACGCATCCGAATGATTGCTAGTGAGCGTCGATACCTGCGGATGCGGCTGCGGTCGATGGGGGTGTACAGCACCGAGAGCAACGCCAACTTCGTGTACCTGCCGGAGTGCGGGCGTTGCTGGAAAGAGGTGTTCGACACGATCGGCATGCGTGTGCGCCATTACGCCGACGGCGGCGTGCGCATCACCGTGGGCGACCGCAAATCCACCCGCGCGGTGGTCGCGGCGGTGGCCCAGGCCGTCGACCGAAAGCCGGTGACCGCGTCGACCAATGCGGTATGAAGGGGCGTGCCCACCGAACCGTCACGACCGCCGCGGCAGGACGACCGTGACCCGATCGCGCTCGCGCGGGCCAACTGGGAGCGCTGCGGGTGGGGCGAGGTGGCCGACGGCATGGTCGCGGTGACGTCGGTGATGCGGGCGCACCAGATCCTGCTGGCCCGCGTCGAGAGCGCGCTGCGGCCATACGACTTGAGCTTCTCGCGGTTCGAGTTGCTTCGCCTGTTGGCGTTCAGCCGCAACGGCGCACTGCCGATCACCAAGGCCTCCGATCGGTTGCAGGTGCACGTCACCAGCGTCACCCACGCGATCCGGCGCCTGGAGGCCGACGGCCTGGTGGAACGGATCCCGCATCCGACCGACGGGCGCACGACGCTGGTGCAGATCACCGACCTGGGCCGCTCGACCGTCGAGGACGCCACGGAGACGTTGAACAACGAGGTGTTCGCCGACATCGGGATGTCCGACGCCGAGTCCAGGGCCTTGGCGGCTTCGATCCAGACGCTGCGCCGGAATTCGGGAGACTTCTAAGGCGATTTGTGCACGTTCACAGGAGCGCTGGGCGCAACAAAACCTGCACAAATCACTGCGGCGCCGACGGGACAGGGATCGTCGCCGTCACCGCGGTGCCGGCCCCCGGGCGCGACCGGATGTTGAGCCGGCCGCCGACGATCTCGGCGCGTTCGGCCATCGAGAGCAGGCCGTAACCGCCCATCTCGTCGCCGCCGAGCGGATGCTCGAAGGTGTCGAAACCCACCCCGTCGTCGATGATTTCGAGCCGGGCGACGTCGCCGCTGTCACCCGCGTCTACGGTGAACATCAGCCGGGCGGACGTGGCCTTGGCGTGCTTGACGACATTCTGCAGGCATTCCTGCGCGATCCGGTACAACGCCAGCTCGATATGGTCGGGCAGCCGACGCTCCGTCAGGTTCACCTCGATACCGACCTGCGGTATCGACCGCGCCAGGCTGGCCAGCCCGCCGGCCAGCCCGAGGTCGTCGAGCACCGGTGGCCGCAGTCCACTGATCGCGGCGCGAGCCTCCTGCAGGGTCAACTCGACCAGCTCGCGCGCTTTGCCGAGTTGTTCGGCAACGATCGCCGGGTCCTCGGATCTGGTGGCCGCATCCAACCGGTAACTCAACGTGATCAGGCGCTGCGAAATGCCGTCGTGGATATCGCCTGCCAGCCGGCGCCGTTCGAGTTCCTGAGCCTCGATCACCTGCTCGACGAAGTTCTCGTGGGCGCGCTCGCGGGCCACCAGCTGCCGGTGCAGCCGGGCCTGATGCATGGCGCCCGCGATCAGCCTGCCGATCACCACGAGCAGCTCGACGTCGCGTTCGGTGAACTCGCGGCGCTCGACGGTGTGCACGTTGAGCACGCCGACCAGGCCGCCGGGATCGGTCTCCATCGGGACCGACACCATCGAGGTGAAGTCCGAGCCGCGTAGCGACTGGAACGGCATGTAGCGCGGATCGGACTCCTTGTCCTGGGTGATGACCACGGGCTCGCGGTGGCTGGCGACCCAACCCGAAATACCCTGTCCCAGTGGCAGTCTGATCTTGCCAATCTCCGCATCGAACGGCGGAGTGGCGCCCGCCAGCGTGAGCGACCGGTCACTGTCGTCGAGGACGTGCACGAAGCAGACGTCGCTGGCGGTCGCCGCGGTGATCATCCGGGCCGCCGCCGCGGCCAGCGGTTCGACACCCGGCCCCTTCGACGCGGCCTGGATCAGCTCGCGCAGAAGCGCCAGCTCGCGGTCGGCGGCCAGCGCGTACTGGCTCAGCTCCCGCACGGCGTCCGGCTGGCTCACTGGTATATCCCTTCGCGCAGCGCGGTCGCGACGGCGCCGGTGCGGTCGCTGACCCCCAGCTTCCGGTAGATCGAGCTGAGGTGGGTCTTGACGGTCTCGTCGCCGATCACAAGCTTGGTGGCGATGGCGCGGTTGGACAGCCCGTTGACGACGAACGACAAAATCTCGCTCTCGCGTTGGGTGAGCCCTTGGCGGGCGCCGGGCCAGAACTCGTCGCGCTGCAGCCGCGCCGCGGTGTCGACCGCGCGGGCCGCCATTCCGGGGTCGATCGCGGTCTCGCCGCGGTTGACGAACTCCAACTGGCGCACCAACTCCTCGCTGCTGATGCTCTTGAGCAGGTAACCCGACGCCCCGACTCGCAGCGCCTGAAACAGGTACTGCTCGTCGTCATAGACCGACAGCATCACGACCTTGCGCTCCGGCTTGCGCTCGCGCAGCTCCAGGCACAGGTCGAGTCCGCTCGAACCCTGCATGCGGACGTCGGACAACACGATGTCGGGGTCGAGCTCGTCGACGACGCTGAGCGCTCGCTCAGCACCCACGGCCTGCCCGACCACTTGCACTCGATCGGAGAACGCCGCGAGCATGGCTTTCAGGCCTTCGATGACCATTTCGTGGTCGTCGACCAGTACTAATCGCACCGGGGGGCTGCTCGGCATGGCACCAACCTTAGAGGTGCCGTTTGCGGTGGTAGAGCAACTTGGCATCGTCGCTCCCCCGATTGGGGGAGGTTGGAAACGTGTGACATCGGCCACCCTTGTCTCCATGCCGACAACGCATGAGACGACGTGGCGCGCGGGACGGTTCTGGTGGGACTGCGCATCGCCCAGCGGGCCGGGCTGTTTTATGCGCGCCGTGGTCTTCGACCTCGACGCGCTGACCGACATCGAATGCGACGGCCACCGCGTGGCCTACAACGCTGCCTTCGCGGCACACGGCCTGGATTGCCAATGGTCGGTGGCGCGGTACCGGCAGCTGCTGGCGTTGACCGACGAGCGGCAGCGCATCGCCGCGGAACTGCGGAAGCGCTGCGTCGCCACCGAGTCCGATGTGCTGACCGCACTTCTGGCCGACGACATTTACACGACCAAGGCCATGATGTTCGACGAGCTGATCCTCGAGCGCGACCTCTCGCCGAGGCCCGGTCTGGTCGACTTCGTGATGGATGCGGTCCGCGCCGGCGTCCAGCTGGCCGTCGTGACCAACGGCAGGCGCGCTTGGGCCGAGCCACTGGTGCGGCAACTGGTCGGCGAGGGGCTCGTCGAGGCCGTGGTCACGACCGAGGACGTCACCAAGCCGATGCCCGACCCCGAAGCGCACCGTCACGCGCTCGACGAACTGGGCCTGTCCGCTGAGGACGCGATCGCCGTCACCGGGTCGGCCTGCGGGCTGAGGGCCGCGAACGCCGCGGGGCTCGCCACCGTGGTGGTCACAGGTGAGGGCACCCCGGACATCCCGACCGCCCTGGCGGTGCGCCCAGACTACGCGAGTGAGCCTCCGTTGACCGCCGCCGATTGCCAACGCCTGCATGCGAATTGGTGGAAGGTCCGTAAACCCGCCGCTGCGTAGCTCGCCTCGCCCCGCCTCGCCTCGCGCGAGCGTGCGTGTCTGTACACGACGCGCAGTAAACAAGCCAGACTCAACGCAGGCTCGTCGGCCGTGAGCGTGCGCAAACTGTTCAAAATCCGCGGCGCGTCGTGTACCGACACGCACGCTCGCGAGGAGATGCAACGCGAGGAGATGCAATGAGTCTCAGCTTTCGCGGAGCAGCTCGATCACCGCGCTGAAGTCCTTGTCCGCGTGGTCGGCGGCGAATTTCGCGTAGATCTCCGCGGCATGGCTGCCCAGCGGCGCGTTCGAGCCCGCCGACTTGACCGCGTTCATCGCCAATCCGAGGTCTTTGTTCATCAGAGCGGTCGCGAAGCCCGGCGTGAAGTCGTTGTTCGCCGGTGACGTCGGAACCGGCCCTGGCACAGGGCAGTTCGTGTGGACCGCCCAGCAGTTACCGGTGGCGCCGGTGATCACGTCGAACAGCGACTGCGCCGGCAGGCCGAGCTTCTCGGCCAGCACGAACGCCTCTCCGATCGCGATCTGCTGCACCGCGAGCACCATGTTGTTGCACAGTTTGGCGGCCTGCCCGGTGCCGGCGGCCCCACAGTGAATGATCTTGCCGGCCAACGGTTCCAGCACCGGTCGAGCTCGCTCGACCGCGGATGCCTCACCGCCCACCATGAACGCCAGCGTGCCTGCGGTCGCGCCCTTCACCCCGCCGGACACCGGGGCGTCCAACTGGGCCATGCCGCGGTCGCCCGCCTGCTTGTTGATGGTGCGGGCATCATCGACGGAGATCGTGGAGGTGTCGATGAACAGCGCCCCTTCGCGCGCGGCGGGCAACACCTCTGCGTAGCAGGCTTTCACGATGTCGCCGTTGGGCAGCGAGGTGATGACGACCTCGGCGTCGGCGACCGCCTCGGCGCCGCTGTCGAACACCGATGCGCCCTTCCCTGCGGCGGCGTCCTTCAACGTGGGCACCGGGTCGAAGCCGTGCACGGTGTGCCCCGCGGCGAGCAGGTTCGCCGCCATCGGCCCGCCCATGTGGCCGAGCCCCAGAAACGCCACTGTGCTCATGTGCTCTCCTGTTCCGACGCTATGCCGATTCGCGCACCTTGGCGGCCGCAGACCGCCCGATCACCACGCGCATGATTTCGTTGGTCCCTTCGAGGATCCGGTGTACCCGCAGATCCCGGACGATCTTCTCCAGCCCGTACTCGGTGAGGTAGCCATACCCGCCGTGCAGTTGCAGCGCCTGGTCGGCGACCGCGAAGCACGAGTCGGTGACATAGCGCTTGGCCATCGCGCACAGCTCCACCTTGTCCGGGTGGTTTTCGTCGAGCGCTCGGGCAGCGCGCCACAACAGGCTTCGCGACGCCTCCAGAGCGGTGGCCATATCGGCGAGGGTGAACCGGATGGTGGGCTCGTCGAGCAGTGCGCCGCCGAATGCCTCCCGGTCGCGCACATAGCCGGCGGCCTTGTCGTAGGCGGCTTGTGCGCCGCCGAGCGAGCAGGCGGCGATGTTGATGCGGCCGCCGTTGAGCCCGTTCATCGCTATCCCGAAGCCTGCTCCCTCGCCATCGGCGCCCCCGAGCATCGCCTCGGCGGGTACCCGGACGTTCTCGAAGACCACCTGGGCAGTGGGCTGGGCGTGCCACCCCATCTTGTCTTCGTCGGCGCCGAAACTGAGCCCGGCAGTGTCCTTTTCGACGAGGAATGTCGAGATGCCCCGCGGGCCGTCACCGCCGGTGCGGGCCATAACGAGATACAGGTCGGATGCCCCGGCACCGGAGATGAACTGCTTGACGCCGTCGAGGACATAGTGGTCGCCCTCCCGAACGGCCTTGGTGCGCAACGCGCTCGCGTCAGAGCCGGCGCCGGGTTCGGTCAGGCAGTAGCTGGCGATCAACTCCATCGACGCCAGCCGGGGCACCCACGTCTTGCGTTGTTCGTGGGTGCCGTAAGTGTCGACCATCCAGGCGCACATGTTGTGGATCGACAGGAACGCCGCGACGGTCGGGTCGGCCGTCGCGAGTTGCTCGAAGATCCGCACGGCGTCCAGCCGACGCAACTCGCTGCCGCCGACGTCGTCGCGGCAGTAGATCGCCGCCATCCCCAGTTCGGCGGCCTCGCGCAACACGTCGGTGGGGAAGTGCTTTGTGGCATCCCACTCCAAAGCGTGTGGCGCGAGCCGCTTCTCGGCGAACGCGGCCGCCGTCTCGGCGATCACGCGTTCGTCTTCGTCGAAGCCGAAGTAGTCCACGCTACTTCATGGTCGGGATGACGAACTCAGCGCCATCCTTGATGCCCGACGGCCACCGCTGGGTCACTGTCTTGGTCTTGGTGTAGAACAGGATCGAGTGGGGCCCATGCTGGTTGAGGTCGCCGAAGCCGGACCGCTTCCAGCCGCCGAACGTGTGGTACGCCACCGGAACCGGGATCGGCACGTTGACGCCGACCATGCCGACCTGGACGCGTGAGACGAAGTCGCGAGCCGCATCGCCGTCGCGGGTGAAGATGGCCACGCCGTTGCCGTACTCGTTTTCGGACGGCAGCTTCAACGCTTCCTCATAGTCATGGGCCCGCACGATGCACAGCACCGGGCCGAAGATCTCGTCGGTGTAGATGGACATGTCGGTGGTGACATGGTCGAACAGGGTCGGCCCGATGAAGAAGCCGCCCTCGAGGCTGGCATCACCGAATTGCATGTCGTCGCTGGCGCGTTCGCGGCCGTCGACGACGATCTCGGCGCCGGCCTCGACGCCCGCGTCGATGTAGCCGCGCACCCGCTTGAGCGCCGCCTCGGTGACGAGCGGGCCGTAGGTGGCTTTGGGGTCGAGGCTGTGACCGACGCGCAGTTCGGCGACGCGCTCGGTCAGCCGGGCGCGCAGGCGGTTCGCGGTTTCCTCACCCACCGGCACGGCCACGCTGATCGCCATGCAGCGCTCACCCGCGCTGCCGTAGCCGGCGCCGATCAACGCGTCAACGGCCTGGTCGAGGTCGGCGTCGGGCATCACGATCATGTGGTTCTTGGCGCCCCCGAAACACTGGGCGCGCTTGCCGTTTGCCGTCGCGGTCGAGTAGATGTACTGCGCGATGTCGGAGCTGCCGACGAAGCCGACCGCCTGGATCACCGGGTGCTCGAGGATCGCGTCGACGGCCTCCTTGTCGCCCTGCACCACCTGGAACACTCCCGGGGGCAGGCCGGCTTCGAGGAACAACTCGGCGAGCCGGACGGGAACCGAAGGGTCGCGCTCGGACGGCTTGAGGATGAACGCGTTGCCACACGCCAGTGCGGGTCCGGCCTTCCAGAGCGGGATCATGGCGGGAAAGTTGAACGGCGTGATGCCCGCGACCACACCGAGGGGCTGACGCAGCGAGTAGACGTCGATCCCGGTGCCCGCGCCCTCGGTGAACTCGCCCTTGAGCAGGTGGGGGATGCCGACTGAGAACTCGATGACCTCCAGCCCGCGCTGGATGTCACCGAGGGAGTCGGCGTGGGTCTTGCCGTGCTCGAGGGAGAGGAGCTCGGCCAATTCTTCTGCGTGCTGGTTGACCAGCGCGATGAACTTCATCAGGACGCGGGCACGACGTTGGGGGTTCCACGCCGCCCACGCCTTCTGTGCCTCCGCCGCGCCGGCCACCGCCGCGTCCACATCCGCGGCCGATGCCATCGCCACCTGAGCCTGAACCTCACCGGTGCTGGGATTGAAGACATCGGCGGTGCGGCTCGACTGGCCGTTCGTGCGCTTGCCGTCGATGAAATGCGGGATCTGTGTGCTCATGGGGTGCCCTTCACTGATAGATAGTTGGATATCCTAGTAATGCGGTGGCGGCGGACGCAAGAGCCGGGGCCCGACGTCGTGGACCCCGGCTCGCCGAGCCGGCCTATGCGTCGCCCATGCCGTCGACCGGTTCGGGCACACCGCCTGCGCGCACGGCCTTTTCGATGCGGGCGCCGAGCTCGCCGTCGACGTTGCGCCAGTACTGCAGCGCGCGGTCCAGCACGTCGCCATTGACTCCGCCGAGCAGGGCCCCTGCGATCGTCTCGACCGCAGCCGTGCGTTGTGCGTCGTCCCAGACCTCGCGTACCAGCGTCCCGGCCTGCCCGAAGTCGTCGTCCTCGGAATGCAGCGAGTATGCCGCGCGCAGCAACTCGCCGTCGGCCTCCCAGCCGTCCTCTGCCGGCCCGGTCGTATCGGCCCACGGCCGGCCGGTGCTGTTGGGCGCGTAGACCGCGGCGGCGCCGGAGTGGTGGTAGGTCATCTGCCCGTCGAACATGTAGGTGTTCACCTCCACCCCGTGGCGAGGCTGGTTGACGGGCAGTTGGTGGAAGTTGGTGCCGATGCGGTTGCGCTGAGCGTCGTTGTAGGCGAACGCTCGGCCCAGCAGCATCTTGTCCGGCGACAGCCCGACGCCGGGCACGGTGTTGCCCGGCGAAAATGCGGCCTGCTCGATCTCGGCGAAGAAGTTCTCCGGGTTGCGGTTGAGCGTGTAGATGCCGACCGGGATCAGTGGATAGTCCGCGTGCGACCAGGTCTTGGTCAGGTCGAACGGGTTGAAGCGGTAGTCGGCCGCCTCCGCGTAAGGCATCACCTGCACTGACAGCCGCCAGCTCGGATAGTCGCCGGCGGCGATGGCGTCGAACAGGTCGCGGCGGTGGAAGTCGGCGTCCTCCCCGGCCAGGGCCGCGGCTTCGTCGTTGGTGAGGAATTCCATGCCTTGGTGGGTGTGGAAGTGGTACTTCACCCAGAACTTCTCGCCACCGGCGTTGACCCACATGTAGGTGTGCGAGCCGTAACCGTTCATGTGCCGCCATGTCCGCGGCAGCCCGCGCTGACCCATGAGGTAGGTGACCTGGTGTGCCGATTCGGGGTTCAGAGTCCAGAAATCCCACTGCATCTGGGCCGACCGCAAGCCGGAGTCGGGCAGTCGCTTCTGGCTGCGGATGAAGTGAGGGAACTTGATCGGGTCGCGCAGGAAGAAGATCGGGGTGTTGTTGCCGACGATGTCGTAGTTGCCCTCGGAGGTGTAGAACTTCATCGCGTAGCCGCGCACGTCGCGCCAGGTGTCCGGACTGCCCTGTTCGCCCGCCACGGTGGAAAACCGCACCAGCAGGTCGGTTTCGGCGCCCTTCTGGAACAGCGCTGCCTTGGTGTACTGCGAGACGTCCTCGGTCACCTTCAGGATGCCGAACGCCCCCGAGCCCTTGGCGTGGGGGCTGCGCTCAGGCACCCGTTCCCGGTTGAAGTGCGCCATCTGTTCGAGGAAGTGCACATCGTGCAGGACGATCGGCCCGCCTGCGCCTACCGTCAACGAGTTGCGGTCGCTGGCGGCCGGCGCACCGGACCCGGTGGTCGACCCGAATTGTGGTGTGGTCATGCCGATCTCCAATCAGTTGGGCTGTTGCGAACTTGGCACTCGGGGCAGACGCCCCAGAACGTCACCTCGGCTTCGTCGATCAGGTAGCCGGACTGGTCGTCGGCGCGCAGACAGGGCTTTTCGTCGGTGACGCAGTCGACGTCGGCGATCTCACCGCACGACCGGCAGACCAGATGGTGGTGGTTGTCCCCGGTCTCGAGCTCGAACCGCGCAGGTGAGCCGGCCGGCTCGATGCGGCGCAAGAGACGCGCATCGGTCAGCGCGTAGAGCACGTCGTAGACAGCCTGTGTCGACAGGGATCCGATGCGTCTGCGGGCGCCCGCGGCGATGCGGTCCACATCGGCATGCGGATGCTCGCTTACTTCGGCGAGTACTGCCAGACGTGGTTTGGTCACCCGCAGTCCCGACGCTCGCAGCCTGTCCTGCCAAAGGGTCACGATCGCGCCCTCCTTCGGAGATTGGATCGACTCAAGTCCCACTCTGCTACGTTGGCTTGCATACTGCAAGTGTTGCTATATGCAAATGCGAGGCAAAAGAATGGACGACGCGTTGATCGCCGCGGCGATTCTGACTGGACCTGACGCGATCATCTGCGCGGACCGCGACGGCGTGATCACCTTTTGGAATGCCAGTGCTCAGCGGGTTTTCGGATACACCCCTGCCGAGGCCGCTGGGCAGTCACTCGACCTGATAATCCCCGAGCGGCTTCGGGCACGGCACTGGAAGGGTTGGCAAACCGTGATGGCCACCGGGCAGAGCCGCTACGGGGACGGCGATCTGCTGTCGGTACCGGCTGTGCGCAAGGACGGCAGCACGATCTCCGTCGAGTTCACCATCGCGCCGCTGTTCGGCGTCGACGACGAGATGTTCGGTATGGCAGCGACGCTGCGCGATGTCACCGCGCGCTTCGAGGAGACCAGGGAGCTGCGGCGGCAGCTGGCGGCCCGCACTTGATGCCCGTCTGCAGGGCTTGCGCCGTGCAATACTTCGCACGTGCCGACGCGCAGGAGTGATTCGACCACGACGCCGGTTGACGAGCTGGTGGCATTCGAGGTGGCCACCGGAGATCTGGTCGGAGTCGCGTTACGCAGTGTGGAACAGCTCGACGTTTCACTGCCACAATTTAGGTTGCTGCTGGTGCTCGCCCGAGCTGGGCGCTCGACGTCGTCGGACTGCGCCAAGGCCCTTGGCGTGGTGGGCTCCTCGGTGACCCGCCTGGCCGATCGGTTGCATGCACGGGGGTACCTGATGCGTGGCGGAGATCCCGCCAACCGCAGCGTTGTGACGCTCGAGTTGACGGACAAGGGCCGCGATGTGGTCCGTCGGGTGACCGCGTACCGTCGCCGCGAGCTGCGCCGGGTGTTGGATCGCATCGACCCGGCCGAGCGTGCCGCCTGCGCCGCTGTCCTGCGCACTCTGCACGAGCGTTTCGGAAACGACGATCGGCACAACGCGATGCGGTTCTAGGCGCCCTTCAAGCCGAGCGGTCCGGCCAGTTCGGTCAACGTGGGTAGCAGCGCGTCCCACCCGCCGAGCACCTGGATGGCCACGTGATCGGCTCCGGCCTCCAGGTGTTCGTTGAGCCGCGCGGCGATCGCTTCCGTCGTACCGTGCGCGACAACCGCGTCGATCAGCCGGTCGCTGCCGGGTTTCTCGACGTCCTCGTCGGTGAAGCCCAACCGCTTCCAGTTGTTGAGATAGTTCGACAGGTTCAGGTAGAAATCGACGGTCTCACGGCCGATCTTGCGGGACGCCTCTGCGTCTCGGGCCAACACGACTTTGTGCTCAGGGGCGATGAACACCGTGGGACCCAAGAGATTTCGCGCCTCACCGGTGTGTTGCGGCGTGGTGAGGTACGGATGCGCTCCGGCGCTGCGCTGCGCGGCCAGCTTGAGCACCTTCGGGCCCAACGCGGCTATCACGCGCCGGCTTGTCGGCACCTTCTTGGCATCCAGCGCGTCGAGGTACTCGACCAACACGTCGTACGGTTTGCGGTACTCCTCGGTGTGTTCGGGATGGCCGATGCCGATGCCGAGCAGGAACCGTCCCGGATAAGCGTCCTCGACGCGGTGGTACGCCTCGGCGACCTCGTCGGCAGGCGCCGTCCACACGTTGATGATGCCGGTGGCGACCTGGAGATTCTCTGTGCGCTCGAGGATGGGCTCGACGTATTCGAGGTTGCCGGCGGGCGATCCGCCGATCCACACCGCGCCGTAGCCGAGCTTCTCGATCTCTACCGCCTGCTCTGGCTTGGGGACGCCGAACGTCCAGACGCCGTAGCGGCCGAAATCGGGCTTGAGCTCAGTCATGCGGTTCCCCCTGTGTCAGTTGAGGCCGAGCGGGCGGGCCAGATCGGCGAGTGCGTCCACCAGTTTGTCCGGTCGGGTGAGCACCTGCACGGGAACGTGGTCCGCTCCCGCGTCGAGGTGCTCCTTCAATCGTGCGGCTATCGCGTCGACGGTGCCATAGGCGACCAGGGCGTCGACGAGGCGGTCGCTGCCGGGCTTGGCGACATCGGCGTCGGTGAAGCCCAACCGCTTCCAGCTGTTGAGGTAGTTCGTCAGGTTGAGGTAGATCTCGAGCGCTTTGCGGCCGACGGCGCGGGCTTTCTCGGCATCTGTCGTCGGCACGACCTTGTGCTCGGGCGCGATGAACGCCTCGGGGCCGAGCAGCCTACGTGCTTCGGCGGTGTGCTCGGGCGTCGTCAAATATGGATGCGGCCCGGCCGAGCGCTGCGCCGACAGCTTCAGCACTCGCGGCCCCAGCGCGGCAACCACCCGACGGTCCTTGGGAACGCCGTACTCGTCGAGCTTGTCGAGGTATTCGGTGAGCGCGTCGTAGGGCTTCTTGTATTCGGTGTGCGCCTCCGGGTGGCCGACGCCGATTCCGAGCAGGAACCGGCCCGGGTAGGCGTTGTCGATGCGGTGGTAGGACTCGCTGACCGGCCCCGCGCCGGCGGTCCAGATGTTGACGATGCCCGTCGCCAGTTTGATACTGCTGGTCGCCTCGAGAATCGGCTCCACCCAGCGTAATTCGGCCGCGGGAGAGCCGCCCGCCCAGATGGCCCCGTAGCCGAGGCCTTCGATCGCCCGTAATTGGTCCGCGCTGAGTTGCTGCCACATCGAGTAGTGACCGAACGCGCCGTACGCGCCGAGATCCGGTTTCGTCATGGTCGCTGCAACCCTTCCGTGTCGTCCGGCTATTCCGCTGTGGCAGTGAGTTCTGTCGGCGTCGACGCCTCCGGGCCGGGAGCCAACAGTGGCAGTAACACGATGAATTTCGTGTACCCGGGTTCGGACTCGACTCGTAGGTCACCGTGGTGCTTCTCCACCACTATTCGACGGGCCAAATCCAACCCGAGACCGGTGCCCTCGCCGAACGGCTTGGTGGTGAAGAACGGGTTGAAGATGTTGCCGATGATGTCCTCGGGGATGCCCGGCCCGTCGTCGCAGATCTCAACGCGGATCATCTCTTCGTTCTCCCGCATGGTCCGCAACGTCAACGTGCCGCGACCACCCATCGCCTGGATCGCGTTGTCGATGATGTTCGTCCACACCTGATTGAGATCACCTGGGTAGCAGAACAATTCGGGTATCGATTTGTCCAGTTCCTTGACGACCCTGACTGGCCGGTCCTTGCCGACCTTCTCGCCGAACATCATCAGCGTGCTGTGCAGAAGTTCGTGGACGTCGGCGGGCTGGTAGGGCGCGCGATCCATCTGCGAGTACTGCTTGGCGCCGGCGAGCAGCGCCGAGATCCGCTTGCTCGCCTCGGCGATCTGGTTCATCAGCAGTTCGGTGTCGATCGTGTACTTCAGCCAGCCAATGGCGCCCTGCAACGACGCCGACGCCTGCTCTTGTCCCAAGACCTCGTCGACCGACGCCGAAACCCGTTCCAGCCAATCGGTGTCCAGTCCGGCGTCGACGAAAGTCGGTGCGTAATCCCATCCGCCGCTGATGCCGTGCCCCTCGAGCCATTCGCCGATCGCTTCCTCGCGGTCGGCGGCTTCGAGCGCGGTGAGTTCGGTCGCCTTGGACTTGGCGACCTGCTCGGCGACTTCGTCCTGTATCCGCACCAGCACGCACAAGGCTTCCGGGCTGAACTTCCCGTCGGCCAGCATCGACAGCTTGTGTCGCATCTTGCCGACGCGGTCACGCAGATCCGCAACAGCACGGGCAGTTGCCGCTGCGGGATTGTTGAGCTGATGGGTCAGCCCCGCCGAAAGTTGGCCGAGCGCCAACAACTTCTCGCGCTGGCCGATGATCTGGCTGTGCCGTCGGCCGCCGACCAGGTGTCCTTCGAGTAGATGCACGGCCATCGGGAATTCCGACTGCATGAAGCGCGCGAATGCGTCCGCGTCGAGCACGAAGAACCGCGACGGCTTGGTGACTCGCACCGATGCGGAGTAGGCCGCTTCGGCGCCGGGGATGTACGCCGACCACGCCCCGCAGTACACGCCGCGCTGCGAGGTGCGGTTGGTCTCGATATCGACACCACCCGAGCGCTTCGACATCACCAACTCACCGTCGATCAACACGTAGAAACAGGTCGCCGGCTCGCCCTCCACGACGACGGGTCCGGGTTCGAACGTCTGGATGTGCCCGTTCTCGCACAGGATTTGAAGCTGCGCGTCGGTCAGCTTCTCGAACAGGAACAGCGTCCGCAGTTCGTCGGGCAGGCACTGGGGTGAGTCGCCCATGTCGTTCCTCCTAGGCTTCCGCCAGGTACCGGTGCACCAACATCACTGCCATCGACCCTTCGCCGACGGCGGCCGCCACCCGTTTGGCGGATTCGGAGCGCACGTCTCCTGCAACAAACACACCGGGCACGCTTGTTTCCAGGTGATGCGGGGGACGGTCCAGTGTCCAGCCCGCGACCTTCGTCACATCCGGGCCGGACAGAATGAACCCGTGGTCGTCCTTCGCGACGAGATCCAGCCAATCGGTGCGCGGTTCGGCGCCGATGAAGCAGCACATCCGATCGCAGTTGACGCGCTCCGTAGCGCCTGTCTGCTTGTCGAGCAGGACCAGGCCCGCAAGATGGTCGTCCTCGCCGACCGTGTCGACGACCTCGGTGCAGGTGCGCACCGAGATCTTCGGGTTCTTCTCGATGCGCTCGACGAGATAGTGCGACATCGACGCCGCCAGCGACGGCCCGCGCACCAGCAGCGTCACCGACTTGGCCTTCTCCGACATGTAGATGGCGGCCTGGCCAGCCGAGTTGGCGCCGCCCACGATGTACACGTCCTCGCCTTCGCACTCCGCGGAGTCCGACACCGACGCGCCGTAGAAAACGCCGCGGCCGATGTAATTGCAGGCGTTCTCGTTCGGGTCGTCCCAGCAGCCCGGCACGTCGCGCAGCTGGCGGTACGCGACGCCGGTGGCGAGGATGACCGCTCGGGCCGCGATGGCTCCGCCGTCGGCGAATTCGATGGTCCGCGCCGAACCGCTGTCGTCGGCGTGCAGCCTGACCGCCTTGCGCGTCGTGATGACCTCGGCCCCGAACCGCTCGGCCTGCCGGCGCGCCGAGGTGGTCAGCTCGGCGCCCGATATGCCGGTCGGGAATCCGAGGTAGTTCTCGATGCGTGAACTGCGTCCGGCCTGGCCGCCGGTCGTGGTCTCCTCGATCAGGACGGTGTTCAACCCCTCTGATGCGCCGTACACCGCGGCGGCCAGTCCCGCTGGTCCGCCGCCGATCACCGCGAGGTCATAGAGCTCTAGCGTTGGGTCGGTCGACAGCCCGAGCATCGCGGCCAGTTCGGCGTCGCTCGGCTCGACGAGCGTCTCGCCCTGCTCGGAGATCACCACCGGGAGCCGGAACTCGTCGAGCCCGGCGGCGTCCAGAAGCTGCTTGCCCTTCTGCTCGTCGGCCATGAACGAGCGGAATGAGTGCTGATTGCGCGCCAGGAACTGGCGCACCTGCCAGGACCGCTCGTTCCAGCGGTGGCCGATCACCTTGGTGTGGGGAATTGCGCGGTCGCCCGTTTCGCGCCACGCCTCGATGAGCGCGTCGAGCACCGGGTAGAGCTTCTCCTCCGGCGGATCCCAGGGCTTGAGCAGGTAGTGGTCCAGGTCGACCACGTTGATGGCGTCGATCGCGGCGTGGGTGTCCGCGTACGCGGTGAGCAGCACCCGGCGGGCCATCGGGTAGATGTCCATCGCCTCTTCGAGGAAATCGATACCGCTCATCTGCGGCATCCGGTAGTCGGCGACGAACACCGCGACGGTTTCGCCGCGCAGCTTCAGCTCGTTGAGGGTCTCCAGCGCGTCGGGCCCCGATTCGGCGCGCACGATGCGGAAGTTCTCGCCGTAGTGCCGTCGCAGATCGCGGGCGACCGCGCGCGAAACGGCAGGGTCGTCGTCGACGGAGAGGATCACGGGCTTGCGAGGTTGCGGGGTGGGGCCGGTCATCGACAACAAGTATGCGCCGGTTGTCCAGCGGATATGGTGGTCACTGCGGCCGCTGTGAGGCGCTCGTTCCGCGATTTTGGGGCGAGCGCTCCAGCAGGTAATATGGACCGACGGTGCGGTGATCGCGCCGACTCTTGCGTGCCCTGTTCTGGAATTTCTGGCTACTGGCTCACGTTTTGTAGTCGGAGCGGATTCTGCGCCATAAGGGCGCCAACGATCTAGACGGACACGGAGGATCTCCGAAACACAATGGCCAAGAAAGACGGTGCCATCGAGGTCGAGGGCCGGGTGGTCGAACCTCTGCCCAATGCGATGTTCCGCATTGAGCTGGAGAACGGACACAAGGTCCTTGCCCACATCAGCGGCAAGATGCGGCAGCACTACATCCGCATCCTGCCCGAGGACCGCGTCGTGGTGGAGTTGTCTCCCTACGACCTGTCCCGGGGCCGCATCGTTTACCGGTACAAGTAACTAGACCTAGAAGGATCGAACAAGCCGTGAAGGTGAACCCGAGCGTCAAGCCCATTTGCGATAAGTGCAGGGTGATCCGCCGGCATGGGCGGGTCATGGTGATCTGCTCAGATCCGCGACACAAGCAAAGACAGGGTTAGTCAAGGCTTCCGCTGTCTTTCACAACTCAATGATGAACTCCCAGCACCACTGAGCGGATACGCCGCTTGCGATGAGCCGCTAGGCGAAGAGCCGAAGACTCTGAACGTTTGGCACGGAGGCCGAACCCTGCGTAGCAGGAACGGGCTGGGACCAGACCTCCGCATAGAAGAAGGAACACTGCCTGATGGCACGTCTCATGGGCGTCGACCTCCCGCGCGACAAGCGCATGGAGATCGCGCTGACCTACATCTACGGCGTCGGCCGTACCCGGTCCCAGGAGATCCTGGCCGCGACCGGTATCGACAAGGACCAGCGCACCAAAGACCTCACCGATGATCAGGTGACGGCGCTGCGCGATTACATCGAGGGCAACCTCAAGGTGGAGGGCGATCTGCGTCGCGAGGTGCAGTCCGATATCCGCCGCAAGATCGAGATCGGCTGCTACCAGGGTCTGCGGCACCGCCGCGGCCTTCCGGTGCGCGGTCAGCGGACCAAGACCAACGCGCGCACCCGTAAGGGTCCCAAGCGCACCATCGCGGGCAAGAAGAAGGCCAGGTAAGTAGATGCCTCCAGCTAAAAAAGCCGCTGCTTCATCTCCTAAGAAGGGGCAGAAGACCCGTCGCCGGGAAAAGAAGAACGTCCCGCACGGCGCCGCGCACATCAAGAGCACGTTCAACAACACGATCGTGACGATCACCGATCCGCAGGGCAACGTCATCGCCTGGGCGTCGTCGGGCCATGTGGGCTTCAAGGGCTCGCGTAAGTCCACGCCGTTCGCTGCGCAGCTGGCCGCCGAGAACGCCGCCCGCAAGGCGCAGGAACACGGCGTGAAGAAGGTCGACGTGTTCGTCAAGGGTCCCGGCTCGGGCCGCGAGACCGCCATCCGATCGCTGCAGGCCGCCGGCCTCGAGGTCGGCGCGATCGCCGATGTCACGCCGCAGCCACACAACGGCTGCCGTCCGCCCAAGCGGCGCAGGGTCTAGGGAGGATCTGACTAATGGCTCGTTACACCGGACCCGCGACCCGCAAGTCACGCCGTCTCGGCGTGGACCTGGTCGGCGGCGATCAGTCGTTCGAGAAGCGCCCCTACCCGCCCGGCCAGCACGGCCGCGCGCGGATCAAGGAGAGCGAGTACCGCCTGCAGCTGCAGGAGAAGCAGAAGGCCCGCTTCACCTACGGCGTGATGGAGAAGCAGTTCCGTCGCTACTACGACGAGGCGGTGCGTCAGCCCGGCAAGACCGGTGACAACCTGCTGCGCATCCTGGAGAGCCGCCTGGACAACGTGGTGTACCGCGCCGGCCTGGCGCGCACCCGCCGGATGGCCCGCCAGCTGGTCAGCCACGGCCACTTCACCGTCAACGGTGTCAAGGTCGACATCCCGAGCTACCGGGTGTCGCAGTACGACATCATCGACGTGAAGGAGAAGTCGCTGAACACCGATCCGTTCCTGATCGCCCGGGAAACCGCGGGCGATCGGCCGATCCCGTCGTGGCTTCAGGTCGTCGGTGAACGCCAGCGCATCCTGGTGCATCAGCTGCCGGAGCGCGCGCAGATCGACGTCCCGCTCTCCGAGCAGCTGATCGTCGAGCTCTACTCGAAGTAAGACTTCCCACCGCCCGGATGGCGGTGGGCTCTTTCCCCGCTCGCGGGGGAAGGAATAACGCGGCATCAAATAGCGGGTGCCGTAGAGGAGGAAGAAACACATGCTGATCTCTCAGCGACCCACACTGTCCGAAGAAGTCAAGGCCGAGAACCGCTCGGAGTTCGTCATCGAGCCGCTGGAACCCGGTTTCGGTTACACCCTTGGCAATTCGCTTCGGCGCACGCTGCTGTCGTCCATTCCGGGCGCGGCGGTCACCAGCATCCGCATCGACGGAGTGCTGCACGAGTTCACCACGGTGCCGGGCGTCAAGGAAGACGTCACCGACATCATCCTGAACCTCAAGGGCCTGGTCGTGTCGTCCGAGGAGGACGAGCCGGTCACCATGTACCTGCGCAAGCAGGGCCCGGGTGAGGTCACCGCCGGCGACATCGTTCCGCCCGCGGGTGTGACGGTGCACAACCCCGAGATGCACATCGCCACCCTCAACGACAAGGGCAAGCTCGAAGTCGAGCTGGTCGTCGAGCGCGGCCGCGGCTACGTTCCGGCTGTGCAGAACAAGGCGTCGGGCGCCGAAATCGGCCGCATCCCGGTCGATTCCATCTACTCGCCGGTGCTCAAGGTCACCTACAAGGTGGAGGCCACCCGCGTCGAGCAGCGCACCGACTTCGACAAACTGATTCTCGACGTCGAGACCAAGAACTCGATCACACCGCGTGACGCGCTGGCGTCGGCCGGTAAGACGCTGGTCGAATTGTTCGGTCTGGCACGGGAGCTCAACGTCGAGGCAGAGGGCATCGAGATCGGCCCGTCACCGGCCGAGGCGGATCACATCGCCTCGTTCGCACTGCCGATCGACGACCTGGACCTCACGGTGCGGTCGTACAACTGCCTCAAGCGCGAGGGTGTGCACACGGTGGGCGAGTTGGTCGCCCGCACGGAGTCCGATCTGCTGGACATCCGAAACTTCGGCCAGAAGTCCATCGACGAGGTGAAGATCAAGCTGCACCAGCTGGGTCTGTCGCTCAAGGACAGTCCGGCGACGTTCGACCCGTCCGAGGTCGCCGGTTACGACGTCGCCACCGGCACCTGGAACAGCGATGCCGGCTACGACCTGGACGACAACCAGGACTACGCCGAAACCGAACAGCTCTAACCGGGGCCCATACCCACCCCAGTTTCGCCCGCCCGAAACCGTCCCGGTCCTACCTGATACGGGGACCGGCCGCATTTAGGAGATAGTCGCAATGCCCAAGCCCACCAAGGGTCCTCGCCTCGGCGGCGGGTCCGCTCACCAGAAGGCGCTGCTGGCCAATCTGGCCACGGCGCTCTTCGAGCACGGCCGGATCAAGACGACCGAGCCCAAGGCGCGGGCGTTGCGGCCCTATGCGGAGAAGCTCATCACCCACGCCAAGAAGGGCACACTGCACAACCGGCGTGAGGTGATGAAGAAGATCCGCGACAAGGACATCGTGCATGTGTTGTTCGCCGAGATCGGTCCGTTCTTCGCCGACCGTAACGGTGGCTACACCCGCATCATCAAGGTCGAGAACCGCAAGGGCGACAACGCGCCCATGGCGGTCATCGAGCTGGTCCGGGAGAAGACGGTGACTTCGGAGGCCAACCGGGCTCGTCGGGCCGGGGGCGCACAGAAGTCCGCCGAGCAGCCCGTCGCCGCGGCGGCCGCGCCGCAGGCGGCCGTCGAGCCGGAGGCCACCGAGGGGCCGACTGAGGACGAGTCGGTCGAGGACGCCAAGGCCGACTCGACTGAAGCCACCGAGGCCGAGGCGCCCGCCGAGGCCCAGACGGCCGCCGAGGCCGAGACGGCCGAAGCCAAGGATGACGACAAGTCCTAGTAGTGCTGTGACCGAGCCCGCCATCGGCAACGGTGGCGGGCTCGTTCGTCTCCGGCTCGACATCGCCTACGACGGAACCGATTTCGCGGGCTGGGCAGTGCAGGCGGGGCAGCGCACGGTGAGCGGTGTCCTCGAAGACGCGCTTTCAACGGTATTCCGCACCCCGGTGGTGCTACGGGCGGCGGGTCGCACGGACGCGGGGGTGCACGCCACCGGTCAGGTCGCCCATGTCGACGTGCCGGTGGATGCGTTGCCGAACGCCTACCCGCGCGCCACGCGTCCCGGCGACAGCGAGTTCCTGCCGCTGGTGCGACGGCTCGGCCGGTTCCTGCCTCCCGACGTTCGGGTGCTCGACGCTGTTCGGGCCGCGCCGGATTTCGACGCCCGGTTCTCCGCGCTGCGTCGCCACTATGTCTACCGGTTGTCGACGGCTCCGTACGGGGTCGAACCGCACGACGCGCGCTATGTGACCGCCTGGCCGCGCTCCCTCGACGTCGTCGCGATGACCGAGGCTTCCCGACAGTTGTTGGGTCTGCACGACTTCGCCGCGTTCTGCCGGCACCGCGAAGGCGCCACCACCATTCGCGAACTCCAGCGCCTCGACTGGTCGAGCGAGGGCACCCGGGTCACCGCTCAGGTGACCGCCGACGCGTTCTGCTGGTCGATGGTCCGGTCGCTGGTGGGTGCGCTGCTGGCGGTCGGTGAACACCGTCGCGAGATCGGTTGGTGCGCCACGCTGTTGAAGGCCGAGCGCCGCTCCAGCGAGTTCGCGGCCGCGCCACCGCAAGGCCTGACGCTCGTCGGCGTCGACTATCCGCCCGACGATGAACTCGAGGCCCGCACCAAGGTCACCCGCGACCTCCGCGTCGCCGAAGAATGATTTCGGTGCGCAAACAATCGCTCAGCGACTGTTTGGGCACCGAAATCGCCCGTCAGATGCGGCCGGCGATGAAGTCCGCGGCCTGGTTGACCATGCCCGCGTTGATGTAGGCCCTCGCCGCGTGGTCGGGCCAGTTGCCTTCCCACGTCTTGGGCTCGGCGGGGTTGCAGATCGGGTCCGCACCGTGGCAGAGCTCAATGGTGCGCTCCCGGTAGAGCGGGCTGAAGTTGGTGATCGGACCCACCCACGCGGCTCCGTTGCCGAACAGCGCGATCGCGGCGATATGCCGGTCCAAGCCCGGCGGCAGCGGCTTGTCGAAGCCGAACGCCGCAATAGGCGCGGCAAGCACGACGTCGGTGACCGCAGCGCCCAGCGAATAGCCGCCCAGCACCAGCCGGGTGTCGGGGCAACGGCCGGCCATGTCCTGGATGCGCGAGCTCATGTCGTTCGCGCCGATGTCGATCTCGTAATCGGCGGGGTAAGTGACGGAGTAGAGGTTGACGTTCTTGTCGGTCTTGTTGCGCAGGGCGCTGATGAGCGCCCTACCGATCACCCCCGCGCCGGGCGCTTCGGTACGGCCGCGCGCGAAGATGAGCTCGGCGTCCGGGCACGACTGGGCCGCGGCCAGCGGCACGGCCTCCCGCTGGCCGGTGATGGCGGGCGCGAGGATTCCGGCCGCGGCGAGAACGACTGCACCTACGAGCAGCGTCCCCCGACGGCCCCAACGGCGAACAAGATCACTTTGCACCCCGCCGATCTTAACGGAACTAATCGACGCGCAGGTAGACAGATTTGCTAAGCCATCGGCCAAGTCAGAGGTGACCGGCGACGAAACTCGCCGCCTGCTGAACCATTCCGGAACTCACGTAGTCGTTATGCGCGAACGGGTTGCGTCCGCGTGAGCAGATGGGATCGCCGTCCTTACAGAGATCGATCGCCCTGCCCGCAAACACCGAACTGGTGATGGGGTTGCTGAACTTCGTTGCCGGGTTTCCGAACACCGCGACGGCGGCGATGTTGGGCAGCAGGCTGCCGGGCAGGGGAGGAGCCGAACCCACCGAGCCGATCTTGTTGCCGAGCGGCGGCACGCCGGCCAGCATGTCGATGACCGCGGCCCCCTGCGAGTAGCCACCGAGCACCAGGCGGGTCGACGGGCACTGCTGCGACATCATCGCGATGCGGTTCGTGGCGTCGGTGGCGCCGTCGGCGGCGGCCAGGAAGTCGTACGAGGCGGGATAGTCGACCGCGTAGCTGCTGATGGTCCGTCCCGGGGTGAGACTGCGCAGTGCGTTGACGAACGCGGACCCGGGTGTCCCGAGGCCTGGTGTGTCGTCGGTGCCGCGGGCGAAGATCACCTCGACGTCGGCGCACGAAGAGTCCGAGGAACCGTATCCGGGCGTTGCCGCCGACCCGGGCCCGGGGCCGGAGCCATATCCGGGGCCGCCCGGTCCCGGCGGGGGGCCGGGCTGGGCCGCAGACAGGGGGGCCACGCCGCCGATGAGCGCGACGACGGCGGCCACGGCGGCCGCCAGTCGGGCCGTCTCACGCAGCAAAGTCACGCCGACATACTCACATACCGAGGGGTCCGCTGGCTAACAGTTCGCCCGTGCGGGCGTCTCCTCGAGCGGGCCATCCGGCCACGGCCTCGGCGGTCGGTGAAACGGTGACCCGCGACCCTTCCAGCAGGCCTTAGGCTGGCCGCGGGGGAGTGATGACGGGGCGATCGACCGCAAAACTGCAGATCAGCGGACACCGGTTTCTACTGCGGCGCATGGAACACGCCCTCGTGCGCGGTGATGTCCGGATGTTCGACGATCCGATGCGCGCGCAGGCGCTCTCCCTGGCCGTCGGCGGCGTGCTGGCGGTCATCGCGATCGGGGCCTGCGCCGTTCTGGCGTTCGTTGCGCCACCAGCAGCGCTCGGCGACGCCTCCATCGTCATGGTCCGCGACACCGGCGCCTTGTACGTGCGGGTCGGCCCCACGCTGCATCCGGTGCTGAATCTGGCATCGGCGCGGCTGATCACCGGCTCGTCGGACAAGCCCCGGCTGGTCAGCGCGTCGGCCGTCGACACCGCACCGCGCGGCGCGATGCTCGGCATCCCGGGCGCACCGGACACGATTGCCACACCACTGACTGTCGACGAATCCGGTTGGCTCATCTGCGACCACGGATCGTCGACGACCACGGTGCTGGCGGGACCGGTCGACGAGCCACCCACCGCGCGACGGACCGTACTCGTCAGTGCCGTAGGCGAAGGCGCCGCGGCTACCTATCTGCTGTTCGACGGGCGCCGCGCGAAAGTGGACCTGCGCAACCCCGTCGTGATTCGCGCGCTGCGGCTCGACGGCATTGCGCCCCGCCCGGTCTCACGCACGCTTCTGGACGCCCTGCCCGAGGTCCCGCAGATCGCCGCACCACACATTCGCAATGCCGGTTCGGCCGGGCCGGCATCCTTGCACGGGTTGCGGGTCGGCACCGTGGTGCGGGTGTCACGCGCCGATTCGGAGGAACTCTATGTGGTACTCACGGCGGGAGTGCAGCGAATCGGCTCCGTGGCGGCCGATCTCATCAGGTTCAGTCAGGCGCAGGGTGCGCCCGAGATCGTTACCGTCGAACCTGGTGCCATCGGCGCTGTGCCGGTAGTCGACGACCTGCCCATCGGGGGGTTTCCCCAACGCGCGGGTACGGCGGACGACCCGGTGTTGTGCGGGCAGTGGCGGTGGTCGGCCGGCTCGAAGTCCGTTGCTACCGCGACCGTCACCGTCGGTTCACTTCCCTTGGGAGGCGCAGCAGCTCCGGTGCAGCTGGCACAGGCCGACGGCGCAGGCGCCGGAATCGACGGTTTCTCGATGGGCGCGGGGCGCAGCGCCTACGTGCGAGCGGTCGGCGTGAGTGGCGACGGGGCGCGGAACGGAACCCTGTACCTGGTCGACGACGCAGGGGTGGTGTTCGGCATCCGCGACGAGGAGACAGCCAAGCGGCTGGGCCTGAGCGGCGAGCCGGTGCCTGCACCGTGGCCGCTGCTGGCACGACTGCCACGAGGACCTGAGCTCAGTGTTGCGGCCGCCTCAGTCGCGCGGGACAGCTTGAAAGCTCCGTAACCGCCTACCCGACAACGTCGTTGCGATCACTGCGACGACAAGTCCCAGGCAGATCGCGGCGCCGCGGACCGCGATGTCGGCGGATCGGCGGTCGTGCACCGCGGGCGCCGGAACCGAGACGATGGTCGGTCGGTTCCGGTCTGCGGTGGGCGGCGACCCGCCCGTCACGGCGGCCAACACGTCGACGACCCCGTGGCCGACGACGGGATCCCATCCGGCGGCGGGGTGGCGCGCCGTTTCCTCGATGCGCCGCATCACCTGTCGGGCCGTCAACTCCGGCGAACGCGAGCGCAGAATCGCGACCACGCCCGCAACCACGGGTGCGGCGTAACTGGTTCCAGCGAGCGGCTGCTCGCCGGTGGGCGTCGGCACCGCTGCGACCAGGCCCTCGCCATCGCGATCGAGCGACACCACCTGCTCGCCAGGGGCGGCGACGTCGACCCACGGTCCCGCGAGGCTGAACTCGGAGGGCCGTCCGTTCGACCCGATCGATCCGACCGTGAGAACGTAGTCGTCGTACCACGCGGGGCTCACCACCGCTTTGACGTCGCTCCAGTCGGGCCGGCCCGGCCGGACGGGATTCTGGTGCGGACATTGTCCGGGCGCACCGACGTTGCCCGCGGCGGCCACCACGACGACGTTCTTCACCTCGACTGCATACGCGAGTGCGGCGCCCAGCGCCCGGTCATCGAGTTTCGTATCGGCCGCCACGCAAGCAATCGTGGAGACGTTGATGACGGTCGCACCCATGTCTGCAGCGCTGCGAACCGCCCCGGCGAGGGTGTCGACGTTGCCGAAACCGGATCCGGCCGCCTCGTCAGCGGCCTTGAACTTGTTGCTGGACTGGCGGATACCGATGATCGTGGCGTCCGGTGCGATACCGCTGAAGGCGTTGGCCGTGTCCCGATCCGGAGCGGCGCCGATGATGCCCGCGACGATCGTGCCGTGACCGTCGCAGTCCTCGGTGCCGTCGCCGCTGGACACGTAATCGCCGCCGGGAACGAGATGAGGCAGCAGGCGGTGGCGGGACACCCCGGTGTCGATCACCGCGACGGTCTGGCCCGCCCCGCGGGAGAGTCGCCACACCGACTGCATATCCAGGTCGTCGAGCTGGTTAGCGACGTCGTTCTCGACCGAAACGCCGCGAGAGGTCACACATTGTTCCGTCTGCTCGGTGCGCCGCGGCGGTACGGGAGATTGGGGGGCCGGGAGCATCGAATCGTCAACGGTCGGCGGCGTAATCGCCGCCGCCTGGAAAGTGCACGACCAGGGCGCGAAGACGAATGCCGCGGTGAGGACGATGCGCGGTATGCGCGTGCCTTCCCGCCTCACGTCAGTGCCAAGTTGCGGACGAGATCGAAAACGCCAGCGATCCAGCAGGCCAGCGGTATCACTGCCGCCAACGCCACATATTCGACAATTTCGGCGGCGCGGCGCGCGGTGAGGCTCGGCGTGATACCGACAAGGGGCATTAGGGCACTCGTGCCCGCGACAGCGGCCAGCGCACCGAGCCAGTGCGCATGGTGCGGTACCGCGATCGCCGTGAGCGCGAAACCGGTGGCCACGCCGGCGAACCCGCATACCGCCAATGCGCAGCGCCTGCCGACTCCGATGTGGATACGGGTGCGCAGCAGTAGCGTCACCCCGACGACAATGGTGAACACCGTTGCGGGGACCGGGAAACGACGCTCATCGCCGACGCAGCCGACCAGCACGGTACCCATCGCCGCGGCCAGCGATGTGCCGATCACGATGCCGGTCAGCGTGTCGTGGGCGAGCGTCGCGCGGCTCTGCCCAACGCTGGTCAGGGGATCGGTGTCGTCGGCGTCCGGTGGTCCGGGGCCGATGCGGGTGACCATGATCACCAACCGCGGAGCCGAACTCAGCGCCGCGAGCGCCAGCGTCGCGAGCAATGCGCCCGAGGTGGCGGCGGCCAGATTGCACGCGATTGCGGTCGCCGAGGCCGCGGTGCACAGCAGCGCCGTGGTGGCGAGGACGGTCAGCGCGGTATGACCGTGGCTGGCGAACCGCAGTTGCAGCACCGCCACCGACAGTGCGGCGGCGGATGCGAGTAGCAGGTGCGCGGCAGGCGGACCGGCGGGGACGACCACTACGCCGGTAACAGCGGCGAGTATCACCGCAATTGCACTGAAAGCGGTGAAGAGCGACGGCTCAGCGTGTGCCCGCCGAGCCAGTTGCGCAGCCAGGGCCGCTGCGGCAGTCAAGCCGGCGGCGGTGACGAACGGTGCCGCGTCCTCGGTGGAGCGGGCCGACCAGATGATGGCGGCGGCCCCGATGCATGCGGCGGCGAGGGCTCCACCGACACACAGTTGAGTGGGTACGGCTGTGCGCGAGGGCCCGAGCCCGGCGACCGTGCGACTCGAGTCGCGGTCGAGCAAGACGGGGGCCGGGACGTCGTCGGTGGTGAGCCACAGCAGCTCGCCGTCGCGAACCTGGTTGTCCCGCATTGTCAGCGACTCGTCGAGCGGCCGTCCATCGATCCGGCGAAGCCGCCAACGCCTGCCCGTCCGCGCTCCTCGGTGATCCGGATGGACGAGCTCGACGATCGACGGCAGCATGTCGCCGAGAACAGCACTGTCGGGCAACGCGAGATCTATTGTCTGCGTGTCGTTTCCGGTGCCGACATGAACGGCGACTCGGCACAGTGAATCAGGCATCGCATCCCCCCGAATGACGCCGGTGCGCTCACCGTAACGCAGCGGGCGAGGTCGCTCGCGCAGCAGTTTTCTTTGCTGGGGATGGAACCGAACCGGCGCGTGGCGCGTCACTACATCGATGGAGCCTTACCGTGCGCCGCGCGGCGTCGTGGTGAAACCGCCACCGGCGCTTCCGAAAGAGGTGGCGAGCAATCCCGTCGCGCGCTTGTTACCGGTGGCCATGCTGGTCGCGGCCGTCGGCATGATGGCCGTCTACTTCACGTCGGGGGCCGGTACGAGCCGCAGCCCGATGTCCATGTTTTTTCCGGTGATGATGATCATGTCGGTGCTCGGGACGGTGGCCTACGGTGCCCGCGGCGGCGTCGGCCGAACCACCGAGATCGACGGGAATCGGCGAAGTTATCTGCGCTACCTCGACGGTCTCGACGACGACATCGTGGCGGCCGCGGCCGACCAGCACCGATCACAGCACCGGCGCCATCCCGCACCCGACTCGTTGTGGACATTGGCGCACAACCGGATTGCCGAGCGCAAACCGGACGATGACGACTTCTGCTGTGTCCGGGTGGGCCTCGGCGACCAGGAACTCGCGACGCCGCTGCTGGAGCCCGACCTCGGTGCCGTCGACGAGCGGGATCCCGTGACGGTGGCCGCGTTGCGCGCGCTGATCCGAAGGCATTCGGTCGTCGAGCGGGTGCCGATCGCGCTGGCGCTGCGGCGACACACCGTCATCGCGGTCGGCGGCGACGATCAGCATGCGCGAGGGCTGGCGCGGGCCATGGTGTGTCAGCTCGCGGCGCTTCACGGGCCGCATTTGGTGACGCTTACCGCAGTCACCGCCCCGTCGACGCGCGACGACTGGGATTGGCTCAAATGGCTGCCACACCACCGACATCTGCAGCACCTCGACGGGGGCGCAGGGGACCGGCACGTCGTGGTGATCGCCGACGGTGCACCGGCAACGGACGCCGAACCGCTGACCTCGATTCGCAATGTCACCGTCCTCGCAATCGGAGCCGCCTCGACCGAGGCGCCGTCAACCGTGTTGCAGGTGAGCGTCGACGCCGACCGGCTGATGCTGAACACCGCCGATGGGCATGAGGTGATCTGCCGGCCGGACTCATTGACACGGGCGCAGGCGCTTATGTGTGCCCGGCGACTGGCGGCTACCCGACTCGATGTGGTCCCCGCCGACGATGCGTACCGTACCTCGGCGGCGCGTGGCTGGCTCGATCTGTTCGACGTCGAGGGGCCCGACCAGATCAACACCGAAAAGCACTGGCTGCGAACCGATGAGATCCGGCCGGTACCGATCGGCGTCACGACCGACGGGGCACCGGTGCGGATCGACATCAACGAGGCCGCCCGCAACGGCATCGGCCCGCACGGGCTGTGTGTCGGCGCGACCGGTTCCGGGAAATCGGAGTTGTTGCGCACTTTGGTGCTCGGGATGATCACCAGTCACTCGCCAGACGCCCTCAACCTCGTGTTGGTCGATTTCAAGGGCGGCGCGACGTTTCTCGGGTTGGAGCGGGCACGGCACGTGGCCGCGGTGATCACGAACCTTGCCGACGCCGCTCATCTGGTCGCCCGGATGAACGATGCCCTTGCCGGGGAGGTCCATCGCAGACAGGAGTTGCTGCGCACGGCGGGCAATTTCGTCAACGTGACGGAGTACTCGCGGGCTCGTTCACGAGGCGCCCCGCTGCCGCCCTTGCCCGCGCTGTTCATCGTCGTCGACGAGTTCTCCGAACTGCTCAGCCACCATCCCGACTTCGCCGAACTGTTCGGGGCGATCGGCAGGCTGGGCCGATCGCTGGGCATCCATCTGCTGTTGGCGAGTCAGCGGCTCGACGAGGGCAGGCTGCGCGGTCTGGATACGCATCTGTCGTACCGGATCTGCCTCAAGACCTTCTCCGCCAGTGAGTCCCGTGCCGTGCTGGGCGTCGCCGATGCCCATTCCCTGCCCGGCACACCCGGTGCGGCCTTCTTGAAAACCGCTGCCGGTGAACTGATCCGGTTCCAGACCGCCTTCGTCTCCGGTCCATGTCCACAACCGCGGCGCGAACACCGGGCGGAGGCGCCCGGACCGATGCTGTTCACCGCAGCACCCGTCATACCGGTCACCGCACTCGATGCCGAGCCCGAGCATCGCCTCCCGGCACCGACGCTTTTGGAGGTGGTGTTGGACCGAGTCGGCGACCGGGGGCCTGCCGCACACCCCGTGTGGTTGCCGCCGCTGGCCGCATCGCCGTCACTGGACCTGCTCATGCACCCCGATGAGCGGTACCGGCTCAGTGCGCCGATCGGGCTGGTGGACAGTCCTTTTCAACAGCGCCACGATGTGCTGGTCGCGCAGTTGGCCGAGGCGGCGGGCAACGTCGCGGTGGTCGGTGCGTCCCAGTCGGGCAAGTCGACGGCCGTGCGGACGCTGATGCTGGCGCTGGCTGAGGTACACGGGCCCACCGAGATCGGCTTCTACTGCCTGGATTTCGGCGGTGGTGCACTGGCCGGACTGGGGAAACTTCCGCATGTGGGGTCGGTGTCGGGTCGATCCGAAACGGACTTGTGTCGGCGCACGGTGGCTCTGGTCGAATCGCTGATCCGGTCGCGGGAGGAGCGGTTCCGCCGGATGGGAGTCGATTCGATGACCGACTACCGCGCGCGCCGCGCCGCAGGCGATCCGGCCGCGGCCGCCGACCCCTACGGCGACGTGTTCCTCGTTGTCGACGGGTGGGCTCACCTTCGCCAGCAGTTCGAGGGTCTGGAGGCGCCGATCACCGCCATCGCCGCGCAGGGACTCGCGTTCGGCGTGCACCTGATCGTCACCGCCTCCCGATGGGCCGAACTGCGCCCGGCGCTCAAAGACCAGATCGCGACCCGGATCGAATTGCGGCTCGGGGACCCCGCTGAATCGGAGATGGATCGCCGGCGGGCACGCACACTGACCAACTCGCCGCCCGGGCGAGGCATCACCGCCGACGGCCGGGAGATGGTCATTGCGCTGCCTCGCTGGGACGGCGTGTGCGTGGTGGCCGGTCTGCGCGACGCGATCACTGCGACCGTCGACCGGCATCGGCAGCGATGGGCGGGGCAGCGCGCGCCGCGCATCGAACTCCTGCCGACACTGGTGGCGCATTCTCAACTCGTCGAATCGGCTCCGGTCGCACAGCAGGCGGGCCGCGTGCTGGTCGGGATCGGTGAACGCGAATTACGGTCGATCACGGTCAACTTCGCCGAACAACCTCATCTGCTCGTGCTGGGAGAGGCCGGCTGTGGCAAAACCTCGCTGTTGCGGCTGCTGTGCCACGAGATTGTCCGCACCTGTGGCGCTGATGAGGCACTGCTGGAGATCGTCGATTTCCGGCGTTCGCTGCTCGGCGTCGTCGAATCCGAGCACCTATCCGGATACGCCGCGTCACCGGCGGCGCTGGCCACGAGACTGCCGAAATTGCTCGCCCGGCTGGAGGCGCGCATGCCGGGGGAGAGCGTGACACAGCAGCAGCTGCGGGAGAGGTCGTGGTGGGCAGGCCCGGAGATCTTCCTCGTCATCGACGACTACGACCTGGTGGCCGCATCGACCGGCAATCCGTTGACCCCGCTGGCCGACCTCCTGCCGCATGCCGAAGACCTTGGGCTACACGTCATCGTCGCCCGCCGATCCGGCGGCGCCGCGCGAGCGATGTTCGATCCCATGCTCGCCCGGATGCGCGAGCTCGGATGCATGGGCGTGATGATGAGCGCGAGCCCCGACGACGGCATACTGCTGGGCTCGGTTCGCCCGTCGTCGCAGCCACCGGGACGAGGCACGCTGATCACCCGGGGTGACGGGGAGCAACTCGTCCAGATCGGTTGGACCGATCCGCCGTGAGCCATGCGGTTGTCGAAGTCGGCCCGAGTAGGGTGCGCGGGCCCACATGCCTTGAGCAGGAATTGGTTTCAGTGGCGTTGGACGCCATCGACGACGACCTGGCGCTGCTCGGCGAACGCGCCGTATCGGTGCCGGAACTGTGGGCTGAGCTGATGTGTGCGGCGGCAGGCGGTGCCGACGCCGTCGTCCTCGTATGTCCGACATGGTGGCCGAGTGCACGAATCGACCGGGTGCGGGCAGCCGCGGAGCAGGCGGCGAGGGCCGTCGAAGTGCTCGGGCGGACCGCGGTGCTACAGAACGACTCTCGTGCGACCGTCGTCGAGATCGGCCCGGAACTGATTGTCGTCACCAGGGTGGGTGCGCGTGCGGTGGTCATCGCTGATCACGACGGCGACGTGGCGGAAGAGGTGACTGCCGCGGTCGGCCTGGCCGGGCCGGTGCTGATCGACGCGCCTGCGTACATGTACGCCGGTCGGTCGGTCGACGAAATTGTGAAACGGCTTTGTAGATCCGGTATTTCGGCCCGCCTGATCGATGAGGTTGCGGTGCGTCGGGCAGCAGCGCGGCAAGTGCCGCCCAGCGATGTCGCACCGGGTCAGGACGGGAGGCGGCGGCGTCGGACGGCGGTGACGGCGGGCGTCGTCGTGACGACGGTGACGGTGTGCGGCGGGTTGGGGTTGCGAGGCGGCGGTGCCGAGCCTCCGGTCACACCGACATCGCTGTTGGTTGAGGGCCGGGTCGAGATGTTGGTGCCCGCGGCGTGGCCGGTGCAGCGGATCACGTCGGGACCGGGATCGGCTCGAGTCGAGGTGGTTTCACCGTCGGATGACGATGTCAGGCTGCACCTCACCCAGTCGGTCGGCCCACCGGAAACGGATCACGCGCGGACTGCCGCATCGTTGCGAGCCGCGCTGGCTGAAGAGCCGGGTGACGTCTTCGTCGACTTCGACGCGTCCGCATCCCCGGCCGGACGCGTCGCTGTTTCCTATCGGGAGCTCCGTCCGGACCGTCACGTCGCGTGGACGGTGCTCGTGGATGGCCGTGTCCGGATCGCGATCGGGTGCCAGAGTGCGCCGGGCCGCGAATCCGCGGTGCGCGACGTGTGCGACCAGGCGATCCGGTCGGCTCGTGCGATCGCCTGAAATCCGATGGAACCGAACCGGTGCCGGGTGCGTCGTACCAGTCAGAACCGAAGTGAGGAAACGGAAGGATGCCCATGACGACACCGCAAGGCGGGTCACTGAACACCGATTTCGACTTGATGGCCGCGGTCGCGAACAAGACCGACGCGCGCAACGAGGAGATCCGCGCGATGCTGCAGTCGTTCATCGGGCGGATGAGCGCGGTGCCGCCGTCGGTCTGGGGCGGAGTCGCGGCGACCCGCTTCCGCGACGTCGTCGAGCGATGGAACTCCGAATCGCTGAGACTCCATGCCTCGCTGCAGCGGATCGCCGAAACGATCCGGCTCAACGAGCAGACACTCCGGGAAGCCACCGAAAGCCACTCGCACCGCATCGGTGCGGTGGGAAACAACCTGTAGGGGAGTCGTAATGGATCACGTGTTGTCGTACAACTTCGACGAGATCGAGTACACCGTCCGGCAGGAGATCCACGCGACGTCGGCCCGGTTGAACAGCGCGCTCGAGGATCTGCGCGCTCAGATTGCGCCGCTGCAGGAAGTCTGGACGCGCCAAGCCGCCGACGCGTATCGCGTGGAGCAGGCGCGATGGGAGCAGGCGGCCGGCGCGCTCAACGAGATCCTGGTCAGCCTCGGCAATGCGGTTCGCGATGGCTCCGACGACGTCGCCGCGACCGACCGCAGCGCCGCGAATGCTTGGGGGACATGACCCCGAAAAATGCCTGTGCGGTCCCGACTGGAGGGGAGCCAACGGGAACGCACGGTTCGCGCCACCGTGGTCGAGGAGAGCGGCCACGGTGGCGCATACCCCCTACTCGCAGGCGACCCCGTCGCCGTCGCGGTCCAGGTGCTCGGCGTAACCGTCTTCACCCTGCATAATCGGCGCCACCCCGGCGTCCCGAGCAGCGGTGCAGTTCTTGTAGTACGCGTCGGCAGATGCGGTCGCGGCGCCGGCCGCGGTTGCGGCGACGACGAATGCGGCGACGATCAGGCCACGAATCATTTTCACTCCATTGCGATGTTGGATTTCCGAATGCGAGACGGCCGGTTTGCTGCCACCCCCGCGACGACGCTAGGGCGGTGGAAGTGAAAAGGAATCCGGGCTTTCCCTATGTTCGGGTCAGGCTCGCCGCGCTCGGACCAGTCCCCGAGGCACCATTTTGACCTGCGACGACGCCCGCAGGTAAGCTGCCTCGTTGGCGTGCGGTAAGCACGGGTCCTCGGGTCAACGTCGGTCGCCGAGAACGACTCACCGCAAACGCCTGACCGGCACCCGGGCCACCGGGACTCGAAACCCGACAGGGCAAAAAGGAAGGTAGCGCTGTGCCTACGTACACGCCGAAGGCGGGTGACACCACACGTTCGTGGTACGTCATCGACGCCACCGACGTGGTGCTCGGCCGGCTCGCCGTCGCGGCAGCGAATCTGCTGCGGGGCAAGCACAAGCCGACATTCACGCCGAACGTCGACGGTGGCGATTTCGTCATCGTCATCAATGCCGAGAAGGTCGCCATCGGCGGCGACAAGCTGCAGAAGAAGTTCGCCTACCGCCACTCGGGTTATCCCGGCGGCCTGCGCAAGCGTTCGCTCGGCGACGAGATGGAAAAGCACGCCGACCGGGTCGTCGAGAGGGCGATCCTCGGCATGATTCCGCACACCAAGCTGGGCCGTCAGATCCAGAAGAAGCTGCGGGTCTACGTGGGGCCGGATCATCCGCATACCGCGCAGCAGCCGATTCCGTACGAGATCAAGCAGGTGGCCCAGTGACTCAGCCAGAGACAACCGTCGACACCACCGAGGCCGCGACCGACGCAGCGGTCGAAGCGGCTCCCCGCGAGCCCGTCTTCATCGACCGCCCGATCCAGACCGTCGGCCGCCGCAAAGAGGCCGTGGTCCGGGTGCGGCTGGTCCCCGGCACGGGCAAGTTCGACCTCGACGGTCGCAGCCTCGAGGACTACTTCCCGAACAAGGTTCACCAGCAGCTCATCAAGGCCCCCCTGGTCACCGTCGATCGGCTGGAGAGCTTCGACATCTATGCCCACCTCGACGGTGGCGGTCCGTCCGGCCAGGCGGGCGCGCTGCGCCTGGCCATCGCGCGCGCGCTGATCCTGGTGCAGCCTGAGGACCGGCCTGCGCTGAAGAAGGCCGGCTTCCTTACCCGCGACCCGCGCGCCATCGAGCGCAAGAAGTACGGCCTGAAGAAGGCCCGCAAGGCGCCTCAGTACAGCAAGCGCTGATCAAGCCGCGAAACCGCCGGGCGTGCACCGCACGCCCGGCGGTTTTGTTTCCATCGGAAGTACGCCGGGATTGTTTTACCGGCCATGAGTAACGTCCTTCGCAGCACGGCGCGATGGGGGAGTAGAGGGTCCGACCTGCGGTGTATGCCAAATCTAATTGTCGCCTCAGTTAATTAGTGCGTCGCAGAATACCCACGATGCGCAATCTCTATTCCAGAATTCCGGTTTGACGTCCGGACTGATCGTGGAACCCAGACTCCCGGAAGCAGAGGCGCCTTTCGCGCCAGGGCAGGCAGACCCTGCCACCGGGGCAGTCGCTCGTCGGGGGCCGGATCCGCTGCTTCCTGACAAGGAAGGAATATCTGATGCACACCATCGTGAAGAGGGCGTCCGCAGGCGCCGTAATGGGAGGGTCGCTGCTGTTCACCGCGGGCTTGGGGATGGCCCAGGCCCAGCCGCTGAACCTGCAGGACGGCTTGGTCAACGTCGCTGTGGGCGATGTGACCATCCTCGAAGACGTGAACGTGGGCGTGGCCGCGAATGTGGCTGCCGCGATCTGCGGTCTCGAGGTCGGCCCGGTCAACGTGCTGGCCGAGTCGGTTGACGCCGACGGCGGTACCGAGACGGTCTGCGACGTGACGGGCGGCCCCATCAACCTCACGCAGAACGCCGGTACCCCGGGTCAATCGGGTGAGGCGCCGGGCGGCGGCCCCGCTCAGGCTCCGGGCAACCCGACTCCGGGCGGTCCGGCTCGCTGACACCGGATCACACACCGCCCGCATCCTTCACGGATGCGGGCGGTGTTTCCTGTCGGGTCTCGGCCGCGTACCAGTTCGACGTAGAGATGGTTGATCACCTCGTCAGTTGTGTCTTCACCGGGCAGGTATGAGAAGTTTGTCGGCATGCCTCGACTGTTCGGCACCGACGGAGTGCGCGGCGTCGCCAACCAGGACCTCACCGCTGAGCTGGCGCTGGCGCTTGGCTCCGCGGCGGCGCGCCGGTTGGCCACCTCCGGCGGGCACGCGAGGCGAGTGGCCGTCGTCGGGCGTGACCCGCGGGCCAGCGGAGAAATGCTGGAAGCGGCCGTCATTGCGGGACTGACCAGCGAGGGGGTGGATGCACTGCGCGTCGGGATACTGCCGACGCCGGCGGTGGCCTACCTGACCAGCGCGTACGACGCGGACTTCGGCGTGATGATCAGCGCCTCGCACAACCCCATGCCCGACAACGGCATCAAGATCTTCGGCCCCGGCGGGCACAAACTCGACGACGCCACCGAGGACCGGATCGAAGAACTGGTCTCCCAGGGCCCAGTGAACCGACCCACCGGCGCGGGACTCGGCCGTGTGGTGGACGCCGAGGATGCCCTGGACCGCTATCTGCGGCACGTCAGCAAGGCCGTCACCACCAGGCTGGACCAGCTCACGGTCGTCGTCGACTGTGCCAACGGCGCCGCTTCGGCCGCCGCGCCGCACGCCTACCGCGCCGCGGGTGCCAACGTCATCACGATCAACGCACAGCCCGATGGCTTGAACATCAACGACCGCTGCGGCTCGACCCACATGGAGACGCTGAGGTCCGCGGTCGTGTCTTACGGTGCCGATCTGGGGCTCGCGCACGACGGCGATGCCGACCGGTGCCTTGCCGTCGACGCGCACGGGAGTGTGGTCGACGGCGACGCGATCATGGTGATCCTCGCTCTCGCCATGCAAGAAAGCGGCGAGCTGACGTCGAACACGTTGGTGGCGACTGTGATGAGCAACCTGGGGCTGCATCTGGCGATGCGGGCGGCCGGGGTCGAGGTCCGTACCACGAGCGTCGGTGACCGTTACGTTCTGGAGGAACTGCGCGCCGGCTCGTATGCGCTCGGCGGCGAGCAATCCGGACATATCGTCATGCCTGCAATGGGCACGACCGGCGACGGCATCGTCACCGGGCTGCGGTTGATGTCGCGGATGGCGCAGACCCGCACACCGCTCGCGGTGCTCGCTGAGCCGATGCGGACCTTGCCTCAGGTTCTGATCAACGTCGAGGTTGCCGACAAGGCGACCGTCGCCGACGCTCCGTCGGTCCGCACCGCGGTTGCCGAGGTGGAAGCGCAGCTCGGCGACACAGGACGAATCCTGTTGCGCCCGTCGGGAACCGAGCAAGTCGTGCGCGTGATGGTCGAGGCGGCCGACGAAGACACCGCGCGGCAACTGGCGGTGCGGGTGGCTGAGCAGGTCAGCGCTCAACGCTGAGGATGGAACCCGCGAGGGTCCCTGCGCGTCCAACCTTTACATGGGAGCAACGGACGCGTCCCGCGTCGACGTCGCCGCGCTGTTGAGCATCGCGAGTCAGTATGAGCTTGTCGCCGACACTGTCGACGGGGCGGTGCGGACGCATCTGAGCGACTTGGTGTTTGACGGCGCCAGGGCTGGCCGTTCGTATGTCGCGCACGGCGACGCGGTGCGGGCCGCGGTCGAGGATGTCGTGAACCAACTGCGGCGGTGGTCCAGGGCGGCGGCGGAGATCGCCGCAGCGCTGCGGGTTTCCGCCGACCGATACGCCGAAGCCGACGAGCGCGCCGCACGCAGGGTGGGTTGAGGATGGCCGAGACATTCGACGCCGCCGCGCGTTTGGCGGACGGGATGCCCGGCATCGCCGATATCGAGCAGTACGTGTGGGCGTGCCGGGCTCTCGGCTACCAAGATCCGGATCTGACAGCGCACCCGGCGCAGGTGCGGGACTGGTATGCCAACGAAGAAGGGATGGATTTGGGCGCGCTTGACGCCGATTGCGGTGCACTGCGCGCGGCAACGACGGCGGTCGGCGACGCGCTCGCTCGTCAGGAGGACCAGCTCGGCAGGCTCGTGACGGCCTGGCAGGGCGCTGGTGCGAACTCGTCGCGTGAATTCCTGCGCCGCCACAGCGAAGCGTCTGCCCTCGCGGCGACGGCCGTGCGTACCGCCGCGCAGGCCTATGCCGATCTGCGCGACCGCCTCTGGCAGGCAGTGGACGGCAAGGTCGCGACCGTGCTGGCCGTCGGTGACGGCGCGCAGGCTCGGCGCGCGGACTGGCTGGCTGCGTCGCACACCGTCACCACGGGTGCCGGGGACCGGGCGGTCGCCAGTGAGCTCGTGGACCAAGAAGTGAAGCCGTTCGTGGACAACGTGATCGGCGGTCAGTGGCTCGCGGCGATGCGGTCAGCCGTCGACGCCGTGGAGGCGGCTTACCAGGCGGTGCAGGCGGAACTCGCCTCGGAGGCCGAAGCAACGTTCGATGTGCCGGGCGAAATCGGGCCGGCATGGATTCCGTCGCCGGTGAATGAGGGCGCCGTACCGACGGCGCCGGTGGGAATCGCCACCGCGGCACCGACTCCGAGCGCAGCACCCGACGTCCCGGCTCCTGTCATGCCAGCGGCATGGGGCGCACCGGCGGCTGCTGCTGCACCGGCGGCTGCTGCACCCGCGCCCAGTGCGGCGCCTATTGCGGCGCCGATGCCCGCGAGCGCCGCACCGCTGACCGACGCTGCGATGGCGCAGCCGGCGGCCGCACCATCGCTGCCGTCCGTGGGCGGAGGAGTACCCGACTTCGGAAGTGGCATCTCGAGTTTCGGTCAACAGCTCGGTGACATGCTGGGCGGATTGATGGGCGACGGTGCGCTCGGCGATTCCATGGGGGTTGACGAGCCGCAGGAGCTGACCGAGCCCGACATCGACGGGCTCGATGATGGCGAGAATCCGGACATCGAAGAGTCGGACAGCGAGGGGGACGAGTCGGACAGCGAGGAGGACGAGTCGGACGAGGTGACCGACGAGGCCGAGGCCGCAGACGAAATCGACGAGAAGTCGGGGGAGGACATCGACCCAGCGGCCGCGCCCGTTTGTCCGCCGGAGCCGGTGCCTGCTATGACGCCGCCTGAACCCCTGCCAGCCGAACCTTTGGAGGTCACGCCGGCACCGGCTTCCGAACCATTGTCCGGTGAATCGGATTCCGGGACACCGTGCGAGATCGCCGCCGACGAACTACCCCAGGTCGGGGAGTGACCTTCGGCGCCCGGCCGCGCGTTCGTGGGCCTATTCCGGCCAGTCGGGTCCGTTGATCAGCAGTCGGAAGCACTCAGCCGTCACCACCCGATCGCGATGGGTCGTGCCGCAGTGCTCACACCACGGATGAACCATGCCGCGACCAGTCCGTCGGCGCCCGCGGCTCAGGATCATCGCGATCCCTGCTCCTGTGGTTGTCCGGCGGTAGGCCAGTGGCCGCTTGGAACGCGCAGAAATCCCGGTGTTGTGTAGCAGCCCATAAGTATCAGAGTTCATAGCTGCATCTCCTTAGAGTGAAACCTGGATACCCACAGGTGCGCGGCTTATGCGGGCGTTTGGCGGGAACCTCCGGACGGTTCGCGTTGGCGGGTGACTTGGCAGACAGCGTTCATGAGAGAGCACTCATTTTGGACTCCTCATGGCTCTATTTTCGCAGCCGGTTCTTGTGGTCCCGGGAGGACACACCTCGAAAAGGAGCCGAAATGTCGGAGGTTATCGGGCTCATTAATGCTCGTCAGCCCGTGTTGACCTTACGGCCGACGCAGATCAGATAGGAGCAACGATCGCGTTGTGTGCGCGCTGGGCTTGGATTCGGGCGGCGCGTTGAGCGGCGCGGGTGCGTTTCCGCCGCGGCATCATCAGGCCGCGATCACCACGAGCCGGCACCACTTGTGGTGGCGGTGGCAGGTCGGCGGTGGTGGTGTTCCAGGGGTCGCCACGTCGAATCGCAGCAGCGTCCGTCGGGTGAAATTGCGCCTGCGAGAACCGCAGCCGCGTCAGGCGCTCGCCGGCCGCCTCGACCGCGTCGGACGACGCCTGCGCGGCTGATGTCCCCTGGCCGCCGAAGCCTGGCGTGGCCTCGCGGGTTCGGGACGGCTGGCGGCGATGGGATCGCCGAAAGTCCGCTCGCCGGGCGCGATGTCGTGCAGCACCGGATGCGACGAGCCGCTGAAGCGGGTGATCGTCGGCTTAACCCCGGCCTTGCGGGTCAATTGCCGCACATCCGACACCTGCTCATCGAGCATCAGTGTCACCACCGTGCCGTCGGCACCGGCGCGCGCCGTCCGACCCGACCGGTGCAGATACGCCTTGTGCTCGACGGGCGGGTCCGCGTGCACGACAAGACCAACGTCGTCGACGTGGATGCCGCGTGCGGCGATGTCCGTGGCCACCAGCACGGCGGCCGAACCGTCGGAGAACGCGGTGAGATTTCGCGTACGCGCGTTCTGCGACAGATTGCCGTGCAACTCCACCGCCGGCACTCCGCGCGAGTTCAACTGGCGGGCCAGGTTCTTCGCGCCATGCTTGGTGCGCGCGAACACGATGGTCCGACCCGGTGACGCGGCCAGGTCGGCCAGCACATTGAGGCGTGCCGCCTTGTCGACATGCAGGACGTGATGCTCCATGGCGGCGACCGGCGACTGCTCCGAATCGACGCTGTGCACAACCGGATCGGTCAAATACCGCTTCACGAGAACGTCGACGCCACCGTCGAGCGTGGCCGAGAACAGCATCCGCTGACCGTTGCGAGGAGTCTTGTCCAACAGTCGTTTCACCGGCGGCAGGAAGCCGAGGTCGGCCATGTGGTCCGCCTCGTCGAGCACAGTGATCTCGACCGCCGACAAGTCGGCATGGCGTGATTTCACATGGTCTTCCAACCTGCCCGGGCAGGCGATCACGATGTCGACACCCTGGCGCAGCGCTTGAATCTGGGGCCCGGGACCGACGCCGCCGATGATCGTCACCGACCGCAGGCCGGTGGCCGCTGCCAGCGGCGCGAGGGACGCGCTGATCTGGGCGGCCAGTTCGCGGGTCGGCGCGAGGATGAGGGCGCGCGGGCGACCGGGAACGCGTTTGGCCGGGCTTGCAGTGAGCCTGGTCACTACCGGCAACAGGAACGCATAAGTCTTGCCCGATCCGGTGCGACCGCGGCCGAGTACGTCGCGACCGGCCAACGAATCAGGCAGCGTGGCCGCCTGGATGGGGAAGGGCGACGCGATGCCGTTCGCGGAAAGGGTGGCGACGACGGCCTTTGGAAGACCGAGGTCGGCGAAGGTGGGCACGCTTGTGCCACTGAGTATTTCGACAGACAAGTAAAAGCTCCGAAAGATTAGAGTGGTCGTCCTGCCCGGCGCGGAAGACCCGCGGCGCTCGGTATGACGATCGAGAAGCGGCAAAAGGCAGAACAGAGGATGCCGCTGCACACACTGTACAGGGGAGTCGGCGCTTCCCGGAAATCAGCTACGGCAGCTGGTTGCGCAATTCTTCGACGAATCCGACGGTTTCATTGCGGTCACCGGAAAGCGGTTGCAACAGAAGCGTCGTCGCACCCGCTTCGGCGAACGCCGCGATACGCTCCTTGACGAATCCGCGCGGTCCGACCAGCGACACGTTGCGCACCAAGTCATCCGGCACCGCGGCGATCGCTTCGGCCTTCTTGCCTGTCAGGTAGAGATCCTGGATCACATCGGCGATCTCGCCGTAGCCGTAGCGGGTGGCCAGATTGTGGTAGAAGTTGCGTCCGCGGGCACCCATCCCCCCGATGTAGAGCGCCAACTGCGGTTTCACCCAGGACAACCGGTCATCGACATCGTCGCCGATCGCCAAAGGGGCGCTGACCATCACGTCCAGCGGACCCAGCGAGGGTTCGCGGTTGGCGAACCCGGCTCGAAGCGCCTCACCCCACACGTCGTCGGCTCGCTCCGGATAGAAGAAGACCGGCTGCCAACCTTCGGCGATCTCGGCGGTGAGTTCGACGTTCTTGGGTCCGAGAGCGGCGATCGTGATCGGAATACGGTCGCGGACAGGGTGATTGATCAACTGCAACGGCTTGCCCAGGCCCGTGCCCCGATCGGCGGGCAACGGGATCTGATAGTGCTTGCCGTCGAACTGCACGCGCTCGCGACGCCACACCTGCCGACAGATTTCGACCACTTCGCGGGTGCGTCCCAGCGGCGCGTCGAACGGCACGCCGTGGAAGCCCTCCATCACCTGTGGGCCGGACGTCCCGATACCGAGCCGGAAGCGCCCGCCGGAGACGTAATCGAGCCCGGCCGCCGACATCGCCAGCAACGTCGGCGTGCGGATGTAGATCGGCACCACACCGGTGCCCAGTTCCATGGTCGACGTCTTCGCCGCCAGAAAGCCGAGCTGGCTGATCGCGTCGTAGGAGTACGCCTCGGCCACCAGCGCGAGATCCACTCCGACCTTCTCGAGCTCGACGACCTGGTCCACCGCCTGCAGGAAACCGTCGGTGTAGTTGAGAAAGATCCCGGTGCGCATCATCGAGTTATACACCCAACCGGTTGGTTGGTCACCTTACGGCTTCAGCAATGCGACGACCTTGTTCTCCAGATCCACCGGATCGTCGGCGAACGGGTCGACGGGCGGCGCCTTCGGAAGCGCCGCTTCCGGGTCGGAGAAGTCGCGGTACGCCTTGTCGCCCGTCAGCGTGTGCAGCAGATAACCGGTGATCAGCGCGCGAACCACCTTCTGCGTGCTGCGGTCGGCGCCCGGTAGGCCGACGACTCGGGCCAACCGGCGGCCCTCGATCAGGCCGCCGGGCTTGGCCTTGTTCACGGTGCGTAGCGTTGCCGTCTTCCAGGCGCGGGCCAGTTCCACGGCATTGGACCGCAGTGTCATCGGGTCGCCCGGCCCGCTCAGCACCAGGCCCGGCACCTGCAGCGTCGTCGCAGGCTCCTCGGCGGGTGGCGCGGTGACTGTGGGGAAGATCGCAACCACGGATTTCGGTTTCACGGGCATCCCGGCCGCGGTGAACACCGCTGCCGAGCCACCGAACCCGTGCCCGATCACGCCGAGCTTGGTCGGGTGCACGCTGATGTCGCCCTGGCCCAGCCGCACACCGGCGATGATGTCGAGCGTCGTGCCCAGGTCATAGGCCAGGTTGAGCGCGGATGGAGCCAGGCTCGTTTCCGTCGCCGGGGCCGCCGCGACGATGCCCCAGGACGCCAGGTGCTCCAGGGTGCCGTGGTAGCGGTCCGCTGTGGCAAGCCAGTCGTGGCCGAACGCGACTCCGGGCAGGTTCAGGCCGGCTTCGGGGGCGAAGACGACGCCGGGAAGCCCGGCGAAGGCCAGGTCACCGCGCAAAACGCGGTGCGGGCCGCGGCGGGTCAGGGCCTTGAAGAGCTTCTTCGTGCTGGCCACGAGACGACCGTAGCCGACCGGGTTTCAGGCGGCTCTTGCACTACCCTGATTGCCTATGTGTGGAATCGTCGGCTATGTCGGGCATCGCCCTGCCTGCGACATCGTCGTCGACGCACTGCGCCGGATGGAGTATCGCGGATACGACTCCTCGGGCATCGCATTGCTGGACGGCCACGGCGGGCTCACCGTCCGTCGCCGGGCCGGGCGGCTGGCCAACCTCGAAGCGGCGCTGTCCGAAACCGGCGCCGCCGGCCTGACGGGCAGCACCGGCCTGGGGCACACCCGCTGGGCGACGCACGGCAGGCCCACCGACCGCAACGCGCACCCGCACCGTGACGCCGCAGGCAAGATCGCGGTGATCCACAACGGGATCATCGAGAACTACGCCGCTCTGCGGGCCGAACTCGAGCACGCCGGGGTGGAGTTCGCCAGCGACACCGACACCGAGGTCGCGGTGCACCTCGTCTCCTGGCAGTTCCGCCATGGTCCCACCGCGGGCGACTTCCCCGCGTCGGTCCTCGCCGTGCTGCGCCGGTTGGAGGGCCACTTCACGCTGGTGTTCGCCAACGCCGACGATCCCGGCACGATCGTCGCCGCGCGCCGTTCCACCCCGCTGGTGCTCGGCGTCGCCGACGGCGAGATGTTCGTCGGGTCGGACGTGGCCGCGTTCATCGAACACACCCGCGACGCCGTCGAACTCGGTCAGGATCAGGCGGTGGTCGTCACCGCCGACGGCTACCGCATCACCGACTTCCACGGCAATGACGCATCCGGGCGTGCTCGTCCTTTCCATATCGACTGGGACATGTCCGCGGCCGAAAAGGGCGGCTACGAGTACTTCATGCTCAAGGAGATCGCCGAGCAGCCCGCGGCGGTCTCCGACACGTTGCTCGGCCACTTCGCGGGCAACCGCATCGTGCTCGACGAGCAGCGCCTGTCGGACCAGGAACTGCGCGAGATCGACAAGGTGTTCGTGGTTGCCTGCGGCACTGCCTACCACTCCGGGCTGCTGGCCAAGTATGCGATCGAGCACTGGACCCGGCTACCGGTCGAAGCCGAGCTGGCCAGCGAATTCCGTTACCGTGACCCGGTTCTGGACCAACACACGCTGGTTGTCGCGATCTCGCAGTCCGGTGAGACCGCCGACACTCTGGAGGCAGTCAGGCACGCCAAGGAGCAGAAGGCCAAGGTGCTGGCCATCTGCAACACCAACGGCAGCCAGATCCCCCGCGAATGCGATGCGGTGCTCTACACCCGCGCCGGACCGGAGATCGGCGTGGCGTCGACGAAGACGTTCCTCGCCCAGATCGCCGCGAATTACCTTGTCGGGCTTGCGTTGGCGCAGGCGCGCGGCACCAAGTACCCCGACGAGGTGGAGCGCGAATACCGGGAACTGGAGGCCATGCCCGATCTGGTGGCCCGCGTCCTGGAGACCGTCGAACCGGTCAGAGCGTTGGCCCACCGCTTCGCGCAGTCGCAGACCGTGCTGTTCCTCGGCAGGCATGTCGGCTACCCGGTCGCGCTCGAAGGCGCCCTCAAACTCAAGGAACTCGCGTACATGCACGCCGAGGGCTTCGCGGCGGGTGAACTCAAGCACGGTCCGATCGCGCTGATCGAAGATGATCTCCCGGTCATCGTCGTGATGCCGTCACCGAAGAACTCGCCGATGTTGCACGCCAAGCTGCTGTCGAACATCCGCGAGATCCAGGCCCGCGGTGCGATCACCATCGTCATCGCCGAGGAGGGGGACGACACCGTCCGCCCGTACGCCGACCACCTGATCGAGATCCCCGCGGTATCAACGCTTTTCCAGCCGCTGCTGTCCACGATTCCGCTGCAGGTGTTCGCCGCCGGTGTCGCGCAGGCCCGCGGCTACGACGTCGACAAACCACGTAACCTGGCCAAGTCGGTCACCGTCGAGTAGTGCCGGGCCGGGTCGGGGACTTCAAGAGCGACCAGGCTCGCGCCCACTTCCACGACCTCTACCGGGCGGCGATGGCAGAGCTGCCGACTGTCAGCGAATCACAGGATGTGTCAACGACGTTCGGCGACGTGCGCGCGTATCGGTTCGGCGGGCCGGCCGAGCGGACGCCGGTCATGTTGCTACCGGGACGCAATGCATCCACCCCGATGTGGCGGGGCAACATTGCGCACCTGCTGCAGCACCGGCCCGTGTTCGGCGTCGACCTGCTCGGCGAGGCGGGGCTGTCGGTGCAGGAGAAGCCGATCGTCGGACCCGACGATGAGGCGCAATGGCTGGACGAAACGGTGGCAGGCCTTGGGCTGGACCGGGTCCACCTCATGGGAGTGTCGATCGGCGGATGGACGGCGATCAACTACGCCGTCCGGCGCCCTGGCCGAGCCGCCTCACTGGTTCTGCTCGATCCGGTGTTCACGTTCGCCCCAATTGCGCTCAAGGCGGTGCTGACTTCGCCTGCATTGTTCCTTCCCGGCGTTCCCACAGGTCTGCGCAGGCGTGTGCTCAGCTGGATATCCGGCGGCGCCGACATCGACGACGCGGCGACGGAGGCGGCACTGATCTCGGCCGGCTCAACCGATTACACGCTGCGCAAGGCGATGCCCACGATGATCACCGACGAGCAGTTGCGTTCACTGGACATACCGGTGCTGGCTTTGATCGGTGGTCGAAGCGTGATGCACGACGCTGAGCGGGCGGCCGAGCGGGCGCGAAGTCTGCTGGTCCGCGGTCAGGTCGAACTGTGGCGCGACGCCTCGCACGCGATCAATGGCGAGTACGCCGCCGAGATCGCCGAACGGGCAGCGGATTTCTGGACGCGGGTCGACGAGTAGACGCGCTCGGGCGAATGCCTGACGGTCGGGCGCCTCGCGCACTAACGTGGTCGACGATGCGGCACTATTACACCGCCGACCAGATCCGCGAGGCTGAAGCGCCGCTCCTGGCGTCCCTGCCCGACGGCGCCCTGATGCGCCGCGCCGCCAACGGTCTCGCCGTCGCGATCGCCCGCGAACTGGTGCTACGCGCCGGTGGGGTTTCGGGTCGCCACGTCTGCGCGGTGGTCGGTTCCGGGGACAACGGCGGCGACGCGTTGTGGGCGGCGACATTCCTTCGCCGTCGCGGCGCCGGGGCCGCCGCAGTCCTGCTCAATCTCGACCGCACGCACCGCCGGGCGCTTGCGGCCTTCACCGGCGCGGGCGGGCGGATCGTCGAAACGGTCCCGGCAGAGGCAGACCTGGTGATCGACGGCGTGGTCGGCATCTCGGGCACAGGGCCACTGCGGCCGAATGCGGCCGAGGTGTTCACTGTCGTCGAGGAAGCCGGCATTCCCGTGGTCGCCGTCGACATTCCCAGCGGGGTAGATGTGCAGACCGGGGTGGCCGACGGGCCGCACGTGCGAGCCGCGTTGACCGTGACCTTTGGTGGCCTCAAACCGGTTCACGCACTGGGGGATTGCGGCCGCGTCGAGTTGGTCGACATCGGGCTGGATCTGCCGTCGTCCGACATGATGTCGTTCGACGCCGCCGATGTGGTGGCCCGTTGGCCGGTGCCAGGTCCCAATGACGACAAGTACACGCAGGGAGTCACCGGTGTCCTCGCGGGGTCCGCCACCTATCCGGGGGCCGCCGTCCTGTGCACCGGGGCTGCGGTCGCGGCGACGTCGGGCATGGTGCGCTACGCGGGAACCGCTGGACAGCAGGTTCTTTCGCAGTGGCCGGAGGTGATCGCCGCCCCGAGCGCGAGCGCTTCTGGTCGCGTGCAGGCGTGGGCGGTCGGGCCCGGCCTGGGCACCGACGATGCGGGTGCGTCGGCGCTGTGGTTCGCCTTGGACAGCGGCCTGCCGGTGGTCGTCGACGCCGACGGCCTGACGATCCTGGCAGCGCATCCCGATCTCGTCGACGGTCGCGCGGCGCCCACGGTGCTGACGCCGCATGCGGGCGAGTTCGCGCGACTGGCCGGTTCGGCGCCCGGCGACGACCGCGTCGGGGCGGCCCGCAAGCTGGCCGACCGGCTCGGCGTGACCGTGCTGCTGAAGGGAAACGTGACCGTCATCGCCGAACCCGGCGGGCCGGTGTACCTGAACCCTGCGGGCCAATCATGGGCTGCCACAGCCGGATCCGGCGACGTGCTGACGGGTGTCATCGGCGCGCTGCTGGCCGCGGGCCTGCCCGCGGGCGAGGCTGCCGCTGCGGCGGCGTTCGTCCACGCCCGTGCCGCGAACCTGGCCGCCTCCGATCCGGGACCCCATCCCGCCCCGACTTCTTCGTCGCGGATTCTCGCGCACGTCCGAAGTGCCCTAGCCAGTTTGTGAGCCAGTCTGTAACGAGAGGAACGCCATGTCGCCCACGCGCAGTCACGCGCCGCAGGTCGCCCCCGCCTACACCGGACGGCTGGCGATGGCGCCTGTGCCGTCGCTGCGACTGCCCGACGATGCGATGGATCCCGATACCGCCTACCGCTTCATCCACGACGAGCTCATGCTCGATGGCAGTTCCCGGCTGAATCTCGCGACGTTCGTCACGACGTGGATGGACCCGCAGGCCGAAAAGCTGATGGCCGAGACCTTCGACAAGAACATGATCGACAAGGACGAATACCCGGCGACCGCGGCGATCGAGCAGCGCTGCGTATGCATGGTGGCCGACCTGTTCCACGCCGAGGACCTGCGCGACGACGACCCGTCGAGCGCGGTCGGCGTGTCGACGATCGGTTCCAGCGAGGCGGTCATGCTGGCCGGCCTCGCGATGAAGTGGCGCTGGCGCGAGAAGGTCGGCAAAGACTGGAAGGGCCGCACACCGAACCTGGTGATGGGCGCCAACGTTCAGGTGGTCTGGGAGAAGTTCTGTCGCTACTTCGACGTCGAGCCGCGCTATCTCCCGATGGCGGAGGACCGCTACGTCATCACGCCCGAGCAGGTGCTGCAGAACATCGACGAGGACACCATCGGGGTGGTGGCCATCCTGGGCACCACCTACACCGGTGAACTCGAGCCGATCGCGGAGATCTGCTCGGCGCTCGACGACCTCGCCGCGGGCGGTGGATTGGATGTTCCGGTGCATGTGGACGCGGCCAGCGGCGGTTTCGTGGTGCCGTTTCTGCATCCCGACCTGGAGTGGGACTTCCGGCTGCCGCGGGTGGTCTCGATCAACGTCAGCGGCCACAAGTACGGGCTGACCTATCCGGGTATCGGGTTTGTGGTGTGGCGCAATTCGGAGTGGCTGCCCGAGGGCCTGGTCTTCCATGTCAACTACCTCGGTGGCGACATGCCGACGTTCACGCTGAATTTCTCGCGGCCCGGCAATCAGGTGGTCGGGCAGTACTACAACTTCCTGCGCCTGGGCCGCGGCGGGTATATGCAAGTGATGCAGTGTCTTTCGCAGACTGCACGGTGGCTGGGCGACCAGCTGCGCGAGAGCGAGCACTTCGAGGTCGTCGCCGACGGCTCGGCCATTCCGGTGGTCAGCTTCAAGCTGGCCGGCGACTTCGGTTACACCGAATTCGACGTGTCCCAGGCGTTGCGCTCCTACGGCTGGCAGGTGCCCGCCTACACGATGCCGGAAGGCGCCGCGGACGTCACGATGCTGCGCATTGTGGTGCGGGAGGGTTTCTCCGCGGACCTGGCCCGGGCGCTGCACGACGATCTGGCCACGGTGCTGGCGCACCTCGACGAGCTCAAACCGCAAGGTCACTTCGACCGGGAGCAGCCCTTCGCGCACTAGCGTTCGGCGGCCTGGATCGGCGGTCTGGGACAATTGGGCCAGATGGATACCTTGCAGGCATATTCGATCGCGACGGCGGTCCCGCAGGCGGTGGTCGACCTCGATGCGATCGCCCACAACGTGCGGCTGTTGCGCGACCTCGCGGGCACGGCGCAGGTGCTGGTCGTCGTCAAAGCCGACGGCTACGGCCACGGCGCCACGCAGGTGAGCCGGGCGGCCCTGGCCGCAGGCGCCGCCGAACTCGGGGTGGCGACGGTCGCCGAGGCGTTGGCGCTGCGCCGCGACGGCATCACCGCTCCGGTGCTGGCCTGGTTGCACCCGCCGGGCACCGACTTCGCGCCCGCGGTGGCCGCCGACGTGCAGATCGCGGTGTCATCGGTGCGTCAACTCGGCGAACTGCTCGACGCGGTCACCAGGACCGGACGCAGCGCCTCGGTCACCGTCAAAGCCGACACCGGGCTGAGCCGTAACGGCGTCGGCCCGGCCGACTATCCGGCGATGATCGCCACGCTGAAGCGCGCACAGGCCGACGGCGCGCTCAGGGTCCGTGGACTGATGTCGCACCTGGTGCACGGCGACAATCCGGACGATCCGCTCAATAGCCAACAGGCGCAACGGCTCACCGAGATGAGAACCTATGCGGCCGAACAGGGCGTGCAGTTCGAGATCGTGCACCTGAGCAACAGCCCGGCAGCGATGACGCGCCCAGACCTGGCGTTCGATCTCGTGCGCCCCGGCATCGCGGTGTACGGCCAGACTCCGATACCGGAACGCGGTGACATGGGGCTGCGCCCGGCGATGACGCTGAAATGTCCGGTGGCGCTGGTGCGGTCGCTGCGCGCCGGGGACGGCGTGTCCTACGGGCACACGTGGGTCGCTGACCGCGACACCACGGTGGCGCTGTTGCCTGTCGGCTACGCCGACGGCGTCTTCCGGAATTTGAGCAACCGCATCGACGTGCTGATCAACGGCCGGCTGCGTCGCGGTGTCGGGCGAATCTGCATGGACCAGTTCGTCGTCGACCTCGGACCCGACGGTGATGCTGTCGAAGGTGACGACGCGATCCTGTTCGGGCCGGGCGTCCAGGGGGAATCGACCGCGCAGGACTGGGCCGACCTGCTCGGCACCATCAACTACGAAGTGGTGACCAGCCCGCGCGGCCGTTTCGTGCGGACCTACATCGGGTCGACGGGCGAAACACGTTGACCGAAATGAACTTCCCCCGGCCACGCGGCCGCAACTCGAACACGCGCTGGCTCGCGGGCGCAGCCGGGCTGACCGCGGTTGGCAGCGCCGCCGGAATGTCTGTCGCCCGTTCGCTGCGGCGCCGCGTGACCGTCGACGACCAGTACCGCGACGAGGATTTCGAGCTTCTCGACGCGGACCGCAGTTCCGTCGTCACCACCCCGGACGGGGTGTCGCTGGCGGTCCGCGAGGTCGGTCCCGAAGACGCACCGTTGACGGTTCTGTTCGCGCACGGGTTCTGTCTGAGGATGGGCGCCTTCTATTTTCAGCGCGTCAGGTTGACCGAACAGTGGGGCGCCCAGGTGCGAATGGTGTTCTACGACCAGCGTGGTCACGGTCAGTCGGACGAGGCACCGCCCGAGACGTACACGGTGACACAGCTCGGGCAGGACCTGGAGGCGGTGTTGAAGGTGGTGGCACCGCGCGGTCCGGTGGTGCTGGTCGGTCACTCGATGGGTGGCATGACCGTGCTGTCGCACGCGCGACAGTTCCCGCACCGCTATCCGACCCGCGTTGTCGGTGTCGCGCTCATCGCCTCTGCCGCCGACGGGGTTTCGCGATCCCCGCTCGGCGAGATCCTGAAGAACCCGGCGCTGGAGGCCGCTCGATTCGCGGTGCGCTACGCGCCGAAGGCGGTGCACCGCACGCGCGGCGCCGCGAAGTCGGTGATCGCCCCGATCCTGCGGGCCGCATCCTATGGTGACGAGGAGATCAGCCCGAGCGTCGTGGCGTTCTCGGAACGAATGATGCACGGCACCCCGCTTGCGACCCTCGTCGAGTTCCTGCACGCCCTCGAAGTACACGACGAGAGCGAGGGCTTGGCGACACTGCGCAAGGTACCGACACTGATCGCGTGCGGGGACCGCGACCTGCTGACACCGGTGGAGTACTCACAGGCCATGGCGGCTGCACTGCCGAAAGCCCAGTTGCTGATCGTCGGCGGCGCAGGCCATCTCGTCCAGCTGGAGCAGCCCGAGGCCATCAACGACGCACTCGTGCGGCTCGTCGAGCGCTCGACACCCTCCAAGCTCGTCGCGCTCACCCGCCGGGTACGCGAGAAGGTTCGCAACCATGGCTGAACGGGCGTCGGGCACAGCAGAACTGCCCACCGCCGAAGACACCCTCGCGCTCGGTGCGCAACTCGGGAGGCAGCTGCGCGCCGGTGACGTCGTCGTGTTGTCCGGGCCGCTGGGGGCGGGAAAAACCGTGCTGGCCAAGGGCATCGCGCAGGCGATGGATGTGGAAGGACCGGTGATCTCGCCGACGTTCGTGCTGGCGCGGGTGCACCGTGGCCGCCGCCCGGCCGCGCCGGCGATGATCCACGTCGACCTGTACCGGCTCTTGGACCACGGTTCGGTCGACCTGCTCGCCGAACTCGACTCGCTGGACCTCGACACGGAGCTCGACGACGCCGTGGTCGTCGTGGAATGGGGTGAGGGATTGGCCGAACGGCTCTCCGACAGCCACCTCGACATCCGGCTGGAACGCGACCGCGACACCGACGTCCGCACGGCGATCTGGAACTGGACCAGCCCGTGACGCTCATCCTGGCCATCGACACCGCGACGCCGGCGGTCACCGCGGGCGTCGTCCGCCTGGATGGACTCGAGGTGTTGGCCGAGCGGGTCACCATCGACGCCAGGGCGCACGCCGAACAGCTGACGCCCAACGTGGTGGCCGCGCTCACCGACGCGCAGGTGACCGTCGCCGATCTGGGTGCCGTCGTCGTCGGTTGCGGGCCCGGGCCGTTCACCGGCCTGCGCGTCGGGATGGCGAGCGCCGCGGCCTTCGGGCACGCCCTGGGCATACCGGTGCGCGGCGTCTGCAGCCTCGACGCGATCGGCATACAGACCTCCGGCGACGTTCTTGTGGTGACGGATGCGCGCCGCCGTGAGGTGTACTGGGCCCGCTACCGCGACGGGATCCGCGTCGACGGGCCGGCGGTGAACGCGCCCGCCGACGTGCCCGGGGCCGCGGAGGCGCTCGCTCGGCCTCCGGTATATCCGACCGTGGCGGGCCTGGTGCGTGCGGTCGCGGACTGGACGTCCGAGCCGGCGCCCCTGGTGCCGCTGTATCTGCGCCGCCCCGACGCCAAACCCTCGGTGGCCAGCCGATGAGCATCGTGTACGGACCGCTCGAGCCGTCCGACGCGGCCCGGTGCGCCGAGTTGGAGGCGCAGCTGTTCGACGGTGACGACCCGTGGCCCACGCGCGCATTCCTCGCCGAACTCGCCGCCAAGCACATCCGCTACGTCGCCGCGCGCGATGAGGACAAGCTCGTCGGATACGCGGGAATCGCGCGGCTGGGCCGAAAGAAGCCGTACGAGTATGAGATTCACACAATCGGCGTCGACCCGGCCTATCAGGGGCAGGGCATCGGTCGCCGGATGCTCGCCGAGCTACTCGAGCACGCGGCGGGCGGCGCGGTGTTCCTGGAGGTCCGCACGGACAACGAAGCGGCGATCAAGCTCTACGAGAGCGTCGGCTTCGTCAACGTCGGGCTACGCAAGCGCTACTACCGTGCGAGCGGCGCGGACGCCTATACGATGAAGCGCGATTCGACATGATCATCCTGGCCATCGAGAGCTCGTGCGACGAAACCGGCGTCGGCATCGCGGAATTGGGCACCGACGGGTCGGTGACGCTGCTCGCTGACGAAGTCGCATCGAGCGTCGACGAACACGCGCGGTTCGGCGGGGTGGTCCCGGAGATCGCCTCCCGGGCACACCTGGAGGCGTTGGGCCCCACGATGCGACGCGCGCTGCAGGCGGCCGGATTGGCCAGACCGGACGCCGTCGCAGCGACGATCGGTCCCGGCCTGGCGGGCGCGCTGCTCGTGGGAGTGGCTGCGGCCAAAGCGTATTCGGCGGCGTGGCAGGTGCCGTTCTACGCCGTCAACCACCTGGGCGGGCACCTGGCCGCCGACGTGTACGACCACGGCCCGCTGCCAGAGAGCGTCGGCCTACTGGTGTCGGGTGGGCACACCAACCTGTTGCACGTGCGGTCGCTGGGCGAGCCGATCGTCGAAATGGGCAGCACCGTCGACGACGCCGCAGGCGAGGCGTACGACAAGGTCGCACGGCTGCTTGGCCTTGGTTATCCCGGCGGCAAGGTGCTCGACGACCTGGCCCGAGAGGGGGATCGCGAGGCGATCGTGTTCCCTCGCGGAATGACCGGCCCACGCGACGACCCATACGCGTTCAGCTTCTCCGGACTCAAGACCAGTGTGGCGCGCTATGTCGAGAGCCACCCGGACGCGTCGAAGGCCGACGTGGCCGCGGGCTTCCAAGAGGCCGTCGCCGACGTGCTGACGCGCAAGGCCGTGCGCGCGTGCAACGACCTGGGCGTCAAGACGCTGTTGATCGCCGGCGGGGTGGCGGCGAACTCGCGACTGCGGGAACTGGCCGAGGAGCGGTGCGTCGCCAACGGGCTTACGCTGCGTATCCCGCGGCCCCGGTTGTGCACCGATAACGGCGCGATGATCGCTTCGTTCGCCGCTCACCTGATCGCGGCGGGCGCGCCGGCGTCGCCGCTGGATGCGGCCAGCGACCCCGGGCTGCCGGTGGTGCAGGGCCAGGTGGCGTAGCCGGGCCTTGAGTGCTAGCACTCTCATGTATAGAGTGCTAGGTGGCAGGCGGCCAATCCCTGCGCCGGCACCCGCGACGACGGTGCGTGGGCACGGACGCCATGCCGAACACCTGGTAACTGAGAGATCCGGAAAATCCGGATCGGTACCCGAACTAGTGGAGGGCTCCATCGTGGCGAGCGTGAACATCAAGCCACTCGAGGACAAGATCCTCGTTCAGGCCAACGAGGCCGAGACCACGACCGCTTCCGGTCTGGTCATTCCCGACACCGCCAAGGAGAAGCCGCAAGAAGGCACCGTCGTCGCAGTTGGCCCCGGCCGCTGGGACGAGGACGGCGAGAAGCGCATCCCGCTGGACGTCTCCGAGGGCGACACCGTCATCTACAGCAAGTACGGCGGCACCGAGATCAAGTACAACGGCGAGGAGTACCTGATCCTGTCGGCTCGCGACGTGCTGGCCGTCGTCAACAAGTAAGCACCCGTGTTCCGCCCCGGGAATCCCCGTCTACGCGGGTGATTTCCGGGGCGGCATGCGTCCATAGGCAATTGCAGCCCGTACGGACCGTAAGGAAAGACAGCGATGAGCAAGCAGATTGAGTTCAACGAGACTGCGCGCCGCGCACTGGAGGCCGGCGTGGACAAGCTGGCCGACGCGGTGCGGGTGACCCTGGGTCCGCGCGGCAGGAACGTCGTGCTGGCCAAGGCGTGGGGCGGGCCGACCGTCACCAACGACGGCGTGACCATCGCCCGTGAGATCGAGCTGGAAGACCCGTTCGAGAACCTCGGCGCCCAGTTGGTCAAGTCGGTCGCCACCAAGACCAACGACGTGGCAGGCGACGGTACCACCACCGCGACGGTGCTGGCGCAGGCTTTGGTCAAGGGAGGTCTGCGCAACGTCGCGGCAGGCGCCAACCCCATCGCGCTCGGGGCGGGCATCTCCAAGGCCGCCGACGCGGTGTCCGAGGCGCTGCTGGCCGCGGCGACACCGGTGTCGGACAAGAACGGCATCGCGCAGGTCGCCACCGTCTCGTCGCGTGACGAGCAGGTCGGCGAGCTGGTCGGCGAGGCGATGACCAAGGTCGGCGCCGACGGCGTCGTTTCGGTCGAGGAATCGTCGACGCTGAGCACCGAGTTGCAGATCACCGACGGCATCGGCTTCGACAAGGGTTACCTGTCGGCGTACTTCGTCACCGACTTCGACGCCCAGGAAGCGGTGCTCGAGGACGCGCTGGTGCTGCTGCACCGCGAGAAGATCAGCTCGTTGCCGGACCTGCTGCCGCTGCTGGAGAAGGTCGCCGAGGCGGGCAAGCCGCTCCTGATCGTCGCCGAAGACGTTGAGGGCGAGCCACTTTCGACACTGGTGGTCAACGCGATCCGCAAGACGCTGAAGGCCGTCGCGGTCAAGGCGCCGTTCTTCGGCGACCGCCGCAAGGCATTCCTGGACGACCTCGCCATCGTCACCGGCGGTCAGGTCGTCAACCCGGATGTCGGGCTGGTGCTGCGCGAGGTCGGCCTCGATGTGCTGGGCACCGCGCGGCGGGTGGTGGTGGACAAGGACAGCACCACGATCGTCGACGGGGGCGGCAGCAAGGACGCCATCGAGGCGCGTAAAGCGCAGCTGCGAGCCGAGATCGAGGCCAGCGACTCCGACTGGGACCGCGAGAAGCTCGAGGAGCGGCTGGCCAAACTGGCGGGCGGCGTCGCCGTCATCCAGGTCGGCGCGGCCACCGAGACCGATCTGAAGAAGCGCAAAGAAGCCGTCGAGGACGCCGTCGCGGCGGCCAAGGCCGCCGTCGAGGAGGGCATCATCGCCGGCGGCGGTGCGGCGCTGATCAAGGCGCGCGATGCGCTGGACAAGCTGCGCGACAGCGTGACCGGTGACGAGCGCCTCGGCGTCGACGTGTTCCACGCCGCGCTCTCGGCACCGCTGTACTGGATCGCCACCAACGCCGGCCTCGACGGTGCGGTCGTGGTGAACAAGGTTGCCCAGCTGCCCGCCGGGCACGGCTTCAACGCCGCCACGGGCGCCTTCGGCGATCTCGCCGCCGACGGTGTCGTCGACCCGGTCAAGGTCACGCGGTCGGCGGTGCTGAACGCGGCATCGGTGGCCCGCATGGTGCTGACGACGGAGACCGCGATCGTCGACAAGCCGGAGGAACCGGAGGACGACGGCCACGGCCACGGTCATGGGCACCACCATCACTGATTGAGCTCTACAGAACGCCCCCGGTCGTCATGGCCGGGGGCGTCTCTATCTCTGCGCCCTGCGCGGGTCGAGACCGAGCACACATGAGGTCTCATTGGCGTACTCGGTGGTATACACCAACCTAAACTTGGCGAGAGGATCAACGTGGGCGACACCGCTATCCGGCCGGCCCCCCGCCTGGGAACGCTGGTGGCCGTCGCCGCGGCCAGTGTCGGCGTCATCTACGGCTACGACCTCTCCAACATTGCCGGTGCGCTTCTTTTCATCACCGACGAATTCGGGTTGACCACCCGGCAGCAGGAGTTGGTGACCACAGCGATCGTCATCGGCCAGATCGCCGGCGCGATCGGCGGCGGGATGCTCGCCAACGCCATCGGACGCAAGAAGTCGATGGTGCTCGTCGCCGTCACCTATGCGGCCTTCGCACTTCTCAGTGCTTTCTCGGTGTCGGTGCCCATGCTGTTGGTGTCGCGCTTTCTGTTGGGCCTCACCATCGGTGTGTCGGTGGTGGTCGTGCCGGTGTTTGTCGCCGAATCGGCGCCGGCGAAGGTCCGCGGCTCGTTGTTGGTCGCCTATCAGGTGGCTACGGTCGTCGGCATCATCATGGGCTACCTGGCCGCGTACTTCCTGGCCGGCTCGGGCAGCTGGCGGTGGATGCTCGGCCTGGCCGCGATACCGGCAGTGCTCGTGGCGTTGACGCTGCTGCGGATGCCCGACACGGCGCGGTGGTACATGCTCAAGGGTCGGGTCGACGAGGCCCGTCAAACGCTGCGGCGGGTCGAACCGGCTGCCGACGTCGAGGCCGAACTCGCCGAAATCAGCCGCGCGCTCAAGGAAGAAACAGGCGGCGCGGTGCGCGAGATGCTGCGGCGGCCCTACCTTCGCGCCACCGTTTTCGTGGTGGTGCTCGGCTTCTTCATCCAGATCACCGGAATCAACGCGATCGTCTACTACAGCCCGCGACTGTTCGAGGCCATGGGCTTCGAAGGCAACTTCGCCCTGCTGATACTCCCAGCGCTGATCCAGGTCGCGGCCCTGGCAGCGGTGTTCGTCTCACTGATGCTGGTCGACCGAGTAGGTCGACGGCCGATCCTGCTGGGCGGCATCGCGATGATGATCGCCGCCAATGCCATGCTGATCGGGGTCTTCGTGGCCGGTACGGAGTTCGGCGGTGCGCTCACCACGATCGGATTCCTCGGCGTGCTGCTGTTCACGATCGGGTTCACCTTCGGCTTCGGCGCGTTGGTCTGGGTTTACGCCGGTGAGAGCTTCCCGACCCGGCTGCGGTCGATGGGTTCGAGTGCGATGCTCACCTCCGATCTGGTGGCCAATGCCATCGTCGCCGCCTTCTTCCTGACCATGCTCAATTCGCTTGGCGGTGGGGGGACATTCGCGGTGTTCGGGGCCTTCGCGTTGGCCGCGCTCGTATTCGTCTATCGATTCGCGCCGGAAACCAAAGGCCGTCAGCTCGAAGAGATCCGGCACTTCTGGGAGAACGGCGGGCGCTGGCCTGACGAAGCCCGCGGGCTGGATAAGGTGACCGACACGCTGTGACGCTCATCGCCGCGGGGACCATGGTCCTGGACGACCAGGTCTGCAAGCCGGGTTGGTTGGCTACCTCTGCCGGTCGAATCATCGAATGCGGCCCCGGCCCGGCACCGCGACCGCCCGACCACGACTTCGCGGAGCACGTGGTGGTGCCTGGGTTTGTCGACATGCACGTGCACGGAGGGGGCGGCGCGTCGTACACGGACGGCATCCGCTCTGAGATTGAACTGGCTGCCGAGTTCCACCGGCGCCACGGCACCACCACGACGGTGGCCAGCCTGGTCACGGCATCACCCGACGATCTTCTGCGCCAGGTCCGGGTGCTCGCCGAGATGACTCGACAAAAGACCGTCGCCGGCGCGCACCTGGAAGGCCCCTGGCTGAGTGCGGCGCGCTGCGGCGCACACGACTCGGCGCTGTTGCGCAACCCCGACCCTGCCGAGATCGACGCGCTGCTCACCGCCGCGGACGGCACAATCCGGATGGTCACGCTGGCGCCCGAACTGCCGGGCAGTCGCGACGCCATCACCCGCGTTGCGAACGCGGATGTCGTCGTTGCCATCGGCCATACAGATGCCAGCTACGACGAGGCGAAGCATGCAATCGAATTGGGGGCGACCGTCGGCACCCATGTGTTCAACGCGATGCGGCCGCTGCACCACCGCGACCCCGGTCCGGCGCTGGCGCTGCTGGAAGATCCGCGGGTGACGGTGGAGCTCATCGCCGATGGTGTGCACGTCCACCCCGCGCTCGTGCGGCAGGTCATCGAGATGGTCGGGCCGGATCGCGTCGCGCTGATCACCGACGCGATGGCGGCAGCCGGATTGCCGGACGGCTCATTTCGGATCGGCGCACGCGAAGTGGAGGTCACCGAACGCATAGCGCGGGTGCGGGGAACGTCGACCATCGCCGGCAGCACGGCGACCATGGATCAGCTTTTCCGCACGACGGTCGGCCAACTTGGCGGCTCGGATGAGGCGCTGGCCAAGGCGGCACGGATGACGGCGACCACCCCGGCCCGCGCGTTGAACCTCGTCCGCGTGGGCAGCCTCCGCGTCGGCATGGACGCCAATTGCGTTGTGCTGGATGAAGATCTACATGTCCACCGGGTGATGCTCAACGGTGCCTGGCTGCCCCACAGTTAGCAGCAGCCGGGTTCGAGCATCAGGCTTCGGGCCGGTTCTCGTAAGCCGTCGTCAGCCAGAACACGGCGCGCTCGATCCCGGGCAGGATCTCCGTCACGTCGATCTCGCCCGCGGCGAAGCGTCCCAGAAACCCGAAAACCACGCTTGTCAGGATCGTTTCGAGATCCTTGGCATACGCCGGATCGACCCGGCTCAGAATGGATCTGACGACCGGCACGACAGCGTCGACGCCGCGTTGTATCAGCCTGTCGCCGCCGGGAGCAGTGCGCGCCCGGAAGTAGGACCGCAGCATCATCGGGTGCTGCTCCCACGGCTCGAAAATGGTGCGCAGCACGCGCATCAACTCTGCGTATACCGACCCGCTCGAATCGCTCGAGATGGACGTCGGCAAGCCCGAGTACCGGTTGGCCTCCATCCACCACTCGAGCGCGGCGACGATCAGTTCGTCGCGGGTGCCATATCGCTTGTAGATCGTGGTGAGCGAGACGCGCGCCCGTCGGGCCACCTCGCGCAGCGCAACGGCCTCGTCGCCGTGTTCATCGAGCAGCTCGACGACGACCTCGAGCAGGTGATCAGCTCCCTGACGAGCCGGCGAATCTGCGGCTCTCACATCTGAGCGGTCCCCTGTTGTCGGCACGATAACCATGTTACTGTGCGAAGACAGTAACCAAGTTACCGGCGCGCAGACGGTCGACAGAAAGCAGGAACACGTGGGCACGCTTGACGGCAGAGTCGCCTTCATCACCGGTGTCGCGCGAGGCCAGGGACGCAGCCATGCGATCCGGCTCGCCCGGGAGGGCGCGAGCATCATCGGCGTCGACATCTGCCAGGACATCCCCGCCAACCACTACGCGATGGCCAGCCGCGACGACCTCGACGAGACGGTCGCGCTGGTAGAAGCGACGGGCGGCAAGATCGCCGCATCGGTGGCCGACGTCCGCGACTTCCCGCAGGTGAAGTCCGCCGTGGACGCAGGCGTCGAACAGTTCGGGCGTCTCGACATCGTCTTGGCGAACGCGGGCATCGCACCCGTGGCGTTTCGTGAGTTGACCGTGGAAGAAGAACTTGCGCAATGGAAGGCGGCCATCGGAGTCAATCTCGACGGCGCATACCACACCGCGTGGGCGGCCATCCCGCACCTGTTGGCGGGCAACCGCGGCGGCGCCATCGTCTTCACCAGTTCGACCGCCGGGCTGAAGGGCTTCGGCGGCATGCAGGGCGGCGGACTCGGCTACGCGGCCTCCAAGCACGGCATCGTCGGGTTGATGCGCACGCTCGCAAACGCCTTGGCGCCGGCCAACATTCGCGTCAATACCGTGCACCCGACAGCGGTCAACACGATGATGGCCGTCAACCCGGCCATGACGGAGTTCCTCGAGAACTATCCCGGCGCCGGCCCGCACCTGCAGAACCCCATGCCCGTCGAATTGCTGGAACCCGAGGACATCAGCGCCGCGATCGCCTATCTGGTCTCCGACGACGCCAGATACGTCACCGGGGTGACGTTCCCCGTCGACGCCGGGTTCTGCAACAAGCTATGAGCGACAACGGTCCCCAGCCAGGACGGGTAGCCGGCAAGCGCGTACTGGTCACCGGCGCCGCGCGCGGCATGGGACGCAACCACGCCGTCAGGCTCGCCGAAGAAGGCGCCGATCTCATCCTGGTCGACATCTGTGAGTCGCTGCCGGAGGTCGAGTATCCGCTGTCCTCGCCCGAGGACCTCGACGAGACCGCTCGCCTGGTGGAGAAGTGTGGTGGCCGGGCGGTGACCAGCGTGGTCGACGTGCGTGACGCGGCGGCGTTGACCGAGGCGGTCGACGCCGCCGTGAGTGAACTCGGCGGGTTGGACGCCGCGGTAGCCAACGCCGGCGTGCTGACCGTCGGAACCTGGGAAACAACGACTTCCGAGCAATGGCGGACCGTCGTCGACGTGAACCTGATCGGCAGCTGGAACACGTGCGCGGCGGCCCTCCCGCATCTGGTCGACCGCGGCGGCAGCCTCGTGCTGATCAGCTCCGCCGCCGGCTTGAAGGGCACGCCGCTGCACCTGCCGTACACCGCGTCGAAACACGGCGTCGTCGGCCTGAGCCGGGCGCTGGCCAATGAGCTTGCCGCGCAGAATGTTCGCGTCAACACCGTGCACCCGACCGGCGTGCCGACGGGAATGACACCCGAGTCGCTGCACGGTCTGCTCGGCGAGTCGCGGCCCGACTTGGTGCCGATCTTCCTCAACGCGCTGCCCATCGTCATGGCCGAGGCGATCGACATCAGCAACGCCGTGCTCTTCCTGATATCGGACGAGTCCCGATACGTGACCGGCCTCGAGTTCAAGGTCGACGCAGGTGTCACCCTGCGCTAGGCGCAGTCGACGAAAGAGAAGATGTGACAACGACAGACGCAGAACGACGCGAGTCGGCCCGACGCAGACTGGCCGAGGTGATGACGCTTCCCGCGCCCGCCGATCTCAACCCCGCGGGCGCAGTGATGCTCGACTTCCTCGCTGAGGTGTGGCATCGCCCGGGCCTCAGCCGTCGCGACCGCCGATTCGTGACGCTGCCGTGTGTCGCGGCAGCCGACGCCGAAGGCCCGTTGCGCGACCACGTGTACGCGACGCTCAACAGCGGTGATCTGACGATTGCCGAAATGCGGGAGGTCGTTCTGCATTTCGCGGTATATGGAGGGTGGCCGAAGGCGTCTCGCTTCAACATCGTGGTCGACGAGCAATGGGAACGGATTCACCGCGAGCGTGGACAAGAAACGCCGACCCCCGAGCCGCTGCTTCCGCTGACCACCCCGAGCGATCCCGAGGCGCGGTTGTCAGTCGGTGAGCAGGCCTTCAAAGACATCAACTGCATTCCGTTCGCGCCGATTCGCGACAATCCCTATTCCGGTGCGGGAATCCTCAACTTCGTATTCGGTGAGATGTGGTTGCGACCGGGACTCGGCATGAAGGAGCGCCGGTTGGTGACCGTGGCGTGCGTGGCTTTCCAAGATGCGCCCATCCCCATCCTCAGCCACGTTTATGCCGCACTGAAGAGTCGCGACGTGTCGTTCGACGAAATGGACGAAGTGGCATTGCATTTCGGCGCCTACTACGGCTGGCCGAAAGCCGCGCACCTCAGCCAGGTCATCCAAGAGCAGAAACAGCGCGTGACCGAGGAGTGGGCAGTCGAGGCGGAGGCTGCCTCATGACGGCTGCGCCCGTTGCACGCGAAATCGCACCGAACCAACCATTCGGCCTGTTGGTGGGCGGTGACCGCATCACCGCATCGTCGGTGCCGCACCACACACACATCTTTCCCGCGACGGGTCAACCCAATGCAACCGTTGCGCTCGCCGGTGCGCCGGAAATCGACCGCGCGGTCTGCGCCGCCTGGGATGCCCACCGGGAGTGGATGGCGCTGACCGTCGATCGGCGCCGTGACCTGTTGATCGATCTCGCGGATATCGTCCACGACCATCTCGACGAGCTTGCCGCGCTGAACGTTCACGACTACGCAGTCCCCGTGTCGTTCGCCGGCACCGCCTTGTTGCTGGAGCGGTTCCTCCGTCATTTCGCCGGATACGTCGACAAGCCGCACGGGTCGAGCACACCTGTCGACGGGTCATTCGACGTCAACCTCGTCGAAAGCGAGCCCTATGGCGTCGTCGGCGTCATCGCGCCGTGGAACGGCGCGCTCGCCGTCGCCGGGTCGTGCATCGCTCCGGCACTCGCCGCCGGAAACGCCGTGGTGTTCAAGGCATCCGAGCTCGCGCCCCTGGCCTCCCTGCGGTTCGGCGAGCTCTGCCTGCAGGCGGGTCTTCCGCCTGGCCTCGTCAACGTCGTGCCCGCGGGTCCAGAAGGCGGCGAGGCGCTGGTGCGGCACCCGCGCATCCGCAAGCTGCATTTCACGGGCGGCGGCACGACCGCCCGCACCGTGCTGCAGGCGGCAGCGGCCAACCTCACTCCCGTGGTCGCCGAGTTGGGCGGGAAGTCGGCGAATCTCGTGTTCGCGGACGCGGACCTCGACGCCGCGGCCATGTTGTCCGCCCATCAAGGGCCGCTGATGCAATCGGGCCAGAGCTGTGCCTGTGCCAGCCGCATCCTGGTGCAGGACTCGGTGTACGACGCCTTCCTCGAGAAGTTCCTGGCCGTCGTCGCCGCAGCCAAGGTCGGCGATCCGTTCGATCCCGCAGTGGTTTTCGGGCCCGTGGTCAGCGAAGCCGCCGCGCAGCGCATCCTCAACACGATCGACGACGCCAGCCGCCGGCGCGCCGGGCAACTGTTGACAGGGGGCCGCCGGATGAGCGGTGATCTCTCGGCCGGCTACTACATCGAGCCAACCGTGTTCGGCGACGTCGACAACAGCTCAGCACTGGCCCGGACGGAAACGTTCGGTCCTGTGGTGTCGGTCATCAGGTTCAGCGATGACGCCGAAGCCCTGCGTCTGGCCAATGACACGCCCTACGGTCTCAACGCATTCGTGCACACGCGGGACCTGAATCGAGCGCACCGCGCCGCCCGGAGTCTCGAAGCGGGTTCGGTCTGGATCAACACGTTCAGTGACATCTCTCCGCAGGGACCGTACGGCGGCTACAAGCAGAGCGGCTTCGGCCGCACCGGCGGTGTCGAAGGATTGCGGGAGTTCCTGCAGTGCAAGAACATTCGCATCGGGATGAGGTGACCGTGACCGATCTGGCGTCCGTCGACTACTTCTCCGACGAAGCTGTCGCCCAGGATCCCTACGAGTACTACGAATACCTGCGCGCTCAGGGCCCGGTATTTCAGGAGCCCCACCACGGTGTCGTCGCGGTGACGGGCTACGCCGAGGTGATGGCGGCGTTCAAGGACGTGGAGTCGTTCTCGGCGGTCAACGCGATCGGAGGACCATTCCCGCCCCTGCCGTTCGAACCGGATGGCGACGACATCTCGGCGCAGATCGAGGCACACCGTCATCAGTTCCCGATCTTCGAACACATGGTGGTCATGGATCCGCCCGCACATGAGCGCGCCCGGTCACTTCTGAGCAAGCTCCTGACACCTCGCAGGCTCAAAGAGAACGAGGACTACATGTGGCAACTCGTCGACCGACAACTCGACGAGTTCATCGGTAACGGCCGGTGTGAATTCCTGTCAGAGTACGCCAAACCCTTTGCCACCCTGGCGATCACCGATCTGCTGGGCGTCCCGGAAGAGGATCGACAGGAGATCAGGCATGCTCTGGGTGCCGGTAGGGCGCCGGGCAGCACCGTCGGCGCCCTCAACGGCAGCCCAGTTGGCCGCAACCCGTTGAAGTACCTCGACGACAAGTTCAGTGCCTACATCGCCGAGCGACGCCGCGATCCGCGCGACGACGTGCTCAGCGGCATGGCCTCCGCCGTGTATCCCGATGGATCCACCCCTGAACTTCTCGAAGTGGTCCGTCCTGCAACGTTCCTCTTCGCCGCGGGCCAGGAGACGGTCACCAAACTGCTCAGCGCAGCAGTCCAGACACTGGGCGATCGACCCGAGTTCCAGCAGATGCTTCGCGACGACCCCGCGCTGATTCCCGGGTTCATCGAGGAGTCGCTGAGAATGCAGAGCCCGACGAAGGTCGACTTCCGGCTGACCCGCAGGACGACAACGCTCGCCGGGGTGCACATCCCGGCCGGCACAGTTCTCATGCTCTGCCTCGGTGCGGCCAACCGCGACCCACGCAAGTTCGAGGACCCTCACGCGTTCCGCCCGGACCGCAAGAACGTTCGCGAACACATCGCCTTCGGGCGGGGCATCCACACCTGTGCCGGAGCGCCCCTGGCCCGGGTGGAGGGCCAGATCACCGTCAAGCGTCTGCTCGACCGCACGCGCGATATCGCGATCAGCGATGCCGCCCACGGCCCGGCGGCTGACCGGCGGTATGTCTACGAGCCGACCTTCCTTCTACGGGGTCTCACGGAATTGCACATCGAGTTCACGCCGGCCGGATGAAGGGCCATTTGGCCCGACGACGAGGGGCGTGTAGCCTAGCCCGCGTGAACATCGGTGTGCGTGCCAGCTATTGGCGCTTTATCAAGGCTCCGGGCGGAGCCGATAAGGCGCAGCACTAAGCGCGCATCCACCCGGAGCCCAGGCAGTGACCACCAGGTCGCTGCCTTTCGTCGTTCAAGGGCGCCGGACAGTCACGCAGGTGCCCACACCAAGAAAGGCACCCGAACATGAACCTGGCGCAGACCGCCACCCCTCCTGCCACGTCGGACCGGCGTGTCCGCGGTTTCAGCGAGATTCCCAGCCCGCATGACGTGCTCACCGAGTTCCCGCTCGGTGCTCGGCGCGCCGAGCGGGTGGCCCGCGACCGCGACGAGATCGCCGACATTCTCGCCGGGCGTGACGATCGGCTGCTGGTCGTGGTGGGACCGTGTTCGGTGCACGACCCGGCCGCGGCGCTGGACTATGCCAGCCGGCTCGTCAAAGTCTCCGACGAACTCGGCGACCGGCTCAAGATCGTGATGCGGGTCTATTTCGAGAAGCCGCGCACGACGATCGGTTGGAAGGGTCTGATCAACGATCCGGGTATGGACGGCACCTTCGATGTGGCCCGCGGGCTGCGCATCGCGCGTCACCTGCTCCTGGACATCATCGATATCGGCCTGCCGGTCGGATGCGAGTTCCTCGAGCCGACCAGCCCGCAGTACATCGCCGACGCCGTCGCGTGGGGCGCGATCGGTGCGCGCACCACCGAGTCTCAGGTGCACCGGCAGCTGGCCTCCGGATTGTCGATGCCCGTCGGATTCAAGAACGGAACTGACGGCAACATTCAGGTCGCTGTCGATGGCGTGAAAGCCGCTGCCGCCCAACATGTCTTCTTCGGGATGGACGACCTGGGGCGCGGCGCACTGGTCAACACCGCCGGCAACGAGGATTGCCACGTGATCCTGCGCGGCGGAACCGGTGGGCCGAACTACGACGTGGAGTCGGTGCGCACGACGGCTGCGAAACTGACCGCGACCGGGCTGCCCGGTCGAGTCGTAATCGACTGCAGCCATGCCAATTCCGGCAAAGACCACATCCGCCAAGCGGCGGTGGCCCGCGAAGTGGCGCAGCTCATGCGCGACGGGCTTCCGGTCAGCGGGGTGATGCTGGAGAGCTTCCTGGCCGCCGGAGCGCAATCGTCCGAAGCCCGGCCGCTGACCTACGGTCAGTCGGTCACCGACAAGTGCATGGACTGGCCGACAACCGATTCGGTGCTGCGCGAGCTTGCAGATCGCGGCTAGGTAGCGCTCACGAGGCGCGGCGGATGCCTCGCTTCAGCAACAGCTCGCGCTCGGATTCGGATAGTCCACCCCAGATGCCGTACGGCTCACCGACGGCCAGCGCGTGCGCGCGGCACTGGGCGATCACCGGGCAGCGCCGGCACATCTCCTTGGCGCGTATCTCGCGTTGGACGCGAGCGCGACCACGTTCGCCATCGGGATGAAAGAACACGGAGGAATCGACGCCTCGGCAAAGCCCGGCTATCTGCCAGTCCCAGACGTCGGCATTCGGTCCGGGTAGCTGTTGCGGCTGTGGCATTTGGAAAACCCCTCTCTGCACACCCATTTCACAAAACAACGGGTGCGTGAGTTTCAAAACCGATTCGAGCTCAAGTCGCCGATGACCACTCGTGCACATAAAGTAGGGGTGCTCACGAAATTCCGTCAATAGCCCCAAGCTGTGGCCATTGACATAACCGCAGGCCAAGAATTTACATCACGTTCATCATTGCGACGCTTTGGAACGCGAACGGCGCCAATTAAATGCATCGCCGTCGAACGCCGGACGTATTACTCCAGCTCGCGTCGATCTCCGTGGCGGCAGCTACTTCTTTCCGCTTACACGGAAGTAACATTGCGAGCATCAACTGTTAACCAAGCCTCGCGTCGATTGATACCGTCGCCACTCGATGCCCGCAGACACCGTTCTGGCGAACGCCGCCTTCGGCGACGACCCGGGGCTGTGGCCGCTACCTTCGGCCGCCACGCCACGCGGGTTGTGGTTGCGCGCTGTCGCCGCGGGCGGTCAGGGCCGCTACGCGAGTGCGCGTGCCGACTTGACCAAGCTGTACCGCAGCGCGGGGCCGGAGCGCGCGTTGGCGTACAGCACCGAGGCGTCGTTTCTGCGCCAGCTCGGCTGGCACACCAGGGCTCGGCGATGGGACGGGCGGGCGTTGGCACTCGCCGGGTCGGACACGGAGGCGGTGGCAGACGCGTGCATCGGTCTTGCCGCCGACGCCTTGGGGGTGCGCCGGTTCGAGGCATCGGCGCGCGCGCTGGATGGCGCCGGCGCGATCCTGACCCCCTCGGCGCCGCCGCGGTTGCCGGTGCGACTGGCCTGGGTGTCCGCCGAACTCGCGATGGCGCGCGGCGACGGCGCGGCCGCCGTCGCCCATGCCGAACGCGCCGTCGAATACGCCGCTGCGCTGGGTTCGGCGCGACACCGAGTGAAGTCGTCCGTCGTGCTCGCGGCGGCGCGGTGCAGCGCCGGTGACCTGGAAGCCGCTCGCACCATGGCCGACTCGGCGCTCGATGACGCGCAATGCCTCGGAATGGTTCCGCTGCAATGGGCGTTGGCCTGCTTGCTGACCGACATCGGCAGCGCCGGTCACTCGTCGCAGGACATGGTGGTGCTTCGCGACGGCTGTGCCGATACAGTGCGTCGGCGGGGCGGCGAGTGGTCGGTGCGGTAACCGGATCCGCGCGTACGTCAAAGTTATTGTTTAGCTGACCGCCCTTCCGGGACTGGTCCCGTTCGTAACGTTGGAGAGATCGCCCACGATGACAATTTCGGGAGAACGTCTCGATGCTGTCGTTGCTGAGGCTGTGGCAGGGAACCGGGACGCGCTCAGGGAGGTGCTGGAGACCATCCGCCCGATCGTTGTTCGGTACTGCCGCGCAAGGGTGGGGGCGACTGAACGAAGTGGCCTTTCAGCAGACGACGTTGCGCAGGAGGTTTGCTTGGCCGCCATCACGGCGCTGCCGCGCTACAAGGATCAGGGACGCCCGTTCCTGGCCTTCGTGTACGGCATTGCGGCCCACAAGGTTGCTGACGCGCATCGCGCAGCGGCCAGGAACCGATCCGACCCGACAGATGTCGTGCCGGAGCGGTTCTCGCTGGACGCCGGGCCGGAGCAGATGGCGCTGGACGCCGAGGCGTCGGCGCGGATGAACAAGCTGCTGGCCGTACTGCCCGAAAAACAGCGCGAGATCCTGATCTTGCGCGTCGTCGTCGGGATGAGCGCGGAAGAGACCGCAGACGCCGTCGGCAGTACCGCGGGTGCCGTCCGAGTCGCCCAGCACCGCGCGCTGGCACGCCTCAAGTCCGAGATCGTCGCAACGGGGCGCGACTATGCCTGATTTCGGACGCTGGACCTCGAACGGGGGAGACCCGTCGCTCAACGAGCTGAACCGCACCGACCGGTTCCTCGATGCGCTGGCGCACCAGCAGCCGGTGTACTCGACGGACCCCAGCGAGGCCGAACTGGCACAGCTGATGGCCGGCTGGCGCGACGAGGTCCGCGAGGCCCCGCTCACCGCGACGGTCACCCCACGCGACGCGGTGCTGGCCCTGGACCGCGCCGCCGCTTCGCACCGACGCACCCGCACCTCGCTGGCGGTCGTCGGATCGGCCGCGGCCGCGGTGTTGTGCATCGCAGGATTCGGCGCGGTGGTAGCCGGATCGGGCCCGGGCGACTCCCTGTACGGACTGCGCACGGCGCTCTTCGGCGAGCAACAGGACACCCGCCAGGACGCGGTCGTGCTCGCCGCGCAGACGCAGATGGCCGAGGTGCAGCAGCTGATCGACCAGGGTCAGTGGCAAGCCGCCCAGGACAAGCTCCAGACGCTGACCACCACCGTGGCGACCGTGAACGACTCCGCGCGCAAGGAAGAGCTGGTCAGTCAGTGGCAGGAGTTGACGGTCAAGGTCGAGGCCCAGAACCCCGCGGCCACCGTGCCGCCGGGTGCGCCGCTGCCGAGCTTCCCCGATGTTCCTGCCGTCGTGCTCGACACGCCGCCCGGCGCCACCACATCGTCGACCACGTCGCCGCAGACCACCACGTCACCGACCACCACGCCATCGTCGTCATCGCCGACCACCTCGCCGTCGTCGTCGCAGCCGAGCACCACGCCATCGTCGCCGTCGCCGTCCTCACAGGTGCCCACGCTGCTGCCGAGCACTCCGACGTCGGTGCCCGGCACCGCGCTGCCGACCCCGACAAACACCCCGCGTCCGACACCGCTGCCGACGTCGGCTCCCGGCACCCCGTTGCCGACGCCGACCGCGGACACGCCGCTACCGACGACCAGCCGGATTCCGGTTCCGACACCGTCGTCGCGACCATCGGTGGTCGAGCAGCAGGAGAGCGAGCAACCGTCGGCAAAACCGTCGTCAGAGCAGCCGATCGTGGAGGCGCCCGAGCCTCAGAGGGAGATCACCACCACCGTCCTGGTCCCGGACGCGGTCGAGGAGCCGAGCTAGCGTCAGCGGTAGCCGTCGGTCTCCGACGTCGCCTCGTTGAGTGACGCGTCGGCGTAGCCGCGGCAGTAATCCCATGTCACGTAGGCATCGGGCTCGGGGTCATAGGCCGGCTCATGGGGCCGCACCGTGCCGTCGACCAGCAGCTGCAGCAGGTTGGCCCTCAGCATGTCCCAGTCGTGATAGTGGTCCTGCTGGCATTCGTCACAGCACACCACCAGACCGCGGATCCCCTTGTGCGCGAGAAGCGCCTCGTACACCGCGAGATCGGCGAGATCGGCCTCGACGGCGGTCCGCTCCTGCGGGTCCAGCGGCTGGCCGGGCTCGAGGGCGTCCAGCGCCGCCGAAGGGTCGCACGGGTCATCGGCGAACGGGTCGGGTGGCAAACCCGGTGGCAGGTGGTCACGCACGGGTCCACCCTACGCAGCGGCCCCGGGATCGCGCCAGCCGTTACGGCCGTTGGCGGCGGCTCATCAAGCGGCACGCCAATAGTTGTGTGCGTCATGGCACGTGAGCCCGGGGTGCCGGTCCGCAGCCGATAGGATGGTTCTAGCTCGACGACTGTGCTCGGCTGCGTTTGTTACTGGAGGCTCATTTTGTCGATACCCACGTCGACTGCCGAAAGCAGCATCCCGATCGCGGTGCCTGTGCCGACCGGCGGGGATGACCCGACGAAAGTCGCCATGCTCGGCCTCACTTTCGATGACGTGCTGCTGCTGCCCGCCGCCTCTGACGTCGTGCCCGCAACTGCCGACACCTCGAGCCAGCTGACCCGCAGGATCCGGCTCAAGGTGCCGTTGGTCAGTTCTGCGATGGACACCGTCACCGAATCGCGCATGGCCATCGCGATGGCCCGCGCCGGCGGCATGGGTGTGCTGCACCGCAATCTTCCGGTGGCCGAGCAGGCCGGTCAGGTCGAGACGGTCAAGCGCTCGGAGGCCGGGATGGTCACCGATCCGGTCACCTGCTCACCGGACAACACGCTGGCCGAAGTGGACGCGATGTGTGCGCGGTTTCGCATCTCCGGGCTGCCCGTCGTCGACGACACCGGCGAGCTGGTCGGCATCATCACCAACCGCGACATGCGGTTCGAGGTGGACCAATCCAAGCCCGTCTCCGAGGTGATGACCAAGGCGCCGCTGATCACCGCGCGCGAGGGGGTGTCCGCCGAGGCAGCGCTGGGCCTGTTGCGCCGCCACAAAATCGAGAAGCTGCCGATCGTCGACGGGCACGGCAAGCTGACCGGGCTGATCACCGTCAAGGACTTCGTCAAGACCGAACAGTTCCCGTTGTCGACCAAGGACAAAGACGGCAGGCTGCTCGTCGGCGCCGCGGTCGGTGTCGGTGACGACGCCTGGACGCGGGCGATGACGCTGGCGGACGCCGGGGTCGACGTGCTGGTCGTGGACACCGCGCACGCGCACAACCGCGGTGTGCTGGACATGGTGAGCCGCGTCAAGGCCGCCGTCGGCGACCGGGTCGACGTGATCGGCGGCAACGTCGCGACGCGAGCCGCGGCGGCCGCCCTCGTGCAAGCCGGAGCGGACGCGGTGAAGGTCGGGGTCGGGCCGGGCTCGATCTGCACCACCCGCGTGGTGGCCGGCGTCGGAGCACCGCAGATCACCGCGATCATGGAAGCCGTTGCCGCATGCGCACCCTCGGGTGTGCCAGTAATCGCCGACGGTGGGCTGCAGTACTCCGGCGACATCGCCAAGGCACTGGCCGCGGGAGCGTCGACCGCGATGCTCGGCTCGCTTTTGGCGGGCACCGGCGAGTCGCCCGGCGAGCTGATCTTCGTCAACGGCAAGCAGTTCAAGAGCTACCGCGGCATGGGGTCGCTCGGCGCGATGCAGGGCCGCGGCGCCGCCAAGTCGTTCAGCAAGGACCGCTATTTCCAGGACGACGTGCTGTCCGAGGACAAGCTGGTGCCCGAAGGCATCGAGGGTCGCGTCCCGTTCCGCGGGCCGCTCTCGACAGTGATCCACCAGCTCACCGGTGGCCTGCGTGCCGCCATGGGGTACACCGGATCGGCGACGATCGAACAGTTGCAGCAGGCGCAGTTCGTGCAGATCACGGCTGCCGGGCTCAAAGAGAGCCACCCCCACGACATCACGATGACCGTCGAGGCGCCGAACTACTACACCCGCTGACAGGGGGATCCGCCGCCATGCGAGACATGGTTGAGATCGGCATGGGCCGAACCGCCCGCCGCACTTACGAACTCGACGACATCAACATCGTCCCGTCGCGGCGCACGCGGTCGTCTCAGGACGTCTCGACCGCCTGGCAACTGGATGCCTACCGGTTCGAGATCCCGGTGGTCGCCCATCCCACCGATGCGCTGGTGTCCCCGGAGTTCGCCATCGAGATGGGCCGGCTCGGCGGCCTGGGGGTTCTCAACGGCGAGGGCCTCATCGGTCGGCACGCCGACGTGGAGGCCAAGATCGCCCAGGTCATCGAGGCGGCCGAGAAGGAGCCCGAGTCATCGGCGGCGATCCGGCTGCTACAGCAGTTTCACGCCGCGCCGCTGGACCCGGACCTGCTGGGCGCGTCCGTCGCGCGGATTCGCGAGGCCGGCGTGACGACGGCGGTGCGGGTCAGCCCGCAGAACGCGCAGGCGCTGACTCCTGCGCTGCTCTCCGCCGGCATCGACCTTCTGGTCATTCAGGGCACGATCATCTCGGCCGAACGTGTAGCCCAAAACCAGGGCGCCGGAGAGCCGTTGAACCTCAAGACCTTCATCGCCGAACTCGACGTGCCGGTGGTCGCGGGCGGCGTGCTCGATCACCGCACCGCTCTGCATCTGATGCGCACCGGCGCGGCCGGTGTGATCGTCGGCTACGGCTCGACCAGCGGCGTGACCACCAGCGACGAGGTCCTCGGCATCAGCGTGCCGATGGCGACCGCGATCGCCGACGCGGCCGCAGCGCGCCGGGAATACCTCGATGAGACCGGTGGACGGTATGTGCACGTGCTCGCCGACGGCGACATGCACACCTCCGGCGATCTGGCCAAGGCCATCGCGTGCGGAGCGGACGCGGTGGTGCTCGGCACGCCGCTGGCCAGCTCGGCCGAGGCGCTGGGCGATGGCTGGTTCTGGCCCGCCGCGGCCGCCCATCCGTCCCTGCCGCGGGGCGCGTTCCTGCAGGTCGCGATCGGTGAACGGCCGTCGCTGGAACAGGTTCTCACCGGCCCGTCCGACGATCCGTTCGGCTCGCTGAACCTCGTCGGGGGGCTGCGGCGCTCGATGGCCAAGGCGGGATACTGCGACCTCAAGGAGTTCCAGAAGGTTGGCCTGGCCGTCGGAAGCTGAGCTGCACGCCTACGCTGAGCGGGGTGTTCTTCTTCCTCTTCGGTTACGGCACCAAACAGCAACACCTCGGTGCCGGGGAGGTCAGGACGTGCCCGCGCTGCCACAACACCACCCAGTGGTCGCGGGTCCGCGAGTTCAAGCAGTTCACGTTGTTCTTCGTGCCGGTGGCACGCTGGAACCGCAGGCAGTTCGAGGTCTGCGGCATCTGCGGCACCGCCGTCGGCATCTGATCTTGCGCGAGCAAGCGCTTTACAACTTTGGCGGCCCTGTCTAGAAGTTACCCCTCGGTAACGCCATACTGGTCCGATGGAACCTGACTACGACGTCCTGGTGATCGGTTCGGGGTTCGGCGGCAGCGTCACCGCCCTGCGGCTGACCGAAAAGGGATATCGCGTCGCCGTGCTGGAAGCCGGTCGGCGCTTCGCCGACGAGGATTTCGCCAAGACTTCGTGGAATCTGCGCAAGTTCCTGTGGGCGCCGCAGCTCGGCATGTACGGAATCCAGCGGATCCACCTGCTGCGCAACGTGATGATCCTGGCCGGCGCGGGCGTAGGCGGCGGGTCGCTGAACTATGCCAACACCCTGTACGTGCCGCCCGATCCGTTCTTCAACGACCCGCAGTGGAAGGACATCACCGACTGGCGCGCCGAGTTGATGCCGCACTACGACCAGGCGCAGCGCATGCTCGGTGTCGTCACGAACCCAACGTTCACCGACGCCGACCGCGTCGTCAAGCAGGTCGCCGACGAGATGGGGGTCGGCGACACCTTCGTGCCGACACCGGTGGGCGTCTTCTTCGGCCCGGACGGCACCAAGGCGCCCGGCGTGACGGTGCCCGACCCGTACTTCGGTGGTGCCGGGCCCGCGCGGACCGGCTGCATCGAAGTCGGAGAATGCATGACCGGGTGCCGCCACAACGCCAAGAACACCCTCGTCAAGAACTACCTGTATCTGGCCGAAAAGTCTGGGGCGCAAGTCTTTCCGATGACAACGGTCACCGGCTTCGAGGAGCGTCCCGACGGGCTGTGGAACGTGCACACCGTCCGCACCGGCAGTTGGGTGCGCCGAAAGAAGCGGACGTTCACCGCGCAGCACGTGGTGCTCGCCGCGGGGACGTACAACACCCAGAAGCTGTTGTTCAAAATGCGCGACAAGGGCAAGCTGCCCAAGCTGTCGGACAAGCTGGGGGTGCTGACACGGACGAACTCCGAATCGATTGTGGGAGCCGGACGCTTCGAGGTGACGCCCGATCTCGACCTCACCCACGGCGTCGCGATCACCTCGTCGATCCACCCCACCTCCGACACCCACATTGAACCGGTGCGCTACGGCAAGGGCTCGAACGCGATGGGACTGTTGCAGACCCTGATGACCGATGGGGCCGGGCCGGAAGGAACCGATGTACCGCGCTGGAAACAGTTCTTTCACAACGCCCGAACAAACCCCCGAGGCACGCTGCGCATGCTCAACGTCCGGCAGTGGAGTGAGCGGACGCTGATCGCCCTGGTGATGCAGCATCTCGACAACTCGATCACCACCTACACCAAACGGAACAGGTTCGGCGTCCGGCGGTATCTGAGCAAGCAGGGTCACGGTGCGCCCAACCCGACGTGGATCCCGGTCGGCAACCAGGTGACACGGCGGATCGCAGAGAAGATCGACGGCGTCGCGGGCGGCACCTGGGGCGAGCTGTTCAACATCCCGCTCACCGCGCACTTCCTCGGCGGTGCGGCCATCGGTGACGACCCGCAGCACGGTGTCATCGATCCGTACCACCGGGCGTACGGCTATCCGACGTTGTCGGTGCACGACGGGGCGGCGATCTCCGCGAATCTCGGTGTGAATCCGTCACTTTCGATCACCGCCCAAGCCGAACGCGCGACGTCGCTGTGGCCGAACAAGGGGCAGCAGGACCTTCGGCCGGAGCAGGGCCTGCCGTACCGGCGGTTGGCGCCTGTACCGCCGGAACACCCGGTCGTCCCCGCAGACGCGCCGGCGGCGCTGCGGCGGCTGCCGATCGAGCCGGTCAGCTCGGCTGGTTGAAAGCTCGCCGATAGGGGTACCTGACATCCTCTGAGGGAGGAGAGTCGCGATGCGGACCGCGTATCACGAGCAATTGACCGGGCTGTGCGCCCAACTGGGGCAGATGTGCGGGCTGGCGGTCAGTGCGATGGAACGCGCGACCCAGGCGCTGCTCGAGGCCGACCTGTCGCTGGCCGAGCAGGTCATCGCCGACCATGAGCACATCGTCGCGCTGAATCGGCGGACGGAGGAAGCTGCGCTGCGGATTCTCGCGCTGCAGCAACCCGTCGCGAGTGAGCTGCGCACGGTGGTCGGCTCCATCCACGTCGCCGCCGACATCGACCGGATGGGTGCGCTGGCCGTTCACGTTGCCGGGATCTCGCGGTTGCGCCACCCGGACTGCGCGTTGCCGGCCGACGTGCGGGCGAGCTTCGCCGAGATGGGGGAGCGGGCGGTGGAACTCGCGAAGTCGGCACAGGAGGTACTGATGTCGCGCGATCCCGAGAAGGCGGCGCGGTTGCGCGACGAGGACGACGCCGTCGACGCCGAGCATCGGCACCTGTTCACGTTGCTGATGGACCACAAGTGGCAGGACGGGGTGTGTTCCGCGGTCGACGTCGCGTTGCTCGGCCGCTACTACGAACGCTTCGCCGACCACGCCGTGGAGATCGGCAGGCGCGTGGTGTTCGAGGCGACCGGTGGTCTGCCGGTGCACAAGCAGATGGCTTAGCGCTACACCCGACGCCGGCGCAGAGGCTCCCGGCCCAGCGGCTGCTGCGGCGTCGGCAGCAACGGCTCGCACCGGTGGACCGCCACGGTCGTCGGCTCCTGGGTCGAAAGCTCCAGGTCCTCGCCGGCGTGGCGGATCCGCAGCGAGGTGTGCGGGCCGTCGCGAAGTGCATAAGTGACGTCGTCGTGGTTCACGTCGACGGTCAGCCGAAAGTTCCGCCACCGCAAGCGGAATCGCAGACACGAGATGCCGTCGGGCAGCCTCGGGTCCAGCGACAGCACCCCTTCGTCGTCACGTAACCCGCCGAAGCCGGCCACCAGCGCGGTCCACGCTCCGGCGAGCGAGGCCATGTGCAGGCCGTCGCGGGTGTTGTGGTGCAGGTCCCGCAGGTCGATCATCGCGGCTTCGTAGGTGTAGTCGTGGGCGAGTTCGAGATGACCGACGTCGGCGCACATCACCGCTTGTGTGCACGCCGACAACGACGAATCCCTGGTCGTGCGCCGTTCGTAGTAGTCGACGTTGCGGGCCTTCTGCTCGGCGGTGAACGCGTGGCCCTGTAGGTGCATCGCCAGCACCAGGTCGGCTTGCTTGATCACCTGAGCCGGATAGAGCCGGACGTAGGGCTCGTGCATCAGCAGTGGGTAGATCGTGTTGCTCGTGAAGTCCCACTCGCGAAGCGTGGTGAAACCGTCGCACTGGGGGTGTACACCCAACTCCTCGTCGAACGGAATGTGCGCGGAATCGGCGGCGTGGCGCCAAGCGGCCATCTCCTCGGTGCTGACGCCCGCGGCGTGGGCCGCGTCCACGTTGCGCGCGCAGGCGTCGGCGGCTGCCCGCAGGTTGGCCGCGGCCATCAAGTTGGTGAACACGTTGTCGCGCACCACCGCGGTGTACTCGTCCGGCCCTGTCACACCGTCGACATGCCAGACTCCGTGTCGGTCGTGATGCCCGAGCGACCGCCACAGCCTGGCCGTCTCGATGAGCACGTTGAGTCCACATTCGGCTTCCAGGGAGTGGTCGCCTGTCACGATCCGGTACCGCTCGAACGCCATCGCGATGTCGGCGTTGACGTGAAATCCGGCGGTGCCCGCCGGCCAGTACGCCGAGCACTCCTCGCCGCGGATCGTGCGCCACGGGTATGCGGCACCTTCGAGATCGAGTTGAGCCGCCCGTTTCTTGGCGAGCGGGAGGATCGACGCGCGCCAACGCAACGCGTCGGCCGCCCCCTTCGGATGGGTGTAGGTCAGCACCGGAAGGACATAACCCTCGGTGTCCCAGAAGGCGTGGCCGTCGTAACCCGTTCCTGTCAGTCCTTTGCCGGGAATCGCCCGGCGCTCGGCGCGGGCGCTGGCCTGCAACACATGGAAAAGCCCGAAGCGCACCGCCTGCTGGCAGTCGGGGTCGCCCTCCACCTCGACGTCGGCGCCGTCCCAGAAATCGTCGAGATACGCGCGCTGCGCATCGAGCAGACCTCGCCAGCCGGTGTACCGGGCGCTGCTGAGCGCGGCGGCAGCCTGGTCACGCAGGGCCGGCCGCGACCGCAGGCTTGACCACCCGTAAGCCAGGTACTTGACGATTCGCAGCTGCTGGCCCGGCCGCAACCCACAGATCACCGTGGTGTTGGCCCAGTCCAGGCCCGCACCGGTATCGACCTCGAAACGGCCCGGGACCTCGATGTCGTGGTCCATCGCCGCGGCCATCATCAGGTTGCTGCCCCGGGTGCGGTGCAGCAGGATGGCGCCGCGGTCGGAGTGTTCGTGCTGCACCGGGTCCAACGGCTTCTCGAGGACGGCCGACACCCGCGGGTCCTTCGACGAGGGCGGCAACTCCTCGTTGGCGACGAGTTCAGATTGCAAAGTCACCCGCGCGAATTCGTCTACCGCCTCGACGACGTACTCGATGGCGGCGACACTGCGTTGAGTGAGCGAAACCACGCGCGTGGAAACGACTTTGACCTTCTTGCCCGCCGGTGACTCCCAGAGCGCGATGCGCGTCAGGGTGCCTGCCCGCAGATCGAGTACGCGTTCGTGTTCGTGCAGCGCGCCGTAGCGCACGTCGAACGGTTCGTCGTCGACCAGCAGCCGCACCAGCTTGCCGTTGGTGACGTTGACGACGGTCTGCCCGTCCTCGGGGTAGCCGAATCCCGCCTCGGCGTACGGCAGGGGTCGGCACTCGTAGAACGAGTTCAGGTATGTGCCCGGTAGCGCGTGAGGTTCACCTTCGTCGAGATTTCCGCGCAATCCGATGTGACCGTTCGACAGCGCGAACAGCGACTCCGACTGCGCGAGCATGTCGAGGTCGAGCGACGTCTCCCGCACCTGCCACGGCTCGACGGGGAAAACATCGTCGTTGAACGTCATGCGAGCAACTCCGCCAGGTCGGACACCACGACATCGGCTCCGTTGCGTCGCAACGCTTCTGCCTGCCCCACCCGGTCGACGCCGACGACCAGACCGAAGTGGCCGGCCCGTCCCGCCGCCACGCCTGACAGCGCGTCTTCGAACACGGCGCCGTGAGCGGGTTCGACGCCGAGAAGTTCCGCTGCACGCAGGAACGAATCCGGTGCGGGCTTTCCCGCGATGTTCTCCTCACGCAGCACGACACCGTCCACCCGGTGTCGCACGTATTGCGCTAGCCCGGTCAATTCGAGTACCTCGCGCGTGTTCGCGCTTGAGGAGACCACCGCGATCCCCAGTCCGGCGTTCGCGGCCGCCTCCAGGTAGCGGCGCGATCCCTCGAACACCTCGACACCGTCGGTCTGCAGAACGTGCTGGAACATCTCGTTCTTCCGGTTACCCAGCCCGAACACGGTCTCGCGCTCGGGCCCGTCATCGGGGTTACCGTCAGGCACCTCGATGTCCCGGCTGAACAGGAACGACCGCACGCCGTCCTCCCGCTTCTTGCCGTCGACGTAGCTCAGATAGTCGGTCTGGACGTCGAACGGCGTGAACACCTCGCCGGTGCGCTCGGCCCACTGTCGAAGGAAGTCGTCGAACATCGACTTCCACGCCTTTTTGTGCACGCTCGCGGTGTCCGTGAGCACGCCGTCGAGGTCGAACAGCACCGCGCGGATCCCGGCGGGCAGACCAAGCTTTTCCGTCAGCTCTTCGGTTCCAGGCACCATTAACCCATTCCCGTTATCGCGCGCGGACATGCTTGCGCATCGAGGAACTTACTGCAGCGAAGGTCCCCAGGGGTGCCGATCACGCGGTCGACCCTCCGCCTCCGCCCCCGCCGCCGCAGGGGTACGGGCCGCCGCCCGGCGGTGTTCCCGCGCAGCAGCCTGAGAGCAACCTCGTGTGGGGAATCCTCGTCACGGTGTTGTGCTGCTTGCCGTTTGGCATCGTGTCGATCGTGTACGCCAGCAAGGTGTCCGGGTTGTGGGCGCAGGGGCAGTACGCGCAGGCGCAGAAGGCGTCCGACGACGCGAAGAAGTGGGCCATCTGGGGTGCGATCGCCGGCGTGATCGTCATCGTCATCTACGGGATCATCGCCGTCGCGGGTGGTATGTCCTACGGCATGTGACCTCCATCCGCCCGCTCGCCGCACTGCACGGGTGACCTCGAGACCGCCAACTAGACTGGCCCGGTGACATCAGGATCTCCCCGACCTGTACTGGTTGTCGATTTCGGAGCGCAGTACGCGCAGTTGATCGCTCGCCGGGTCCGCGAGGCGCGCGTGTATTCCGAGGTGATCCCGCACACCGCCGGCGTGGAGGAGATCAAGGCCCGTGACCCTGCGGCCATCGTGCTCTCCGGCGGGCCGGCCAGTGTCTACGAGGACGGCGCCCCGCGGCTGAACCCCCAGCTGTTCGACTTGGACGTACCGGTGTTCGGTATCTGCTACGGCTTTCAGGCGATGGCACAGGTGCTCGGAGGAACGGTCGCGCGCACCGGGACGCGCGAGTACGGCCGCACCGAGTTGAAAGTCACTGGCGGGCAACTGCATTCGGATCTGCCGACGACTCAGCCGGTATGGATGAGCCATGGCGACGCCGTCACCGAGGCCCCGGAGGGCTTTGAGGTGGTGGCCGCCAGCACCGGTGCGCCGGTCGCGGCGTTCGAGAATCGGGCCCGGCGACTGGCCGGTGTGCAGTACCACCCCGAGGTGATGCACACGCCTCATGGTCAGCAGGTGTTGAGCCGCTTCCTGCACGAGTTCGCCGGGATCGACTCGACCTGGACGCCGGCCAACATCGCCGAGGCGCTCGTCGAGCAGGTGCGCGAGGAGATCGGTGACGGTCGGGCGATCTGCGGGCTGTCCGGCGGGGTGGACTCCGCCGTCGCCGCCGCGCTCGTGCAACGGGCCATCGGCGACCGGTTGACCTGCGTGTTCGTCGACCACGGCCTGCTGCGGGCGGGCGAGCGGGCGCAGGTGCAGCGTGACTTCGTCGCCGCCACCCACGCCAACCTGGTCACCGTCGACGTCGCCGACCGGTTCCTCGAGGCGCTGACGGGGGTGACCAACCCCGAAGGCAAACGCAAGGTCATCGGCAGAGAGTTCATCCGGGCGTTCGAAGGGGCGGTGCGCAGCCTTGTGGAGGGTGGTGGGTCGGCCGACGAGCGCTTGCGCGAGGAGCCAACTGGTGATGTCGAATACCTGGTGCAGGGCACGCTGTATCCCGACGTGGTGGAGTCCGGCGGAGGTTCGGGCACCGCCAACATCAAGAGCCACCACAACGTCGGGGGATTGCCCGACGACCTGAAGTTCACCTTGGTCGAGCCGCTGCGATTGCTGTTCAAGGACGAGGTGCGAGCCGTCGGCCGTGAGCTCGGATTGCCGGAGGAAATCGTTGCGCGCCAACCGTTTCCGGGTCCCGGCTTGGGCATCCGGATTGTCGGCGAGGTCACCGCGTCGCGGCTGGAGACGCTGCGTCGCGCTGATGCGATCGCCCGCGAGGAACTGACCGCGGCAGGGCTGGACAACCAGATCTGGCAGTGCCCCGTCGTGCTGCTGGCCGACATCCGGTCGGTGGGCGTGCAGGGCGACGGCCGCACCTACGGGCATCCGATCGTGCTGCGCCCGGTGTCGAGCGAGGACGCCATGACCGCCGACTGGACGCGGGTGCCTTACGAAGTGCTCGAACGCATCTCGACCCGGATCACCAACGAGGTGGCGGAGGTCAACCGGGTGGTGCTGGACGTGACGAGCAAACCGCCCGGCACCATCGAGTGGGAGTGATCAAGCGCCCGAGTCTTTGTCGATGACGTCCCCGAGGATCTCACCGACCAGCGACTCGATCGTCGACTCGATCGAGAAGGCCAGGGTCGCCGACACCGCCGACACCGCCTGGGTGCGGAACCGCACGAGCATGGTGATCAGTTCGGCGATCTCGGTGTCGGGCGGCAGCGCGGCGCCCGGGTTGATGCGGTGCAGCACTTCCTCGATGCCCGCCTGCACCAGGATGCCGCTGATCTGGTCGATCAGCGGGCCGATCCGCTCGTGCAGGTCGATGAGCTTGTCGGTGCCCACGCCGTATTGGCGGATGTCGTTGAACGCCTCGATCAGCTTGGGCCGAACGATGACGGCCTCACCATCCTCCAGCTTGATCACGCCGAGACCGACCATCCGGTCGAAACCGGGATCGTCGTCGACCAGCCGCCTGGCGTCGGCGACGCTCATCCGCTCGGGCTTCTCCGTCGCCCAGCTGCCCGCGATCGCCGATTCGAGCCCGAGGATCTCGCCGACGCCCTTGCCCTGTTCCCACGCGGACAACATCTCGCGCACGTGGGAGATGTTGTAGCCGCGGTCCAGCAGCGACGTGATCAGCCGCAACCGGGTCAGGTGGGTGTCGTTGAACAGCGCGATCCGGCCGACCCGCAGCGGCGGGTGCAGCAGGCCCCGGTCGCGGTACACCCGGATGTTGCGGGTAGTGGTGCCGGCCAACCGGGCGAGCTCCTCGATGCGGTACTCGCCCGACTCCTCGACGCCGTGGGGTTGCACGGCGGCGTCGAACAGCTGCGAAACCGCCGTCGCGACCACATCGCGGGAACCGCGGCGCACCCGTTTGTCCGCTCGCCGAAGCCCGTTGAGAATCGCCGAGATCGGTCCCGCCGGCGGTCGCGGCTGCCGTCCTGTCATTTCAGGCCGGTGTGGTGACCGCGTAGACGTCGCGCGCTACAGCGACGTAGTCGTCGCGCCGGAAGTCCCGCATCTGTCGAAGATACTGGGTGGCGAAGCCCGGGTACATCGACGCGTTGAAACCGTCGGCCGTCAGGTACCAACTGCTGCAACCCGACATCCAGGTGGTCTTGGTCAGCCGCTTCTGGATGCGTTCGTTGTAGCGCCGCTGAACGTCCTCACGTACGTCGAGATAGCGCAGTCGTTCACGGAGAATGGTGGTGATTGCCCGCACGGTGTAGTCGAGTTGCCCTTCGACGTACACCAGCAGCGAGTTGTGGCCCGGACCGGAGTTCGGACCCGTCATGAAGAACAGGTTCGGGTAGCCGTGCGCGTTGACGCTCTTGTAGGCCTGTGCGCCGCCGGCCCAGTCCTCGCTCAGCTTGCGGCCACCGATACCGGTCACCGGAAACGGCGGTCCGGTCAGATGGACGTCGTAACCGGTGGCGAAAACCACGCAGTCCAGGTGGTGTTCGACCCCGTCGCTGGTGCGGATGCCGACCGGGCTCATGGTCGCGATCGGCCAGTCGATGAGCTTGCAGTTGTCCCGTTGCAGCGCCGGGTAGTAGTCACTGGACATCAACATCCGCTTGCAGCCCGGGGTGAAATCGGGTGTGAGCTGGCGGCGCAGCCACGGATCTTTGACCTGTAGCCGCAGATGCGCCTTGCCGAGTTGGGCGACCAGCCCGGTGAGCGGGGTGTCCCACACCAGTGCGGTCGCGGTGAGCTCATGACCCCAGAACAACGCTTGGCGCGCGATCTCCTGCACCGCAGGGACTTTCGCGAACAAGGTCTGAGCGGCAGCCGGTGTGGCGATGTCCAGCCGGGGCAGCACCCAGCCCGGCGTGCGCTGGAAGACCTTGACGAAGTCGGCGCGCTTCACCAGTTCGGGCACGATCTGCACCGCGCTGGCGCCCGTGCCGACGACGGCCACCCGCTTGCCGGCGAAGTCGTAGTCGTGATCCCAGCGCGCACTGTGGATCTTGTGACCCCGGTAGCTGTCGAGGCCGCGGATGTCGGGCCACTTGTGATCCGGTAACGGCCCCGACGCCAGGACCACGGTGCGCGCCCGAAAGCGTTTTCGGCCCTTGGCTTTCACCGTCCACACCCCATCGGCCTCACTGAATTGCAGGCCGTTCACCTCGACGCCGAACCGGATGCGGTGGCGAAGTCCGAAATCGTCGACCATGTCCTCGATGTGCGCGCGGATCTCCTCGCCCGGCGAGTAGGACCGCGACCAGTTGGGATTCCCGGCGAACGAGAACGAGTACAGCAGCGACGGAATGTCGCATGCCGCACCGGGATAGGTGTTGTCGCGCCATGTGCCGCCGACCCGGTCGCCGCGTTCGAGGATGACGAAGTCGTCGACGCCGGCCTCGGAGAGCTTGATCGCCGCGCCGATGCCGGTGAACCCGGCACCGACGATCAGCGTGTCGTGGACGTCCATGTCAGGCCGCCGGCTCGTGGGTGACCTCTTTGACCCAGCTCGGCACCGACGGCAGCAACGGCCTCGGATACCGGTCGGAGATCCACACCATGGAGTTGGCCAGGAGGTGATAGGGGTGGCGCGGGTTGGTGACGACACCGGCGTAGCGCCGCAGGAAGCGGTATGTCGGCACCCGGTTGGTGTACTCGCCGCGGTCGCCCAGTTCCTTGAACCTCTTCACCGCCCGGTACAGCCGCTCCGGTTCCATACCCATGGCGACGATCTCGTTGCGGATCCTGTTGATCAGCGGTGCACCCATGACCGCGCCGATGATCAGACCCGGGGTGGCGTTGTGGCCGATGAAGTCGATCAGCAACCGCCGGATCCTGGCATGGCCGATCATGTCGAGCACTTCGAAATCGACCACGAGGTGCCGGGATTCGTCGTTGTTGATCTTCTCGAACACCCGGTGGCACACGGGATCGTGCACCTCATCGAGCAGGAACTTCAGCAGCGCACCGTCGAGGGCGACCTCGAGCATCGGAATGACCGTGCCGAGCAGCGACAGCGGCATGTCGTCCGCCCACCGGTCCAGCCAGTCGATGGCCAGCCGGATGTTGACGTTGGGCTCGGGGACCTCACCGTCTTCGAGCATGCCCCACCGCTTCATCAGCGCCAGTTCGGCATTGGCGTGCCGTTGCTCCTCGGCGTGGAAGTAGCGGTAGATCTCCGCGATCGTCGGCGTCGGCGCCTTTTTGGCCAGCGCCGCGAACCCGCGTGCCCCGATGTTCTCGATCCAGCACAGGTCTGCCATGAAGGCCTTCAACTTCGGCCGCTGCTCGTCGGTGATCAACTCCGCACCCGGAGCATCCCAATCGATGTCGGCCAACGCCCACTGCCGGTCCTTGATCTTGGCCAGCATCGCGTCCATGTCGATCTTGGTCTTGGTGGCCATCGGAACCTCCTAGCTCGTGACGCGGGTCGTCAAGCCGACGGCGCGGGTGTACACCGTCGGGGTGAATCGTTTGATGCCCCAGCCGATTCGGGCGTCCGGCTGCGGCATGCAGTACAGGCCGCCGCGATCGAGCGTGTCCAGACACATGCGGGCCACCCGGTCGGGGGAGAAGCCGGTCCATCGCATCAGCCGGTCGGCCAACTGGGTGGACTTCGCTGATATGCGGCCGGATTGGACGATGTTCGTCTTGACGAACGTCGGGCACAGCGCGGTCACGTTGACACCGGAACCGCTCAGTTCGGCGGCCAATGTTTCCGACAGCGACAACACGCCGGCCTTGCTGACGTTGTAGGCCGCCATCCCCGGCGCCGCACCGAAGGCCGCGGCCGAGGCGACGTTGATGATGCCGCCATAGCCCGCGTCTCTGAGGATCGGCGCGAACACGTGGCAGCCGTGGATCGGGCCCCACAGGTTGATGTCGAGCACCCAGCGCCAGTCGTCGAGGCCGGTCTCGCCGATCGGCAGGCCGCCCGCGCCGACGCCCGCGTTGTTGATCACCACGGTCGGTGGGCCGCCGAACCAGGATTGCGCCTCGTCGGCCAGCGCGGTGACGTCGTCGATGCGAGTGACGTCGCAACGCACCGCTATCGCTTGTCCACCTCGGTTTTCGATCGCCTCGGCGGTGCAGCGGGCCGACGCCTCGTCGATGTCGCTGCACACCACCCGGCCACCGCGGTTGGCGAGCTCGACGGCGAAGGCGGCACCGATGCCGCTGCCTGCGCCGGTGATGACGGCCGCGGCATCGCGACTTCGCCTGTCCCCGAAGAGTTTCACGGCATCACGCCGCCGGCGCATCGTTGAGCACCGTCGAAGTACACCACCAATTGGTGACATTTGTCAATGTCATCATTGGTCATTGGTTTCGCCGAGTGCGCGGTCAGTGTCCGGGTTTTCGACATTTGCGTACACCCACCGTGCACTCGATGCTCACTGGACGCGCTTGACGCTGTCGGTGGGTGGGTGTTTACTCGGCGTATCGAACATACATTCGAGAAACCATTGAGTCAGACGATGCAGGAGGTGCTGATGTGACAGCTGCCGTCAGCCTGGATCGGCGCCAGCTTACCCGCGCTGAACAGGTAGAACACCTGCGTCGCAAGATAGCGGCAGTCTCCGGCAAAGTTGGTGCCGGCCGACGCGGCGCAGCCTCCTCGGCCGATCAGCTTCCGGCTTCGGAAACTTTGCTGCCGATGCCCGAAACGCTGGCCGAACTGTCCCATGCGCCGTTGCCGCGCGGCACCGTGGCGGTGGTGACCGGGGCTCGGTCGTTGCTGCTGAGCATGGTGGCGGCGGTGACTGCGGGCGGCGGGCACGCCGCGATCGTCGGCCAACCCGACGTCGGTCTGCTGGCGGCTGTGGAGATGGGTGCAGACCTGAGCAGGATCGCGGTCGTCCCTGAAGCCGGGGCCAATCCGGTCGAGGTCGCCGCGGTGCTGATGGACGGTATGGATCTGGTCGTGCTCGGCCTGCGCGGGCGGTCCGTGCCGGCCACCCGTGCGCGGGCGGTGGTGGCCCGGGCCCGGCAGAAGGGATGCACCCTGCTGGTCACCGGCGGCGACTGGCAGGGGGCGTCGGCCCGGCTGGAGGCCAGGGTGTGCGGCTACGAGATCACGGGTCAGGGTCGCCCGGGGTTCGGCCGCATCAGCCGGGTGCGACTGGCCATGCGGGCCGGGGGGCGGTCTTTCGGTTCCGGGCGCGCAGTGGGCGGATGAGTGTCCTCGCGCGTTCTCGCCATCTGGTGCATGGACTGGCCGGCCGTCGCCGCAGCGGCAGCGGCGGACCTACCGTCGACCGCCCCGATCGCGGTGACGCTGGCCAACCGGGTCATCGCCTGTTCGGCGTCGGCCCGATCGGCGGGTGTGCGGCGGGGGCTGCGCCGTCGGGAAGCGCAGGCGCGGTGCCCGGAACTGCACGTGGCCACCGCCGACCCGGCGCGCGATGCCCGCCATTTCGAAGGCGTGACGCTCGCGGTGGACGACCTGGTGCCGCGGGCCGAGGTGTTGCGACCGGGTCTGCTGGTGTTGCCGGTCCGGGGGGCGGCCCGCTACTTCGGGTCCGAACAAGCCGCCGCTGAGCGGTTGGTCGACGCAGTGGCCGCTGCGGGAGCCGAATGCCAGGTAGGTGTCGCCGACCAGTTGCCCACCGCTGTGTTCGCCGCGCGGGCGGGGCGGATCGTCGAGCCCGGACAGGATGCGTCGTTCCTGTCGGCGCTGTCGATCCGTCAACTGGCCACCGAGCCCAGCCTGGCCGCGCCGGGACGGGAAGACCTGGCAGACCTGCTGTGGCGGATGGGGATTCGCAACATCGGGCAGTTCGCCGCGCTGGCCCGCAGCGATGTCGCCTCGCGGTTCGGTGCCGACGCGGTGACCGCGCACCAGTTTGCCCGCGGCGAGCCCACCCGTGGTCCGTCGGGACGCGAACCCGAACCGGAACTCGACGCCGTCATGGACTGTGACCCGCCGATCGACCGGGTGGACGCCGCGGCCTTCGCCGGCCGCTCGCTGGCCTCTGAGCTGCACCGTAGCTTGGCGGCATCCGGGGTGGGCTGCACCCGGCTGGCCATCCACGCCATCACCGCCAACGGCGAAGAGCTGGAACGGGTTTGGCGCTGCGCCGAACCACTGACCGAGGACGCCACCGCCGACCGGGTGCGCTGGCAACTCGACGGCTGGCTGAACAGGCGCAACCCCAACGACCGGCCTACCGCGCCGATCACGGTACTCCGGTTGCGTCCGGTGGAGGTGGTGTCGGCTGAAGCGCTGCAGCTGCCGCTGTGGGGTGGCGTGGGAGAAGAGGACCGACTGCGTGCCCGGCGCGCGTTGGTGCGTGTGCAGGGTCTGCTCGGACCGGAGGCGGTGCAGGTGCCGGTGCTCAGCGGTGGCCGGGGACCCGCCGAACGCATCACGCTCACCCCGCTGGGGGATGAGCCCGTACCGCGGGCCGACCCCCGTCAGCCGTGGCCCGGCCAACTGCCCGAACCGTCGCCGACCGTGTTGCTCGACGATCCGGTCGAGTTGTTCGACGTCGACGGTCGACCGGTGCGGGTAACCGCCCGCGGCCTGTTCTCCACCGATCCGGCACGCCTGGCTACACCCGGCAAGGTGGTCAAGGCCGGCAGGTTGGCCTGGTGGGCCGGGCCGTGGCCGGTCGACGAGCGGTGGTGGGATCCCGAACAAGACCGGGCCGGCCGCACCGCACGGGCGCAGGTCCTGCTCGACGGCGCGTCCTCCCGCGACGCCCAGCCGGGGCAGGCCTTGCTGCTGTGTTACCGGCAGCGACGGTGGTACGTCGAAGGGATTTATGAGTGACACCGGCACAGCGGGGTACCCCGCACATCGATGACCGCTATACCGCCAGACCCTGACCCGGCCGACACACCGGACCTCGAGCCCGGTGGTGGCGTGCCGCCCGGGTCGACGCCGCCCGACTCCGACCAGACCTCGGGCGTGGGCGCGGTGGAATCGCGGCCACGGCACCGGTGGACGCCGACGGCCGTCGCAAGCATCATCGCGGTCGCGCTCTTCGTGCTGTTGTTCCTGGCCGCCGCGGTGTGGCTGATCGTCGGCTAGCCCAGGCGCCGCGCGAACGCGCCGACGCGCGCGATGAACCGGTCGAAGAACGCGCCCGGGTCGACGTCAATGCCGATGAGCGCGTTCGGTTTCCGACCCCACCGGTTGCTCCAGTCAGCGATGGTCATGCCGCGGGTCAGCGTGCCCGTCAGCTCGACGTCGACGGTGGTCGCCCGGCACGTGACGAGGTCGGGATCCAACGCCACCGCCGCGGCCAACGGGTCGTGCAGATGCGCCAGATAGCCCTCGCCCTGGTCGAAATGAAACTCGAAGTAGAACCGCATCGCGTCCTCGAGCACCGCGATCAGCGGGTTGGCCGCCGCCGACCGGGCGCCGCGGTCATCGGACACGCTCATCGCCACCGACATCGCGCCGGCTTCCGTCGCCAGCCGGTTCAGCATGGCGGGCGTCATCGCAATGTGCTCGGTCAGGTTCAGCCCCAACACAATCGGCAGATGACTGGGCTGCGCGCCGTGCCACGCCACGTTCCATCCGGTGAACACCTCGGCAGCGGCTTCCGGGTCCACGCTGATGTTCCACTCCGCGACCGGGGTGGTGTTACCTCGATAGTCGAACGCGCCACCCATGATCACCAACCGGCGCAACAACGTCGGTAGCGCGGGCTCCATGCGCAGCGCCAGTGCCAGGTTGGTGAGCGGGCCGACGGCGATCGCGGCCAGTTCACCCGGATACGCACGCGCCGCGCGCACCCAGGCCTCGGCGGCGTCATGTGCGGTGAGTTTCCGCTCGGTCGCGGGCAACCGTGCGTACCCCATGCCCTCGGGACCGTGGGTGTCCTCAGCGGTGCGCAGGAGCGAGGCGACGGGCGCTTCGGAGCCCTTCGATACCGGGATGGGCGGCATCCGGCACAACTCCAGCAGGCGCAGGTTGTTGCGGCAGACCTGTTGTGCCGGAACGTTTCCCGCGGTGGACGCTATCCCCACTACCGCGGCGTCGGCGCTGGCGAACAGGTACGCCAACGCCATCGCATCATCGACGCCGGTGTCGACATCGGCGAACACGGGTTGCGTCACGCCGCCAACGATAGGAAACCTCGGTTACCAGTGCACACCCGGCACCAACCGCGCCGCGGTCTTGACCGGCCGCGGCACCCGCAAGGTGGGCACCGCCCGCGTCGGTCGCCGGGGGCGTCGGGTGCCGCTGGGCCTGGTCTGCGCGGACGGCTCGCCGCGCGCCGCGGCGGAATCCGGGAATCCGAGATACAGCTGGTGCAGCACGCGCCGCGACAACCGCGGCGTGAAGTAGTTGCCGAAATCGGCGAGGGTGCCCAACGGCGTGTCGATCCGCGCGGGTTTGTCGATGAGGCCGCGCACCACCATCGCCGCGGCGTGCTCGGCGCTGATCGCGGGGACCGGGTTGAGCCGCCGCGACGGCGCGATCATCGGCGTACGCACCAGTGGCATGTGGATGTTGGTGAATGTGATGTGGTCCGACAGTGTCTCGGTCGCGACCACATCGGCGAACGCGTCCAGCGCCGCCTTCGTCGGCAGGTACGAGCTGTACTTCGGGTTGCGGGCCTGTACCCCCGCGCTCGACACGTTGACCACGTGACCGAACCGCCGTTCTCGCCAATGCGGCAGCAGCGCAAGCACCATCCGCACCGCTCCGAAATAGTTGACGGCCATCACCCGCTCGTAGTCGTGCAGCCGGTCGGTGGACGCGACCACCGATCGACGGATCGAGCGTCCCGCGTTGTTCACCAGGTAGTCGACGTGGTCGAACCTGCCCAGGATGTCCTTCACGGTGCTCTCGACCGACGCCGAGTCGGTGACATCGCAGGTGAACGCGTGCGCTCGGCCACCGGCGGCGCGAATGTCTGCGACCAGTTCGTCGAGTGCATCGGCGTTGCGCGCCAACGCGAACACCGTCGCGCCGCGTTCGGCGACCGCGATCGCCGACGCCCGACCGATCCCGCTCGACGCCCCGGTGATGATCACGTGCCTGCCGACCAGCGGTCCCGCCGGATCGTCGCGGCGGGCCCGGTCGGGATCGAGATGCTCGGCCCAGTACCGCCAGAGCGCAGGCGCATAATCGGCGAACTTAGGTACCTCAATGCCGTTGTCGCGCAACGCTTCCGCTGTGCGCTCATTAGTGAACGTCGGCATCAGGTCCACCACGTCGAGGATCTCGGCGGGCACGCCGAGTTGGGTGGCCGCCATGTTGCGCACCACCTTGGCGCGTCCACCGACTTTGAGGATGGGGGCCGCGGCCGAGCGCGGCAGCGAGGCGCGCAGCGGAGGCAGTCCGGCCGCCTTGCCGACGCCGCGGTAAATACCGCGCAGTCCAATGGTTTTCGGCGCGGTGAGATGAAATGTCTGGCCGTCGCGATCCGGCAGGTGCATCAACGCGACGAGCGCGTCGACCACGTAGTCGACCGGCACCAGGTTTGTGCGGCCGGTGTCGGGCAGCGCCATCGGGGTGATCGACGGCAGCTTGGCCAGCTTCGCCAGCACCGGGAAGAAGTAGTACGGCCCGTCGACCTTGTCCATTTCGCCGGTGCGCGAATCGCCGACGACGACCGCGGGCCGGTACACCCGGTAGCGCAGGCCGGCGGCGCTGCGCACGAGCAACTCGGCCTCGAACTTGGTCTGGTGATACGGCGTGGGCAGTTCCTGACCGACGTCGAAGTCATCCTCGGTGAACTCACCGCGGAAGGTGCCGGCAACCGCGATCGACGACACGTGGTGCAGCGTCGCGTCGAATCGTTTCGCCACCTCGATCACCGCGCGGGTGCCCTCCACGTTGGCCGCGCGCTGGTCGGCGTCCGACGCGGTGATGTCGTAGATCGCGCCGCAGTGCACGACGTGGTCGACAGCGCCGGCCTCGGCGAGCGCCTCTGCCGCCACCCCCAGATTCGGGGCGGTGAGATCGCCGACCAGCGGTTTCGCGCGTTCACCCCACGCCGCGGCCAACCTCTCGAACCGGGACAGCGACTCCCGGCGGACCAGCACCAGCACTTCGGCGTCCCCGTCGCGGGCCAGCAACTGGGCTACCACTCGCCGTCCGATAAACCCGGTACCGCCGGTAACGACATAGCGCATGCGAGTCATCGTGGCCCTCGGCGGGTGAAACGTCAATGGCGTGTGACCGAGCCGTTGACGTCCGGCGGATATCGTTCGGGTATGCCACTCGACCCCAAAGCCATCGGCGCCAAGACCGACCCGCAACTGTTCGAATGGACCGACCGCGACACCTTGCTTTACGCGCTGGGTGTCGGGGCGGGTACCGCCGATCTCGCGTTCACCACCGAAAACAGCCACGGAATCGAACAGCAGGTGCTCCCCACCTATGCGGTGATCGCGTGTCTGCCGTTCGCGGCGGCGGCGATGATCGGCTCGTTCAACTTCGCGATGCTGCTGCACGGCTCGCAGGGAATCCGGTTGCACGAGCCGCTCAAGCCGGCGGGCAAGCTCAGCGTGGTCGCCGAGGTCGCCGACATCCAGGACAAGGGTGAGGGCAAGAACGCGATCGTCATGCTCAAGGCGACGGGCACCGATCCGGACACGTCGAACGTCGTCGCGGAAACCTTCACGACAGCGGTCATCCGCGGCGAGGGCGGCTTCGGCGGGCAACCGGGACAGCGGCCCGTTGCGCCGGAGATTCCCGACCGTGAACCGGATGCCCGAATTGCACTGCCCACGCGCGAAGACCAGGCGTTGATCTACCGGTTGTCGGGCGACCGCAATCCGCTGCACAGCGACCCGTGGTTCGCCAGGGAGCTGGCCGGCTTCCCGAAGCCGATCCTGCACGGGCTGTGCAGCTACGGCGTCGCGGGCCGCGCGCTGGTCGCCGAACTCGGCGGCGGCGACGCGACGAAAGTGAGCGCGATCGACGCCAGGTTCACCTCGCCGGTGTTCCCCGGCGAGACGCTCACGACGTCGATCTGGCGGACCGAGGCCGGCCGCGCAGTGTTCCGAACGGAGGCCGCCGATCCCGACGGTTCGAACGCCCGCCTCGTTCTCGAGGACGGCGCCGCGGAATACCGGGACTGACCGGCATTTGGTCGATCCGCCGGCATCGGATGCCCGGGATTGACAGGATGGTCGACCATGAGGCTCGTCATTGGTTATCTGGCCACATCAGGCGGTGCCGATGCGGTGGCGCTCGGGGTGCGGTTGGCCCGCACGCTCGGCGCTGAGCTCGACCTGTGCATTGTGCTGCCGCCGGACCGGGTGGCCCCGTCGATCAAGCCGATCGGCGATTTCGAGGAGCACCTCACCGCACAGGCCCGGGAGTGGCTGGCCGAAGCCAGCGCCACCGTGCCCGACGACATCGTCGTACGCAGCCACGTCCGGTACGACGACTCGTCGGCCGACGGGCTCATTCAGGAGACGGCGCGCGTCGAGGCCGACATGATCGTCGTCGGTGCAGCGGGCGGCGGCCTGGCAGGTGGCTTCTCACTGGGGTCGGTGGTCAACGAGTTGTTGCACTCGGCTCCGGTGCCCGTCGCAGTGGCGCCTCGCCGAACGCGCGACTCGGGCATCGACCGCGTCCGCGAAGTCACCTGTGCGATCGGTGAGCGCGCGGGCGCAGACATCCTGCTGGACACCGCTGTTCGGTTCAGCCGGGCGGCAGGCACCCCGCTGCGGTTGGTGTCGCTGGTGGCCCTGGACCCGACGTTCGGAGCGCTGCGCGGAGACGGCGACGCGGCGCGGGAGCGGGCGCTGACACATGCGCGCCAGGTTCACGAGTCGGCGAAAGCCGAGCTCCCGCAAGGCTTTCCCGTGACGTCGACGATCGTCGATGGTGCGACGGTCGAAGAGGCGGTGAGCAAGCTGGACTGGCAGGACGGGGATCTGATCATGGTCGGGTCGAGTCGACTCAGCGCACCCCGGCGGCTGTTCCTCGGGTCGACGGCGGCCAAGATGATGCGCGTTCTCGACGTCCCGATGGTGGTGGTGCCGCGCCAACAACTCGGCCCCGAAGACCTACCGTGAGCGCTCGACGACGCTAGAGCCGAGATTGCATGTAGGGCTGTTGCGACGAAAGAATCGCAACCTGCCGCCGCTACAGTCCGGACGGATACGTCTCGGGCACTTCACCTTCAACCCATTCACCTGTGGGCTCGAGCGGCTCCAGTGCGCGGGTGCGGTCGATGTGGATCATCGCGTCGAACTGATCGGCCGGCCGGACATGGAAGTAATGGCTCTGGCGTTCGGTGTCCGGCAGATAGATCACGCCGATCGCGCGGGCCAGCCGGATGTCATCAAGCGGCGCGGCTGACGGCCGACCGTCGCGGCGCATCGCCACATAGAAGGGCTCCGCCCCGGCCTCGGAGAACAGCTCCTCGACGCTGTCGGGCAGCGGAGACCGGACCACCTTGCGCTGCGCCGCGCCGCCCCACCTGCTGGCCGCGGTCACCGTGCCGGTCGAGGTGGTCAACCCGATGAGCCGTGCCTGGTCGTCGAACAGGTCGCGCGCCAATGCACCGAGGGTCGTCTGGCCATCGGCGGAGACCTCGGTAGCGCGTGCATCGCCGACGTGAGAGTTGTGGGCCCACACCACTATCCGTGACCTACCGGTGTCGTCGCGATCCAGATGCGCCAGCAGGGCATCGAGCGTATCCGCCATGTGTTCGTCACGCAGGTTCCAGGTGTTGACCCGGCCGCCGAACATCTGGCGGTAATAGGCTTCGGCATTGCGCACCACATGCGCGTTGCGCTCGACGTAGAAGGCGTCGTCCTCGGCCAGCAATCCGTCGCGGCGGGCGTATTCCACGGCGTTGCGCTGAATCTCGAGAAGTTGGTCGACCGCCGCTTCTTCGCACGACTGGCCGGCGCCGAACGCCGCCGCAAACCCGTACGCCTGGCCGTCGCCCTCCGCGGAGGCGTGATCGAAGCACGAATACCGTTGCCGGGCACGCGCTGCCGCGGCGGGATCCACCTTCTCGAGGTGATCGATTACCTCTGCCATCGAACGGTGCAGGCTGTACAGATCCAGACCGTAGAAGCCGCCCTGTTCGCGGCGGTCCCTGTCCCGGTTGTGCGTTCGCAGCCACTCGGCGAAGTCGCGGACCACGGTGTTGCGCCACATCCAGGTGGGGAAGCGGCGGAATCCGCGCAGCGCCTGCTCGGCGTCGGCGTCGTCTCCGATGCCGCGGACATAGCGGTTCACCCGATAGGCGTCGGGCCAGTCGGCCTCGGCCGCGACGCCGCAGAAGCCCTTCTCCGCGATCAACCACTTCGTGATCTGGGCACGCGCCCAATAGAACTCGTGTGTGCCGTGCGAACTCTCGCCGATCAGCACCACCCGGGCGTTGCCGATCAGCTCGTCCAGCACCTCGCGTGGCGGAACGCCATCGGGAGCGTCGATGACGACGCGGCGCAAGTGGTCGGCGGGTGATACCTCGGCCGCTGAAACCGCCGCGGTGGACGAAGTCCTCGTGGCAAGCAGTTCCCGCACCTCGTCGTCGGTGGTCTGGTCGAAATCCCAATAGGCTTGTCCCACTGCCCGGAATGGCTGCGGCATGGTGGCCACGACGACGTCATCGGCGATGCCGGTGAATTCACGCCACGTCGACTCGGGTGCTGCGGGCACGGCGACGACGATTTCGGCGGGTCGCATCTCCCGAAGCGCCTGCACCGCGGCTTGCATGCTGGCTCCGGTCGCCAAGCCGTCGTCGACCAGAATCACCGTTTTGTCGGTCACGTCGAGCGGCGGCCGGCCACCTCGATAAGCCTCTTCGCGGCGCATCAGCTCGCGACCTTCGCGCTCGGCGACCTGCTGCAGCTTCTCCGGCGTGATCTGCAGACCGCGGACCACGTCGTCATTGAGCACGACGCGACCGCCGAGAGCTATCGCACCCATCGCGAACTCCTCGTGCCCCGGCACGCCGAGCTTACGGACCAGAAACGCGTCCAGCGGGGCATCGAGCGCCGCCGCCACCTCCCATGCGACGGGTATACCGCCGCGCGGAAGGCCGAGGACGATGACGTCGGACCGCCCCCGGTAACCGTCGAGGAGGCGGGCCAGAATGCGGCCGGCCTCTCTGCGGTCGCGGAATATTCGCGTGTGTGTCGTCGCTCCTTGGGTCATCCTTATCGGATACCCGGCACGGAACGCCGTCAGTCGAATTTCGTGCCGTTCCAGTCGAGTAGCGTCCAGCCGCCCTGCGGATTGCCCTGGACGACGACAAGGCCGGTGTTCGGTAGCGGCTGCGTCGCCGCGAGCTCCAACGGAGGATTGCGGACGTTCATCATCGTCCACATGGCGATGGCCGCCCCGTGCGAGTACGCGACGGGCCGCTGATGTCCGCTGCGGTAGATGGTGTCGACCGCCTCATCGAAGCGCGCGTCGAATTCGTTGCCGTCGATCGATCCGGGGATGCGGGCCGACCGGTCACCCGTCAGCCACTGCTGCAGGGGTTGCAGGTAGCCGTGCGTGGCTTCGGCTTCGGGCCGGCCTTCGAGATCGCCCGCCTCGACTTCGCGCAGGCCGGGCAGCACGACGATCTGCTCACCGAGTTCGTCCGCGAACGGCTGGGCTGTCTGCTGGGTGCGGACCATCGTGGAGGCGTATACGCCGTCGTGGGGCGTCTGACACAAGCGCGCGGCCACCTCCTTGGCCTGCTGTTGGCCCGTCGGCGTGAGTGAGGGACCAGGGACAGTTGTGTCGATGATGCCGCTGGCATTTCCCACGGATTCCGCGTGCCGGACGAAGGTGATCGTGATGACCGGCGAGGCCGATGCGGGCGCAGCGGGCAAGCTCGCTCCCAGCATCAGTGCGGCGGCGAGGGCGGTGAGCGCGCGGCGCAGGATGGTCATTGGCCGAATCTATCGAAGGCAGTGACCGTCTGAACACGTATCGAACATTCGTTCGATACACTGGTGGGCATGGGCTGGCATACCGGGCCGCCGAGCTGGACGGAAATGGAGCGGGTGCTGCGCGGCAAGCCGCGGCGGGCCGGCTGGCCCATCGACGAGCAGATCGGCGACGGCGGCGACAGCCCGGCCTGGTCGCGTAAGCGCGGGGCATACGAGGCGGCGGACGTCGAGCGGGCCGGCGCGGAAGTTCCCTATGCCGAACTGCATGCGCACTCGGCGTACAGCTTCCTCGACGGCGCCAGCACACCGGAGGAACTCGTCGAGGAAGCGGTCCGGCTCGATCTGCGGGCGATCGCGCTGACCGACCATGACGGCCTCTACGGGGTGGTGCGCTTCGCCGAAGCCGCCAAGGAACTGGAGATGTCGACGGTGTTCGGGGCTGAACTGTCGCTCGGCGGCGGCAACCGGACCGAAGATCCCGATCCACCCGGCCCGCACCTGCTGGTGCTGGCGCGCGGCCCCGAAGGCTACCGGCGGCTGTCACGCGAACTCGCCAAGGCACACCTGGCCGGCGGCGAGAAGGGAGTCCTGCGCTATGACTACGACGCGTTGACCGAGGCCGCGGGCGGCCACTGGCACATCCTCACCGGCTGCCGCAAAGGCCATGTCCGCCAAGCGCTGTCAACCGGCGGACCCGACGCGGCCGCCAAGGTACTGGCCGACCTTGTCGACCGGTTCGGCCGGGACCGGGTCAGCATCGAACTCACCCACCACGGACATCCGTGTGACGACGAACGCAACGCCACCCTTGCCGAACTCGCGCCGCGCTTCGGCCTGAACGTCGTCGCGACCACCGCCGCACACTTCGCCGAACCGTCACGGGGTCGGCTGGCCATGGCGATGGGGGCGATCCGCGCCCGGCACTCGATGGACGAGGCGGCCGGTTACCTTGCCCCACTGGGCGGTTCACATTTGCGATCGGGCGCGGAGATGGCGCAACTTTTCGCCGACCGCCCCGAGGTGGTGACTGCCGCGGCCGACCTCGGCGAGCAGTGCGCGTTCGGGCTGTCGTTGATCGCGCCCCGGTTGCCGCCGTTCGACGTCCCCGACGGGCACACCGAAGACAGTTGGCTGCGGCATCTGGTGATGCAGGGTGCACGCCGACGGTACGGGCCACCGGAGCGCGCGCCGCGGGCGTACGCGCAGATCGAGCACGAACTGAAAGTCATCGAGCAACTGAGTTTCCCGGGCTATTTCCTGGTGGTCCATGACATCACCCGGTTCTGCAAGGAGAACGGCATCCTGGCCCAGGGCAGGGGATCGGCGGCCAACTCCGCGGTCTGCTACGCGCTCGGCGTCACCAACGTGGACCCCGTGGCCAACGAGTTGCTGTTCGAGCGGTTCCTGTCCCCGGCCCGCGACGGCCCGCCGGACATCGACATCGACATCGAATCGGACCTGCGGGAGAAGGCGATTCAATACGTCTACGACCGGTACGGCCGCGACTACGCCGCCCAGGTGGCCAACGTGATCACCTACCGTGGCCGCAGCGCGGTGCGCGACATGGCCCGCGCGCTGGGCTTCTCGCAGGGGCAGCAGGACGCCTGGAGCAAGCAGCTCGGGCAGTGGGGCAACCTCGCCGAGGCGCCACATGTGGAAGACATCCCCGAGCCGGTGATCGAGCTGGCCAAGGAGATCTCCAACCTGCCGCGGCACATGGGCATTCACTCCGGCGGCATGGTGATCTGCGACCGACCCATCGCCGACGTGTGCCCGGTGGAATGGGCGCGGATGGAGAACCGCAGCGTGCTGCAGTGGGACAAAGACGACTGCGCGGCAATAGGTTTGGTGAAGTTCGACATGCTCGGCCTCGGCATGCTCTCGGCGCTGCACTACTGCATCGACCTGGTGCGCGAGCACAAGGGCATCGACGTCGACCTGGCGCAACTGGACCTGTCCGAGCCCGCGGTGTACGAGATGCTGCAAAAAGCCGACTCCGTCGGGGTGTTCCAGGTGGAGTCGCGCGCGCAGATGGCCACCCTGCCGCGGCTCAAGCCCCGCGTGTTCTACGACCTGGTCGTCGAGGTGGCGTTGATTCGGCCCGGCCCGATCCAGGGCGGATCGGTGCATCCGTACATCAAGCGGCGCAACGGGGAAGAGCCCGTCACCTATGAACATCCGTCGATGGCTCCGGCGTTGCACAAGACGTTGGGAGTGCCGCTTTTCCAGGAGCAGCTCATGCAGCTCGCGGTGGACTGCGCGGGTTTCTCCGCCGCCGAAGCCGACCAGCTGCGCCGGGCGATGGGGTCCAAGCGGTCGACCGAGCGGATGCGCCGGCTTCGCGGCAGGTTCTACGACGGCATGCGCCAGCGGCACGGCATCACCGGCGAGGTGGCCGACCGGATCTACGAGAAGCTGGAAGCGTTCGCCAATTTCGGCTTCCCGGAAAGCCATTCGCTGAGCTTCGCGTCGCTGGTGTTCTACTCGTCGTGGTTCAAGCTGCACCACCCCGCCGCGTTCTGCGCCGCGCTGCTGCGCGCGCAGCCGATGGGCTTCTACTCCCCGCAGTCGCTGGTGGCCGACGCCCGCAGACACGGCGTCGTCGTCCGACGGCCCGACGTCAATGCCAGCCAGACGCACGCCACCCTGGAAGACGCAGGGAACGCGGTCCGATTGGGTCTGGGCAGTGTCCGCCACATCGGCGACGAGCTGGCCGAGAAGATGGTCGACGAACGAAAAGCCAACGGCGCGTTCACCTCCCTGTTGGACTTGACTCACCGGGTGCAGCTGTCGGTGCCGCAGACCGAGGCGCTGGCCACCGCGGGAGCGCTGGGTTGCTTCGACATCGCCAGGCGCGAAGGGCTGTGGGCGGCGGGGGCGGCCGCCACGCAGCGGCCCGACCGGCTGCCCGGGGTGGGCGCGTCGTCACACATTCCCGCGCTGCCCGGTATGACCGAACTCGAGTTGGCCGCCGCGGACGTCTGGGCGACCGGTGTCTCGTCCGACAGCTATCCCACGCAGTTCCTGCGCGAGGATCTCGACGCCATGGGCGTGGTCCCGGCGGGCAGCCTGCTGGAGGTGCCCGACGGCTCCCGGGTGCTGGTGGCCGGGGCCGTCACGCACCGCCAGCGGCCGGCGACCGCCCAGGGCGTCACGTTCCTCAACCTCGAGGACGAAACCGGGATGGTCAACATCATCTGCTCGCGCGGTGTGTGGGTGCGGCACCGCAAGCTGGCGCAGACGGCCACGGCGTTGTTGATCCGCGGTCAGGTGCAGAACGCGACCGGCGCCGTCACCGTCGTCGCTGAGCGGATGGGCAAGCTCACCTTGGCCATCAGCTCGAAGTCCCGCGACTTCCGGTAAGGAATGTGCAGTCACTCACGACGCAGTGGCTGTGTGGTGCAGCGGAACGAGCCTCCGAGGCCGCGGGAGATCGCAAAGTCGACGTATTCGACGGTGACGCCGTGCTCGGCGATGCGGTCCCCGATATGGCGGAAGGCCGGGTCGGTGATGTAGACGTCCGGACTGATCGGCAACCCGTTGGTGCCCAGTGCGATGCCGTCTTCCTCGCTGACGTCGATCCGTTCCCAACCCTCCAGCGTGGCGGGCAGTCCGTCGATGAGCCCGTCAGGGCAAGCGACGAGCAGGCCCTCCCGAACCAACCCCAAAGCGCAGTCCAGGTGTAGGAAATTCGGTGCGAGCCGGACGGTTTCGACGGTGTAGCCAAGCGGGGTGAGCAGCTCGTTTAGCCATCTGATCCCCAGCGGGTTGGAGGCCAGTCCGGAGTGGCCGACGAACACATGCTTGTCGTACACCAGCACGTCACCGCCTTCCAGAAATGGCCCGGCTCCGTTGTCTTCGGAATCGCCGTCGGGTATCGCCGGCTGCGGCAGCGCGACGTAGGTGCACGACCCGGTAAGTGCTCGGCTGTTGAGGATCTCGCGGCTGGTCAACACTTCGAGGCGGCGGTGAGGCAAGCGCAGGCTGCCCTCGATGACGAAGTCGCCCACGGTGAACCACGGGTCACGGACGAAGAAGTTGGCGTAGCCGTCGCCGTCACCGGCGGCCTTCTCCGCGTCGGTCAGCAGACGCGGCCGCAACACTTCCACGCCGTACCGCTCGAGCAGCGAAGACAGGTTCTCGCGTTCGGACTCCCACTGCTGTTGGCGATCGGGAAAGGCCTCGGCATACTCGCGACCGTTCATGTCCTTCACCAGCTCACGAGACTCCGGGGTGAGGAACGCCGCCATGCTCTCCGGCATTTCGTCGGGAGGCCGGAGTTGAGACTGGGCCACGACGACCGTACGTAACGGGGCGAACTCGCTACGTACCATCACCGGGCTGTCCACGCCGGCGTTCATCGCCGTTCGCTGGCGGGCGTTGTTCAGCGTCCGGTCGTGTTTTGCAGCACTTGACCGGAACCCGCATCGATGGTGACTTCGTGCTTGGTCTGAGAATCGTCGATGACATCGGCTTCCCAGACCGTCGTTCCGTTGTTGCTATCGAGGTTGAGTTCGGTGATGGCGCCGTTGGGCACCTCCGCAAGAATTTTGTCGGCAGCTGCCCGGTAATCCACCCGAGCCGCCTGTACCCGGTCGCGGTGCTTGGCCTTGTCGGCTTCGTCCTCGCCTTTCGCCGTCGGCCCCATCGTCACCGTGGCGCCGTCGCTGGAGACGTCCATCTCGTGCTCGGTGCCATCGGCAGTGACGACCTGGACCTCCCACCGGCCATCGCGCTCGGTCTCGATGGAGATCAACGTGCTGTCGGGGACGGCTGCCGTCGCAGTGCTTCCGGCCCGGCGCAGCGCATCGATGTCGGTGCTTGCCGGAGCAGCCGAGGCCGGCGCAGAAGATGTCACCGCCGGGGCAGCAGATGTCGCGGCCGGCGCTGGCGTGGTCCCCGCCGAATCTGCGTCCTCATCGTCACCGCCTGCGCATCCGCTGACTGCCACGAGCAACACTGCAGCCAACACCGGTGCTGCGGTGCGGCGGTACTTCGACGTGAAATATCCGTCAACCATGACTCCGGTCCCCTTCCTGACCCACTGTCACATCCGAGTTGCCAGGCCACTCGATGGTGAAACGTCAACCCAGCCGACGGCTTAAGGTGGTGGCATGAGCCGCCGCCCGGTTCGGATGTCGGAGCTGGGATCCGACCCCGCGTCGGTGTTGCGGATAATTGCTTACTTCGACGAGGTTGGCGAGGCAGCGGCTGGCGCCGAAGCCGTTGTGCGCTCGGCCGCACTGCTGGCTGAATGCCCGGTCGGTGCGCGGTGGACATCCGGCGCCGTCATCCGCTATGACACGGTCGGTTCGCTGGACACCACGGGGAACGTCCCGGCGGCGCCGTCGCTCGACGACGAACCGGTCGTCTGGGTCGAGCGTGCGGGCGGCCCCTCGGAGCTGGACCCGGTGCTCATTGATCGCGTGAGCCACTCGCTGCGAAGGGTTCTGACCCGCAGCTCGGTCACACCGCAGCTCGGCGACCCGGCACTGCTCGAAGTCGTGATCTCGGGAAAGGAACATCGAGAGGACCGGGCGCGGGCCATTCGCCTACTCGGGCTCGACGAAACCCGGAAGGTTCGCGTCCTCGCGGTCTCCGCGCAATCACCGTCCGCTGCGTTGCAGATCATCACCGGCGAACTCGCCGATGTGGCGGTGCGCACGGTCGCGATCGGCAATGCCACAGCCGTGTTGTGCCAGCACGACGGTGATACCCGGGCGCTCTCCGACGGACTCGAGAGGGCGATCGTCGACGCGTTCCCGTCGCCACGCCATGCAAACTCCGACCGTGGGCCATGGGTCGGAATCGGCTCCAGTGTAAGTGCGTTCGCCGCGCCCACGTCCTGGCAGCAAGCCATGCGCGCGTTGCGGTTCGCATCCTCGACCGGCTATGGCAGGCGGGCCATCGCTTACGAACGGCTCAGCTTGCTGGAGCTATTGGCCGACCTGCCGCTCGATCGGGTGCGCGACAACCGGGAGATGGCCCGACTCGACGAGATTGCAGCGTCGCCGACAGGTGCGCTGGCAGTGCAGACCGTCGAGGCGTTCCTGGTGTTCGGTTCGCTGCGCCGAACGGCCGCGGAGCTGCACGTGCACCACAGCACCGTCGCGGCCCGCCTCGCTTCGGTGGCGCGCACGATGGGTTGGGATCTCGACGATCCGATGGACCGGTTCTTGGCGACGTTGGTGCTCATGGTGCGCCGTATTGCCCTGTCGTCGGAGGAGTTACTCGAGCCCGACACGTGTCGGGTGGATGGACGGAATTGATCGACGGACGGCGGATGACTGTACGCTGCGGCTTCGTGATGATGACCGCATGGCAGTTATCGATCCCACCCGAACCTGGGAACCCCTGGAAAAACGCCTGGCCGACACTACCAATGAACGCCACCGCGTCGTGCTGAGCGCCGTGATCGAGCACATGAAAGCCGAAGCCGCCCCGGATATGGATCGCCTGATGGCCACGCTGGCTCCGCAACCGGATTACCACTTCTGGGGCGCCGAAGGCGACTTCGGCCCGAAGACCACAGCGGGTGTGCAGACCTATTACACCGACTTCCTGGCGACCCGGACAAACATTCTCGAGTTCGAGGTGCAGCGGCTCGTCGTCGACGACCACTGCCTGGTGACCGAGGGTCTGCTCAAACAGATCTACCCCGGCGCAGAAGCCCAACGCATCGGCATTCCTGTCGACGACGTCGACGCCGACTACCTCATCGTATTCCGGCAGTTGCTGCTGTGGCCGATCGACGAGAACGGGAAGATCCTCGGCGAAGACTCCTACAATCCCGGTGTGGTGAGCATGACCAAAATGTCGCGTGAAGAGTTGCCCCAGTCTTATGTGGACCTCGTCCATCCGTCCGCCTGAAATGTGTTCCGACATCGCGGTGCCGAAGCGCGATTCCATTGCGGAAATGCTGCTCGATCGCCTCTGGGACGACCATCTCGGTCTGCGCACCCGGCAACGGGATTGGTCCTGGGACGAGGTCGTGCGGGAGTCCGCGGCACGCGGTGAGCTGGCACAGTCGATGCGGTGCGATGGCCCGTTTCATATCGGCGTACTGCTGGACAATGTCCCGGACTTCGTGTTCTGGCTCGGCGGCGCCGCCCTCGTCGGAGCGACGGTGGTGGGCATCAACCCGACCCGGGGCGCGGCCGAGCTGGCGGCCGAAATCCGCCATGCCGATTGCCAATTGATCGTCACCGACACCGCGGGGTTCGATCGATTGCACGAGCTGGATCTCGGCTTGGACGCGAATCGATTCCTCGTGATCGACGACCCGCGGTACGGACGGGTGATCGACGCGCATCGAGTCGAGCCGGCCGTCACCGCAGGCGTGGGCGAGGATTCGCTGTTGCTCCTTCTTTTCACCTCCGGCACGACCGGCGCGTCCAAGGCCGTCAAATGCAGCCAAGGCAGACTGGCCCGTATTGCCTACGCCGCCACCGAGAAATTCGGGCATTCGCGAGCCGATGTGGAGTACTGCTGCATGCCGTTGTTCCACGGCAACGCGATCATGGCGCTGTGGGCCCCGGCGCTGGCCAACGGCGCCACCGTGTGCCTCGCACCGTCGTTCTCCGCGTCCGGATTCCTGCCCGACGTACGGTATTTCGGTGCGACGTTCTTCACCTATGTCGGTAAGGCGCTGGCCTACCTGATGGCCACCCGGGAGCGACCCGACGATGCCGACAATCCGCTGGTGCGGGGCTTCGGCACGGAGGCTTCACCCGATGACCAGGCCCAGTTCCGCCGCCGGTTCGGCGCGGAACTGTTCGAGGGCTACGGGTCCAGCGAGGGTGGCGCGGTGGTCGCGCCTGATCCGCAAGCGCCCGCCGGCGCGCTCGGGCGCCCGTTGCACGACGGCGTCGCGGTGGTGCACCCGGACACGCTACAAGATTGTGCGCGAGCAGTTCTCGACGAATACGGTCGCGTACGCAATCCGGACGAGGCGGTCGGCGAGATCGTCGACAAATTCGGCACCCGCAGTTTCGAGGGCTATTACCGCAACGACGAGGCCAACGCCGAACGAATCCGCAACGGCTGGTACTGGAGCGGGGACCTCGGCTATGTCGACGAGGCCGGCTTCATCTATTTCGCCGGCAGGCGTGGCGACTGGATCAGGGTCGACGGGGAGAACACTTCGGCGTTGACGATCGAACGGGTGCTGCGACGGCATCCTTGGGTGGTCGCGGCTGGGGCGTTCGCGGTGCCGGATCCGCGCTCGGGTGATCAGGTGATGGCCGCAATCGAGGTGGCCGATCCGGACGCGTTCGACATCGAGGAGTTCACCGCCTATCTGTCGAACCAGCAGGACCTCGGTGGGAAGGGCGTCCCTCGGTTTCTGAGGTTGTCGACGCGGCTGCCCGTCACCGGCTCCAACAAGGTGCTCAAGCGCCAACTGCAACGACAGCGATGGCACACCGACGAGCCGGTGTACCGGTGGACCGGCAGAGGTGCACCCGTGTACCGGCGCATGAGCGACGACGAAAAGCAGTCACTGGACGCCGAATTCGAGACTCACGGGCGGGCACAATACGCATGAGCGGCTGGGACGAGGAATGCGACGTACTGGTCGCCGGATCAGGGGGAGGCGGTGTCACCGGTGCGTACACCGCGGCGCGCGAGGGACTCGACGTCATCCTGGTTGAGGCGACCGACCAATTCGGCGGCACCACAGCATATTCCGGCGGCGGCGGCGTGTGGTTCCCGGGTAATCCGGTGCTGGTGCGGGCCGGTACCGACGACACGATCGAGGACGCGCTCGAGTACTACCACGCGGTGGTCGGAGATCGCACGCCGTATGACCTTCAGCAGACCTACGTCCGCGGCGGTGCCCCGCTGATCGAATACCTCGAACACGATTCCCACCTGAGATTCGACGTGCTGCCCTGGCCGGATTACTTCGGCAAGGTGCCCAAGGCGCGCCTCGACGGCCAACGGCATATCGCCGCAAGGCCGTTCGCCGTTTCCAAGGCGCCGGAACTGCGTGAGCTGGTACGCGGCCCGCTCGACGCCGATCGCCTCGGCGCACCGCAGCCCGACGACTACTTCATCGGCGGTCGCGCTTTGATCGCCCGGTTCCTCAAGGCCATCGGCCAATATTCACACGCGTCGCTGCGGCGCAACACCGCGCTGACCGAGATCGTGCTCGAGGACGGCCGAGTGGTCGGCGCGATCGTTGAGACGGAAGATCAACGCAGGGCCATCCGAGCACGACGGGGCGTGCTGTTGGCCGCCGGTGGGTTCGAGAGCAACGAGGACCTCCGTCGCCGTTACGACGTGCCCGGCGCGGTACGGGACACCATGGGGCCCTGGGGAAATCGTGGCGAAGCGCTGCAGGCGGCCGTTGCGATCGGCGCGGATACCGACCTGATGGATCAGGCCTGGTGGTCGCCGGGTATGACGCATCCGGACGGGCGGTCAGCGTTTGCGCTGTGGTTCACCGGTGGCATCTTCGTCAACCAGGACGGCCGGCGGTTCGTCAACGAGTCTGCGCCGTACGACCGGATCGGCCGGGACATTCTCGCCCAATTGGCCGATGGCTCGGTCACGTTGCCGTATTGGATGGTCTACGACGACAAGGACGGTGGGATACCGCCAGTCAAGGCCACCAACGTGTCGATCGTCGAGAGGGAAAAGTATGTCGAGGCTGGGCTTTGGCACACCTCCGACACGCTCGAGGAGCTCGCCGAGAAGATCGCGGTGCCTGCGGACAACCTGGTGGCGACGGTCGCGCGGTTCAACGAATTCGTCGACGAAGGCGCCGATCATGACTTCGGGCGCGGCGAGGAGGCGTACGACCGCGCCTTCTTCGGCGGTGGCTCACCACTCGTCGCGATCGAGAAGGCGCCGTTTCACGCCGCCATGTTCGGCATCTCCGATCTCGGCACGAAGGGCGGTCTGCGCACCGACACCGCGGCGCGGGTCCTCGACACCTCCGGTAACCCGATCCACGGGCTGTATGCGGCCGGCAACACGATGGCCGCACCGAGCGGCACGGCCTATCCGGGCGGCGGCAACCCGATCGGCACCAGCATGCTGTTCAGCCACCTGGCGGTCAAAGACATGTTAGGGAGTAGGCATGACGAGCGCTTGCGCGAGGAATCAACAGCCGATGAGTGACATCCGCGAGGTCGACACCTGGAGCGGGGAGGGAAGTGGCCGCGAATCTCGCGGGACGCGACTTCAGCTGATACCGATTTGTGTGAGCGCTCGGGCCAGTCGAGCGGGTACCGGCAGCGAGTCGGCGTCGAGCAGCCACTGAACGACAAGGCCGTCGGCGACCGCCACGAGTATCGTCGCCAGAGCTTCCGGGTCGGGCAGCGACTCGCTGGACGCGTGACTCAGGGACTGAGCGAGGGCGGCCGTGGCCGTGCGGAATTCGCGATAGTGCGCTGCCAGTTGCGCACGCAGAACCGGGTTGCGTTCCGCCTGTGCCCACGCTTCGACATACGCCACGGCAAACATCCGCCCGTCGCGAAGGGCGCCATACGCAGCAGCGATTGTGTCTTCCCACGGGTCGCCTGACGACGCCGCGGTGGAGGCCTGCTGTATCTGCTGCAGCCAGCGACGGCAGCTTTCGGCTAGCGCCTCGTTGAGAAGGGCTTCCTTGGAATCGAAGTGGTAAGTGATCGCGCCGAGGTTGGTCCCGGATGCTTGCACGAGGTCGCGGGCGGTCGTCCGCGCGTAACCGAGGTCCTCGATGCAACGCACGGCTGCATCCAGCAATCGCTGCCGGTTTCCGGTGCGTCGAGTCATCGCCACTCCATTCCGATTGAGACATTTGTCTGATACGTTTGTCTCATGGCTGCAGAGGATACCGCTCTGCGGGTCGATGTAGCGGTGGTTGGCGCGGGCCTCGCCGGCCTGGCCGCCGCTCGCCATCTGCACGGGGCGGGAAAAAGCGTGTTCGTCGCCGAGGCTCGTGACGAGGTTGGCGGCCGGGCACGATCGCGCGATCTCGACGGATCGATCGCCGACTTCGGGGGCGAATGGATCGGCCGGGCCCATCGGAGAATGCATCGATTGGTGCGCGAGCTCGGATTGGACGTTGAGCCGGCCCGCCAACTCGGATACCCCGTGATGTGGCGACTGCCCGGCCGGCAGGCTCGTCGTCGATTACCGCCACCGGCCACCTGGCTCGGTCTGGTACGTGCGTTCAGCTCCCTCGCGTGGTTGTCGCGGGGAATCGATGCCGACGCACCGTGGAGTTCATCGCGGGCAGCCGAACTCGACGGACGATCCGTCGCGGGATGGCTCGACGAGCGCCATCTCGACGCCGGCAGCCGGTACCTGCTGGAACGGCTCGTCGGTTCCCTTGCCCGCGAGAACCTGGGCTCGATGTCGCTGCTGCATCTGCTCTGGTTGCTCCGCATTGCCGGGGGCCCGTGGCGCAGCTTGACCGCTACCTTCCAGTGGCGCATCAGCCAAGGCGCTCAGCAGGTCGCCGTCCGGATGGGGGCTCCGCTCGGTGACGCCGTTCGATTCAACACGCCGGTCAGCCGGATCACGCAGCACGCCAATGATGCTGACGTCCGGGCGGGCAGTCTTACCGTGCATGCCAAGCGGGTCGTCGTCGCGATCCCGGTGACGCAACTGCCGCGGATCGAATTCGATCCGCCGTTGCCGCCGGATCTGGTGCGACTGGCCGAACTGCATATCGATGCCGGAACAAAGGTGATCGCGTTGCTGCCGCGCGGACACTCGGTGCGCCACAACACGGTGGTGGGCGGTGACGTCCTGTGGGGAGCTTGGCGGCGTGGTGACCGAGTGACGGGATTCCTTCCGGCCACGGGAACGGCCATCGACGACGATGTCCTGGTTGCCGATCTGGCCCAGGCGTTCGGTGTGCAACCACAGCAGCTTCGCTGTCCGACCGTCCTGCGGTGGGCCGAGCAGGACCACATCGAGGGTTGCGACGCGGTGTTCGCACCCGGCGAGGTGTGCGCGTGCGGTCCGTTGTTGACCAAGCGGCACGGCCTGATCGAGTTCGCAGGCGCGGAGCGCAGCAGCTGGCCCGACAACATGGAAGGCGCGGTCCGCAGCGGGGAGCGGGCCGCCGTGCAGACGCTGAGCGCGCTCGGGGATTAGCGCCGCACTAACCCCCGGTCGGTGTGGTCCACACCTTGTCGACGGTGATCTTCAACCGCGTGTCGTAGGCGGCCAGGAACTCCTCGCTGAAACCGAGGCTGGTCGCGTACTCGCCGTACTTGGCGCGGTACCGCTCGTCCTGCAACGGGTTCGCGTCCTCGGCCTCGACGGTCGCGGTGCCGCCGACGACGATGACCCCGCCGCCGTTCCCGTCGGAGTCCAGGTTCAGGCTGACCCGCGGATTCGCCCTGAGGTGTCTGACCTTGGCGGCGCGCGGTTCGGTGTAGACGAACACGTCCGACCCGTCGAAGAAGAACCACACCAATTTCGGGACCGGTTGTCCCGATTTCGCCACCGTGGTCAACCAGCCGTACTTGTCGGTGGAGAGCCTGTCTGCCACCTCTTGCGTGAATTCGATTGCCATGAGGCGAATGTAGTCTCGAAAAATGACCTTGAACCTGTCCGTGGATGAAGTCCTGACCACCACCCGTTCGGTGCGCAAGCGACTGGATCTGGAGAAGCCGGTGCCGCGCGACGTGCTGCTGGAATGCCTCGAACTGGCGGTGCAGGCGCCGACGGGATCCAACGCACAGGGCTGGCAGTGGGTCTTCGTCGACGACCCCGACAAGAAGAAGGCGCTCGCCGACATCTACCGCACCAGCTGGAAGCTGTACCGCACGATGCCCGATCCCGAATACGCCGAGGGCGACAGCCGCGGAGAACGGCGACAGGCGGTGGTGTCGTCGGCCGAATACCTCGCCGAAAACATGGAGAAGGCCCCATGGCTGCTGATCCCTTGTCTCGAGGGTCGGGTCGACGGTGCGCCCGGTGCGGCGAGCGCGAGCTTCTGGGGCTCACTGCTGCCCGCGGCGTGGAGCTACATGCTGGCGTTGCGCTCGCGCGGGCTCGGCTCCGCATGGACGACGCTGCATCTGCTCGGCGACGGCGAGAAGCAGGCCGCCGAAGTGCTCGGCATCCCGCATGACAAGTACAGCCAGGGCGGCCTGTTCCCGATCGCCTACACCAAGGGCACTGACTTCCGCCCCGCCAAGCGGTTACCGGTCGAGCAGATCGCGCACTTCAACAGCTGGTGAGGCTCTTCGCGCGGGCGCTCAGATCGCTCCGCTGAACCCGTGCTGGCGCCACGCCTCGTACACCGCGACCGCGGCCGCGTTCGACAGGTTCAGCGAGCGCCGACCCGCCAGCATCGGGATCCGCAGCTGGGCGGTGATGTGCGGATCGGCCAGCGTCGCGGCGTCCAAGCCGGTGGGTTCCGGCCCGAACATCAAAACGTCGTTGGCCAGGTACTCGACGTCGGCGAACGACGTCGCCGCATGCGCGGTGAACGCGAAGACGCGCTCGGGCGCCAGCTTCTCCCACGCCGCAGCGAGGTCACGGTGCACGGTCACCGACGCCAGGTCGTGGTAATCCAGACCGGCGCGGCGCAGTTTCGGCTCGGACAGGTCGAACCCCAGCGGCTCGACCAGATGCAATTCGCACCCGGTCGCCGCCACCATCCGGATCGCGTTACCGGTGTTGGGGGCGATGCGCGGCGAAAAGAACAACAACCTGAACAACTACGACCCCTCCAGCGTGAAAGCGCTACGACGTCACCGCCACCGGCTCGTCGACCCTCTCCTGCGATAATGGTCGCATGGTCGCGCAGAGCCTCTGGATGCAGAAGGTGTCGGCGGATCCCGGGCATTCGCGCTGGTACATCGAGCGCTTCCGCGCGATGGCCCGCGCCGGTGAAGACCTGGCCGGCGAGGCACGCTTCGTCGACGCCATGGCTCCGCGCGCTGCCCACATCCTCGACGCCGGTTGCGGTCCCGGGCGGCTCGGCGGATATCTGGCTTCGGCCGGTCACCGGGTCGTCGGCGTCGATGTCGATCCGGCACTCATCGAGGCCGCCGAACAGGATTATCCCGGACCGCGTTGGCTGGTCGGCGATCTCGCCGAGCTCGACCTGCCGGCACGGGGAATCGCCGAACCGTTCGACGTGATCCTGTCGGCAGGCAACGTCATGACATTCCTCGCGCCGAGCACCCGGGTGCAGGTGCTGGCCCGGCTGCGTGACCATCTGCGCGACGGGGGGCGGGCGGTGATCGGCTTCGGCGCCGGCCGCGACTACCCGTTCGCCGAATTCTTCGACGACGCCGCAGCCGCCGGCTTGGCGCCCGACCTTCTGTTGTCCACCTGGGACCTTCGGCCGTTCACCGACGACGCCGACTTTCTCGTCGCGGTTCTCCGGGCGGCGTAGCCCGCGCCCGGAGTATTTGCCGGAAATTCGCACAGCGCCTCTGAGCTGCGTTTATGAACTCTGTCTGTTCAGTAAGAATTGTGGAATCGGCTGCACATCGCTGGCATACTCGACCAATTGCCAGGGCCGGAACGTGCCCGTCGGGGGAGGGGCAATATCAGTAGGAAATCGGTGGGAAGCCTTATGAACGATGCGCCGTTACTGAATCCCGGATTGGCGGCCGGCCGCGAAGGTGCGCGTCGATGAGTGTGTTCTCCCAGCTCAAGCAGTCCGATGGCACGCTCGTCGATTTCGAACGTAAACCAGAGCCACCGGTGAAGCGGCCGTCGCGGTGGGCGCTGGCGAATTGGCCCGTCCGCTGGAAAGTGTTCGCGATCGTATTGGTGCCGCTGATTCTGGCCGGAATGTTCGGCGGTTTGCGGATCTACGGCAGCCTCACCGAGGAATCGGATCTGCGTCGTGCCGCCGAGCGCACCGAAATGGTGCCGGCCATCGAGAGCTACATGGCGGCGCTGGAAGGCGCGATGCTGGCAACATCCACCGGCGGGGACATCCAGTCCGCGCTGACCCGGTTCGACAGCAGCCGTCGGGAGCTACAGCGCCGACTGGACAGCACCGACGTCGCCCCCGACGTGCGGCAGGGCGTCACGACCATGATCGACGACGGCCAGGCGTTGGTGGACAAGGTCACCGCGAACAGCATCGGACTGCGCGACACCATTCAGGCCTACGCGTTGCTGCTGCTGCCCGCCGAAGACGCGGTCACCGGATCGGTCCGCGTCGACGACGAACGCATCCGCGCCGAGACGCTCGGGCTGTCCCGCGCGATCGGTGCCCGCGGTCAGATGACGATGCAGAAGCTCGCCCTCACCCGCGGTGCCGAGCTGCCGGAGCCCGAACTGCGGACCGCGGTGATCGCGCTCGCGGGCACCGAGCCGTCGACGCTGTTCGGGATGAGCCAGGTGCTCGGTGTGGGATCACCGGAGGCGCAGAAGCTTCAGGCCGAGTTCGTCAAGCGGATGGCTCTGATGACCAATCCGGCGGTGCCCCTTGTCAACAATCCCGAGCTGTTGGCGTCGGTGGCCGTAGCCGAACAGATCGCCCGCCAGATCATCGACCGCGTCACCACCGCGGTCACCTCCGCCGTCCAGGAGCGGGCCGACGCCCAGCGCACCACGTCGATCCGCGACGCGGCCATCGTCGGTGGGGCGATCCTGCTGGCGCTGATCATCGTGATCCTGGTGGCGCGCACGCTGGTGCGCCCGCTACGCCGACTCCGCGACAGCGCACTCAAAGTGGCCCACGATGACCTGACGAAGGAGATCGAGCGGGTCCGCGCGGGCGGCGAGGCACCTGCGATCACGCCGATTCCGGTGCACACCTCCGAAGAGGTCGGTCAGGTCGCGCACGCGGTGGATGAACTACACGAGCAGGCCGTCTTCCTGGCCGCTGAGCAATCGCGGTTGCAGTTGCAGGTCGGCGATATGTTCGAAACCCTCTCGCGCCGTAGCAGGTCGCTGGTCGACCAGCAGCTGTCGCTGATCGATCGGCTGGAACGCGACGAGGAAGATCCCGAGCGGCTGGAGAGCCTGTTCCGGTTGGACCACCTGGCCGCCCGGATGCGCCGCAACGGCGCCAACCTGCTGGTGTTGTCGGGCGCCAAGGTGCCGCGCGAACAAGCCGAACCGGTTCCGGTGTCGGCCGTCATCAACGCCGCGGCGTCCGAGGTCGAGGACTACACCCGCGTGGTGACCGCGACCGTGCCCGACAGCGAGGTCACCGGTGCGGTCGCCGGTGACCTGGTTCACCTGCTGGCCGAACTGCTCGACAACGCGCTGCGGTACTCCCCGCCGATCTCGCAGGTTCGGGTGTCGGCGGTGCACACGGCGAACGGCGGGCTGGTCATCGAGGTGAGCGACATCGGGCTGGGTATGACCGAGTCGGACTTGCGGGTCGCCAACAGCCGCCTGCAGTCCGGCGGAGAGGTCGACCCGTACACCGCGCGGCACATGGGCCTGTTCGTGGTGGGTCGTCTCGCGGCGCAGCACGGGCTGGTGGTCCGATTGCGCAGCACCGTTGCCGGCGAACCGAATTCGGGCACCACCGCGGGCGTGTACGTACCTGCCGAGCTGCTCGGACGGGCCGGCCTGCCCGATCAATTCAGCGAACCCGAGTACGCGACGCCCGCTGACGCCCACGCGGGGATCGCAACAGCGTTGGCGCTCGACGAGGATCACCGAGAGACCGGTCGTGACGACGGGCGCGCCGAATCGGAACACCTCAACGGTCACTCCGAGCTGCCGGTTTCGCTGCTGCCGCAACGCAATCCAGGCGCCAGCGGAATCGCGGGTCCCCCCGCCGCGGTGACCCCGACGCCGGTCGCCGAGCGGCCGACGGACACCTCGGAGTTCTTTTCGGCGCGGGCACAGCCGGCGAGCGACCGGACGCCGGAACCGGAACCGTCGCGCGCCGCTGCGGCCGAATCGCCGCAGACAGCCGCTTCGGACGACGCGATCTACCAGAGCATGCTCTCGGAGTGGCTGGTCGATCCGACCGAACTCGCCAACAGCGAGGACCTGAACTGGGAGTCCGTCTGGGACCACGGCTGGTCGGCCGCGGCCGCCGCCGACGAGGCCCCCGTCACCGGGGTCACCGACGAGGGCCTTCCGATGCGTGACCCCGGCGCCCGCTTGGTGCCGGGCGCCGCTGCCACCGGGGACGAGAAGGTAGCATCGGCGGCTGAGCTCGACGCTGGAGTCCGAACCTCATCCGCCGGTGGGCCGCAGCGGGACCCGGAAGCCGTTCGCGCGAGTATCAGCAGCCACTTCGGCGGGGTGCATGCCGGCCGCTCGCACGCAAGAGAGACCACCGGAAACAGAGGAACAGATACCGAATGACCAACCCGGCGCGATCGACGCAGCGCGACTCGCTCGACTGGCTGGTTTCGAGATTCGCCCGCGAAGTGTCAGGGGTGTCCCATGCCGTGCTGGTGTCCGCCGACGGTCTGTTGATGGCCGCCAGCGAGCACATCCCGACCGAACGCGCCGACCAGCTCGCCGCGGTGGCATCCGGGCTGGCCAGCCTGTCCACCGGCGCGGCGCAACTGTTCGAGGGCGGCCATGTGTTGCAGTCGGTGGTTGAGATGGAGAACGGTTACCTGCTGCTGATGCGCGTCGGTGACGGTTCGAATCTGGCCACGCTGGCGACCCGCAACTGTGACATCGGCCAGATCGGTTACGAGATGGCGGTATTGGTCGAACGGGTGGGCACCGTCGTCCAGTCCGCTCGACGGCGCGCACCTCAGCACTCGTGAGCACCAGATGGATGATCCGCACGGTTGGGATGAGACCGACGAGGTGGCCGGCAGATCGCTGTGGGAACCCGACGCGAGGGAAGAGCCGAGTCTCGTTCGGCCATACATCCTGACCGCGGGCCGCACCGACTCCCGCGTCTACCTGCCGTTGGAAGCGCCGATCGAGACCCTCGATCCGGACAAGCCCACGCGATGGCCGAGCAGCGATGTGCGGGGCCAGATCCTGACCATGTGCGTCGACCACCCCTCGGTCGCCGAGATCGCCGCGAAGTTATCCTTGCCGCTCGGCGTGGCGCGCGTGCTGATCGGGGATCTCGTCGCGCAAGGTTATGTGGCGGTGCGCGGCACCTTGACCGACTCGACCACCGTCGACGAACGACGTGAGCTGATAGGAAGGACACTGCGTGGCCTCAGGGCACTTTGAGGAGCGCCGGGCGCCGAACACGTCGGGACAGACCGCCTCTACGAAGATCGTCATCTCCGGCGGATTCGGGGCCGGCAAGACGACGTTCGTCGGTGCGGTCTCGGAGATCATGCCGCTGCGGACGGAGGCGTTGGTGACCACGGCGTCGGCGGGCCTCGACGGCCTGGAAGCCACCCCGCAGAAGAACACCACGACAGTGGCGATGGACTTCGGCCGCATCACGCTCGCCGAGGACCTGGTTCTGTACCTGTTCGGGACGCCCGGGCAGCGCCGGTTCTGGTTCATGTGGGACGACCTTGTCCGCGGCGCGATCGGCGCGATCATCCTGGTCGATGTGCGGCGCCTGCAGGACAGCTTCGCCGCGGTCGACTTCTTCGAGGCGCGCAACCTGCCGTTTCTCATCGCCGTCAACCAGTTCGACGGTGCGCCAAGGCATCCGGTCGCCGCGGTTCGCAAGGCACTGGCCCTCGCGGAGCACATCCCGGTGATCACCGTCGACGCTCGTGACCGGCGCTCCGCCAAGGCGGCGCTGATCGCGGTCACCGAGTACGCGCTCGACAGCTTGACGTCGCTGCGTGGCTGATCAGGTGAGTTCGGACGAAGAGGTCTGGAGCGAACGCGAATTCGTCGGTCACGACTTCCGCGACGACGACTTCAGCAGACTGCGCACCGAGCGGTCCCTGTTCGACGAGTGCGACTTCCGCGGTGTCGACTTCACTGAATCTGAGCACGTCGGCTCCGCATTCCGCAACTGCCGCTTCGATCGGGCGACGCTGCACCACAGCATCTTTCGGCAGTGCAGCATGCTCGGGTCGGTGTTCACCGACAGCCGGCTTCGGCCCCTGACCCTGGTCGACGTCGACCTGACGTTGGCGGTCCTCGGCGGGTGTGACTTGCGGGGAGTGGATCTGACGGGGTGCCGGTTGCGCGAGGCCGGTCTCGTCGACACCGACCTACGCAAGGCGGTACTGCGTGGTGCGGATCTGAGCGGCGCCCGCCTGCAAAACATCCGGTTGGATGAGGCCGACCTGCGCGGCGCCCGAACGGATGCCACGTTGTGGACCACCGCGAGTCTGCGCGGCGCGAAGATCGACGTCGACCAGGCCTTGGCCTATGCCGCCGCCCACGGGCTGAACATCCACGGCGAGTGAGCGGCTCTGAAATCAGCTGCGGCGGCAGCTATTTTGTGCATGTTGGCTCAATCTCTCGATGTGCCAACCTGTTTCGGTGGCCGACTTCAGTTGGGCGATGGTGGGGGTTGGGGTTCGAAGGGGTCGTACCACCACCAGTCGGCGCGTTCGCCGAGGGGTCCGCGCCAGGGTGGGACCGCGGGTGGCGGTTGGGTCGGTGGGCGGGCCAGTGATGCGTTGGTCAGTGGTTGGCCGGTGGGGTCGGTGACGGTCAGGTCGGGGGCGGGTCCGGTGATGGTGATGGCGCCGCGGTGATGGAGCCGGTGGTGATAGGGACACACCAGCACCAGGTTGTCCAGCTCGGTGGCTCCGCCGTCTTCCCAATGCACGATGTGATGGGCGTGCAGTCCGCGGGTGGCTTCGCAGCCGGGAACCACACAGGTGCGGTCGCGGTGCTCCAGGGCGCGGCGCAGCCGGCGGCTGATCTGGCGCGTCGTGCGCCCGGCGCCGATGGGTTGGCCGTTGCGTTGCAGCCACACCTCGCAGTTGGCGTCACACGACAGGTATTGGCGATCGGCATCAGAGAGCAGCGGACCCAGGTGCGGCCAGGCGGCGCGCTTGTCGAGGTCCAGATGCACGATCACCGTCGTGTGCTGCCCGTGTGGGCGCCGCGCCACCTCGGCGTCCCAGGCCGATTCCACCATGCGCAGGAACGCATCGGTCAGCGTCGGAAACGGCGGCCGGCACTGCGAGTCGCGCTGCAAATGGCGTTCGTGGTCCTCGCCGGGGGCGTCGGGTCCGTGGTCGCGGGTGTGTTCGCTGATCAACGCTTCACGATGGGACTGCAGCGCGGCGTCGACCTTGGCCGCTTCGATGTTGGGCACGGTGATCCGGTAGGTGCTGAACTGCGCGCCGGTGATCTTGGTGATCGAACGCTGCGGCTCGGGCTTGGGGTCGGGCTTGGGGCGCGGTTCGAGGCTGATCGCGGTGCGCAGCTGGTTGACCGTGGCCACCGACGCCAGCTCCGCATAATGCTCATCAGAGCCGCAAGCGGCGTGCTGGGCGATCACGCCGACCTGATCTAGCGACAACCGACCGTGCGACATCTCGGTGGTGCAGCGGGGAAACTCCTCGAACCGATCCGCGATCGCAGCGACTGTCTTGGCCGTCGCATCGGACAGCCCGAGTTTCCAGCCCACCAACGCCTTGACCGAGCGCGCCCCGGTGATCCCCCACAGGTTGTCGTGATCGAGTTCGGCGACGATCTGCACGATGCGCCCGTCAATGGCATTGCGCTGACCCGAAAGCTCTTCCAACTGCCCAAACAACACCTCCAAACGCTCGAGGCGGCTCAAATCCACCTCAACGCCAGAAGGAGCGATCGAAACCATAACCGCATCATGACAGCACCCACCGACAAATCGTGGCCGACCGACTCACTGCCTGTGAATGGCACCGGCGTCGACCCATTGCTCGAGTCCCGCAGCGATGCGGGGCGGGCAACCGCGCTCAATGCGACGAAATCCGTTGCACGGGGATCCGTTCGGGGCAAGGATGTGGCGATGACTTCTCTGGCCGCTTCCTGGGACACGATCGATCGCTACGTTGTCATCTCGACGGACACCCACGCCGGGGCCGATCTGCTCGACTACAAGCCGTATCTGACGAGTCAGTTGCACGATGATTTCGACGCGTGGGCCAACACCTATGTGAGCCCGTTCGATGATCTGGTCATCGCCACCGCACAGCGCAACTGGGACCACGCACTCCGAATGTCGGAAATGGACGCTGACGGGGTCGCGGCAGAGGTGCTGCTTCCCAACACCGTCCCGCCGTTCTTCCCCACCACCCCGAACATCACCATCACTCTGCCGCGCACCCGCGACGAATTCGAAAAGCGTTGGGCGGGTGTGCAAGCCCATAACCGCTGGCAGATCGACTTCTGTTCGCTTGCCCCGGCCAGACGCCGAGGGTTGATTCAGGTCTTCCCGAACGATGTCGACCTCGCGCTCGACGAGATCCGCTGGGGTGCCGAACAGGAGTGCTTCGGAGGCGTCCTCCTCCCGGCGGTCTCGCCGGGTGATCCGAACGTCGCACCGCTCTTCCATACCCGGTACGAACCGCTTTGGGCGCTGTGCACGGCGCTGGACCTGACGGTGGTCCAACACGCGGGGGCAGGTAGTCCGGTGATGCCGATGGATCAGCCCGCGTCGAACGCCGTGCTCGTCACCGAGATGGCGATGTGGGCGCAGCGTACGGTTTCGCACCTGATCCTCGCGGGAGTCTTCGAGCGGCATCCCGCATTGCGGTTCGTACCCACGGAGCAGGGCACTTTGTGGCTCCAGCAACAGATGATGTTGCTCGACGTCATGGTGCCCAGCATGAAATCCGAAGCGGGGAACCGAACGTACGGGATGTTCGGCGGTTCGTCCATCGACGAGCTCAAGCTGGCCCCGAGCGAGTACGCGAAGCGGAACTGCTATCTGGCGTCCGAAATCACGCCGTACGAATCCTCGATGATCGACTACATGGGTGCCGATCACCTCATGTGGGGTAGCGATTATCCGCACGAGGAAGGCTTTGCGCCCCACTCCAAGCTGGCGATCCGCTGGGCGCTACACGACCAGCCCGAGGCCGTCTGCCGAAAGATCCTGGCCGGCAACGCGGGACGCTTGTACCGGTTCGACTTGGAAGCCCTCGCGCCCGTCGGCGCCAAGATCGGGCCGACGGTCGACGAGGTGCATACACCGTTGGGGGACACCGGATACGTCGCGCCACCCGCGTTCGGGTATAGGCCCTTCGAAGGGGGACTGGCTCTCAAGCGGCTGGCCCCGGCGAGGTGAGCACACGCCGCACCGTCGAACGATGGATCGAGTTGTTCAATGCCCCCTCGCGGGGTCGCGGCGGCGCAGGGCTCAGGCGCTGCTCAGCCGAATCCGCCAGCGCACGAAAGCCGTGTAGCCGATGCAGATCAACCCGAGCATCGCCATGTCGAACAGCCATGTGCCCGCACTGTGCTCCCAGTGTCGGTCGGCCGGTGTCAACGGACCGGGGACCAGTCGGATCAGATCGATCGTCGAGGCGGAAGCGGCGAAACCCCAGCGCGCGGGCGTGAACCATGACATCTGATCCAGCACCAGCCGGTCCGTCACCGGAATCATGCCGCCCGAGAACACCAGCTGCGACATGATCGCGACCACGAGCAGCGGCATGATCTGTTCGTTGGACCTCGCCAGCGCCGAGAGCGCCAACCCGACCATCGCCGCGGCCACCGTCGTCACCGCGATGTCGACGAACAACTCGATGCTGCGGTTGCCGAGAAGGGATCCGCTGTCCACGGCGCCGGGGCCCCAACCCTTACCGATGATCGCGATCGCGGTGACGATCGCCGACTGAACGATCGCGAACAACGTGAACACGAAGATTTTCGCCAAAAGGTATGCGGTGGTAGACAATCCGACGGCCTGCTCGCGGCGGAAGATCGCCCGCTCGCCGATCAGCGCCCGGATCGTCAGCGCGGTGCCCATGAAGATGGCGCCCACGTTGAGCATGACCAGGATCTGGCCCGGCTCGTTGGGTGCCGGACCGCCCTGCATCGCGGGTACCGGCACGCCGAACCCGACGTCACCGGGCACCGAAAGCGACAGCACGCCCATGATGAACGGCAGCAGCATCAAGAACGTGAAGTAGCCGCGGTCGGACACCACCAAGCGCACTTGGCGCCGCGCGATCGTCGAGAACTGGCGCCGCACACTCGTACTGGTCGGGCTGCCGAGGTCGGACGGCTGTTCGGTCGGCGGCGGTGGAGGTGGTGGCCCGTGCTTGGAGAGGAAGCGCTGGTTGGCCGCGTCAGGATCACTGGCCACCGTGCTGAAGATGTCGGCCCAGTTGGTCGTGCCCATCGACGCGCCGATCTGGCTGGGCGAACCGTAGAAGGCGGTCTTGCCGCCGGGCGCCAGCAGCAGCACCTGGTCGCAGACGTCGAGATAGGTCAGCGAATGCGTGACGACCAGCACGACGCGGCCGGCGTCGGCCAGTTGCCGCAGCATCGTCATGACCTGGCGGTCCAGTGCGGGATCCAGACCCGACGTCGGCTCGTCGAGGATCAGCAGCGACGGGCCGGTCAACAGTTCGAGCGCCACCGAGGCGCGTTTGCGCTGACCGCCGGAGAGTTTGTCGACGCGGGTCTCCAGATGCTTGGTCATCTCGAGTTCCTCGAGCACCTGCATGACGACCTGTTCCCGGTCGGCCTTCGTGGTGTCCGGCGGCAGCCGTAGTTCCGCGGCGTACATCAGCGCCTGACGGACGGTCAGCTGGCCGTGGACGACATCGTCCTGCGGCACCATCCCGATCCGGGACCGCAGCGACGCGTACTCGGCGTGCACGTTGTGGCCCTCGAAGGTCACCGTGCCCGTCGTCGGATGCGTGTAACCGGCGACGAGGCGCGCGAACGTCGACTTGCCGGCGCCCGACGGCCCGATGACGGCCGTCAGCGTGCCGGGCCGTGCCGCGATCGAGATGTTGTGCAGCAGCGTCTTGTTGTTCTCGATGGTCCACGTGACGCCGTGCACTTCCAGGCCGCCGGTGCGGGTTGCGGCCTCGGTCTCGGTCCGGCGAACCAGCGTGCCGCCGGAGAAGACCAGGTCGATGTTGCCGATCGTGACGGTGTCGCCGTCGCGCAGCACCGCGGACTCCACCCGCGCGCCGTTGACGAACGTGCCGTTGATGCTGCGGTTGTCCTGGATCTGGGTCCCGGCAGCGGTCGGCACCAGGGTCGCGTGATGGCGCGACGCCAGCACGTCGGGCACCACGATGTCGTTGTCGGTCGCGCGGCCGATCTTGACCGCGCCGGGGATGTTGTCCGCGGGCCGAGCTCCCGGCCGCAGGATCTTGAGCATGCTCGTGGCGAGGTTGCCCTCGCTGGAGCGTGGTGCTGCGGTCGGGCCCATCATGGTCGCCGACTCGATACCCGGCGCCGACATCGGCTGCGACGCCTGCGGCGGGCGCACCGGCTGCGGGGTGCTCGGCGGAGCCGCCGCGGGCCCGCTGCTATGCGCGGGTTGTGGTGCGCTGGGATAGCGGGGCGGTGCAGGGGCGGTCGGATATGCCGGCGCAGAACGCGGCCCACCCGGTGGCGGTCCGTACGGACGTGCGGCGTGCGGTCCCGACGTCGGCGGAGGGGTCGGGGGACCACCCGCCGGCCGCTGGCTGGTGATCGGTACCGCCATGGTCGGCGTTCGGCCCACCGCACCCTGATGACGGCCGACCTCGAATGTCAGCCGTGGGCCATCGGGATTGCCGATGTTGAGAGTCTGGCCGTCCTGGATGTCGACGGTGGGCACCCGTCGGTTGTTGACGAACATCCCGTTGAGGCTGCCGTTGTCGATCGCGACCCAGCGGCCCTGGTCGAACCGCAACACGAGGTGCGCCCGGGAGATCAGCGGATGGGCGATGCGAACGTCGGCGCGGAGGTCACGGCCGATGACGACATCGTTTCCCGCCGCGAAGGTCCGGGTCGATCCGTCGTACCGAACGGTCAGCGCGGGTGGGGCGGGTCGGCTCATCGAGGCCAACTCTAACGGTAAGGGCGCTGTGCGCGGAGGCGGTCCGTGATGCCGTCGCGGATGCAAGTGACGAAAGTTTGCCGATCGTCCGGCGAGTCGCGCGCCAATGGCGTCGAATCGTGGTCACCATTGGTCATGGTGTCTCGGGCGCCTTTCGTCTGCGTCGGCATTGCCGGGCTCTGCATCGCGGCGGCGTTCCTGGCGCCGACGGTCGATGCGCAGAGCGCCATTGCCATCGACGATCGTGGGTTCGTCGACTCCGAGGCCCGCTGCGAAGCGCCTTGGGAGCCAGTGGCATTCGGCCGCACCCAGTTTGCGCTGGTGGCAATCTGCGTGCGGGGCGGGAGCCTTGAGTACCGCGGTGTCCGGATGAGCGACGGGTTGGTGTTGACCGCCGCGGCGGTCGAGAACGATGACGGGGTGTTCACCGTCGAGCACGAGGGCGCCACCTACACGTTCTCCGCGAAGGAACTGCTCGTGACTTCGGGAGACCGCGTGCTCGTCACCGAACCGATGGTGGCCTACGTCGAGCCGCGGGACGCGGCGGACGGCTGATAGTTGTCCGGCGCCCCCGTCAGCACACAATGGGTGTGGCTGTAGATCGTGGTCATGCACTTGTTGTTGTGATCGCAGATCGACCGCACCGATCTGTCGGCCTGGATGCGGTTGATCAGGTCGGGTTCTGCCAGCAGCGCGCGGCCCATCGCGACGAACTCGAACCCCTCGGCCATCGCCAGGTCCATCGTGTCGCGGTTGGTGATGCCGCCCAGCAGGATCAGCGGCAGCTTCAGCTCCGCACGAAACAGCTTGGCGTCGCGGAGCAGGAAAGCCTCGCGGTAGGGGTACTCGCGCAGGAACTTCTTACCGGTCATCCGGATGCCCCACCGGAGCGGTGGTTTGAACGCGCCGGCGAACTCCTTCACCGGGGCATCGCCACGGAACAGGTACATGGGGTTGACCAGCGAGCTGCCCGCGGTGAGCTCGATGGCGTCGAGCCCGCCGTCCTCCTCGAGCCACTTCGCGGTCTGCAGTGACTCCTCGACGCTGATACCGCCGCGCACCCCGTCGGTCATGGTGAGCTTGGCGGTCACCGCGATCGGGTTGCCCTCCTTTTCGACGGCGCGGCGCACGGCGGTGACGACGCCGCGCGCCACCTTTGCGCGGTTCTTTAGCGAGCCGCCGAATTCGTCGGTGCGCCGGTTGAGCAACGGGCTCAGGAACGAGCTGGCGAGATAGTTGTGTCCGAGGTGGATCTCGACCGCGTCGAAGCCGGACTCGATCGCCAGACGAGCGGCGTTGGCGTGCGCCTCGGTGACGTCGCGGATGTCGTCGCGGGTGGCCTTCTTGGCGAACCGCATGGACAGCGGATTGAAGAAGCGCACCGGCGCCAGCGCTTTGGCCTTGTTCGTCCGCGCGTTCGCGACCGGCCCGGCGTGACCGATCTGCGCGCTGATCGCCGCGCCCTCGGCGTGGATCGCTTCGGTCAACTTCTTTAGCCCCGGCACAGCCTCCGGACGCATCCAGATCTGCCAGCCGTCGGTGCGCCCACCGGGGGCGACCGCGCAGTACGCCACCGTCGTCATGCCGACCCCGCCTGCGGCGGGCAGCCGGTGGTAGTTGATCAAGTCGTCGGTGACGAGCGCGTTGGGCGTCGCCGCCTCGAACGTAGCCGCCTTGATGATCCGGTTGCGCAGGGTCACCGGGCCGAGCTTGGCCGGGGTGAACACATTGGGCTGGGTGTTCATATGAAAGGAGCATGCCAGACTGGGGCGCGTGGGTGCGATCACATTGGACGGCAAGGCCACGCGCGACGAGATCTTCGTCGACCTCTCCGAACGGGTCGCGGCTCTGACCGCGGCGGGACTTACGCCCGGTCTAGGCACAGTGCTGGTGGGCGACGACCCGGGCTCGCACGCCTACGTGCGCGGCAAGCACGCCGACTGCGCGAAGGTCGGCATCAACTCGATCCGGCGCGATCTGCCCGCCGACATCAGCCAAGCCAAACTCGACGAGACCATCGACGAACTCAACGCCAACCCCGAGTGCACCGGCTACATCGTGCAGTTGCCGCTGCCCAAACACCTCAACGAGAATGCCGCCCTGGAGCGGGTCGATCCGGACAAGGACGCCGACGGTCTGCATCCGACGAACCTGGGCCGGCTGGTTCTCAACGAGCCCGCGCCGCTGCCGTGCACCCCGCGGGGCATCGTGCATTTGCTGCGCCGCTACGAGGTGGAGATCGCCGGCGCGCATGTCGTCGTCATCGGGCGCGGGGTGACCGTCGGCCGCCCGCTTGGCCTGCTGCTGACCCGGCGCTCAGAGAACGCCACAGTGACCTTGTGCCACACCGCGACTCGTCATCTGCCCGAGCTCGCTCGCGAGGCCGACATCATCGTCGCCGCGGCGGGTATGCCGCACATGGTGACCGCTGAGATGGTGCGCCCGGGTGCTGCCGTCGTCGACGTCGGGGTGAGCCGCGACGAGAACGGCAAGCTCGTCGGCGACGTGCACCCCGATGTCTGGGACGTCGCCGGCCACGTGTCGCCGAACCCCGGCGGCGTCGGCCCGTTGACCCGTGCGTTCCTGCTGACCAACGTCGTCGAGCGCGCCGAGGCAGTGTTGTGGGGCCCCGCCCATGGGGCTGGGGACGCTCGCGCGAAGAGCCGGTGACATCGGCCGCGACGTGACGCCAAAAGAGTTCGCGCGCAAAGTGTTCACCGGCCAGTGGCCGTTCTGGTCGGTGGGCCTGACCTTCGTCGTCGCGTTCGTCCTGGTGGTCGCCGGCTACTGGCGGCGTGGCGCGTTGGTGATCGCGATCGGGGTCGGCGTCGCCGCGGCGCTACGGCTGGTGTTGAGCGACGACCGCGCGGGCCTGCTCGCGGTGCGCAGCCGGGGCGTCGACTTCGTCACCACCGCGACCGTCAGCGCAACGATGCTCTACATCGCCTGGACCATCGATCCGCTGGGGACGAGTTAGCGCCGCTAGGCCACCCGTTCGATCGCGAAGGCGGTCAGGAAGCCGATCGCGGTGATCACTCCGGTCAGGGTGTGCGCTTCCTCGAAGGCTTCAGGAACCATGGTGTCGGCGATCATCGCCAGGATCGCTCCGGCGGCGACTGCGGTGATCACCGCGACGAGAGCCGGCGAGGCGTTGGCCAGCAGCACATATCCCAACATTGCGGAGATACCGCTGATCACCGCGATTCCGCCCCACACTCCGAAGACGTAACGCGCAGTGCGACCGGCCTGCTTCATCCCGGCGGCGCTGGACAGCCCCTCCGGAAAGTTCGAGATGAACACCGCCGCCAGCACGGGCACTCCGACGCCCTGCCCGCCGAGCAGGGAAATGCCCAGCACCACCGACTCCGGCACACCGTCGAGCAGGGCTCCGATCGCGATCGCCGCCCCGCTGCCGCTCGCTTGCTCCTCCGTCGGTTGCCGGTCGTGTGAGCGCTTACGATGGCGCGCGCCGTGCCGGGCCAGCGCCGCGTTCGCGGCGACGTACGCAACGGCCCCGCCGAGGAAACCGATCGCGGTCGCCAACAGCCCGCCGGTGCGCTCCGCTTCGTCCATGAGGTCGAACGCCAGCGCAGAAATCAGCACACCCGCGCCGAACGCCATGACGCCCGCGACCACTCGAACCGGCACCCGTGCGGCCCAGCCGATCAGCGCACCGAGAACCAGGGCAGCGCCCGCCACCAGCCCCCACCATCCGGCTTCAAGCCATCCCGGCATGACCACCCCACTGTTCTTGGCGGGCCGATCCGAGGCGATGCCCGGGACAGCTCTGTCGTTGAGTCGTCATTGCGGTCGGTGTTCCCAGGGGCTTCCCGGTTATGCATGTAGCTTCAGCGCGGCCGCGACGATCGGCTTCGCCCATGCCGGTGTCGCCGACAGGTCCGCGGGACCGACGACCTCGCCGTGGTCCACGTGCAGCACCAGCACCGGCCGCGGCGCCTGCCCTTCGGCAGGGTCGGCGTGTGCGGAGTTGTCGTAGACCCGCAGTTCGGCGAGTACTGGCAGCAATTGCACCAGGTTCTGCCTGCTGTGTCGCCAGCGGCGCCGGATGTCGGCTTCGGGGATGTCGTGGCCGCCGGACCGCACCCGCTGCCGAACCCGCTCGACATGTGCGTCGGCGCTGGACAACCCGACGTACCAGATGCGCACTTCGATGCGTTCTGACGCCGCTTCGGACAGCAACCGGGCGATGGTGCTTCCACCGAGCGTGGTCTCCAACGCGAGATCAAGCCGTTCGTGGATCGCCCGCTCGAGGAGTCGCGTCCCCTGACGCCACGCCACGGCGTTCGCGTTGGTCTGGTCAAGCCGGGGGTTGGCCGCAATCAGTTGGCGCGCGGCCTCGTCGGGGTTGTAGTAATCACTGTCCGCCGCGCGGATCATCGCGCCGCCGATGCTGCTCTTGCCGGCGCCGTTGACGCCGGCAAGGACATAGAGCCGGGACAGTCAGCGCCGCCGTTTCGGGCGGGCCGCCTTCACCGCGGCGCGGCCCAGTTGATCCGGGTTGGCGTCGAAGGCAGCCGCCATACCCTCCTTCGCCTTCGGGCTCTGCATCCGTTCGAGAAGATCGTCGAACTGCTCCGTCAGCTCGTCGAGCGCAGGTGCGCCGGCCTTCGTCAGCGCCTCGAACTCGGCGTACGACAACAACACCGCCCTCGGCGTGTTGTGCTTGGTGATCGCCACGGCGCCTGTGCTGGTGGCCTGCTCGAAGACCGCCCCGAACTCGTTCTTGAAACGGGTGGCGGCCACGGTCGGCACGTCGACCAGTTCGCCGTCACGGTTACGGAACGTCAAAGTGGCCATATTGGACATAATAGCCCTTTTTGCCACGTTCGGCCGAAACTGAAGATATGTGCGAACTTCTCGCGACTTTTCGTGCACCACATCTTGTGTTGTGCTTACGACGATGCGTCGTCGAGGGCGCTCAGCCTAACCAATGCACGTGAGCGCCGTTTCGTTCAGTCGTGGCCGGAGGCCCTTCGATCAAGGAGCCCGATGATGGGCCTGACGGCCCTTTAGAACCTTGGAGATGACAAGCTTCCCAAGGCTCCCGAGCGCGCCGCCCACTCCGCCGATGTAGGCCTTGGTTATGTCACGAACGGAAACCTCAGCGCCTTCCGGTAGCGAGGTCAGCCACGCGACGGCGTCAGCGCGCTCAGCGTTGCCATACACCCGCACCGGGCACGGCATCCACGCTGCGATGCCGCGGGTTGGCGCCCGAACCCAGCCGATGTCGCTCACGACAGCGCAGCCGTCGAGCAGCCGCGCGTAACTCGTCCCAAGTCGGCTGTCCGCCCATAGCGCACCTGGCGTGATCCGGTCGAAGCCCGGGCCGAATTGGTAGAGGAGTCGCATCCGACTTTCTGTTCGTCGCGCCTGATCGACTAGCGGCGCGAAGACTCGCGCGTAGTCGTCTGCTGTCACCGTGCCGACGGCCTCCAGGGCCTGAATGCCAGCAGGCATTCCCGCAAGTTCCTTGAGCACAACCCAACGGTAGCCACATCGCGCCCCACACCCCACGACGTGCACGCCGGCAATCGCGCTCAAGGGCAAGCAAGAGCGGGTTCGCCTGTACTCCCCACGCTCGTAGGGTGCGCGCTGCGCCGCCAACTAGGAATAACGTGATTCGTGAGACGAACCCGTCACCGCGCTTGTGGGACAACACAATCACGCGGAAAGCAGACGTGAGTGGTGGGACGTGCCTGTCTGGACGACGAGTGTGATGACCCGTCGAAGACACCATCAACGCTGCGAGTATGCACTGAGCGTGAGACACGCTGGCCGAGGTGCACTGGGTCGCGGCACGGTTAGGAAGCGTCGGCTGGCGCAGTTAATGTCACCAACGCGGCCATCGCGCGCCGCACTGTGTCAGCGATCCTTCACATACGCATCGGTAAGGAACTTGGAACAACCCGTTCGGAAGATTCGGTCACGTGACGGCCAATTCAAGAGGTAGCTGACGCATATTTGCGCTTGGCGGGATCTATATGCCGGCGGCACGTGAAGGCTGACCCCGACGCGGCAATCGAGTTTTGAACTCCTGGCCGGTGGCATGGCTTTATCCCGAGCCAGGAGGATGACATGGGAATGTCTTCGTGGAGGCTTGGGTAGAGATTCGCCTGCTGTATCGAGCGGAGGGGTTGCCGGGCGAGGCGATCGTCGGCATTGACTGAAGCGGGTTTTCAGCGAATGCTCGCGAAACCATACGGGCGAGTTTGGCGACCTTTCGTCGGGTGTCGGATCGGCGTCGAGCCACCTCCTGAACTGTGAGGACGACACCATGAATGCTACTTTTCCCGTCGCGTTGCGCAGGTTCGTGCCGGCCGCAGTATGCGCAGTTTTCATTGCGCTGCCTGTCATCGCACTCGGATATCCGGCAACCGGGAGCGCCAGACCCAACGACGGGAGTTCGCCCGGCGAGTGGGATATCGAAAAGTATGACGTCTGCCTCAAAACGGGCAAGGCCACTTCCGCCTGCTGCGAGGAATCCGGCGGAGTGTGGAACGGAACCTTCGGCTCCCCACGATGGACCTGCGTAGCTCCGGCCGCTGCGCCGGCGAGTCAGCAGCCGCCCGCTGCTGAGGTCCCGGGCCGGGAACCGCCGGTCGTCGGTCAACAACAGCCGGGTGCAACCTTCGCGCCTGCGCCGCCGTTCAGGGGGACGCCGGTAGACCCCGCGCCATAAACCGATAGGCGAGGCTGGCACGCTCTCGCAAGGTTAACGAACTTGCAAACGGCACATTCGGCGAAACGAGCCCCGCGTACCTCGACAACCTCGAAGGCCCGCCGCATCGAACACCAGCGCCACAGAACACCCGAGATCGCCTAATCGAACGCAACACCGCCGAATCGTCGGCACGGGACTGGGACACGTTCAACGCTGAGGACGCCGGGCTGACGCGCTGCAAGCTCACGCTGCTGTGCGACGGAATGGCCGCCGATGATCTCCAGGGCCTTTCGTCGCCACGCGGCGAACGATTCTCAAACTCGAGCGTCTGCAAGGCTATGTATCTGAGTGCCAACTGCTCGAACAGGGACTCCGGGAGATCACGGGCACAAAGCTGATCATCTGGGGCACCCCGGAGCCCTACTTCGCCGCGAGACCCGCGAATGCGAGCGCACCTGCCGTCGGCGCACTACTTGTCTTGCCGGGCGCCGGACACTTTGCGGCCGAGAACGCACCGGACGCGTTGGCGAGGAGATTCACGCCTTCCTCACTCAACACCGACGGGGTAGAAACCCTGTCTCACGAACGTGGCGGATCCGCCAGCACTCCGACCATCATTCGTAAGATTCCGCCACGATCCGGCTGCTAGCTACTCGGTCCGCCAGGCTGACGTCGCTGCTACATAGTCGCGCGGCGGCGGAAGGAGAAACACATGCTCAGTTTCGGGCGTCAGGTCAGCGAAGCGCGGATACACACGGTGACGTAGGGCAGCGCCAGCCCGGTGGAGTTGGCAAGCGCCGGGTGGGTGGCCAGCAGTTCACGCACGCGGTCCAGCGTGCGGGTGCGCACTTTCTCCGGGGAGGTGATGCAGTAGCTGCGGGAAGCCACCAGATCGATGAGTGCTTGCGGGGTCAGGTAGTTGGTCCACTCGACCTGGTGACGCTCGACGGCGGTGAACGGCTCGGGCAGCGTCACGGTGGCGTTGAACGGGTCGTCCTCATGGCCGATGATGCGGCCCAGCTCCTTCACCCAGCCCAGCCGCTCGTCGCGGGTGTTCCACACCAGGCCGAGCCGGCCGCCGGGGCGCAACACCCGGGCGACTTCCTTGACCGCGCGGTCGAGATCGAACCAGTGCCAGGCCTGGGCCACCAGCACCGCGTCGACGCTGTCGTCGGGCAGCGGAATCTCCTCCGCGGTGCCCAGCAGCGCGGGCGTGTCGGGTAGCGAATTGCTCAGCAGCTCGAGCATTTCTGGGATGGGGTCGACGGCGACCACGTCGAGGCCGCGCTCGACGAGCCGGGTCGTCAGCTTGCCGGTGCCCGCCCCGAGGTCGAGCACCGTGGTGGCGCCGTCGGGCAGCAGCCAGTTGATCGCGTCGGGCGGATACGACGGCCGGCCCCGCTCGTAGGCAGCGGCTTCCGCGCCGAACGACAGCGAGCGATCCTGCTCCGAGCGGGTCACTGCGCCGTCATTCGCTGTCATTTGAGGCCAGCTCCAGCGTCTTGCGGATCAGCTTGTACACGGCGTCGGTCTCCACCAGGAAGCCGTCGTGTCCGTAGACCGACTCGACGATGTCCAGCGCGGCGCAGCCCGGCAACAACTCGGCCAGCTCCTGCTGCAGCCGCAGCGGGTAGAGCCGGTCGGACGTGATGCCGCCGACCACCGCCGGCACCTGGCACCCGCGTAGCGCGGCCTCGATGCCACCGCGGCCGCGACCGACGTCATGGCTGGAAAGCGACTCGGTGAGGGTGACGTAAGTGCCCGCGTCGAACCGCGACACCAACTTGCGGCCCTGGTGTTCCAAGTAGCTCTGCACCGCGTAGCGGCCCCCGGCCCCCGGGTCCTCGCCGTCCTGCGGATCGTTGGCGAAGCGGGTGTCGAGCTCGACCTCGCCGCGATAGGTCAGGTGGGCGAACCGGCGGGCGATCTCCATGCCGAGATCGGGGAAGCGCCCGGTGCCGTAATAGTCCCCTTCCTGCCAGTTCGGGTCGGCCTTGATCGCCGCGATCTGCGAGCTCTGGGTGCCGATCTGATCCGCGGTGGCGCGCGCGCCGACGGCGAGCACCAGTCCCGAGCGCACCTTGTCCGGGTGGCCGACCATCCACTCCAACGCCCTGGCACCGCCCATCGAGCCGCCGACGACCGCGGCGACCTCGGTGATGCCGAGCGCGTCGAGCGCGGCGATGTCGGCCTCCACCTGGTCCCGGATGGAGACCAGCGGGAAGCGCGAGCCCCACGCCTTACCGTCGGGGTGCGGTGAGCTCGGGCCGGTGGAGCCGCGGCAGCCGCCGAGCACGTTGGTCGCCACCGCGCACCAGCGGCCGGTGTCGATCGGCCCGCCCGGGCCCGCGACGCCGTCCCACCAGCCCACGGTCGGATGGTCCGGGCCCGCCGGGCCGGTGATGTGCGAGTCACCGGTCAGCGCGTGCAGCACGACGACCACGTTGTCGCGCTGCGGCGACAGTTCGCCCCAGCGCTGAACGGCAATCGACACGTTGTCGATGACCGCACCGTTCTCCAGTGTCAGCGGGCCGATGTCGATGACGCCGACCTCGCCTTCGGCGGGCAAACTCAAAGTGGTCACCTCAAAGATTGTCATCAGAATGCCACCGCGGTGATCGGATCGGTCGATTTGGCGGCGCGCAGCGGCTTGGCGGCGGCGAAGCCCTGCTCCAGGTCGGCCAGGATGTCGTCGATGCCCTCGATGCCGACCGCCAGTCGCACCAGACCCGGTGTGACGCCGGTGGCCAACTGCTCCTCCGGTGACAGCTGCGCGTGCGTGGTCGAGGCCGGATGGATCACCAGCGACCGCACATCGCCGATGTTGGCGACGTGGCTGTGCAACGTCAGCGCGTTGACGAAGGCCTTGCCCGCGTCGACGCCGCCGGCCAGCTCGAAGGCCAGCACCGCACCGGCGCCCTTGGGCGCCAGCTTCTTTCCGAGGTCGTACCACGGGGAAGAGGGCAGCCCGGCGTAGTTGACCGAGATGACATCGGAGTGCCCCTGCAGATACTCGGCCACCTTCTGCGCGTTGGCCACGTGCCGTTCGACACGCAGGCTCAGCGTTTCCAGGCCCTGCGCAACCAGGAACGCGTTGAACGGCGACGCCGCCGAACCCAGGTCGCGCAGCAGTTGTACGCGCGCCTTGAGCGCGTAGGCGGGCGCACCCAGTTCGGCGAACACCACACCGTGGTAGCTGGGATCCGGTTCGGTGAAGCCACTGAACTTGCCGTTGGTCCAGTCGAAGGTGCCGCCGTCGACGATGACCCCGGCGATCGCCGCGCCGTGCCCGCCGAGGTACTTGGTGGCCGAGTGCACGACGATGTCGGCGCCGTGGCTCAGCGGTTGGATCAGGTACGGCGTGGCGATGGTGTTGTCGACGATCAACGGCACGCCCGCGTCATGGGCGACCGCGGCGACGCTGGGGATGTCGAGCACGTCGATCTGCGGGTTGGAGATGGTCTCGGCGAAGAACGCCTTGGTGTTCGGCCGCACCGCGGCGCGCCAGGAGTCGAGATCGTCGGCGTCCTCCACGAAGCTGACCTCGATGCCGATCTTGGGCAGCGTGTAGTGGAACAGGTTGTAGGTGCCGCCGTAGAGGCGGGGGCTGGACACGATGTGGTCGCCGCTGTCGGCGAGGTTGAGGATCGCAAACGTCGACGCGGCCTGGCCGGACGCCAGGAACAGCGCCGCGACGCCGCCTTCGAGCGCGGCGATGCGCTGCTCGACGACGTCGGTCGTGGGGTTCATGATCCGGGTGTAGATGTTGCCCGGCTCGGCGAGCCCGAACAGCGCGGCGGCGTGCTCGGTGCTGTTGAACGTGTACGAGGTCGTCTGGTAGATCGGCAGCGCCCGCGCGTTGGTGGCCGCGTCGGGGACTTGGCCGGCATGGACCTGTTTGGTCTCGAACGACCATTTTGCGGTCGGGTCTTCTGGCGCGCTCATGCGGAACGGACCTCCATCTGTGTCTGGGGGCCCGTCATGACGGACCCGCGCTTGCCGGCAGCCGCTTTAGCGGTTACTCAACCTGGTCATCACCCGGGGCACCCCACCGCGGTTGGAGGGTTGCCGACCAGCAAGCCGGGGCTTGTCGCTGGCACTCATGACCGGACAGAAGCGTATCGCATTTCTCGTGGGGCGTGCCAGCGGGCGGACGCTCGACGCCTCCACCGCCCTGTGCTCGCGAGACGTACACCAGGGTCGGCGGCAAAGCTACTGGTTGGTAGCTAATTCTCGGCCGTTGGGCGGGCACCCCCTGGCTCACACGTAGCGTCATGTCCGAGGCAATACTGGTAGTCGACGCGACACCGACAATCCTCGAACCGACCGCAACCGACGCCGGGAGAACACCGAATGACTGCCGAGCAGCCGACCATCATCTACACGCTGACCGACGAGGCGCCGCTGCTGGCGACCTACGCGTTCCTGCCGATCGTTCGCACGTTCACCGAACCGGCCGGCATCAACGTCGAGACAAGCGACATCTCGGTGGCGGCGCGCATCCTCGCCGAGTTCTCCGACCGGCTGACCGAAGAGCAGCGCGTCCCCGACAACCTTGCCCGGTTGGGGGAGCTGACTGCGCAACCGGACACCAACATCATAAAGCTGCCGAACATCAGCGCTTCGGTGCCTCAGCTGCTGGCCGCGATCAAGGAGTTGAAGGGCAAGGGCTACGACCTGCCGGACTACCCCGGTGAGCCGAAGACCGACGAGGAGAAGAAGATCAAGGATCGCTACGCCAAGATCCTCGGCAGCGCGGTGAACCCGGTTCTGCGGCAAGGTAATTCGGACCGTCGCGCGCCGAAGGCCGTCAAGGAGTACGCGCGCAAGCATCCGCACAGCATGGGGGAGTGGTCGCAGGCGTCGCGCACTCACGTGGCCACCATGAAGCGCGGCGACTTCTACCACGGCGAGAAGTCGATGACGCTCGACAAGGACCGCAAGGTCAAGATGGTGCTCGAGACCAAAAGCGGCGAGACGCTGGTCCTCAAGCCGGAAGTGGCGCTCGACGACGGCGACATCATCGACAGCATGTTCATGAGCAAAAAGGCGTTGTGCGAGTTCTTCGAGGAACAGATCGAGGACGCCTACAAGACCGGCGTGATGTTCTCGCTGCACGTCAAGGCCACCATGATGAAGGTGTCGCACCCGATCGTGTTCGGGCACGCGGTCAAGGTCTTCTACAAGGAGGCGTTCGCCAAGCACCAGAAGGTGCTCGACGAACTCGGGGTCAACGTCAACAACGGAATGTCGGATCTGTACGACAAGATCCAGTCGCTGCCGGCATCGCAACGCGAAGAGATCGTCCAGGACATCCATGCCGTGCACGAGCACCGGCCGGAACTGGCCATGGTCGACTCGGCCCGCGGCATCACCAACTTCCACTCGCCCAGCGACGTGATCGTCGACGCGTCGATGCCGGCCATGATCCGGCTCGGCGGAAAGATGTACGGCGCGGACGGGCGCACCAAGGACACCAAGGCGGTCAATCCGGAATCCACCTTCAGCCGCATCTATCAGGAGATGGTGAACTTCTGTAAGACCCATGGGCAGTTCGATCCCACGACCATGGGCACGGTTCCGAACGTCGGGTTGATGGCGCAGAAGGCCGAGGAGTACGGCAGCCACGACAAGACCTTCGAGATTCCCGAGGACGGGGTCGCCAACATCGTCGACATCGACACCGGCGAGGTACTACTGACGCAGAAGGTCGAGACCGGCGACATCTGGCGGATGCCCGTCGTCAAGGACGCCGCGATCCGGGACTGGGTCAAGCTGGCCGTCACGCGGGCCCGGGCCTCGGACATGACCGCCTTGTTCTGGCTCGACACCGAGCGTCCGCACGAGGTCGAATTGCGCAAGAAGGTCAAGGAGTACCTGAACGAGCACGACACCGAGGGCCTGAAGATCCAGATCATGCCGCAGGTGTGGGCGATGCGGTACACGCTGGAGCGGTTGATCCGCGGCCAGGACACGATCGCCGTGACCGGCAACATCCTGCGCGACTATCTGACCGACCTGTTCCCCATCCTCGAGTTGGGCACCAGCGCCAAGATGCTCTCGATCGTGCCGCTGATGGCCGGTGGCGGCATGTACGAGACCGGCGCGGGCGGTTCGGCCCCCAAGCACGTCCACCAGCTGGTCGAGGAGAACCACCTGCGCTGGGACTCGCTCGGTGAATTCCTCGCGCTCGGCGCGTGTTTCGAGGACATCGGCCGCAAGACCGACAACAAGCGCGCCGTGTTGCTGGGCAAGACGCTCGACTCGGCGATCGGAAAGCTGTTGGACAACAACAAGAGCCCGTCACGCAAGACCGGCGAGCTGGACAACCGGGGCAGCCAGTTCTACCTCGCCATGTACTGGGCGCAGGAACTCGCCGAGCAGACCGACGACAAGGAACTGGCCGATCACTTCGCCGGGCTCGCCAAGACGCTTGGCGAGAACGAGGACGCCATCATCACCGAACTCGCCGAGGTGCAAGGTGATTCGGTCGACATCGGCGGTTACTACTACCCGGACCGCGAGAAGACCACGGCGGTGATGCGGCCGAGCAAGACGCTGAACTCGGTGCTGGAAGGCGCGACTGTTCAGCCGGTGACGGAGGCTTAGCCGCCGAGCGCTTCCCTGGGTTGCGGTGTCGCGTACCGGTCGACGAACTCGAGGATCACGTCGGCGACCCGTTGTGGCGCCTCGAACATCGGGATGTGCCCGACACCGTCGAGGTGGGTGACCTCTGTGCTCGACGGTAGGTGCGTGCTGAAATGGCGGGTGAACCGCGGATGCGGCAGCACCCGATCCTTCTCGCAGATCACCAGGTGTGTCGGCGCTTTGCCTTCGGCCAGTTCCAGAAGGCCCGGCATCAACAGCGCCTTCACCAAAAGCTGGTAGTACGCCGGGCAGTGCGAGACGTCGTCGATGATGTCGCGCACGTCCTCGTCGGACAGGCCGTCCACCGTGGCGCTGACCGCGGGGTACGTCAGATGCCGGGTGATCGGCAGCTTCAGTACCCGCTCTTTGAGCGCCAGCGCCACCAGCCAGATCGGCAGGCCCGCGAGAAACTTACCGACGATCTCGAACTTCGCGGGCGTGAAGTGCTTCCAGCCGCCGGCGGGGGCGATGCCGGTCAGCGTGCGGGCGCGGCCGCGGCGCTCGAGTTCAAAAGCCACCCAGCCGCCCAGCGAGTTGCCGACGATGTGCGCGGTGTCCCAGCCGAGCGCGTCGAGCCTGCGCTCGACGTCGTCGGCCAGCGAGGCGGAGTCGAGGAAGAAGGGGCCCTTGCCGCCGCCGTTGTGGCCGAGCATGGTTGGTGCGAACACCTCGTACCGGCCGGTGTCGGCAATCAGCGGGGCGACTTTCTTCCACACGTTCTGCGACATCATGAACGGGTGTAGCAACAGCATTGGCTCGCCGGAGCCGACGTGGAGTGGGTCGCGTGGCAACTTTCTAGGCATCAGCCCGACATTAAGGTGATACCGGCGGTACCGCAAGTACGTCGGTAGGGTCGGCCGCTGTGAGTTCGCTGATCGTCAGCACCGTCAACGTCAACGGGATCCGGGCCGCCGTCAAGCAGCGGTCTGCGCAGAACCTCGGACTGCTGCCCTGGCTGACCGAAACCACCGCCGACGTGGTGTGCCTACAGGAGACTCGGGCCGACGACGCACAGTTGGCCGCCGCGTTGGCGCCGGCGCTGTCCGACGGTTGGCATTTGGCGTCCGCCGAACCGCATGTCAAGGGCCGCAGCGGCGTTGCCGTTCTGTCCCGTCACCGGATCGAGGCCACGCGGCTCATCGAGTCCGACGAATTCGGTTCGCACGGACGGTACCTGGAGGCCGACACCGCTGGACTGACGGTCGCCAGCGTGTACATCCAGACCGGCGAGGCGGGCACGCCGCGACAGTCGGAGAAGGAACGGTTCATGGCGGTGCTCGCCGCGCGGATGGCGAAGCTGGCGTGCGCGGGCCGCGACGCCGTCGTCTGCGGCGACTGGAACATCGCCCACACCGAGAACGACATCAAGAACTGGAAGGGCAACGTCAAGAAGTCGGGCTTTCTGCCGGCCGAACGGCAGTGGCTCAGCGAGCTTCTCGGGACGGGATGGGCGGATGTGGTCCGCGAGTTGCACCCCGGTCGGCCGGGCCCGTACGCATGGTGGTCCTGGCGTGGCCGGGCCTTCGACAACGACGCGGGCTGGCGCATCGACTACCAGTTGGCGACGCCGGAGTTGGCGGCGCGTGCGGTGGCGGCAAGGGTCGAACGCGCCGCGGCGTACGCGCTGCGCTGGTCCGACCACGCGCCAGTGACGGTCGAATACCGATAGGGTCGGTGAATCCGGTGCGTCGGGAGGAGCGCAGACCATGACCGTCGACAACGAAGTGCCCCGCCGCCATCGCGTGGTCGTCATCGGGTCGGGCTTCGGCGGGCTGTTCGCCGCCAAGCACCTCAAACGAGCCGACGTCGACGTCACGCTGATCGCCAAGACGACCCACCACCTGTTCCAGCCGCTGCTGTACCAGGTCGCGACTGGCATCCTGTCCGTCGGTGAGATCGCGCCCGCGACGCGAATCATCTTGCGCAAGCAGAAGAATGCCGAGGTACTGCTCGGTGAGGTCGTCGGTATCGACCTCGAGAACAAGACCGTCACCTCCAAGCTGCTCGACTGGGAGCGGGTGGTCCCCTTCGACAGCCTGATCGTGGCCGCCGGCGCGCAGCAGTCGTATTTCGGCAACGACCATTTCGAGGCCTTCGCGCCCGGCATGAAGACCATCGACGACGCCCTCGAACTACGGGGCCGCATCCTCGGCGCGTTCGAAGCGGCCGAGGTGACCACGTCGGCGGACGAACGGCAACGCCGGCTGACCTTTGTCGTCGTCGGTGGCGGGCCGACCGGTGTCGAGGTGGTCGGGCAGATCGCCGAGCTGGCGGATCGGACCCTGGCCGGGGCGTTCCGCGCGATCAACCCGACCGAGGCCCGGGTGATCCTGATCGAGGCCGGCGGCGCCGTGATGCCGCCGATGGGCCCCAAGCTCGGGCTCAAGGCGCAGCGTCGGCTGGAGAAGCTGGGCGTCGAGGTCAAGCTGAACACCATGGTGACCGACGTGGACTACAAGGGTCTGACCGTCAAGGAGAAGGACGGGTCCGAGCACCGGATCGAGTGCGCCGTCAAGGTGTGGTCGGCCGGCGTTCAGGCCAGCCCGCTCGGCAAGCTGATCGCCCAGCAGTCCGACGGCACCGAGGTGGATCGCGCTGGCCGGGTGGTCGTCGAACCCGATCTCACCGTCAAGGGCCATCCCAACGTCTTCGTGATCGGCGACCTGATGAGCGTGCCCGGCGTGCCGGGACAGGCACCGGGCGCGATCCAGGGCGCCAAGTACGCCACGAAGCAGATCAAGAGTGAACTCAAGGGTGCCGATCCGAGCGCCCGAAAGCCGTTCAAGTACCTCGACAAAGGCAGCATGGCTACGGTGTCGCGGTTTTCCGCGGTCTGCAAGGTCGGCAAGCTCGAGTTCGGCGGGTTCATCGCCTGGCTGGCCTGGCTCGGCCTGCATCTGTACTACCTCGTCGGCGGCCGCAACCGTATCGCCGCGATCTTCTCGTGGTTCGTCACCTTCCTGGGCAGGGGCCGCGGGCAGATGACGATCACCGAGCGGTGGGTGTTCGCTCGGCGGGCGCTCGAGCAGGTTCGGGATCAGGAGACTCCGCGCGCCATCGGGTGACTTGTGTACGTTTTGGAGCGCTCAGTGGCTGTTGCGAAATGGATTGTGTCGTTGGCGGGTTTGTGACGGGGTCGGTTCGAGGATGAGTGGGTGGCTCATTCTTATCGTCCGGTAGAGCGTGATCAGCAGTTTCTGTTGCCGCCGAATATGGCGGATTGGCTGGCTGCTGATCATCTGGTGTGGTTCATCCTCGATGCCGTCGAGCAGTTGGATACCTCGGCGTTTCACGCTGGTCGGCGTACCGGCGGTGTCGGGCGAGCCGGTTATGACCCGAAGATGTTGGTGGCGTTGTTGATCTATGCCTATGCCTCGGGTCAGCGGTCTTCGCGCCGGATTGAACGGCTGTGCGCTGATCATGTCGCTTACCGGGTGCTGTGCGCTCAAGACGCCCCGGATCACACCACGATCGCGCGGTTCCGCGCCGAGCACGACGACGCGTTCACCGACCTGTTCGCTCAGGTGCTGCGGTTGTGTGCCCAGGCGCAGATGGTGCGCATCGAGTCGATCGCCATCGACGGCACCAAGATCGCTGCCAACGCCTCGAAATCAGCCAATCGGTCTCGGCAGTGGGTGCGTGAGCAGTCCCGCCGGATCGCCGAAGCCGCAGTCAGCGACGCAGCCGCCGTCGATGCCGCCGAAGACGCCGCCGAGGTCGCCGCCGGTGTGCCCGCCGCGGGGCCGCCGGCGGAGATGAAGACCCCGGCCGGGCGCGTAGCCGCGATCAAAAAAGCGATGGAAGAAATCCGACGTCAGGACGCTTGCGACGCCGAGGCCGACGCTGCCGATCAGGACCGCCAGGAGCAGTATCTGCAGCGAGTCGAATCTGGTGAAACGGTGGTGGGTGCCCCGCCGGCAGGTACCGATCAGGTCCGGTTGTGGCGGGCCAGGATTGCCCGCGAACAGCACCGGCTGGCGTCGGTGATCAACGTGCGCGGGACCGTACAAGCCAGGGCGCGCCGCGATATCGGCAAGAACCTCAGAAAAGCTCAAGCTGGGCTGCGACGCGCCCAACAGGACCAGGCAGCCGGGGTGGTCGATCGGCGCGGTGCAGTCGCACGCATCCGGGATCGCGACCAGGCCCGTCGCGGCCCCACGGGAGGACCTGTGGTCAATCTGACCGACCCCGAGGCGCGGTTGATGGTCGAGGGCTCCGGCGGGGGGTCGGTTCAGGGCTACAACAGTCAGATCGTGTCTTCTGATGATCACCTCGTGATCGGGGTGCACGTATCCCAAGACGCTAACGATCTGCATTGTTGGACACCGGCTTTGGCCGCAGCAACCGCTCAGATGGATGCGTTGGGCAAGACGATCGGGCTGGCGTTGGCCGACAACGGCTACTTCACCGAAGCCAACCTCACCAGCCCCGGACCCGAGCGGCTCATCGCCCCCGGCAGCGGCCGAGTCGTCCACCGGGACGCTAAAAACCAACCCAGCCAGGGCCCTCCACCGCCGGATCTGTCACCGACTGATGCGATGCGTCACATTCTGCGCGATCCCGATCAGGCACAGCGATACCAACGCCGGTCAGCGACCGTGGAACCCGTTATCGGACACCTCAAAGACCGCATCGGACTACGCCGCTACGCCCGACGCGGACTCACAGCAGTCACCGCCGAACTTCACCTGGCCGCCGCAGCCCTCAACCTCACCCGACTCCACCACGCCACCGGATAACCCGCCGATCGCCGCCGGTCGACAACTGGTCACCCGACCATTCACCATCACCAGACACCTCTACCGGCAATTCCCAACAGCCACTCACCGCTCCAAACGGTGCACAAATCGCTTGTGAAAAGATGGGCGCATCATGAGCAGTTCGCGCCCCGTCGTCTTCTCCGGCGTCCAACCCACCTCCGACTCACTGCACCTCGGCAACGCGTTGGGGGCGATCACGCAGTGGGTCGGTCTGCAGGACGACCACGACGCGTTCTTCTGCGTGGTGGACCTGCATGCGATCACGATTCCGCAGGACCCCGAACAGCTGCGACGGCGCACGCTGGTTACCGCGGCGCAGTACCTGGCGCTGGGTATCGACCCCGCGCGCAGCACGATCTTCGTGCAGAGCCATGTACCGGCGCACACCGAATTGTCGTGGGTGTTGGGCTGTTTCACCGGTTTCGGGCAGGCATCGCGGATGACGCAGTTCAAGGACAAGTCGCAGAAGGAAGGCAGCGAGGCCACCACGGTCGGGTTGTTCACCTATCCGGTGCTGATGGCCGCCGACGTGCTGCTGTACGACACCGATCTGGTTCCGGTCGGGGAGGATCAGCGCCAGCACCTGGAGTTGGCGCGCGATGTGGCGCAACGGTTCAACTCGCGCTTCCCGGAGACGTTCGTCATCCCCGAACCGCTGATCCCGAAGGCGACGGCCAAGATCTTCGATCTGCAGGACCCGACGTCGAAGATGAGCAAGTCGGCGGGCACCGACGCCGGGTTGATCAGCCTGCTCGACGATCCGAAAGCGTCGGCCAAGAAGATTCGCTCGGCGGTCACCGACAGCGAGCGCGAGGTGCGCTACGACCCCGACGCCAAACCCGGTGTCTCGAACCTGCTGACCATCCAGTCGGCGGTCACCGGCGCCGACGTCGACAAGCTTGTCGATGGTTACGCGGGTCGTGGATACGGCGATCTGAAGTCCGACACCGCGGAGGCCGTCGTCGAGTTCGTCGGCCCGATCAAGGCCAGGGTCGACGAACTGCTGGCCGATCCCGCGGAACTGGAATCGGTGTTGGCGGTGGGCGCCGAGCGCGCCCGCGAAGTGTCTGCGAAGACGCTGGAACGGGTATACGAGCGATTAGGGTTTCTGCGGCGGCGCGGTTGAGATGTTGGGGAGGCTGGCGTGACACAAGCCGAGCCGGACGACAAGCCCGGATTCGTCGATCGATTCCGGGCGCGGTACCGCTGGTTCGACCATGTCATGCGGGCGCAGGAGCGATACAAGGACAGTAAGGGCGACTTCTACGCGGCCGGCATCACCTACTTCACGATCTTCGCGATGTTTCCCTTGCTGATGGTCGGATTCTCCGTCGCCGGTTTCATCCTGGCCAGCCAACCGGAACTGCTCGCCGAAATCCAGGACCGGATCAGGTCATCGGTGTCCGGTGACTTCGCCACCCAACTGGTCGAGCTGATGGACTCGGCGATCGAGTCCCGCACCTCTGTCGGTGTCATCGGGCTGCTCGCCGCCGCGTGGGCCGGTCTGGGCTGGATGGCGAATCTGCGCGAGGCGCTGAGCCAGATGTGGGGCCTGATGCGCGGGGACCAAAAGGGCTTCCTGCGCACCAAGCTGTCGGATCTGACGGCGATGGTGGGCCTGTTCCTCGCGATCGCACTCACCGTCGCGCTAACAGTGGTCAGCAGTTCCGGACTGGCGCGCAAAGCGGTGGAATGGGTTGGGCTGCAGGATGTTCCGGGCATGAGCATCCTGCTGCGGGTGGTGTCGCTGTTGGTTTCGGTGTTGATCAGCTGGCTGCTGTTCACCTGGATCATCGCGCGCCTGCCCCGCGAATCGATCAGCTTGCGCTCCGCGCTACGCGCCGGGTTGCTGACGGCGGTGGCGTTCGAGATCTTCAAGCAGGTGGCGTCGATTTACCTGCGGTCGGTGGTGACCGGCCCGGCGGGGGCGACGTTCGGCCCGGTGCTGGGCCTGATGGTGTTCGCCTACATCACCGCGAGGCTCATCCTGTTCGCCACGGCTTGGGCCGCCACGTCGACCGAGAACTTGGAGGCCGCCCCCGTCGAGCCGCCCGGCCTCGCCCGGATCACGCCGCGTGTGCAGCTCCGGGAGGGCGTCGGCATGGGCGGTGTGTTGACCGCCGCCGCAGCGGGAGCGCTTGGTGCGCTGGGGATTTCGCGCTGGACACGCGATCGTTAGCTGACCGCTTTGAGCCCGACGACACAGCCGATGATGCCGACGATCAACAAAACCTTGATCGGCGACGCGCTTTCGGCTCCGGTGATCATCGCGTAGGCGACGGTCAGCGCCGCGCCGATCCCGACCCAGACCGCATAGCTGGTGCCGGGGGGCAGGCTGCGCATCGCGAAGCCCAGCCCGACCATCGAGAGCACCAGTGCCACCACGAACACCGCCGAGGGGCCCACGCGGGTGAAGCCCTCCGTCTTGCTGAGTGCGGACGCCCACACCGCTTCCAGAACCCCAGACACGACCAGAATCAACCAAGCCATCACACAACTCCGTCGGCGCCGTCTTGTCGCTGGCCGGGTACGGTGCCCCTCGTCCGGATCGCATGGTCCACATGCCAATCGCCGTCCACGGTAGCAAAAGAGTAGGGTCCCGCTGCGTGGCCTTGTCGACACTGTGGTCCCGTCGGATGGGGCTGGCGGCGCCGATCGTCAACGCCCCGATGGGCGGAGCGGCGGGCGGTGCTCTGGCCGCGGCGGTGTCCCGGGCGGGCGGGCTCGGCATGATCGGGATGGGCAGTTCGGCGACGGCCGCGCGCTTGGCGGCCGAACTGCCGCACGTGTCCGGGCTTGCGCATCCGTTCGGCATCGGTCTCGTGCACTGGGTGCTGAAGGCCGAGCCCGACCTGCTGGAGGTCGCGCTGTCGGCGAAGCCGGCGCTGTTGGCTGTGAGCTTCGGCGACGACTGGGCGTGGGTGCACAGAGCCCACGACGCGGGCGTGCCGGTGGCCGTGCAAGTGGCCGATGTGACCGCCGCTCGGCGGGCGGTCGACGCCGGTGTTGACGTGGTGGTGGCGCGCGGAGCCGAAGGCGGAGGGCACGGTGAGCCGCGCATCGGCACCCTGCCGTTGCTCGCGGAGGTGCTCGACGCGGTGCCCGTACCTGTGCTCGCCGCGGGCGGCATCGCCTCCGGCCGGGGGCTGGCCGCGGTACTGGCCGCGGGAGCCGCCGGCGCGTGGCTCGGCACCGTGTTCACCACCTGCACCGAAGCTTTGACGTCGCCCGCTGCCCGGGTACCACTTCTGGCGGCGAGCGCTGACGACACGGTGACCACGCGGGTTTTCGACGTGGCGCAGGAATATCCCTGGCCGGCAACGCTTCCCGAGCGTGTTCTGCGCAACGATTTCGTGGACCGCTTCGATGGTCGCGAGGAACTGGTCGACGCCGACGCCCGCGCGGCTCTCGCTGAAGCGGTCGCCGACGAGGATTACCGGGTGGCGCCCGTCAACGCCGGACAGGGCGTCGGCATGGTGCGCGAACCGTGTTCAGCCGCCGAGGTCATGGAACGGCTGTGCGACGAGGCCGAGCGACTGCTGCGGCGGTGGGTCTAGCCGCGCGACGATCGAGCGGCGAGGAACGAGCCGCGCTGTGGAGTTCGACACGCTTTAGTGCTGTGGTCGCCGGTTCAGTGACCGGGCGCCCATGATCAACGCGAACACGATCACGCTGCCGACTATCGCAACGCCGACCCGCACCGGGGTCGCGTCGACGTTCGACAGCATCGGCGAGGCGTTGACTCCCGGGTTCGCGCCGTCGGCCGCCGGCTTGGGTTCGAGCGACGGGTCCGGTTCGATCAGGGTGCCCACGCTGGTGCCCGGTTCCGTCGCGAAGCCGTAGTCGAGGAGATGGGCTGCCTGTGCCCACGGGGCGATCGGCTGGCGGGTGCCCTTCAGGAGAACGGCGACGAGTCGACGGCCATCGCGCTCGGCCGCGCCGACGAAGGTCTGGCCGGCGTCGTCGGTGTAGCCGGTCTTGCCGCCCATCGCGCCGGGGTAGTTGAGCAGCAGCTTGTTGTCGTTCTCGATCGGGTACCCGGCGTCACCGCGGCCGGGGAAGTCGAAGGTCCGGGTCGAAACGATGTCGGCGAAGATCGGATTGCGCCAGGCGTAGCGGTAGAACAGCGCCATGTCGTAGGCCGACGTGCTCATGCCGGGACCGTCGAGTCCGGACGGCGTCGCCACCCTGGTGTCGAGGCCGCCCAGCTTGCGGGCCAGGTCGTTGAGTTTCCTCAGTGTGGTGTCCCAGCCGCCGAGTTGTCGGGCCAGCGCGAACGCCGCGTCGTTGCCCGAGTACATCAGCAATCCGTGCAGTAGGTCGTTGATCGAGTAGTGGCCGCCTTCGCCGACTCCGACCTTGGTGCCTTCCTGGCTGGCGTCCTCGGCGGTGCCCGCGACGACGCGATGGATCGGCAACTCCTTGATCGCCTGCATGGCGGTCAGCACCTTGATGATGCTGGCGGGGCGATGCCTGCCGTGCGGATCCTTGGCGGCGAGGACGTCACCGGTGTCCAGGTCGGCGACCAACCATGCCTCGGCCGAGACGTCGTTGGGCAGCGGCGGGGTTCCCGCCGCGGTGATGACGCCGCAGCCGGCCAACTTGTCGCCGCCCATCGGCGTCGCGGGAACCGGCAGCGGCGCGGGCGGCGCCTCACCGGGTTTGGGCACCTCGGAGGCGTCGACAGCCGGCGGGGTCACCTCGCGGTACGGGCACGCGTTGGCCTCCGGCGCAGCTGGCGGCTGAGCACTTGCCACAGCGGGCCCGGCGGCCACGAACAAGGCCGCGGCCAGCACGGCGGCGCGTTGTAGCGGAATTCGAAACTTCGCCATCGAGCGCAGATTAAGCCGTGGGCGCGACGATCCCGCGGAGGCGCGCTGTGACTGTTGTGATGCAAGTTGCGGATGTGACTGGCGGTCGGCGCCGGGTGCACGCCCGACGCACGCTTTATTCGACGTTTGTGTACAACAAGCTCGCGCTCGGCGTCAGGGCAGCGCGCAGTGCGCGACGGCCGGGAAACCGATGCAGCCCATCCACAGTCGGCCGCCGGCCTCGACCAGACCGGTGACCATGCCGAACTGCGGGTGTTCGGTACGCAAGCCGGCGACGACTTCGCCGTTGTCGGGATCGAAGGCCACCGCCCATACCTCGGGTTTGATCTGCGGTTGCAGCCTGTCGGGCAGCTTCCACAGCAGCTTGCGCAGCGCCGGCCAGCGCGGCGCGAGCCATTCGGCCGCGGCGTTGAGCGGTGAGACCATCGCGCACCAGATGCGGCCGTCCGCGCCGGTGGACAGGTTGTCCGGATGGCCGGGCAGGTTCTCCCGAAGCGGTGTCACCGTGCCGGCGCGCTCCCCGGTCAGCCAGAACTTCGACAGCCGGCGTCCCATCGTCTCGGCGAACACCAACGCCGAACCGTCCGCGGTCGGCGTCACCCCGTTGGCGAAGTACAGACCCGCCGCCGCGGTGAGCACGGTGCCGTCGGCGTCACGCCGAAACAGGCTGCCGCGCGGCCGCGCCTCCATCACCGCCCCCTTGAAATGGGCGTAGCTGAAGGCGCTCGTCGACTCGGTGAAATAGATTGTGCCATCCGGTGATTGGGTGACGTTCGAGCAGAACATCAACCGCCGGTCGTCGACCTCGGCGACGAGTGTTTCCAGTGTGCCGCCGGCGGGGTCTAGCGAGCGCAGGCCGCCGGGACTGGTGCACACCAGGATTCGGCTGTCGTGGGCGACGTGCAGGCCGAGCGGGCGGCCCTCGGTCGTGGCGACGACGACGGGGTCCGCGCCGTCGGCCGGGATGCGCAGGATTCGGCCATCGTCGACACCCGTCCAGACGGCGCCGTCGGCGTCGACGACCACGTCCTCGGGTGCATTTCCCGGCAACGGTACGACGGTGAGCTCGGCCGAGGGCAGGTCGGGTAGCGGGTCGACGGGCGGCGGCTGCCAACGGACTGGATCGATCGGCGGCTTCTTTGACGGAGGCACAGACGCAGTCACGTCGCCGACGCTACGCCGTCGGGCTATAGCAGTCGGCCTGCTTCGTCGAGCACGCTGCGCATGATGTCGTAGATCGCGTCGAACTCTTTCGGACCGCTGATCAGCGGCGGCGCCAGCTGTACGACGGGGTCGCCGCGGTCGTCGGCCCGGCAGTAGAGCCCGGCCTCGAAAAGCGCGGGGGTGAGAAAGCCACGCAGTAACCGCTCACTTTCCTCGTCGGAGAACGTCTCTTTGGTGGCCTTGTCTTTGACCAACTCGATGCCGTAGAAGAAGCCCTCGCCGCGCACGTCGCCGACGATCGGCAGGTCGTAGAGCCGCTCGAGGGTGGCCCGCAGCCTAGGGGCGTTCTCCTTGACGTGGTCGTTGAGGCCCTCACGCTCGAAGATGTCGAGGTTGGCCAGCGCCACCGCCGACGACACCGGATGTCCGCCGAACGTGTAACCGTGCGCGAACGTCGTTTTGCCGTCGTCGAACGGCTCGAACAACCGGTCGCTGGCGATCATCGCGCCGATCGGCGAGTAGCCCGACGTCAAACCCTTGGCGCAGGTGATGATGTCGGGCACATAGCCGAAGTCGTCACACGCGAACATCGACCCGATCCGGCCGAACGCGCAGATCACCTCGTCGGAGACCAGCAACACGTCGTACTCGTCGCAGATCTCGCGGACACGCTCGAAATACCCTGGCGGAGGCGGAAAGCAGCCGCCCGCGTTCTGCACCGGTTCCAGGAACACCGCCGCGACGGTGTCGGGTCCTTCGAACTCGATCGCTTCGGCGATCCGGTCCGCGCAATACTGCCCGAACGCCTTCTCGTCGCTCTGATACGGCGCGGGCGCCCGGTAGAAGTTCGTGTTGGGCACCCGGAAACCGCCGGGTGTCAGCGGCTCGAACGGAGCCTTGAACACCGGCAGACCGGTGATCGCCAACGCGCCCTGCGGCGTGCCGTGGTAGGCGATCGACCGCGAAACCACCTTGTGCTTACCGGGTTTGCCGGTGAGCTTGAAATAGTTCTTGGCGAGTTTCCACGCCGATTCGACGGCCTCACCGCCGCCGGTGGTGAAGAACACCCGGTTCAGGTCGCCGGGTGCGTAGTTCGCGACCCGCTCGGCCAGTTCGATGGCGGTGGGCGTGGCGTAGGACCAGAGCGGGAAAAACGCCAACTGCTCGGCCTGCTTGGCCGCGGCCTCGGCCAGCTCGTGACGGCCGTGGCCGACCTGCACGACGAAAAGCCCGGACAGCCCGTCGATGTAGCTCTTACCCTTGCTGTCCCAGATCGTGATGCCCTCGCCGCGGGTGATGATCGGCGGGGTGATGCCGGCGCCGTGCCGGGCGAAGTGGCCCCACAGGTGGCGATGCGCCTTCGCTTCGAGGGCGGTCGAAAAGTCTTGCGCGATACCGGTCGTAGTCACCTTGTGCCCCAATTGTATTGCTGCTTTACGAGTTTCAGATAGACGAGCGTCTCGGTGGACGTCACTCCCGGCAAGGCGCGGATCTGGGTGTTGAGGAGTTCGAGAAGCTCGTCGTCGTCCGCGCAGACGACCTCGATGATCGCGTCGAACGAGCCCGCGGTCAGCACCACATAGTCGACGGATTCGATGGCGGCCAGCTTCTGGGCCACCTTGGTGGTGTCGCCGGTGCAGCGGATGCCGATCATCGCCTGCCGGGCGAAGCCCAACTGCATCGGGTCGGTGACGGCGACGATCTGCATGACGCCCGCGTCGACCATGCGTTGAACCCGCTGGCGCACGGCGGCTTCTGACAGCCCGACCGCCTTGCCGATGCCGGCATAGGAGCGGCGACCGTCCTGCTGAAGCTTCTCGATGATCTGCTTTGACAGGTCATCGAGCTGGAACGCGGCGCCCGGTCGGGAGTGGTTGACGCGGAACGAAACGGGACCGACGCCGTGCGTGGCACCCGGAGTAGACATGCCAGTGATTGTGCACGGAATCCGTCGTAGCGGGCAACCAACCACTATGAAATCCCTCGCCTAAGAGGCCTCAGGTAGCGGGAATGCGTAGTCTGACGCGGCCGGGACGGTTAGCGTGAAGCCATGACTGCGGTTTCCACCAGCGTGGCAGGCAGCTGGATCAACGGCGCTGCGGTGAATACCGGCGGAGCGGCCCACCGGGTGGTCGATCCCGCGACAGGCGGGGCCGTCGCCGACTATGCGCTGGCCGGCCCGAGCGACGTGGACACCGCGGTGGCGTCGGCGCGCGCCGCGTCGGCCGACTGGGCCACCGCCACGCCCGCGGACCGCTCGGCGGTCCTGTACAAGCTGGCTCGACTGGCCGACGAGAGCGCCGACTCGCTGGTCGCCGAGGAGGTCAGCCAGACCGGCAAGCCGGTGCGGCTGGCCGCGGAGTTCGACGTGCCCGGCAGCGTCGACAACATCGACTTCTTCGCCGGCGCGGCCCGCCACCTGGAGGGCAAGGCCAGCGCCGAGTACTCCGGAGACCACACGTCGAGCATCCGGCGCGAGGCGGTGGGCGTGGTCGCAACCATCACCCCGTGGAACTATCCGCTGCAGATGGCGGTCTGGAAAGTGTTGCCGGCGTTGGCCGCCGGCTGCACGGTGGTGATAAAGCCGTGCGAACTGACACCGTTGACGACGCTGACGCTGGCCCGGCTGGCCCTCGAGGCCGGGGTACCGGACGGCGTGTTCAACGTCGTCACCGGATTGGGCGACGACGTGGGCGCCGCGTTGGCCGGGCACCGCGACGTCGACCTGGTGACGTTCACAGGGTCGACACCGGTCGGGCGCAAGGTGATGGCCGCGGCTGCGGCGCACGGGCACCGGGTGCAGCTGGAACTGGGCGGCAAGGCGCCGTTCGTGGTGTTCGACGACGCCGACCTCGATGCGGCGATCCAGGGCGCGGCCGCGGGTGCGCTGATCAACTCCGGGCAGGACTGCACCGCGGCCACCCGGGCGATCGTCGCGCGGCCGTTGTACGACGATTTCGTGGCCGGCGTCGGCGAGGTGTTCTCCAAGGTGGTCGTCGGGGACCCGCGCGACCCGGACACCGACCTGGGTCCGCTGATCTCGACGGCGCACCGCGACAAGGTGGCGGGCATGGTCGCGCGGGCGCCCAGCGAGGGCGGGCGGATCGTCTGTGGTGGTGCGGCCCCGGACCGGCCGGGCGCGTTCTACCGACCGACCGTGATCGCCGACGTCGACGAACGATCGGAGGTGTACCGCGACGAGATCTTCGGACCGGTGCTGACCGTGCGCCCGTTCACCGATGATGACGATGCGCTGCGACAGGCCAACGACACCGAATACGGGCTTGCCGCATCGGCGTGGACCCGCGACGTGTACCGCGCGCAGCGGGCGTCGCGTGAGATCAAGGCCGGCTGCGTGTGGATCAACGACCACATCCCGATCATCAGCGAGATGCCGCACGGCGGTGTCGGCGCCTCCGGGTTCGGCAAGGACATGAGCGACTACTCGCTCGAGGAGTACCTCACCGTCAAGCATGTGATGAGTGACATCACCGGCGTCGCCGAAAAGGAATGGCATCGAACCGTTTTCACCAAGCGCTAGTGGCGTTCATCGCGCCGACGTGTGTCGAGGCTACGGTTTCTGACGGAAACCGGCGAAAATCCGTCATAAACCGCGGTTTCGCCGACCGCAAGGGTGCCCGATTCCGCCCGGCAGGTGCTGCGCATATCGTGGTCCTATGACCGCCAGCACGCGGGTCGACGAGTTCGAGGAACTGCGACCGCACCTGCTGTCCGTCGCCTACCGGCTCACGGGCACGGTGGCCGACGCCGAGGATATCGTCCAGGACGCCTGGCTGCGCTGGAGCGCCGCCGAACAGGAGTCGATCAAAGACCTGCGGGCGTGGCTCACCACCGTGGTCAGCCGACTCGGCCTGGACCGGTTGCGTTCCGCCGCGCACCGACGCGAAACCTATGTGGGCGAATGGCTTCCAGAGCCGGTGGTCACCGCGCTGGACGGCGACGACCCGTTGGCGGCGGTGGTCGCCGGCGAGGATGCCCGGTTCGCCGCGATGGTGGTGCTCGAGCGGCTCAACCCGGACCAGCGGGTGGCGTTCGTGCTGCACGACGGGTTCGGGGTGCCGTTCGACGAGATCGCCGACGTGCTGGGCGTCAGCGCGGCCGCGGCCCGTCAACTGGCGTCGCGGGCGCGGCGGACGGTGGCCGATGCGCCGCCGCCCGTGGCGCCCGACGAACACAACGAGGTGGCCGGCGCGCTGATGTTGGCGTTGGCCTCCGGCGACATGGAAGCCGTTGTGCGCCTTCTCCATCCGGACGTGACGTTCACCGGCGACTCCAACCGCAGGGCGCCCACGGCGCCGCGAGTCATTCTCGGCCCAGACAAGGTCGCGCGGTTCCTGTTCGGTCTGGCCCGCCGTTACGGCCCGGGCTGGCTCGAGGCGGGTGTGCCGGCACTGATCAACGGTCAGTTCGGCAGCTGGACGCCGGGCACGCCGGCCCGCGACGGTTATCCGGAGATGACCCCGCGCGTGACCGCGATGACCGTGCGCGACGGAAAGGTCTGTGCCATCTGGGATATTGCCAATCCGGACAAGTTCACCGGTTCGCCGCTGAGAGGAAAACATGGCCGCTGACTTCGCTACCACGATGAGCAAGTTGATGTTCCGCGGGATGGACAAGATGCGCCATCACGAAGCCTTCGAAGTCGGTCCTCCCACGGGTACGGACTTCACCGGCTTCGACACGACGCGCCAGATCCTGCTGGTGACGTTCAAGCGGTCCGGCGAAGCGGTGCCGAGCCCCATCAACCACGGTGTCGCCGACGGAAAGCTCTACGTTCGGACCGACCCGTCCACCGGTAAGGTCAAGCGGCTGCGGAACAATCCGCGAGTTGTCGTGGTGCCGTGCAACTTGCGCGGAAAGCCCAAGGGGCAACCGGTTGCCGGGATCGCGCGGATCCTGCCCGAGGCCGAACACGCACACGCCGAGCGGGCCATCGCGGCGAACTGGAGCCTGCCGATGAAGCTGTTCGAACGCGGTCTCGACAAAGGCTCCGCCGCGGTCGGCATGGACATGGCCTACATCGAGGTCACGCCTGCGCCTCAGGCGTAGCCCAGGGCACTCGGCACGCGTCACCGGCACTGAAGCCCTGCTCGGTGATGCCCAGGGCGGAGTACATCCGGGCCCGCATGTTCTCCACGCCGATCTGGTAGGTGAGCTCGATGACGCCGTCGTCGCCGAACCGCCGCCTGAGATCCTCGACCTGCTCGTCGGTGATGGTGTGCGGGTCGGTCGTCACCGCGTCGGCGTAGGCGATCGCGGCGCGCTCGTCGTCGGAGAACAGCGGGGAAGTGGCGTAGTCGTCGATGTGCTTGAGCCGGTCGACGTCGAGACCGTCGAGGCGTTGGAGCATCGAGCCGAAGTCGACGCACCACGAGCAGCCGACCGTGCGGGCGGTCCAGAACACCGCCAGCTCGCGCACGCTCTTGGGCAGCTTCTTCGACGCCGAGCCGAGCATGCCTTCGTGGACGATGTTGGCGATCATCAGCCGGGGGTGATGGGCCGCGACCGCGAACGGCTCTGGCACCTCGCCGAACCGGCGCTTGGCGACCCGGTAGAAGACCTTGGTGAGCAGGGAGGCGCGCTGCGGGGGCAGGGGTTCGATGCGGGTTTTCTGTGTTTTGTCGGTCATACCCATATGACGAGACAGCCGCCGGATGTGTGACACCGGAGTTTCCGCTCGGCGGGGACGCGCGCGCTCGCCGGCGACGTAACGCCGGGCGGGCCATGGCCCGATAAATCAGTGAGATCGATCAAGTCTGTCCAGGCCGGACTTGGCGGACGGTCGGGGTTGTCCTTCTCATTTTCCTGATCAGGTCGGGGAGACGAGGAGTCACACATGGACGTCAAGAAAGTCATCGCACAGGGTGCTGTCGCCGTCGTCCTCGGCGGCGCTGCCATGGGTGCCGTCGCGGTACCCGCGAGCGCCGATCCGGACCGGCACGACCGCGACAACGACGAGTGGGTCGACCGCGACTGGCAGTACCGCGATCGTGACTGGCAGTGGAACCGGTGGAACGACCACGACTGGGACAAGTGGTGGAAGGTCAACAAGTGGCGCAACGACGACCGCCCGCCGTGGGGCTGGGGTCGTCCGCCCGCCGTGCATTGGCGCGGTCATCCGCCGCAGTGGATCGACTACTGGGGCTACCGCGTGCATCCGGTTTGGGATCCGGGCTTCAAGGCGTTCGGCTTCTGGCTCTTCGGAGTCTTCGTCCCGGTGATCATTCTGTAGCGATTTCGGCGCGCTACCAGTCGATCTGTCCTGTTTCGGGACATCGCTGACAGGTGTATGTCTCGGGACATCGCTGACACCTGAGTAGGGCCTGGCCAGGATGGTTCATGGCCCAGAAGGTGACGGCGATGGACATTCTTGTCGCGACGGCATTCGGACAGATTCACAACGTGTCGCAGTTCTGCCGCGATCAGCAGATCAGCCGGCAGACGTTCTACAAGTGGCGCCGCCGCTTCGGTGAGGACGGTCTGGACGGGCTCGAACAGCGTTCGCGCCGGCCCATATCCTCGCCCGGTCAGACCGCGGCCGAGGTCGAAGAAGCGGTGCTGCGCAAACGCAAACAGCTGCTCGAAGCCGGGCTTGATCACGGTCCACAGTCGATCGTGTGGACCCTGCAACGCGAAAACACCCACAGGTGCCGTCGCGGTCGACGGTGTGGCGGATTCTGACCCGCCACGGGGTGATCGTTCCCCAGCCGCAGAAGCGGCCCAAATCGGCGACCAAACGGTTCTGCTTCACCCGGCCCAACGAGTGCTGGCAGTCCGACTGGACACAATGGATGCTCGCCGATGGCGCCGCCGTGGCTATCGCCGGCACCCTGGATGACCATTCCCGGTACCTGCCCGCGCTGCAGGCCGGCACCGGGCACGGCACCGCCGAGTTGGTATGGTCGACGATGTTGGCCGGTATCACCGAATGTGGTGTCCCGGCAATGTCATTGACCGATAACGGCATCGTCTACACCGGCCGACGCAAAGGATATGAGGCGTCGTTCGAGGCCAACCTTCGCGCACTGGGGACACGCACCATCAACTCAACCCCATTTCACCCCCAGACCTGCGGCAAGATCGAACGGTTCTGGCAGACGCTGAAGAAATGGCTATGCGCGCGCCCTGCCCCGGCCACCACCGACGAACTCAACGGACTGCTCAACCAGTTCCGCGACTTCTACAACCACCACCGCCCCCACCGCGCCCTACGCGGGGCCACACCGGCCAAAGCGTTCAACGCCACCGCCAAAGCCCACCCCGCCCAACACCCGCTGCCAGCACCGGTCTTCGTCAGCCGCCATAGCGTCGATGAACAGTCCGGCAACCTCCACGTCAAGCCCTACCGCATCGGAATCGGTCTGCGCTGGGCCGGACACAGCTGCGACGTCATCCGACAAGGCGACCACATCGCCATCTTCAGCGGCACCACCCTGATCCGAGAACTCACCGCCGACGCCACCCGCTACCACCAGCGGTGCGCACCCAACACCCGGACCTACCGCACCCGCGAACCAAAACCGGCATCATGAGTGTCAGCGATGACCCGAGACATAACTGTCAGCGATGTCCCGAGACACCACAAGTCGATCAGCGATCACCAGCGCGCCGAAATCACGACTAGCGGGCGAACATCAGCGCGCGCTTGACCTCCTGGATCGCCTGGGTGACCTGGATACCGCGCGGACACGACTCGGTGCAGTTGAACGTGGTGCGACAGCGCCACACGCCGTCGACCTCGTTGAGGATGTCGAGTCGCTCGGCGGCGGCCTCGTCGCGGCTGTCGAAGATGAACCGGTGTGCGTTGACGATCGCGGCGGGACCGAAGTAGCTGCCTTCGCTCCAGTAGATCGGGCAGCTGGTGGTGCAGCACGCGCACAGGATGCACTTGGTGGTGTCGTCGTAGCGGGCGCGGTCGGTCTGGCTCTGGATGCGCTCGCGAGTCGGCGGGTTGCCGCTGGTGATCAGGTAGGGCTTGATCGCGCGATAGGCGTCGAAGAACGGCTCCATGTCGACCACGAGGTCCTTTTCCACGGGCAGTCCGCGGATCGGCTCGATTGTGATGGTGAGCTGCTTTTTCGGATTCTTCGGCAGCATGTCGCGCATCAGCACCTTGCACGCCAGCCGGTTGACGCCGTTGATCCGCATCGCGTCCGAGCCGCACACGCCGTGCGCGCACGACCGCCGGAACGTCAACGTGCCGTCCAGATACCACTTGACGTAGTGCAGCAGGTTGAGCAGCCGGTCGGTGGGCAGGGACGGCACCCGGAAGCTCTGCCAGCCGGCTGAATCCGGGTCCTCGGGGTTGAACCGGGCGATCTTCAGCGTCACCATCACCGCGCCCTCCGGCACGGGAGGGGTTGATGCCTCAGCCTTTTCGACGTCGGGCGTGATCGTCATCAGTACTTCCGTTCCATCGGCTCATACCGGGTCTGCACCACCGGCTTGTAGTCCAACCGGATGTCGGACAGCAGGTCCGTGCCCTGCTTGTACGCCATGGTGTGGCGCATGTAGTTGGTGTCGTCGCGGTTGGGGTAGTCCTCGCGGGCGTGCCCGCCGCGGGACTCCTTGCGGTTCAGCGCCCCGACGACGGTGACCTCGGCGAGCTCCAGCAGGAAGCCCAGCTCGATCGCCTCGAGCAGATCGCTGTTGTAACGCTTTCCCTTGTCCTGCACCGTGATCCGCGCGTAACGCTCCTTGAGCGCATGGATGTCGGTCAGCGCCTGCTTGAGCGTCTCCTCGGTGCGGAACACCGCGGCGTTGTTGTCCATCGACTGCTGCAGCGCGCCGCGGATGTCGGCGACGCGCTCGTTGCCGTGTTCGGACAGGATGTCGCCGACCCAGTCGACCACCATGCCCGCCGGGTTGTCCGGCATGTCGACGTGATCGTGGCCCAGCGCGTAATTGGCCGCGGCGATACCCGCGCGACGGCCGAACACGTTGATGTCCAGCAGCGAGTTGGTGCCCAGTCGGTTGGCGCCGTGAACGGATACGCACGCGCATTCGCCGGCGGCGTACAGGCCAGGGATGATCGTCGTGTTGTCCCGCAGCACCTGGCCGTTGACCGTCGTCGGGATGCCACCCATGACGTAGTGGCACGTCGGATAGACCGGCACCAGTTCCTTGACCGGGTCGACGCCGAGGTAGGTGCGGGCGAACTCGGTGATGTCGGGCAGTTTCGCCTCGAGCACGTCCTCGCCGAGGTGGCGTACGTCGATGTAGACATAGTCCTTGTTCGGACCCGCGCCGCGGCCCTCGAGCACCTCGAGCACCATCGACCGGGCGACGATGTCGCGGGGCGCGAGGTCGACGATGGTCGGCGCGTAGCGCTCCATGAACCGCTCGCCCTCGCCGTTGAGCAGTCGGCCGCCCTCACCGCGCACGGCCTCGGAGATCAGGATGCCCAGACCGGCCAGCCCCGTCGGGTGGAACTGGTGAAACTCCATGTCCTCCAACGGAAGTCCCTTGCGGAACACGATGCCGAGGCCGTCGCCGGTGAGGGTGTGGGCGTTTGAGGTGGTCTTGTACATCCGGCCCGACCCGCCGGTGGCGAACACGATCGCCTTGGCGTGGAAGATGTGGATGTCGCCGGTCGCCAATTCATACGCGATCACGCCGGTGGCGACGGGTCCGGAGTTCGTCTCGGTGATCGCGATGTCCAGCGCGTAGAACTCGTTGAAGAACTCGACGTCGTGCTTGACGCAGTTCTGGTACAGCGTCTGCAGGATCATGTGGCCGGTGCGGTCGGCGGCATAGCAGGCCCGGCGCACCGGAGCCTTACCGTGGTCGCGGGTGTGCCCGCCGAACCGGCGCTGGTCGATGCGGCCCTCGGGGGTTCGGTTGAACGGCATCCCCATCTTCTCGAGGTCGAGCACCGCGTCGATGGCCTCACGGCACATGATCTCGACCGCATCCTGGTCGGCGAGGTAGTCGCCGCCCTTGACGGTGTCGAACGTGTGCCACTCCCAGTTGTCCTCTTCGACGTTGGCCAGCGCCGCGCACATGCCACCCTGCGCCGCACCGGTGTGGCTGCGGGTCGGGTACAGCTTGGTCAGCACCGCCGTGCGGGCCCGCGGGCCGGCCTCGACCGCGGCGCGCATGCCGGCCCCGCCCGCGCCGACGATCACGACGTCGTAGCGATGTTCAACAATCATTTACAGACTCGCCCTCATGAGATGTTCGCATCGAAGGTGACCAGTACGTAGCTGCCCAGCACCAGGGTGAACCCGGTGGCCAACAGCAGCAGCGAGTTCAGCCAGAACTTCGTGGTGTTCTTGCGCGCGTAGTCGCCGATGATGGTGCGCAGGCCGTTGGCGCCGTGCAGTTGGGCCAGCCACAGTAGCGCCATGTCCCAGATCTGCCAGAACGGCGAGGCCCAGCGCTCGGCGACGTAGTTGAAGTCGATGCGGTAGACCCCGTCCTCCCACATCAGCATCACGAACAGGTGGCCGAGCGCGAGAAAGACCAGAGCGACACCCGAAAAACGCATGAACAGCCAGGCGTACTTCTCGAAGTACGGAATGCCGCGGGGTCGCCGTGGCGCCCGTGGGTGGTCCAGGCCGGCCGGCCGGTCGTGCTCCTTCTCCATCACCGGTGCGATGCGTCCCTCGCGGTGGTGCGGAGTCCAGGCCTTCTCCGCCGCCTTTGCGGGCGACTTTTCGGTCGCCCCGCCCGTCGGCGCGCTCACAGGAACCGCTCCGCCATGTGCATCCCGATCACACCGAGCGACGGGATGAAGACCGCCAGAAAGACGCCGATGACGATCCACAGCATCACCCGCTGGTAGCGCGCACCGTGCTGCCAGAAGTCGATCAGGATGACCCGGATCCCGTTGAGGGCGTGATAGAGGACTGCGACGACGAGGCCGATCTCCATCAGCCCGATCAGCGGGGTCTTGTAGGTCTCGATGACCTCGTTGTAGGCCTGCGGGCTCACGCGCACCAGCGCGGTGTCGAGCACGTGGACGAACAGGAAGAAGAAGATCGTCGCGCCAGTGATGCGGTGAAGGACCCAGGACCACATCGCGGGATCGCCGCGGTAAAGGGTGCGCCTGCGCGGCGGGCGCGATCGTGGAGCCGGCACCGCCGGGCCTCCGGGTGCCAGCCCGGAAGTTTGAGTACTCATCTGGCCTCCAACGCCTTCGGTGGACGATTGGGCTTTCGAGCTGCACCGGGCGGCGAGTTCGGTCCGGTTCGCGCACTTCACCCAAACCTCGGGGCGACTCTAAACCCAGTTGTACTGCTAAACGAACTACGGTTTAGCCGTCGATGTCCTGAAAAACGCCGAAGTTAGGGTTACCTATGTAGGGTCCCGGCTTCGGACGCGGGACTTCGGAATGCATTCAGAATCGGCCCGGCGGGGGTGGCATGACGACTGATATTGACTGGAAGATACTGCAGCACAAGGCAATTGAAGTCACAAGGACCGCCTATGCGCCGTATTCGGGCTTCCCCGTGGGCGCGGCGGCGTTGGTCGATGACGGTCGCGTGGTCGCCGGCTGCAATGTGGAAAATGTCTCATATGGTCTAGGTCTCTGTGCCGAGTGCGCGGTGGTCTGCAACCTGCATTCCAGCGGGGGCGGACGGCTTGTCGCGCTGTCGTGTGTCGACACGGCGGGCCAGGTGCTGATGCCGTGCGGGCGATGCCGCCAAGTGCTGCTGGAGCACGGCGGGCCGGAAATGCTCATCGACCATCCGCAGGGCCCGCGGCCGCTGGGCGACCTGCTGCCCGACGCGTTCGGACCGCAGGATCTCGCCCGGCCGGGTCGCGGTTCGGGCGGGGAAACTCCGTGATGCAGTTCACATTTGACGCGCCGACGGTGATCCGGATGAAGCGCGACGGCGGGACGCTCCCGGATGCGGCGATCGACTGGGTCATCGACGCATACACCCATGGCCGGGTGGCCGACGAGCAGATGTCGGCGCTGTTGATGGCGATATTCCTGCGGGGGATGACTCCGGCCGAGATCGCCCAGTGGACTGCGGCCATGGTGAACTCCGGCGAACGGTTGGACTTCACCGATCTTCGTCGCGGTGGCAAGCCACTCGCGTTGGTGGACAAGCACTCAACCGGTGGAGTGGGCGACAAGATCACCATTCCGTTGGTACCGGTGGTGATGGCCTGCGGCGGTGCGGTGCCACAGGCCGCGGGGCGTGGGCTCGGCCACACCGGCGGCACCCTCGACAAGCTCGAGTCCATCCCCGGGTTCACCGCCGAGATCTCCAAAAGCCAGATTCGGCAACAACTTTGCGATCTCGGCGCCGCGATCTTCGCGGCAGGTGAGCTGGCCCCTGCGGACCGCAAGATCTATGCGCTGCGCGACATCACCGCCACCACCGAGTCGCTGCCGCTCATCGCCAGTTCGGTGATGAGCAAGAAGATCGCCGAGGGCACCCGGGCGCTGGTGCTCGACACCAAGGTGGGTTCGGGCGCGTTCCTCAAGACCGAGAAGGAATCGCGGGAGCTGGCCCGCACGATGGTCGAGCTGGGGACCTCGCACGGCCTGACGACCAGCGCGCTGCTGACCGACATGTCGACGCCGCTGGGCCGCGCTGTCGGCAACCTGGTGGAGGTGACCGAATCGATGGATGTGCTCGCCGGCGGCGGGCCGAGCGACGTCGTGGAGCTCACCTTGGCGCTGGCCGCCGAGATGCTCGACGCCGCGGGCATCGACGGCGTGGATCCGGCCCAGACGCTGCGGGACGGCTCGGCGATGGACAGGTTCCGCGCCCTGGTCGCGGCGCAGGGCGGCAATCTGAGCCAGCCGTTGCGGCTCCGTACCTCTGTCGAAACCATCACGGCACCTCGCAATGGCACGATGGGGGACATCGACGCGATGGCGGTGGGTCTGGCGGTGTGGCGACTCGGTGCGGGCCGCTCGGTTCCTGGTGAGCGGGTGCAGTCCGGTGCCGGATTGCTCATTCACCGGCGTCCCGGCGAGCCGGTCAGCGCGGGTCAAGCGCTATTCACCTTGAGCACCGAGACGCCGGAACGCTTCGAGGCCGCGATCGCCGAATTGGACGGCGCATGGAGCGTCGGCGATGCCGCACCGCCGGCGCGCCCACTGATCATCGACCGAATCACGAGCGGAGACTGACCGGAGAGCGACATGACGACGCCGCTGACGATGGACTCGATCAGGCAAGCGCCCAAGGCGCTGCTGCATGACCACCTGGACGGCGGCCTGCGACCGGCCACCGTCCTGGAACTGGCCGAGGCGACGGGTTACGGCGACCTGCCCGCGTCCGACGTCGATGAACTCGCAACGTTCTTCCGCACCGCTGCACACAGCGGGTCGCTGGTGCGCTACCTGGAGCCGTTCGCGCACACCGTCGGCGTCATGCAGACTCCGGAGGCCCTGCACCGGGTGGCCTACGAGTGCGTCGAGGACCTCGCCGCCGACAACGTCGTGTACGCGGAGATCCGGTTCGCGCCGGAACTGCACATCGACGCGGGCCTGTCATTGGACGCGGTGGTCGACGCGGTGATGGCCGGGTTCGCCGAAGGCGAGAAGGCGGCCAGCGCCGAAGGGCGGGCCATCACCGTACGCTGCCTGGTGACGGCGATGCGGCACGCGGCCCGCTCACTCGAGATCGCCGAACTCGCAATCCGGTTCCGCGACAAGGGTGTCGTCGGCTTCGACATCGCCGGCGCGGAAGCCGGCTACCCGCCGACGCGGCACCTCGACGCGTTCGAGTACATGCGAAACAACAACGCGCGCTTCACGATCCACGCGGGCGAGGCGTTCGGGCTGCCGTCAATCCACGAGGCGATCGCGTTCTGCGGAGCCGACCGCCTGGGCCACGGCGTGCGAATCGTCGACGACATCACCGTCGCACCCGACGGCACCGCGCAACTGGGCAGGCTCGCAGCGCTGTTGCGCGACAAGCGGGTTCCGTTCGAGATGTGCCCGTCGTCGAACGTGCAGACCGGCGCGGTCGCCAGCATCGGCGAGCATCCGTTCGATCTGCTGGCGCGGCTGCGGTTCCGCGTCACGGTCAACACCGACAACCGGCTGATGAGCGACACCACGATGAGCCAGGAGATGCTGCGGCTGGTCGAGACTTTCGGCTACGGCTGGAGCGACCTGCAGCGGTTCACCATCAACGCGATGAAGTCGGCGTTCATCTCGTTCGACGAGCGCCTGTCGATCATCGACGACGTGATCAAGCCGCGCTACGCCGTGCTCATCGGCTGAGGTGCACTCGGCGTACGGTAGCCGCATGATCACCGGGGCCCACGTCATCGTCTACAGCCGCGACGCCGAAGCGGACCGGGCGTTCTTCCGCGACGTGCTCGAGTATCCGAACGTCGACGCCGGCGGAGGCTGGTTGATCTTCAAGCTGCCGCCCGCAGAGGTCGCCGTTCACCCGGCCGAGGAAGCGAGCGCGCACAAGTTGTATCTGATGTGCGACGACGTCACCGCCACCGTCGAACGACTGTCGGACAAGGGGATCGCCTGCGGACCGGTCACTGACCAGGGCTGGGGCCTGTTGACCACCATCGCACTGCCCGGCGGCGGAGAGCTCGGTCTGTATGAGCCACGCCACCCGAAAGCAACTGAGCTGTAACGCTACTCGGGGCGGAGCCGGGACTCGACAAACGCCTCCAATGCCTCCCACTGCTCGACGGCCTTGGCGTACGGCGGCTTCGGCGCGCGGACCTTGTCGGTCTCCAGAACATGGGCGACGAGCCGGCCCAGCGGCTGATCGGGGTCGAGTGCCTGGTCGACCGTCGAGTCCTCGGAGTAGTCGCCGACGTCCCTGAGCAGTTCGACGGCGAGTTCCAACTGGTCGCGGTCCAGCGCATCGGGTCCCTCGGCGAGGTCGTCGACGATGCCGGTGAGTACATAGACGTTGTCGTCGGTGATGTCGACCTGCAGCGAGCCGTCGGTGGCAGCCGTGCGGATGTCGTCATAGGTGGCCAGACCGGACAGGTCGTGATCGTGCTCGTCGGCCAGATAGCGCGCCAGCGCCCGCTCCGAGCCGAAGACGCTGATGCGGCCGTTGCGACCGAGGAAGACCGGCCGGTCCTCCAGATAGCAGCGCAGCGTGTAATAGGTGCCCGCGCTCGTCATCAACCGCACCGGGTCGATGCCGACCTTGAGCCAGAAGTCCTCGTCGCTGCCCAGCACCTGGCTCTGCGCCTGGGCGGCCAGCGCGTCGGGTTCGTCCGTGCGGTCCTCTTCACCTTCGGCGTCCTCAGTGGCGTCGACCTCGTCGACCGACTCTTCCTCCGGTTCCGGCTCCGGCGCCGGCTCGGCCAACTCCGCCTCCGCCTTCTTCACGGCGTCCGCGTCGACGTCCGGTGTGGTGATCACTTCGTCGAGCGCGTCGACGACGTTGTCCCAACCTCTGGCGATCACGGCCTCGATCGCGGCCCACTGTTTGCGCCCCCGGCGTCCGGAGAATGTGTCGATTCCACCACCGAGCGTGCCCAGCACCGGGTTGCCGTTGAAGAATTTGGCGACCGCCGGCAGCTCACACACCGATCCGAGCGCCGAGACGACCGCCAGGGTCCGGTGCAATTGCCGCACCGACTCTTCGGTGGCCTTCTCGGAGACGATGTCCGGCACGCCGACGACGTCGTACTGGTGTTCCTCGGCCGGATCGAGCCGGTGGGCATTGGCTTCGGTGACCTTGTCCCATGCTGGGTGGTCGACGAGGTCGTTGTCCTTGTTGGTCCTGACGAATGCGACCAGGTCGGCGACCGACTCGAGCCCGTACAGATCCTCGTCCTTGCCGAGGAAGGCCTCCCACTCGTCGGCGCCATCGCGCCAGCGTGGAGCCCATAACGTGTACAGGTCGCCCTTGGTCAAGCCGAGCCGGATCGGCACGATGTCAGCAGCCATGGCGGACAGCCTAAAGCGTGTCGAACAACTGACTGCGGTCGAGTCGCTGGAGGAGTAGGGCGATCTGGCTGAGGTACCGCCTACGCCGTCGGACGCCAGAACCCCTGAAACCCCTGTCCAGCGTTGCTGGTCCGGATCGATGACAGTTGAACCGGGTCACCCGCCTCGATCATCTGGCCGTTTCCGACGACCATCGCGACGTGACCGTCCCACACCGCGAGGTCGCCCGGCCGCAAATCGCCCGCCGCGACCGGCGCGCCGATGTCCTGCTCCTGCGCGAGCCGCGGAAGATTCAGTCCCGCTTCCGAATACGCCCACTGGGTGAGACCGCTGCAATCGAGGCCGACCCCTGGCATGGTGCCGCCCCAGTCGTACGGCACTCCCAACTGCGTCAGGGCATGCCGAACAGCGCTCGCCGCCACCGCGTTCGGCGCCGTCGCCGTGCTGCCGTCCGGGAGCCGCACCGCGACACCATCCCCGAAGGTCGCGGCATCCGGCGTCGGGACAGGAGCTTCCGGTCGGGAGAGTTCGGCGATGTCGCGCACCAGAGAACCGAGCCCACCTGCGCTGGAGCTCAGGCCGCCCGCATTCGTGCCGAGCCCACCTGCGCTGGAGCCCAGGCCGCCGGCGCTGGAGCCGAGCCCACCTGCGCTTCCCATCGGACTCATGGGCGCACCAAAGCCCGACGGTGCGGTTCCGACGGCGCCGGCCGGGGTCGTCGACGCTGGAGCCGGCGCGCCCGCGACGATCCCGGCGGCGTGTCCGTCTAGCTCGGCCCGCAACTGGTCGACAACCGCGGCGGCCTCGGCCAGCGACCGCCGTGCCTCGGCCATCAGCTCCTCGGTCACGCCAGGCGAGTCGAGGTACGGCTCCAGCGCGGCCGCTCGGGCCTCGAAGGCGCCCACGATGTCGCGTAGGCGCTGATGAGCGCGCGCCACCGCCGCATCGGCGGCATCCGCCGACTCGCCGAGGCGCCCTACCCGTCCCGCGAGTTCTTCTGTCTGCGCGGCGGTCGCTGTGACGACGCGCTCGGCCGCGTCGGCGCCAAAGCCGGTCCAGTGCGGGGCCGCGCGTCGCCAGGCCTGGCTCGTCGACGCCGAGACCTCATGCAGCGCGTTGCGCACATCGTGCAGAGCGGTCGCCAGCTCGGCCCCCGAGCCGGGCCCGACCAGCGACTGAAGCTCCCGCAGGGGCGCCGTCAGCGCGGCCACCAACGCACTCGGCATCGTCAGACGCCGCTGACCCGTGCGCCCGCGCGATCGTCGGCGTCGTCGTAGGCGAGCGCCGTCCGGTATGCGGCGTCACCGCTCGCCGATACCCGGTCCTGCAACACGGCGACTTCGCGGGCCCCGTGCGCGACGGCTTCGGCCAGCGCCGCGAGGAACGGCTCGCCGATCGGACCGAACGCCGCCGCAGGCGTGGGGGCGCTCGCCAGTTTCGAAGCGATGGCGGCGAGTTCGTCGGCGTGCGTGGAGTTCGCTGCGGCCAGGGTGCGGATGGCGTCGGTATCGGCGTGCATGTCGTTAGGACGCGCCGCGACCGGCCTCGGTTCCCGTTAAGGTCGCCCAATGGATGTGCGCGTCGTCGACCACCCGCTCGCGGCCGCACGACTGACGACTTTGCGCGACGCCACGACGGACAACGCCGTCTTCCGTGCGGCCTTGCGCGACCTCACGCTGATGCTGGTCTACGAGGCGACCCGGGACGCCGCCGTCGAGACCGTTCCGGTGCGCACCCCGCTGGCCGAAACCACCGGATGCCGACTGGCCAACCCGCCGTTGCTCGTCCCGGTGCTGCGTGCCGGCCTGGGCATGGTCGACCAGGCCCACGTGCTGATCCCCGAGGCACGCGTCGGCTTCGTCGGTGTCGCCCGCAACGAGGAAACCCATCAACCGACGCCGTATCTGGAGTCGCTGCCCGACGACCTGAGCACCCAGCCGGTGTTCGTGCTCGACCCGATGCTGGCGACCGGCGGTTCGATGCTGCACACGGTCGAGTTGCTGCATGCGCGCAACGCCGTCGACATCACGGCGATCTGCGTCGTCGTCGCCCCGGAAGGCCTGGCCGCGGTGGAGAAGGCGGCACCGAACATCCGGCTGATCACCGCGACCATCGACGAATGCCTCAACGACATCGCCTACATCGTGCCCGGCCTCGGCGACGCGGGGGACCGGCAGTTCGGCCCGCGCTAGAACCGCTAGAACCGCGAGCAGACGGCGGCCACCTCGTCCTGCACCCGCCGCGCCCGCTCCCGCGCGGCTGCCAGATCCGCGACGTCGCTGCAGCGCACCTCGATGTAGGACTTGACCTTCGGTTCGGTACCCGACGGGCGCACCACCACCCGCACCGCGATGTCGTCGTCACCGCCGGTGAGGAGCAGGGCGTCGGTGCCGTCATCGGGTGCCAGATCGGTGACGGCGACCTCGTATCCGCCGAGGCGCTCGGGTGGCGTCTCACGCAGGTGCGTCATCACCGCGTTCGCCTCCTGCCTGTCCTCGACGGGTCGAGTGACCGCGGTCGTGGTGTGCACGCCGTGTCGGCTGGCCAGGTCGTCGAGCGCGTCGAGCAGGGTGTGCCCGCGGTCGCGCAGCGCCGATATCAGATCGCAGACCAACACCGCCGCGCTGATGCCGTCCTTGTCGCGCACGGCGGACGGATCGACGCAGTGTCCGATCGCCTCCTCGTACGCGTACACCAACGTGCAACCCGGCAGGTCGACGTCGGCGCGCGACAGCCACTTGAACCCGGTGGGCGTTTCGACGTGGCGTGCCCCCTGCGCCCGCGCGATCGCCGACAGCATGCGCGACGAAACCAGCGAACTGGCCACCACCGTAGCTTCGGTCACCGCCCCGGGCTCAACCTGTGACAAGATGTAATCGCCCAGCAGCCAACCGGTTTCGTCGCCGGAGAGCATGCGCCAACCGTCCGGCGTCGGCACGCCGACCGCGCACCGATCGGCGTCGGGATCCAACGCGATCGCAACCTCGGCGTCGACGTCGGCGGCCAGTTTCAGCACCGCTTCGACGGCCTCGGGTTCCTCCGGATTCGCCGAGGTCACCGTGGGGAAGTCGGCGTCCGGCGCGAACTGGTCTTCCACGACATGCACGTCGGGAAAGCCGGCTCGCACGAACGCGTCGAGGGCGAACTCCCCGCCCACCCCGTGCAATGGGGTGAACGCCACCCGCACCGACCCGTGGGTGTGCCGGACGTTCGCCGCGCGTTCGACGTAGCGCTGCACTTCGTCGACGCCGCCCCGCTCGACTGCCTGCCGCGCAATCTCGTCGGCGTGCGGCGCCTCGGCCATGGCCTGCTCGATCTCGCGGTCGGTCGGCGTGATGATCGGGAAGCCGCCGCCGAAGAACACCTTGAAGCCGTTGTCGGACGGGGGGTTGTGCGAGGCGGTGATCTGGATGCCCGCGGCGGCGGGCCGGTGGCGCACGGCGAATGCGACGATCGGAGTGGGCACGGCGGTGAAGAAGAGCGTGACGGGAAACCCTTGCGCGGCAAGCACTTCGGCGGCGGCAAGCGCGAATCCGTCGGACCCGTGCCGGGCGTCGCGGCCCACGATGACGTCCTGGCCGCCCAAGCCCCGGTCCTGAAGCACCTTGCCGACCGCCCAGCTGGCGCGCAGCACGACGGCCAGGTTCATGCCGCTGGGGCCGCCGCGCAGTGGTCCGCGCAGACCAGCGGTGCCGAACGTCAGCGGGTGTGCGAATCGCTTTTCGAGCTCTTCTTGGGAACACTCCGAGAGCTCGGCGGCGGTCTGGGGATCGGGATCGTGAGAGATCCACTCCTGCGCGGTACTTGTCGCCGGCGACGCAGTCATGGCGCTAGTGTGCCCACTTTCCCGTCGGCATATTCCAGCGACGCGCGTCGGTGTCAGAGCCGCGCGACGACCGCGGCAAGCAGCGCGCCCATCCGCGTCGCCGACCGACGGCCCGCCTCCAAGACCTCTTCGTGGTTCAGCGGTCGGCCCGTCATCCCCGCAGCGAGGTTGGTCACCAGCGACACTCCGAGCACCTGAGCGCCGGCCTCCCGCGCGGCGATGGTCTCGTGCACGGTCGACATGCCGACCAGATCCGCACCCAGCGTGCGCAACATCCGGATCTCCGCAGGTGTCTCGTACTGCGGCCCCGCCAGCCCGGCGTAGACGCCGTCGGCCAGCGCAGGGTCGATCTCGCGGGCGATGCCGCGCAGCCGCGGCGAGTACGCGTCGACCATGTCGACGAACCGCGGCCCCACCAGCGGCGAGCGGCCCGTCAGGTTGAGGTGGTCGCTGATCAGCACCGGTTGGCCCACCGCGAACTCCTCGCGCAGGCCGCCGGCGGCGTTGGTCAGCACCACCGTGTGCACGCCGCTCGCGCAGGCGGCGCGCACCGGATGCACGACGTGGCGCAGGTCGTGCCCCTCGTAGGCGTGGATGCGGCCCACGTACACCAGCACCCGGTGGTCGGCGATGCGCATCGACAACAACTGGCCGCCGTGTCCCTCCGCCGCGGGCGGCGTGAACCCCGGCAGCTCGGCGACCGGCACGACAGCCACCGGGTCACCCAGCGGTTCGACCGCCGGTGCCCAGCCCGAACCGAGGACGACCGCGACGTCGTGGCGGTCGACGCCGGTGCGTTCGCCGATGGCGGCCGCCGATTCGGCAGCCAAGGCCTGCGCATCGGTCACAGTGCGGGAGCTTATCTGTCGGCTCCGGCGCGCGGCCGCAGTGAGATACTGCCAAGATGCCAGCACTCACCGCGTCGGACGCCGTCGAAGACGCAGTCAACCGACGCCGTGGCGATCTGGTCGAACTGTCGCACTCCATCCACGCCGAGCCCGAACTCGCGTTCGCCGAACACCGCAGCTGCGCCAAGACGCAGGCCCTGGTCGCCGAGTACGGGTTCGCCGTCGCGCAGGCGCCCGGCGGGCTGCAGACGGCGTTCCGAGCCGTCTACGGCAGCGGGCCGCTCGTCATCGGTGTGTGCGCCGAGTACGACGCGCTGCCGGGCATCGGGCACGCCTGCGGACACAACATCATCGCCGCCTCCGCAGTCGGCACCGCGCTGGCGCTGGCGGAGGTGGCCGACCAGTTGGGGCTGACCGTCGTGCTGCTCGGCACCCCGGCCGAGGAGGCCGGCGGAGGAAAGGTGCTGATGCTCAACGCCGGCGCATTCGATGACATCGCCGCGTCGGTGATGCTGCACCCCGGCCCGCTCGACATCGCCCGCGCGCGCTCACTGGCGCTCTCGCAGGTCGCCATCCGGTACGAGGGCAGGGAAGCGCATGCCGCGGTCGCGCCGTACCTCGGCCTGAACGCCGTCGACGCGATCACGGTCGCGCAAGTGGCGATCGGGCTGCTGCGCCAGCAGATGGCGCCGGGCCAGATGGCCCACGGCATCGTCACCGACGGCGGCCAGGCCACCAACGTCATCCCCGCGCGCGCCGAGATGCAGTTCACGATGCGCGCCAACGACGCCGCCTCGCTGCGTGAACTCGAACAACGGATGGCGGCCTGCTTCCTCGCCGGCGCCGTGGCGACCGGTTGCAGCCACGAGGTCGCCGAGACCGAACCCAGCTACCACGAACTGACCCCGGACAATTGGCTTGCCGAGACGTTTCGCGAGGAGATGCAGCGGCTGGGCCGCGAACCGGTGGGCGCCGACGTCGAGGCCGCGCTGCCGCTGGGCAGCACCGACATGGGCAACGTCACCCAGGTGATGCCCGGCATCCATCCGATCGTCGGCATCGATGCGGGCGGCGCGTCGGTGCACCAGCCCGCATTCGCTACGGCCGCCGCGGGGCCCAGCGCCGACAAGGCGGTCGTCGAGGGCGCGATCATGCTGGCCCGCACCGCCGTGCGGTTGGCCGAAACGCCGCACGAGCGCGACCGGGTGATGGAGTCACACGCGAGGCGGGCGTCGTGAGCGTGCTGCCCCACGCCGCCGCACGGTGGCTCTCGGCCCACTACGACGACCTCGTCGAGTGGCGCCGCCACATTCACATGCACCCCGAGCTGGGACGCCAGGAGTTCGCGACGACGCAGTTTGTCGCGTCGCGACTGGCCGACGCGGGCCTGAACCCCAAGGTGCTGCCCGGCGGCACGGGCTTGACGTGCGACTTCGGTCCCGAGCACGGTCCGAAGATCGCCCTGCGGGCCGACATGGATGCGTTACCGATGGCCGACCGCACCGGCGCGCCGTACGCGTCGCTTGTGCCGAACGTGTCGCACGCCTGCGGGCATGACGCGCACACCGCGATCCTGCTGGGCGCCGCGCTGGCGTTGACGTCGGTGCCCGAACTGCCGGTCGGGGTGCGGCTGATCTTCCAGGCCGCCGAGGAGCTGATGCCCGGCGGGGCGATCGACGCGATCGCCGCGGGCGCACTGACCGGGGTGTCACGGATCTTCGCGCTGCACTGCGATCCGCGGCTGGCCGTCGGCAAGGTCGCGATGCGGGCCGGACCCATCACGTCGGCCGCCGACCAGCTCGAGGTGACGCTGCACTCGCCGGGCGGTCACACTTCGCGACCGCACCTCACCGGTGACCTGGTCTATGGGCTGGGCACCCTGATCACGGGCGTGCCAGGGGTGTTGTCGCGCCGCATCGACCCCCGCAACAGCACCGTGATGGTGTGGGGTGCGGTGAACGCGGGCGTCGCCGCCAACGCGATCCCGCAGACCGGCACGCTGGCCGGGACCATCCGCACCGCCAGCCGCGACACCTGGGACACGTTGGAATCCATTGTGCGCGAGTCTGTTTCGTCATTACTGGCGCCGCTCGGTATCGAGTACAGCCTGCAGTATCGCCGCGGGGTGCCGCCGGTGGTCAACGAGGAGATCTCGACGCGCATCCTGACCCATGCGATCGAAGCGATCGGACCCGACGTGCTGGCCGACACCCGACAGTCCGGTGGCGGCGAGGACTTCTCGTGGTACCTGGAGGAGGTGCCGGGGGGGATGGCGCGCCTGGGCGTGTGGACCGGCCGCGGCCCGCAGTTGGACCTCCATCAGCCGACTTTCGATCTCGACGAGCGGGCCCTGGCGGTGGGGGTACGGGTGTTGGTCAACATCGTCGACCAGGCCGCTCAGTTCTAACTCTTCTCCCTCTCGCGTGGGCCCACGCGAAGCCGGGGACGACCGTGTTTGTACGCAGACACGCCGGTTCTAGCGAGCACTCGGCGGCCGCTCGCTGGAGTTGATCATCCACAATTTGCCGTTCATTCACAGGTTGGCCAGACGGCCTACCGGTGTGGTTGCTCGTCGCTGACGATCGGGCTGTGAACCCAGAGTTGATACGAGTTTTCGATGCGCAGGACGGACTCGCCACGAGCGGCCAGATCCTGCAACACATGACGAGACGTGGTTTCGAATCAGCACTCGAAGCTGGCCCCTTGCAACGGCTTTGGCCGGGTATCTATTGCCTCGGCGAAGCGGACGACGCGACGCGACTGCGCGGGCTCGATCTTCGCTGCGGCAGCCAGATTGCTGCGTGCCTCCACACTGCGGCGGCGATGTACGGCTTCGATACCGAGGAGCCCGCCGATCTCCACGTACTCAGCCCGCCGGGTTCACGGTTGCGGTCGACCGATGGGCTGAAGGTCCATCGACGCGAGCGTGCGCCGCTCGCTGTCGTCAACGGCAGACCGGCCACTGCGCCGGCGTGGACCGCCGTGGAGGTGGCACGCACGCAGCGTCGACCGAGGGCATTGGCCACGTTGGACGCCGCTCTGCGCAGCGGTTCGGTCGATCGGACCGAGCTGTGGCGTGCCGCATGTGAGCAGGCCGGACGGCGCGGCATCATCGCGGTTCGTGACCTGATCACGCTGGCCGATGCCCGCTCGGAATCGCCGATGGAGAGCGAAGCGCGGTTGGCGATGATCGACGGTGGTCTGCCGACTCCGCAGCTGCAATACGAGATCGTCGACGGAAACGGGGAGCTTCGTCGCGTCGATTTCGCCTGGCCCGCCCACCGGGTGGCCGTCGAGTACGACGGTATCGATTGGCACAGCGGCGCCGAGGCGATGCGGCGCGACCGCAGGCGAACGGCTGCACTCCTCGACGTCGGATGGGTAGTCATCGCGATCGTCTTCGAGGATGTTCGGTACCGGTCGTCGGAGTTCGTCGCTCGCATCGACAGGCAGCTACGTCACTCTCGCGCCGCGTGAGCGACCGGAAGATGTCCGCGGACCACGGCGTGTCGGTGCGCAAACACGGTCGCTCGCGGAGATTCAGCCCGGCGTACCGGGACCGATGTTGCGCGCCGGTCGAGTCCGTAGGTCGTGCACGTATTCCGGTGGGGCACCGGCGACTTCGGCGGCGTCGGCCACCACGCCGAGATAGCGCGCCGACGGCAGACCACCCTCCCACGCGTCGACCACGTACAGCCAGGCCAGCACCGGCTCGAAACTGGTGTCCGACGAGATGCGGTGCACCCGGCAGCGGATCTTCTTGTGAAAACCCAGCTCCGAGCCTTCCCAGCGGTCGAGGTTCTCCTCGTCCTCCTTGGTCACGTCGTAGAGCACGACGAACACCTTCGACGTCGGATCCTCGACGACCGTGGCGAGCGCGCCCTCCCAGCCGATGTCCTCCCCGCCGAACGTCAGACGCCAGCCGTGCAGCCACCCCGTCCCCGCCATCGGGGAATGGGGTGCGCGCTGCAACATCTGCTCCGGATCCATGTTCGATCCGTACGCGGCGTAGAGCGGCACCAGGAAAGACTAAGGGTTCGCGTATCGGATGCGCGATCAACCACCGGCTTCGTTAGGTTGGGGTCGTGGCAACCCGCATCGTGATCATCGGCGGCGGGCCCGCCGGCTATGAGGCCGCATTGGTCGCCGCGGCGCGCGGACCCGAAGTTGCCGAGGTCACCGTCGTCGACTCGGACGGCATCGGTGGGGCGTGCGTGCTGTGGGACTGCGTCCCGTCCAAGACGTTCATCGCGTCGACGGGGGTGCGCACCGAACTGCGCCGTGCGCCGGATCTGGGTTATGCGCTCGAGTTCGAGGACGCCAAGATCTCGCTGCGGCAGATCAACGAGCGGGTGAAGCGGCTGGCCGCCGCCCAGTCCGCCGACATCGCCGAGCGGTTGCGCAACGACGGCGTGACGCTGATCGCCGGCCGCGGCGAGCTGGTCGACGACATGCCGGGCATGGCCAGGCACACCGTCAAGGTCACCGCGCACGACGGCACGGTCAGCACCATCAACGCCGACGTCGTGCTGATCGCCACCGGAGCCAGCCCCCGGGTGCTGCCCGGCGCCGAACCCGACGGCGAACACATCCTGAACTGGCGCCAGCTCTACGACCTCGACGAGCTGCCCGAGCATCTCGTGGTCGTCGGCTCCGGTGTTACCGGCGCGGAGTTCGTCAACGCCTACACCGAGCTCGGGGTCAAGGTGACGGTGGTGGCCAGCCGCGACCAGATCCTGCCCCACGAGGACTCCGACGCCGCCGCGGTGCTGGAGGACGCGCTGGGGTCGCGCGGGGTGACGCTGGTCAAGAACGCCCGCGCCGAGCAGGTGAGCCGTACCGACGACGGCGTCGTGGTCAGGATGACCGACGGTCGATGCGTCGAGGCCAGCCATGCGTTGATGACGGTCGGCTCGGTGCCCAACACCGCCGGTCTCGGCCTCGAGCGGGTCGGCATCGACCTCGGGCCGGGCGACTATCTGAAGGTCGACCGGGTGTCCCGGACCACCGTGCCGGGCATCTACGCCGCGGGGGACTGCACCGGGCTGATGTTGCTGGCCTCGGTGGCCGCCATGCAGGGCCGCATCGCGATGTACCACGTGCTCGGCGAAGGGCTCGAACCGATCCGGCTGCGCACCGTGGCCGCCGCGGTGTTCACCCGGCCTGAGATCGCCGCGGTCGGGGTGCCCCAATCCAAGATCGACGACGGGTCGGTGGCCGCACGCACGATCACGTTGCCGCTGAACACCAACGCCAGGGCCAAGATGTCGAGCCTGCGGCGCGGCTTCGTCAAGATCTTCTGCCGCCCGGCGACCGGGGTGGTGATCGGCGGGGTGGTGGTGGCGCCGATCGCGTCGGAGCTGATAATGCCGATCGCTCTAGCGGTGCAGAACGGCAACGACGTCGAGGATCTGGCGCAGACGTTCTCGGTGTATCCGTCGCTGTCGGGTTCGATCACCGAGGCGGGTCGGCGGTTGATGGCACACGACGATCTCGACTGATCGCACGTAGCCTGGGACGGGCGAACGTAGGCGACGAGTAACTAGACGAGTAACTAGGAGTCCATTCCGGTGAGCGATCCGATCCCGGCCAACGGGCAGACGCTTCTGGGCCCCGAGCAGCGGGCCGAGGCCTGGGAGCGGCTCGGCAGCGAGCAGTTCGACGTCGTGGTGATCGGCGGGGGCGTCGTCGGGGCGGGCGCCGCATTGGATGCGGCGACGCGGGGACTCAAGGTCGCGCTCGTCGAGGCCCGTGACTTCGCGTCGGGCACGTCGAGCCGGTCGTCGAAGATGTTTCACGGTGGCCTGCGCTATCTGGAGCAGCTGGAGTTCGGTCTGGTGCGCGAGGCGCTGCACGAGCGGGAACTGTCGCTGACGACGTTGGCGCCGCATCTGGTCAAACCGCTGCCGTTCCTGTTTCCACTGACCAACAGGTGGTGGGAGCGGCCGTACGTGGCGGCGGGGATCTTCCTCTACGACCAGTTGGGTGGTGCGAAATCCGTTCCGGCGCAGAAGCATCTGACGAAGTCCGGAGCGCTCCGGCTGGCGCCGGGACTCAAGCGGTCGTCGCTGATCGGTGGAATCCGCTACTACGACACCGTGGTCGACGACGCGCGCCACACCATGACCGTGGCCCGCACGGCCGCGCACTACGGGGCGGTGGTGCGGACCTCGACGCAGGTGGTGGCATTGCTCCGGGAAGGCGACCGCGTCACCGGCGTGGAGGTCCGCGATTCCGAGAACGGTGCGGTGACCGAGGTGCACGGGCACGTCGTGGTCAACGCCACCGGCGTCTGGACCGATGAGATCCAGGCATTGTCGAAGCAGCGCGGGCGGTTTCGGGTGCGGGCCTCCAAGGGCGTGCACATCGTGGTGCCCCGCGACCGGATCGTCAGCGAGGTCGCGATCATCCTACGTACCGACAAATCGGTGCTGTTCGTCATTCCGTGGGGCACGCACTGGATCATCGGAACGACCGACACCGACTGGAACCTCGACCTGGCACACCCTGCGGCGACCAAGGTCGACATCGACTACATCCTCGAGAACGTCAACAAGGTGCTCGCGACGCCGCTGACGCATAACGACATCGACGGCGTCTACGCCGGGTTGCGGCCGCTGCTGGCAGGGGAGAGCGAGGAGACGTCCAAGCTCTCGCGCGAACATGCCGTCGCGGTGCCCGCGCCCGGCCTGGTGGCGATCGCCGGCGGAAAGTACACGACGTACCGAGTGATGGGCGAGGACGCGGTCGACGCTGCTGCGGAATACATTCCGGCGCGTGTGGCGCGGTCGATCACCGAGAAGGTGCCGTTGATGGGCGCCGACGGATACTTCGCGCTGATCAACCAGACGGAAAGCGTCGGCGCGCATTACGATCTACACCCGTACCGGGTGCGTCACCTGCTGGACCGGTACGGCTCGCTGATCGGCGAGGTACTGCAGATGGCGGTGGGTCGACCGGAGTTGCTGACGCCGATCACCGAAGCGCCGGTGTACCTCAAGGTCGAGGCGTGGTACGCCGCCGCAGCCGAGGGTGCGCTGCATCTGGAGGACATCCTGGCGCGGCGGATGAGAATCTCGATCGAGTATCCGCACCGCGGAGTGGACTGCGCCCGCGAGGTCGCCGAAGTCGTTGCGCCGGTGCTGGGTTGGAGCGCCGAGGACGTCGACCGCGAAGTGGCGACGTATCAGGCGCGGGTCGAGGCGGAGGTCCGCTCACAGCAGGAACCCGACGACGAGTCGGCCGACGCGTTGCGGGCGGCAGCGCCGGAGGCGCGCGCGGAGATCCTCGAACCGGTCCCGCTGAATTGAGGTGCGAGCCGTGAGGCGCCCGGCGCCGTTGCCGGTGCGTGACGGCCTGGGGCCGGCGCGGGTGCGACTGCGCGGCGGGGCGGTGCTGGTCGAATTGGCGTCTCGGTTCGGCGAGGCAGCCGCGACCAAAGTCCTTGCAGGCGAGGTCGTTACGGCTGCCGGCGACGTCGTCACGGCGGGTACGGTGCTGCCGCCGGGTGCGTCGGTATACCTGTATCGGGAGTTGCGCGACGAGGTGCCGGTGTCGTTCGACATCCCGGTGCTGTATCGCGACGACGACATCGTGGTGGTCGACAAGCCACATTTCCTGGCGACGATGCCGCGCGGTCGCCATGTGGCGCAGACGGCGCTGGTGCGGTTGCGGCGAGAACTCGACCTGCCGGAGTTGTCGCCCGCGCATCGGTTGGACCGGTTGACGGCGGGCGTGTTGCTGTTCACGACGCGGCGCGAGGCGCGGGGGGCGTATCAGACGATGTTCGCCCGCGGCGAGGTGCGCAAGACATATCTGGCGCGGGCGGACGCGGATCCGGGTGTTGACTCTCCCGTGACAGTGCACAGTCGGATCATCAAGCGGCGTGGGCAATTACAGGCAGCCGAAGAGTCGGGCGAGCCGAACGCCGAAACATACGTCGAGCGCCTTGGCGCCGGGCTGTATCGACTGACCCCGCGTACCGGACGGACGCATCAGCTACGAGTACACATGGCGTCGCTGGGAATCCCGATCATCAACGACCCGCTGTATCCAGCAGTGATCGACGTTGCGCCCGACGACTTCTCGCGGCCATTGCAGCTGCTCGCACACAGCATCGAGTTCGTGCATCCGGGGATCGGGCGATCATACGAGTTCACCAGCCGTCGCGCGCTGTGACTCAGCGCCGCGGGTCTGGGGGCGCGACCTGTGCGCCCGCCGCGATCACCGCGCGGTTGCGTTCGGCGACCGTTCGCAGCGTCATCTTCACCAACCACCGGTCATAGGTCATGAAGCCGTTGACCTCGTTCTCGACATCGGTGGTCTGGGTGTAGATCGCGCCGGACAGACCACCCCTGCGGACCGCCTCTTCGAGGTCGCGGCTCACCTCGACGTAGCGCTGGGTCAAACGTGCTCGGCTGTCGGCCATTTCGTAGGCCTGCGGCTTGCCCGGCCAGCGGTTGCCGTCGGGCACCAACCCGAGGCCGCCGTACTCACCGTCGACCACAACCCGGTGTTCGAGCGGCACCGGACGATCGCCGAGCATCGTTCGCTCGTCGCGTGGGGTCGCCGGATTGTCGTGCAGGACCGGGCGGCCCGGCCCGACATAGGTGTGGTCGTCGTAGACGTCGCCGGCCCTGCTGTCGGATCGGGACTTACAGCAGTTCACCCCGCTGTTGGCGTTGACCATCCGCGTGGGGTCCGCGGTCTTGGCCACGTGGGCGATTCTGGCGGTGTCGAACTCGCCCCAGCCCTCGTTGAACGTAACCCAGCCGACGATCGAGGTGACGCTGCGCAACTGGTCGATCATCGCGACGAGCTCGCGTTCGAAGTTGGCTTTCGCCTCCGGCGACGGATCCGGCGCCGGGCCGACCGGAACGTCGAGGGACACGTTCAGCGACGGCATGTCCTGCCACACCAGCAGGCCGAGTTTGTCCGCCCAGTGGTACCAGCGCGCCGGTTCGACCTTGGCGTGCTTACGCACGAAGTTCATGCCGAGAGCCTTGGTGCGCTCGAGGTCGAACTTCAGCGCGTCGTCGGTGGGCGCGGTGTAGATGCCGTCGGGCCAATAGCCCTGATCCAGCGGCCCATGCAGGAAAGTGATCTTGTTGTTCAACGCGATTCGCGGTCGGCCCTGCGGATCGCGCACTGTGCTGATCGTGCGCAGGCCACCGTAGCTGGCGACCTCGTCGACGACCTTTCCCGTCGGGCTGACCAGCCGGACCTCCAGGTCGTACAGGTAAGGGTCGTCGGGCGTCCACAAGCGCGGTTCTGGCACCCGCACCCGCACCGGCTCACCGGGTTCGGCCGACGAGCGGGTCAGTGTTGCACCGTCCGCGGCGGACACGATCACCTCGGCCTGCTCATCGGTTGTTCCGGAAACTCGCGGTGTGACGGTGAAGCCGGTCAAATCCGGTGTGATGTCGAGCTTTTCGATGTGCGCGGCACGTACCGGTTCCATCCACACGGTCTGCCAGATGCCCGACGCGCCGGTGTAGAACAGACCTTCGGGATCGTTGCGCTGCTTGCCGACGGCGAACGGGCCGTCTTCATTGCGGTCCTCGGCGCGCACGACGATCTCCTGCGTCCCGGCCCATTTCAGCGCATCGGTGATGTCCGCGCTGAACGCGGCGAAACCGCCCTCGTGATGGGCCACGCGCCGGTTGTTCACCCAGACGGTGGCGGTCTGATCGACCGCGCCGAAGTGCAGCAGCACGCGCTGCCCCCGCCAGGTGCCCGGCACTTCGAAGACCTTCCGGTACCACATCTGATCGTCGTGCCGCTTGACCCCGGACAGCGCCGACTCCGTCGGGTAGGGCACCAGGATTTTCTCGTCGTAGTCGTCGGCCGAGGGAGGTGTGGTCACCGCCGTGTCGCCGGACCGCCCGGTGTACGCCCACACGCCGTTGAGGTTCAGCCAACGTGCCCGCGCCATCTGCGGCCGGGGGTACTCCGGCAGCGCGTTGTTCGGTCCGACCAGATGCGACCAGGGAGTCGACAGGGCCGGGCTCTGCCGCTGCCATGCCTCGGCCGCGTTGGCCGGCGCACTCAAGATCGCGATGCCCGCCACCAGGGCGACGGGCACGGCGGCCATCCGGCGCAGCGCCTTGCGCACGCGGTGCCGTTTGGTCGACGGCTCTGTGTTCGCGGCCACGACTAGTCCCCCCTGCTGGAAACCCATTGACGAAATGCGGTTGTGGTGCAGTGCACCGTTCCCCCGTGGCAAACCTAGTGGGCGGTGAACCATGGAAGAATCACGTGTTTCCCTACACTTCGCATCAGCGCGCTGGGCGAACGTGAGTGTTCACGCGACCGCGAGCTGACACAGACATGGGTCGAGATCGCTTGGATGCACGATTGCTGTTGTGACACAGCGGACCTGCGAAGTCAGGATGCGCGCCGAGCCTAGCATCTCGTTATGTCGAAGGCCACCCGCGGACAGAGCCGGCTCACCGATGCGCCGCCTTGCTCGGCAGCAATGATACGGCTCGGTGACGGGTCCGCACGCCGGTTGATAGCAAACGTCGAGTAGACGGGCTCAGCAGCTGGTCAAAGCATCCGTTCGGCGGCGGATGCGGCCACCGTACAGGTCGTGATGGTTCAGGCATCGCACAGGACATCGATGCGCCGAGCCGGTTCGTTACGGCCGCTTTGTCGATCCCGCTCGTTCGGCCCCGGGCGGACTCGGCGGCTGACACAATCGGGTCGGTGATGGCCTCTCGGCGCGTTGCCTGAAGGAGGAGATGTGCGCAAGGTATGGCTGTGCGCGGCCGCGGCCCTTTTCGCAGGTGGCCTGGTGAACGTCAGCCCGCCGTCCGCCGAGGCGACACTCTGCGGTTCCGTCGGCGGCAGGTTCGTCGACGTCACCGGGTGTGCTGATCCGCTCTCGTATCTCAACGAGTTGCCACCGCCGCCACCTCCGCCGCCGCCACCGCCTCCGCCCGGTGCGCCGCCTCCGCCTCCACCGCCGCCCCCGCCGCCCCCGCCGGTGTATGTCCCGCCGGCGCCCAACGTCAATGTGTGCGCGAACGTCGGGCGACGGATCAGCGTCGGCGGTTGTATCTGACGGCGGGTTCTCCTCGGCGCTCTGATTGACTGACGGCCGTGGACCGCACTTCATTCGACCGTCTCTTCGACATGACCGACCGCACCGTGATCGTCACGGGCGGGACCAGGGGCATCGGCCTCGCGCTCGCCGAGGGTTTCGCGCTCGCGGGCGCCCGTGTCGTGGTGGCCAGCCGCAAGCCCGACGCCTGCGAGCAGGCCGCGCAGCATCTACGCGGGCTCGGCGGCCAGGCCATCGGTGTGCCGACCCACCTCGGCGACATCGACGGCCTCGAGGCGCTCGTAGCGCGGACCGTCGACGAGTACGGCGGCATCGACGTGGTGGTCAACAACGCCGCGAATGCCCTGGCGGAGCCACTCGGCGAGATGACCGCCGAGGCGTTGACGAAGTCCTACGAGGTCAACCTCCGCGGTCCGGTGTTTCTCGTGCAGGCGGCGTTGCCCTATCTGAAGGCCAGCACGAAAGCCTCTGTGATCAACATGGTTTCGGTGGGCGCGTTCAACTTCTCGGCGATGACCTCGATCTACTCCTCCAACAAGGCGGCGTTGATGTCGTTCACCCGGTCGATGGCCGCCGAGTTCGCACCGTCGGGTATCCGGGTCAACGCGATCGCGCCCGGGCCCGTCGACACCGACATGATGCGCAACAACCCGCAAGAGGCTATCGACGGGATGGCCCGCAGCACCTTGCTCAAGCGTCTGGCCTCACCGGACGAGATGGTCGGCACCGCACTGCTGTTGGCCTCCGACGCGGGCAGCTACATCACGGGCACGGTCGTCATCGTGGACGGTGGCGGAACGCCTCGCTAGCTTCGCGCATCTCGCCGCTGGTCGAGGACAGGATCTGGCTGCGGTTCTCCAGGTGCAGCGCCGCTTCCAGGCTCGACGCCTCGAGGTTCGCCCACAGCACCTGCTTGGTGGACTCGACTCCGAACTTGCCGTACTCGCAGAGCGTTTCGGCGATCGCGATGGCGTCCTCGACGACCGATCCGTCGGTCGACAGCCGCGACACCAGGCCGAGCCGCAGCGCTTCGGCTGCGTCGACCGCCCGCGCGGTGAGAATGAGGTCGAACGCGGGGCCGGCGCCGATGATCCGCGGCAGCGTGTAGCTGACCCCGATGTCGCAGCCACCCAGGCCGAGTTTGATGAACTGCGTGCAGAACCGGGCGGATTCGGCGGCGATGCGGATGTCGCAGGCCAGCGCGATCCCCATCCCGCCGCCGTACGCCACACCGTTGACCGCGGCGATCACGGGTTGGCGCAGCCGGTGGATCCGCGCGGTCAGATCGGCGATGCGCTCCTGCCACCGCATGCCCGACCGCGGAAACTCCGTTCCTGCGCCGGCCTTGTCGGGGTTCGGGTCGGTCAGGTCCAGGCCGGAGCAGAAACCGCGCCCGGCCCCGGTGAGGACGACGACCCGGCAGTCGTTGTCCGCGCCGATCCGTTCGAGGGTTGCGTGCAGGTCCTCGACGAGGTCGTAGGACAGCGCGTTGAGCTTCTCGGGCCGGTTCAGTGTCAGCACGGCGATGTCGGGACGAGGGTGGTTCAGTTCCAGATTCGGCATGCCCACACGCTAAAGCGTGGCCGCCCTCAGACGCTGCTGCGCCAGCCCGCGACGCCGACCGCGATCATTCGCAGTTGTTTGACGGCCACCCGTTTGATCTCGTCGAGCGCGGCCGGGTCGTGGGCGTCCTCGATGGCCTCGGCGATCACGATCATCGCGTTGACGAACAGGCTGGCCAGGATGTTGAGGTCCTCACTGCTCCAGGTGTTCAGGCCGGGAAAGCGCGCCAGGTCGATCGCCAACTCCGAGGTGATCAGCCGGATCTCGGTGCGGATCGCGTACCTCAGCACGGTGACTCCGCTGTTGCGTTCGCGACCGATGAACCGCCAGTGCTCGCGTCGCTGGTTCACCCCGTCGATGAGGATGTCGACGCTCGACTCGATGACGCGCTTGGGGTCGAGTTTGCCCGCCCGCGCCCCGCGCAGCATTTCTCTGAGGCTGCGGAACGACTCGTCGATGAGGACCAGCCCGAGGGCTTCCATCGACTCGAAGTGCCGGTAGAACGCCGCGGGCACGATGCCCGCCTCGCGGGTGACTTCGCGCAGGCTCAGCGCGGAGAAGCTGCGGTCCTCGAGCAACTTGAGCGCCGCAGCGACGATCGCGCGGCGGGTGGCTTCCTTGCGCTCTTCACGCGTCAACGTCGCTGAATCGCGGGAGCGGGACTTACCCGATCGGTTCGACCGGCTCGTTCGTGAGCTAGGCGTACGACCGTTCACTATGTGAAAGGTACCACAACCAGCGCGGAAATCATTGACGGATGACCCATCGAGCACGCAAGGTGTACATATGTTTACTCAAACATTGACGCAGGGGCTGTGGGGCAGGGCGCTGCGGTCGCCGCTGGCCGACCTGCTCACCGGCCCGCATGGCGTGGACCGATACACCGAGCTTGTCGCCCCGACCTGGACCCGGGCGGATGCCCGTGCCGAGGTGGTCGCAGTGCGCCGCGAGACGCCGCGAAGCGTCACCCTGACCCTCAAGCCGAATCAGGCGTTCACCGGTCATCGCGCCGGTCAGCACATCAACCTCACGGTCGAGATCGACGGCCGCCGTCGCACCCGCCCGTACTCGCCGGCCAACCCCGAGGGCGCTGCCTACCTCGAGCTGACCATCGGTCGTCACGACGGCGGCCTGGTCTCGACTCACCTCAACGAGCACGCCCGACCCGGCATGGTCGTCGGACTCGACTCGGTCGGGGGCGACTTCACTCTCCCGGGCGGCCCGTCCGGCACCCGGCCGCGCCGCATCCTGTTCGTGTCGGGCGGCAGCGGCATCACCCCGGTCATGTCGATGCTGCGGACACTGCGCGCGGCGCGCTTCGATGGCGAGCTGGCGTTCGTCCACTACGCACGGTCAGCTCAGGAGGCGTGCTATCGCGCCGAACTCGACGCGATGCGTGACGTGCGGGTCCTGCACGGCTACACCCGCGAGACGGCCGGGTCTGATCTCGACGGCCGGTTCGGCCCCGCCCATCTGGCGGCCGCCATGCCCGACCCCGACGCGGTGTTCGTGTGCGGTCCGCCAGAACTCGTGGACGCCGTGCGGGCGCACTGCCCGAACGTCACCTCGGAGAGCTTCGTGCCGCCGAAGTTGGCGTCGGCCGAGGCGTCCGGCGGCCTGGTCGCCTTCACCGCCAGCAGCGTCGCAGTGGCCGACGACGGGCGCCCGCTGCTGGAGCAGGCCGAAGCGGCCGGACTCAATCCCGAGAGCGGATGCCGAATGGGCATCTGCCACAGCTGTACTCGTCGCAAGACCCGCGGCGCAGTCAAGAACCTGATCACTGGTGCGGTGTCGAGCGCCGACGAGGAGGACGTGCAGTTGTGCGTGTCCGCGCCCGTCGGTGACGTCGACATCGCGCTCTGAGACCGAGAAGGAGCCACACCATGACCACCACCACGACCACCGCGCAACCGGGCACCATCGAGAAGACCGTCGCAGGCAAGACGGTCAGTCTGACGCCAGAACAGGCCGAGGCGTTCGGCCGCGAACTCGACGCGCTCAAAGACCGGGTCATCGCCGACCTCGGCGAGCGCGACGCCACCTATATCCGCCGAGTCATCAAGGCGCAGCGTGGTTTCGAGCTCGGCGGCCGCGCCCTGCTGTTCGGCGGTGTGTTTCCACCGTTCTGGCTGGCAGGCACCGCGATGCTGGGCCTGTCGAAGATCCTCGACAACATGGAGATCGGCCACAACGTCATGCACGGCCAGTACGACTGGATGGGCGACCCGGCAATATCCAGCAGGGGATTCGAGTGGGACACCGCCTGCCCGGGCGAGCAGTGGCGGCACTCGCACAACTACATGCATCACACCTACACCAACATCGTCGGCATGGACCGCGATGTCGGCTACGGCATCCTGCGGATGAGCAACGACCAGAAGTGGACGCCGTACTTCCTCGGCAACCCCGTCTATGCCTTCCTGCTGATGGTGTTGTTCCAGTACGGCGTCGCACTGCACGAACTGGAGACCGAACGCATCCGCGCCGGTGAGATCACCATCTCCGACAAGCGCGAGATCCTCGAGGGCATCTGGCGCAAGACCAAACGCCAGACGCTCAAGGACTACGTCGCCTTCCCACTGCTGGCCGGGCCGTTCGCGCCGTGGGTCTTCGCGGGCAATCTCACCGCGAACCTAATCCGCAACGTCTGGTCCTACATGATCATCTTCTGCGGCCACTTTCCCGATGACGTCCAGGAGTTCACGATCGAGGAGACCAAGGCCGAGACCCGCGGGCAGTGGTACTTCCGACAGGTCCTCGGGTCGGCAAACCTGACCGGGGGCAAGCTGTTTCACATCCTGAGCGGCAACCTGTCGTTCCAGATCGAGCACCATCTGTTCCCCGACATCCCGGCGCACCGCCTTGCCGAGATCTCCGCGGAGGTCAAAGACATCTGCGAGCGCTACGGCATTCCCTACAACAAGGGGTCGCTACCGCGGCAGTTCGCAACGGTGGTCCGCAAGATCGTCCGGTTGGCGCTGCCGTAACGCTCCCCAGTGCCGCGAGACTACGGTTTCTGATGAAAAGCGGCCGGAATCCGTCACAAACCGTAGTCTCGGCGCGGTGTCTGGCGGCTCAGGTCTGGCAGACCGGGCACCAGTACGAGACGCGGTCAGCGCTGCTGTCGGAGTCGATCGGCGTGCCGCACCGCCGACACGGCCGACCACGACGGCCGTAGACCCACAGGTCGCGGCCGCCGCGGGTGTCGCCGGTCGTGGTGCGGTTGACGCGGGACCTGTTCAACCACAGCATGTCTCGGGCCCGTTGCACCATCCGCAGCGGGTCCTTGACCTCGCTTACCGGGGTGGTGGGCAGGTAACCGGTGACGAAGCACAGTTCGTTGGCGTAGACGTTGCCGACACCGGCCATCACCCGTTGATCCAACAACGCCTCGCCCAGTGGCCGGTCCGGATCCTTGACGAGATTGGCCCTGGCGACGCGCGGTTCCCAGTCGTCGCCGAGCAGGTCCGGCCCGAGATGAGCGACGGCCTCCATGTCGTGCTCGCGGTCCAGAATCTCCAGCACACCGAGGTCGACGCCTGCGACGCGAGAGTCGTTGGTGTGCAGCAGGATCCGAATCTTGTGCCCGGGGACGCGACGAATCTGGCCGCCGACCAGCCAGGCGCCTTCCATCTTGAGGTGCGAATGGATGCTGGCGTCGCCGACGCGGATGAACAGGTGCTTGCCGCGGCTGCGCACCTCGTCGACGACACAGCCCGTCAGGTCGACCGTCGCGAACTTCGGCACCCGAACGTCGCAGCGGGTCAGTTCCTTGCCTTGCAGCGCCTCACGCAGCTTGGTGGCGGTGCGGTAAACCGTGTCGCCTTCGGGCATGCGTCAGCGTAACCGCAGGCCTCGTGGTGTGCGGGCGAAGCCCGCGCCGAGCAGTGCGTCGTGCACGCTAGCCCTCTCGCCGGTGGCGCCCGGTTCGAGCACCGGTACCCCGTTGACCTTCTCGACGAGCAACGACCCCACCCGGCCGCTGCCGACGAGATCGGCCAGGGCTGCCGCGGCGGCGATGTGCGCGTCGGTGTCACCGGTGAAACTCAGCAGCGAGCGGCCGCCGCGTTCCAGAAACCACACGAGTTCGCCGTCCACGAGAGCGACCAGTGCTCCCGCCTTTCGGCCGGGACGGTGGGTGACGTCGTCGTCCGAGCGCTTCGCCGGCCACGGCAGCGCGGAACCGTAGGGGTTGGCCGGATCGGCCGCCGCCAGCACCACCGCGCGATACTCCCGATGGTCGCGGTCCACTTCGTCCAGGTAGGTGCGCAACCGGTCGACGGTCGAGGCCGCCGCGAACTGCGCTCCGCCCAGCGACTCGACGAAATAGCCGCGCTGACAACGGCCGGCGTCCTCGAACGCGGTCAGCACCTTGTAGAGCATCGCGAAGCCGCCAGGCACCCCCTCCGCGCCGACCGCGCCCTTGGTCAGCACGCCGTGCCGGCCGAGCAGCAGCTCGGCCTGAAAGTGTGCGCGCACGGTCGACTCCGGTTCGGCCGCAGGTAGCGCCGACCACCGGCCGGCCACCGTCGGGTCGGAGTTGCGGGTCTGGGCGTGCGCGACGCTGTATCGGCTCAACCGCGGCGCCCGTTGCCGCTGCCGGTGCGCGGGTGCGCTTCGCCGACCGTGCGCGCCGCGGGTGCCCATCAGCATCGCGCGCACGGGCGCGAACGTGTCGCCGGTGACCCAGCCCGCCCAGATCAGTTCCCAGAGCGCGGTTTTGTGCTCCTCGCCGGGATGGTCGGCCAGGCGGCGGGAGAAGGTGTCAGCGAGCTGACGAAAAAAGTACGCCCCGCCACCCTGACCGGATGAGCCCAGCGTGTCGAGAATCGCCCGATGGATGTCGGTGAACTCGATCTCGGTGGGGGCGCTCAACGTCAACGGCGCCGATTCGGCCGGATGGAATGCGATCCAGCCGTCGCCGCTGCCGATCTGCCCCGCACCCGACCACGTCACCTCGCCGGAGGCCAGCAGTTCGTCCAGCAGTGCGGGCTGGTAGTCGCGGACACGTTGACCGAACACCAGCGGCTCGACGGCCGACGCCGGAATCGGCACGCCCGCAAGCTGATCGATCACCGCGGCGAGACCGTCGACGCCCGTGTTCTGCGTCGACCCGACCAGCTGCCACGCCGGCAGGAACCGGCCGTAGGCCGCGGTGCTGACCGGCTCGATCTGCGAGCGCAGCGCGGCGAGCGAACGGCGCCGAAGGATCTTCAGCACCTCGGAGTCGCACCACTGCTCGCCGCCCACCGGGTCGGAGACGGGGGCATCGGTGAACTCGCCGCGAATCAGCTTGCCGTCGACCGCCATTCGGCCCAGCACGTCGGCGGTGACGCGCAGGCCGAGGCCGAACCGGGCAGCCGCGTCGTGCGTGGAGAAAGGTCCGCGGGTGCGGGCGTAGCGCCCGATCAGCTCGCCGAGTGGATCGTCGACCGATTCGGTGAACGCCGTCGGCACCCCCACCGGCACGGCGACCCCCACCCCGTCACGCAGCAGGCCGATGTCCTCGATCGCCACCCACCACGTCTGGTCGGCGAACGAGACGGTCAGCGCGCGCTTGGCGGCCCGCAGCCCGTCGAGCCAGCCGCCCACATCGGAAGTCGTGCAGCGCTCGACGATCTCGGCTTCGGTCAGCGGGCCCAACAACCGCAGCAGATCGGCGACGCCTTCGGCGTCACGGGCCCGGCGGTCGTCGCTGAGGTGCTGCAGTTGCCGGGTCGTGCTCGTGATGACCTGCGGTTCGAGCAGTTCGCGCAGCTCCACCCGACCCAGCAACTCGGCGAGCAGCACGCTGTCCAGCGACAGCGCCGCGGCCCGTCGTTCGGCGAGCGGGCTGTCGCCCTCGTACATGAACGCGCCGACGTAGCCGAACAGCAGCGACGCGGCGAACGGGGACGGCGTGGCGGTCTCGACCTCGACGATGCGCAGCCTGCGCTGTGCGACCCGGTGCATCAGCTCGGTCAGGGCGGGCACGTCGTAGACGTCCTGCAGGCATTCCCGCACCGCCTCCAGCACGATCGGGAAGTCGGGATACTTGCGCGCGACGTCCAACAGCTGGGCAGCGCGCTGACGCTGGTGCCACAGCGGTGACCGCTTGCCGGGATGGCGGCGCGGAAGCAGCAACGCGCGGGCAGCGCATTCGCGGAACCGCGACGCGAACAGGGCCGAGCCGCCCACCTCGGCGGTGACGATCGGCTCGATCTCGTCGGCGTCGAACACGAACAGATCTGCGCCGGGCGCGGCGTCTTCGGTGTCGGGCAGCCGCACGATGATGCCGTCGTCGGATGCGGTGGGCTTCTCCTCGATGCCGTAGCGCTCCCGCAGCCGTCGCGACACCGCCAACGCGAGCGGGCCGTGCACCCGCAGGCCGTAGGGCGAGTGCAGGATGACGCGCCAGTCGCCGAGTTCATCGCGGAACCGTTCGACGACGAACGTGGTGTCCGACGGAACGACGCCGGTCGCCTGGCGCTGGTCGTCGATCAGCTGCCACAGGTTGTCCGCGGCGAACGCGTCGAAACCCATTGCGCGGCAGCGGTCGTCGAATGCGTCCTTGTCCAGGCGGGCAAGTTCACCGGTGTAGGCGCCGACCGCCGCGCCGAGTTCGGCCGGTCGGCCGACACTGTCGCCGCGCCAGAACGGCAGCCGGGCCGGCTGTCCGGGCGCCGGGATCACCAGTACGCGGTCGTGGGTGATCTCGGTGATCCGCCAGCTCGTCGCGCCCAGCGAGATCACGTCGCCGGGCCGCGACTCGTAGACCATCTCCTCGTCGAGTTCACCTACGCGGGACGGTTTTTCGGATTCGGTGGCCAGGTACACGGTGAACAGGCCGCGGTCGGGGATTGCGCCGCCACTGGTGACCGCAAGGCGCTGGGCACCGGGCCGGGCGGTCAGTGTGCCCGTGTCGCGGTCGTACACCAGGCGGGGCCGCAACTCGGCGAACTCGGTCGACGGGTACTTGCCCGACAGCAGATCCAGCGTCGCCTCGAACGCGCTGCGCGGTAGGGTGGCGAAGGGGGCACTGCGCCGCACCGCGTCGAACCAGCGGTCGGCGTCCAGCGGTTCCAGCGCACACGCCGCGACCGTGTGCTGTGCCAGCACGTCGAGCGGATTGGCGGGCACCCGCATCGTTTCGATCTCGCCGGACAGCATGCGTTTGACGGTCACCGCGCAGCCGATCAGGTCGGTGCGGTGCTTGGGGAACAGCACGCCCTGCGAGATCTCGCCGACTTGGTGGCCGGCGCGGCCGATGCGTTGCAGACCGCTGGCCACCGAGGGCGGCGCCTCGACCTGGATGACCAGATCGACGGCCCCCATGTCAATGCCCAACTCCAGGCTCGACGTCGCGACGACGGCCTTGAGCCTGCCGCTCTTGAGGTCGTCCTCGACGATGGCGCGCTGCTCCTTGCTGACCGAACCGTGGTGCGCGCGGGCCAACAACGTCGGCGCACCCAAGGCGGCACCGCTGGCCATCAGCTGGGCCGGCGCTCCGCCTCCGACTTGCGGGTTGGGGCCGGTCTCCAGGTCGACCCCGCTGCGCTCGGCGTGGATTTCGTTGAGCCGCGACGTCAGTCGTTCCGCGAGCCGCCGGGAGTTGGCGAACACGATCGACGAGTTGTGTGACTCGATCAGATCGACGATGCGTTCCTCGACGTCCGGCCAGATGGTGTTGTTCTCGAGGTTCGCCATGTCGGGCACCGGCACCTGGACCGACAGGTCGAACGTCTTGGCTGCCGGCGGCGCCACGATCGTCGTGCGGGCCTGCCCCGACAGGAACCGCGCCACCTCTTCGGGCGGGCGCACGGTCGCCGACAGCCCGATTCGCTGGGCAGGCGTGTCGCGGAGTTGGTCGAGGCGCTCGAGCGACAGCGCGAGGTGGGCGCCGCGCTTGGTGGCCGCGACGGCGTGCACCTCGTCGACGATGACGGTCTGGACATCGGTCAGGGTGTCGCGCGCCGCGGACGTCAGCATCAGAAACAGCGACTCCGGCGTGGTGATCAGGATGTCGGGCGGCCGGGCGATCAGGTCGCGGCGCTGAGCGGGTGACGTGTCGCCCGAGCGCACGCCGACGCTGATCTGCGGAGCGGCTACCCCGCGCCGTTCGGCTATGCGCGCGATGCCGGTCAGCGGTGTACGCAGGTTGCGCTCGACGTCGACGGCCAGCGCCTTGAGCGGCGAGACATAGAGCACCCGGCTGCCTGCTCCGGCGGGCCGCGGTTCGCCGTCGGCCAACTGATCGATCGCCCACAGGAACGCCGCCAGCGTCTTGCCCGACCCCGTCGGCGCGATGACCAGCGTGTTGTCGCCGTCGGCGATCGCCGACCAGGCCTGCGCCTGCGCAGGCGTCGGCTCGGCGAACGTGCCGGTGAACCACTCCCGGGTCAGGTCACTGAACCGGGCGAGGGGAGATGTGCTCATCGACATCAATGGTGCACCCCGGCACCGACAACTATTTTGCGATTTGGGCGCGCTAGGTATCGCTGAGCGATGTGTGGTGTCTCGGGACATCGCTGACAGATATGTCTCGGGACATCGCTGACACTCATGATGACGGTTTTGGTTCGCGGGTGCGGTAGGTCCGTGTGTTGGGTGCGCACCGCTGGTGGTAGCGGGTGGGGTCGGCGGTGAGTTCTCGGATCAGGGTGGTGCCGCTGAAGATGGCGATGTGATCGCCTTGTCGGATGACGTCGCAGCTGTGTCCGGCCCAGCGCAGACCGATTCCGATGCGGTAAGGCTTGACGTGGAGGTTGCCGGACTGTTCATCAACGCTGTGGCGGCTGACGAAGACCGGTGCTGGCATCGCGTGTTGGGCGGGGTGGGCTTTGGCGGTGGCGTTGAACGCTTGGGCCGGTGTGGCCCCGCGCAGGGCGCGGTGGGGGCGGTGGTAGTTGTAGAACTCGCGGAACTGGTTGAGCAGCTCGTTGAGCTCGTCGATGGTGGCCGGGGCAGGGCGCGCGCGTAGCCATTTCTTCAGCGTCTGCCAGAACCGTTCGATCTTGCCGCAGGTCTGCGGATGAAACGGGGTTGAGTTGATGGTGCGTGTCCCCAGAGCGCGAAGGTTAGCCTCGAACGACGCCTCATATCCTTTGCGTCGGCCGGTGTAGACGATCCCGTTATCGGTCAATGACATTGCTGGGACACCACATTCGGTGATACCGGCCAACATCGTCGACCACACCAACTCGGCGGTGCCGTGCCCGATGTCGGCCGCCAGCGCGGGCAGGTACCGGGAATGGTCGTCCAGGGTGCCAGCGATAGCCACAGCGGTGCCATCGGCGAGCATCCATTGTGTCCAGTCGGACTGCCAGCAGTCGTTGGCCGGGTGAAGCAAAACCGTTTTGTCGCCGATTTGGGCCGCTTCTGGGGCTGAGCGACGATCACCCCATGGCGGGTCAGAATCCGCCACACCGTCGCCCGCGACGGCACCTGTGGGTGCTTTTCGCGTTGCAGGGTCCACACGATCGACTGTGGACCGTGATCAAGACCAGCTTCGAGCAGCTGTTTGCGTTTGCGCAGCACCGCTTCTTCGACCTCGGCCGCGGTCTGACCCGGCGAGGATATGGGCCGGCGCGAGCGCTCCTCGAGCCCGTCCAGACCGTCCTCACCGAAGCGGCGGCGCCACTTGTAGAACGTCTGCCGGCTGATCTGCTGATCGCGGCAGAACTGCGACACGTTGCGGATCTGTCCAAATGCCGTCGCAACAAGAATGTCCATCGCCGTCACCTTCTGGGCCATGAACCATCCTGGCCAGGCCCTTACTCAGGTGTCAGCGATGTCCCGAGACATACACCTGTCAGCGATGTCCCGAAACAGGACATATCGCTGAGCGATCAGTAGCGCACCGAAATCACTGTTCAGCGGCGGTCCGGCGACACCGCTTCGTGCAGCTCAGGAGGGATGCCCGGGACGCGGCCGATCGCGTCGAGCAGGCCGTGCGCGCACGCGTCGGCGACCTGGCCGGCATCGATCGACGGGTCGATCAGCCGCTGCCTGCACATCTCGAAGGTGAACGCCAACCAGCCGTAGACGGTGATTCGCAGGTCGCGATCCACCTTGGAGTCCAGCTCGTGGCCGGTCGCGGCGTGGATCCGCGCGAGGATCCGGTCGGCCTGGCGGTCGGTGTCGATGTCCTCGATGCCGCGCAGCACCGGGTCCGAGCGGCCCATACCCACGTACGCCGCCCACGCGCCGTGGGGGTATTCCTCGTCGTAGCGCAGATAGGCCAGCACGCCCTCGCGCAACTGGTCGAACAGGCTCTGACCCGGCCGCGGCGGCGTGTTGGTGGCTTCGAACAGTCGCTCACCCTCTGCCCGCACCACAGCGGCGAAGAACGCGCGTTTGTCGGGAAAGTAGTGGTACATCAGCGCCCGTGACACCCCGGCCCGCTCCGCGATCTCGTCGACGCGGACCTCGTCATAGGGCCGCTGTCCGAACACCTCGGCGCCGAGCGTCAGCAGCTCCTTGCGTCGGTCGGCGGGCGAGAGGCGCCGGCGGGGCTCGGCCATGACCCCATCCTAGTGAACACATGTCTAACAGCCGGTTTTTCTTCGAGCTCGTTGGGAACCCATCCACTATGCGACAGACGAATTCACGCCGTATCGCGGTTGCGGGTGTGCTGGCCGCCGCGGTGCTGGCCGCCGTACTGGTGATGCCGGCGTCCCGTCAGCTGGGCACGTCGGAGGGGCTCTGGTTGGCCGCGGCCACCCTGGGCGTTCCGACGATCGGGGTGTTGGTTGCCACCAGCTTCCGTTACTACGGATTGGCGCGCAGCCTCGCGATCGGCACGGTCATCGCGGTGGTCACCTGCGTCGTGAGCTTGGTTGTCGCCGCGTTTACCTTCGCCACCGCGCTGAGCGGATCGGTCACCGGTCTTCTCCTGGCCATCGTGCTGTTCGGGGCCCCGGCGCTGACCGTCGCGATCTTGGGCCTGGTGGCGTTGCGCCTTGCGCCGTCACAGCCGTCGACCGCTCGCGAACATGAATCGGTGGGGTGACGTCGGCACGTCGCCGCTCAGAGGATGGGCCGGCCGCCGGTAACCGCGATTCGCGCCCCCGAGACATAACTGCCGTCGTCGGAGGCGAGCAGAACATAAACTGGTGCGAGTTCGGCCGGCTGCCCGGCACGTCCCAGCGGTGTGTTCTCCCCGAACGACGCCACCTTTTCTGCCGGCATGCTTGACGGGATCAGCGGAGTCCATATGGGTCCGGGAGCCACGCTGTTGACTCGGATTCCTTTGTCACCCAACAATTCCGCGAGGCTGGCCGAGAAGTTGGCGATCGCCGCCTTGGTGGCTGCGTACGGCGCCAAGGTCGGATTGGGCATGTCGGAATTCACCGACGAGCTGCCAATGATCGACGAACCGGGACCCATGTGGGGCACGGCCGCCTTGGCCAGATGGAAGTAGGCGCCGATGTTGAGCTTGAAGGTGTAATCCCACTCCTCTTCGCTGATTTCGTCGAGGCTCTGGTGGGTCATCTGATACGCGGCATTGTTCACCAACACGTCTATGCCGCCGAATTCTTCGACGGCCCGGTCGATCACCGATCGGCAATGCTCCTGGTCGGAGAGATCGCCGGATACCAACACGCATCTGCGCCCGGCTTCCTCGACGATCCGCCCGACCGCTTGGGCATCCTCGTCTTCGTTGAGGTATGCGATGAGGACGTCCGCACCCTCGCGGGCGAACGCGATAGCGACGGCGCGGCCGATGCCGCTGTCACCTCCTGTGATGACCGCTCGCTTACCGGTCAACTTTCCCGAACCGCGATAGCTGTTCTCACCGCAATCGGGAACGGGGTTCATCTGCGCCTGTACGCCGGGCATTTTCTGCTGCTGTTCCGGGAAACCCATGGGTCGTTCCTCTCCTGTGTCCAGGCTTCAATTACCCACGTATACGAATCTCACGCCGGCTTACCTCGCGCGGTGTGCGCGGGTATCGGATGTGAGCCACCGAAACAGCTCGACGTGGGGAGGTAACCCCGGGCGGTGCGCGACGCTCAGCCGACCTTCGGCGGCACCGAGGGCTCGAGCAGCCGCCGGATCGTCGATCGCAACCGCGTGAGGTCGGCGCCGCCGACCAGCTCACATCCGTGCAGCTCCGCGAGTTTGCGTGCGGCGGTTGTGAATCCGTGGTTTGTGACGACCATCGTCACGGTGCAGTCCTGCATCGGCGCACCCGCCACCACTTCCTGCACGGCGCTCGCCCCGACCGGCCGGGACTGGCGTTTGCACTGAATGGCAATGCGATTGGGGCGCTTGCCGACGATGATGTCGACGCCCCAGTCGCCGGTGATCGCGGTCATCATCACCGGCGCCCCGCAGGATCGGGCCACCCGTGCGACGTAGTCCTCGAACTCGGCGCCCGACATCGCCGCGGTGACGTCTTCCCGTGGTCCGGGTGTCATGGCACCGGCGAGCGTTCCTGCGAGAAAGCGTGGGGCGGCGACGAGCAGGAGCGGCGCGAGCAAACCCAGCGCCGTACTCCACTCCGGGGCGGCCCCGAGGAGCCACGCACCGAGGCCCGCCGTCGTCGCCGCCGCCAGGTAGACCTTGCGCATCACGCGATGGATGGTAGGACGATCCTGCGACATCGCTCGGCCCACGCGTTGCCTCGAATCCAGTGTCGTCCGAAAAACGAAGGCTCGACGTGCCGCGACACACCGGCAGGTTAAGCCGAGCTAACCTTCGATCATGACCGATGAGCTGGTTGATTCCGGCGGCCAGACACCCGTCGAGCAAGCTCTTGCCGGCGGTGATCCGCACCGCGTCGGCTGGTTCCGGTTCTACTTCGCCGACGAACGGTGGGAGTGGTCACCGCAAGTCGAGAGGATGCACGGCTACGAGCCGGGCACCGTCGAACCGACGACCGAACTCGTGCTGTCCCACAAGCACCCCGAGGACTATCGCCAGGTGGCCGCGACTTTGGACGAGATCCGCCGCACGTCGGGTGCGTTCTCCACCCGGCACCGGATCATCGACACCCAGGGCGAGGTGCACCATGTCGTGGTGGTCGGCGACCAGCTTTTCGACGAAAGCGACCGGGTGGTCGGCACCCACGGGTTCTATGTCGACGTCACTCCGTCGACGCTCGATAACCAGAACAAGATCCTCAGCGCGGCGGTCACCGAGATCGCCGAGGCCCGCGGCCCGATCGAGCAGACCAAGGGCATGCTGATGCTGATCTACCGGATCTCCGCCGAATCGGCGTTCGAACTGCTCAGGTGGCGGTCACAAGAGACCAACACCAAACTGCGGCTGCTGGCCGAGCAAATCGCCCAGGACTTCCTCGGGCTGACCTACGAAGAGGAGTTGCCGCCGCGCTCCACCTACGACAGGTTGCTGCTGACCGCACACAACCGCGTTCGAACCTGAGGTTTATCGAGCGAGCCGGCCGGGAATTCTGCGCCACAACACATCAACGCTGGCCCAGCAGCAAATCCGGGGAGAGTTCTGTCGTGTATCACGGTCCTACTGAGTTGAGGAGTGCCGAAACCGGGACCCGCGACGCGGTGCGGTTCGCGATCGGCATTTTGGTCGCAGGCGCAGTCCTGCTTTTCGCCGCCGTGGTCTGGGTCAGCACGTGCCAGGGTGCGACAGCCGACAGTGTGGCCTGCGGGGCGCCGCAGCGGACGGTGCTGGCGCTCGCGGCTCCCGCCGTCCTGTTGGCCGGTGGACTGCGCGGGTTATTGCGCAGCCATCAAACCTGGCGCCGGTGCGAGATGTCGTGGTCCTGGCTCGCCGCGGGTTGGTTGCTGCTGACGGCGATGCTGCTGGTCGTGACGACCAGCACGCCCGTCCTCGCCGGAACCGCGGTGTTCGGCGGATGAGCACGCCGGCCAAGTCCGACCGCCCGCTCACCGCCGTCGCGCTGGTGTGCAGCCTCAAGCCCAGCCCGGCCGAGTCGAGCAGCGCGCTGATGGCCGAGCACATCTGCGACAACCTGCGCCAAGCGGGCGTCAAGACGGAGTCGGTTCGGTGCGTCGACCATGCGATCGCGCCCGGCGTCGAGGCCGACATGGGCGACGGCGACGAGTGGCCGCAGATCCGCGACAAACTGCTGCGCGCCGACATCCTGGTGTTGTCCACGCCGATCTGGCTCGGCCATCCCAGCAGCGTCACCCAGCGGGTACTCGAGCGCCTCGACGCCGAACTGTCGAACACCGACGATGCGGGCCGGCCGGTCATGCTGGGCAAGGTCGCCGTCGTCGGCGTCGTCGGCAACGAGGACGGGGCGCACAAGGTGATCGCCGACTGCTTCCAAGGGCTCAACGACATCGGCTACAGCATCCCGGCCCAGGGCGGCACCTACTGGACGGGTGAGGCGATGCACAGCAAGGACTACAAGGAACTCGACGAGGTGCCCGAACCGGTCGCGTCGACGACCGCCGCGCTGGCCCGCAACGCTGCTCATCTCGCAAGAGCCCTGCAGGCCGGTCAGTATCCGCCCTACCAGTGATGTTCCGCCCTCCGCCCGTTTCTGCCTCAGCGCAGTCGGGTAGTTCTACCGTTGTCAGTAGCCCACCACCGGGCGGAGGTATGCCGAGAGAGGAGTACCGATGAAAAGCCCGAAGGATCCCGTCGACCACGCGAGGACCACGCGTCCGCACGCGGGGGAGTCGATGAAGGACACCAAGAACATGCCAGGGCTCGTTCTCATCGGCGTGGCCCTGGTGCTGTTCGTCTCGGCGCTGGCCGCGCATGGCGCAGGCCATCACAGCGTGGGCATCGGCCTGGGCAGCGGATCGGCCGCGCTGTTCATCATCGGCGGCGGCTGGCTGCTCGTCGAGCATCTGCGCGTGCGCAAGATCGAGGAGCGTTGGTACAGCGAGCATCCCGACGCCGAACGGCAACGACCCAGCAGCTGACGCGGCAGCGAATGCGGTATTTACGGCGCAGCGGGTTACTGGTCCCAGTCACCGGGCGGCGGCGCGTCCCCGCCTGGCGGCGGTAAGCCCTGGCCAGGACTTGGGCCGAGTCGATCGGCGGCAAAGGCCACCCCTTTTTCGATCATGCCGTCGTATGCGTAGGACGTGTGTGCGGCGAAATTCAGCCCGTCAGAGCACACCGCGTCCTCGGGGGCGCACACCTTGATCGTCTTCGCCTCATACAGCGGGCCAATGACGACCGGCGGTTCGCCGAGGAAATTCATTGCCCGGACGTTGGGCATACCGAAGAGAACAACCGCGGCGACGTGGTCAGCGACCTCGGGCTGCAACGGCTTGGGTACGGTCGCAGGATCGACTCCAGCGGGCACTTCAGGGGAGGTGACAAAGCCCATCACGGCCGCTCCCTGCGAGTAACCGCCGAGCACCAACTGGGTTGCCGGACAGTCCCTTACCGTCTCAAGGACGTGTGATCCCGCGTCCCTGACACCGTCGACACCCGTGCCCCACTGGTCGGTCGCAGGGTAGTTGACGGGATAAACCTCAAAAGATCTTTCACCGACACGTGAACGCAGCGAGTCGACGAACGCCTGTCCCGTCGGGCCAACACCAGGAGGCTCACCGGTACCGCGGGCGAATACCACCTCAACGTCCGGGCAAGGCTGCGCGGAAGCGTCTGGAACGAAGGCACCGGGCATCGCCCAGATCGCCGCGAGCGCAACACCAATGAAAGCGACCAAAGGTACACGCATATTTCCGTATCCTCTGCTAGATCCCTGCTATTTCGTCTTGACAGGACCCGCAGTGATGAGCCGCGACAAAGGAAACCGCTGGCCCGCCCGTCATCGCTGACAGACTGTGAGGCGATCCTTGAAAACGATTCGCCGGCTGGCAGGCCTACAGCTTGATTCGCTTTGTCTCACCACTGAAGTCAACGCAACAGAGGCGTGCCGGCGATCTTCTTAACCTTTGCGCGCAAGCTGGTGATTGGAGCCTTCGCTGTTGCGTAAGGACACACCTCCGGTGTCAGCTTCCGCGCTGCGCCTCAGCAGGCACAAGCATAACCAGTGACATCTGGTTGGTAAATAGCCCAAACTGGTTGTCACTCAGCTGAAGTTCGGATACTCAGTGGAGTCGTCGGCCGGATGCCTGCGTTCGAACAGCCGAACAGCCAGCCGGCCGCCCGCCTGCACGTCGCGCCACATCCGGGTCACCGGATCTGCCGCATCGAGGGCATGTCGGCTGCTTGCGAGCACCCGGTCGGCCGCTCCCCGCGCCCGCGCGACGGCTTGTTGGTGAGCCCGCCGGCGAGCGGCTGTATCCGACAGCTGGAGGGATGCGGTTATCTGGAGCTTGGCGGCGTCGATGTCGGACGCGGCCCAGGCGACCTGCGCACATGAGGCGTCGCTGACCTCGTCACCGCCGTGCGAGGTGGACAGCCGCGCCCGCACCTGGTCCACGTGTTGTCGCCAGGCACCGTCGGCCGAACCCACGACAGCGGCTGCTGCGCCGGCTTCGGCGATCACCGAGGCGGGATCGGCAATGAAGACCTGCGTTTCGTCGACCGTCACACCGGAGACAGTCACGTCACTGACGCCGGCTGTGCGCAGATCGGAGTGGTCGCCCGGTTCGATGCGCGCAGCGCTGCGCGGCAGCAGAACGCGACAGGCAGCGCCGTTGTCCGCGGAAAGCAGCAACCAGTCCGCATATCGGGCTCCGATGACGGACTCCCAATGCCCGGTCAGTCGCCGATCGGTCGACAGAACTCCCTCGCCTCGGTAACCGCTCACAATCAAGGCATCCGGGGCGCAACGCCACACCACGTCCGCCGCCGGCTCGGGCAGCCTCGCCACTTCGTCGGCGGCGGCGTTGAACATCGCGGCGAGCCAGCCCAGCGACCCGTCGAATGCAGAGAGCTCGTAGATTTCCGAGATGAGTTCGTCGGGTTGCTTCCCAAGCCCGCCGTATCGGACCGGTCGGAGTGCCAGACCGGCTAGCGAAGCACGCAGCGGCACCGCGCCTGATTCGGTTGCCAATTGGTCGAGAATTCCGCGCAGGGCCGGGTGTGCGGCGATCGGCTCACCCATACTTGCCCTCCGGTCCGGCGACACGATGGTATTGATGATCGTGGCAGATGGAACGCAGCGGTGACGCAGACATCCGCGCAGTCGGTCTTGAGTTCGGTCAGAGCTTTACTTCCCGAGATCACGGCCGCTGCGGCCGACGTCGACCGAGCCGGCGCAGTGAACACGCAGACGGTCGCGCGCCTGCACGACGCGGGGTACTTTTCCCTGCTGCAGCCCGAGGCGTTCGGCGGACTTGGAGCCGAGCCCGACGACTACCTGACCGCGACCCGCGAGCTCTCGTCGGCGTGCATGTCCACAGGCTGGCTGGCTGGGTGGCTCGCGGTCAACAGCTGGGGACTCTCCGTGCGCGACGAGCGGGTCCTGCAGGACATCTGGGGATCTGATCGACGCACGCTGTTGTGTTCGTCGTACGCTCCGACTGGACGGCTGGAGTCCGTTTCGGGGGGCTTTCGACTGTCGGGTCGATGGACCCGGTGCACGGGAGCCCGCCACGCGTCATGGCTGAGCGCTGCGGCATTACGGGTCGGACCGGATGGTGCCGCTCAGGATTTCATGGCGGTGCTGGTGCCGCGGACGGACTATGCTGTCGAGCCGACGTGGAAAGGGTTGGGACTCCGCGGAATCGGCGCAGACGATGTCGTCATCTCCGGAGCGTTCGTGCCCGGGTATCGCGCCTTCAGCTGGCTGAATTTCGATCCGAACGTGACAGTCACGCCGCTGGACCGCCTTCCGCAGCCGACGCTGTACACCTTGGCCGGAACCATTCCGCTGTTGGGCGCTGCGCAACGCATGCTGGCGGCACGCCAGCCTGATGCGGGGACGCCGCTGGGGCCGATCGCCATGGCGAACGCCGATGTTGAGTTGTCGGTGCTTCAGATCCGGCGCAACATGGCCGAGCTCATGGAATGCGTTCGCGCAGGCGGTGTCCCGGACGCCGAGTTGGTGCTTCGCGCGCGCCGGGATCAGGTGATGGCCTCCGAGCGCGCGGTGGGCGCGATCCGTGCGGTCATGCAGGACCCGGGGCCAGGCATCGAAGAGGAACTGATGGAACGGCTATGGCGCGATGCACACACGGCCCGGACACATGTCTCGAGCAATGTCGAGCAGGTGCTGTCGGTGGCGGGTCGTTTTGCGGTGGGCCTCAACGTCGATGACCTCATCTGGTGAGTGTCCGTCACACCCAGTCGTCGGACGACAATGTGCGAAGTACCCGGGAGAGCATGTCGTCCGTGACAGTCATGGAGTTGTCCGCGTGTGCCGTTGCGGCCGTTGTGGCGCCGAGGCGCTCCGATATTCCACGCGCGGCGCGGGTGAGGAACGGGGCCATCCGCTTCAGCCATCGTGCCGGCGTTGCGCCGGTGAGTGACAGACCCGCCAACTCGCCGCCTCCCATCTCGATCGGCGCCGCGATACTGGACAGGCCGACCGCGAGTTCCCCGACGTCGTAAGCCAACCCATGGCGGGATCGGATCAGTGCCAGCTCCTGATGCAAGGTGGGAAGGTCGGCGATGGTCGCCGGAGTGCACTTGCGAAGCGGACCGGCCAGCGTTGCGTCTACTTCCTCGGCCGGCAACTTCGCGAGCATCGCCTTGCCCAAGGCGCTCGCATGTGCCGGCGTGCGACCGGTGACGCGGGTCGGCACCGCGACACCGCCACTGCCGCCGACCTTGTCAAGGTAAACGACATCCGCTGAAAGCAGTGCTCCGAGATGTACCACCAGTGCAGTGTCGGCATGGAGCCGCTCCAGCACGCCAGAGGCCACGCCGCGTAGCTGTGAATGGTCGGTCATGCGGGTCAAGGGGAGGGAGGAAGATGCGAGCCGATATCCGCCTGGCCCGTGCGTGAGCAGGCCGGCGATATGCAGTTGGGTGAGTATTCGGTGAGCCGAGGACCGGGGTAGTCCGGTATCGGTGACCACTTCGTCGAGGCTCATATGCTTGCCGGCTTGGTCGAACGAATTGATGATCAGCGCGACTCGGGCCACCATCGACGTCGGCGCGTCAGAGGAGTTGCTGCTCGCCGTCCGCGGCACGACCACCTCCACTTGGACATCGAGCCGATCGAAACGATCTCACTGTAGGGAAGCGGACACATTCATAGCCGTAGTTTCGCCTCGATCGAAGAGAGTTGGCCCCTTCCACCTGAGCGGAAAGGGCCAACCGGGCTCAGCGGCTAGTGCCGCGGCCATCGTTCACGCGGCGTCGCTCTGCTGGCCGCCGTCGTCGTCGCCGCTGCCAGCACCTCCACCGTTGGCGGTGCCAGCCTTGGTGCCTGACTTGGTGCTTGACGTCGCGGTGCCTGACTTGGTGCTTGACGTCGCGGTGCCTGACTTGGTGCTTGACGTCCCTGATTTGGTGGTTGACGTACCAGACCTGGTGGTTGATGTGCCGGACTTGGTGGTTGATGTGTTGGCGTCAGACCTGGTGCTGGATGTGCCCGACTTGGTGTCCGACGTGTCGGAGTCAGCCTCAGTGCCCGTATCGCCGGCATCCTTCTCAGAGGTTTCGCTCTCGTGGCTGCCATCCTCGGTCGAGGCGTCCGACTGACGTGCAGTCAGATCGGTTTCACCGTCGGATTGCGTCACGTTCCCCGTGCCGCCTTCCTCCTCGGAGGTCTTCTCGGCGGCCGAGACCTCAGCCAGTTGCGCTGCTGCCGGCGTTTCGGCTGCCTGCCGGTTCGAAGCCGCACTTGTGGCTCGGTCGGTATCGCCGACCTCGTCGGATGCGTCGGCCTCGCCGCTAGGCGACATGGTCCTCGCTGTGGTGGCGGCGTCCATCGTGTCGGCGCTGGCCGAGACGTCGGTGGTCGACGTGACCTCCGCACCTTCTGACGGTGCCGGGGCGGGCGGCGTGACGAGGTTGTTCAGATCGTCGGCGATCTTGGCGGCTACCGCGCGGGTGTACTTACCAATCGAGTAGGCCGCATTGTCGATTGCCCGACCGATCGCGCCCACGATCGTCGCGACGTTGCCCGTGGCGAATGCGTTCAAGACCTCCTGCGTGGCCGCGGCGAGTTGCCGGGTCAGCGTCCGCGTCTGGAGTTGTACCTCGGCGGCCAACGTGGGCTCGGGGGCGAACTGCTGGCCATTCCAGTTCACCAACGTCCAGCCATCTTCGGGGTTGCCTTCGACGACAACGTAATCGGTGTTGTCCAAGTGGGCGGTTCGCAGCAGCTCGATCTTCTGCTCCAAGGTGAGGTTCTGGACGTTCATCATCGTCCAGAACATGATGGTGCCGCCGTGGGAGAACACCACGGGATTACGGTCACCGTTGTCGTAGATGGTCTCGAGCGCCCCGTCCACCCTGGCGTCGAACTCGTGCCCGTTGATCGAACCTGGGATCCGAAGGTCTCGGTTGCCCTGGAAGGCCCAGGCAAGCGGAAACCTCGCGTATCCGTTTGCGGCGTCAGCCTCCGGTGTGCCCTCGAAGATACCCGCCTCGATTTCCTGGAGGCCGGGTAACACCTGGATGGGCAGTCGCAGGTATTGCGACATGGGCCCCGCCGTCAACTGTGTCCGCACCATTGTGGAGGAGTAGATGGCGTCGTAATTGTTGACGCCCAACGTGCCGACCACGGCTTGGGCTTGCTGCTGTCCCTTGGCAGTCAGAATGGGGCCCGGTGTCGACGTGTCGATCAGACCGGAGGCGTTACCGGCGGATTCGCCATGACGCACGAACGTCACCCTCATCAACTCGGCCGCCGCGGCCGGGATCGCTGCGGCTGCCAGAAGCGCCAGTGCGGTCATCGTGATGCCCAGAAGGCGCCACACCGCCGCCCTGCGCCGACCTCCGAACAGAAATGATCTCCGTCGAGCCGGTGGATACGTTGGCACGGCGCATTCAGACGCAGCGTTCATCGGGCAGTTCCTCCCGCCGTCGGTATGGTTCGCTCACGGTGAACCGACGACGGACGGCGGGCAAGCGTCAGTCTCATTCACTGGGACTTCGCTTTTCTGACCGGCGGAAAACGTTTGGGGCACGGATCGTCTCGACAGCCGACAAGCGGCGGGCGGATACCCGTGATCTCCCAGCACCTGGAACGCGACCTGCGGAAAGAACGGGAGATGAATCAGTTGCGACGTGCTGCGGGAGCGGGTACGGCGATCGCGCTCACAACGGCGATTCCGATCGAATTCGATGCCGACGCCGTCGGCCGTTACTTGCAAACGGCAGGCGGCGCACTTCCAGGGCTTGTGCTCAAGGTCTGAACGACCCGAAACTCGGCCCTTTCAGCGCGCCGCCGCCGTCCAGCGTGATGCTGGGCTGTTTTTTTACTGTTCGGATTCCTGACGCTTCTCGGCAGATTTGGCGCCGGCCCGCGCCGATTCCGCCTCGGCTTCCTTCCGTGCGGCGTCCTGCTGGGCGTCGGCCTTGTCTTGCTGAGCCTTGCCTTCACGGACCATGTCGTCACGACCGGTTACGGTGCCGACCGTTTCTTTGGCTTTGCCCTTGACGTCCTCGACGACGCCCTTGATGCCTTCTTCAGGGCCACTGTTCTTCTCGGTCATGCTCACCTTCCGCAGTGCAGTGGATTGGTCCAACCACGGGGAACTTCCCCGCTCCCCGAGAGAATTCCCGACCCTCTGAGGGGCTAAACGTGTCGGCCGGTGGGGGCGCGGAGGGCGGCCGAATAGCAGCGGTAGCGGGGCCTCAGCCGGACGGTATCGGGGCCCACCCGCGCGACGTCCTCCCACGCTGCGAGGAAGGTGCCGCGATGTCGCCATCGGGCGAGCCTGGCCAGCATCGCCGGGGCAGTGGCGCCGGATCGCTCGAAGCCCAGATACGACGACCGGGTCTTGGGGCTGACGACAAGCCCGAGGACTCGCGGGGCGGGCGGGTCATCAGCGGGGTCGCCGGTCGTGACCAGGCGGACGTCGACCACGGTGCCGACCGGATGCGAGCCGGCGTCGACGACGCGCAGGCCCAACAGGCTACTCAGCTGCATGTCGGCCTCCCGGAACGTGTTTCACGATGTGATCACGAAGCCACCGTTCGACCCATCCGACATCGAAGGTCATCTCCGTGGGCTTGAGCGTGACCACCACATCGACCGAGGCCACCAACTTCCACGGGATCTCCTGCAACCGCGACCGCGGAGGTGTGCCGCCGAAGATCCGGGTGGTCACCACCTGCCCCGACAGCAGTCCGCTGACCCGTGGCGGCTGCGCGTCCTCCGGGATGTCCCCGTCGATCTCGAGCCCAGTCAGTTCGATGTCGTCGACGATGCCGATCGGATCGCCGTGGCTGTCCAACATCTGGCGGTCGAGCAGATGAAGCCGGGCGTCCAACAGCCGCCCGCGGTGTCGTATCACCGGGAGATCACTCATTGTCCCGCTCCCGTCACGATCATCAACGGGATCGCCGCCAATGCGGCCACCAGGATGATCACGAGGTAGACCGAGGCGAACATGTTGGTCACCTTCCCGTTGACGCGCTCGCCCATGTATTGAGAGTCGTTGGCCACGATCAGGATTGGCAGATAGGTCAAGGGCAGTGCGATCGCCGAGAAGACGACCGAATACTCGGTGACCATGATCGGGTCGATGCCGGTGAACAGCACGGCCGTACCCGCGACGATAGCGACGAAGATCACGACGTGAAACCGGGCGGCCTCGGCGGGACGACGGAACTTGCCCCACGGCCATCCGAGAAATTGCGCGATGATGTAGCCGCTGGATAGCGCCGTCTCAAGCGCCGCACCGAACGTCGCCGCCACGATGCCCACGAGCACGAACGCGAGGGCCAGTTTACCGCCGGCGGCGACGACCGGCATGACGGTCTGCGACAACGACGCCACCTCGATCTGCTGGGGTAGCAGGACGATCGCGGCCGAGGCGGCGATGCCGAGTGAAAGCAGGCCGCCCAACGGGAATCCGACCAGCACGTTGAGCCGCGCCGTCGTCAAATCCCGTGTTGTCCAATGCCCTTCGACGGCACCGGAGGAGAAGAAGAACACCTCGTACGGTGTCATCGCGGCCCCGAACAACGCGATCGCGAAGTACCAGTAGGTGGCCGCGGACTCCTCCTCCGGAACGGCCGGTGACGCGACTTGATCGATAAGTTGACCCCAATCGGGTTGCAGCAGAAACACACTCACCACGAAGACGATGAGGAACAAGCCCAGTATGCCGGCGACGTTCTCCATTATCGAGAACTTGACCCGCCACACCACGACCCAGACCGCGAATGCGGCGACCGGAAACCACATCATCGGACCCACATCGGTGGCCAACTGCAGTGCCAGCGCGACGCCGCCGATCTCAGCGGTAAGCGTCATGAGCGTGATGAAGAAGGACGCCACCAGGTTGGCCGCTGCGGTGCGTGGACCCAACCGCTCACGGATGATCTCGAAGGTCGCGCGACCGCTGACCGCGGCCACCCTGCCCGCCATGTTTGCATACAGGCAGATGCCGACCACGCCGACGACCACCACCCACGCCAGCGCCAGCCCGAATCGCGACCCCACCACGGCGTTGGTGACAAGATCCCCGATGTCGACGAATCCGCCTATTGCGGTGAGGATTCCGAGTCCGACCGCCAAGACCTTCTTCATCAGCGGTAGCGGCTTTCCAGGGTGTCGGCCGCAGCCAGCAGCTCGGCGCGCACCTTCTCTGGGGTCGGCTCGATGCTGACCTGCCGGATCGTCGCTGAGGCGGCGTTGAGCGTTCCGATGAGGTCGGTCATCGCGTCGGTGAGGAATCGCTGGCGTGCGATGTCGGCCGAATCCTCGGCCCGTAGCTCCGCTATGCCCTGGTACGCCTCGACGATCTGGTCGCGGGCATCGGAAAGTTGTACGGCGGCAAGCTCAGCCGTCGAACGCCGCTGCGACCACATGTCCAGTGCCGCGGCGCCACTTCGCGCCGCCGACGTCGTCTCCTCCATGGCGGTGGCGAGTTGGCCGGGCATCCCGTCACGATTGGCGGGGCAGCGCGTCAATAGGAAGCCCAGCGCGACGAACAAGACAACGAGGACAAGTGACGTCCGGTATCGATTCCGCCGCTGGTAGTCGGCCATCGCGCCGCTCACCTCCGCTGGTGGAGCCGTCGTCACTCGACCATATCGTCCTCCGGGTCGAGGTCAACGGTTTCCAGCTGCTCCTGCCAGTCGGCGGGCGGCGCCTCCAGAGGCGGATCCTGTCCCGGCTCGGCGGACGCCTCCTCATCCGGTTTCGGTTCGCTGACAGCGCGCTGCTGTTCCAGCGCGTCGGCGGCGGGAACGTCGTCGGGGAGGGCTTCGCTGTCTGGCATGCCGGTCGGGTACCCGGAGAACCGCTGGTGAAACGGTGCCGCGGCGGACCCTCATCCGGGTAGCGAAGTGAGGAATCCAGTTTGCGAATCGGCGGCTATCCGCTATGCGAAAAGTCGAGCGGAGAACCGTTTTGCCTGCGAAGTGCTCGGGTAGGCGCACCGCATGTCGATCCTGCAGGCTCCGCGTTCGGTGCTGCTCTGGCATGTGCACGGGTCCTGGACGGAGTCCCTGGTTTCAGGTGGCCACCGCTATCTGATACCGGTGAACCCCGAGAGAGATGCGAACGGCCGCGGTCTGTGCGGTCGGAATTGGCCACGTGCGCAGGAGGTTTCGTCAGACGCCTTGCGCGACGAGCCGGTCGACGTGGTGGTGTTGCAGCGCCCGGAGGAAATCGACCTCGCGGCCCGATGGCTCGGACGTCGCCCTGGTGTCGACGTGCCCGCCGTTTACGTCGAGCACAACGCACCGCGACCGTTCGCGGTGGACAGCGTGCACCCGGTTGCCGACCGCGCCGACATCCCGATCGTGCACGTGACCGACTTCAACCGGCTGATGTGGAACAACGGCGTCGCACCGACCCGCGTCATCACCCACGGGATCGCCGACCCGGGTTTGCTCTACAGCGGGGAGATCTCGGCCGCAGCCGCGATGATCAACGAGCCGTGCCGCCGCTGGCGCACGGTCGGCGCCGATTTGCTGACGGTCTTCGGCGACCACGTCCCTATCGACGTGTGGGGCATCGACACCGATGTGCTGAGCGAATGCATCACCAGCACCCGGGTGAAGGGTCGAGGCGACTTGCCCAGCGCGCGGTTGCTGCCCGAAGTGGCGCGCCGCCGGGTATTCCTGCACACCGCCCGATGGACGTCCCTGGGCCTCTCGATGATCGAGGCGATGTTCCTGGGGATGCCGGTGGTGGCCGTGGCATCAACGATGGCGCCGCTTGTGGTGCCGCCCGAGGCCGGCGTGGTGAGCGCCGACCTCGACACCCTCACCCGCGCATTGGAGAGCTTCATCGCAGACGGTGCGGCCGCCTCGGCGGCCGGGAAGGCGGCGCGCGACTTCGCGAAGGCCCGGTTCGGTCTCGAACGGTTCCTCGCGGAATGGGACGACCTCGTCGACGAGTGCTGCCGATGAGAACGGACGGAAGGAGGACCGCGATGAAGATCGCGATGGTGTCCGAGCATGCCAGCCCACTCGCTGCGCTCGGCGGGGTCGATGCCGGCGGGCAGAACGTACACGTCGCTGAACTGTCGGCGGCACTGACCAGACGCGGCCATCACGTGACCGTATACACCCGCAGGGACGATCCGGATTTGCCCGACCGCGTGGAAACGCCGCAGGGCTACACCGTCGTGCACGTGCCGGCGGGACCGGCTGCGCAGTTACCCAAGGACGAATTACTGCCCCACATGGGCCCGTTCGCGCAGTTCCTCGACGCCGAATGGGCTGCCGACCGGCCGGACGTGGCGCACGCCCATTTCTGGATGTCCGGCATCGCAACACAACTCGCGGCGCGTCACCTCGATCTGCCTGCGGTGCAGACATTTCACGCACTGGGGGTGGTCAAACGTCGCCACCAGGGAGTGAAGGACACCAGTCCGCCGGATCGGCTGCGCTTGGAGGCGATGGTCGCCCGTACCGCCACGTGGGTCGCGGCCACCTGCACCGACGAGGTGTTCGAGCTGATGCGGCTGGGGCGCTCCCGCGACCGGATCTCAGTGGTGCCCTGCGGCGTGAACCTCGACCTGTTCAGCCCCGACGGTCCCGTGGCGCCGCGCAGCGGCCTGCACCGCATCGTCAGCGTCGGCCGGTTCGTCCCGCGCAAGGGTTTCGATGTGGTCGTCCGCGCGCTCCCGCATATGCCCGGCACCGAACTGGTGATCGTCGGCGGGCCGGACGAGTCGGGGCTCGACTCCGATCCCGAAGCGCGCCGATTGATGGGCTTGGCAAAGGAATTGGGCGTCGCCGACCGGGTGCGGCTGTACGGCTCGGTCGCCCGCGACGACATGCCCGCGATTCTGCGCTCGGCCGACGTGGTGGCCTGCACTCCGTGGTACGAGCCGTTCGGCATCGTGCCGTTGGAGGCGATGGCGTGCGGTGTGCCGGTGGTGGCCTCAGCGGTCGGCGGAATGCTCGACACCATCGTGCACGACGTCACCGGGCAGCTGGTCAAACCCAAGCGGCCCGACGAGGTCGCCAAGGCCATCAACCATCTGCTGCACGACGACTTCCTGCGGCAGAGCATGGGAGCCGCCGGGCGTGACCGCGCCCGGGCGCGCTACTCATGGGACCGGATCGCCGCCGACAGCCAGCGGATCTACGACCGGCTGGTACCGGTGCGGGTCCCGCACACCGAACCGGCGGCCAGTCTGTCGTCCGGATGACCGGCTCAACTCGACTCCAGCAAGGCCGCCGCCTGCTCGACCGCGCGAGGAAGTCGACGCCGCCGGGCGATGACCGCGGGCAGCCGGCCGACGGCTTCCACCGCACCGCGGGCATGGTCGCGGTCACGCAGCGCGGCCGCGGCCAGTCGGCCGGTTGCATTGAGGCACTGTCGGATCGGGCGACGCAGCCATGTGGTCAGCACATCGTTGCGCAGCACCCGGGCGGCCTGGGCCGCGGTGGTGGCGCGAACCGACGACGGTTGGTGAACCGCGACCAGCCGGGGGTAATAGCACAGGTCCCAGCCGGCCGCCGCGAGGTCGAGCGCGAGCAGCTGCTCCTCGCCGCGGAAGTGCAGGATGTCGCTGAAGCCGCCGGCCTGCTCGAACGCCCGCTTACGCACCATGGCCGCGCAGCTCATGAAGCCGAGAATGGACGGTCCGGGCAGATCCGGCCGGCGACCCAGCGCGCTGTCGGCCAGCAGTGTGGAGAAGGGGTCCTCGCGGCGCTGCGGCAGCACGATCGTTCGGGCAGCCAACAGCCCCACCGACGGATGCCGTTCGAAGGCCTCGACCCCGATCGCCGGCGCCTCGGGCGCCCACCACGAATCGTCGTCGCAGAACGCGACGTACGGCGTGTCGCACGCCGCGACACCGACGTTGCGGCCGACGGCGCCGAGGTTCTCGTCCAACTCGACGAGCTGCAGGCGGTCGACCGATCGCGCTGCCATCCGCTTGACGATCTCAGCGGTGTCATCGGTGGAAGCGTTGTCCACCACGACAATCGGGCACGGCGTGGTGTCGAGCAGCCGGGCGACGACCGTGGCGAGTTCCGCGGCGCGGTTCTGGCTGGCTATCACGAACGAGACATCGGTCGGGGCTGGGGTCTGCATGACCCTGCGGGCTACCCGCCGATCCGAAAGGCAAACGATGCATGAGATCAGACGCGCGCTGGTGACCGGCGGAGGCGGATTCCTCGGGGGCCACCTGTGCGAGCGGTTGCTCGACAGCGGTGTCGAGGTGATCTGCGTCGACGACCTGTCCACCAGTGCGCCCACCGCCGCCGACTCGTTCCTCGACCGGCCCGGGTACCAGTTCGTACAGCACGACATCAGCGAGCCGCTGCCCGATCCGCCGGCCGGTGTCGACACCGTCTTCCATCTGGCGTCGCCGGCCTCGCCGGTGGACTATCTTCGGTTGCCGATCCAGACATTGCGCACCGGTGCGCTCGGCACCGCGCACATGCTCGAGTTCGGCGAACGCGGCGGTGCGCGGGTGGTGCTGGCGTCCACCAGCGAGGTGTACGGTGACCCGCTGGAACACCCGCAGACCGAAACATACTGGGGCAACGTCAATCCGGTCGGGCCGCGCAGCGTCTACGACGAAGCCAAGCGGTTCGCCGAGGCGCTGGCGTTCGCCTACCGGCGCGAGCGGTCGGCCGACATCGGGCTGGCACGCATCTTCAACACGTACGGCCCGCGGATGCGGCCCGACGACGGCCGCATCGTGCCGACCTTCTGCCGTCAGGCGCTGGCGGGCGAACCGCTCACCGTCAACGGCACGGGTCGCCAGACCCGGTCGCTGTGCTATGTCGACGACACCGTCGAGGCGCTGATCGCGCTGGCCGAATCCGACTGCGCCGGACCGGTCAACGTGGGCAACCCGGACGAACTCACGGTGCTGCGCATCGCGGAGCTGATCCGCGATCTGGTCGGCAGCGCCTCACCGATCGAGTACCGCCCGGCACCGCAGGACGATCCGCAACGCCGTTGCCCCGACATCACGCTGGCCCGCGAGCTGCTCGGCTGGAGCCCGCGCGTGAGCTACACCGACGGCCTGTCGGCAACCGTCGACTGGTTCCGCAACCAGTCCGTCACCGTCGCGCTGCAGGGCAGCTAGGAGGTAGCAATGCGCATTCTCGGAATCAATGCGGTGTTCCACGATCCCGCCGCGGCGCTGGTGATCGACGGAGAGATCGTGGCGGCCGCCGAGGAGGAGCGGTTCACCCGGCGCAAGCACGGCAAGCAGGCGGTGCCGTTCTCGACGTGGGAGCTGCCCGTGGAGTCGGCGCGCTGGTGCCTGCAGCAGGCCGGCCTGACACCGGCCGACCTCGACGTGGTGGGCTACTCGTACGACCCGCGGCTGATGGACGAGTCCACCGAGGGGCTCGACGGTTTGGACCGCGACTGGGAGTACCTTCGCACGCTCTACGCAGAAAGAGCGCCGCGGTTCCTGCAGTCCGCCCTACCCGGCCTGGACCCGACGATCGTGCGTCACGTCCGCCACCACGTCGCGCACGCCGCGTCGAGCGCACTGGCCTCCCCGCACCCCGACTGTGCGGTGCTGGTCGTCGACGGACGCGGTGAGCGGTCTTCGATGCTCGCCGGACACTACCGCGACAGCAAGCTCGACGTGCTTGCGACGCAGTCGCTTCCGCACTCACTGGGCCTGCTCTACGAGAGCCTGACCGAACACCTCGGCTTCAAGCGCTCCAGCGACGAGTACAAGGTGATGGCGATGGCGTCCTACGGGACTCCGCGGTTCGCCGACATGTTCCGCGAACTGGTCTATGCGTGCACCGACGGCGGTTTCCGCACCGAGCCGGTGGACTGGGAGTCGATCACCCCGGCCCGCGCGCCCGGAGCCGGGAAGGGCCATGCGCTGGACCGGCCCGAGCCGCAGCACGCCGATCTGGCGTGCAGTGTGCAAACCGTCGTCGAGGAGGTGCTGCTCGATCTGGTCGGCTGGCTGCGCGAGCGCACTGACCACGAAAACCTCTGTCTGGCAGGTGGAGTCGCGCTCAACTGCGTTGCCAACTCGAAAATCCACAGCCGCGGCGGCTTCTCGAACGTGTGGATTCAGCCGGCGGCCGGCGACTCGGGAACCGCACTCGGCGCAGCCTTGGCGCTGGCTGGGGAGGCCGGCGAGCCGATCACGCCGATGCCCTCGGCGGCGTTGGGCCGCGGATTCTCCGACGACGAGATCGCCGCGGCGCTCACCGAAGCGGCCGTCCCTCACGAGCGGCCTGCCGAACTTGCCGCCGCCATCGGCGATGCGCTGGCCGACAACATGCTCGTCGGCTGGTTCCAGGGCCGTGCGGAGTTCGGGCCACGCGCGCTCGGGCAGCGGTCGCTGCTCGCCGACCCGCGACGCATCGACAACCTGGAGCGACTCAACACCGTCAAGGGCCGCGAGCAGTTCCGGCCCGTCGCACCGATGGTGCTGGCCGAACACGCCGCCGAGATCTTCTCCGGCGGACCGATTCCCAGCCCGTACATGCTGTTCGTGCACGACGTCGCCGCCGCGTGGCGGGACCGGATCCCGGCGGTCACCCACGTCGACGGCACCGCCCGCATCCAGACCGTCGACCGCAGCCAGCCGCTGCTGCACGACACGATCAGCCGGTTCGCCGCCCGCACCGACGTGCCGGTGATCGTCAACACCAGCTTCAACACCGCGGGGCGGCCGATGGTCGACAGTCCGCGTGATGCGCTCGAGTGTTTCGGCAGCGCACCGATCGACGTGCTGGCGATCGGGCCGTTCATCGTGAGGCGGCCCGGATGACCCCGCGGTTCGCGGTCGTGGTGCCGACGGTCGGGCGGCCGTCGCTGCACCGCCTGCTCGCGGAGCTCGACGGATCGGCGGGCCCGGCGCCGACGGCGGTGATCGTCATCGACGACCGCCCCGGGCCGCAACCGCCGCTGTCGATCGGCTCGCGGCTGCCGGTGACGGTGCTGCGCAGCGGTGGGCGGGGCCCGGCGGCCGCCCGCAACACGGGGTGGCGCGCCGCCGACGCCGACTGGGTCTGCTTCCTCGACGACGACGTTGTCCCGCAGCCGGATTGGTTCGCAGCGGTGGCCGAGGACCTGGCGAAGGCAGAGGTGGAGGCCGCGGCCGGGTCACAGGCGCTGATCGAGGTGCCGCGGGTGGGCGGGCGCAAGGCCACCGACGACGAGCGGCGCACCCAGCGACTCGCCGACGCCCGATGGATCACCGCCGACATGGCGTTTCGCCGCGACGTGCTGGTGACGGTCGGGGGTTTCGACGAACGGTTTCCTCGCGCCTACCGCGAGGACTCGGACATCGCGTTGCGAATCATCCAGGGCGGCAACGAAATCGTCCGGGGAGCCCGCCGGTGCACCCACCCGGTGGCTGAGGCCACTTTGATGAGCAGCGTGCGCGCGCAGGTGGGCAACCGCGACAACGCGTTGATGCGCCGCAAGCACGGCAGACGATGGCGCGCGGAGATCGGCGAAGGTCGGGGCCGGCTTCCTGCACACTCGATGACCACTGCGGCAGCTGTCGTCGCCGCCGTGAGCGCGCTGGCCGGCCGATGGCGTCCCGCACGGTATGCGGCGGCGCTGTGGGCCGGCCTCACCGGCGAATTCGCGGTGCGCCGGTTCTGGGCCGGTCCGCACACGGTCGGGGAGGCCGCCCGCATGCTGATCACCAGTGCGCTGATCCCGCCCGCCGCGGTCGCGCACCGCCTCGCCGGTGTGTGGAGGTTCCGTGGCGCGCGACGCGACCCGCCGTTGGCGGTGCTGCTCGACCGCGACGACACGATCATCGAAGACGGTCCCTACCTCAACGATCCGGCCGGCGTGCGGCCACTGGCCGGCGCACGCGACGCGCTGAACCGGCTGCGTCGCAGGGGATTGCTGCTCGCCGTGGTCACCAATCAGTCCGGCGTCGCGAAGGGCCTGATCACTCCGGAGCAACTCGAGGCCGTCAACGCCGAGGTCGACGCGCAACTCGGCCCGTTCGATTCCTGGCAACTGTGCGTGCACGACGCCGACGACGGCTGCGGCTGCCGAAAGCCCGCACCGGGAATGGTGCAGGCGGCCGCGGCAGCGCTCGGCGTCCAGCCCTCCCGCTGCGTGTTGATCGGCGACACCGGCGGCGATGTGCAGGCTGCGCTGTCCGCCGGCGCCGACGCGGTGCTGGTGCCGACCCGGCGGACGCTGCGTCACGAGATCAGCGACGCCGGCATGCGCGCCCGGGTGGCGGCCACCTTCGACGACGCCGTCGCGCTCGTACTCAAGGACTGCCGATGAACCGGGCCCTCGTCGCGCGACTGGACAGCGCCGGTGACGTCCTGATCACCGGCCCGGCGGTCCGCGCGATCGCCCAAAGCCATGACGCGGTGACCTTTTTGGCTGGGCCGCGAGGCCGGGCTGCGGCCGCGATGCTGCCGGCCGTCGACGACATCATCGAGTGGCAGGCCCCATGGGTCGACTTCGACTCGCCCGAACTCACCCCCGGCCACGTCGACGCACTTGTCAAGCAATTGCGCGACCTGGCCCCCGAGCGGGTCTACATCTTCACGTCGTTTCACCAGTCGCCGTTGCCGCTGGCGCTGATCGCCCGGATGGCCTCGGTGCCGTGGGTCGGCGCGATCAGCGAGGACTACCCCGGCACGCTGCTCGACCTGCGCCACCACGTCGAGGGCGGTGTGCCCGAACCCGAGCGGGCGCTGTCACTGGCCCGGGCGGCGGGCTGCGAACTGCGCGACGGCGACGACGGCGGGTTGCGGGTCGATGTACCGCCGCTGCCTGAGGACCTGAGCGAACTCGTCGGCGGGGCACCGTTTGTGGTGTTCCACCCGGGCGCCGCGGTGCCCGCCCGCAGACCCACGACCAAGCGAAGCGCAGAGATGGTGCACGCTCTGGTTGCCGCGGGCCATCGCGTCGTGGTCACCGGCGACCCCGCCGAGCGTGAACTGACCGCGGCGGTGGCGGGGGACACGGCCGTAGACCTCGGCGGGCGCACAACTCTCGCCACGCTGGCGGCGGTGTACGCCGCTGCGACGGTCGTCATCGCACCCAACACCGGGCCCGCGCACCTGGCGGCGGCCGTCGGCACACCGGTCGTCTCCCTGTTCGCGCCCGTCGTACCCGCGTCACAGTGGAGCCCTTACGGCCGCGATGTCATCCGGCTCGGAGACCAGCATGCCCCCTGCCGGCTGACCCGCGCCCGTGTCTGCCCGGTCGCGGGCCACCCCTGCTTGGACGGCATCACCGACGACGAACTGCTCGACGCGGTCAACCGGATTGGAGGACAGCAATGTTTCCGATGATCGAAACCCACTTCTCCGCACTGTCGCAGGCGGTCGACCACATCGGTCCGGAGGCGCCGAGGCTGGCCGCGTGGGGAAGGCGGCTCGCCGACGTGCTCACCACCGGCGGCCGACTCCTGGCCTGCGGCAACGGCGGCAGCGCAGCCGAAGCTCAGCACCTCACCGCCGAATTGGTCGGCCGCTTCCGCGACGAGCGGATGCCGATGTCGGCGATCTCACTGCACGCCGACACCTCCGCGCTGACCGCGATCGCCAATGACTACGGCATCGACGAGATGTTCGCCAGGGGAGTGCGGGCACACGGCCGGCCCGGCGACGTGTTGATTTCGCTGTCCACCAGCGGCACCAGCCCGAATGTGCTCGCAGCGGTCAAGGCCGCGCATGAAACCGGCCTGACCACATGGGCGTTGACCGGCCCACAGCCGAATCCGCTTGCGGCGATGTGTGACGACGCGGTCTGCGTCGAGGCGACGAGCACCGCGACGGTGCAGGAGATTCACCTATTGCTGGTGCACTCGTTGTGCATCGCGCTCGATGACGTTCTGATGGGTACCTCCGATGACTAGGCCGTTGGTGATCGTCGGCGACTCGATGCTCGACGTCGACATCGAGGGCGCCGCCACCCGGCTCAGCCCCGAGGCGCCGGTGCCGGTGGTCGACACCGAACGAATCTGGAAGCGCCCCGGCGGCGCCGGACTGGCCGCTGTGCTGGCCGCCCGTACCGGTTGCGAAGTGGTACTGGTGACGGCCGTCGGGGATGACGCCGACGGTCAGGCGCTGACCGATCTGCTGGCCGACGCCGGAGTGCGCCTGGTCGCGCTGCAATTGGCCGGAAACACCGTGTGTAAGACCAGAATTCGGGTGGGCGGCCATTCGATGCTGCGGCTCGACCACGGCGACGGGTCGGCGTCCGGCGCACCGGTTCCCCCTGCGGTCGCCGAGGTGCTCGAGCAGGCCGGCGCGGTCTGCGTGGCCGACTACGGCCGCGGTGTCACCGCGCACCGTGAGATCCGCGAACTGCTGACCCGCGTTGCGCGGCGGCTACCGACGGTCTGGGATCCGCATCCGCGGGGAAGCCGGCCCGTCCCGGGTTGCTGGCTCATCACCCCGAATTCCGCAGAGGCCGACGGAGATTCGGCGGAGTCGCTGCGCGAACAGTGGGCCGCCAGGGCGGTGTGCGTCACCCTCGGTCCGAAGGGGGCTTTGGTGGCCACCGAGAACGGCAACGCGCATCACCCGGTGCCCGATTCGGCCGCTCGGGCCGGCCACGGCGACACCTGCGGCGCGGGCGACCGGTTCGCGATCGCGGCCACCATGTCGCTGGCTGAAGGAAAGGACGTCCACGAGGCCGTCGCCGACGCCGTGGACGCGGCGAGTCGGTTCGTCGCCGCGGGCGGCGCGGTGGGTGTGTCGAGCGCCGCGCCGGTCGGTCAGGGTCCCTCGGCGACAACCGAATCGACGGCCATCACCGGGGACATCGCCGACGTGCGGGACCGTCTGCGTAGCCGCGGCGGCACCCTGGTCGCGACCGGCGGTTGCTTCGACCTGTTGCACACCGGCCACGTCCGACTGCTGCGGCAGGCCCGCGGACTCGGCGACGCGTTGGTGGTGCTGCTGAACTCCGACGCGTCGGTGCGCGCGTTGAAAGGACCGCGACGGCCCGTGGTCGCGGATCAGGACAGGGCGCGGGTGCTGGCCGCCCTGGCGTGCGTGGACGCGGTGGTGATCTTCGACGAACTCTCACCCGAGGCGGCGCTGGCGCAACTGCGGCCCGACATCTGGGTCAAAGGCGGCGACTACACCGAGGCGGACCTGCCCGAGGCCGACGTGGTCCGCCGCCACGGCGGTGAAGTCGTGCTGCTGCCGACCGTAGCCGGCTACTCGTCGTCAAACCTGATCGCCGCTGCGCGGTCATGAATCGAAAGGAATCGCAGATGGCTTTGGGCAACATCATCATCACCGGAGGCGCTTCCGGTCTCGGTGCAGCCACGGTGAAAGCCGTTACGCGCCACGGCGGCACACCGCTGGTCATCGACCGCAACGATCCGCAGGCCGGCGACTCTCCGGTGGCGTTCGCCCGCGCCGACCTGGCCGACACCGAGGCCGTCGACGCGGCGGTGCGCGCGCTCGCCGAACAGGTGGACGGTCAGATCCACGGCGTGCTCACCGCAGGTGGCACCGATGTCTGCGGCAAGCTCGACGATGTCGCGGTCAAGGACTGGGAACGCGTCATCCACGTCAACCTGCTCGGCACGGCGGCGGTGATCCGCTCGGCGTTGCCATACCTCAAGGACACCGGTGGCCGGATCGTCACGTGCGCTTCCACACTGGGCATCAAGGCGGTCAGCGACGCGACCGCGTACTGCGCATCGAAGTTCGGGGTGATCGGATTCTCCAGGGCCCTGGCGGCCGAGCTGGCGGGCGAGGTGGGGGTCACCACGCTCATCCCCGGCGGTATGCACACCGCGTTCTTCGACAGCCGCGAGGAGCAGTACAAGCCACCGCCCGACGCCAAGCTCAACCAGCCCGAGCATGTGGCCGACACCGTCGTCTTCGCGCTGTCCCAACCCGCGGGCTGCGAGGTGCGCGAGCTCGTGGTGTGCGCGTCGACAGAGTCCTCGTGGCCGTGAGTCCCGACACCATCGTGGTCCTGCGCGCGCTGGGCCTCGGCGATCTGCTCACCGGCATTCCGGCGCTGCGGGGGCTGCGCCGCGCTCACCCGGACACGCACATCGTGCTCGCCACCGGAAAGCGGTACGCGGAGTTGGCGATGCTCTCCGGGGCGATCGACGAGGTCGAGCCGACGCCGGGCCTCGGTCGGTTGCGCGCCCGCAGCGAGCCGCCCGCGCTCGCGGTGAACCTGCACGGCAGCGGCCCCGAGAGCATCGCCGATCTGCGCAGCCTGCGCCCCAACGCGCTGATCAGCCACCGGCACCCCGCGTACCCCGATGTCGACGGTCCGCCGTGGCGCGCGGAACTGCATGAGGTGGACCGTTGGTGCGCTCTGCTCGAGTGGGCCGGAATTCCCTGCGATCCAGAGGATCTGACCATCCCCCGGCCAGCCGGGTGTCCGGACCGCTCCTCGCTGGTCGTCGTCCATCCGGGTGCCGCGTTCGCCGCGCGGCGGTGGCCGCCGGAGCGCTTCGCAGAGGTCGCCGCCGCACTGCACGGCCGGGGCCACGACGTGGTCGTCACCGGAGACGACAGCGAAGTGGACCTCGCGCGGTCGGTGGCCGACGCCGCGGGGCTGCCGCGGTCAGCGGTGCTGGCAGGGACCCTCGGCCTGCTCGAACTGGTCGCGTTGATCAGCGACTGCCGGCTGCTGGTCTGCGGTGACACCGGCGTCGGCCACATCGCCACCGCGACCGGCACCCCGTCGGTGCTGCTGTTCGGGCCGACACCGCCGAACCGGTGGGGGCCCAAGGGCTCCGGCCCGCACATCGCCGTCTGGGCCGGCGACAAGGGGGACCCGCACGCCGATCGCCCGCACCCCGGGCTGCTGCTGATCACCGTTCCGCGGGTGCTCGACGCGACCGACACGCTGCTGAAGGACTGTGCATGAACATCTTTCGCGCAGGCGTGATCGGCGCGGGCTACGTTGGACTGACGACCGCGGTGTGCCTGGCCGAGCGCGGCCACGACACTGTGTGCGTCGATGTCGACGCGTCGCGTGTCGAGCAGCTCCGCAACGGCATACCGCTGCTGGACGAACCCGGGATCGCCGAACTGCTGCGCCAGGGCCTGGCCGCCGGAAACCTCGAATTCACCGTGGACTACCGGAATCTCGCCGACTGCGACGCGGTGTTCGTCTGCGTGCCCACGCCGAGCGGATCGGACGGATCGGCGGACCTGTCCGCGGTCGACAACGCGGTCGATCACCTCGGCACAGTGCTGCGGCCGGGGTCGGTGGTCGTGCTCAAGTCGACCGTGCCGGTCGGCACCACCCGGCGGATCGCCGAGCGGGTGCAGCAGGCCGGCATCCGGGCGGTCTCCAATCCGGAATTCCTGCGCGAGAGCCATGCCGTCTACGACTTCCGCAACCCGGACCGCATCGTGATCGGAGCCGACGACGCCGACGCCGCCGACCTGGTGTCGCGCGTATACGGAAACCACGCGCAGACCTTCACGATGAGCCCGGAGAGCGCGGAGCTGGCGAAATACGCCAGCAATGCCTTTCTCGCCGTGAAGATCTCCTACGCCAACTCGCTGGCGCAGCTGTGCGCACGGCTGGGCGCCGACATCGCCGACGTCATCCGGTGCATGGGCGCCGACGTGCGCATCGGACCGCATTTCCTGCAGCCCGGCCCCGGGTGGGGCGGGTCCTGCCTGCCCAAGGACACCGCGGCCATCGTGCACACCGCCAGTCAGGCTGACGTACGCCTGCCGGAGATCGAGTCCGCCCGCTTCACCAACGCCGGACAATCCGCGCGCGTCGCGTCGACGGTGTCGGAAGCCATCGGAATGCCACTCGGCAGGGCCCGGATCACCGCTTTGGGCTTGACATTCAAGGCCGGCACCGCCGATTTGCGTGACTCGCCCGCGCTGACCATCTGCGCGGATCTCGGCCGGGCCGGCGCGCAGATCACCGGCTACGACCCTCGGCTGAAGGCGATGGACCACGCGCGGCTGCGGGCCTCGTCGATCGTCGCGGTCGAGGATCCCTACCTCGCCACCAAGGGTGCCGACGCGATCGTCGTGCTCACCGAATGGCCGGAGTTCCGCGAGCTCGACTGGGCCCTGATCGCCGAACAGGCGCCGGGAGCCGTCGTCGTCGATACCCGCAACCTGCTCGACCCGTCGGCACTGGCTGACCACGGATTGGCGTACCTGGGCAACGGAACCCCGTCGGGCTACTGACTTTTGGCCACCTTGCGGATCAGGCGCGCGGTGCTGCGGTCGAGCACCTCCTGACGGTCGGTGAGGGTCTTCATCCGCGCGGCGCGCCGGACGCCTGCGTCGATCGTGAGACCGGACTCGTAGCCTTCGACCACCCTCGGGTCGACGTACGAGCCGCGAGCCACCGCCGGGGTGTTGCCCAACTCTTCGGCGACCTCCTTCATCACCGCGGACTCGACCCGCTTGATCACGGTCTTGTTGACCGGTGGGTCGGCGTCGACGAACGCCGCGGCCGCCAGCACGGTGCCGTGCCAGGTTCGCAGGTCCTTGACGGTGTACTCCTCGCCGACGAGTTCCTTGAAGCGGGTGTTCAGGTCGTCGGCGTGGATGTCGGTCCAACCGGAACCGTTGCGGCACACCAGCAACCGCTCCGTGCGCTGCGGGCGCCGTAACAGCGACCGCACCGAACGGACCGCTTGGGGGTCGTCGATCGTCAGTGTCCGTCGCACACCGCTCTTGGCGGGGAAGTCGAACTCGATCGCGTTGCTGTGCAGCGTCACATGCTCGCAGTGCAGGGTGGCGATGCCGTAGGAGTTGTTCTCCTCGGCGTACTGCTCGGAGCCGGCGCGGAAGTAGCCGAGGTCGAGCAGGTGTAGCGCGAGCGCCAGCACGCGGTCGCGGCCCAGGCCCCTGCCCCGCAGGTCCGCGGCGATGCGTCGGCGCATTTCGGGAAGCGCGGCCGACATCTCCAGGACCCGGTCGAATTTCTCCTCGTTGCGCTCCGCCTGCCACCGCTGGTGGTACAGGTACTGCCGACGGCCCGCGACGTCGGTTCCGACCGCCTGGATGTGTCCGTTGGGGTACGGGCAGATCCACACCTTCCTCCAGGCCGGCGGGATCACCAGGTCTTTGATGCGTTGCAGCGTCGCCTCGTCGGTGACCGGCGAGCCGTCGGGCTGGTGGTAGGAGAACCCGCGACCGCGGCGCACCCGTCGCAGGCCCGGGCCGCTCACGACGCTACGGCGAAGCCGCATGTTTGGCATCCGAGCGCAGCGGGGTATTGAACTCCCACCATGGACAACTCCGGCTTCGCCACGCCATCGCAACGCTGGTCGTCACAGGCGCATTCACTTCATCGTCCGCGCGACCGGCGTCCGGTCGTCGGCCGGCTGATCGAGGTGGGTTCGCCGTCGAGTCTGCTCCATGACCGGGTTATTACCCGCCTTGGCGTGTGGCACACGTCATCGGCGGCGGGTAACCGGAGTACTCGTGGTTAGCTGGGACTCGACCTGGGGTAATCTCGCTTCGACATTGCCGGGAGGTCAGATGGCCGACGTGGCCAACAAGAAAAACGGGCACGGGCGCGGCGGGCGGTCGGTGGAACTCCGGGTCGCTGCCGAACTCGAGAACCTTGCGGTGCTGCGCACCCTCGTTGCCGCGGTGGCAACGTTCGAGGACCTCGACTTCGACGCCGTGGCCGACCTGCGGCTCGCGGTCGACGAGGCGTGTACCAGGCTGATCCGGTCCGCGGTACCCGACTCCGTACTGCTGCTCGTCATCGATCCGCGGGAGGACGCCGTCGTCATCGACGCGTCGACCACATGCAAGAATTCCGACATCTTGGCGCCGGGCAGCTTCAGCTGGCACGTGCTCAGCTCGCTGACCGACGAAGTCAACACGTTCCAGAACGGGCAGGGGCCCGAGAACGCTCAGGTGTTCGGGATCTCCATGACGACGAGACGAGCGACGCTGCAGTGACGCCGTCGACGTCACAGGGTTCGTCGTCGCGTTCGAACTCTGAGTACGCGGATGTCGCCGACATGTTCCGCGAGCTGAAGGATGTGCCGGCGGACTCGCCGAAGTTCCAGCGCCAGCGGGACCGCATCGTCGAGCGCTGCCTGCCGCTGGCCGACCACATCGCCCGCCGTTTCGACGGGCGCGGCGAGCCGCGCGAAGACCTCGTCCAGGTGGCCCGCGTCGGGCTGGTGAACGCTGTGATCCGCTTCGACGTCGAGGCGGGCTCGGACTTCGTCTCGTTCGCGGTGCCGACGATCATGGGCGAAGTCCGACGGCACTTCCGCGACAACAGCTGGTCGGTCAAGGTGCCCAGGCGGCTCAAAGAACTTCACCTGCGGCTCGGCGCCGCGACCGCGGAGTTGTCGCAGCGGCTCGGCCGCGCCCCGACAGCGTCGGAACTGGCCGCCGAGTTGGGCATGGATCGTGACGAGGTCGTTGAAGGCCTGGTCGCAGGCAGCTCCTACAACACGCTGTCGATCGACAGTGGCGGCAGCGGAACCGAGGATGCCCCTGCGATCGCCGACACGCTGGGCGACGTCGACCTCGGCCTGGACCAGATCGAGAACCGGGAAGCGTTGCGGCCCTTGCTCGCTGCGCTGCCGGAGCGCGAACGCACGGTGTTGCTGCTGCGGTTCTTCGAGTCGCTCACCCAGACGCAGATCGCCGAACGGGTCGGCATCTCACAGATGCACGTGTCGCGGCTGCTGGCGAAATCCCTAACGCGGCTGAGGGACCAGCTGCAGTAGCGGCCGCCCGCCCTGCAGCGCCGAGAGCGCCGCCTCGACGCTGTCACTGACAGATAACGCGGCATCCGGATCGCAGATGCGCAACAGTCGGCTCACCGCCGGACTCGGCAGCATCACCCAGCCGATGTTCTCGCCGGCAGTACGGACGTTGAGAGTGTGCAGCGCGGAAAACCCTGCGGTGCCGAAGAAGTCGACGCCGGAAAGGTCGATCACGAGACAATCGAGCTCGGCGGCATGGCGCAGCGCATAGTCGATCATGTCCGCAGCGTTCGCCGCGTCGATCTGGCCCTGGACGGTGACGATCGCGGTGTCCGATTGCAGTCGGCGGGTGGCGAAATGCGCGGTGTGGCAATCGTGGGACTCGACGAGTGGCGCCGAATGAACGGGTGGGGTGTGAGATACAGACATTTGTGACTCCATCAGTGAATGCGTCATTCGTACTGTGGTTCACGTCAAAATTTGAGGCCCTGCGTCTTCAAAGCCCTCGCGGCAGCGGCAGGAGTGCTGCCCTGCCCGTGGATGACGTTTCCAGCTTGGCTGTGAACTCAACCTGTGCTGAACCCTACGCCGCATCTCGATCATCCACAATCGGAATCAACATCACCGGCATAGCCTCAGGTCAACCCCCGTCCCCACCTACCGCGACCGTGCGGGTCTGCCGCACGACACGCCGCAAAACCACCGCACTTTGCGCACGCTCGGGCAGGATCGCACACTTGTGTCCGTGACGACGACGGTCGCCGGTGTGCTGCTGGCCGCGGGCGCGGGCACCCGGTATGGAATGCCCAAAGTCCTTGCCGGACAAGGTGAGTGGCTCAAGTCCGGCGTCGATGCGCTGCACCATGGCGGGTGCGCCGACGTGGTGGTGGTGTTGGGCGCGGCGATCGTGGAGGTTCCGCCGCCTGCGCGTGCGGTCGTCGCCGAGGCTTGGGCGGACGGGTTGTCGGCATCCCTGCGGGCCGGCCTGTCGGCGGTGGATGCCGAGTACGCGGTGCTGCACACCGTCGACACCCCCGACATCGGTGCCGATGTGGTGCGCCGCGTGCTGACCGAGGCGATCCGGTCGGCGTCCGGGCTCGCACGGGCCCGCTACGGGCACGTGCCCGGCCATCCGGTGGTCATCGCGCGCAGGCACTGGCCCGCGTTGCTGCAGCAGATCCATGGCGACGAGGGCGCGCGGGCGTTCCTGGCCGATCGCGACGACGTCGTGTCGGTCGATTGCGCCGACCTCGCGACCGGCCGCGACATCGACGTGAAGTAGCTACTCCAACGAGTCCGCGAACCGCCGGACGGCGTCGCCTGCGGCCTGCGCGGCCTCGGCGTGGCCGCGCCGGGCATGCGGGGTGATGTTCCCGGTGCCCGGGCAGAGCGTCACCTCGGCGACCAGTTCACCCGTCGTCGGCTCGCACACCGCCCACGAATACATGGTGTCGGACTCCCACTGCGCCGCGCGAATCTGAACGTAACCGGCGTCGGTGTTGCCCAGCTCCGCCAGTGCGGGTCGGTCGTCGATGCGGTCGTCGCAGCGCAGCGCGCGCAGGTACCACGCGCCCGCATTGATCTCCACCGGCTCCATGTCACCCATCTAGCGCGAGCAGAGGCGAAGTGACCCAAAATTGCCGGGCGGTTTCAGGACACTTCTCGTCTGCTCGCCGGGATTGTCCTTACTTGATCTCGGCCAGCACAGTGCCCTGGGTGATGGCGGCGCCGGGCTCGACCGCCAGGCCGGTGACGGTTCCGTCCTTGTGCGCGGTGACGGGGTTTTCCATCTTCATCGCCTCGAGCACCACGACGAGGTCTCCTGCGGCGACCTGCTGGCCCTCCTCGACGGCGACCTTGACCACCGTGCCCTGCATCGGCGCGGTCACCGCGTCTCCGGACGCGGCTTGCCCGCCGCCGCCGCCACGCTTGCGCGCCTTGGGCTTCTTGCGCACGACGTTACCGCCGGCATTCCCGCCCGCAGCGCCACCGCCACCGAGCGCCAGGTCACCGGGCAGCGACACCTCGAGGCGACGTCCGCCGACCTCGACCACCACGGTCTGCCGCGGCACGGTGTCCTCTTCCTCGATCGGGTCACCGCCGGTGAACGGTTCGATGGTGTTGTCCCACTCGGTCTCGATCCAGCGGGTGTGCACCGTGAAGCCGTTGTCGTCGCCGATGAAGGCGGGGTCGGACACCACGGCGCGGTGGAACGGGATGACCGTGGCCAGGCCCTCGACGGTGAACTCGTCGAGCGCGCGACGCGAACGCTCCAGAGCCTCTTGCCGGTTGGCGCCGGTGACGATCAGCTTGGCCAGCATCGAGTCGAACTGACCGCCGATCACCGAACCGGTCTCCACGCCGGAGTCCAGGCGTATACCGGGGCCCTGTGGGGCCTCGAACTTGCTCACCGGACCCGGAGCGGGCAGGAAGCCGCGCCCGGCGTCCTCGCCGTTGATGCGGAACTCGATGGAGTGTCCGCGCGGTGTCGGGTCCTCGGTGATGTCGAGCGGGTCGCCGTTGGCGATGCGGAACTGCTGGCGCACCAGGTCGATGCCCGAGGTCTCCTCGGTCACCGGGTGCTCGACCTGCAGGCGGGTGTTGACCTCGAGGAACGAGATGAGACCGTCTTGGCCGACGAGGTACTCGACGGTGCCGGCGCCGTAGTACCCGGACTCCTTACAGATCCGCTTGGCCGACTCGTGGATCTCCTTGCGCTGCGCGTCGGTGAGAAATGGTGCCGGCGCTTCTTCGACCAGCTTCTGGAAACGGCGCTGCAGTGAGCAGTCCCGGGTGCCCGCGACGACCACGTTGCCGTGCTGGTCGGCGATGACCTGCGCCTCGACGTGTCGGGGCTTGTCCAGATAGCGCTCGACGAAGCACTCACCGCGGCCGAACGCCGCGACCGCCTCGCGGACCGCCGAGTCGTACAGTTCGGGGATCTCCTCGATGGTGCGGGCCACCTTCATGCCGCGGCCGCCGCCGCCGAACGCGGCCTTGATCGCGATCGGCACGCCGTACTCCTTGGCGAACGCGACGACCTCGTCGGCGTTCTTGACCGGATCCGGTGTGCCGGGTACCAGCGGAGCCTGGGCGCGCGCGGCGATGTGGCGCGCGGTGACCTTGTCGCCGAGGTCGCGGATGGACTGCGGGCTGGGCCCGATCCAGATCAGCCCGGCGTCGATGACCGCCTGGGCGAAGTCGGCGTTCTCGGAGAGGAACCCGTAACCCGGATGTACCGCGTTGGCACCGGACTTCGCGGCGGCGTCGAGCAGCTTCTCGAAGACGAGGTAGGACTCCGCAGACGTCTGGCCGCCGAGGGCGAAAGCCTCATCGGCGAGCCGTACGTGAGGGGCGTCGGCGTCGGGTTCGGCGTACACGGCCACGCTCTGCAGTCCCGCGTCCTTGGCGGCCCTGATCACCCGGACCGCGATCTCCCCGCGGTTGGCGACCAGCACCTTGGAGATCTTCGAGCTGGCGTGACTTGCCACTGCGCCTCCTGACGGCATGTTCTCTAAGAAACGTCTTTAGGAATGTATCCCGGGAAAGTTTAAGGGGCGTAACTGAGGTGCCGGCGAGCCGGTCCCTTACCGGTCGGTAACTCGAAAAACCCGTCAGCGCAGCCGGTTCTTGATCCGCGCGAGCATCGCCGACATACCGCGCAGGCGCAGCGGGCTGATCAGCGCTGCGAGGCCCAGGTCGGAGTAGAAGTCGTCGGGCACACCGAGGATTTCCTCGGCCGTGAGATCGTCCAGCCCGGCCGCCAGAATCGCGGCGAAACCGCGGGTGGTCGGCGCCTCGGGGGGCGCACTGAAGTACAGCCGGACGTGTTCGCGGTCGTTCGTGTCGACGTGCAAGAACAGCGGGGACTGGCATTCGGGCACCGGCTCCATCGCGGCCTCTTCGAGGTCGCCGGGCAGCGGCGGCAACTCGTTGGCGAACTCCAGCAGCAGTTGCAGCTTGTCCTGGCCCTGGACCTCTTGGAAGTCCGAGACCACTTCGGCCAGCGCGGCCGGCATGGCGGTCATGAGGGCCCCGGCGCATCCCCTGGTTCAGCTCCGACGGCCACCGGAACCCGTACCGCGTTGCCCCATTCGGTCCACGAGCCGTCGTAATTGCGCACGCCGGGCAGGCCGAGCAGGTGGGTCAGCACGAACCAGGTGTGGCTCGAGCGTTCGCCGATGCGGCAGTACACGATCGTCTTGTCGTCGGGGCTCAGGAAGCCGTACAGCTCCTCGAGTTCGGGACGGCTGCGGAACCGGCCGCTGTCGTCGGCGGCCTTGGCCCACGGGATGGACCGCGCGGTGGGCACGTGGCCGCCCCGCAGGGCCCCCTCCTCGGGGTAGTCGGGCATGTGGGTGCGCTCGCCGGTGTACTCCTGCGGGGAGCGGACGTCGATCAGCGGCGCGGTACCGAGCGTGTCGAGCACGTCGTCCTTGAACGCGCGGATCGGCGCGTCGTCGCGCTCGACGACGGGGTAGCCGGTGGACCGTTTGTTCGGCACATCGAGGGTGGTCTCGCGGCCGTCGGAGAGCCACAGGTCGCGGCCGCCGTTGAGCAGGCGGACGTCGGGATGGCCGAACAGCGTGAACACCCACAGGGCGTAGGCCGCCCACCAGTTGCTCTTGTCGCCGTAGATCACCACGGTGTCGTCGCGCGAGATGCCCTTGCGGTTCATCAACTCGGCGAACTGCTCGCCGGTGATGTAGTCGCGCACATTGGGATCGTTGAGGTCGGTGTGCCAGTCGATCTTGACTGCGCCGGGGATGTGCCCGGTGTCGTAGAGCAGCACGTCCTCGTCCGACTCGACGATCGCCAGCCCGGGACGGCCGAGGTTCGCCGACAACCAGTCGGCGGTCACCAGGCGTTCGGGGTGGGCATATGACTGCAGGGCGGGATCTGGATCGGCAGGCAATGGCACACAACAAGCCTACTCAGGCCGATTCGCCTGCCAAAGCTCGGCAAGGGACAGGCCGACGTGCTCGATCAGCCTGCGGACGAGCGGTAGTCCGATCCCGATCACCGACGACGGATCGCCCTCTACGCCATCGACGAACCAGCCGCCCAACCCGTCGAGCGTGAACCCGCCGGCCACCGCGGTCGGCTCGCCGCTGGCGACGTAGGAGGAGAGATCGCGCGGCGACGGCACCCCGAAACGGACGGTGGTTGCCGCGTGCTCGGCGACGCGATGCTCGACGACGTTGTCGCGCAACCGGACCACGCAATGACCGGTGTACAGCTGTCCGGAGCTGCCCGCCATCCGCCGCCAGCCGGCCAGCGCCGCGTCCGGCGTCGGTGGCTTGCCCAGCAGCTCCCCGTCGAAGTAGAGCATCGAGTCACACCCGATCACGACGCAATCCGCGGCGATCGCGGGCTCGAGGCCCTCGACCACCGCGTCGGCCTTCGCCGCCGCCAGCGCGACCGTCACCTCGGCGGGGGCGGCAGCTGGGTTCAGGCCGGCGACGACGGCATCCTCGTCGACACCGGACACGATGACGAGAGGGTCGATCCCGGCCTGCCGCAACACCTTTCGGCGACCGGGGGACGCTGACGCGAGGACTACCCGCGTCACCGTCGGCGCATGTGTGTCCGTTCCACGAGCGTCACCCGCTGCCAGCTGAACGGCGTGTAGCGCAGCCGGTCCACCGGATGACCCCAGAGGTTCTCCTCCTGCTCGCGCGGCTCGGCGGGAACGCTCGAGGCGGCGGCGAGCACGGCCATCAGCGCGGCCATCTCTTCGTCCGTCGGCTCACCCCGGACCACCTGGATGTGCGCTTCGTGATCGTTGAGTGCCTCGTTCGCCCCGCTCACAGCGGCCTCATCGTTCGCCCCGCTCACAGCGGCCTCATCGTTCGCCCCGCTCACAGGAGCTGAATCGTTCGCCCCGCTCACAGGGGAATGTTCCCGTGCTTCTTCGGCGGCACCTGCGCGATCTTGCGTTCCAGCAGGCGCAGCGCGGTCGCGACGTAGCCGCGGGTGTGCGACGGCGGAATGACCGCGTCGACGTAACCGCGTTCTGCCGCGATGTAAGGGTTGACCAGGGTGTCCTCGTACTCCTGCTGGAGTTGCAGCCGCAGCGCGTCGACATCCTCGCCGCTGCGGGCCGCCTCCTTGAGCTTCGCGCGGTAGACGAAACCGACGGCGCCCGAAGCGCCCATCACTGCGATCTGCGCGGTCGGCCAGGCCACATTGACGTCGGCGCCCATCTCCTTGGAGCCCATCACGCAGTAGGCGCCACCGTAGGCCTTGCGGGTGATCACCGTGATCTTGGCGACCGTGGCTTCGCCGTAGGCGTAGAGCAGCTTGGCGCCGCGCCGGATGATGCCGTTGTACTCCTGATCGGTGCCGGGCAGGAATCCGGGCACGTCGACCAGCATCACGATCGGGACGTTGAAGCAGTCGCAGGTCCGTACGAACCGGGCCGCCTTCTCGGAGGCGTTGATGTCGAGGCAGCCGGCGAACTGCGTCGGCTGGTTGGCCACGATGCCCACCGGGCGACCCTCGATGCGGCCGAACCCGACGATGATGTTCTGTGCGTAGCCGGCCTGCACCTCGAGGAACTCGTCGTCGTCCAACATGCGAACGATGACCTCATGCATGTCGTAGGGCTGGTTCGGCGAATCCGGGATCAGCGTGTCCAGCTCGAGGTCCTCGTCGGTGAGGTTCTCCTCGATGGCGCCCTCGGGCGCCGACGCGGGATAGCGCGGCGGGTCGGCCCGGTTGTTGGACGGCAGGTACGACAACAGCTCGCGGACGTAGTCGAACGCGTCCTGCTCACCGGAGGCCACGTAGTGCGCCAGCCCCGACTTGGCCATGTGCGTGTGCGCGCCGCCGAGTTCCTCCATCGTCACCTCTTCGCCGGTGACGGTCTTGATGACGTCCGGCCCGGTGATGAACATCTGGCTGGTCTGGTCGACCATGATGACGAAGTCGGTGAGCGCGGGGGAGTAGACGTGTCCACCGGCCGCGGCGCCCATGATGAGCGAGATCTGCGGGATCACGCCCGAGGCCCGAATGTTGTTGTGGAAGATGTTGCTGTACAGGCCGAGCGAGACGACGCCCTCCTGGATGCGCGCGCCCGCACCGTCGTTGATGCCGATCAGCGGCCGCCCGGTCTTGATCGCGAGTTCCTGCACCTTGACGATCTTCTCGCCGTACACCTCGCCGAGGCTGCCGCCGAAGACGGTGGCGTCCTGGCTGAAGATGCACACTTCGCGACCGTCGATGGTGCCGTACCCGGTCACCACGCCGTCGCCGAGCGGCCGGTTGGCCTCGAGGCCGAAGTTCGTGCTGCGGTGGCGGGCCAGCGCGTCGAGCTCCACGAACGATCCCTCGTCCAGCAGAGCGAGAATGCGCTCGCGAGCGGTGAGCTTGCCCTTGGCATGCGTCTTCTCGACCGCCTCCTCGCCGACCGGGTGCAGCGTCTCCTCGGCCCGCCTGCGGAGATCGGCCAGCTTGCCCGCGGTGGTGTGGATGTCGATCTCGTGTTCGCCTGACGGCTCGGCCGACGGCTGTTGAACGGAGGTCATGGTGGTCGATGCTAACGAATGACCAGCGCGCGACCGACGGCGCGTCCTTAAGGTCCCCTTAAGCTGCCTCGCGCACCGTGTGGAGAGCCGCCGGTGGTAGTAGTGAGGGCCGAACAAGTCTTCAGATGGGAGTCCGATTCCGATGACCGTCGATCGGGTTCCGCTCGACGTTGCGGCGTTGCGCAACGACGTCGTGAGCAGCTCGCCGGAATGGCGGCGTGTCGACGTGGTGGCCGAGACCGGATCGACGAATGCCGACCTGATCGCGCGCGCAGGACGCGGCGACAGCATCGCCGGAACCGTCTTGATCGCCGAGAACCAGACCGCGGGCCGCGGTCGGCGCGGTCGAAGCTGGTCGGCGGTCCCGTTCGCGCAGATCACCATGTCGGTCGGTGTCGACGTGGCCGCGGTGCCCAGCGATGCATGGGGGTTGCTGCCGCTGGCGACCGGTGTGGCGGTCGTCGACGCGGTCGCCGACGCCGGCGTGGAAGCTGGCTTGAAGTGGCCCAACGACGTCCTCGCCGACGGCGGCAAGCTGGCAGGCATCCTGGCCGAGGTCGCCGCGGCGGACCAGGCCGTGGTGATCGGTGTCGGGCTCAACGTCTCGCTGCGGGGCGACGAGGTGGGTGTCGACGGGGTCACGTCGCTGGTCGACCTCGGCGTTGCGCATCCCGGCCGGCAGCGCCTGGTCGGCCGGATACTGCACGAACTCGGTCACCGGGTCGACTCGTGGCGGCGGGCCGGCGGTGTCGACGCCGGCCTGATCGCCGCCTACCGCGCGCGCAGCCTGACACTCGGGATGACCGTGCGCGCGCTGCTTCCCGGTGACCGTGAACTCGTCGGGCTCGCGCGTGACGTCGACGGCCAGGGCAGGCTCGTGATCGACACCGATGACGGGCCGACGACGGTGTCGGCGGGCGACATCGTCCACTTGCGCCCGGCCGGGTAGTAGACGGTATGGGGGGCTGGGGCCTCGCTCACATGTGAACGTGGGTTGCCGTCAGGAAGTGGTCCTGGCCGGTAGAGCCACAGATGTGGGAGGCCCCAGTGAAGGTTCAGCGTACGAGTGTTGGTTTGGATGTGCACGCACGTTCGGTGGTTGCGTGCGGTCTTGATGGTGACACCGGAGAGCTCTTCGAGCGGCGATTGACCCCGGATCACGGCGAGATCGTGGCGTGGCTGAACGACCTTCCGGGTCCGGTGGCCGCGACCTACGAGTCCGACCGACGGGGTTTGTGTTGGCGCGCAGCATCAACGCCGCCGGGATCAGGTGTTCGGTCGCCGCGTCGTCGAAGCTGCAGCGTCCGGTCGGTGATCGAGTCAAGACCGATAAACGCGATGCTCGCCATCTGGCCCGGTTGTTACATTTGGGCGAAATTGTGGAAGTCGAGATCCCTAGTGTTGAGCAGGAATCCGCACGCGATCTGTTCCGCGCGCGTGAGGCCTGCCGCAAAGATCTGATGGCCGCACGCAACCGGCTCTCGAAGCTGCTGCTGCGCCGGGGCATCGTCTACTACGGCGGGACGGCCTGGTCGCGCAATCACGAGCGATGGCTGCAAAGCCAGCGGTTCGACGACCCCGCGCTGGCGATCGCCTACGACACCGCCTTCGACACGATGCTGACCACCACCGCTCGCCGTGACCGCCTCGATGCAGCCATCACCGCGATGGCCGCCGATTCCACGTTCACCCCGGTGGTGACGCGGCTGGGGTGTCTGCGCGGTGTTTCCACGTTGACGGCGTTCGGGTTGGCCACCGAAATCGGTGACTGGCATCGGCTGACCGGCCGCTCGATCGGCGCCTATCTCGGGCTGGTGCCCTGCGAGTACTCCACGGGAGACAATCGGACCCAGGGCGGGCTGACCCGTACCGGCAACACCCACGCACGCCGGTTGCTGATCGAGGCGACCTGGCATCACCGGCCAGCGTATCGGCCCGGCGAGGTGATGCGACGACGCTGGGATGCCGCCTCGGCGGCGGCACGGGCCCGCGGCCAGCACGCCAACCGACGACTGCACGCCCGCTGGGTGCGATTCAACGAACGCCGCAAACGCCCCGTGGTGGCCAACGCCGCCATCGCTCGCGAGCTGGCCGGCTGGTGCTGGTCATTGGCCGTCATGGAGGACTGAGGCCACCGATCGTCCAGGTGGGCGTATCGAGGTGTCGGCAAGCGTCTTGGAGTGACCCGCGAAAATCGCTATGAGCAATCATGTTGCCCTGCAAGTTGATCACGCTCGATCAGTAGACCTGCGATCCACTCCGACTCGAAGACCCGTCCTGCGGTAACCAACCCGCGCATATCAGACTGACACGCGTCGATAAGACACGCTCGACACCAACGGCTGCTCACCTGGTCAACGAAGCGGCGGCCGCGACGACGGTTGCGGCCGCCGCCTCACCCTGCCCACTTGACAAACCGCCCCCCATATCAGCGATTTCGGTGTAGCCGGTCGCGCGCACCGCGACCATCGACCCCGAAATCGCCTTAAGGTCATCGTCATGGGTTACCCCGACAATGTGCTCGCCGCCGATGAGCAGGTGGTGCTGCACCGGCACCCGCATTGGAAGCGGCTGATCGGCCCGGTGGCGGTGCTGCTGTTGGCGACCGCGGCGGCGGCGGTGCTCGCCGGCTACCTCAACACCCTCGAGTGGGATCAGACCGCACGCAACGTCGTAATGATCGTGATCGCCGTGATCTGGCTGGTGATCATCGGATGGTTGACGCTGTGGCCGTTCCTCAACTGGTTGACGACCCACTTCGTGATCACCGACCGTCGCGTGATGTTCCGTAGCGGGGTGTTGACCCGGTCGGGGATCGACATCCCGCTGGCGCGGATCAACAGCGTCGAGTTCCGGCACGGCCTGCTCGACCGCATGCTGCGCACGGGCACGCTGATCATCGAGTCAGCGGCGCAGGATCCGCTCGCATTCGACGACATTCCGCGGGTGGAACGAGTCCACTCGCTGCTGTATCACGAGGTCTTCGACACCCTGGGCTCGGACGAATCGCCGAGCTGAGCCAGCCGCCTGGCGCGCCGCCTCGGCTTCAACGGGGTGACGTTGCCGATCGCGTGCTCGGCGGCGGCCTCCTCGTGTTCGTGGACGTCCTCCATGGCCTCGGCGAACCCGCCCGCGGTGAGCGACTCGACCGCCTTGTCCGGGTTGCGGCCGAACTCGTCGGGGAACACCCAGCGGCGGAACGCCCAGAACCGGAACGCCATCTGCAGCAGGTTGCCGATGATGTAGGCCGAGATGAAGTCGGCGATGTTCTCCACGGTCAGGCTGACTTCGGGCACCCGCAGCATCAGCACGTAGCTGGAGAACCACAGCGGCGCCATGCTCAACAGCACGCCGACCCCGCTGAACCCGAAGAACAGCAGCGCCTCGTGGTGGCGCTCCCGGCCGCCGCGGTCGCGGAAGCTCCACTCGCGATTGAGGATGTAGGACGCGATCACCGCGACGATGCCCGCGATGATCTTCGCCGTCACGGGCTTGGGCTCCAGCACCGTGAGCTTGAGCGTGTAGAAGACCGACGTGTCGATGATGAACGTCGTCGCGCCGACGATCGCGAACTTGATCAGTTCGTGATGCCGCTCGAAGTAGGGCCGGATCGGACTCGGCAGCCGTGCGATCGTCGCATCGGTGAAGGACACAACAGCGCAGTGTACGGAAATACTGCACCTTGCGCGTACCCGTGCAGGTCGTAGCGGGTACATGGCAACCAGCCCACCCAGGCGGTCATGACACCATTAGGGCGTGTCGCAGAACCCGAACGGACCTCCGGTGGTGGCCATGGTCGGCGGTGGACAGCTGGCCAGAATGACCCATCAGGCGGCCATCGCGCTCGGTCAGACGCTGCGGGTGCTCGCCGTCGACGCCGCCGACCCGGCCGCGCAGGTCAGCCCGGATGTGGTGCTGGGCACGCATACCGATCTCGACGCGTTGCGCCGCGCGGCCGCGGGCGCCGCTGCGCTGACATTCGACCATGAGCACGTCCCTCCCGAGCTGCTGGAAAAACTCGTCGCTGACGGCGTCAACGTGGCCCCGCCGCCGTCGGCCCTGATCCACGCCCAGGACAAACTGGTGATGCGTCGTCGGCTCGAGGCACTCGGGGCACCGGTGCCGCGGTTCGCCGCGGTCGGTCAGCTTGCCGACGTCGACGCGTTCGCCACGCAGGTCGGCGGCCCCGTCGTGGTCAAGACCGCGCGCGGCGGATACGACGGCCGCGGGGTGACGCTGGCCCGCGACGCTGCCGACGCGCGCGACGCGGCCCGTCGGTACCTGTCGAGCGGCGCCGACGTGCTGATCGAGGAGAGGGTGGCGATGCGGCGCGAGCTGGCCGTCCTGGTGGCGCGCTCGCCCTTCGGGCAGGGCGCGGCGTGGCCGGTCGTCGAGACCGTGCAGCGCGACGGCATCTGCGTGGAGGTCGTTGCGCCGGCGCCGCGGCTCGACGATGAGTTGCGTTCCGCGGCAGGCCGACTGGGGCTGCGGCTGGCGGAGGAGCTCGGCGTGGTCGGCGTGCTCGCCGTCGAACTGTTCGAGACGGTGGACGGCGCGCTGCTCGTCAACGAGCTGGCGATGCGTCCGCACAATTCCGGGCACTGGACCATGGACGGCGCCCGGACGAGTCAATTCGAACAACACCTGCGCGCAGTGCTGGACTATCCGCTCGGCGACACCGCGCCGATCGCCCCGGTCACGGTGATGGCCAATGTTATTGGCGCACAACACTCGCCGTCGATGAAGATGGACGAACGACTGCATCACCTGTTTGCGAGGCTGCCCGAGGCGAAAGTCCATCTGTACGGGAAACAAGAGCGGCCCGGCCGAAAGATCGGGCACGTGAACGTCGTCGGCGCCGCCACCGGCTCTGCCGATGACGACGCCTACGTCGCCGATGTGCGAGAACGCGCCGGCAGGGCGGCACACTGGTTGTCGCACGCGGAATGGACGGACGGATGGGACCCACATGAGTAGTGCTCCTGCGCCGCGGGTCGGCCTGATCATGGGCAGCGACAGCGACTGGTCGGTGATGGAGGACGCGGCGCATGCGTTGGCCGAATTCGGCGTGCCGTTCGAGGTCGGTGTCGTCTCCGCGCACCGCACCCCGGTCCGCATGCTCGAGTACGCGCAGAGCGCGGCGGACCGCGGTATCGAGGTGATCATCGCCGGCGCGGGCGGCGCGGCTCACCTGCCCGGCATGGTGGCGTCGGCAACGCCGCTTCCGGTCATCGGGGTGCCGGTGCCGCTGGCCAAGCTGGACGGACTGGACTCGCTGTTGTCGATCGTGCAGATGCCCGCCGGCGTGCCGGTGGCCACGGTGTCGATCGGCGGGGCCCGCAACGCGGGGTTGCTGGCGGTACGGATCCTGGGGGCCTCCGACGCCGTGCTGAGGGAGCGCGTCGTGCAGTTCCAGTCCGACCTGCATGACACGGTCATACGGAAGGATGCGGCGCTGCGGGACCGCCTGCTCGGGCAGTAAGCTGCCGGTGCCGTCGGAACCTCGAGGGTAAAGTTACCGGCGAGTAGCAAGGAGTTCCCATGGCCATTTCAAATCCGTCATTCGACGCCTTCCAGCTTTCCGACGAGCACAACGAGCTGCGCGCGGTGCTGCGCGACCTCTGCGAAAAGGAGATCGCGCCGCACGCTGCCGACGTGGACGAGAAGGCTCGCTACACCGACGAAGCGCTGGCGGCGCTGACCGCGTCCGGAATGGCCGCCATTCACATCCCCGAGGAGTACGGCGGTCAGGGCGGCGATTCGGTCGCGGCATGCATCGTGATCGAAGAGGTCGCGCGGGTGTGCGCGTCGTCGTCGCTGATCCCGATCTGCAACAAGCTGGGCACCATGGGCCTGCTGCTGCGCGGCAGTGAGAAACTCAAGAAGCAGGTGCTGCCCTCGATCGCGGCCGGTGAGGCGGTCGCGTCGTACGCGCTCTCGGAGCGGGAAGCCGGCAGCGACGCCGCGGCTATGCGGACCAGGGCGCGTCGCGAGGGCGACGAGTGGGTGCTCAACGGGGCGAAGTGCTGGATCTCCAACGGCGGCCACTCGACGTGGTACACGGTGATGGCGGTGACCGACCCCGACAAGGGCGCCAACGGCATCTCGGCGTTCGTCGTGCACAAGGACGACCCCGGCTTCTCCATCGGCGCCAAGGAGAAGAAGATGGGCATCAAGGGTTCGCCCACCACCGAGTTGTACTTCGAAGACTGCCGCATCCCCGCCGACCGCATCATCGGCGACGAGGGCACGGGCTTCAAGACCGCGCTGGCGACGCTGGACCACACCCGGCCCACCATCGGCGCGCAGGCCGTGGGCATCGCGCAGGGCGCACTCGACGCATCGATCGCATATGTCAAGGAGCGCAAGCAGTTCGGCAAGCCCGTCGGCGACTTCCAGGCGGTGCAGTTCATGATCGCGGACATGGCGATGAAGATCGAGGCCGCTCGTCTGATGGTCTACACCGCGGCCGCCCGTGCCGAACGTGGGGAGCCGGCACTCGGATTCATCTCCTCGGCCTCGAAGTGCTTCGCCTCCGACGTCGCGATGGAGGTCACCACCAACGCGGTGCAATTGTTCGGCGGCTACGGCTACACCACCGACTTCCCCGTCGAGCGGTTCATGCGCGATGCGAAGATCACCCAGATTTACGAGGGCACCAATCAGATTCAGCGCGTGGTGATGTCGCGCGCCTTGCTGAAGTAACCGATCAGCCCCTGGTCACCTTCTCCATCTGCCTGCGGCGGTCCAGCACGGAGGCATCCGGGTTGGACACCTGCACCAGTGACGCGCCCGTGGCGAAAACCGCGAGAAGGTGGTCGACGAGTTTGTCGGCGGTCTCCCAGCCGGCGCTCGACAGTACTCGGTCCGACGCGGTAAAGCCTTGCGCCGCAGCAGATTCGCGAGTTGCCGTGAGTAACTCGTCTACCGTGCGGCCGTCCAGCGCGGGGCCGGGAAGAGGTTCTGGTGAGATCTGGTCGCCGTGCACCCGCACGGCGGTGGCGTAGTCGGTCACGCCGACGGGCAGGTCGACCGCCGGCTTGCCGAACGGATCCAGCGACAGCACCGCAACCTCACCCATTCCGACTGCGGCGTCGGCTTCGCCCAACCGGTCCGCGGTGCACAACGCGATGTCCGCCTGCGTCTCTGGTCCGCCGCCGAGTACCACCTCCGCGCCGATCCACCAGATGCCGAACAGCACCGCGGCGGTTTGCCAGTGTGCGGGCAGCAGCACCGCCACGCGGGTCGACGGGTCCGCGCCCAACTCGTCGCGTAACAGGTTGGCGGTCTTGGCCGCCCAGTTCGCGAGCGTCGCGGTCGACAACTCGATGCGTTCACCGGTGGCGTCGTCGTAGTAGGTGATGCGCGGCCCGGCGGGGTCGGACGCCATGAGCGGATCGAGGATCGCCCCGCTGACCGTCGTCACGCTAATTGACGCACTTCGGATCATCCGAGCCGGCCGTCAGGATCGGCGAAGGCGGGGGTGAGGTCTCCGTCGAACCGGTCGAACCGACCGCGACGGAATCGGCGGTGGTCAACATCGGATCGGTGCCGTCCAAACCGGACCCTGGACCCGTGTAGTCATCGGCCAGCACCACGCGCACGGAGCCGGGAGCCACCGAGGGATCCTCGACGACCGGCAGTCCGCCGAGGTCCTTCGAGACTGCTTGCGCGCCAAGGTCGTCTGTCTTGGCCGCACGTACCTGGCTGCCGGTCACCGGTTCGTGGTTGCCGGTGGCGCCGGGGGTGAACCCCTTGTTGGTCAACACGTGTGACACCGCTGCGGCCAGACCGTTGACCTCGGTGGCGTTGAGCACCTCGACGGTGGTCTTGTCGGGCGAGTAGGCGAGTTCCTCGGTCTTGCCTTCGTCCTGGTCGTGCAGCAATCCGTCGACCCAGCTCTTCACCTCGGACGGGTCGACGCGCACCACGCTCTGCATTCCGTCGTCGCTCCAGCCGTTCTCCTGCAGTACCGGGATGGTCGCGAACGCGACGTTGCCCGCCGCGAGCTGCTGCAGCTGGTCGGCGAATTCCATGACGTCCCAACCGTCGGAGAGCACCACGGAGCGTTGGACGGCCTGCTGCAACCGGTTCAGCGTGGCCGGGCTCGACAGCGTCTTGCTGGAGATCACGTCGTGCGCCAACGACGCCATCACCGCCTGCTGACGTGTCACCCGGTCGAGGTCGCCGCGCGGCAGGTCGTGCCGCTGCCGAACGAAGCTCAACGCTTGCGGGCCGTTGAGCTTCTGCCAGCCCGCCGGAAAGTCTGCACCCGAAAGGGGTTCGTAGACAGCTTCCTTCAAACACACGGTGACACCGCCCAAGGCATCGGTGATCAACGCGAACCCGAGCAGCCCGATCTCGGCATAGTGGTCGACGGTGACGCCGGTGAGGTTGGCGACCGTTTTGATCAGGGCTTCGCGACCGGCCTCCGTCGCCTCCGGCTGGGCCTCCGCCGGATCCATCCCGTCCTGCTCGACGAGCTCGGTCATCTTCTCCAAGTGCTCGGAGCCGTACACGCCGTTGATCTTCATCTTGCCGATCCCCGGCGCCTCGACGTAGGAGTCACGGGGAATCGAGATCGCGGTGGCGGACTTCCCGTTGTTGGGGATGCGGATCAGGATGATCGTGTCGGTGTTGGTCGCCTCGTCGTCGCCGGCCCGCAGAGTCGCCAGCTCCTCCTCGGACAGGGGGTTGCCGTGGGCGTCGGTCCGGCTGTCCATGCCGACGAGGAGTATGTCGATCGCGCCGTCCTCGCCGCCCTCGCCGAGCGCGATCGGCGAGATGTGGTTGATGCCGGATTCGAACGAGCGGATCTTGCCCCACGCGACGCCCGTCCCCACCACGACGGCCAAGGCCGCGGACACGGCGATCACACGCAGCATTCGACCGGGCATCAGCTCAGGCTACTTGCGACCCGGCCGTAGACCGGGTAGCGCGGGTCGGCGTGCCAGACTCGTGACTGTGTCTTTCTGCAAGTCGGCCCGAATCGTTATCCCCGGCGCCGGCGGCATGGTCGGGCGGGTTTCGGCAGCTCAGGCACGCAGACAGGGTCGTGGGGTGCGCTCGCGGCAGATCGACCCGACCGCCCGTTAACCTCTACGCCGTGAGCGCGGAACTGGTGGTGTCACGTGAGTGACGAATTGGTGGTCATCACGGTGACGTATTCACCGGGGCCGCATCTCGACCGGTTCCTCGCCTCGCTGTCGCATGCGACCGACCGGCCGGTGACCGTGATCATGGCCGACAACGGGTCGACCGACGGGGCGCCGGAGGAAGCGCTCGAGCGCTATCCCAATGCGCGATTACTGCGAACCGGAGGCAATCTCGGTTATGGCAGCGCGGTGAACCGCGCCGTCGACGAATACCTGAAGGACTCGGATTACTCCGACTTCTTCGTGGTGGCGAACCCGGACGTGCAGTGGGGCCCACGCAGCATCGACATCCTGCTGGAGGCCGCTGCCCGATGGCCGCGCGCCGGGTCGCTGGGCCCGTTGATCCGTGACCCCGACGGTTCGGTGTATCCGTCGGCCCGACACCAGCCGAGCCTGGTTCGCGGGGGCATGCACGCGGTGGTCGGGCCGGTCTGGAAGTCCAACCCGTGGACCGCGGAGTACCGGCAGGAACGGCAGGAGCCCAGCGAACGTCCGGTCGGCTGGCTGTCGGGCTCCTGTCTGTTGCTACGACGGTCGGCTTTCGAGGAGCTCTGCGGGTTCGACGAGCGCTACTTCATGTACATGGAGGACGTCGACCTGGGTGATCGGCTGCTGCGCGCGGGCTGGCAGAACGTGTACGTGCCGACCGCCGAGGTGTTGCACGACAAGGGTCATGCGACCGGCAGGGACCCCGCGCGCAACTTGGCCGCCCATCACACCAGCACCTACACTTTCCTGGCGGATCGGTATCCCAGGTGGTGGCAGGGTCCGCTGCGGTGGACGATCCGAAGCTCGCTCGCCGCGCGCGCGGGTCTGGTGGTCCGCAATTCACGTCGCAGACGGGCGAAAGGACGGCGCTAGCGTGAACCCCGCACAAGTGGACGCCGTCATTCTGGTCGGCGGCCTGGGCACCCGCTTGCGGCCGCTGACCCTATCGGCGCCCAAGCCGATGCTGCCGACGGCGGGATTGCCGTTCTTGACGCACCTGTTGTCGCGCATCGCCGACGCGGGCATCGAACACGTGGTGCTGGGCACGTCGTACAAGGCCGGGGTGTTCGAGGCGGCGTTCGGCGACGGCTCCAAGTTCGGTCTGCAGATCGAATACGTCGTCGAGAACGAACCGCTGGGCACCGGTGGCGGCATCGCGAACGTGGCTCCGTCGCTGCGCCACGACACCGCGCTGGTCTTCAACGGCGACGTGCTCTCCGGAACCGACCTGCGGGCTCTTCTCGACTACCACGACACCACCGGCGCCGACCTGACACTGCACCTGGTGCGCGTCGGTGACCCACGCGCGTTCGGTTGCGTGCCGACCGATTCCGACGGCATGGTCACCGCGTTCCTGGAGAAGACGCAGGACCCGCCGACCGACCAGATCAACGCGGGCTGCTACGTGTTCAAGCGCGAGGTCATCGAGCGCATCCCGAAGGGCCGCGCGCTGTCGGTGGAACGCGAGGTGTTCCCGGGACTGCTGTCCGACGGTCTTCGGGTGTGCGGTTATGTCGACGCCACGTACTGGCGCGACATGGGCACCCCGGAGGACTTCGTACGGGGATCGGCCGACCTGGTCCGCGGCATCGCGCCGTCGCCGGCGCTGGGCGGACACCGCGGCGAGAAACTGGTGCACGACGGCGCCAGCGTCGCACCCGGGGCGCTGTTGATCGGCGGCACCGTGGTCGGCCGGGGCGCCGAAATCGCCGGTGGCGCAAGGCTGGACGGTGCGGTCATCTTCGACGGCGCGCGGGTGGGAGCGGGTGCGGTGATCGAACGCTCGATCGTCGGCTTCGGCGCCCGCATCGGCCCGCGCGCCCTGATCCGTGACGGCGCGATCGGCGACGGCGCCGACATCGGCGCACGCTGCGAACTGCTGCGCGGCGCCCGGGTGTGGCCGGGGGTCACGATTCCCGACGGCGGCGTCCGCTTCTCGACCGACGTTTGAGCGATTTCGGTGTAGTTGGTCGCGGTCAGCGCGACGGACTACACCGAAATCACCGGGAGCGGGCCGCCGCCACCAGTTGCGTCAGCCCGAAGTCGCAGTCCTGCGGCAACGCGTCCAACGGCCACCAGCGCAGGTCCAACGACTCGTCGCTCGCGACGATCTCGGCACCGGCGGGGGCATGGACGATGAACTGCATGTCGAGGTGGCGGGTGGGCACCCCCAGCGAACACGTGACCGGATGAACATGCAACGCCGCCAGCGTCGGGTCGATCGTGAGCCCGTTGATGCCGGATTCCTCGGTGGCCTCCCGCAACGCGGCCGCGACGATATCGGGGTCGGTGGCCTCGCAGTGCCCGCCGAGTTGCAGCCACCGCCCGAACCGCGGGTGCAGCGTGAGAAGAGCATGCGTGCCGGTGTGGTCGACGACCAGCGCCGACCCGGTGACGTGTCCGGGCGCACACTCCCGCAGGCATCCGTCGGGCCTGGCCGCCAGGAACGCCAGCACCGCGTGCCGCAGCGTGTCCTGTGCGGGATCGGGTGCCTGCCAACAAGAGAGCGCATCGACCGCCGATGCGTGCAAGCTCACTTGCGTACCAGCAGACCGTCGGTCGGTACCGGCGGCCGCGGGCCCGACGGCGCCCCCGCGTCGGCGTAGCCGATCGCGATTGCGCCCAACGGTTCCCAGTCATCGGGCAGCCCCAGCTCGTCGCGGACCACTTGCGGGGCGAAGATCGTCGAACCGATCCAGCAGCTGCCGACGCCGCGCACGGCCAGCGCCACCAGCAGCGCCTGCACCGCCGCGCCGACCGCGACGGTGAACATCGTGTGTTCGGCGGCGGTGCGGTCGGCGTCGGGATAGCTGTGCGCACCGTCGGGCACCATGAACGGGATGACGACTTCCGGTGCGTCATAGAGTATTCGGCCACGCTCGACGCGACGTTCGACGGCCTCGGCGGGCCGGCCGTCGGCGGACAGATCGGCGCGCCACTTGTCCTTCATCCGATCGAGCAGCGCCGACCGTCTGCCCCGATCCTGCAACCACACGAAGCGCACCGGTCGGGTGTGATGCGGTGCGGGCGCGGTGAGCGCCTCGGCGACAGCGGTTTCCACCAGCTCGGGCGCTACGGGCTGCGCGGAGAACCGGCGCACCGACCGGCGCAGCAGCTGCGCCTGACTCCTGCCCAGCGCGATGGCTTCCTCGGTGCCCAGCCAGAACAAGTCCTCCTCGCCGGCCCGGACCAGCTTGTGCGCCGTCGAACCGTCGTCTGCCAGTTGCAGGCCCCGCAGCACCGCGACCGGGATGTCGGTCAGCTTGCCCTTCACCAGATCGGCGGCCGCGGCGATTTCGTCGGCGACCGCGATCTCGGTGACAATCAATTCGTTGCCGTGCCGGTCGAGCGACCCCTCATACCCGTGCAGCACGGTCAGACCGGCCGCCCCGATGGCCACGTCGATCTGCCCGTTGCGCCACGCGCGGCCCATGGTGTCGGTGACGACGACGCCGACGCTCACGCCGAGGCGCTCCCGCAGGGCGGTGCGCAGCGCGGCCGCGCTGGCGTCGGGGTCGATCGGCAGCAGCGCGAGTTCGGCGGAGTCGACGTTGGATCCGTCGACTCCGGCGGCGGCCTGAACCAAACCGATCGCGTTCTCGGTGATCAGTGTGCGGCCCTTGCGGGCCAGTACGCGAACCGCCTCGGAGTCGATGAGCTTGCGCCGCAGGGCATCGCGCTCTTGCGGATCGGCGGGGGCGTCGACGATGCGCCCCTCGCACTTCGACAGCACCTTGCTGGTCACCACCACCACGTCGTCGTCGCGCAGCCACGGCGCAGACTCCGCGATCGCCGCGGCAAGGTCGTCGCCGGGCCGGAACTCCGGCAACCCGGGCACCGGGAGCAGTTCGACGGCGGCGGCCGTTCCATGCTCGGTCATGGCTTCACGCCGGCCAAATCCAGTCCGGCGCGCACCATTTCGCTGGTTGCCGCGGGGTTGGACATCAGCAGCGGCACCGAGCGGACCTCGACACCGGCTACGTCGGCGTGGTCGTCCTCGTGCACCAGCCAGCCGTCGAGGATCCCGACGCCCGAGCGCGCGCCGTAGTGCCGGCCGACGGCCTCCGACGTGCTTTCCACGCCGATCACCGACAGGCATTCATCCGCCATACCGCGCAACGGCTTTCCGCCGATGATGGGGGAGTAGCCGATCACCGGTGCCGGCGTCGACCGCAGCGCGCCGCGGATCCCCGGAACGGCCAGGATCGCGCCGACGCTCACCACCGGGTTGGACGGCGCGACGAGGACGACATCGGCGGATTCGATCGCCTCGGCGACGCCGGGCCCCGCCGTGGCCTTTTCGGCGCCGACGAAAGCGAAGCTGTGAGTGGGCACCTTCGCGCGGTACCGCACCCACCACTCCTGGAAGTGGATGGCGCGTTTTTCACCGGCGTGGTCGCCGGGTCCGGGATCGGTGATGACGACGTGGGTTTCGCTGCGGTCGTCACTGGCGGGCAGCAGCGTCGCGCCCGGCGACCACCGGGTGCACAGCGCCTCGGTCACCTGCGACAGCGGGTAACCGGCGCGCAGCATCTGACTGCGCACGAGGTGAGTCGCCAAATCCCGGTCGCCGAGCCCGAACCAGTCCGGTTGCACCCCGTAGGCCGCGAGTTCCTCCTTGGCATGCCAGGTTTCGTTGCGATGTCCCCAACCGCGCTCCGGGTCGATGCCACCTCCGAGGGTGTACATGCACGTGTCGAGGTCGGGGCAGATGCGCACCCCGAACATCCACGCGTCGTCCCCGACGTTGACCACAGCAGACAATTGATGCTCAGTAGAATCATCAGTCACAGCAGCAACTTTCGTGTCAGCGAATTGCCCGAGACCCAGCAAGTGCTGCACACCGAGCAGGAAGCGGGCGCCACCGACGCCGCCGACGAGTACCGTGACCTTCACATCGACCGAGCGTAGGCCGTCCAAGCGAATTCGGTTCGTCCAGGAGTGCCTCAATCCTTGGGGGGCCGGGGAGATTCGCGGAATGTGACAGACACGCCGAGGTCACGACTCGCCGCATTTCGATCACGGAATGGTATGAATTCCTGTTCTAACGCTTGACCAGGACTGCTCACGCGTGTGTAATCACACCAGTGTCATTTCCCGGTAGGCCATCCGGTTTCGGTGCCGCAGACCGAGATTCGATCACTTGTTCGAATTGAATGGGTCCCACGTTCCGGTGGGGCGCTTATAGGGGATCAGCGAAACCAGGTGAGGAGGCCGAAGATGTCTTTTGAGTACGGCGATTTCGATCGTCTGATTCGGTTTGACAACCGATTCCTCGGCTCAGTAGACAGCGCCCCGCACGCCAATTCCGGACCGGCACCCGTCGAGACGCCCCGGCGTCCCCAGTTAAGTCTGGTGCCAGACCCAATTGATGCTGCGCCGGCGCTTACACCCGAAGACGACTTGTGGCAGGAGCGCGCGCTGTGCGCTCAGACCGACCCCGAGGCATTCTTCCCCGAGAAGGGTGGCTCGACGCGCGAAGCCAAGCGAATCTGCCAGGGCTGCGAGGTGCGCGACGCGTGCCTGGAGTATGCGCTGGCGCACGACGAGCGCTTCGGCATCTGGGGCGGCCTGTCCGAACGCGAGCGTCGTCGACTGAAGCGCGGAATCATCTGACCCGAGCGGTCAATCGTCGTCGATCGTCGGGTCGATGACCGAAGGCTCGACGCCCAGATACGTGGCGACTTGGGCCACCAGAATCTCATGCAGCAGCTCCTCGAGTTCGACAAGATCCTTGGCCCGTCGCTCGATCGGCTTGCGGAACAATACAATTCGCGCCCGCGTGGCGTTACCTCGAACGTCGACACCAGCCGGGATCAGCCGGGCCAGCGCGATCGGCCCGTCGGCGATCACCTCCGGTGGCCACTGCACACTGTCGGGATCCTTCGGAGCGATGCGCGGTATCTCGTCGACCGCCACATCCAGCGCCGTCAATCGGTCCTGCCAACGCCGCTCGATCGGCTCGTAAGCCTCCAGCACCGCCATGTCGAACCGCTCGGCGCGACTGCGCCAACCCGGCACCGTGGGGGGAAGTAACGGTCCGCGCATGTCGCGGCCCCGGCGTGAGCGCAGATATTGCCGCTTGGCCACCGCGTCGGTGCTCCTCTCGTGCGCGTGAACAAGATCGTAACGGTTCGAGATCGGCCGTCGGCAGGCTGCGCGTGTCCGGCGTCGCGCAGGGTGCGGCCACGATAGCCTTCCGCTGTGAACGTTCCCCGTCGCTGCTGCAGGCCCGGGTGTCCGCACTATGCCGTCGCGACGCTGACCTTCGTCTACGCCGACTCCACTGCGGTGGTCGGGCCGCTGGCGACGGTGGCCGAACCGCACTCGTGGGACCTATGCGTGGTGCACGCCGGCCGGGTCACCGCGCCGCGCGGCTGGGAACTGGTTCGGCACGCGGGCCCGCTGCCGTCGCATCCCGACGAGGACGATCTCGTCGCGCTCGCGGACGCGGTGCGCGAGGGGCGCGACCTCGCTCCGCCGATCAACGGGGTCGCGACAGGCTTCTCCGATCCGGTCACCGGCGCGCACGGCGGCTCCCTGATGGCGCCGCCGGCCAGGCGTCCGGAGTCCAACGGCCGTCGCCGGGGCCATCTGCGGGTGTTGCCCGACCCCACTGACTAGTTCACGTGTACGCCTTCACCGACGGTTAGGCTGGCGCCAGCAGTACCACGTCACAAGGAGTTCTATGTCACGGCCCGCCGCGGCTGTTCATCGCGTCATCAAGGCCTATGACGTGCGTGGCCTGGTCGGAGAGGAACTCGATGAGCAGTTCGTCGCCGACGTCGGCGGTGCCTTCGCCCGCTTGATCCGCGACGACGCGTCGCAGGTGGCGATCGGTTACGACATGCGGGCGAGTTCGCCGGCGCTGGCGTCGGCGTTCGCCGACGGAGTGACTGCGCAGGGCCTCGACGTGGTGCGGATCGGGCTCGCCTCGACCGACCAGTTGTACTTCGCGTCCGGACTTCTCGACTGCCCCGGTGCGATCTTCACCGCCAGCCACAACCCCGCGGCCTACAACGGCATCAAACTCTGCCGGGCCGGCGCCAAACCCGTCGGTAAGGACACCGGCCTGTCGAGCATCGCCGACGAGATCATCGCCGGCGTGCCGGGCTACGACGGCGCGACCGGCTCCGTGACGGACCGTGATGTGCTGGGCGAATACGGCGAGTTTCTGCGCTCGCTGGTGAGCCTGGCGGAGCTTCGACCGCTGAAGGTCGCCGTCGACGCGGGCAACGGCATGGCCGGCCACACTGCCCCCGCGGTGCTGGGCCCGATTCCCGGGATCACCTTGTCGCCGCTGTATTTCGAGCTCGACGGGACGTTCCCCAACCACGAGGCCAACCCGCTGGACCCGGCCAACCTGGCCGATCTGCAAAAGTACGTCGTCGAATCCGGCGCCGACATCGGGTTGGCGTTCGACGGCGACGCCGACCGGTGTTTCGTCGTCGACGAGAAGGGGCATCCGGTGTCGCCGTCGGCGGTTACCGCGCTGGTGGCCGGGCGGGAACTGGGTAGGGAGATCGGCGCCACGGTGATTCACAACCTGATCACCTCGCGGGCAGTGCCCGAGCTGGTGACCGAGCGGGGCGGTACGCCAGTGCGCAGCCGCGTCGGGCACTCCTACATCAAGGCGCTGATGGCCGACACCGGTGCGATCTTCGGCGGCGAGCATTCGGCGCACTACTACTTCCGCGACTTCTGGGGTGCGGACTCCGGCATGCTGGCGGCCTTGCACGTGCTGGCCGCGTTGGGCGAACAGGACCGCCCGTTGTCGGATTTCATGGCCGACTACCAGCGCTACGAGGCATCCGGGGAGATCAACTTCACCGTCACCGACGCCGAGCGATGTGTGGACGACGTGCTCAAGGCGTTCGGCTCCCGGATCCACTCGATCGACCACCTCGACGGGGTCACGGTCGACCTGGGTGAGGGCATTTGGTTCAACCTGCGCATGTCGAATACCGAACCGCTGCTGCGGCTCAATGTCGAAGCCCGCAGCACCGAAGAGGTCGACGCGATCGTCCGCGAGATCTCCAGGACGGTTCGCGCGCAGGTTCCTTCGCAATCCGAGGCGGCCACGTGAGCGCGGGCCCACCGTCCTCGGCCGCGGTGGTGAACCTCGACGACGTCGACGGTCTGCTCGCCGCCGACCGCGAAGGTCTGCTGCGCGCGGCTGCAACGGCCGGCGCCCAGGTGCGGGCCACCGCCGCCGCGCTGGACGAGGGAGAACTCGAATCGTTACGGGCCGACGGCCCGCCACGCACCCTGATCTGGGTTGCCGGGCGCGGAAACTCGGAGACCGCGGGGTCGGTGCTGGCCGCGGCGTTCGGCGCGTCGGTGGCGGCACCGATCGTCGTCGCCGCGGAGGTGCCGCCGTGGATCGGTCCGCTGGACGTGCTGATCGTCGCGGGCGACGACCCCGGGGATCCCGCCCTGGTGAACGCCGCCGCGAGCGGGGTGCGGCGCGGGGCTCGGGTGGTTGTCGCCGCGCCGAACGAAGGCCCGTTGCGTGACGTCGCCGCGGGCAGGGCCGTGGTGCTGGCGCCGCGGGTCTGGGTGCCCGACGAATTCGGCCTGGTGCGCTACCTCGCCGTGGGGTTGGCGACGCTGAGCGTCGTCGATCCGGCCATGCACGTCGACCTGGCGGCGCTGGCCGACGAACTCGATGCCGAGGCGCTTCGCAACAGCGCCGCCCGGGAACTGTTCACCAATCCGGCCAAGACGCTGGCCGAGCAGATGTCGGACCGCGATGTCGTGCTCGCCGGCGACAGCGCGGCGACACTCGCGGTGGCCGGGCACTGTGCCGCCATTCTGTTGCGGATCGCCCATCGGGTGGTCGCCGCCGTCGGCTTGGCCGACGCACTGGTGGCGCTGCGCGGTGGCATGGGGGGCACGTCGGCGGCCGACCGCGAGCGGTCGATCTTCCACGATGAGCAGATCGACGGTCCACTTCCGCCGCGGGTGCGCACGTTCGTGCTCACCACCGAAGCGGAGCGGCCAACCGTCGTCGCCCGAGCCGCCGACCTGGACGACGTCGACGTGATCAGCGCCCAGGACGTGCCGGAACTGCCGGAGGGAGCGGCCGTTCCGGACGCGACGTCGGCGGCGGGACGTCTGGAACAACAGCTGGCGATGCTGGCCGTCCGGCTGGAGATGACCGCCGTGTACCTGAAACTAGTTCGAGGTTAGCCAAGTGCACCTGCTACGCGGAGCGGTGCGGACCTATGCCTGGGGTTCGCGCACCGACATTGCCGAGTTCACCGGAAGGGCTTGTCCCACAGCGCATCCTGAAGCGGAATTGTGGTTCGGTGCGCACCCGGGCGATCCGGCCATGCTGGAGACCGAGGACGGGGAGCGCTCGCTGCTCGCTGCACTGCGCGACGACCCCGAGGGTCAGTTGGGTGCGGCGGTGTGTGCGCGGTTCGGCGACACGCTGCCGTTCCTGGTGAAGGTGCTGGCGGCAGACGAACCGCTGTCGCTGCAGGCGCACCCCAGCGCCGAACAGGCGCTGGAGGGTTTCGAACGGGAGAACAGGCTCGGCATTCCCGTGTCGGCGCCGAACCGCAATTACCGCGATCCCAGCCACAAGCCTGAATTGATCGTCGCGCTGAGCCAGTTCGAGGCGCTGGCGGGATTCCGGCCCGCCGCAGGGAGCATCGAGTTGATGCGAGCGCTCGCGGTCACCGACCTCGACCCGTACGTCAACCTGCTTTCCGGCCAACCCGACGCCGGCGGACTGCGCGCGTTGTTCACCACATGGATCACCGCGCCGCAACCCGACCTCGACGTGCTGGTGCCCGCCGTGATCGACGGGGCCATTCACTATGTTCGTTCGGGCAGAAGAGAATTCGCTGCTGAAGCGAAGACGGTGCTGGAACTCGGCGAACGATATCCCGGCGACGCGGGCGTGCTGGCCTCGTTGCTGCTCAACCGCATCACGTTGAAACCGGGCGAAGGTATCTATCTGCCCGCGGGCAATCTGCACACCTACCTCAACGGCGTGGGCGTGGAGGTGATGGCCAACTCCGACAACGTGTTACGCGGCGGGCTCACCCCCAAGCACGTCGATGTGCCGGAGTTGTTGCGTGTTCTCGACTTCACGCCAGCCGACGACGTGGTGGTCCGGCCCGAGGAGGTCGATGACGGTATCGAGTCGGTGTACCGCACCCCGGCGCCCGAGTTCGCAGTGTCGGTGCTGCACATCGACGGCGACCGGATCGGCCACGAGATCGACGCGCCCACGCGACACGACGGTCCGCAGATCCTGCTGTGCACCGAAGGCTCGACCGTCGTGCACGCCAAGGGCGGCACGGTCACGCTGAACAAGGGATCGGCGGCGTGGGTGTCGGCCGACGAGGGACCGATCCGGCTCGCCGCGACGCAGCCGACGAAACTGTTCCGCGCCACTGTCGGAATCTAGAGCGCGCCGTTCAGTGGGGCGTGTCGTCCTTGGTGCGCTTGCCGAAGGGCAACACATGCATGATCGCCACGATCACCGCGCCGACGATCAATCCGATGACGGCCGACGCCGCGGTGTTGGTCAACCATGCCAGCACGCCGCCGACGCCCTGCACGGCGTGATGGATGAAGTCCTCTGCGTGGTGGACCAGCCCGTACGGGGCGTGCCAGCCCACGTCGTCGGTTCCGATGAGCAGGATGTGACCGCCCACCCACAGCATCGCGACCGTCCCGATGGCCGACAACGCCGCGAGCAGTTTTGGCATCCCCACGACCAGGCCGCGGCCCACCTTCTGTGCGAACGATGACGAGCGCTGGGTGAGGCGCAGCCCGATGTCGTCCATCTTCACGATCAGCCCGACGACGCCGTAGACGGCAAGCGTGATGACGATCGCGACCACGATCAGGATGATCAACCTCGGCCAGAACCGTTCGCTGGCCACCTCGTTCAGCGCGATCACCATGATCTCGGCGGACAGGATGAAGTCGGTGCGGATCGCGCCCGCGGCCATCTGTTTTTCGGCGTCCACGCCGATGGCGGCGGTGGGGGCGGCGTGCTTGTCGTGTCCGCCGTGCTTGCTCACGCGACCCCACACCTTTTCGGCGCCCTCGTAGCACAGGTAGGTGGCACCGACCATCAGCAGCGGTGTCAGCAGCCACGGCGCGAACTGGCTGAGCAGCATGGCGGCCGGCAGGATGAACAGCAGCTTGTTGCGCAGCGATCCGATGGCGATCCGCTTGATGATCGGCAGTTCGCGGTCGGCGGTGAGGCCGTGCACGTATTGGGGTGTCACCGCGGTGTCGTCGACGACCACCCCGGCGGCCTTGGCTGTCGCACGGCCCGCTGCGGCGCCGATGTCGTCGACCGATGCGGCCGCCATCCGTGCCAGCACGGCAACGTCGTCGAGAAGACCGAACAGACCCGCGCTCATCGCGTCCTCGTCATGGCTACCAAATTACCGGGACAGGTACCGCGCACCGGGCGCTCATGCCGATTGCGGGGCCGGAACGGGTTTCTCGGCGGCCCGTTTCTCGGCCCACCACAACCGCATGTTGTGACGGATGGTGCGACCGACAAGCCGCGGCGACGGAACCATGTAGAGGCTGTCGAGCAGGCTGAACCGGCGCAGAAACCACTCGGCGAGAACGGGGTCGGTCTCCGCCGCACCGAGGAACTGATCGAACAGCCCGCCCACCGGCTTGTACCACCATTTCGACTTGCCGGTCGCGTTGTGCAGGATGAGGTCGCCGATGGCCGTCATCACCCAGACCGGCCACGTCGTCTTCGCCGTGGCCTTCGCCAGTCGGCCCGCGACATCGGGGTCGCCCGATTCCAGCACCGTGCGCAGGTTTCCGGCCTGGATCGCCGTCATCGTCATGCCTTGGCCGAAGGTCGGGTTGAAACTGACGACGGCGTCGCCGAACGGGAAGATGCCGGCGGGGAAGCGTCGGAGATCGTCGTAGCGGCGCCAACGACTCGTCGGGTAGCGGTGAAACGCCATCTCGCCCAGCGGAGTCCCCTGACGCAGCGCGGCGGACACGTGCGCGGGCAGGATCTCGTCGGCAAGGTCCAGGATCTGCGCGACGTTCTGCGGCGGCTGGACCTTGCTGACACCAAAGGTCGTGACGTTCCAGTTGCCGTCCTCGTAGAACAGCATGCCGATGCCGAGCGGTTGTGCCCGCGAAGCGCCTGCGACCACGACCTTTTCGGCGAGCAGACCCTCCGGGACGTGGAACTGATGGCTGGTGTAGGCGATGCCGACGTCAACGGTCTCCTCGGCCGGACGTTCGTAACCCCACTTTTCGAGCCACCCGGGCAGCCGGGTACCGCGGCCGGTGGCGTCGACGACGAGATCGGCGGCGACGGTCTGCCCGAAATCGAGCAGCACGCCGGTCACCCGTTCGCGCGCAGCGTCGTAGGTGGGCTCGGTGACGGCGGCGTGCACGATCTCGACGTTGTCGATGTTCTTCACGCGCTTGCGGATCTGCCATTCAAGTTGTGGGCGGCTCGGCACGTAGGCGGTGAACTCGTTCTGCAGCCGGTGCGCGGTGCCCAGGACATGGCCGGCGGCGCCGAAGTGGATACAGTCCGGCCGGTTCTCCAGGATCGGCACACCGTCGGCCAACATGTCGGCGAGCAGGCCCGGGAAGTGCTTTTCGAACTCGTCGGCGCCTCGCGCCATCAACAGGTGGACATGTCGGCCCTGCGGTACCGCGGCGCGATTCGCCGGGCCGTCGGGCAGGTCGTCGCGCTCGTAAACCGTCACGCGCTCACTGACGTCGGAGAGCACCCGCGCCGCACACATTCCCGCCAGACTGCCCCCGATGACGGCGACGTGTTTATAACTCCGCCCCATCGGGTGCACAGTACTAGCTACATTGCGGGCACGGCACTCAACGGGAGGACGCGCGATGGCTCGGCGGACGAAGTCGGTGGAGCAGTCGATCGCCGACACCGATGAACCGGACACCCGCTTGCGCAAAGACCTGAACTGGTGGGACCTCACGGTGTTCGGCGTCTCCGTGGTGATCGGCGCCGGCATCTTCACCATCACCGCGTCGACCGCGGGCAACCTCACCGGCCCGGCGATCTCGATCTCGTTCGTGCTCGCCGCGATCGCCTGCGGCCTGGCGGCGCTGTGCTACGCCGAGTTCGCCTCGACTGTGCCGGTCGCGGGCAGCGCCTACACGTTCTCCTACGCGACGTTCGGCGAGTTCGTCGCGTGGATCATCGGGTGGGACCTGATCCTCGAGTTCGCGGTCGCGGCGGCGGTGGTGGCCAAGGGATGGTCGAGCTATCTGGGTGCCGTGTTCGAGTTCGGCGGTGGCACAGCGGATTTCGGTGCGGTGCGATTGGATTGGGGCGCGCTGCTGATCATCGCGTTCGTCACCGTCATTCTTGCCTTGGGCACCAAGCTCTCGGCGGGGGTCAGCTTGGTGATCACCGTGATCAAGGTGGCGGTGGTGCTGCTGGTGGTCGCGGTCGGCGCCTTCTACATCAAGGTCGCGAACTATTCCCCGTTCCTGCCGCCTGCCGAGCGCGGCGAGGGTGGCAGCGGCACCGAGCAGTCGCTGCTCTCCTTGCTCACCGGCGCCGAGGGCAGCCACTACGGTTGGTACGGCTTGCTGGCGGGCGCCTCGATCGTCTTCTTCGCCTTCATCGGGTTCGACATCGTCGCCACCACCGCGGAGGAGACGAAGAACCCGCAGCGCGACGTGTCCCGAGGCATTTTGGCCTCGCTCGCGATCGTGACGGTGCTCTACGTCGCGGTGGCGGTCGTGTTGACCGGCATGGTCCATTACAGCGAATTGCGCGAGGCGGGGGAGAAGGCCAACCTCGCGACGGCGTTCAGCGTCAACGGGATCGACTGGGCGGCCAAGGTCATCTCGATCGGTGCGCTCGCGGGGCTGACCACCGTGGTGATCGTGTTGGTGCTCGGGCAGACCCGCGTGTTGTTCGCGATGTCGCGCGACGGACTGTTTCCTCGCGGTCTGGCCAAGACCGGACGGCACGGCACACCGGTGCGCATCACGCTGATCGTCGGCGCTCTCGTGGCGGTCACCGCATCGGTGTTCCCCATGGACAAGTTGGAAGAGATGGTCAACATCGGAACGCTGTTCGCGTTCGTCCTGGTGTCGGCCGGCGTGATCGTGCTGCGGCGCACCCGGCCGGACCTCGAGCGCGGCTTCCGGGCGCCGGGGGTGCCGTGGCTGCCGATCGCCTCGATCGTGGCCTGCGGTTGGCTGATGCTGAACCTCACGGCGTTGACCTGGATTCGCTTCCTGGTCTGGATGGCGATCGGTGTGGTCATCTACTTCCTCTACGGCCGTCGTCACTCAGTGCTGGGCCGGCGGGAATCCTCAGCGATTTCGGTGTAGTCCGTCGCGCTCACCGCGACCAGCGACACCGAAATCACTCCTGCGCACCCAGCGCCGCTTTACAAACTAGGCACTTGCGTCTAGACAACCGACAAATGGGACTCTATAGTAAAGCGCAGAACGTGACGGTACTCACTTCAGGAGGCTCGCAGTGACCACGCAATTGCCCGAGCAGGAGATCGCCCAGTGGCGCGACAGGAAGCGCTATCTGTGGCTGATGGGACTGATCGCGCCGACGGCGCTGTTCGTGATGCTTCCGCTGGTCTGGGCGTTCAACCAGTGGGGCTGGCATGCGGCGGCGCAGGTGCCGTTCTGGATCGGCCCGATCCTGCTGTACATCCTGCTGCCCGCCCTTGACTTGCGATTTGGTCCGGACGGGCAGAATCCGCCCGATGAGGTGATGGAGCGGCTGGAGAACGACAAGTACTACCGCTACTGCACCTACATCTACATCCCGTTCCAGTACGCCAGCGTGATCCTGGGCGCCTACCTGTTCACCGCGTCGGACCTGAGCTGGCTCGGATTCGACGGCGGACTGGGCTGGCCGGCCAAGATCGGGCTGGCGCTGTCGGTGGGTGTGCTCGGCGGGGTGGGCATCAACACCGCGCACGAGATGGGCCACAAGAAGGACTCGCTGGAGCGGTGGCTGTCGAAGATCACGCTGGCGCAGACCTGCTACGGCCACTTCTACATCGAGCACAACCGCGGCCACCACGTCCGGGTTGCCACGCCCGAGGATCCCGCGTCGGCCCGCTTCGGTGAAACATTCTGGGAGTTCCTGCCGCGCAGCGTGTTCGGCAGCCTGCGCTCGGCGTGGGAGCTGGAGGCGGCGCGGTTGCGTCGTGCCGGTAAGAGTCCCTGGCACTGGTCCAACGACGTGCTCAACGCCTGGGCGATGTCGGTGGTGTTCTACGGCGCGCTGATCGCGGTGTTCGGCTGGACACTGATCCCGTACGTGGTGATCTCGGCGGTGTTCGGCTTCACGCTGCTGGAGACGGTGAACTACCTCGAGCACTACGGCCTGCTGCGGCAAAAGCTGGAAAGCGGTCGCTACGAACGCTGTGCGCCGCTGCACAGTTGGAACTCCGACCACATCGTGACCAACCTGTTCCTGTATCACCTGCAGCGGCACAGCGACCATCACGCCAACCCCACCCGGCGTTACCAGACGCTGCGCAGCATGGAGGGCGCGCCGAACCTGCCGAGCGGTTATGCGTCGATGATCGCGCTGACGTACTTCCCGCCGCTGTGGCGTCGCGTGATGGATCACCGCGTGCTCGAGCATTACGACGGCGACATCACCCGGGTCAACGTGCATCCGCGGGTCCGCGACAAGGTGGTGGCACGGTACGGGACCGCGGCATGAGCACCTACCGCTGCCCGGGCTGTGACTACGTCTACGACGAGGCGAAAGGCGCTCCGCGGGAGGGCTTTCCGGCCGGCACGTCGTGGAGCGACATCCCCGACGACTGGACCTGTCCGGACTGCGCGGTGCGCGAGAAGGTCGACTTCGAACCCGTTTGAACCACAGAGTCGAAACCCACGAGAAAGGAAGAGTCATGGATTACAAGCTGTTCGTCTGCGTGCAGTGTGGATTCGAATACGACGAGGCCAAGGGCTGGCCGGAAGACGGCATCGCCCCGGGCACCCGCTGGGACGACATCCCCGACGACTGGAGCTGCCCGGACTGCGGCGCGGCGAAGTCGGATTTCGAGATGGTGGAGGTCGCTCGTTCGTGACCGTTAGTGTCGCGGGGGTGAGTAGCCCGCGTCGAACCGCGCAGCGCGTCCCGTACGCCGAGGCGTCGCGGGTGCTGCTGCGCGATTCGATTCTCGACGGCATGCGCGAACTGCTGCTCACCCGCGATTGGTCGGCGATCACGCTGTCGCACGTGGCCAAGGCCGCGGGCATCAGCCGCCAGACCATCTACAACGAGTTCGGCTCCCGCCAAGGGCTGGCGCAGGCGTACGCCTTGCGGCTCGCCGACCGGCTCGTCGACCAGATCGACGACGCGATCCAAGGCAACGTCGGCGACGTCCACGCGGCGTTCTCGCAGGGGTTTCGCGACTTCTTCACCGAGTCCGCGGCCGATCCGCTGGTGATCTCGTTGCTGACCGGTGAGGCCAAACCGGATCTGCTGCAGCTCATCACCACCGACAGCGGACCGATCATCACGCGCTGCAGCCAGCGGTTGACGTCGACGTTCATGGACAGCTGGGTGCAGGCCAGCGAGGAGGACGCCGGAGTGCTGGCCAGGGCCATCGTCCGGCTCGCCATGAGCTACGTGTCGATGCCGCCCGAGGCCGACCACCTGACCACCGACGTGGTGGCGCGCGACCTAGCCAGATTGATGACGCCGTTCGCCGAACGCTACGGTGTTATCGATACCCCTTAGCTGTCAGAGCGCCGAGCGCCTGTCCCGCGAGCCCGCAGGCTAGGGGTTTCGCACGGCCGTCGCCGGTGTGCCCGTCCGTGCGCCCAAGAGCAATGACGAACGAAAAGGGGCTCTACATGACTGAGCTGAAGGCCGACTCCCGCAACGGGATCGACTACAAAGTGGCCGATCTGGCCTTGGCTGACTTCGGCCGCAAGGAGATCCGGCTCGCCGAGCACGAGATGCCCGGCTTGATGGCGCTGCGGCGCGAGTACCACGACGTGCAGCCGCTCAAGGGCGCACGGATCTCGGGCTCGCTGCACATGACCGTGCAGACGGCGGTGCTGATCGAGACTTTGGTGGCTTTGGGTGCTGAAGTTCGATGGGCTTCCTGCAACATCTTCTCCACCCAGGACCACGCGGCCGCGGCCGTCGTCGTCGGCCCCAACGGCACCCCCGATGACCCGAAGGGCACCCCGGTGTTCGCGTGGAAGGGCGAGTCGCTCGAGGAGTACTGGTGGGCCGCCGAGCAGATGCTAACGTGGTCGGCCGCTTCTGATGGAAGCCCAGCGCCGGCGAACATGATTCTCGACGACGGCGGCGACGCCACGATGATGGTGCTGCGCGGCGCGCAGTATGAGAAGCAGGGCGTCGTTCCGCCCGCCGAGGAAGATGACCCGGCGGAGTGGAAGGTGTTCCTCGGCGTGCTGCGCAAGCGCTTCGAGACCGACAAGGACAAGTGGACCAAGATCGCCGAGTCGGTCAAGGGCGTCACCGAGGAGACGACGACCGGCGTGCTGCGGCTCTATCAGTTCGAGGCCGCGGGCGAACTGCCGTTCCCGGCGATCAACGTCAACGACTCGGTGACGAAGAGCAAGTTCGACAACAAGTACGGCACCCGGCACTCGCTGATCGACGGCATCAACCGCGGCACCGACGTGCTGATCGGCGGCAAGAAGGTGCTGATCTGTGGTTACGGCGACGTCGGCAAGGGCTGCGCGGAGTCGCTCGCCGGTCAGGGCGCGCGCGTCGCGGTCACCGAGATCGACCCGATCAACGCGCTGCAGGCGCTGATGGACGGCTTCGACGTCGTGACAGTCGAGCAGGGCATACCTGTGGCCGACATCGTGATCACCTCGACCGGCAACAAGGACATCATCACCCTCGAGCACATGCGTGCGATGAAGGACCAGGCGATCCTGGGCAACATCGGCCACTTCGACAACGAGATCGACATGGCCGCGCTGGAGCGGTCCGGTGCCAAGAAACTCAACATCAAGCCGCAGGTCGACCAGTGGATCCTCGATGACGGCAAGTCGATCATCGTGCTGTCCGAGGGCCGGCTGCTCAACCTGGGCAACGCGACGGGTCACCCGTCGTTCGTGATGAGCAACAGCTTCTCGAATCAGGTGATCGCGCAGATCGAGCTGTGGACCAAGAACGACGAGTACGACAACTCGGTCTACCGGTTGGCCAAGCACCTCGATGAGAAGGTCGCGCGCATCCACGTGGAAGCACTCGGCGGCACGCTGACCAAGCTCACCAAGGAACAGGCGGAGTACATCGGCGTCGACGTCGAGGGCCCGTACAAGCCGGAGCATTACCGGTACTGAGCCCCGCTCGAACCTCGAAACCGTGGGGAGATCGCGACTCTTGCGAATCGTGCGATCTCCCCGCAGTTTCGGCGTTGCTTTGTTAACCTCCGCCGCGTGGGTCGGGTCGCGGGGGTTCTGATTGCGCTGCTACTGATCGCAAGCCTGGGAATCCCGCCGCACGCGCGCGCCGACGACCCGACCATCGACGACCATCATCCGTACTTCAACGAAGACGAATATCAGGCGTTCTACACTCCGCCAGATCCGTTGCCGCCGGGCCAACCTGGCGACATCGTCCGCTCCGAGCCGTCCCGGCTGGTGTTGGAGCCGTCGGGTCAACTCGGCATGATCATGGCGGACGGGACGCGAATCATGTACCGCAGCAACGACGCTCGGGGAAACCCAAACGTCGTCACCGGCACCTACTTTGAGCCACACGTCCCCTGGCCGGGACAAGGAACGCGGCCGCTGATCGTCTACGGACCCGGCACGCAGGGGCAAGGGGACCAGTGCGCACCGTCTCGACAGTTCAATCAGGGCATCCACTGGTCGCCCTACCTCGACCTGGCGTTCAACTACGAGGAGTTGTTTGTCGCCACGATGGTCGCCCGCGGCTTCGCGATCGTCATGACCGACTACGAGGGCCTCGGCACGCCGGGATTGCACACCTACGCTAATCGGGTGTCGCAGGGCCACGCGATGCTCGACGCGGCCCGCGCCGCCAAGAACCTCCCCGGCACCTCGCTGACCCGGAACGGTCCGGTGGCGTTCTGGGGTTACTCGCAGGGCGGGGGCGCGGCGGCATCGGCAGCGGAGATGGCCGAGTCGTACGCGCCCGAAATCCACGTCGTCGGTAGCTACGCCGGAGCACCGCCCGCCGACCTGAAGGCGCTGTTCCCGTTCATCGACGGCAGCATGCTGATCGGAGCCGTGGGCTATGCGCTGAATGGGGTGATCACGGCCTACCCCGAACACGAGGAAGCGATCAGGGCGACGCTGACCCCGCGCGGCGCTGACATGCTCTTCAAGGTGCAAGACCAGTGCGTCGCCGAGACGCTCACGAAATTCATGTTTCGCCACCTGCAGCCATACTTCAACGAGGACATCTTCGCGCTCGTCGAAAAGGAGCCGTACAAGTCGCTTTTCGACGAACAGAAGCTGGGGCGCATGAAGCCCAATGCCCCGGTGCTGATCAACGCGAACCGGTTCGATCCGCTGGTTCCCTGGGCGCCGGCGATGCAGCTCGGTCGCGACTGGTGCGCCCAGGGCGCCGACGTCGAGGCGCGTACCAACGAGCAACCGCCGTTTCTGAACAAAGCGATGGTCAACCACGGCCTCCCGATGCTCGTCGACGGGGAGCCGGCGATGCAGTGGATCGCTGACCGGTTCAACGGCAAACCGACCACTCCCAATTGCGGGCGTTTCTAGGGCAACGTCTCCGTGGGACGCTAGCGCTGTAGTTCGTCGAGCAACCGGGTGACGGGCGTGTTCGGGGGAAGAAGTCTCACCTCGCTGAAGCGGCGAGCAGCTTCGACGAACTGTGGTGCAGTGGAGGACAACTCGGCCAGCACACGGGCGGCGTCGTCCTCACGGTCGCCCAGTGCCAACACAAGTGCTGTCCACAACGCGATGTCGGGATCCCGCACGGGATCTGGAGCGGGTGCCCCGTCGAGTCTGGCGAGCGCGTCTTGGATGTTGCCGCCAAGGGCGAGATCGAATGCTTCGACTGCATTGTGGTAGCGGGTATTGAGGGCGAGAAGGCGGTCCAGCATGCCGAGCGGATCCTCGTGGTCGTCGACACGCAGATCGACCAGACGGTCGTGCCACGGCCGGCCGGTCGTGGTGGGATCGACGACGACCATCGCCGCTGAGCGCTTGCCGCGCATGTCACCGCCTTCGTCTTCTGCCGCATGTAGCGCCCGGGCCAGCCGCGCCGGCACCGATGCCTGCGTGTGCTCCCAAGCGTCGATCATGGCCTCCCAGACGGCTTCTGAGACAACCATGTTCGCCAGGGCCACGCAGCCATTGCCCTCGAGGTGACCGGCCGCGGGGACACACGCCTCGCCGGTGTACACAGCGACGTTCCCGCAGGTATCGATCATCGCCACCTGGCGGCGTTCAGGATTCGCGTCCACGCTTCGCAACGCGGTCAGCGCCTCGACTGCGGTCAGCCCCGCACGCAGGATGTCCAGACCCAGTTCGCCGTACATGGGTTCACCCATCGACTGGGTAGCGATCACCCCGCTGCCGGACACCGCCCACGGAACGCTGGCGCCCACCGCGAACGCCTGGGATTGACAGGCGACGCCCATCAGGCCGGTCTGGGCGTCACGAGCGACGATGGAGTAGGTCATTTGGCGACCATACGGCGCACTTCATGCAGGGCAGGCATGCATGTCGCGGCGAGGCCTGATCGGGTGACGAATACGCGTTCACGGCGACGGGTACCCAATCGCGATAGCCAAACGTCTGGAGGGAAAACATGACCACCCCGCACCGCCCGTACGATCAACCCGCCGCTGCGTCGGCCAGGCGCGAGGTCATCGCGTCGTTCGACAACTATCCCGACGCGCAACACTTGGTGGACCGCATGTCCGACGGCGGCTTTCCGGTGGCCCACATCAGCATCGTGGGCGACGGGGTCCGAACGGTCGAGCGCGTGACCGGCCGGATGACGAACGGGAAGGCCGCGCTGGCGGGCGCCGGCAGCGGCGCATGGTTCGGCTTGCTGATCGGACTGCTCTTCGCGATTTTCGCGGTCGGTCCGTTGTGGATATGGGTGGTCTTGATCGCGACGGTGATCGGCGCGTTCTGGGGTGCCGTCTTCGGCTTCGTCGCTCACTGGTCCACTCGGGGCGGTCGGGACTTCTCAAGCATCCAGACCTTGGAAGCACAACGTTACGACGTGTACGTCTCGGCCGACCATGCCGCAGAGGCGGCGCGTTACGTCACGCCCACGCAATAGCCGGCTGCTGAGGACGGTCGCAGTTAACCGAACGATGCAGTAAGACATCGACTTTCGTCGCGTGATGTTGAGCGTCCTGCAGTGGCAACGCTACGCCGGATATTCGTCGCGCTTGCGCGGCCAGTCGGAGAAGTCCTCGCCCCGTCCCTTCGGCGCCCGGTCCAGCAGCTGCCACGTGGCGTTCAGCGCCTCGGTGCCGCGGTCGTAGGTCGAGTACGTGTGGTAGACGACTCCGTCCTCGAGTGCGAAGCAGCTCAGCGCCATCAGCTCCATGACGTCGAGCATGCTTCCGCTGCCCGATCCGTAGTCGCGGCGGGCCGTCGGGACATGCATGTACTCGAAGAAGTCGGCGTCGAAGTCGCTGCCGCCCGAGGACACCCATTCGACGTCCCAACCCATCCGCTGCTTGTACGCGGTGAGCACCGGCAGCGGCGACCGTGACGAGAGGATGAAGGTCACGTCGCGGTGCGCGAGATGCGGAACTGCGCCGACCAGGTTGTCGGTTTCGAAGGTGCACCCCGGGCAGCCCTGGGGAGTGTTCGGCCCGTGCATGAAGTGCCGCACGATCAGCTGTGAGCGACCGTCGAAGAGCTCGGCGAGCGTACGACGGCCCGCCGTGGTGTCGAACAGATACTGCTTGTCGACCCGCACCCAGGGCAGTGCCTGACGTTCCCGGGCGAGCTCGGTGGACCGTCGGGTCAGTTCCTTTTCCTTCGCCAGCTGCCGCTCGTAGGCGGCTCGCCACTGTTCGCGCGTGCCGACCGCGTGCGTCGTCATTTGTCTTCCTTCCGGTCGTGGGGGCGCTCATCAGAACAGACCTTCGGTGCTGACGGAACTCATCGGCGGGTACGGCTACGCTCGCCGCGTGCTCATCGTGATCGAGGGTGTCGACGGTGCGGGCAAGCGCACGCTGACCAACGGCCTGCGAACTGCATTCGAGGCAGCCGGCCGAACGGTGACCAGCCTGGCGTTTCCGCGCTACGGCCACTCCGTCGAGGCCGATATGGCCGCCGAGGCGCTGCACGGCGCCCACGGTGACCTGGCGGAGTCGGTCTACGCGATGGCGCTGCTGTTCGCGCTCGACCGTGCGCATGCCCGCGCCGAGATCGAACGCCTGCAGGCCGGCTACGACGTCGTGATCCTCGACCGCTACGTCGCGTCCAACGCCGCCTACAGCGCCGCGCGCCTGCACCAGGGCGCCGACGGGGATGTCGTCGACTGGGTGCGAGTCCTCGAGTACGAGCGGCTGGCACTGCCGAGACCGGATGCCCAGGTGCTGCTGGCCGTCCCGACCGAACTGGCGGCAAAGCGGGCCGAACACCGCGCCAACACCGAAGCCGACCGGCCCAAAGACGCCTATGAACGCGACGGCGGGCTGCAGCAGCGCACCTCCGACGTCTACGCCGCGCTGGCCGCCGGTGGCTGGTGCGGTCGCTGGGAGGTGGCCGGACCCGACGTCGACGCCGCCGCGCTCGCCGCCCAACTGGCCGCCCGATAGGCCGCGAAGCCTCCGCGCGGACCCCCTTAGCCGGTCAACACGCGAAACGCGCCGTGTGGTAGCCGGGGTTTATCGCAATTCGGTGACACCATGGACTCCATGAGGCAAAGGATTCTGGTTGTCGACGATGACCCTTCGCTGGCCGAGATGCTCACCATCGTGCTGCGGGGCGAAGGCTTCGACACCGCGGTCATCGGTGACGGCACCCAAGCGCTCACTGCGGTCCGCGAATTGCGGCCCGACCTGGTACTGCTGGACTTGATGCTGCCCGGCATGAACGGGATCGACGTGTGCCGGGTGCTGCGCGCCGATTCCGGTGTGCCGATCGTCATGCTGACCGCCAAGACCGACACCGTGGACGTGGTGCTGGGTCTGGAGTCCGGTGCGGACGACTACGTGATGAAGCCCTTCAAGCCCAAGGAGCTCGTGGCCCGCGTCCGCGCCCGGCTGCGGCGCAACGAGGACGAGCCCGCCGAAATGCTGTCCATCGGTGACGTCGACATCGACGTGCCGGCGCACAAGGTCACCCGGCAGGGCGAACAGATCTCGCTGACACCGCTCGAGTTCGACCTACTGGTGGCGCTGGCACGCAAACCGCGGCAGGTGTTTACTCGTGATGTGCTGCTCGAACAGGTGTGGGGATACCGGCACCCCGCAGACACCCGTTTGGTGAACGTGCATGTCCAACGCCTGCGGGCCAAGGTCGAGAAGGACCCGGAGAACCCCCAGGTGGTGCTGACTGTTCGAGGAGTGGGATACAAGGCCGGACCCCCGTGAGTCCGCACGGCTCAGCCGTGGTCGTGAGATTCACCGCTCGGCGGTGGCCGTGATCCTTCACCGCTCGGCGGTGGCGATTTCCACGGCTAGGGTGGACCACATCATTTCGACTGCTCGGCGGTGGCCGTGATCTTCAGCTCGAGGCGACGAATCCATCGTCGATCGGCACCGCTGGTACGTGGGCTGGGCGCGCTGGGTCGGGCGTTGAGCCTTGCCTGGCGGCGCTCCCTGCAGCTGCGCGTGGTGTCGTTGACGCTCGGCCTGTCGCTGGCGGTCATCCTGGTGCTCGGCTTCGTGCTGACCAGCCAGATCACCGACCGTATCCTCGAGGTGAAGGTGCGCGCCGCCACCGAGGAGATCGATCGGGCCCGCTCCACGGTCAGCGGCATCGTCGGGGGCGAGGAAACCCGATCGCTCGACAGCAGCCTGCAGCTCGCGCGCAATACCCTGATCGACCGCACCGCCGAGACCGACCCCGGGCTGGCGGGCACTTTCGACGCCGTTCTGTTGGTGCCCGGGGACGGCCCGCGAGCGGCGACCGCGGCTGGTCCCGTCCAGCAGGTGCCCAACGCGCTGCGCGAGTTCGTCAAGGCCGGCCAGGTGAGCTACCAGTACGCGACCGTGCACACCGACACCTTCTCGGGACCGGCGCTGATCGTCGGCAGCCCGACGTCCTCGCCGGTGACGAACCTGGAGCTGTACCTGATCTTCCCGTTGAACAATGAGGAATCCACGATCGCGTTGGTGCGCGGCACGATGGCCACCGGCGCGGTGGTGCTGCTCGGCCTGCTCGCCGCGATCGCATTGCTGGTCGCACGCCAGATCGTGTTGCCGGTGCGGTCTGCGTCGCGGATCGCCGAGCGGTTCGCCGAAGGGCATCTCACCGAGCGCATGCCGGTGCGCGGCGAGGACGACATGGCCCGCCTCGCCATGTCGTTCAACGACATGGCCGAGAGCCTGCACCGCCAGATCACCCAACTGGAGGAGTTCGGCAATCTGCAGCGCCGGTTCACTTCCGACGTCAGCCATGAGCTGCGCACTCCGCTGACGACGGTGCGCATGGCCGCCGACCTGATCCACGACCACAGCGAGGACCTCGACCCCGCGCTGCGCCGGTCCATCGAGCTGATGGTCAGTGAGCTCGACCGATTCGAAACGCTGCTCAGCGACCTGCTCGAGATCTCGCGCCACGACGCCGGCGTCGCCGAACTGTCCGTCGAGTCGGTCGACCTCCGATCGACGGTGCAGAGCGCGCTGGACAATGTCGGGCACCTCGCTCAGGATGCCGACGTCGAGCTCATCGTCGACATGCCCCCGCGGGAAGTCATCGCCGAGGTCGATCCGCGGCGCGTCGAGCGCATCCTGCGAAACCTCATCGCCAACGCCATCGACCACGCCGAGCGCAAGCCGGTCCGGATCCGGATGGCCGCCGATGCGGACACCGTCGCGGTCACCGTCCGCGATTACGGCGTCGGACTGCGGCCGGGCGAGGAGAAGCTGGTCTTCAGCCGGTTCTGGCGGTCGGATCCGTCGCGGGTACGGCGGTCCGGCGGCACCGGTCTCGGCTTGGCGATCAGCATCGAGGACGCCCGCCTGCACCAGGGCAGGCTGGAAGCCTGGGGCGAGCCGGGCAAGGGCGCGTGCTTCCGCCTCACGCTGCCGCTCGTCCGGGGGCACAAGGTGACGGCAAGTCCGCTGCCCATGAAACCTGTTGCTCCCGAGGTGCCGTCGCGACGCGCCCCCGACCGCGAACCCGCCCAGGAGTCCGTGTGAGGCGGCTGCTGGCCGTCGTGTGGCTGCTTGCGGTGGTACTTGCGGGCTGCGCGGGCGTGCCGAGTTCGTCGTCGCCGCAGGCCATCGGCACGGTCGACCGGCCTGCCCCGCCCAGCCTGCCCAAACCGACGCCGGGCATGGACCCCGATGTGCTGCTGCGCGAATTCCTCAAAGCCACGGCCGACCCCTCGAACCGGCACCTGGCGGCACGCCAGTTCCTCACCGAATCTGCCTCTCGTACCTGGGACGACGCGGGCAGCGCGATTCTGATCGACAACGTGGTGTTCGTCGAAACCCGTGGCCCCGAACGGGTTTCGGTGAACATGCGCGCCGATATCCTGGGGTCGCTGTCGGACATGGGGGTTTTCGAGACGGGAGAGGGCGCGCTGCCCGATCCTGGGCCGATCGAGTTGGTGAAGACCCCGGACGGCTGGCGCATCGACAAGTTGCCCAACGGCGTTTTCCTTGACTGGCAACAGTTTCAAGCGACCTACAAGCGCAATACCTTGTACTTCGTCGACCCGACGGGCGGCACCGTGGTGCCCGACCCTCGCTATGTCGCGGTGTCCGATCCCGACCAGTTGGCCACCGAACTGGTGAGCAAGCTGATCGCCGGCCCGCGTCCGGAGATGGCCAAGACGGTCCGTAACCTCCTCGAGCCACCGCTCAAACTTCGCGGTCCGGTGACCCGCGCCGACGGCGGTAAGACGGGTGTCGGACGCGGATACGGCGGGGCGAGAATCGATCTGGAAAATCTGTCCACCACCGACCCGCACAGCAGGCAACTGCTTGCTGCGCAGCTGATCTGGACACTGTCACGCGCAGGTATCAACGGACCGTACGTGATCAACGCCGACAGCGTGCCCCTCGACGAGCGGTTCGCCGACGGGTGGGAGACGTCCGACGTGGCGGCCACCGACCCGGGGGCGGCCTCCGGCGTCGCGGCGGGTCTGCACGCGCTGGTGGGCGGCTCGCTCGTCGCCCTCGACGGTCAGCGGGCGCCCCGGGTTCCCGGGCCGTTCGGGCAGATGCCGAACCAGACCTCGGCGGCGGTGTCGCGCACCGGGCAGGAGGTCGCGTCGATCGTGACGTTGCGGCCCGGCGCACCCGACATGGCGTCGTCGATGTGGGTGGGTGCGCTCGGCGGGAACGCCTCACAGGTACTCGAGGCGAGAGAGCTGTCGCGTCCGAGCTGGTCCCTCGACAACGCGGTGTGGGTGGTGATCGACGGCAACAACGTAGTGCGCGTCATCCAGGACGCCTCGGGTCAGCCGGCGCGCATCCCGGTCGACTCCACCCTGGTGTCGACCAAGTTTCCCGGTCCGATCACCGAATTGCAGCTCTCGCGCGACGGCACCCGCGCCGCGATGGTCATCGACGGTCGGGTGATCCTGGCCGGTGTCGAGCAGACGCCGGGCGGTGGCTACGCGCTGACCTATCCGCGACGGCTCGGCTTCGGCCTACGCGACACTGTGGTTTCGCTGTCGTGGCGCACGGGCGACGACATCGTGGTGAGCCGGACCGATCCCCAGCATCCGGTGTCCTACGTCAACCTCGACGGCGTCAACTCCGACGGGCCGAGCCGCAACCTGCTGATGCCGGTCACCACCGTGGCGGCCAACCCGTCGACCGTGTACGTGGCCGATGCGCGCGGGATCATGCAACTGTCCGGGTCGGTGGCCGAGGAGGACCCGGCGTGGGCCGAGGTGCGCCCGCTGATGGTGGCGGGCGCCGAACCCGTGCTGCCCGGCTGACCGGCCGTTCGCGTGCCGATTCTGCGTCAGGGCTGTTGAATTCGAGCGAGCGCTCACGATCCTCCTGCAGAAATCGGCGAAGGTCGCGGATTGACCAATCGCACGGTCGGCCACCAAAACCACCGGCCGAGCAGCGCCACCAGCGACGGCAGCACGAACGTGCGCACGATGAGCGTGTCAAGCAGCAGGCCCACGCCGATGGTGACCCCGATCTGCGCGATGCTCAGCACGCTGCTACCCGCCAACGCGAACATCGTGATACCGAAGACGATGCCCGCCGCCGTCACCACGCCACCTGTGGCACCGAATGCCCGCACAATCCCGGTGCCCAACCCGGCATGCGTTTCCTCGCGAATCCGCATGGCCAGCAACAGGTTGTAGTCGGCGCCGACCGCAACCAGCGCGATGAACGAGATGGGTGCCACCGCCCAGTGCAGGTCGTGGTGCAACAGGTGTTGCCAGATGACGACGCTGGCGCCCAGCGCCGCCGCATACGACACGGCGACGGTGCCCACCACGACGATGCCGGCGACCGGGCTGCGCAACAGCAGCGCAACGATTCCGAAGATCAGCGCCAACGTCACCGCCATCAGCATGGTCGTGTCGCCGGCGACCAGTCGCTGCAGATCGGCGGTCGCCGGACCGACGCCGGTGATGTGCACCGCCGTGGGTTTGAGCGTGCCTTCCTTCGTCGCCTCCCGGACGGCCGTCTCGATCTGCGAGGCCCGGTGCGCGCCTTCGCCGCCCCATTCGTGCCCATCGCCGTAGACAAGAAGGTAGGTCGCGCGCCCGTCGTCGGACATCAGTCGGTCCAGCGCGGCACGCAACGATGGATCGGCCAGCGCACGCTGCGGCATATAGAACCCGCCCGCTGCGCTGTCCCGAAACGCAGTGGCGATCTCTTGCAGATAGTCGGTCACCTGGTGCAACTGCGGGCCCAACGACGTCGTCAGGGACGCGAGGTCGGCAGTGGCGGCGCGGGCCTGTCGCAACTGGGCGCTCATCGTGTCCACCGCAGGCGGCAGAGCCGCCAGCGCCTCGGTGGCATCGGTGGACCCGTCTGTGAGTTTGGTTGCACCGCTCGACAATTGAGCTGAACTTCGTATGACGTCGTCAGCCGGCTGCACCACTCGGGCGACAACCGAACAGATCGGGTTGGCCGGGCAATTCGGAGTCGACGACACGAAACCACGAAGCGGGTCGAGGTAGCCCGACACCGCGGTCACATTCGTCTCCAAGCCGGCCATTCCCGCCCGCATGTCGGCGGCAGCCGATCCCATCTGGCTCAACCCCGCGGCGCTGCCCTGCAGGCCTTGTGACAGCTGATCGACCGCGGTGGTCATCGATCCCAGCGCATTGTCGAGTGCCGCGATGCCGCCCAGCCGTTCGGTGAAGCCATCGATCGTGGCGGCGAACTGTTCGCCGATGATGCCCGCCTGCCAGCTGAGCGTGGCTTCGTCGGGCACCGTGCCCGCCGGGCGACTCGCCGACTGCACCATCCGCACGCCCGGTATTTCCATGATCTGCCGGGTGATCCTCTCGACGGCGATCAGCCCGGCGGGATTGCGGATGTCGTGTGGGGCGGCGACATTGACAACCGTGGCGAGCAGATGGTTTGCCCCGAAGTGGCGATCGGCGGCGGCGTAGCCTTGGTTCGATTCGGTGTCCGCCGGAGTCGCCGCCGGCTCGTTCCACCCGATCCGCAGCCCGGCAACGGGAATGGCAGAGACGACGATCAGTACGGCGCTGGCGGTCAGGATCGGAGCGGGCCAACGTGCCACGTGCACACCGATCCGCCGCCACCGGCGTGCACCCGTTGAGGGGCGGGGTTCCAGCCGGCCGCGGCGGCCCGCGAGCGCGATCAGTGCCGGGGTCAGCGACATCGATGCCAGCATGGCCACCAGAACGCCGACCGCACAGGGGATTCCGGTGCTCCGGAACATCCCGATCTCCGCGAAACTCAGACTCGTCAGCGCCGCCGCGATGGTCAGAGCTGATCCGACGATGACGGGCGCGACGCCCCGGCAGGCGTGCAGCAGTGAGGCCGCCGATGGGTCGCCGCGCCGCCTGCCCTCGTGATAGCGCCCGATCAGAAAGATCGCGTAGTCGGTGCCCGCGCCCAGCATCATCGCGGCCAGCAACGCGACGGAGAACAGCGACACCTCGGCGAGTCCGGCGTCGCCGAGTGCGGCCACGATCGGTCGTGCCACCGCGAGCGCGAGGCCGACCGATATCAGCGGGATCGCGGCGCCGACCGGTGATCGGTAGACGATCAGCAGGAGAAGCAGAATCAGCGCGACGGTCGCGGCCGTGATACCCAGCATCTGCCGGTCGATCGCGCGGAACTCGTCGGCGATCGTGGCCCCAGGCCCGGTGACGTAGACACCCAACCCGTCCGGCGGGTCAAGTCGCATCACGATGTCGCGCAGTGCGTCTACAGCGTCGGCCGCTCGAGAGGTCCCGAGCATGCCCGAAAGCCGCGTCATGACCGTGACTGCATGGCCGTCCTCGCTCTGGGCTCCGGCGGCAGTCGCCGGGTCGGACCACAGGTCGGTCACCGCGTACACATGCTCGTCGTCGGCGCGCAGGTTGGTGACGAGCCGGTGGTAGAACTCTTTGTCGTCGTCGCCAAGGGGTTGGTCACCTTCGAGGACAACGTAATTGAGGTTGTTGCTGGGTTTCTCACCGAGCAGCGTGGCGCCTTGCATTGCTGCGACGGAACTGGGCGCCTGAGCGGGCATGAAGGAGCGGGAGTGTGATTCCACCACGCGTTCCAGCTGCGGCACCGCGAGGTTGGCGGCACCGGCGGCGACGACCCAGACCACGACGACCCAGACGGCGTAGCGGCTCGTGAGATGTGCCAGCCGCTCCGCCACGTCAAGCCACCGTCTGATCGCTGCCCGCGACGGTGTAGAGATCGACGATGCGCTGGCCTTCTTCGCCACCGAAGGGCCGATCCATGAAGGCCATGCGCTCGTGCAACGTTGACCATGTCATGGGTTCGAGGCTACGAAGGTGCGGCGTCTTCGCGCGTCGTGCCAGGGGCCGGTTCTCGGCTCCTACCACGGTCGGACGCCGGGTACCTACCGCGGGATGATGTACCAGGTAGGCGGCGTCTTCTACGATCGAACGATGCTGGGCGCGGCGACGGTCTCCGTGCGGGAGTGGATTCGCCGACGGGGTGAGCTGGTCCCGCTCGGCTTCAATTGGGCCTTCGTGATCTTCACCGACGTCAGCATCGTCGGCATCGTGTTGATCGCGGCACTGCAACGCCCGGCCACGGACCTACCGGCGACGCTGCTCGCGATCGCGGTCGCCGTCGCACCATTCGCCCTTTTCCTTGTCCTCGGCATCCGGGCAACGTTCAAGGCTCCGGTGCTTTGTGCTTCCGGGACAGCGGCCACCGCGATCTTCCTGTTCGCCACCTCTACACCGGTCACCGCCGACTTCGCTCCGCTGCTGCTGGTGCTGACGGTCGGGGTGGTCGGAGCGCTGACAAATATGCTCGGTGGTCTTCTGGCGACCGCAGTCGCTGCCGCGGTGCTCGTCGCCGCGTCGGCTTGGGACCGTCTCGACGTGATCGCGCTCTACCTGAGCTTCGTCGGAATGGGGTGGCTGGTGGGCTTTCTCATGCACACCCAGCAGGAGCTGATCATCAAACAACAGCTGGCACAGGCTCAGCTCGCTGCGCACGCCGCCGCCGATGAGCGCAGACGCATCGCCCGTGAGGTACACGACGTCATCGCACACTCGCTGAGCATCACGCTGCTGCACACCACCGCGGCCCGTCGCGGACTGCAGCAGGACCGGGATGTCGACGACGCGATAGACGCTCTCGAACAGGCCGAACAACTCGGCCGCCAAGCGATGGCCGACATCCGCCGCACCGTCGGACTGCTCGACGGCGCGCCGATGAAGACGGCACCGGAGCCGGGTGCAAGCGAGATCCCAAGCCTTGTCGAGGAGTTTCGACGTGCCGGACTGAAGGTGGACCTCGACGTAGAAGGCCGGCTGGATCGGGCGTCGGCTGCGGTGGGCTTGGCCCTGTACCGGATCACCCAGGAATCGCTTGCCAATGTCGCCAAGCACGCCCCCGAAGCGAAATCTGTAGTCAGGCTGGTGATCTCGCGGACATCGGCGGCGTTGACCGTCGTCAATCAACTGCCTATCGCAGTCGCGGCCCCGGCGTGCGAAGGGCGGGGACTGCGGGGAATGCGCCAACGCATCGAATTGCTCGGCGGGCGCATCGATATCGGACCGTCGGAAGAGGGGTGGTCGGTGCACGCCGACATCCCGCTCGATGACGTGGGTGGTTGGCGTCCACCGTGGTGCCCGTCGTGACCGGGGACGTGGCACAGATCGCGGTCCTGCTGGTCGACGACCAGGACCTGGTGCGGTCGGGCCTGCGCCGCATTCTGCGCCGCAAGGACGGATTCGTGATCGTCGCGGAATGCTCCGACGGTGGCGAGGTGCCCGACGCCGTCGCCCGCCACAGTCCCGATATCGTCGTCATGGATCTGCGGATGCGCCGCGTCGGTGGCATCGAGGCCACCCGGATGCTCTGCGCCGGCGGCGGCCCACCGGTGCTCGCGTTGACCACCTTCAACGACGACGAACTGCTTTCGGGCGTGTTACGCGCCGGCGCTTGCGGTTTCGTGCTGAAGGACTCGTCGGCCGAGGAACTGATCCGCGCGGTCCGGGCCGTGGCCCGTGGGGACAGCTACCTCGACCCGGCCGTGACCGCACGGGTGTTGGCGACTTACCGCAGTGCCGCCCCGCCGCCGCGCGGCACCGCGCTCGCGGACCTGACCGCACGCGAGGCCGATGTCCTGACGCTGATCGCCAAGGGCCGCTCCAACTCCGAGATCGCCGAGGAGCTGTTCATCTCGGGCGTCACCGTCAAGAGCCACATAGGCCGCATCTTCGTCAAGCTCGGTCTGCGGGACCGCGCCGCGGCCATCGTCTACGCCTACGACAACGGGATCGTCACCCCGCGTTAAGTCGACGAGACTTTCGGGATGCGCCCTTCGCGGAACGCCTCGACGAAATGCCGGTGATCGTCACGCACCGTGGCCGCGTACTCGAGCCCGAATTTCACCATGTCCGAGGCGAATTCGTCGACTCGGCCACTGATGGCCGCAACGATGGCCTCCTCGGTCTGGAACTCGACCACCTTCTGATCGCTGTCGACGTCACCGACGCAGTGCACCTTGGCCACCGCCCGGCCCAGCTGCTCGATCACCTCGGCCAACTCGTCCGGCTCGGTCAGCTCGCTCCAGTCCAGATCGGCTTCGTACGGCGATATCTCGCTGACGACGAAGCCGACACCGTCGATGTCGGTGTAGCCGAGCAGCGGATCGGCGTGTGCCTGCAGCGCGCGTTGTGACACCGCGGTGCGGTGGCCGTGGTGTTTGAAGTGCTTACCCAGGCTGCTGTGGTCGACGACGCGACTGGGCGCGGCGACGTTGCCCTGCTTCATCGACAGCACCGCGTCGTTGTCCAACGCCTGGTTGAATCCTTCTATCAAGAGCGTGTAGGTGGGAAGCCCGGCACTGCCGATTCCGTGGCCGGTCTTGCCGATCACGTCCTTGATGTCGTAGGTGATGCCTTGAAACCGCTTGGTTTTCGGGATGGTGTCGAGATATGTGGCGAACGCGGCCTCGACTTTTTCGCGTTCGGCGTCCTCAAGCCTTCGCACGCCTGCGGCATCCCGGAAGCGTCGGTCCCAGTCGTCGACCGCGGTGAGACGGTCCAACATCTCGGCCCTGGTGGACAACCGGGCGCTCTGCAACGTCGACAGGACGGCGCCGCGCGCGGTGTCGAGATTCAGCGAGAAGCTCGAGTCGTCGTCGGCGTCGAGGAACCACCGCACCTGGTCGACGTAGGAGCGCACGAACGTGTCGATCAGGGTGCTGATCTGGTGATCCGAGAGCGCCTTCTGCCAACACATCAGCGCGACGCTGGCGGCGAACCGCATCAGGTCCCAGGTGAAGTGCCCAATGTAGGCCTCGTCGAAATCGTTGACGTCGAAAATCAACTTGCCTTCGCCGTCCATGTAGGTGCCGAAGTTCTCGGTGTGCAGATCACCCTGTATCCACACGCCGCTCGTGCGTTCGTCGGCCCACCGATCGTCGCGCCCCGCCACGTCGGCGTAGAAGACGCAGGCGCTGCCGCGGTAGAACGCGAACGGGTCGGCCGCCATCTTGCGGAATTTCGTACGGAAGGCATCAGGGTCCGCCTCCATCAGATCGGCGAACGCCGTCAGCAGGCAATCAACGATGAAGGACTCCCGCTCGTCTTGCATGACCGACGGAGTACCCCATCTCGATGTCACCGATAACCGCCACACTGCCGACATGCTGGATCTGGTGCTGCCGCTGCAGTGCGGGGGATGCGGTGCCCCGTCGACGCGGTGGTGTGACGCCTGCGCCGCGACGTTGACGGTCAGGCCCGAGGACCCGCGCCTCGTCTTGCCGCGATCGGACCCTGGAGTGCCGGTGTACTCGCTGGGCCGCTACGCGGGACCTCGGCGGTCAGCTGTCATCGCGGTCAAGGAATACGGCCGCACCGACCTGCTTCAGCCGCTCGCCGCTGCGCTGCGGGTCGGCCTCGTGCACCTGCTCACCTGGGGACTGGTCGGCACACCGTTGACGGTGGTCCCCGCGCCCACCCGCAGGTGGGCGGCCCGGCGGCGCGGCGGAGACCCCGTGACCCGGATGGCAAGGGCGGCGACGGACGGCTTGCCGGGAGTGGCCGTCGTCCCCGCGTTGCGGACCCGCGCGTTCGTCGCCGACTCGGTCGGGTTGTCCACGGCCGACCGTCAGCGAAACATCGCGGGGCGGGTCCGCGCAGTCCGGCCCGTGACCGGCGAAGCGCTCGTCATCGACGACATCGTCACCACCGGCGCGACGGCCACCGAATCGGTCCGCGTGCTGCACACGGGTGCGGCACGCGTGACGGCAGTGCTGGTTGTGGCAAACGCCTGAGGGCTGCGGCCACGGTCCTATATCAGACCGATGTGAAGAACTGAAAACAGGTCGGCGGATTCACTGGCACTACCGGGTGAACGCGGCTACCGTCGGCTTCAACACCCGTGAATGACTCACGGCCGGCGCTGGAGAACCACAAGCGCCACCATCGCCGACGCGGTAGGAGGTGAGTAGACGACACCTTGCACCGGCGAGCGGCGAGACATGCAAGCGCCGTCGGTGCGGATTCCATGACAACCCGGGCACGCTGACGCGTGCGGACCGCGAAGAAACGAGTTGCCAAGCATGTCAAGCCAATCCCTGGACTCCCGCACGATGGTGATCGAGGACGAGACACCCGAACCCCGACCGCGCGCCGAGGTTGCAGTCACCGGCCGCAACGTCGAGATTCCCGACCACTTCCGCAACTACGTCGCAGAGAAACTGTCACGCCTGGAACGATTCGACCGCACGATCTATCTGTTCGACGTCGAGCTCGACCACGAGCGGAACCGACGGCAACGCAAAAACTGTCAACACGTGGAGATCACCGCCCGCGGCCGCGGCCCGGTGGTGCGTGCCGAAGCCTGCGCGGACAGCTTCTACGGCGCGATGGAATCGGCGGTCGACAAGCTCGCCGAACGGCTGCGTCGCGCGCGTGACCGGCGCAAGATCCATTACGGCGACAAGACCCCGGTGTCGGTAGCCAAGGCCACCGCGGTCGCCCCGCCGGCTGATGCGCCGACCACGACGCCGCCCGAGCACGACGGCGCGGCGCTCGACGAACATGCTCCCGGGCGGATCGTGCGGGAAAAGGAACACCCGGCCACGCCCATGACCGTCGACGATGCGTTGTCGCAGATGGAGCTGGTCGGCCACGATTTCTTCCTGTTCCACGACAAGGAGTCCGACCGGCCGTGCGTGGTGTACCGCAGGCACGCCTACGACTACGGTTTGATTCGGCTCGCCTGAGGCTGGAGGCTGATTCGGCTCGCCTGAGCCGGGGCTTGACCTAGCTCGGCCGGGTCCGCCCGCATGTCACCTACCATGGGTTGAGCTCAAGACTTTCAACCCATAGGGGAACTAGCGTGCTGCAAAAGTTGCTGCGTCTCGGCGAGGGCCGCATGGTCAAGCGCCTCAATGGAGTGGCCGACTACGTCGACTCCCTTGAAGGCGATATCGAGAAGCTGACCGACGCCGAGCTGCGGGCCAAGACCGACGAGTTCAAGAAGCGCGTCGACGACGGCGAGAGCCTCGATGACCTGCTGCCCGAGGCGTTCGCGGTCGCGCGCGAGGCGGCTTGGCGCGTGCTGAATCAGAAGCCGTTCAAGGTGCAGTTGATGGGCGGCGCGGCACTGCACTTCGGAAACGTCGCGGAGATGAAGACCGGTGAAGGCAAGACGCTGACCAGCGTGCTGCCCGCCTACCTCAACGCCCTGTCCGGCAAGGGCGTGCACATCGTCACCGTGAACGACTACCTGGCCCGGCGCGACGCCGAATGGATGGGACGTGTGCACCGCTTCCTGGGCCTGGAGGTCGGCGTGATCCTTGCGCAGATGACGCCCGACCAGCGGCGGACCGCCTACGGCGCCGACATCACGTACGGCACGAACAACGAGTTCGGCTTCGACTATCTGCGCGACAACATGGCGCACTCCCTGGCCGACCTGGTCCAGCGCGGCCACAACTTCGCGATCGTCGACGAGGTCGACTCCATCCTGATCGACGAGGCCCGCACCCCGCTGATCATCTCCGGCCCGGCCGACGGCGCGTCGAACTGGTACACCGAGTTCGCCCGCCTGGCCCCGCTGATGGAGAAGGACGTCCACTACGAGGTCGACATCCGCAAGCGCACCGTCGGCGTGCACGAACTGGGCGTCGAGTTCGTCGAAGACCAACTCGGCATCGACAACCTGTATGAGGCCGCCAACTCGCCGCTGGTCAGCTACCTCAACAATGCGCTCAAGGCCAAAGAGCTGTTCCAGCGCGACAAGGACTACATCGTGCGCGACGGCGAGGTGCTCATCGTCGACGAGTTCACCGGCCGCGTACTGGTCGGTCGCCGCTACAACGAGGGCATGCACCAGGCCATCGAGGCCAAGGAGCACGTCGAGATCAAGGCCGAGAACCAGACGCTGGCCACGATCACGCTGCAGAACTACTTCCGGCTCTACGACAAGCTCGCCGGCATGACCGGCACCGCCCAGACCGAGGCGGCGGAGCTGCACGAGATCTACAAGCTTGGCGTCGTGCCGATTCCGACCAACAAGCCGATGATCCGCGCCGATCAGTCCGATTTGATCTACAAGACCGAAGAGGCCAAGTACATCGCGGTCGTCGACGACGTCGCTGAACGGTACGAGAAGGGCCAACCGGTTCTGATCGGCACCACCAGCGTGGAACGCTCGGAGTACCTGTCGCGCCAGTTCACCAAGCGTCGCATCCCGCACAACGTGCTCAACGCGAAGTACCACGAGCAGGAAGCCTCGATCATCGCCGAGGCCGGCCGGCTGGGCGCGATCACCGTCGCCACCAACATGGCGGGCCGCGGCACCGACATCGTGCTCGGCGGCAACCCGGACTTTTTGACCGACAAGCGGCTGCGGGAACGCGGCCTGGACCCCGTCGAAACGCCCGAGGAATACGAAAAGGGCTGGCACGAGATGCTGTCCCAGGTCAAGGGCGAATGCGCGCAGGAGGCCGAGGACGTCATCGCCGCAGGCGGCCTCTACGTGCTGGGCACCGAACGACATGAGTCACGCCGCATCGACAACCAGCTGCGCGGTCGCTCCGGCCGCCAGGGCGATCCGGGCGAGTCGCGGTTCTACCTGTCGCTGGGCGACGAGCTGATGCGACGGTTCAACGGCGCCACGCTGGAGGCGCTGCTGACCCGGCTGAACCTGCCCGACGACGTGCCGATCGAGGCGAAGATGGTCACCCGCGCGATCAAGAGCGCGCAGACCCAGGTCGAGCAGCAGAACTTCGAGGTCCGCAAGAACGTCCTCAAGTACGACGAGGTGATGAACAAGCAGCGCATGGTCATCTACGACGAGCGGCGGCGCATCCTCGAGGGGGAGAACCTCGCCGAGCAGGCCCGCAAGATGCTCGTGGACGTGATCACCGCCTACGTCGACGGAGCGACCGCCGAGGGCTACGCCGAGGACTGGGACCTCGAGCAGCTCTGGACCGCGCTCAAACAGCTCTACCCCGTCGGCATCGACCACCACGACCTGATCGACTCCGACGCCGTCGGTGAGCCCGGCGAGCTGACCCGTGAGGAACTACTCGATGCGTTGATCGCCGACGCAGACCGCGCCTACGCCGAACGGGAGAAGGAGCTCGAGGCGATCGCGGGCGAGGGGGCGATGCGCCAGCTGGAGCGCAACGTGCTGCTCAACGTGCTGGACCGCAAGTGGCGCGAACACCTCTACGAGATGGACTACCTCAAGGAGGGCATCGGCCTGCGCGCGATGGCACAGCGCGACCCGCTCGTCGAATACCAGCGCGAGGGCTACGACATGTTCATCGGCATGCTCGAGGGCCTCAAGGAGGAGTCGGTCGGGTTCCTGTTCAACGTCTCGGTCGAACCCGCGCCGCCGCCGACGGTCGCCCCAGTCGCCACCCCGGCCGGGCTGACCGAGTTCGCCGAGGCCGCGGCCGCCCAAGCCCAAGACGGCGGCCAGGGCGCTGTGGCGACCAAGGAGCGGCCGGTCCCGGCCGGGTTGCGCGCCAAGGGAATCGGCGACGAGTCACGGCCGCTGACCTACAGCGGGCCGTCGGAGGACGGCTCGGCCCAGGTGCAGCGTTCGGACAACGGCGGCGGCGCACCGCGGCGGCCGGCCGCCGGCGGCAGCCGCAAGGAGCGCCGCCAGGCCGAGCGCCAGCGGGCCCGCGAAGAGAAGGCGATGCGCAGGCGTTAAGCCCCGACCGGCGCGCCGAGCGCAGTGGCGCTCAACCGATCTGGAGCGCGACAATGCGCCAGCGGTCGCCCTCGAGCGCGATCCGCGCCGCGATCGCCCGGATGCGCTGCCCTCGGCTGTAGGTGCCGAACACTTCGGCGGCAGGCCCTTCGTCATCGACCATGCGCAACCTGATGCGGCGAAGCGTGGCTGCGGTCGATTGCGGGGAACGGGTCATCGCGAGCACGGTTTCGATCAGCGCCGGCGCCAGCAGCGGTCGCAACTGGGCGACCGGGCGACGCCGGTCGATCACCTCGAGCACCCGGCGCAACGCCGCGTCGGCGAAGGTGACGGCGGCCCGCGACGGTGCAGGCTCCCGGACGGGCGCGATCGGTATCGGTCGCTGCGGATGCACCGTTCGCCCGCCCGCACCCGGTCCGCCAGACTGGCGGCGGCGCAGCGATTTCGGCGTCGGCGGTGGACAGGCGGCGACGCCCACGGGCGCCGGCTCGCAGTCGACGACGGGTTCGATCACCGCGGTTCGAATTCCTGCCCGTCGGGCGGATGGAACTTCCTCGGTGGGGGTACGCGACGGTGGCACCACAACTTCTCCAGCAAGTCGACGAGATGGGACGTGTCCGCTGGAGAGTCGCAGACCCCATCATGATCGCACGGTTCGCAGAGGGTCCGGCGCACCCGTGATGCGCAACCCCGGGGTCGCGCTATAGCGTGACGGGGTCTTGCACGCGGGGTACAGGGGAGGAGCGGCGTCGCGATGGTCACCCGGTTGTCGGCGGCGGACGCGTCGTTCTATCACCTGGAGAACACGTCGACGCCGATGTACGTGGGGTCACTGTCGATTCTGCGCAAACCCCGCGGCGGCTTGAGTTATGAAACCCTGCTCGCCACCGTCGAACAACGGCTGCCGCAGATTCCGCGCTACCGCCAGAAGGTCCGCGAGGTCACGCTCGGCCTGGCGCGACCGGTGTGGGTGGACGACCGTGATTTCGACATCACCTATCACATCCGCCGTTCGGCGTTGCCGTCGCCGGGCAGCGATGCCCAGTTGCACGAGCTCATCGCCCGGCTGGGGTCGCGGCCGCTGGACAAGTCCCGGCCGCTCTGGGAGATGTACCTGATCGAGGGCCTGGCAAAGAACCGCATCGCGCTCTACACCAAGTCACATCAGGCGTTGGTGAACGGGATGACGGCGCTGGAGATCGGCCACGTCATCGCCGACCGCACCCAGAAGCCGCCGGAGTTCGGCGAGGACATCTGGATCCCGCTGCGCGAGCCCAGTGATCGGCAATTGCTTCTCGGTGCCGTCGGCGAGTGGATCACGCGCCCGGCCGACCAGTTCGGTGCGCTGCGCTCCGCGGTCGTCGACGTCGCCACCAACGCGGGCCAGTTGGTCGCCATGGGGCGCCGGTTCGTCGAGGTGGCCCGCACGGTCGCGCGCGGCACCGCGCCGAGCAGCCCGCTCAACACCACCGTCTCGCGCAACCGGCGACTCACGGTGGCCAGCGGACGACTCGAGGACTTTCGCGCAGTGCGGGCCCGTTACGACTGCGATGTCAACGACGTCGTGCTGGCCGTGGTGGCCGGCGCATTGCGCAACTGGCTGATGTCGCGCGGTGAGCCGGTGACCGCCACGACGAGGGTGCGCGCGATGGCGCCGATGTCGGTGTATCCCGACGCCGAACTCGACGCGACCGGCCCCGGCCAGGCGATCAGCGAGGTGTCCCCTTTTCTCGTGGACCTCCCCGTCGGCGAGCCCAACCCCGTGGTGCGGCTCTCGCAGATCGCGCACACCACCGAATCGGCGTCCACCGCCGCCACCCTGGTCGATGCCAGGACCATCGTGACCCTGTCGGGGTTCGCGCCCCCGACCCTGCACGCAATGGGCATTCGTGTCGCGACGACGTTCTCGGCGCGCCAGTTCAACCTGTTGATCACCAATGTGCCGGGCGCACAGCATCAGATGTACATCGCCGGCACCAAGCTGCTGGAGACCTACGCGGTGCCGCCTCTGCTGGCCAACCAGGTCTTGGCGCTCGGGGTGACGTCGTACAACGGGATGGTCTACTTCGGAATCAACGCCGACCGCGACGCGATGAGCGACGTCGACGTTTTGCCGAGCCTGCTACGAGAATCGCTGGAAGAACTGCTAGAGGCCGCTCAGTGATGCGGTTGTTGCATTTGCGGGATTGACGCGCTCACCGCTACCGGGGTCGAATTGGCTCACCATGACCACCAAAGCCGAGAACGAGACGACCGGAAAAGTCAAAGCCGCGACGCGGCGGGCGTTCATGTCGCCCACGGATGATGTCGTACCCCACCCCGTGCTCGATCAGCCGATCGAAGAGGACGCCATCACCCGCTCGCGCGGCGTGGACTGGATCGTGTTCGGCGTCACCGCGGTCATCGCGATCGCCTTCCTGGTGTGGGGCTTCGTCAGCACCCGAACCCTGGCCACCGCCTCGGACAGCGCCCTCACATGGGTGATGAACAACACCGGCTGGCTGTTCGTGCTGACGGCCTCCGGCTTCGTGGTCTTCATCCTCTGGCTGGCGGTCGGCCGCTACGGCGCGATTCCGCTGGGCCGCGACGACGAGGAACCCGAGTTCAACGGGGTGTCGTGGGTCGCGATGATGTTCAGTGCCGGCATGGGTATCGGCCTGATGTTCTTCGGGGTGGCCGAACCGCTGTCGCACTTCGCGTCGCCGCCGCCCGGCACCGGCCGGCAGGGTGGTCCCGAGGCGGTGCAGACCGCGATGGCCACGACGCTGTTCCACTGGACGCTGCACCCGTGGGCCATCTATGCGGTCGTCGGCCTGGCGATCAGCTACGGCGTCTACCGCAAAGGCCGGGTGCAGCTGATCAGTGCGGCCTTCGAGCCGCTGCTGGGCTCGCGCGCGAACGGACGGTGGGGCAAGGTCATCGACATGCTGGCGATCTTCGCCACGCTGTTCGGCTCGGCCGCCTCACTGGGCTTGGGCGCGTTGCAGATTCGCAGCGGCCTGCAGATCGTTGGCGGCATCGGGGAGACCGGTAACGCGGTCCTCGTCATGATCATCGCGGTGCTCACGGTGGCCTTCGTGTTGTCGGCGGTATCGGGGGTCGCGCGCGGCATCCAGTGGCTGTCCAACATCAACATGGTTCTGGCGGTACTGCTCGCCATGTTCGTATTCGTGGTCGGCCCAACGGTTTTCATCCTCAACCTATTGCCGACGTCGCTGGGCAGCTACCTGGCCGACATCGCGATGATGTCGGCGCGCACCGGCGCAGAGGGCGCCGCGGTCAACGAATGGCTGCAGTCCTGGACGATCTTCTACTGGGCCTGGTGGGTGTCCTGGACACCGTTCGTCGGCATGTTCATTGCGCGAATCTCGCGGGGGCGCACCATCCGTCAGTTCGTCGCGGGGGTGCTGCTGGTGCCGAGCCTGGTGTCGCTGGTGTGGTTCGCGGTGTTCGGCGGCTCGGCGATCAGAGAACAGCAGGGCGGCGTCGACCTCGCCGGGGAGGGCAGCATCGAGGCCCAGTTGTTCGGCCTGCTCGAGCAGTACCCGATCGCCACCGTCGCCAGCGTGATCGTGATGGTGCTGGTCGCGATCTTCTTCGTCTCCGGTGCGGACGCGGCGTCGGTGGTGATGGGCTCGCTGTCGCAGCACGGCACCATCAAACCCGGCAGATCGACCGTGATCTTCTGGGGCGTCGCGACAGGTGCCGTCGCCGCGGTGATGCTGTTGGTCGGCGGGCAGGACGCGCTGACCGGGTTGCAGACGATCACGATCATCGTTGCGCTGCCGTTCGTGCTCGTGATGGTCGGCATGGCGGTTGCTCTGGTGAAGGATCTTCGCCGTGACCCGCTGATGGTCCGCAGGGAGTACGCGGCGGAGGCCGTCGACAGCGCCGTCATTCACGGTGTCATACAACACGGCGACGACTTCATCATCTCGGTGGAGAAGGATCCCGCGAGCGACAAATCCGAGTAGTCCCCGACCGGCTAATCTCGCCTGGTGCGCGTCTACATCCCGGCGACCCTGGCCATGCTGCAGCAGCTCGTCGCCGACCGGACGCTGGACGCCCGCAGCGGCACCGCGTTCGCGGTGACGCCCGCACTGCGCGAGTCCTATGCCGAGGGCGACGACGACGAACTCGCCGAGGTGGCGCGACGGGAAGCCGCCCTGGCCTCGCTGCGCTTGCTGGCCGGCGAAGGCATGGCCGACCTGCCGCCGAGGCGCGCCGTCGTGGAGGCGGAGGTCGACGGAGCCACGGCCCGGCCCGATCTCGATGACGCGGTGGTGCGACTACCCGGTCCGATCGCATTCGATGCGGTGATCGCCGTGTACGTTGACAACGCCGACGCCGAGACGGCCGTGGTGGCCGCCATGGAGGTGGTCGACGAGGCCGATCTGGGGGACGAGGATGCTGAATTCACCGTCGGGGATGCCCAAGATCACGACCTGGCCTGGTATGCCCCCCAGGAGCTGCCGTTCCTACTCGAATTGCTCTGAGCGCCAATACAACTGAATCGGAGTGTGTTGATGAGACGCCTGCCTCTGTTCGCCGCGCTCGCATTGATGTTGGCCACCTTCGGATGTTCTGACGACGACGCCGACAGCCCGCCGACCAGCGCACTGCAGCCGGACACCTCGCCCGCGGCTCCGACGCCGTCGCCCGATGAGCGATCTGGTGCGCCGGTGACCGATTTTCGCGATGTCCGGATCTTCGACGGCCACAGCGACCGATTGTCGGCCCCGTCGAACGTGCGGGTGACGGGCAACCGCATCGAGCGGATCTCGACTGACCCGCTGCCTGCCGAGCCGGACGCCACCGTCATCGACGGCGGCGGGCGCACCCTGATGCCCGGCCTCATCGACAACCACTGGCACACGATGCTCGTGCGCCCGCCGGTGACGCAGTTGGCCACCCTGGATCCGGGGTACCTGAACCTGTTGGCCGGCGCTGAGGCCGGTGACACCTTGATGCGCGGTTTCACGACGGTGCGCGACCTGGGCGGACCCAGCTTCGGACTCAAACGGGCCATCGACGAGGGTGTCATCGACGGGCCGCGGATCTTTCCGTCCGGCGCCATGATCACGGTGACCAGTGGACACGGCGACTTCCGCACCGGTCACGATCTGCCGCGAAGCCCCGGCGGGCCGCCGTCTGTGCAGGAGCAATTGGGGGCGAGCATGATCGCCGACAGCCCCGACGAGGTTCGGATGCGCGCCCGCGAGCAGCTGTTCCAGGGCGCCTCTCAGATCAAGCTGACAGCGGGCGGCGGGGTGTCGTCGCCGCACAGTCCGCTCGACGTGGTGGCATTCACCGAACCGGAACTGCGCGCCGCGACGGAGGCGGCCACCAACTGGGGCACCTACGTTTCGGTGCATGCCTACACCCCGGCGACCATCACACAGGCGATCCGCGCGGGCGTTCGAGTCATCGAGCACGCCCACCTGATGGACGACGCCACTGCGAAAGAGATGGCCGACAAGGACATCTGGTTGAGCACGCAGCCCATCCCGGCCGAGATGATCGGCGCGTTCCCACCCGGCTCCGACGAAGCCGCCAAGGCCAAGGAGATCGTCGACGGCGTCACGAACATTTATCAACTGGCCCGCAAGCACAACATCAAAACAGCGTTCGGCACGGACATCCTCTTCTCGCCGCAGTTGGCCCCCAAACAGGGTGCGCTGCTGGCGCAGCTGAGCCGCTGGTTTTCGCCGGCCGAGGTGCTGGAGATGGCCACCGGCACCAATGCCGAATTGCTTGCTCTGTCCGGCAAGCGCAGTCCCTACTCGGGCAAACTGGGGGTGGTGGAGCAGGGTGCGTTGGCCGATCTGCTGCTCGTCGAAGGTGACCCGCTGGCGGATCTGAACCTGGTGGCCGACCCCGGGCGCAATTTCAAGGTCATTATGAAGGACGGGAAGGTCTACAAGAACACGCTGGGCTGAGAGATCCGTCGAATTTGCCCGTAGGAGTGGCTACGACATCGTAAGTTACGGTACCGTAGGTTCATGGCCAAGAACTACGTCAAGGTCTCGGCCAATGTCGCCGACACAGTGCGGCCGACGGTCGCGGGGGCCAAGCAGCATCCGGGCCTGAGCGCCTTGCGGACCATCGCCGGGCGTATCACGACGCCGCTGCTGCCCGACGATTACCTCAAGCTCGCCAACCCGCTCTGGTCGGCGCGTGAGCTGCGCGGCCGGGTGCTGGACGTTCGCCGGGAAACCGAGGACTCGGCGACGTTGGTCATCAAGCCGGGATGGGGATTCACGTTCGACTACCGGCCCGGCCAGTACATCGGGATCGGTGTGCAGATCGAAGGCCGTTGGCGGTGGCGGTCGTACTCGCTGACCTCGACGCCGTCGCGAACCACCCGCACGATCACCATCACGGTCAAGGCGATGCCCGAGGGGTTCCTGTCGACCCACCTCGTCGACGGGCTCGCGCCCGGCACGATCGTGCGGTTGGCCGCGCCGCAGGGCAACTTCGTGATGCCGGACCCGGCACCGCCGAAGGTGCTGTTCCTCACCGGTGGTTCCGGCATCACGCCGGTTATGTCGATGCTTCGCACCCTGGCGCGCCGCGACCAGATCACCGACATCGTTCATGTGCATTCGGCGCCAACGGAATCAGAGGTCATGTTCGCCGGCGAGCTCGGTGAGCTGGCCCGCAGGTACGACGGCTACGAATTACGGCTGCGCTCGACGCGCACGCAGGGCCGGCTGGACGTGACGCGGCTGGACGACGAGGTGCCCGACTGGCGGGAGCGCCAGACGTGGGCGTGTGGTCCGGAGGGCATGCTCGACGCGGCCCAGCGGGCCTGGTCGGCGGCCGGCCTCCAAGACCGGTTGTACCTCGAGCGCTTTGCGGTGTCCAAGGCCGCCGTGCACGGGCAGGGCGGCACCGTCGAGTTCGCGCGTAGCGGCGAGACGGTCACCGTGGACGCCGCGACGCCGTTGATGGACGCCGGCGAGCAGGTGGGCGTCCGGATGCCGTTCGGCTGCCGGATGGGCATCTGCCAGTCGTGTGTGGTGGGCCTGGTCGACGGGCATGTTCGCGACTTGCGCACCGGCGACGAGCGCGAGCCCGGGTCGCGGATACAGACGTGTATCTCCGCAGCGTCGGGTGATTGCGTGCTCGATGTCTGAGGTTTACTGGCTGGTAACCTACGGGTACGTAGGTTACGGTAGCGTAGGCATGCGAGAGGAGGCTTGACGGTGGCAATCACTGACGTTCCCGAATTCGCGCATCTGACCGATGCGGACATCGAGAGCCTGGCCGTGGAATTGGATGCGATCCGCCAGGACATCGAAGACTCCCGCGGTGAGCGCGACTCCCGCTACATCCGCCGCACCATCGCCGCTCAGCGGGCGCTGGAGGTCGCAGCCCGCGTGATGTTGGCCGCAAGCTCGCGGCGCTCGGCATGGTGGGCCGGCACGGTCACCCTTGGCGTGTCCAAGATCATCGAGAACATGGAGATCGGCCACAACGTCATGCACGGCCAATGGGATTGGATGAACGATCCCGAAATCCACTCCTCGACCTGGGAGTGGGATATGAGCGGGGCGTCCAAGCACTGGCGCTTCACCCACAACTTCATGCACCACAAGTACACGAACATCCTGGGCATGGACGACGACGTGGGCTACGGCCTGCTGCGCGTCACGCGTGACACCAAGTGGAAGCCGTTCAACCTCGGCAACCTGTTCTACAACACGATGCTGGCCACACTGTTCGAGTGGGGCGTGGGCCTGCAGCACCTGGAGCTGGGCAAGATCTTCAAGGGCCGCGATGACCGCAAGGCCACGCTGATCCGGGTGCGCGAGTTCGGCGTCAAGGCCGGTGCGCAGGTGTTGAAGGACTACGTGGCCTGGCCGGCGGTGACCTCGCTGTCGCCAGGTGCGACGTACAAGTCGACGGCAAAGGCCAACGCGGTCGCCAACATCATTCGCAACGTGTGGGCGAACGCGGTGATCTTCTGCGGCCACTTCCCCGACGGCGCAGAGAAATTCACCAAGACGGACATGGTCGGCGAGACCAAGGGCGAGTGGTTTCTGCGCCAGATGCTGGGCAGCGCCAACTTCGAAAACGGTCCGGTGCTGCGGTTCATGAGCGGCAACCTGTGCCACCAGATCGAGCACCACCTCTATCCGGACCTGCCCAGCAATCGCCTGTACGAGATCTCGCACCGGGTGCGTGACGTGTGCGACAAGTACGACCTGCCCTACACCACGGGTTCGTTCCTGGTCCAGTACGGCAAAACGTGGCGCACGATCGCGAAGTTGTCGCTGCCGGACAAGTACCTGCGCGACACCGCCGACGATGCGCCGGAGACCCGCAGCGAGCGGATGTTCGCCGAGTTGGAGCCGGGTCAGCGCCGCGGGCTGAAGTCGGCGATCAATGCCGCTCGGGCACGTCGCCGCGAAAAGCGGTTGGCCGCCTGACTTTTTCATGCGCGAGCGTGCGTGTTTGCACACGACACGCCGCGGGTTTTCAGCAGTTTGTGCACGCTCGGGGCCAGGTCGACGGCGCGCAACCGAATGGCTGAGCTGATCTCCTGCAACGGGTCACGCACACTCGCCCTCCTGTGAGGGTGCGCGCTTGTCGATAAATTGGCGGCGTGTCGTGTGCAAACACGCACGCTCGGCGCGCTGGGCCGCTCAGTAGGCCGCGGCGTCGTGTAGCGCGGACAGCAGTCGCCGGGCCGCGCCGACGCGGCCGACCGCCGGACCGCTCAGCGCGTCGAGCGCGCACTCGGGATCGGCGGGCGGACCCATGTGCCCGCAGCCCCGCGGACAGTCCTTGATCGCCTCGGCCAGGTCGGAGAAGGCCAGCAGTACATCGTCGGGTTCGATGTGGGCCAGTCCGAACGACCGGATGCCCGGCGTATCGATGACCCAGCCCCCGAAGCTGAGCGGCAGCGCCACGGATTGCGTCGACGTGTGCCTGCCCTTGCCGACGTCGGTGACCTCGCCGGTCGCCCGTTCAGCTTGCGGCACAAGACGATTCACCAGAGTCGACTTACCGACTCCGGAGTGGCCGAGCAGCACGGTGACCCGGTCGGCCAAGAGCGGCGCGACCACGTCGAGCGGATCGTCGCGGCCCGCGATGGTGACCGTCAGATCGAGGTCGGCGAACTGCGCGGCAAACGGCTCGGGAGCAGCGAGATCCGTCTTGGTCAGGCACAGGATCGGCGCCAGCCCGCCGGCGTAGGCGGCGATCAGCGCACGCTCCACCAGGCCGGCACGGGGCGGCGGGTCGGCGAGCGCGACGACGATCAACAGCTGGTCGGCGTTGGCGACGACGACGCGCTCGCTGGGATCGGTGTCATCGGCCGTGCGGCGCAACACTGTTCGCCGGTCACCGCGCCGCACGATGCGGGCCAGCGTGTCCGGCCGGCCCGACAGGTCACCGACGATCCCGACGTCATCACCGACGACGATCGGCGTGCGGCCCAACTCCCGCGCCCGCATCGCGACGACCCGGCGGTCCGGGTCGCCGCCGAGCGCGCAGCCCCACCGTCCCCGGTCGACGGTCACCACCATCGCCTCCTGAGCGTCGGCGTGGTCGGGCCGAGTCTTGGTCCGCGGCCGCGAGCCCCGGCCGGGTCGCACCCGGACATCGGACTCGTCGTACTCGCGCCGACTCAAGCCGGGCCCACCTCCCTCGCCTGTCCGGCCAGCATGTCGGCCCACAGCTGCGGAAAGCCGGGCAGCGTCTTGGCGGTGGTCTCGATGTCCTCCACCGCGACGCCGGGAACCCGCAGCCCCACAATGGCTCCCGCGGTGGCCATCCGGTGGTCGGCGTAGGAGTGCCACAGCCCGCCGTGCAGCGGCCGGGCGGTGATCAGCAGGCCGTCGGCCGTCTCCTCGCAGTGTCCGCCGAGGCCGTTGATCTCGGTCGACAGCGCGGCCAACCGATCGGTTTCGTGTCCGCGGAGATGCGCGACACCCGACAGTTTCGACACCGAGCCGGGGGAGGCCAGTGCGGCGAGCGCCGCAACCGCCGGTGTCAGTTCACCGACCTCGTGCAGATCGACGTCGATGCCGTCGTACACCTGGGCTCCGTGTACTTCTAGATACGAGTCACCGTGCTGCACAGCCGATCCCAGCTTTTTCAGGATCGCGACGATGGTGTCGGCTGGTTGTGTGCTGACGCGCGGCCAGCCGGTCAACCGCACAGTACCGCCGCTGACCACCGCTGCGGCGAGGAACGGCACCGCGTTGGACAGGTCGGGCTCGATGACCCAGTGCCGCGCGGCGACGGGCCCCGGCGACACCCGCCACTTGTTGGGCTTGCTGTCGTCGACGTGGACGCCGGCGTCGCGCAGCATCGCGACCGTCATCGCCACATGCGGGGCCGACGGCACCGACTCACCGGTGTGCACGATCGTCAGTCCGTCGCGGAACCCCGCACCGGAGAGCAGCAGGCCGGAGACGAACTGCGAGGACGCCGACGCGTCGATCTCGACGGTGCCTCCCGCGACCGCTCCGGCGCCCCGCACGGCGAACGGCAGCCCGTCGCCGTCGATGTCGACGCCGAGGCCGCGCAACGCGTCGAGCAGGGGCGCGATCGGGCGGGTGCGGGCCTGCTCGTCGCCGTCGAACGTCACCGTCGCGCTGCTCAGGGCCGCGACGGGCGGAACGAACCGCAGCACCGTGCCCGCCAGCCCACAGTCGATACGCGCACCGTCGGGCGGCGCCAGTTCTCCGCCGATGCTCAGCTCGTCGCCGAGGCCGCCGACCGTCACGCCGAGCGCGTGCAGCGCACCGACCATCAGGTCGGTGTCGCGGCTGCGCAGCGCGCCGCTGATCGTCGACTCGCCGTTCGCGGTGGCCAGCGCCGCCAGCACCAGCGCCCGGTTCGTCTGCGACTTGGAGCCCGGGACGGTGACCGTCGCATGCACCGGACTCGACGTCGACGGTGCCGACCAGGCCGCCAGTTCTCGGTCTCCGCGCACGCTCACGGCTCCCATCTTCCCTTGTCGGCTCCGCGTGCCACCATGGGATTCATGTGTGGACGTTTCGCGGTGACCACCGACCCGGCGCTGCTGGCCGAGAAAATCAAGGCGATCGACGAGACGACCTCCGGTAAGGAGCCGACGCGGCCCAACTACAACGTCGCCCCGACCACGACGATCAGCACCGTGGTCAAGCGGCACACCGAACCCGACGATGAGGCCACCCGGCGGCTGCGGTCGATGCGCTGGGGCCTGGTGCCGCCCTGGGCCAAGTCCACCGAGGAGGGCGCCCCGGAAACCAAGGGCCCACTGTTGATCAACGCCCGCTCCGACAAGCTGACCACCTCGCCGGTGTTTCGCACCTCGGCCAAGAGCAAGCGCTGTTTGGTGCCGATGGACGGCTGGTACGAGTGGCAGGGCGAGAAAGGCGCCAAGACGCCATTTTTCATGTATGCCGGCGACGGTGAGCCGCTGTTCATGGCGGGGTTGTGGTCGACGTGGCGGCCCAAGGGGGCTCCGAAGGATTCCCAGCCGCTGCTCAGTTGCGCGATCATCACCACCGACGCCGCGGGTCCGCTCGCCGGGATCCACGACCGGATGCCGCTGACCGTCAGCCAACGCGACTGGGACCGCTGGCTGGACCCCGACGCGCCGATCGACGAAGGCGTGCTGCGCGGCCACGGCGATCTGGACCGCATCGAGATCCGGGAGGTGTCTCGGCTGGTGAACAGCGTCCGCAACAACGGTCCGGAGCTGATCGAGCCGGTGGAACCGCAGACCGAGCAAGGCACCCTGCTCTGACGTACCGGCACTCGGTCGGACCGGCGAAGCGGATGTCTCCGGGGACGGGTGAGATCGTCGCGAATGCCGCGTGGGCGGCGTTGCGTGCCAACGACATCGAGGAGGATGTGTCATGACCGAGAAGGCCGATTCGCTGTACCGGACGATGGTCGCCGCCGGCGACGACCCCGCCGCGCCGGTGCGGTTGCGAGTTGAGCGCCGCGCCGACAGAGCGCTGGTCACGCTCGACGAACCGCAGCGGCTCAACGTGCTGTCGGCCCCACTGGTGCGGCAATTGCGATCCGCGCTCGTCGAACTGGATGCCGACCCTGACGTGCGCTCCGTCGTGCTCACCGGCGCCGATCCGGGCTTCAGCGCCGGAGGCGATCTGCAGATGATGGACGCGGCGATCGACCAACTCGACGCGCCGGAGGGCACAGCCGACGTCTGGCGCTGGATCCGTCGCGAATTCGGCGGCATCGCAAGGCTGATCGCCGGATCGGACACAATCTTCGTGGCCGCGCTCAACGGAGCGGCGGCCGGCGTCGGGCTGGCCTGGGCGCTGACATGTGATCTGGTGATCGCCAGCGAGCGTGCCGTGATTGTCCCGGCATTCGGGCGGTTGGGGCTGATACCGGAGGTGGGCACGAGTTGGGCGCTGACCCGAATCCTGGGCTACCAGGGGGCGCTCGCGTTCTACCTGCGCGGCGTGCACATCGACGCCCGCGAGGCCCAGCGCCTCGGCCTGGTCCAGGAGGTGGTCGAACACGATCGGCTGTTGGCCGCCGCCGACGAGTGGTGCTCGCGAATCGGCGCGATGCCGCCGCACACGGTCGCAATGGCCAAGCCGCTGCTTCGCACCGCCGCCGACGCCGACTGGGCCGACGCGCTCACGCTCGAGGAGTTCGCCGAGCCGACGTGCTTCACCACCGCCGCCTTTTCCGACAGCGTGCGTTCGATGCTGAAGTGAGCCCGCGCCGCGTTCACGTCAGACAATTCCGTCTGGGCGAATCGACCTGCTCACGCCTGAATGGTCATTAACATAGTGACCGCATCGGGTAACTGGAGGGAGCAGGGGTGCTCAGCGCAGTGAGGAAGGTCCTGACCTTCGAGATGACCATCGCCGAGTGGATCGGCACCGCACTCATGCTCGCCGCACCCTACCTCGTCATCGGCGTGGTCTGGACGGCGCTGAACCGCGACCAGCTGGACGGCACGGGCCTTTCGTGGCTCGGCCAGCTCATCGCGACGATCGCGTTCTGGCCGGCAATGGTCTTCTCCGCGGTGTGCGTCGCATGACCGACCGCTACCGCATCACCGTGCGCCGTCGCACCGCGCGATGGGACACCGAGCCGGTCACCGCCGCGGAGGCCATGGACTTCTGGGCCTTCGCCGCGGGTGCGGCCAACGTCGTCATGCAGCTGTCCTGGCCGGAGGTGGGCCACGGCGTCGCCGAAAGCAAGGTCGATTCCGGAAACCTGCTCAAGCACCCCTGGAAGCGGGCGAGGACGACGTTCCAGTACCTCGCCGTGGCCGTGCTCGGCACACCCGACGATCGCGCCGCGTTCCGCGAGGCGGTCAACTCCTCACACCGGCACGTCAAGTCGACCGCCGAAAGCCCGGTCCGGTACAACGCATTCGACCGCGAACTGCAGATGTGGGTCGCCGCTTGCCTTTTCGTCGGACTGGAGGACACGTATCAGCTGCTGCGTGGCGAGCTGACACCTCAACAGGCCGATCAGTTCTACCGGTCCGCCTGGCCGCTGGGCACCACCTTGCAGGTGACCGAGGAGCAGTGGCCGCCGACCCGCGCCGAGTTCGACGACTATTGGCGCGGCGCGTGTCAACGGGTTTCGATCGACGACCGGGTGCGGAATTACCTGCTCGACATGGTGAACCTGCGCATGATCAATCCGCTGCTGGCGCTGCCGTTCCGGCCGCTGCTGAAGTTCCTCACCACCGGCTTCCTCGCGCCGGTGTTCCGGGAGCAAATGGGCCTGCGGTGGAGCGGCTTCAGGCAGTTTCACTTCGAGATGCTGTTTCTGACAGTCGCTTTGGTCAACAGATTTCTGCCGGTGTTCGTCCGGCGAGGCGGCAGCTACGTGCTGCTCGCCGATGTGCGCCGCCGCGTCCGCACACACAGGGCGCTGGTATGGCGGCGCTGCGCCGCCTGCTGAGCCGTCGCGTCAGTGTCGAGGCGATGATCGAGGTCGCGATGTGGCTGGCGATTCCCTACCTGCTGATCGGTCTGGCGTGGGCCTTCTTCGACGCCGAACAGGTGCAGTTGATCGACACCGCACTGCGCACCCGGATTCCGGCGGGCTCGGACATCGGCGCCTTCATGCTCACCGCGGCGTTCTGGCCGGCCAACCTGCTCGGCGTCGAACTCTGCGCGGCGTGACCGGCGTCACGGACCCTGGTATCCCGGTGGGTTGGGCGTGTCGACCCACAGGTCGACGCCGAGTTCGGCGCCCGGTACGCAGTTGTACACCGACAGATCGGTCACGCCCGACTCGAGCAGCACGTCCTCACACAGCGCAGAGTTCCCGGTGTACTCGCGGGCCGGCCTGTTGAGGATCACGTACGCGGCGTCGGCGTAGACGTCGGGCTTGCGGGCACGCCCCATCGCCTCCTCGCCGCCGAGCAGGTTCTGCACCGCGGCCGTGGCCACCAGCGTCCGCGGCCACAGGGTGTTGGAGGCGATGCCCTCGTCGCGCAGCTCCTCGGCGATCGCCAACGCGCACAGCGACATGCCGTATTTGGCCATCATGTAAGCGGTCGGTTTGAGCCACTCCGGCTCGAGTCGCACCGGCGGCGACAGCGTCAGAATGTGCGGGTTCTCCCGGCCCACCATGTGCGGAATGCACGCCTGCGAAACGGCATACGTGCCCCGCACCTGGATACCGTTCATCAGGTCGAACCGCTTCAGCGGGACCTCGGTGATCGAGCCGAGGTTGATCGCCGAGGCGTTGTTGACGCAGATGTCGATGCCGCCGAACTGCTCGACGGTCTTGGCGACCGCCGAGGCAACCGAGTCACCATCGCGGATGTCGCCCACGATGGGCAATGCCTGTCCGCCGGCCTCCTCCAGCTCCTTCGCCGCGGTGTAGACCGTGCCGGGCAACTTGGGATGCGGTTCGGCGGTCTTGGCGATCAATGCGATGTTGGCGCCGTCGGCCGCCGCGCGCTTGGCGATCGCCAGGCCGATACCGCGGCTCGCGCCGGAGATGAACATGGTCTTCCCGTTGAGCGACATGGCGTCACCCTATGCCGCCCTCGGCCGCAGCACCGAGCGGGCCGCGAAACTGTGTTCCAGCAGCGAAAGGCCGAGTGGCGGCCTGCTCGAATGCAGTTTCGCACCGGTCAGGGGCACCGCGCCGGAGCGGCGCACGCGCAGAGGTCGGGATTCTGGGAACAACCGCGGCGGGGACCGCTGTTATTGACGATGACTGCAATGCCGCGAGGACTCGGCGGCCAGAAAACGTGTCGGTCTCAACCTCTACGATGAGTGAAGGGAGTCAGGTGTGCCAACGCTGGCCATGGACTTCCCCGTGCGCCCGGTGGATATGCCGGGCTTGTTCGGTGGCACCGCGACAGAAGGGACGGTGTTCCCCACGATGACCGACTCCGACGGGTCAACGCGCGATACGGCGCCGGAGACAGAGCCGGATACCTCGCCGCCGCAGGAGACCGACGCCGAGCTGACCGCGCGCTTCGAGCGTGATGCGATTCCGCTGCTCGACCAGTTGTACGGCGGCGCCCTGCGCATGACGCGCAACCCGGCCGACGCCGAGGACCTGCTGCAGGAAACCATGGTGAAGGCTTACGCCGGCTTCCGGTCGTTCCGCGAGGGCACCAACCTCAAGGCGTGGCTGTACCGCATCCTGACCAACACCTACATCAACAGCTACCGCAAGAAGCAGCGCCAGCCCTCGGAGTATCCGACCGAGGAGATCACCGACTGGCAGCTCGCCGCCAATGCCGAGCACTCGTCGACCGGGCTGCGCTCAGCCGAGGTCGAGGCGCTCGAGTTGCTGCCGGACAACGAGATCAAGGAAGCGCTGCAGGCGCTACCGGAGGATTTCCGGATGGCGGTCTACTACGCCGACGTCGAGGGCTTCCCTTATAAGGAGATCGCCGAGATCATGGACACGCCGATAGGCACGGTGATGTCGCGGTTGCACCGAGGCAGGCGCCAGCTGCGCGAACTGCTGGCCAACGTGGCCAGGGAGCGCGGCTTCATGCGGGGACAGCAGATGGACACGCCCGAGGAGGTCTCGTCATGAGCTCGTTCTCGGACGAAGAGCGCTGGCAGCGCCCGGTCGACCCCGAGCACCCCGAATGCGCGGCGGTCATCGCCGAGGTGTGGACGTTGCTCGACGGTGAATGCACGCCCGAGACCCGGGACAAACTGCGCCAGCACCTCGAAGACTGTCCGGCGTGTCTACGGCACTACGGCGTTGAGGAGCGGGTCAAGAAGCTGATCGCGAAGAAGTGCAGCGGCGACCGGGCGCCCGAAAGCCTGCGAGAGCGGCTGCGCATCGAGATCAGCCGCACGACGATCATTCGGCGCGGTTAGCGACACGCGGGCCGACATTCGACCCGACTAGCGCACCGACTTCGAACCGGCGTTCGGCCGCTTACCGTGGTTGGCCTTGCTGTGCTTGCGGTCGCGCTTCTTCCGGCCACGCTTGGCCATGGTCTACCTCCGAATAATCTGGGGGATTGCTCGGCCCACCTCCGGCGGGCGCGTCGGGACCATTGTCTCATGGCCCGGCGACACCGCTGACGGGCCGGTCATGTGGTTCGATGTAGGCCGATAGGCATTTACAGCAGCGGAATGAGTGGGGTGAGGATGGCCGAGGACGTTCGCGCTGAGATCGTGGCCAGTGTGCTCGAGGTCGTGGTGAGCGAGGGCGATCAGATCGGCCAAGGCGACACCCTTGTGCTGCTGGAGTCGATGAAAATGGAGATTCCGGTGCTGGCCGAGGTGGCGGGCACCGTGAGCAAGGTCAGCGTCGCCGTCGGCGACGTCATCCAGGCCGGTGACCTCATCGCGGTGATCAGCTGATCACCGCGTCCGCGTGATCCGCCGCAGGAAGTAAGCCGCGATGTCCACCCTCGGTGACCTGCTCGCCGAGCACACCATGCTGCCCGGCAACGCGGTCGATCATCTGCATGCGGTGGTGGGCGAGTGGCAGTTGCTCGCCGACCTGTCGTTCGCCGATTACCTGATGTGGGTTCGCCGCGACGACGGCTCGCTGGTCTGCGTGGCGCAGGTGCGGCCGAACACCGCCCCGACGGTGCTACTGGCCGACGCGGTCAGCACGCTGGCCGGGGCCGACGCGCTGCCCGTCGTCGCTGCGGCGTTCACCTCGGGTGAGATCGTCGTGGGAGACGGTGCGGGACAACAGGTTTCACCCGGTCTCAACGTCGAGGCAGTGCCTGTTCGGTACAAGGAAGAGGTCGTCGCGGTGTTGACCCATCAGACCGCTCTGGCCTCCCGCAAAGCCAGCCCGCTGGAAGTCGCGTATCTCGACTGTGCGCGCGATCTGCTGCACATGTTGGCCGAGGGCACCTTCCCGAACGTCGGAGACCTGGCAATGTCGCGGTCGAGCCCACGTGTCGGTGACGGGTTCATCCGGCTCGACGAGACGGGGGTGGTCACCTTCGCCAGCCCGAACGCGATCTCGGCCTACCACCGGATGGGGTTGGCCGCCGAACTGGGTGGCCACAACCTCGTCACGGTCACGCGTCCCTTGATAGGCGACCCGTTCGAGGCGCAGGAGCTGGCGAACCACGTGGGCGACTCGCTGGCCGGCGGGTCCAGCATGCGCATGGAGGTCGACGCCGGCGGTGCCGCCGTGCTGATGCGCACGCTCCCGCTGGTGGCGCACGGCAAGGCCGTCGGCGCGGCGGTGTTGATCCGCGACGTGACCGAGGTCAAGCGTCGCGACCGTGCGCTGCTGTCGAAGGACGCCACGATCCGGGAGATCCATCACCGCGTGAAGAACAACCTGCAGACCGTCGCGGCACTGCTGCGCCTGCAGGCCCGCCGCACCAACAACGACGAAGGCCGCGAGGCGTTGATGGAATCGGTGCGACGGGTGTCATCGATCGCGCTGGTGCACGACGCGCTCTCGATGTCGGTGGATGAGGAGGTCAACCTCGACGAGGTCGTGGACCGAATCCTGCCGATGATGAATGACGTTGCGGCAGTGGACAGTCCGATTCGCATCAACCGGGTGGGTGATCTGGGCGTGCTTGATGCCGATCGCGCCACCGCGCTGGTCATGGTCATCACTGAGCTGGTGCAGAACGCTATCGAGCACGCATTCGAGCCTGGGACCAGACAGGGCGGCGTGACGATCCGGGCCGAACGGTCGGCGAGGTGGCTCGACGTGGTCGTCCACGACGACGGGCGCGGACTGCCCGACGGGTTCAGCCTGGAGAGAGCCGACCGGCTGGGTCTTCAGATCGTGCGGACGCTGGTGTCGGCGGAACTGGACGGGTCGCTGGACATGCACGAGGTCCCCACCGGCGGGACCGACGTCGTGTTGCGTGTGCCGCTGGGTCGCCCGCGGCGCGCCGCCCAGTAGAACTGTTCGCCATTCGCTAATTGGCCCATCTATTCGCAATGTGGCGAATTGGCCAAATTGAATTCGCACAAAGATACGGCCCCGACAAATGTCGGGGCCGTAAAGGTTGGTGCTGGACGCGAACTCAGACTCCGCTGCGAGCCTTGGTGCGAGCGTTGCGCCGCTTCAGCGCGCGACGCTCGTCCTCGCTCATGCCGCCCCACACGCCTGCGTCCTGTCCGGACTCCAATGCCCAGGTAAGGCACTCGGTGGTCACCGGGCAACGGTTACAGACGAGCTTCGCGTCAGCGATCTGAGCGAGTGCCGGGCCGCTGTTCCCCACCGGGAAGAACAGCTCCGGATCTTCATCGCGACAGACCGCCTTGTGGCGCCAATCCATAAGATCAAACTCCTCGTCAAGATATGTCCAGTGTGCGCAGCGCAGCGCACGCTTATTTCTTCGGCTGTTTAACGCGTGCACATTGAATGTTTTTGCAACGTTGCTTCGATGCTTTCACAGGCTGGACAGATGTCAATACTCGTGAGTTAACAAGTGCGCAATGTCACTAGCCGGGTGGCTTCGCATATCACCCACTCGCCTGTACTAGACTCGATCCAACTGCGCCTCGAATCTTACGCCGCGAACGTATCACCGCAGGTCAGAGGCGTTCTCTAGGGCCGGCGCAAGCACGCCCAGCGCATCCGGGACCGAAGTGAACCTCATCGAGTCCCGCATGCCCACGTAATCACCGTCGATCTGACACGCAACCGGTGTCTCGCTGGTCACCTGCAGCCAGGGCAGGTCATCGTCGCGGATGAGGTGCTTGGCCTCGATACGCGGCTTCTTCGCCAGCATTCGCCGCACCAGCCTCAGGTTCGCCCACACGTTCATGCTGGTCGTGGCGAACACGCCCAGGCCGGTCTCGAACGTCGTGGTCGGATTCGTCCACACCGGTCTGGCGTTGGCGTAGGTCCATGGACTGGCGTTGGACACGAACGCGAAATGGACGGCATCGACCGGTTCGCGGTCGGGGAGATGCAGCGTCAGCGACGGTTCCTTACGGGCGCTGGTCAGCACCTCCCGGATGGCGACGCGCACATAGCGGGAGGCGGTGACTTTCCGGCCCTTCGCGCGCTGGGCCTCGACGGCAGCCACCACGTCACCGTCGACACCCATGCCCGCGGTGAACACCCCCCACCGTTCACCGCAGTCCATCAGGCCGATCCGCCGCCATTCCCTGCGGTGCCGGTACCCCGACAACAGGTCGACCAGCTGATTGGTCGCCTCGATCGGGTCGGGGCTGATTCCCAGCGCGCGCGCGAACACGTTGGCGGAGCCACCTGGGACGACGCCGACCGCCGGGGCGGCGGCGCCTGGGCCGTTGATCTCGAGAACGCCGTTGACCACTTCGTTCACCGTGCCGTCGCCACCGTGCACGATCAGCACGTCGACACCGGCGCGCGCCGAGTCGCGGGCGATCTCGATGGCGTGCCCACGGTGGTCGGTGTGCGCGACGGTCAGCTTCACCCGGCTCTCCAGCGCGTGGGCCAGCAGGTCGCGCCCGGCCGGAGTCGTCGACGTGGCATTGGGGTTCACGATCAGCACGGCGCGCACGGACTCCGAGCCTACTGAAGGGGCGCGCCGCACCCTCTACGCTCGACGACGTGATCGTTCCCTCACCGACGACCGTGCGGCAGGCCGCTGCCCTCGTTGCCGCGGAGGGCGTCGTCGCGCTGGCGGCAGCCTTGGTCTACCTCGTGAGCGGGTTCGGCGGGGCCGAGGAATCGGGGCTGAACAAGTACGGCACCGCGCTGTGGTTCGCGATCATGGGCTCGGCGGTGCTGGCCGCAGCCTGGGCGTTGTGGACGGGCAGGCGGTGGGGTCGCGGCATCGCGGTGTTCGCGCAACTGCTGTTGCTGCCGGTGGTCTGGTACATGGGTGTGGGTTCGCACCAGTGGGTCTACGCAGTTGCGCTCGGCGTCGTGGCGGTGGTGACGCTTGGTCTGCTGTTCAGCCCGTCCGCGCTGCAGTGGGTGGGTGCTCAGGGCGATTCCGCGGACAGCGCCGACAGTTCGGGTCCCGAAACCCGGTAGGTGATCCAGTCGGTCTGCGGCTTGCCGCCGACGGCGTCGTAGAGCGCGATCGCGTTGACGTTCCAGTCGAGCACCGCCCACGACAGCCGACTGTATCCGTGTTCGACGCATTCTCGGGCCAGGGTGGCCAGCAGCTTGCGGGCCAGCCCGCGCCGGCGGAATTGCGGCCGCACATACAGGTCTTCGAGGTAGATGCCCTCGACGCCGTCCCACGTGGAGAAGCTGCGAAACCACAACGCGGCCGCGGCGGCCTGCCCGTCGACCTCGGCGATGTGGCCCTGCAAGGTCGCAGGATCGGTGAAAAGCGCTCGGCTCAACTGGTTTTCGGTGACGGTGCATTCGTGCGCGGCGTGTTCGAACTCGGCGAGTTCGTGGATCATTGCCGTCAGTTCGGGCTCGTCGCCCGGCCGCACCCGGCGGATCAGCTCGGCCACGGGTCGACACCCAGAGCGGTGAGGATGGTGTTGAATTTCGTTGTGGTTTCGTCGAGTTCGTCGTCGGGATCGGACTCGGCGACGATGCCGCCACCGGAATACGCTTCGGCGGTGCGGCGATCCGCCGACAGCTGCGCGCACCGGATCGACACCACCCAGCGGCCGTCGCCGCGCTGATCGCACCAGCCGACGGCGCCGGCGTAGAAGCCGCGGTCACCCTCCAGTTCGGCGATCAGGTCGGCCGCGTCGGCCGTGGGCACACCGCCGACCGCGGGGGTTGGGTGCAGGGCGATCGCCAGATCCAATGCGGAAGTGGACTTTTCGCGCAGCCGGCCGGTGATACGGGTGGCCAGATGCCACACCGCGTCGGTCTTGCGCAGTGCCGGCTCGGCTGCGACGTCGAGATCCGCGCACAGCGGCTCGAGCAAGTCGCGGATCGTGTCGACCACCAGCTGGTGTTCGTGGCGGTTCTTCGCGGATGCGGCCAGCGCCGCACCGTTCGCCTCGTCGGTGTCCGGGTCCGGGGAGCGGGGCGCCGATCCGGCGAACGGCGCGCAGACCACCTGATCGCCGCGGCGGGCCACCAGCAGTTCCGGGCTCACGCCCACCAGCACCGCCCCCGAGTAACCGCCGCCCGCCGCGGTCAGATCGGCGAGGTAGCCGTTGGCCGCCGGGTCCGCGCTGACGAGCCGGTGCAGGACGGTGCGCGCGTCCAGCGGGCCGCCGGCGGCCAACCGCAGCGCGCGGGCCAGCACGACCTTGTGCAGCCCGCTCGACGGATTGTTCAGCCGGTCCACCGCCGCGGCGACCCGCGAGCGATGTTCGTCCGGATCCGGCAGCGTCTCGGCGATCCGCACGTCGGGCAGCGGACGAAGCGCCCACTCCGGCAACGCGTCGAGAAACTGAACACTCTGCGGCCGGATCAGGGCCGCCGGTTTGGTCATGTCGAAAGGCAACGCGCCCACGATGATCGGAGCGCTGTGCGACGCAAGCGCGGCGCGCGCGTCGGCGACTTTCGGGAATGCGGTGTGCACCCCCTCCGCGACGACGGCACCGCGGGAGGCCAGGACGAAGGACGGCTCGCGAGTCACCGTGGCTTACACGGATCCCGGTGGCCGGTCAGCCCCTGCGCGATGACCTGCCGGATGGCGTGCTCGAAGCCGAGCACCGCGAGCGAGGCCGGCGCCATCGCGAATCGGATCCCTTCGCCCACCGGCATCTCGACCCATCGCGCCATCACCGAGCGGGAAAAGTGTGCATGTCCGACGAACACCACGTCGCGTGAATCCATGTGTGTCAGCGCCAACTCGACGGCGCGGTCCGCGCGTTGGGTGACCTGCGCGACGCTCTCGCCGCCGTCGGCGCCGTGCGTCCAGATCAACCAGTCGGGGACGGTCTGACGGATCTGTGGCGTCGTCAGCCCCTCGTAGCGGCCGTAGTCCCATTCCTGCAGGAGCGGCGATACTTCGTCGACGGTCAGCCCGGCCAGTTCGGCGGTGTCCGCGGCGCGCCGCATCGGACTGCTGAGCACCAGCGGGTTGTCGAGCTCGAGTTGGGCCAGCACTTCGGCCGCCAGCTTGGCGCGTTCGCGCCCGGTTTCGGTGAGTTCGAGGTCGGTGCGGCCGGTGTGCCGACCGCTCTTCGACCACTCCGTCTCGCCGTGACGAAGCAATACCAGGCGGTGCTGCAGAAGGCCCACGCTCACTGATTCTGCCGCACGGCCCGTCGCGACGTACCTGCCCGTGCAACGATGAGCATCGTGACTCGGGTACTTGTGGTCGCCAATCAAAAGGGTGGGGTAGCCAAGACGACGACGGTGGCGTCGTTGGGTGCGGCGATCCAGGAGGACGGCAAGCGGGTCCTGGTGGTGGACCTCGACCCGCAGGGGTCGTTGACGTTCTCGCTGGGCCACGACCCCGACAAGCTGCCGGTGTCGATTCACGAGGTGCTGCTCGGCGAGGTCGAACCCGACGCCGCGCTGCTCGACACCCCGGAGGGCATGACACTGCTGCCGGCCAACATCGACCTCGCGGGCGCCGAGGCGATGCTGCTGATGCGCGCCGGCCGGGAGTACGCGCTCAAGCGTGCGCTGGCCAAGCTTTCCGACACCGGCTACGACGTGGTGATCGTCGACTGTCCGCCGTCTCTCGGCGTGCTCACCCTCAACGGGCTGACCGCCGCCGACGACGTGATCGTGCCGCTGCAGTGTGAGACGCTGGCGCACCGCGGCGTCGGGCAGTTCCTGCGCACCATCGCCGACGTCCAGGCGATCACCAACGCCGATCTGAATCTGCTGGGGGCGCTACCGACGCTGTACGACTCGCGCACGACGCACAGCCGCGACGTGCTGCTCGACGTCGCCGACCGCTACGACCTGCCGGTGCTGGCGCCGCCGATTCCGCGCACCGTCCGGTTCGCCGAAGCCAGCGCCTCGGGGGCTTCGGTGCTGGCCAGTCGCAAGAACAAGGGCGCGCACGCCTACCGCGAGTTGGCCGCGGCGCTGCTGAAGCACTGGAAGACCGGCAAGCCGATGCCGACATTCGCCCCCGAAATTTAGCGATTTCGGTGTAGTTCGTCGCGTCCACCGCGACCAACTACACCCAAATCACAAATCAGCCGAGCGCCACCAGCTGATCGCCGCGCAGTTCGAGCAGCGTCGACCCGGCCACCGCGGGCACCACCGGCGCCGAACCCGGCGGCCGGGCCACCGGAATATGGCGTTCGCCCCGACCGGTCTCCGGATCGAACACGTCGTAGCCGCCCGTGACGGGCACCAGCAACCGGCCCGCCATGATCGTCGCCGGCCCCACCGGCACGTTGCCGCCCGCCGGTGCGACGGTGTACTTGTAGCGAAGTCCGTTGGCGGAGAAGACCATTACGCTCTCACCGGTCCACCAGGTGATCAGGTCGCCCGCACGCGACATCGTGGCCTGCGGCGACGGCGGGCGGGCCACCTCCGTGCTGGCGATTGTCGCGCCCGTCTCGTCGACGATGTTCACCGCCGGTTTGGGAGCGGGCACGTAGACGGCGGTCGTGGTGTCGGCGACCGCCACCACCCGCGCGCCGGAATCCTTCGACACGCCCGGCTGCGGCACGTACTTCAACTCCGGGGTGTCCTCCTCGTCGGAGGGTCGCAACAGCGTGAGGCGCAGATCGGGCTGCCGCGGGCACGCCTCGAGCACCGACACCGCGCTGGAACTGGCCTGCGCCGACACCAACCGGCACAGCGGCGACGCCGGGGTGTCCGGTTTGATGCGGGCGTCGAGCGCGCCGTAGCTGATCATCCGAACCATGTCGGAGCGCCACAGCTCGAGTCGGCTCTCGCCCGCGGAGAGCACGGCGGTGCCGTCCGACGTCAGCTTCACCTCGGGATCGGCATAGGAGGTCCGCGCCGGCCCCCGTGTGCCGGTCTTGGCGTCGATCGTGCTGACCTGGCCGCATCCGCGCATGTCGGGGTATACCGCCACCGCGTACTGGTAGACGTAGCTGACCCCACACAGCTCGAGGTCACGCGAATAGCTCCACAGCGTGTCGCCCGTCGCGGGATCGCGGCCCTGGACCGTGCTGCCGTCACCCGTTACCACGGCGCCGCCGACGACGAGCGGCCTCGTCGTGCGCCCGCTGGGTGCGGTCCACAACTGGCGCACCGACTGCGGAACCGCCTTGGCGGGGGTGAGCGGCGGCACCGGGGCAGCGGCCGGCCTGCTGATTGTGGCCCGCGCGTCGCTGGTCCACCAGACCAAACCGGCCGTCACCGCGACCACGACGGCAATCGCCAGAGCCACCAGCACGTCGGTCCGGGTGCGGCGTTCGGGTTTGACCATCGCGCGCCGGCGCCTCGCTAGCCGGTGCTGGCCGGGGCCTTGCGCGGCCGACGCCGGCGTCGACGCTTGGCCGGACCCACGTCACCGGAACTGTCGCCGGCGTCGCTGGACTCCTGCTCGGGTGAGGTGGACGCTTCGGGATGCCCGCCGGCCGGCTTGCCTCCGCGCGTGCGGCGACGGGTCCGGTCGCGGGTGCGGGCGGGGCGGTCGGCCGCCTTCTCCGTCGGGGCGCGCTTGCTCTGCACCTTGACGGGCTCACCGACATTGCCGGTGGCGTCGGCGGGGATGCCCAGCTCGCTGTAGAGATGTGGCGAGCTGGAGTACGTTTCGGCGGGATCGGGTGTGTTGAGGCCGAGCGCCTTGTCGATCATCGTCCAACGTGCCAGTTCGTCCCAGTCCACCAGCGTCACCGCGATTCCGGTCTTTCCCGCGCGGCCCGTGCGGCCGATACGGTGCACGTAGGCCTGCTCGTCCTCGGGGATCTGGTAGTTGATCACGTGGGTGATGTCGTCGATGTCGATGCCGCGGGCGGCGACGTCGGTGGCGACCAGCACGTCCACATCGCCGGTGCGGAACGCCTTGAGCGACTTCTCGCGGGCCGCCTGGCCGAGGTCGCCGTGCACGGCGCCGACCTTGAACCCGCGCTCGGCGAGTTCGTCGGCGACCTTCTGCGCGGTGCGCTTGGTGCGAGTGAAGATCATCGTGGCGCCGCGGCCCTCGGCCTGCAGGATGCGGGCGACCATCTCCACCTTGTCCAGCGCGTGCGCACGGTAGGCGAACTGCTCGGTGGTGTCGTGGGTGGCCGCCGAATGCGGAGCTTCGGCCCTGATGTGCGTCGGCTGGTTCATGAAGGTGCGGGCCAGCGTGATGATCGGGTCCGGCATCGTCGCCGAGAACAGCATCGATTGCCTGCTGTCGGGAATCTGGCGCAGGATCCGCTCGATGTCGGGCAGGAAGCCGAGGTCGAGCATCTCGTCGGCCTCGTCGAGCACCAGCATGGACAGTCCGCCCAACTTCAGATGCCCCTGCTGGGCCAGGTCGAGCAGGCGACCGGGCGTTCCGACGACGACGTCGACGCCCTTCTCCAGCGCCTCGATCTGGCCCTCGTAGGGCCGTCCGCCGTAAATCGAGGTGACCGACAGCTTGCGGTCGCCGACCGTGAGGTACTTCCCGGCGGCCGCCAGGTCGCCGTACACCTGCAGACACAACTCGCGGGTGGGCACGACCACAAGCGCCCGCGGGACGCCGGTCAGGGGGCGGTCGGCGTCGGTGGTGATGCGCTGCAGCATCGGCACACCGAAGGCCAGCGTCTTGCCCATGCCGGTGCGGGCCTGGCCGATCAGGTCGTCGCCGGCCAGCGCCATCGGCATGGTCAGCTCTTGAATGGCAAATGGATGTTGCTTGCCGTCCTCGGCGAGTGCGCGCACGATTTCGTCGCGGACTCCGAGTTCAGCAAATGTGGGATTGAGATGCGTCATACGCGAAAACGAGGCCTTTCAATTGTCATCCTCATGGCTTCCACGCGCGCACGAGTTCGACAAAAGTAATGGCCAGTGAAGACCAGAGCCCGGCGCTGAGGTAGGCGGGCCGACTGCGTGCACGCACATTTCTTGGGTGGCGGCGAGCTTTCTTCAATGCCGCTGCCCGAAACCATCATACCTGGTGATGTTCGCCCGACCGGCCAGGCGCGGTGACGTTTAGAGTTGGGCCCATGAACTCGACGCCACCGGCACCCGGGCAAACCGACTCGGCGACGTCAGGTGTGTCGGCCGAGCATCCCGGCGTCAACGAACTTTTCGCGCTGCTGGCTTACGGCGAGGTGGCGGCGTTCTACCGGCTCACCGACGAGGCGCGCATGGCGCCGAACCTGCGCGGACGCATCAACATGGCCAGCATGGCGGCCGCCGAGATGAACCACTACGAGGTGCTGCGGGACGCGCTCGAGCGCCGCGGAGTGGACGTCGTGCCGGCGATGACGAAATACGCGTCAGCACTTGAGAATTACCACCGGCTGACCACTCCGAGCACCTGGCTCGAGGCTTTGGTCAAGACATATGTCGGCGATGCTCTGGCCGCCGACTTCTACCTCGAGATCGCCGACTCGATGCCCGCCGAGGTCGCCGAAGTGGTGCGCGCGGTGCTGTCGGAGACCGGCCACTCGCAGTTCGTCGTCGCCGAGGTGCGCGCGGCGGTGACGGCCAGCGAGAAGCAGCGGCACCGGCTCGCGCTGTGGTCGCGTCGCCTGCTCGGTGAGGCGATCACCCAGGCGCAGTTCGTGTTGGCCGATCACGACGAGTTGGTCGATCTGGTGATGGCCAGCGGCGAAGGGCTGACGCAACTGACCGAGTTCTTCGACCGGCTGCAGCGCACACACACCTCCCGCATGCAGGAGCTCGGGCTGGCCTGACCCCCGCCGTGACTGCGCTACTGGGTGCAGCTGGCGATCATCGAATTGTTGTTCTGCGCGGTGATCAGCGTGCCCGCCGCATCGGTGATGCTGCAGTTCAGCTGGCCGGCGACGCTGGTCGCGGTGACCGACTTGAGCTCCACACCGGGTTCGAGCACCACCTGCTTGGCCCACGGCAGCGCGACGTTGACCTCGGTCCTCAGGGCGCCCTGGCCGTCGGTGTAGATCACCGTCACCAGGTCGATCAGCTGGCGGTTGCCCGTCACCCGGTAGGTGATGGTGCGCGGTGATACCGGTGCAGGCGGCGGGACGGCCGCGGGCTGGGCCGAGGTGGGTGGCGCGGTCGTCTCGGCGGTCGGGCTGACAGTCGTGACCGTCTCCGGCGGCAGCGACGAGGGGACGGGCTGGGTGCCGCCGGCCCGCGGGGCGGTCGTGGTGGCCGGCGCACTCGACAGCGTGGGTGCATCCGAGGTCGCGGTGGCTGACACCGAACCGCTGTCGCCGCCGCCGAGGATGATGCCGGTGGTTCCGATTGCGATGAACAGGATCACGCCGGCGATCCCGGCCACCCACATCCAGCGCCGATCGATGCGCTCCTCGTCGTACTGCTGTTCGTACTCGTCGTAGTCCTCGTACTCCTCGGGCGCCGGCATCCCGTCGTGCTCGTAATCGAGGTCCGCGGCGGGTGGTCCGGCGTATCCGGCGTAGCTGGGGATCCGTTCGGTCGGGGTCAGCGAATACGGTGAATGCGCAGTGTAAGGCCTGTTCATATGGGTTTTCCCGGGTCGTGTGGGGCACGGAAATTGTTGCCGGGCCTGATGCTATCGATGCTGGAGTGACGGGTGAGGTTCAGCGGCTGGTGTGTTGGTTACGGTCCGGACTCGGTTCGGTCGCCGTTGATCTCGGAGCTTCGCCGACCGCGAACTCACCGCCGCGCTGCGCGCGGCGCGCCGTCCATTAGCCTTGCGTCAAGTTCTTCGGTGCAACGGAAAGGGACCACGGCGTGGAGGTCAAGATCGGTGTCACGGACAGCCCGCGCGAGCTGAGCTTCAACAGCGCGCAGACACCAAGCGAGGTGGAGAAACTGTTCACCGACGCGCTGGCCAAGGACTCGGGCGTGCTCGCGCTGACCGACGAGAAGGGTCGGCGTTTCCTGGTGCAGACGTCCAAGATCGCCTACGTGGAGATCGGCGCCGCCGATGTTCGGCGCGTCGGCTTCGGGGTCGGACTCGGGGCTAAGACCGGGTAAGCGGCACGTGTGACAGGCCGCCCCAGGCGAACTGCACCGTGCCCTCGACCGCGGCGTCCTTCGAGATCGGTCGTTCGTTGTTGAGCCAGTACCGCGCGGAGTCCACGCTGATCGCCACCAGGCCGACCGCGATCATCCTGGCGCGGTGCGCCTCCAGCCCCGAATCCCGGCTGATCAGGTCGAACACCGCGTCGGTGCACGCTTCGGTCGCCACCTTCACCTGCGCGGCGACCTGCGGTTCGTTGACGTAATCGTTCTCGAAGATCAGCCGGTAGCCCTGGCCGTCATGCTCGATGAAGTCGAAGAACGCCTGGACCGCGGCGCGCAGCCGCTGGCGGTTGTCGGTGGTGGTGCGCAGCGCCTGGCGCACTCCGGACACCAGGTTTTCCACGTGCCTGGCCAGCACCGCAAGATACAGCTCCAACTTCGACGAGAAGTGTTGGTAGAGAACGGGTTTGCTCACACCGGCACGGTCGGCGATCTCGTCCATCCCTGCGGCGTGGTAGCCGCGATCGACGAAAACCTCGCTGGCAGCGGCCAGGAGTTGGCCGCGGCGCTCATCGCGCGGCAGTCTGCTGCCCCGGCGGTTCAACACTTCGCCGCTGCCCGGCTGTGCGCCTCTCCTCGCGGCGGTGTTGGCGAGATCGCTCATCACTTCCTTCATCTGGCGTCATCTGGCTGTAGTTTTTCGCAATGACACTACTACCGTTGGCAATGCGCGCACGTGAGGCACGGCTCACAGCGACTCCAGCCGACGGTGGCGCGCCGGAAGTTCGACGGCGCTGGCCTGTGTCATCCTGTTTCGGTGACCTACGACTCCCGCACGCGAGGAGGACAACTGGGTCCAGAGCGTCGCGGCGGCGGCCGCGTGCCCGTGCTGCGCGACGAGTGGCGCGAGCCGCTGCGCGCTCAACGTGACCCGCTCGCCGAGAGCTCGGGACGGGTCAGGTCCAATCGCGAGGAGCACCGCGGGATTCGCAAGCAGACGTGGCTCGGCCGCTTCCTTTCCACCTACGGCTGGCGGGCCTACGCGCTGCCGGTCCTCGTCGTCGTGACCGCGGTCGTGGTGTACCAGACGATCACCGGCACCAGCGCGCCCGCGCCCAAGCAGGCCGAGGGCCCGGTGCAGGGTCCACCGACCATCGGGGTGGCCAGCACGGCGATCATCGGCGCGCCGCCGAAAGGGCTGACACAGTTCGACGCGAACCTGCCGACCGGAATCCTGCCTCAGGGCGGGCCGTTCACCCAAGCCGGCGCCAAGACGTGGCACATCGTGCCGGGCACCACGGCCCAGGTCGGGCAGGGCACCGCGAAGGTGTTCAGATACACCGTCGAGGTCGAAAACGGCATCGACACCGCGACGTTCGGCGGCGATGAGGCGTTCGCCCGCATGGTCAGCGAGACGCTGGCCAACCCCAAGAGCTGGACGCACAATCCGCAGTTCGCGTTCATCCGCCTCGACGCGGCGTCGGGCGGCGAGCCCGACTTCCGCATCTCGCTGAGCACGCCGATGACCGTTCGCGAAGGCTGCGGATACGACATCCAGCTGGAGGCGTCCTGCTACAACCCGGCTTACGCCGACGGCCAGCCGCGCGTGTTCATCAACGAGGCGCGCTGGGTGCGCGGCGCGGTGCCGTTTCAGGGCGACGTCGGCTCGTATCGGCAGTACCTGATCAACCACGAGGTCGGCCACGCGATCGGCTATCAGCGGCACGAGCCGTGCGGGGGTAACGATCAGCTGGCGCCGGTGATGATGCAGCAGACCTTCTCGACCAACAACAACGATGCCGCGCGGTTCGACCCGCAGTCGGTGCAGCCGGACAACCACACCTGCAAGCCCAACCCCTGGCCGTACCCGATCGCCTGAGCGAGACCTGCGTCACCCCCTCCGTTGCGTCTTCTGCGCGAACGTGCGGGTTTGCACACGACACGCCGACGTTTTCCAGCGTTTCCCGCACGCTCACAGCCGGCGAGCGTGCGGGAAGCGCTGAGGTCGCATTGCTGTTGAAAGTCGTACCTGCTGAGATGGTCTGCAGACGTCAAACAAGGAGATTTCTCGGTGTCGACACCGTTGCCGCCGCTGGTCGAACCGGCGGCCGAACTCACCCGCGAGGAAGTTGCGCGCTACAGCCGCCACCTCATCATCCCGGACCTCGGCCTGGACGGGCAAAAGCGGCTGAAGAACGCCCGGGTGCTGGTCATCGGCGCCGGCGGGCTGGGTTCGCCGACGCTGTTGTACCTCGCCGCGGCCGGCGTCGGCACGATCGGAATCGTCGAGTTCGACGTGGTCGACGAGTCGAACCTGCAGCGCCAGATCATCCACGGCCAGTCCGACATCGGCCGGTCCAAGGCCGAAAGCGCCCGTGACTCGATCCTCGACATCAACCCGCTGGTAGACGTCCGGCTGCACCAGTTCCGCCTCGAGCCCGACAACGCGGTCGAGCTGTTCGAGCAGTATGACCTGATCCTGGACGGCACCGACAACTTCGCCACGCGCTATCTGGTCAACGATGCCGCGGTGCTGGCGCACAAGCCGTATGTGTGGGGCTCGATCTACCGGTTCGAGGGCCAGATCTCGGTGTTCTGGGAGGACGCCCCCGACGGTCGGGGCCTGAACTACCGCGACCTGTACCCGGAGCCGCCGCCACCCGGGATGGTGCCGTCCTGCGCGGAGGGCGGCGTGCTGGGCATCCTGTGCGCCTCGGTCGCGTCGGTGATGGGCACCGAGGCGATCAAGCTGATCACCGGAATCGGGGAAACGCTGCTGGGCCGCCTGATGGTCTACGACGCGCTGGACATGACGTACCGCACCATCAAGATCCGCAAGGACCCCTCGACGCCGAAGATCACCGAGCTGATCGACTACGACGAGTTCTGCGGCGTCGTCTCCGATGCCGCCGCCGAAGCCGCTGCCGACTCCACGATCACCCCGCGCGAGCTCAAGGAGCTGCTGGATTCCGGCAAGCCGCTGGCCCTGATCGACGTGCGTGAGCAGGTCGAGTGGGACATCAACCGCATCGAGGGTGCCGAGCTGATCCCGAAGGGCTCCTTCGAGTCGGGTGAGGCGCTGGCGAGGCTGCCGGTCGACCGCACGCCGGTGTTCTACTGCAAGACCGGGGTGCGCTCCGCCGAGGTGTTGGCGATCGCGAAGAAGGCGGGATTTTCCGACGCGATGCATGTTCAGGGCGGAATCGTGGCCTGGGGCAACCAACTCGAACCCGACATGGTCATGTACTAACGGCTGGTTAGCCGGTATTCGGCTTACGCTGAGGTGGTGACTGTCGAACGGCCACCGGATCATGTGCTGGCCGCGTTCGGCCTGACCGGCGTTGCGCCGGTTCCTCTCGGATCGAGCTGGGAAGGCGGCTGGCGCTGCGGCGAAGTCGTGCTGTCGATGGTCGCCGACCATGCCCGGGCCGCCTGGTCGGCCAAGGTGCGGGAGACGTTGTTCGTCGACGGAGTGCGGTTGGCGCGTCCCGTGCGCTCCACCGACGGACGGTACGTGGTCGCCGGCTGGCGCGCGGATACCTTCGTAGCGGGGACCCCGGAGCCGCGCCACGACGAGGTGGTCTCGGCCGCGGTGCGGCTGCACGAGGCGACGGCCAAGCTGGAACGCCCGAGGTTTCTGACACAGCCGCCGGTGGCGCCGTGGGCCGACGTCGACGTGTTCATCGCCGCCGACCGCGCAGCGTGGGAGGAACGCCCGCTGCATTCGCTGCCGCCGGGCGCACGCGTGGCGCCCGGTTCGGCCGACGGGCAGCGCTCGGTCGAACTGCTCAACCAACTCGCCGGGCTGCGCAGGCCGACGAAGAGCCCCAGCCAACTGGTGCACGGGGATCTTTACGGCACAGTGCTTTTCGCGGGCACCGCCGCGCCGGGGATCACCGACATCATCCCGTACTGGCGGCCGGCATCGTGGGCGGCCGGCGTCGTCGTGGTCGACGCGCTGTCCTGGGGCGAAGCCGACGACGGGCTCATCGAACGGTGGAGCCCGTTGCCCGAATGGCCGCAGATGTTGTTGCGCGCGCTGATGTTCCGCATCGCGGTGCACGCGCTTCACCCGCGGTCGACGGCTGCCGCGTTCCCCGGACTGGCTCGCACGGCGGCGTTGGTGCGCCTGGTGCTCTAGGGCGCCTTTTGCGCGCGAAATAGCATTCCTGGTCGCGACCCGGTATCGAGCACAGCCGTCAGTTCTCACTCGACGTGCTCAGAACGTGTGCCGAACCTCGCTGAGCCGTATCCGGCCGTCGTGCGCGAGCACGCCTTCTGCCCGCAGCCGCTCCAGCTGACGCGTCGCCAGGTGCGGTGCGGGCTTCCCCGACGCGGTGATCACGCGGTGCCACGGCAGGTCCGACGAGTCGGTGCGCATGATCCAGCCGACGATGCGCGGACTGGAAAGCCCTGCCGCCTCGGCGATGTCGCCGTACGTCGACACGCGACCGGCAGGAATGGACGCCACCAGAGCGCGCACCGCTTCGACCTGTTCGTCGGTGATCGCGGCCATCGCTAGTTCAATCGCTCGCGGATCAGGCCCGCGGTCTCTTCGGGCCGGGCTTGAGCCACCATGTGGTCGCAATCGAATTCGATCAGTGTGAAGTCGGGACGGTCGGCGATTCCTGTGAGCAAGTCGTCGGTGACATACGGCGGGTCGGTCTTCATCGCCCGTACCAGCGTTACCGGAACACCGTTGGACGGTAACGTAATCGGACGCGCGAGCTCGCTCCAGTAGGCCATCATCGCGGGAATGCTGATCCGCCAACCGCACCGGCCGGTCGGCAGGTCGATCAGGTGCTCGTCGAGTTCGCGCTCCAGCTCGTTCGCGTCCACCTCGCCCCATGACCCGTTCACCTTCTCCGCGCGTGCTTCGGCGCGGTCGGGATAGTCCGGCGAGGCGAACATGTCGTCGGCGATGTCGCGCATCCACCTGCCGTCCAACCCCACTGCGGGATCGAGCAATACGAGCGCCGACACCAAATCCGGTCGCGCAGCAGCGAGACTCAACGCGATCGCACCGCCGAACGAATGCCCGACAACCACGACCGGCCCGTCGAGCAACCCGGCCAGCGCCGCCACATTGGCTTCGATCGTCCACGGCGCCGCCCATGACGAACGACCGTGGCCGAGCAGGTCCGGCGCGGCGACCGCGAACTCGGACAGATGCTGCGTCGCCAACGTCTGCCACCTCTGCCCGTGCCCGGTCAGGCCGTGGATGGCCAATACCTGCGCCGAACCCGGCGGACCGTAGCGGTGAACATGCAGGAGTTCGGTCACAGGTGTTGATGCTGCCAGCATCCGGTGCCGCCCACTTGTCGGACCCCCGTGGTGTCATGCGTTCATGTCCGCGCCACAGACCGATCTCAGCCCGACCGCGCTCACCGAGCCCGGCATGCGCGGCGTGGTGCGCGTGATCGGGGGTGCGGGCACCGGTAAGAGCACGCTGTTGGTGCAGACCGCGGCGGCGCACATCGCCGCGGGCACTGAGCCCGAAGCCGTTCTACTGCTGACCGGTTCGGCTCGCCTCGGGGTGCGGGCCCGCGCTGCCATCACCGCCGAACTGCTGCGAGCGAGCTCGCACACCGCTGTGCGTGAACCGCTGGTGCGCACCGTGCATTCATACGCCTTCGCGGTCCTGCGACTCGCGGCGCAGCGCAATGGCGACCCGCCGCCGCGGTTGATCACCGCAGCCGAACAGGACGGCATTGTGCGGGAACTGCTCGCCGGCGACGTGGAGGACGGCGACCGGTCGGCGATCGCGTGGCCGCATCACCTGCGGCCGGCGTTGAGCACCGTCGGCTTCGCCAACGAGCTGCGTGACCTGCTCGCGCGCTGCACCGAACGCGGTGTGGATCCCCTTGACCTGCAACGCATCGGACGGCGCTCGGGCAAGCCGGAGTGGCTGGCGGCCGGTCAGTTCGCGCAGGCCTACGAGCAGATCATGCTTTTGCGCTCGGCCGTCGGAATGGCCGCGCCGCAAGCCACCATCCCCGCGCTCGGCGCCGCAGAACTGGTGGGGGCGGCGCTGGAGGCGTTCGGCACCGACGCCGAGCTGCTGGCCGGCGAGCGGTCCCGCGTCAAACTGCTCCTCGTCGACGACGCGCAGCAACTGGACCCGCAGGCCGCACGGCTGGTACGCGTGCTGGCCCAAGGGGCCGAACTCACCGTGCTCGCGGGCGATCCCAACCAGGCGGTGTTCGGCTACCGCGGGGCAGATCCTGCGCTGCTGCGTGGCGACGAGGCGGCGATCGTGCTGACCGAATCCCGCCGCTGCGCACCGGCGATCGCCGACGCCATCACCGGAGTCGCGCGACGCTTGCCGGGTGCCGACAAAGGTCGTGTGCTGACCGGAACACCCGGCCCGGCGGGCACGCTCGCGGTACGTATCGCCGCCTCGCCGCATGCCGAGGCGGCGCTGATCGCCGACGCGCTGCGGCGCGCCCACCTGGTCGACGGGGTGCCCTGGTCGCAGATGGCGGTCATCGTGCGGTCCGTGCCCCGCCTCGGTGCCGCGGTGGCCCGCACGCTGGCGGCCGCGGGCGTTCCCGTCGACATGCCGTCGTCGACGCCGGTGGGTCAGCAGCCCGCGGTGCAGGCGCTGCTCACAGTGCTCGCCGCGACCGCGCAGGGTTTGGACGTCGAGCGGGCCTCGGCGCTGATCACCGGACCGATCGGCCGTGTCGATCCGGTGTCCTTGCGCCAGTTGCGCCGCGCGTTGCGGCGGTTCGATGGTTCCCGGCCGCCAAGGGATTTCGGCGACCTGCTCGTCGAGGCGTTGCAGCACGGCGTCGACGGGTTGCCCGACAACCTGGCCCGTCCGTTGAGTCGCGTGCGCAGGGTGCTGGTCGGGGCCCGCCGCAGCGCCGACGACGGGGACGACCCGCGCTACACGCTGTGGCAGGCCTGGCACCGCTCGGGTCTGCAACGGCGCTGGCTGGCCGCAAGCGAACGCGGCGGCCCGTCGGGTGCGCAGGCCGACCGGGACCTTGACGCCGTCACCGCCCTGTTCGACGTCGCCGAGCAGTACGTCAACCGCACCCCGGCGGCATCCCTGCGCGGGCTCATCGACCACGTCGCGGGACTCGGCCTGCCCGCCCGTGAGCACGGCGGCGACGTCGAGGCGGTCGCGGTGCTCAGCGCCCACGCCGCGCTGGGCCGTGAGTGGGAGTTCGTCGTCATCGCCGGTATGCAGGAAGGGCTGTGGCCCAACACGATTCCCCGCGGCGGCGTGCTGGCCACCCAGGAACTCGTCGACGTGCTCGACGGTGTCACCGCGGAAGGCGACCGGGGAGTGTCGACCAGGGCGCCGTTGCTGGCGGAGGAGCGCCGGTTGCTCATCGCCGCGCTGGGACGTGCCCGCGGTCGCCTGCTGGTGACGGCGGTCGACAGCGACAGTGGTGACGAGTCGATGCTCCCCTCGGCGTTCTGCCACGAACTCGCCGAGCAGGCGGGTGACGCTGTACCCGACATCACCACACCGGTCACCGCGCCGCGGATGTTGGCGCCTGCCGCGCTGGTCGGGCGGTTACGGGGGGTGGTGTGCGCCGCCGACGGCGCGGCCGACGACGACGTGCGGGCCTGTGCGGCAACACAGTTGGCTCGGCTGGCGGCGGCCGGGGTGCCGGGCGCCGACCCTGCGCAGTGGCAGACCATGACGCCGTTGTCCAGCGAAGAACCGCTGTGGAGTGGCGACGACCATACCGTGACGCTCTCCCCGTCGACGTTGCAGATGCTCACCGACTGCCCGCTGCGCTGGCTGCTCGAACGCCACGGCGGCGCCGACGGTCGCGACGTGCGCTCGGCGGTCGGGTCGCTGGTGCATGCCCTGGTCGCCGACCCCGGGCGCACCGAAAGCCAGATGGTCAACGTTCTCGAGAAGCTCTGGCCCCGCCTGCCGTTCGACTCCCGCTGGTATGCCGACAACGAACTCGGCCGCCACCGCGCGATGTTGGCGACGTTCGCGCAGTGGCGCGCGCAGACCCGCGACGAGCTCACCGAGGTGGGCAGCGAGGTCGCAGTCGACGGCGTGGTCGTCGACTGCGATGACGGCGCGCCCGACGTGCGGGTTCGAGGTCGGGTCGACCGCCTCGAGCGCGACAGCGAAGGCCGGCTCGTGGTGGTCGACCTCAAGACGGGCAAGAGCCCGGTGACCAAGGACGACGCGCAGAGCCATGCGCAGCTGGCGATGTATCAGCTGGCGATCGCGAAAGGTCTGCTCGGTCATGGTGAGTCACCGGGCGGTGGTCGCCTGGTCTACCTCGGCAAGACCGGCGCCGCCGGTGCCACCCAGCGGGAGCAGGACGCGCTGACCGCGGAGAAGCACACCGAGTGGCGCGACACCGTGCGCCGGGCCGCGGCGGCCACTCAGGGCCCGGAATTCGTCGCGCGGATCAACGACGGATGCAGTCACTGCCCCGTGCGGTCGATGTGCCCCGCCCAAACCGCCACCGGAGGTGTGTCATGACCGCGCGCTACAGTCCGTCCGAACTCGCCGCGGCGCTGGGCATGTTCGCGCCGACCGACGAGCAGGCCGCGGTGATCGCCGCACCACCTGGACCTCTGGTGGTCATCGCGGGCGCCGGTGCGGGCAAGACCGAGACCATGGCCGCACGGGTGGTGTGGCTGGTCGCCAACGGCTACGCCCGCCCCGGCGAGGTACTCGGGCTGACCTTCACCCGCAAGGCCGCCGGACAACTGCTGCGCCGGGTCCGCACCCGCCTGGCGCGCCTGTCGGGAACGGGCACCTTTTACCCAGCGGGTGACGCCGACGAACCGCCCACCATCAGCACCTACCACGCGTTCGCGGGGGACCTGCTGCGTGAGCACGGGCTGCTGCTGCCCGTCGAGCCGGATACCCGGTTGCTGAGCGAAACCGAACTGTGGCAGTTGGCTTTCCGTGTCGTGTGCGAGCACCCCGAGCTGGACACCGAGAAGACACCGGCGGCGGTCACCTCCATGGTGCTGCGGCTGGCGGGTCAGCTCGCCGAGCACCTCGTCGACACCGACCAGCTGCGCGATACCCACGTCGAACTCGAGCGGCTGGTGCACACGCTGCCCGCCGGGCCGTACCAACGCGACCGCGGCCCGAGCCAGTGGCTGCTGCGGCTGCTGGCCACCCAGACCGAGCGCACCGAACTGGTGCCGCTGATCGACGAGCTGCACCGCCGGATGCGTGCCGAGAAGGTGATGGACTTCGGCATCCAGATGGCTTCGGCGGCCCGACTGGCCGAGCAGTTCCCGCGCGTCGGCGAACAACTGCGCAGCCGGTACCGGGTGGTGCTGCTTGACGAGTACCAAGACACCGGCCATGCGCAGCGGGTCGCCCTGTCGTCGTTGTTCGGTGGCGGCGTGGACGACGACCTCGCGCTGACCGCCGTCGGCGACCCCATCCAGTCGATCTACGGCTGGCGCGGCGCATCGGCCACCAATCTGCCGCGCTTCACCACCGACTTCCCCCGCTCGGACGGCACACCGGCGCCCACGCTGGAGCTGCGCACCAGCTGGCGCAATCCGCCTCGCGCGCTCTACCTGGCGAACGCGGTATCCGCGCAGGCGCGGCGCCGTTCGGTGGCGGTGCGCTCACTGCGGCCGCGGCCCGACGCCGATCCGGGAACCATCCGGTGCGCATTGTTGAACAACGTTGTGGCCGAACGTGAGTGGGTCGCCGACCACATCGCCGCTCTCTACGACGGGGCGCGCGGGCGCGGCGTGCCGGCGCCGACGACCGCTGTGCTGGTGCGGCGTAACGCCGACGCCTCGCCGATGGCCGACGCGCTCACCGCACGCGGTGTGCCCGTCGAAGTCGTCGGGCTGGCTGGTCTGCTCGGTGTGCCGGAGGTGGCCGACGTGGTCGCGATGCTGCGGCTGATCGCCGACCCCACAGCCGGCAGCGCGGCCATGCGCGTGCTCACCGGGCCGCGGTGGCGGCTGGGCGGACGCGACATCACCGCACTGTGGCGGCGGGCGGTGCACCTCGACGACACCGGCGGCGTGGCGACTGCGGACGCCGCGGAGCGGATCGCCGTGCAAGCCGGCCCCGACGCCGATGCCGCCTGCCTGGCCGAAGCCGTCACCGACCCCGGTGCGCCCGAGGCATATTCGCCGACGGGCTATGCCCGGATCGTGGCGTTGGGTCGCGAGCTGACCGCGTTGCGCGCGCACCTGTCGAACCCGCTGCCCGAACTCGTCGCCGAGGTGCGTCGGGTTCTCGGCGTCGACACCGAGGTGCGCGCGCGCCGTCCGGTCTCGGCGGGCTGGACGGGTACCGAACATCTCGACGCGTTCGCCGACGTGGTCGCGGACTTCGCGAGTCGTCCCGGGGCCGGCGTCACCGGGTTTCTGGCCTATCTCGACGCCGCCGAACAGGTGGAGAACGGCCTCGCCCCCGCCGAGGCGTCCGTCGCGACCGACCGGGTGCAGATCCTGACCATCCACGCGGCGAAGGGACTCGAATGGCAGGTGGTGGCCGTTCCGCACCTGAGCGGCCGGGTCTTCCCGTCCACCGGCGCCGCTCGCACCTGGCTCACCGACGCCGGCGATTTGCCGCCGCTGCTGCGTGGCGACCGGGCCACGACGTCCGAGCACGGCGTCCCAGTTCTCGACACCGCCGACGTCAACGACCGCAAGCGGCTCTCCGATGCGATCGCCGACCACAAGAAGAGCCTCGAGCAGCGCCGCATCGACGAGGAGCGTCGATTGCTCTATGTGGCGCTCACCCGCGCCGAAGACACGCTGCTGCTCTCGGGTCATCACTGGGGGGCGGCCGAGGGCAAGGCCCGCGGACCGTCGGAATTCCTGTGTGAGCTCAAGGACGTCATCGACCGGTCCGCCGCCACGGGCGAACCGTGCGGCGTCATCGAACATTGGGCGCCCACTCCCGCCGACGGTGAACCGAATCCGTTGCGCGACGAGGTGATTGAAGCCGTGTGGCCTGCCGACCCGGCCGGATCGCGCCGCGTCGACGTCGAGCGGGGTGCCGCGCTGGTGGCCGAGGCGATGGCCGGCGGATGTGATGAGCAGCCCGTCGACTATGAAGGCTGGGTGGCCGACGTCGACGCGCTCATCGCCGAACGCGACCGGGTGACCGACACACCGGCGCCGCCACTGCCCCTTCAGGTGTCGGTCAGCACGCTGGTGGAACTCGGCAGGGATCCCGAGGCGGTCGGGCAGCGGCTGCGCCGTAGGCTGCCGACCCGTCCCGATCCGCATGCCTTGCTGGGCACGGCGTTTCACGACTGGGTGCAGCGCTTCTACCACGCCGAGCGGTTGTTCGACCTCGACGATCTGCCGGGCGCGGTCGACCACGACGCCGCTGTTGCCGATGAACTGGCCGAACTGCAGGCGGCGTTCGCGGTTTCGCCATGGGCCGCCCGCACCCCGATCGATGTGGAGGTCCCGTTCGACATGGTGATCGGGGGCAGGGTGGTGCGCGGCCGTATCGACGCGGTCTTCGCCGACGACGACGGCGGCGTCACCGTGGTGGACTGGAAGACCGGACAGCCGCCGGGCACACCGGAAGCTCAGCGGCACAACGCGGTTCAGTTGGCGGTGTACCGGCTGGCGTGGGCGGCGCTGCGCGGCTGCGCGGTCGAATCGGTGCGGGCCGCGTTCCACTATGTCCGCAGCGGCACGACTGTCGTCCCCGATCCACTGCCCGGCGTCGAGGAACTCACGGGACTGCTGGAGGCGGCCTAGGACTCCCGGTATACCTTCACAGCCTCGAGGATCATCGGAATCTGCAGCGGCAGACGGGCGATCGCGCCCAGCCGCATCGGCAGCGGCTTGTCTTTCCAGAGCCGGACCATGTTGACGTTGGCCGGGAACACCGCGAGGAACAGTGCCACCGCGGCGAGCGCGCCGACGCGTCGGGTCTTCGGCGCGAGCAGCATGCCGCCCACACCGAGTTCGGCGAGGCCCGACGCATACGTGTAGAAGCGCGGGCTGCCGGGCAACTCGGCGGGAATGATCGTGTCGAACGGCTTCGGCGCGACAAAATGCAACGTCCCCATGCCGAGCAGGCCGGCCCCCATTCGGTAGGCGCGCGAAGGGGCGGGCGGTTGCTGCAGTTCGGGCAGGGGAGAGGTCATGATTACATTGTGGCGTGCACACCCCTGCGGGACCGGTAACGGGTCCTCGTGGCAAAAGGTAGGCTGCGGCGCCGGCTCGCCGCGATCGAGCAGGACCTGACCTCACAGCCGGACTCGCGGCTCGTCGACATCCTGCGAATTCCCGAGCCGTTCGTCAGCCCCACTCAGCGGATCATCCGGCGGGTCATCTATGCGACGGCGGCGCTGTTCGCGGCGGTTCTCATCGTCTATCTGGACCGCGACGGCTACCGCGACGTGCAGGACAACACCCTGTCGCTGCTGGACTGCCTGTACTACGCGACGGTGTCGCTGTCGACCACCGGCTACGGCGACATCACCCCGTTCACGCCCGAAGCCCGGTTGATCAACGTGCTGGTGATAACGCCGCTGCGGGTGGCGTTCCTGATCGTGCTGATCGGCACCACAGTGGAGACGCTGACCAGCCAGTCGCGCGCGGCATTGAAGATCCAGCGATGGAGGAGCAGAGTGCGCAACCACACCGTCGTCATCGGCTACGGCACCAAGGGCAGGACGGCGGTCGCCGCGATGGTCGGCGACGAGGTCGCCCCCGCCGACATCGTCGTCGTCGACGAGAACGCAGCGGTGCTCGAGCGGGCCCGCGGTGCCGGGCTGGTCACCGTTCACGGCGACGCCACCAAAGCCGACATCCTGCGGCTGGCCAGCGCCCAGCACGCGAAATCGATCATCGTGGCCACCGACGACGACGCCAGCGCCGTGCTGGTCACGTTGACGGCGCGGGAACTGGCGCCGAACGCCAAGATCATCGCCGCCGCCCGCGAATCCGACAATCAGCATCTGCTGCGGCAGTCGGGTGCCGATTCCACTGTGGTGTCCTCGGAGACCGCCGGCCGGCTGCTCGGTATCGCCACCCAGACGCCCAGCGTCGTGCAGATCATGGAGGATCTGTTGACACCGGATGCCGGCTTTGCGATCGCCGAACGGGAAGTGACGCCCAAAGAGGCGGGCGGATCTCCGCGCCACCTTCATGACATCGTGCTCGGCGTGGTGCGCGACGGACAGCTGCTGCGCGTCGACTCACCGGAGGTGGACACGGTCGAAGCCGGCGACCGGCTGCTCTACATCCGGAGCGCGGACTCCGAATGATGGCGCCGTTCCGGCTTCGTAACGTCCCCCTGCTGTCCCGCGTCGGTGCCGACCGCGCCGACGCCCTGCGCACCGACGTCGACGCGGCGCTGGCCGGGTGGCCCGACGCGCTGGTGCTGCGCGTCGACCGCCGCAACCAGGTGTTGCTCGCCGACGGCCGGGTCGTGCTCGGCGACGCCGCCAAGCTGGGCGATCGCCCGCCGGAGAACGCGGTGTTCCTCGGCCGGCTCAACGACGGCCGCCATGTGTGGGCGATCCGCGGTGCGCTCGAAGGGCCGGAAGACCCGCACACCGAAACCGAGGTGCTCGACCTGCGCCGGGCCGGCCAGGTGTTCGACGATGTCAGCGCGCAACTCGTCGCGACCGCGACCGCGCTGCTCAACTGGCATGACAGCGCGCGCTTCAGCGCGGTGGACGGGTCGCCGACCAAGGCCGTCAAGGGCGGTTGGGCGCGGGTCAACCCGGTCAACGGCCACGAGGAGTTTCCGCGCATCGATCCCGCGGTCATCTGCCTGGTGCACGACGGACACGACCGCGCAGTGCTGGCCCGCCAGACGGTGTGGCCGGAGCGGCTGTTCTCGATACTCGCGGGCTTTGTCGAGGCCGGTGAGTCGTTCGAGAGCTGCGTCGTCCGCGAGATCGCCGAGGAGATCGGGCTCACGGTCACCGACGTGACCTACCTCGGCAGCCAGCCATGGCCGTTCCCGCGGTCGCTGATGGTCGGCTTTCACGCGATCGGCGATCCCGAGCAGGAGTTCTCGTTCAACGACGGCGAGATCGCCGAGGCGGCCTGGTTCACCCGCGCCGAGATCCGCGACGCGCTGGAGCACGGCGACTGGAGCAGCGACTCCACGTCGCGGCTGCTGCTTCCGGGGTCGATCTCGATCGCGCGCGAGATCATCGAATCCTGGGTCGCGCAGGGCTGAGGGCGAACTAACCCGCCAGCTTGGCCTTGACGTCGCGCGCGGTCGGGTTCGTCAACGTCGAACCGTCGGGAAGCTTCAGCGTCGGCACGGTCTGGTTGCCGCCGTTGGCGGAGGCCACGAACTCCGCAGCCGCGGGATCGTTCTCGATGTCGACCTCGGTGAACGCGATGCCCTCCGCCTGCAGCGCCTTCTTCAGGCGCACGCAGTAGCCACACCAGGTGGTGGTGTACATGATCACGGGAGTCTGTGCTGCGCTCATAACGCGTTCAACGTAACCGATGGAGCGAACATGCCCGACGGCGTACCGGCCATTTGTCACCGGCCCCTGCCAAGATGGACCGCATGTCGGTAGAGGCCGCTTCGGTGCACAGTGGCACGAGCCCGATTGACGACCTCGACGACGAGCAGCGCGAGGCCGTGCTTGCCGCCCGCGGACCGGTGTGCGTGCTGGCCGGTGCCGGTACCGGCAAGACGCGCACCATCACCCGCCGCATCGCCCACCTCGTCGCGGGCGGGCACGTCGCACCCGGCCAGGTGCTCGCGGTGACGTTCACCTCGCGCGCGGCCGGGGAGATGCGCGCTCGCCTGAGGGCGCTCGACGCCGCTTCCGGCGGGGTGGGCACCGGTTCGGTGCAGGCGATGACGTTTCACGCCGCCGCCCGCCGCCAGCTGTCCTATTTCTGGCCCCGCGTCGTCGGCAACACGATCTGGGAACTGCTCGACACCAAGTTCGCGGTGGTGGCGCAGGCCGCTAACCGGGTCGGTCTGTCGACGGGCACCGACGACGTGCGTGACCTCGCGAGCGAGATCGAGTGGGCGAAGGCGTCGTTGATCAGCCCCGAGGCGTATCCGGCCGCGGTCGCGCAGGCCGGCCGCGACATCCCGTTCGATGCGGCGAAAGTTGCGGCCGTCTACACCGGCTATGAGGCGCTGAAGGCCCGTCGCGACGGCACGACCCTGCTGGACTTCGACGACCTCCTGCTGCACACCGCCGCGGCGATCGAGAACGACGCCGCCGTGGCGCAGGAGTTCCGCGACCGCTACCGCTGTTTCGTCGTCGACGAGTACCAGGACGTCACGCCCCTGCAGCAGCGGGTGCTCGACGCCTGGCTCGGTGAGCGCGACGACCTGACCGTCGTCGGCGACGCCAACCAGACCATCTACTCGTTCACCGGCGCGACCCCCCGCTATCTTCTGGACTTCTCCCGGCGCTTCCCCGATGCGGCGGTGGTCCGCCTCGAACGCGACTACCGGTCCACGCCGCAGGTGGTGTCGCTGGCCAACCGAGTCATCGCCGCCGCGCGCGGCCGGATGGCGGGCAGCAGGCTGCATCTGGTCGGGCAGCGAGACCCCGGCCCGGCGCCGACGTTCGCCGAGTACCCCGACGAGGTCGCCGAGGCCAACGCGGTGGCCAAACAGGTCAAACGGCTGCTCGAATCCGGCACCGAACCGGCCGAGATCGCGGTGCTGTACCGGATCAACGCGCAGTCGGAGGTCTACGAGGAAGCGCTCACCGAAGCCGGTGTGCCGTTTCAGGTCCGCGGCGGCGAAGGGTTCTTCAGCCGTCAGGAGATCCGACAGGCGCTGGTGGCGTTGCAACGGGCTGCCGAACGCGGTGTGGACACCGACGACGCCGAGGGACTGCCCGAGGCGGTGCGCGTCGTGTTGGAGCCGCTGGGGCTGACCGCCGAACCCCCCGCAGGCACCAGGGCGCGCGAGCGGTGGGAGGCGCTGACCGCGCTGGCCGAACTCGTCGCCGAGGAAGTGGCGCTGCGCCCGTCACTGGACCTGCCTGCTCTGCTCGTCGAACTGCGGCAGCGCGCCGACGCCCGGCATCCTCCCACCGTGCAGGGCGTCACGCTCGCGTCGCTGCATGCGGCCAAAGGCCTCGAGTGGGACGCCGTGTTCCTGGTCGGCCTCGCTGATGGCACGCTGCCGATCTCCCACGCCCTCGCGCATGGCCCGGACAGCGAAGCGGTGGAAGAGGAGCGTCGGCTCCTCTACGTCGGAATCACCAGGGCGAGAGTGCATTTGGCGCTCAGTTGGGCGCTGGCCCGAACGCCCGGTGGACGGCAGAGCCGCAAGCCGTCCCGCTTCCTCAACGGCATCGCACCGCAGTCGTCACATGGCGGGGACGCCCCGACGAAGCCGCGGCGTGCGCGCGGCGCCACCCCGCGCTGCCGCATATGCAACAGCGTGTTGACCGCACCGCCCGCGATCATGTTGCGCCGCTGCGAAAGTTGCCCGTCCGACGTCGACGAGCAACTGCTCACCGAACTCAAGGACTGGCGGCTGCGCACCTCCAAGGAAATGAGCGTGCCCGCCTACGTGGTATTCACCGATAACACGCTGATCGCGATCGCCGAGATGCTGCCGGCCGACGATGCCGCGCTGGTCGCCATTCCGGGCATCGGCGCCCGCAAGCTCGAGCAGTACGGCGCCGATGTGCTCGCCATGGTCAAGGGACGCCAATCGTCGTAAAAATCGCGCCAAACCCGCAGGTCAGAAAATCGGTTGTGCGTTGCGGCTGTTACCCTTAGCCTCGACATCGCACCGCTTGGGTGCTTTTTGTGCGAGAGGAGGGGCCGACATCGTGAACAGCAACAGCGCGTTCACCGGCGTAGGCGCGGCCATTCCGGCTGCCGGCATGCCGCGGGCCCTCCACGTCGTCGCCACCGCCGCTGCGGCCCATCCCGCGCACGCCGCCGCTGCCGCCGCTGCCATCACCCCGCAGCGTAAGCGCCGCGCCGCCGCCGCGACTGCATCGTCCGTCGATCGGGGCACCACTTAGGTAAAGCCACGATCTCCGCCACAGAGGCCACGGACCCGCAGTCAACCGGATCCGTGGCCTTCGTCTTTCGAAAGCCGTTCGACGCCTCGAAGACTCGGTCCCGGATCCAGCCAGAACTGATCCGAAGAGATACGAAACCAAGGAAGCCGAGGTACGAGCCATGTCATCTGCGATGAGCGCTCGCGCAAAGAGCGTCCCATCGGGGACATGCCGAGAGAAGACGAAGTTGACGGTGCCGTGTCACAGAGCCGATCCGGATCTGTGGTTCGCCGAAGACCCCGTCGAGCTCGAGCGCGCCAAGGCGTTGTGCGCGGATTGCCCGATCCGCCGCGAGTGCCTGGCCGCTGCGCTGGAACGTCAAGAGCCATGGGGCGTTTGGGGTGGTGAGATCCTCGAACGCGGGACCGTCATCGCTCGCAAACGGCCGCGGGGCCGGCCACGCAAGAACACGGAAAACCCGGCAGCGGCTTAGGGGTGTCGGGTTTCCCGGCGGGACGGCCGAGTGATCGTTACGTTGATCCCATCGGCTAAGGGGGCGCCATGGCGAAGGTCGCGGCATTTCGGTCCGACGACGCGCGCGCTCGATACGTCGAGCTCTATGACGCGGCACTCGCGTCCAGCCCCGTACCGATCACCGAATCCGATGTGGAGACGTCCTTCGGCCTGACGCACGTACTGACGGCGGGACATCCAGCGATGCCTCCGCTCGTCGCGATCCATCCTCTGGCGTTCAGCTCCGCCTCCTGGGTACCGCTCCTGCCGACTTTCGTGGCGAACCACAGCGTCACGATGCTCGACGCCCCCGGCGATCTCAACAAGAGCGTTTCGATAAAGCCGATCACCGGCGCGGGCCTCGTCGTCGAATGGCTCGACGAGGCGCTGAGCGCCCTCGGTATCCAACGAGCCGCGGTGGTCGGCATGTCGATGGGGAGTTGGATGGCGACGCATTACGCCATGGCCTTTCCTGGCCGCATCGAACGTCTTGCGTTGATCGCACCGGTCGGACTGGTCAGCAACCAGCATTTCACCTGGATTCTGTCCGGGTTACTTGCCAACCATCTTCGCCCGACCGAGGCGCGTCTGGAAAAGTTCATCGAAGCAACGGCCACACCGGTGGGCCGGCGGCGCCTGCAACAGGACCCGTGGCGGATGATCATCCAGCAGTACGTCACCGGCGCAATCGGATTCCACAAACCGGTTCTGTCGCTGTTGCGACCCGGGTCCTGCGACCTGCAACGGCTCAACTCCGCTGAGTTTCCCGTCCTCGTGATGGTCGGCCGGCGGGAGTCACTTCACGACGGGCCCAAGATGGCCGCCCGGTTACGCGATCGGTTGCCCCACGCGCGAATTGAACTCATCGACGAGGCCAACCACCTGATTCCTGTCGATCAACCCGAAGTTGTGGAACGCCTGCTAGGCGAGTTCTTGAACTGAGCCTCGGGGACTGGGGCCGCTAGACGTCGTCGGGGTTGGCGAAGCCGGGAACGTACTCATCGGCGATGCGCCGGGTGTCGACGTGGGCGTCGAGCTGACAGGAGATCGCGACGATCGATGCGATCACCCGCATGGGAATCGCCAACTTCGGCGGGATGTCCATCTGCCGAGCGGTTCTGATCTGGCCCGCCGCGCGGTCGAGTTCCAACGTGGTCATCCGCTGCAACCACGACCGGCGGTAGTGGAAGACCGGAACCTCCAGCGGTTCGACGTACTGCTTGAGCATCTCATCGATTTCGCGCGTGGAAACCTGCTGGCCCTTCTGGATGAAGCCGGCCTTCTCCATGGTGGGCAGCAGCTTGTCGTAGTCCTTGTCGACGGCGTAGCGCAGAATCTGGCCGAGCTCCACTGGCCAGCCGCCCGGCATCGGCGCCACCGCGCCGAAGTCGATGACACCCATCTTGTCGTCGGGCAGCAGCATGAAGTTCCCAGGATGGGCGTCCCCGTGCACCATCTCGAGCCGGCGCGGCGCATCGTCGCAGAACTCGAACAGCCGGGTCGCCATCAGGTCACGCTGCTCCTGGGTGCCCTCGCGGATGATCTGCGACAGCGGGATGCCCTCGATCCACTCCTGAATGACGACCTTCGGCGCGCTGGCCACCACCTTGGGCACCACGAATTTCGGGTCGTCCTCGTAGGCCTTGGCGAACGCGCGCTGGTTGTCGGCCTCGAGCCGGTAATCGAGTTCCATCTCGGTGCGCTCGATGAGTTCGTCGACCACGCCCTGCACGTCCGCGCCGGGGGCCAACTGCTTGAGCACACCGACCATGCGCTGCATGGTCTTCAGGTCGGCGCGCAACGCCTCGTCGGCGCCGGGGTACTGGATCTTGACGGCCACCTCGCGACCGTCTGACCACACCGCCTTGTGGACCTGGCCGATGCTCGCCGACGCTATCGCCTTGTCGTCGAACGACTGGAACCGCTCGCGCCACTTGGTGCCCAGTTGCTGATCCAGCACCCGGTGCACCTTGGCCGCCGGCAGCGGCGGCGCCTCGCGCTGCAACTTGGTCAACGCCTCGCGGTACGGCTTGCCGTATCGCTCGGGGATCGCGGCCTCCACCACCGACAGCGCCTGGCCGACCTTCATCGCGCCGCCCTTGAGGTCACCGAGCACGGTGAACAGCTGCTGGGCCGCCTTGTCCATCAGCTCGGCGTTGACCTCGTCCTTCGACTTACCGGTCAGCCGTTTACCGAAGCCCAACGCGGCCCGGCCCGCCATGCCGACGGGCAGGCTCGCCAGCTTGGCGTTTCGCGCGGCCCGGCCCCGCTTGATGTCACTCACCAGACCATCATCCACGACCGCGCTGAACACCCCGCGACGACTTGCCAACAATGGATGTCAACATTCGCAGCCCGGATGACGCGACCACCGCCTCGCCACCACCGAACCCACGTTGACGTCGAACTCCAGCGTCGTGTCGAGCGTCTGCGGCGGCCCGGCGGAGCCACCCGTGTCGGCCCCGCCACGGACGGCCCGGATGACCCGGTCGACCTGGTTGAGCGCGAGCGCCGCAGTGCCCAGCACGGTCGCCCGATCGGCGCATCCGACGGTGTGGCGCAACTGCGCGGCGACCGCGGGCCACGCCGCATCTCGGTCGCTGCGATGCAAATCCGCGCACCCGAGGCAGCTCGTCACGCCGGGGATGACCAGCGGCCCGACCAGGCCGACGCCGTCGCGCACCCGCACCGGCAGGTGTGCCACCCCGGCGGCGTGCAACTCGCGCACCACGCGCGGGTCGGCGACCAGGTAGTCGGTGAGCACCACCAGATCGGTCGGCTCGGTCGGCGCGCCGGTGTCGCTGCGGTTGCTGTGGGTGAGGCGCGCACCCGAACATCGCAGCGCGGTGGCGAGCAGATCGGACAGCGGGCCGCGGCCGTGGATGCGCACCGCCGCGGCGCGGCCTCGTCGAGCCCGGGTGGGGGTGACCAGACCGGCGTCGACCAACAATGCGATCAGGTCTTCGACGACTGCCCGGTCAACCGTGGGGGCGTGCGCTTGCAGGTCGGCCTGGCTCGCGCCGGACTGCAGATGGCGCAGCATGCTCGCCACCGCCGCCGCGGGTAGCCCTGCCGGCGGACGGATCATGACCGCGCGCCGCGGATCCCAGCCCACCTGCACGGCGCCGTCCGGGCGCAGCAGCACCGGTGTCGCCGCGCTCAGCGCATATCGCGTCATCGGTCGAGCGTGCCACGCCGCGCGAGGGCCACCGGAAGTTATCCACAGGGCTGCGCGCAGCGGCGTTTCGGTGCACGTGGTCGCGCTGAACGCGACCCACCCAAGACACCCAAATCGCTGATATGGGGGGCGGTTTGTCAAGTGGGCAGGGTGAGGCGGCGGCCGCAACCGTCGTCGCGGCCGCCGCTTCGTTGACCAGGTGAGCAGCCGTTGGTGTCGAGCGTGTCTTATCGACGCGTGTCAGTCTGATATGCGCGGGTTGGTTACCGCAGGACGGGTCTTCGAGTCGGAGTGGATCGCAGGTCTACTGATCGAGCGTGATCAACTTGCAGGGCAACATGATTGCTCATAGCGATTTTCGCGGGTCACTCCAAGACGCTTGCCGACACCTCGATACGCCCACCTGGACGATCGGTGGCCTCAGTCCTCCATGACGGCCAATGACCAGCACCAGCCGGCCAGCTCGCGAGCGATGGCGGCGTTGGCCACCACGGGCGTTTGCGGCGTTCGTTGAATCGCACCCAGCGGGCGTGCAGTCGTCGGTTGGCGTGCTGGCCGCGGACCGTGCCGCCGCCGAGGCGGCATCCCAGCGTCGTCGCATCACCTCGCCGGGCCGATACGCTGGCCGGTGATGCCAGGCCGCCTCGATCAGCAACCGGCGTGCGTGGGTGTTGCCGGTACGGGTCAGCCCGCCCTGGGTCCGATTGTCTCCCGTGGAGTACTCGCAGGGCACCAGCCCGAGATAGGCGCCGATCGAGCGGCCGGTCAGCCGATGCCAGTCACCGATTTCGGTGGCCAACCCGAACGCCGTCAACGTGGAAACACCGCGCAGACACCCCAGCCGCGTCACCACCGGGGTGAACGTGGAATCGGCGGCCATCGCGGTGATGGCTGCATCGAGGCGGTCACGGCGAGCGGTGGTGGTCAGCATCGTGTCGAAGGCGGTGTCGTAGGCGATCGCCAGCGCGGGGTCGTCGAACCGCTGGCTTTGCAGCCATCGCTCGTGATTGCGCGACCAGGCCGTCCCGCCGTAGTAGACGATGCCCCGGCGCAGCAGCAGCTTCGAGAGCCGGTTGCGTGCGGCCATCAGATCTTTGCGGCAGGCCTCACGCGCGCGGAACAGATCGCGTGCGGATTCCTGCTCAACACTAGGGATCTCGACTTCCACAATTTCGCCCAAATGTAACAACCGGGCCAGATGGCGAGCATCGCGTTTATCGGTCTTGACTCGATCACCGACCGGACGCTGCAGCTTCGACGACGCGGCGACCGAACACCTGATCCCGGCGGCGTTGATGCTGCGCGCCAACACAAACCCCGTCGGGCCGGACTCGTAGGTCGCGGCCACCGGACCCGGAAGGTCGTTCAGCCACGCCACGATCTCGCCGTGATCCGGGGTCAATCGCCGCTCGAAGAGCTCTCCGGTGTCACCATCAAGACCGCACGCAACCACCGAACGTGCGTGCACATCCAAACCAACACTCGTACGCTGAACCTTCACTGGGGCCTCCCACATCTGTGGCTCTACCGGCCAGGACCACTTCCTGACGGCAACCCACGTTCACATGTGAGCGAGGCCCCAGCCCCCCATACCGTCTATTGGTCGTCGTCCTTACCGCGATCGGGGTTCTGGATGTCCTTCTCGAGGTCGGCAATCGCCTCCTCGATGGCGCTGTCCATACCGCTGGTGTCGCCGCCGATCATCCTGTCGATGAACCCGGCGGGCTCGTCGAGGTCCTCGGCGCTGGGCAGCAGGTCCGGATGCTGCCATACGGCGTCACGGCCATCGGAGCCGACGGCCTGGGTCAAGCGCTCCCAGAGCACCGCGGCCTCACGCATCTTGCGTGGCCGAAGTTCCAGCCCCACCAGGGTCGCAAACGTCTGCTCGGCCGGTCCGCCGGTGGCCCGCCGCCTGCGCAGCACCTCCGCCAGCGCCGAGGTACCGGGGATGCGGTCGCCGAGCGCCTCGGTGACGACGGTCTGCACCCACCCTTCGATCAGCGCCAGAAGCGTCTCCAGGCGCTCCAGCGCCGCGGTCTGCTCCGGCGTCGCCTTCGGCTCGAAGATGCCCTGGTTGAGCAGTTGCTCCATCTGCGCCGGGTCGGCCAGCGCCGCCGGATTGATGCCCGAGGCCAGTTCTTCGATGCCGCTCATGTCGATCTTCATGCCGCGGGCGAACGCCTCGACCGCATTCAGCAGCTGGCTGGCCAGCCACGGCACATGGCTGAACAGGCGGTGGTGGGCGGCCTCGCGGGCGGCGAGGAAGGTGAGGATCTCGCTGCGCGGCTGCTCGAGGCCCTCGGACAACGACTCGACCGCCTCCGGCATCAGTGCGGCCACCCCTTTGGGGCCGAGTGGCAGCCCGATGTCGGTGGAAGTCAACACTTCTCGCGACAGCTTGCCCAGCGCCTGACCCAGCTGTGAGCCGAACGCCATCCCGCCCATCTGCGTCATCATCGACAGCAGGGGACCGGCCATGGTCCTGGCCTCGTCGGGCAGCGCGGACACCCACACCGTCGAGATCTGCTCGGCGACCGGGTCACACAACCGTTTCCACGTTTCGAGCGTGTGGTCGATCCAGTCGGTCGGCGTCCATGCGACCGCCTTGCTGGTGCCCGCGGGCAGCGCCGTCACGCCGTCCAGCCAGGTATCGGCGAGGTGCACGGCGTCGGCGATCGCCGCACTCGTCTTCTCCGGCACCGGCGCGACGAAGCCGATCTGGCTCGACGCCAGCTGGCGGGCCAGGTCGTAGTTCACGGGTCCGGACTGCTTGCCGCCGGCCATCGCGCCGCCCGCCCCGCTGAACATCTCGCCGAGCTTGCTGAAGATCTGCCCCAGCTGCGACATGTCGAACTCGGACCCGCCTTGAGAACCCATGCCGAACGGGTCGGCGCCGGGCCCCTGATCGGGGTCCTTCTTGCGCTTGTCGCGCTCGGGGTCGTCCCCGGCGGAGAAGCCGAAAGGCGGGTCAGCCATGCCTCAACCGTACTCACCGGCCGCAGGTGATGTGGCCGGGCAGGTCACGCTGACAGCGAAGCTGGCCGCACCCTTTACATTGGGCGGCGTGAACAGGCGGACTTTGACGTTGCTCGTCGCGCTCGTCCCGATTCTGGCCTTCGGCGTGCTCGCGTCGGTCGTGGTGGTGCCCTACGTGTCGCTGGGTCCGGGGCCGACGTTCAACACGCTCGGCGAGGTCGACGGTAAGCAGGTCGTCGAAATTGAGGGCGCCGACGTCTATCCGACCTCAGGGCATCTGAACATGACCACGGTGTCCCAGCGCGACCAGCTCACGCTGGGGCAGGCGATGGCGCTGTGGCTGTCGGGCCGCGAGCAGCTGGTGCCGCGCGACCTGGTCTACCCGCCGGACATGACGCGAGAAGAGGTCAAGGAGGCCAACACCACCGACTTTCGCAACTCCGAACGCAGCGCCGAATACGCCGCGCTGCACTACCTGGATTTTCCGATGGCGGTGACGGTGGAAACCGTCAACGACGACGGACCATCGGCGGGCAAGCTGAAGGACGGCGACGCGATCGACGGCGTCAACGGCAAGCCGGTGGCGACGCTCGACGAATTCCAGGCCTTGCTCGAGGACACCAAGCCCGGTGACACCGTGGTGCTCGACTACCGCCGTAAGGACGGGCCGCCCGGCGTCGCCACCATCACGCTGGGCAAGCATCCCGAGGGCGACCACGGCTATCTCGGCATCGGCGTGCTCGACGCGCCCTGGGCGCCGTTCTCGGTCGACTTCCACCTCGCCAACATCGGCGGTCCGTCCGCGGGCTTGATGTTCTCGCTGGCCGTGGTCGACAAACTCACCACCGGTGACCTCAACGGCGGCGAGTTCGTCGCGGGCAGCGGAACGATCAGCGGGGACGGCAAGGTCGGCTCGATCGGCGGCATCACCCACAAGACGCAGTCCGCGCGCGAGGCGGGCGCGACGATCTTCCTGGTGCCCGCCGACAACTGCGAGGAGGCCAAGACCGCGCCGCAGGACGGCCTGGAACTGGTCAAGGTCGACACGCTGGCGCAGACCGTCGACGCCTTGAAGACGTTGTCCGCCGGTGGTGAACGGCCCCATTGCTAGGTGATTGACCGGCCACCGCCCGTCGGCGGTTGCGTAGAGTTGGGGCCACGTCGATCGCGACGTACGGGAATGGAACTGGAGTCGACGAGTGGGTATGCGGCCCGCGGCACGAATGCCGAAGCTGACACGACGTAGCCGGATTCTCATCGGGGTGGGCGCCATCGCCATCCTGCTGTTGTTGATCGGACCACGGTTGATCGACACCTACGTCGACTGGCTGTGGTTCGGCGAACTCGGCTACCGCTCGGTCTTCACCACCGTGCTGTTCACCCAGATCCTGCTGTTCCTCGTCGTGTCGGTTCTGGTCGGCGCGATCCTGTTCGCCGGGCTGGCGCTGGCGTACCGCACCAGACCGGTGTTCGTGCCGACCAACGGTCCCAACGACCCGGTCGCCAGTTACCGCACCGCGGTGATGGCGCGCTTGCGACTCGTCGGCTTCGGCGTACCCGCGCTCATCGGCTTGTTCGTCGGCCTGTTCGCGCTGGGGCAATGGCAGACGGTCCAGCTGTTCCTGCACGGCGACAGCTTCGGGGTCACCGACCCGCAGTTCGGCATGGATCTCGGCTTCTATGCCTTCGACCTGCCGTTCTACCGGCTCGTTCTGAACTATCTTTTCGTAGCGACCTTCCTGGCGTTTCTCGGAAACCTGTTGGGTCACTATCTGTTCGGCGGCATCCGGCTGTCCGGGCGCGCCGGCGCGTTGAGCCGGGCGGCGCGCATCCAGCTGATCACCCTGGTCGGCATCCTGATGCTGCTCAAGGCTCTCGCCTACTGGTTGGACCGCTACGAGTTGCTGAGCCACACCCGCGGTGGCAAGCCGTTCACCGGTGCCGGCTACACAGACATCAACGCGGTCCTGCCGGCCAAGCTCATCCTGATGGCCATCGCGGTGATCTGCGCGGCCGCGGTGTTCTCGGCGATTGTGCTGCGCGATTTGCGTATCCCCGCGATCGGCGTGGTGCTGTTGCTGCTCTCCTCATTGGTGGTCGGCGCGGGCTGGCCGCTGGTCGTCGAGCAGTTCAGCGTCAAACCCAATGCGGCGCAGAAGGAAAGCGAATACATCAGCCGAAGTATCAAGGCGACCAGACAGGCTTACGGGCTGACCGACGACGTGGTCACCTACCGCAATTACAGCGGCGACTCGCCGGCCACCGCCCAGCAGGTCGCCGCGGACCGGGCGACGACGTCGAATATCCGGCTGCTGGATCCGACCATCGTCAGCCCGGCGTTCACCCAGTTCCAGCAGGGCAAGAACTTCTACTACTTCCCCGAACAGCTGTCGATGGACCGCTACATCGGACCCGACGGCAACCTGCGCGACTACGTGGTCGCCGCGCGCGAGCTCAATCCCGACCGGCTGATCGACAACCAGCGCGACTGGATCAACCGCCACACCGTCTACACCCACGGCAACGGGTTCATCGCCTCACCGGCCAACACCGTGCGTGGCGTCGCCAACGACCCCAACCAGAACGGCGGTTATCCGGAGTTCCTGGCCAGCGTGGTCGGCGCCAACGGCAGCGTCATCTCGCCGGGGCCGGCACCGCTGGATCAGCCGCGCATCTATTACGGACCGGTCATCTCCAACACCCCCGCCGACTACGCGATCGTCGGCAAGAACGGCGACGCCGACCGCGAGTACGACTACGAGACGAACACCGCGACCAAGAACTACACCTACACCGGCCGCGGCGGCGTCCCGGTCGGCAACTGGCTCGCGCGGTCGGTCTTCGCCGCGAAGTTCGCCGAACGAAACTTCTTGTTCTCCAACGTGATCGGCCCGAACAGCAAGATCCTGTTCAACCGCGATCCGGCGGACCGCGTCGAGGCGGTGGCGCCGTGGTTGACCACCGACACGAACATCTATCCCGCGATCGTGAACAAGCGGATGGTGTGGATCATCGACGGCTACACCACGTTGGACAACTACCCGTATTCGGAGTTGACGACGTTGTCGAGTGCCACCGCCGACTCCAACGAGGTGGCGTTCAACCGGCTCGCACCGGACAAGCAGGTGTCCTACATCCGCAACTCGGTGAAGGCCACCGTCGACGCCTACGACGGCACGGTGACCCTCTACGCGCATGACGAGCAGGATCCGGTTCTCAAGGCGTGGATGAAGGTGTTCCCCGGCACGGTGAAGCCCAAGAGCGAGATCTCGCCGGAACTGCGGCAGCATCTGCGGTATCCCGAGGACCTGTTCAAGGTGCAGCGTGCGCTGCTGGCCAAGTACCACGTCGACGACCCGGTGACGTTCTTCTCCACGTCGGACTTCTGGGACGTGCCGCTCGATCCGAACCCGACCGCGAGCAGCTATCAGCCGCCGTACTACATCGTCGCCAAAGACCTTGTCACCAGAGACCGTTCGGCGTCGTTCCAACTGACCAGCGCGATGAACCGGTTCCGCCGCGACTTCCTCGCCGCCTACATCAGCGCCAGTTCTGATCCCGACACCTACGGCAAGCTCACGGTGCTGACGATCCCCGGGCAGGTCAACGGTCCGAAGCTGGCGTTCAACGCGATCAGCACCGATACCGCGGTCAGCCAGGACCTCGGCGTGATCGGCCGCGACAATCAGAACCGCATCCGGTGGGGCAACCTGCTGACGCTGCCGGTGGCAGATGGTGGGCTGCTCTACGTCGCGCCGGTGTACGCCTCGCCGGGAGCCAGCGACGCCGCGTCGTCGTACCCGCGCCTCATCCGGGTGGCGATGATGTACAACGACAAGGTCGGCTACGGGCCCACGGTCCGCGATGCGCTGACCGAGTTGTTCGGACCCGGCGCCGACGCGACCGCCACCGGGCCTGCGCCGATCGCGGGACCGGGTGGACAGCAGCCCGCCGCGCAGCCCCCGGCCGACGGTGAGGCGCCGACCGGTCGCACGCCGGCCAATCAGCAGGGTCAGGTACCGGAGGCGCCCGCGCCTGACGCGGTGCCGCCGGGCGGCCCGGTGGAGTTGTCCGGCCCGAAAGCCGCTGCGCTGCAAGAGGTCAACTCGGCGCTCGACGCGCTGCGTAAGGCCCAGCAGAGCGGGGACTTCGGCGAGTTCGGCGAGGCGCTGCAACGCCTCGACGATGCGATGGGTAAGTACCAGTCCGCCGGCTAGCCCCTGTTCCCCGTTTCCGTTTCGCGCGAGCGTGCGTGTCTGCTGCGCGACACGCCGCTCGCGGCACGACGTTTGCGCACGCTCGCCGCTCACCGAAAGGCCCGTGACCGCGCGATTTGGAAGTGCACGAGCGCCTTCGGTAACGTTGCGTTCACCCGACGCGGGGTGGAGCAGCTCGGTAGCTCGCTGGGCTCATAACCCAGAGGTCGCAGGTTCGAATCCTGTCCCCGCTACTAGGTGAAGCGGCCCCCGGAAGAAACTCCGGGGGCCGCTTTCGTCTCTCACCACCGCATCGGGGTGATTTCCCACGGCGAACTTCCATCGGTTAGCTTGGGACGCAATTGACCAGATCGACAATCGTTCATTCGAGCGCGTAAACACTGCGAGGTTGTCCATGGACTCGTTGGCGAAGGCCTTTGCGGAGCGGCTGACCGGCTCCGACAACAGCCTGTACGTCTTCGACGACGACGCATGGACCCGCCACCCCTGGCCGGAGGTGCACGCCCGGTCGGAGAACGTCGCGGACTGGCTGCTCAACGAGGAAGTCACCGCGTTGGGGCTGGCGGGCGAACCCACCGTCGAGCTGATCGCAGCGATACTGGGCGCCTTCCAGGCGGGCGTCGCGGTGACCATCGCGCCCAGCCCGGTGCGAGGCGCGGACACAGACAAGTGGGCGCAGACGACGGTGGCCCGGTTCGCGGGTATGGGTGTCAGCCACGTGCTCACCCGGGGAAGTCATCTCGAGCACCTCGCCCTCGTCGACCGTGGGCCGGTGGTGAAAGAACTGGATTCCGTTGCGACGCTTGCCAGGTCGACGACCTTCAGGCCGCCCGCCGAGTCTGCCGCCATCGCCGTGCTGCAGGGCACGGCGGGCTCGACGGGTGTGCCACGCGCGGTGCAGCTGTCACCGGATGCGGTGCTCGCCAACCTCAAGGGCCTCAGCACCCGCATCGGGGTGACGCCCGCCGACGCCGGTTGTTCCTGGCTGCCGCTGTACCACGACATGGGCCTGAGCTTCGTGCTGGCCGGAGCTCTGGGCGGTATCGACCTGTGGCAGGCGCCGACCACCGCATTCCAGGCCTCACCGTTTCGATGGTTGAACTGGCTCACCGAGAGTCGGGCTACGATCACCGCTGCGCCGAACATGGCATACGGATTGATCGGGAAGTACTCGCGCCGGGTCACCGACGTCGACCTCAGCAGCATGCGGTTCGCGCTCAACGGCGGCGAACCCGTCGACTGTGAACTGACCGCCCTGTTCGCCACCGAGATGGCCCGGTTCGGGTTCTCCGCCGGTGCGCTCGCGCCCTCCTACGGCCTCGCTGAATCCTCTTGTGCGGTAACAGTTCCCGAGCCTGGTCGTGGCCTGATCGTCGACGACGCCGGCCATGCGGTGCTGGGCGAGCCGATCCCCGGCATGTCGGTGCGTGTCGAGCCGCGCGACGGCGCGCAGGTCGGCGAAATCCTGATCCGCGGAACCTCGATGATGTCGGGGTACCGCGACGACGCCCCGTTGGACCCCGACGAATGGTTCGCCACAGGCGATCTCGGCTATTTGGTCGACGGCGGCCTGGTGGTCTGTGGCCGAGCCAAGGAACTGATCACCGTGGCCGGACGCAACATCTTCCCCGCCGAGGTCGAACGGGTGGCGGCCGGCGCACCCGGCGTCCGCGAGGGCGCCGTGGTGGCGGTCGGGGTCGGGGAGCGCTCCGTCCGGCCCGGCGTCGCGATCGTCGCGGAATTCCGCGGCCCCGATGAGGCGCAGTCGCGCGCCGACCTCATCGAGCGCGTCGCATCCGAGTGCGGCGTGGTACCCGCCGACGTCATCTTCGTTCAGCCCGGCGCACTACCGAGGACTTCATCGGGCAAGTTGCGCCGGCTGGAGGTCAAACGCGACCTGCTGCAGCGGCCCTGATCCTCGTCAGCCGCCCGGAGCCGGCGGCGCAGGTGGTGGGGTCTCGGTCGGGGTCGTCGTCGTCGTCGGCGGCGCGGTCGTCGTGGTCGTCACGGTCGTTGTGCCCGCCGTCGTGGTCTCTGTCGCCGGCGGCGGCACCACCGTCGGGCTGATCACGGTCGTCTCCGTCTCCGTCACCGTCGTCGGTGTCGTCGTCGTGGTTGTCGTCGTGGTCGTGGTCGTGGTGGTGGTACCCGACGCCGACTCGATGACACCGCACGCCACCCGTGTACCGGCATCACCGGTGGCCAGCGTTTCCTGATCCGGACCGGGCGTGCCATTGGGCTGGGTGTAGCGGTCGGGAATGTGGGCGAAGTTGTCCTCGTCCTGGTGGATCATCAGCGCGGTGCCCTCACCGGCCAACAGATCCTGAGCCGTGAACGCATCGGTGGTCGTGACGAGTTCTGCCGACCCGTCGGCACGGACCTCCAGCGCGGTGAGATCGCCGCTGGCCGGATGGCCGGTGTGCCCGGGTGCCTGGAAGTGTCCCCCCGCCGACAGGAAGTCACCTGGCTCTCCGCCCGTGGGCGCGACGGAATTGGCTTCGCACTTGCCCACCGAATGGATGTGCAGGCCGTGGAAACCCGGGCTCAATATGCCGCCTTCGATCGTCTCGACCGTCACCCTGGCGAAGCCGTTCGCGAAATCCAGGGTCGCATTGGCGACGGGCGTGCCGTCGGCGGTTTTCACCTGTGCGTTCAGTCGCTCGGTGCCCGCCGGCGCCGCCGAGGTGCCGGGCGTCGTGGTCTGTTCGTCAGCGTCCTCTGAGGCGCAGCCGGACAGCGCGACGATCGGAGCCGCCACGGCGAGCGCCGCGATGATGATTCGGTTTGCCATGGCACCCTGGTACCCGAAGAAGTGATCGACGACACATGGTCGCCGGATGACAGGATGACCCGCGTGGCGCAGCGTGTCAGTTTCCCGAGCACCAGCGGACCCACGCTCGCGGGCGTGCTCGAGGTGCCCGACGGCGACGTTCGCGGGTGGGGCGTGTTCGCGCACGGCTTCACCCTCGGCAAGGACAGTCCCGCGGCGAGCCGCATCTGCAAGCAGCTCGCCAGCGATGGCATCGGCATGCTGCGGTTCGACAACCTCGGCCTCGGTGACTCCGAAGGCGAGTGGAGCGACGGGTCGTTCTCGCACAAGGTGGCCGACACCGCGCGCGCCGTCGAGTTCATGAACTCCGAGGGTCGCGAGGTGCGCCTGCTGGTCGGACACTCCTTCGGCGGGTCGGCCGCCATCGCCGCCGCCCACCAGTGTCCGAGTGTCGCCGCGCTGGCCAGCATCGCGGCGCCGTCCGAGCCCGCCCACGTCGAGCACACGTACGACGCGCTCGTGGAGCGGATCGAGGCCGAGGGGGAGGCGCCGTTTCTCATCGGCGGCAAGGCGCTCACGTTGAAGCGACACTTCATCGAAGACGTCCGCAACGTCGATCTGCAGGAACGCATCCGGACCCTGCGCCGCGCGCTGCTCGTCATGCATTCCCCGACCGACAACACCGTCGGCATCGAGAACGCCAGCGAGATCTTCCGCGCCGCCCGACACCCCCGCAGCTTCGTCTCACTCGAGGGTGCCGATCATCTGCTCACCGAGAAGAACCAGGCAGCCCGCGCCGCCCGGATCATCAGCGCCTGGGCCGACCCCTACCTGTGATCACCGCACTGCGACGACGACCTTGCCCTTTGCCGAGCGGTCCTCCAGCGCGGCGATCGCGTCGGCGGCGCGCTCGAGTGGGAAAACCTGGGGTTGCGGCGCCGACACCTTGCCCGAGGCCAGCAGCGGCTCGAGTTCGGCCCACTGCTCGGCAAGGTAGTTCGGATGGGTGAACGTCCATGCGCCCCACCCCACGCCGACCGCGTCGACGTTGTTGAGCAGCAACCGGTTCACCTTCACGGTCGGGATCTCGCCGCCGGTGAAGCCGATCACGAGCAGCCGTCCGCCCGGGGCCAGCGAGCGCAGCGAGTCGGTGAAGCGGTCGCCGCCGACCGGATCGACCACGATGTCCACCCCGCGGCCGTCGGTCAACCCCTTCACGGCGTCCTTGAAACCGTCCGCCAGCGCCACATCGGTCGCCCCGGCGGCCCTGGCCACCTCGGCCTTGTCCTCGCTGCTCACCACTGCGATCACCCGCGATGCCCCCCACGCCGGCGCCAACCGCAGTGTCGATGTGCCGATGCCGCCGGCCGCCCCGTGCACGAGCACGGTTTCGCCCTCGGCCAGCCGGCCACGCGTCCGCAGCGCGTGGTGCATGGTGAGGTCGTTGAAGAGCAAACCCGCGCCGGCTTCGAAGGAGACGTTGTCCGGCAGCTTGAAAACGCGGTCGGCGGGCAGCGCGACGACTTCGGCCATCGCGCCGCACAGCATCGTCAGTGCCGCGACACGATCACCCGCCTGCACGTGCGCGTCCGCCGGCGCGCTGCGCACCACGCCGGCGACCTCGCCGCCGGGCGTATACGGCAACTCCGGCTTGTACTGATAGAGCCCGCGCGACTGCAGCACGTCGGGGAACGCGACACCGGCCGCGTGCACGTCGATCACCACCGCATCGGAGCCGTCCGGTTCGTCGACCTCGACAAGCTTCGCCGCCGAAGGTCCGTCGAGGCTGGCTATCTGAATTGCGCGCATGGCGCTATTTAACATCCTCGAATGACCGATATCCGCGCCGCGGTGCTGCACGCTGTTGGATGAGCCCACTGATGCGGCAACGTTGCCGAGGTCGAACGGAGCGCAGATGAGTCGTGGTCCCCAAGGCCGGGGCAAGGCCGCCGTTTTCGCTCCCGCCGAGTCGCTGCCCGAGAGCCGCGCCGTCGCGATACGCTCCAAAGACGGCATCCGCCTGCATGCCGAGGTCTTCGGACCCGAGGACGGCTACCCGATCGTGCTGGCCCACGGCATTACGTGCGCGATCCGGGTGTGGGCGCATCAGATCACCGATCTGTCGCGGGACTACCGCGTCATCGCGTACGACCACCGCGGCCACGGTCGCAGCGCGGTACCGGTCCGCCGCCGCGCCTACAGCCTCGATCATCTGGCGGCCGACCTCGATTCCGTGCTCGACGCGACGCTCGCACCGGACGAGCGGGCGGTCATCGCGGGCCATTCGATGGGCGGCATCGCGATCACCTCGTGGGCGGAGAGGTACGCCGAGCGGGTGACCGAACGCGCGGACGCCGTCGCCCTCATCAACACCACGACCGGCGACCTGCTGCGCAACGTCCAGCTGCTGCCCGTGCCGGCGCCACTGGCCGGCGCCCGCGTACTCACCGCAGGGACGTTCCTGAAGACCTTCGGCGCGATGCCGCTGCCGCGCGCCGCCGCGGGCGCGAATCAGCGCTTCCTGTCGATGCTCGCGGTGGGCCGCGACGCCGACCCCGCCATCGCCGCATTCGTCCACGAGTTGTTCCTCTCGACTGCGCCCGCAGGCCGCGGCGGCTGGGCGCATACGCTCGTCGACCACCTCGGTCCACGACACATCGGGCTCGATAACCTCGTGGTTCCGACCCTGGTGATCGGCAGCGAGAAGGACCGGCTGCTGCCGATCGCGTCGGCGCGCCGGATCGCCCGTGCAGCACCCAATCTGACTCAGTTCGTCGAACTGTCCGGTGGACACTGCGCGATCCTGGAACGCCCGGACGAGGTGAACAAGCACCTGCGGCTGCTGATCGACTCGGTGACCTCCGAGGGCCGCATCAGTTCCTAGTTCGGCTCTATACGGTCTGAACCGGTCAGTGCGCGATGGACCTCGTCGGCCGCGCGCCGACCGGAGCGCACCGCGCCGTCGAGAAAGCCGGTCCAGGTGTCGGCGGTTTCCGTACCGGCCCAATAGATCCCGTCGACGGGCTTGCGTAACCACGGCCCGTATGTGGTCCAGGAGCCAGGCGGCACAGCGGCCGTCGGCCCGCCCGGTGCGAATTGCTCTGCGCCCCAACAGTGATCGACGTAGTCGATCGGCGCCAATGCGGCGTCGCCGAACAACGCCGCGAAGCCCGACAGCGCGCGTTCGCGGCGCTGCGCCGGCGGCAGCGCGTCGAACGAACGGGCGTCGGTGAACCCGAGCAGGACGCCGGGGCCCTCATCGCCCGGGCTCACGTCGAACGTGATGAACACCGGGCCTTCGTCGGAAAGCGCCTCGCCGGACAAGCCTTTCGCACGCCAGAACGGCGTCTCGTATGCGGCGTAGGCCTTGCTGAGGTTGCCCTGGGGCCAGTGCTGCGCGAGCTTGCCGTACTCGGCGGGCAGCTCGGGCAGGAACGCGATCGCGTCGCGGTGTTCGGGCGGGATTGCGACGACGACGGCCTTGGCGCGCACGGGCCCGCGATCCGATGTCACGGTGAGGGTGCCGTCGCTGCGGCGTTCGATGCTGCGCACCACGGCATCGAGCACGACACGCGGACCCAGTTGCTCGGCCATCCGTATCGCGATCTGTTGTGTGCCATCGGGAAATCGGCCCTGCTGGGCGCCGCCCTCGACGTCGAGCATGCGGTCCAGGCCCCCGGCGGCCTTGACGTAACGAACCGCGTGCAGCATCGACACCACGTCGGGTTCGCACCCCCAGGTGACCCTCGACATGATCGCCATCAGATCCCGGGTTCCGGCGCTGGCGTGCACGGACTTCAGCCAGCCGTCGAGCGTCTGAGAATCCAGGCTGTGCGCGATCGTGGCCTCCCACGGCTTGTCCACCGGCACCTTGCGGCAGACGCGCTCGAAGCGCCACTGGATCCGCGACACGTCGAGCAGTTCGATGATCGACAGCCGCGGGATGGTGCTGCGATAGGACCGGACCTTGCCTCGCCAGCGGATCAGGTTCTTGCCCTGGCTGTACGTCGGGACCGTTGCGCACCCCAGCTCGGCCGCCAATTCGCCGACAGCGTCCTGAGTCGGCCCCACGAATGTGCCACCCAGGTCGACGGGGACACCCGCAATCGTCGCCGTCGACGACCGCCCGCCAACCCGGTCGCGGCCTTCGAGCACCACGACGTCGTGGCCGAGGCGTACCAACTCACGTGCTGCCGACAGCCCCGCGAACCCGGCGCCCACCACCACCACATCGGTGGCGGTCGGGACGGAGGAAGAAGGCACGCGATTAGGCTCTCACGCCGTGAAGGTCATGACAGCGTTGTTCGGCCCAACCGATGCGATCGAGCGGGCGCACCTGCTGCGCGACGCGGGCGCCAGCGGAGTGTTCACCTTCGAGGGACCGCACGACGTTTTCGCGCCGCTGACATTGGCGTCCACCGTCGAGGGCCTCGACCTGATGACCAACGTGGCCATCGCGTTACCGCGCAATCCCGTTCAACTCGCCCATCAAGCCTACGATCTTGCGCTGCTCACCAAGGGACGCTTCACGTTGGGACTCGGCACGCAGGTGCGCGCGCAGATCGAGAAGCGCTATGGCGCGGCCTTCGACCGTCCGGTCGCCCGGATGAAGGAGATGGTCGGTGCGCTGCGCGCGGTGTTCGCGGCGTGGGAGACCGGCGAACGCCTCGATTTCCGCGGTGAGTACTTCCGGCACACGCTGATGACCCCGACGTTCAACCCGGGACCGAACCCGTACGGAATGCCGCCGATCTATCTCGGCGCGCTGGGGCCGCGGCTGACCCGCGCCACCGCCGAGGTCGCCGACGGCCTGTTGGTGATGCCGTTCGGCTCCAAACGGTTCCTGCACGAGGTGACGATGCCCGCCGTGCGCGACGGGTTGGTGCGGGCGGGCCGTACGCTCGACGACTTCGCGGTGGTGCCGGAGATCATCGTGTCGGTGGGCAGCGACGCGACGGCGCACGCGGCCGCGCGCAGGCTGCTGGCCTTCTACGGCTCCACGCCCGCCTACCGTCCGGTGCTCGACGTGCACGGCTGGGGTGAGCTGCAACCGGAGCTCAACGCGCTGTCCAAGCAGGGCCGCTGGCAGGACATGGGCACGCTGATCGACGACGAGGTGCTGCACACCATCGCCGCGTGCGGCAGTCCGGCCGAGGTGGCCGCCCACATCCGCGACCGCGTCGACGGAGTGTCCGACCGGATCTGCCTCTACCAGCCCGGACCCATCGCCATCGATGCGTTGGCCGAGATCGTCGACGCGCTGGCCGCCTGACTCCTATCGTGGTACTCAGCGGAACCAAGGGAGGTTGCGGATGGACGACCGGGTGCAGTACGCCGACGTACTGATCATCGGCGCGGGCATTTCGGGGATCGGCGCCGCCTATCGCCTGCAGGAGAAGAACCCCAACCTGAGCTACGCGGTGCTCGAGCGCCGAGCACGCATCGGCGGCACCTGGGATCTGCACCGCTATCCGGGCATCCGGTCCGACAGCGACATCTTCACGCTGAGTTACCCCTTCGAACCGTGGACGCGTCCGGAGAACGTGGCCGACGGCCCCGACATCCGCGAATACCTGACCCAGACCGCCCGAAAGCACGGCATCGACAAGCACATCCGGTTCAACACCCATGTGTTGGCCGCGGATTGGGACTCGACGACCGACACGTGGACGGTGCAGACCGAGCAAGACGGGACGCCGACGACGTATCGCGGCCGCTTCCTGTTCTTCGGCACCGGCTACTACAACTACGACGAGCCCTACCGGCCGGATTTCCCCGGCCTCGACGAATTCAGTGGCGAGGTGGTTCATCCTCAGCACTGGCCCGAGTCGCTCGACTACGCCGGCAAGCGCATCGTGGTGATCGGTAGCGGCGCAACGGCGGTCAGCATGATCCCGTCGCTGACCGAGACGGCCGGACATGTGACGATGCTGCAGCGGTCGCCGACGTACATGCTCTCGGGGCCGCGGGTCAACCCCGTCGTGCAGGCGATCCGCGCAGTGCTGCCGGGACGGGCCGGTTACTGGGGCGCTCGCATCTACAACACGATCTTCACGGTGTTCATCTATGCGTTCGCCCGCGCGGCTCCCAAGCTCAGCAGGCGCTTCATCCGCAGGAACGCCAAACGCAATCTACCGGCGGACTATCCGGTCGACGTCCACTTCAACCCGCGTTACGACCCGTGGGACCAACGATTGTGCGCGATGCTCGACAACGACTTCTACGAGGCGATCAACAACGGCCGCCTGGACGTGGTGACCGACCACATCGACCATATCGACGCATCCGGCATCGTGTTGCGTTCCGGGCAGCGGATCGACGCCGATGTGATCATCACCGCCACCGGGATACAGCTGCAGGCGCTCGGCGGTGTTCATCTCAGCATCGATGGCGACGAGATCAAACCGCAGGACCGGTTCGTCTACAAGGAGCACATGCTCGAGGACGTGCCGAACCTGGCCTGGTGCGTCGGCTACATCAACGCCTCGTGGACGCTGCGCGCGGATCTGACCGCCCGCGCTTTCGCAAGGCTGGTGTCCTACATGGACTCTCACGGGTACACCCACGCCTATCCGCATCTCGGCGACAAACCGATGCCGGAGAAGCCGGCGTGGAACATCAACGCCGGCTACGTACAACGCGCCGCGCACGCGTTGCCGAAGTCGGGGACGCACCGGCCGTGGAACGTCCGGCACAATTATGTGCTCGACGCGATCGACCACCGCTTCGACCGGATCGAGGAGTCGATGGTGTTCGGCCGGGCGCCGGTCCCGGCAACGCCAGTTGCCTGACAGGCGCGATTAGCGCGAGCAGCCGCAAAGTGCCCATTTTGACCGGCATTTCGGGTCAATTTGCGTCTGCTCGCCGGGTTTGGTCCGGGACGCGGACGACCACTCCGGTCGCCAGCAACTGTGACGCGGACAATCCGAACGTCGACTTGAAGCGGTCGGACAGATGCGAGGGGCTGGCGAAGCCGGTGCGCATCGCCGCGTCGGTCAGGCTCTTACCCTCGGCAATGGCGTTGCAGGCCTCCATCAACCGAGTCCACAGCCGGTAGCGGCGCACGGTGGTGCCCAACTCGTCGCGGAACAGGTGAAGGAACCGCGACTCTGACAGACCCGCCTCGGCGGCCAGTGCCCGCGACGGGATCGACGCGGCTGGACCCTCACGAATTCGGTTGACAGCATTGATGATTCGTGGATCGATCCGTTTGTCTACGGCGGGTGCGGCCAGCGCCAGCCAGCGTGACGCCTCGGTGTCGTCGGCGGGGGTGAACTGCAGCCGTTCCTCGTCGACATGACCAGTACCGAGTGCGCCATGCCATTCGCCCATCTTGGCGTGGCAGCTTTCGGCGCGGCTCGTCGTCGGCTCGAGGTAACACGAGACCAGGCCCTGGCCGTGGCAGATCAACTGGTGAGTCATCCGTGGCGGTATCAGGACACTGCCCGCCTCGACCCGATTCGCGTGGCGGACCGCGACGGTGAGCGGTCCACCGATACCGACCGCCAGGCACCACACCGATCCGGAATGCGGGGCGAGTTTGAGGCTCGGGCCGGCGTACAACGCTTGGCCGGGCCACAGCCAGACCGACGGACAGCAGGTTTGTGGAAGCGCTTCAGCCCCGCGTGCGGTCATGCTGGACTCCTGGTCGGTCGACAGGAGGCTACCTTGGCACACGTCGTAGTGGCGGTGATCGCGGTGTTTTTCGCGGGTATGGGTATTTACGCGTTGGCCGCGCCCGACGCGCTCGTGCGGCCGTTCGGCACCACGCTCGGCGGCGCCGCATCGCGATCGGAAGTGCGTGCCGTGTACGGGGGATTCGGTTTGGCTATGGCCGGCGTGCTGGCGTACGCGACCGTCGAGGGAGGCGCTCTGCGGACGGGCGTGGTGCTCACGGTCGCTGCCGCGCTGGCCGGAATGGCGTTCGGCCGCGTGGTGTCGGCCGTCGTCGATCAGCGAACGTCGTTCTACCCGAACTGGTTCTACCTTCTGGTGGAGGCGATCGCCGCGGCGGCGCTATGGGTGGTTTCGGTGCGCTAGCAATCGCCTGGCGATCAGCAGCGCACCGAGAAAGCTCAGTCGGCGACCGTGAGCCAGTCCTTGAATCCCGACGGGTCATGCCGGCCGAGCGCACCATGCTCGAACAAACCCCAACCCTCGGCGGATCGACCGCCCTCCCGGCACACCGCACGGCCGACGTGATCGATGACCCCGAACATGGCACGGCCGTTTACCGCCGGATCGGTCATGTCGTAGGTGAGGCGTTCGGTGAACTTGTCGCCCTTCCACATGCCGTGCAGCCAGTCCGAGTCGCCGCCGTACCCGCCGCCGATGTGAATGGGGACCGCCAGCTTCGACTCGACCTCGAACACCACGGGCGAGCCGTCCGGTGTGGTCGCTTCGATGGTCGCGCCGTAGGGGATTCGCGTGCCCGAGGTGTAGTGGATCTTGACGCGCGGCCAGCCGAGTTGTTGGACGCGGCCGTCGCGCCAGATCCGCGTGCAGTCGTTGAGGCTGCGGAAGCCGTTCGGCTCCTCCTGGATGATCAGCACGATCCCGTAGTCGTCGAACGCCATCGGCACGTACAGCCACCACATCCCCTCGAACGGCGGATGCGCCGGCCTGCCGGCGGGTTCGGGCTCGCCGATAGGGCGGATGCCCCACGACCGGTCGCGGCTGCCGATCCACACCGACGGGTCGACTTTGATTTCTTCACCGTCGACCGCGATGACGCCGCTCCACGACCCGACCTGTGCAAAACGCTGAGCGTCCAACGTGATTCGGGTTCCGGTGCGCAGCACGTGACGCTGTTCCTGCACCGCGTCGAAGAGGCCGTCCCAGGTGAGGTCGACGGCAATGCCCTCGGTCTCCTCACAGACGATCCGCAGCTTGTGCAGCGGTTCGTTCACCTCGACGCGGTAGCCGAGCACATGCTGGTTGAGCCGGTCGGAGTCGATGCCGTCGGAGAGGTGCACCGCGGTCTGTACGTCGCCCCGTCGCACCAGGACGAATGCGTCCTTGACGCCCAGGTTGGGGTAGTAGCCGATGCCGGTGACCAGAAAGATGTCGCCGGTGCGGTCGTGGGCGTTGAAGTACGAGCGGTCGTAGAAGTTCCGGTCGGACGACCCGGGCCAGGCAATCGGTTGCGGAAGCTGGTGGATGGGGAATTCGTCGGTGGGCCCGAGCATCAGGCATCCTCTCCGATCAGTCGTTTGAGTAGTGAGCCGTGGTAGAACAGCGATTCGACGTCGTCGGGCCGTTCGATCTCGCCGAAGCGCACCCGCCGAGCGCTGGTGCGCATGAACACGCACGCCCAGATCACGCCGGAGTAGACGTAGAACCAGTGCAGGTCGCCGAGTTCGACGCCGGTCAGCGCGGCGTAGGTGGACTTGACGTCGTCCTCGCGCATGAAGTCGGGCAGCCCGGGCAGCCCCGCGAGGCCCGCCAATTCTTGGAAAACGTTGTGCGCGAAGATCATCCAGGCCGCATCCATCTCGCGCGGCCCGAGGGTGGCCATCTCCCAGTCGAGTACGGCCACCGGTCGGTAATCCGAGTACAGCACGTTTCCGACCCGCGAGTCGCCCCACACCAGGACCGGGTCGCTCGCCGCGACGTCGGCAGGCCAGTTTGCCTCGAGCCACTGGAGGGCACGCTCGATCAGCGACGAGCGTCCGATGTCCGGGACGGCGAACTGATACCAGTCCTTGAGCCAGTTCAGGTTGCGCCGCAACGCATTGCGGTCGCTTCCGTCGTCGAGGAATCCGAAGGTGGTCTCCGGTTGCGGGATTGAGTGCAGTTCGGCGATCACGCCGACGGTGTTGTCCTGAAGTTCCCGCTGCCGTTCGGCCGGGGAGTCGGCGAACCAGTTACCGCCGAAGGTGTACGGCATGACATCGGGCGGCACCCGGCCCTCGACGTAGTCCATCAGGAAGAACGGCGTACCGAGCACGTCGCCGCTGTTCTCCAGCCACCGCACCTGCGGCACCGGAACATCGGTCTTCTCCTGAACCAACCGGATCACGTCGAACTGGTGGTCCATCCGGTAGGACGAGAACACCGGGACGTCCTCGGCCGTGGGCGCCACCCGGGCCACCCACTTCTGTTCCTGTGCCTGACCGTCGGCGGTCCAGCGTCCGGTCAGGATGATCGTTTCCGACGACATCCCGTTGGCGTCGACGCCGCTTTCCACGGTGATCTCCGGCGCCGCTCCGCCTGGCAGCACCGTCGAGAGCCACCGCGACATCACACCTGGGAGGGTGCTCAGATCGCGACTCGAATGCTCGAGGCGGTTGACGTCCTCGACAGCCGGTTCACTAGCCACAAGTTCTTCCTTCGACCGAGAATTACGATACGGTAAGTAGCGATATGAAATCAGACGCGTCATCGGTTGACAAGACCTCGGGCGCCGGGAGACCCCGGGATCCGCGTATTGACGCTGCCATACTGCAGGCCACTGCGGATCTGCTTGCCGAAATCGGCTATTCGAACCTCACGATCGCCGCGGTGGCCGAACGGGCGGGCACCACCAAGACCGCCCTGTATCGACGGTGGTCCAGCAAGGCCGAACTCGTCCACGAAGCCGCGTTTCCGGCCGCGCCGACCGCGATCGACACACCGCCGGGCGACATCGCCGCCGACATCCGCGCGATGCTCGCGGCCGCCCGCGACGTGTTCTCCAGCCCAGTGGTGCGCGCGGCGTTGCCCGGCCTGATCTCCGACATGGCCGCCGACGCCGATCTCAACGACCGGGTGATGGACCGGTTCACCGGGGTGTTCGTGGCGGTGCGCAACCGGTTGACCGACGCGGTGCAGCGACGCGAGGTTCATCCCGATGTCGACCCGGACCGGTTGGTGGAGGTGATCGGCGGCGCGACGTTGCTGCGGATGCTGCTGCGGCCCGGCGAGCCGCTCGGCGACGACTGGGTCGAGCAGACCGCCGCAATAGTGGTCCACGGTGTGGTGACATGACAGGCGTGCCCGAGGCGTTTCCAACCGATTGGCGCACCGCGCTCGTGATGGTCCCGCACCCCGACGACCCCGAGTACGGATGCGCCGCGGCAGTGGCGAAGTGGACCGCCGAGGGCAAGACCATCCACTACGTGTTCGCCAGCCGCGGCGAGGCCGGCATCGCCGGGATGGCGCCCGAACAGGCCGGTCCGGTGCGCGAGCAGGAGCAGCTGCGGTCGGCGGCCATCGTCGGTGTGGACGATGTCAGGTTCTGGGACTTTCCCGACAGCGAGATCCGCAACACCGCCGAGCTGCGCGCGAAGGTCGTCGACGCGATCACCGAGTTCGACCCGGACCTGGTGATCAGCATCTACGGCGGTCCCGAGTGGGCGCCGGGCGCGCCGAACCAGCGCGATCACATCGAGTTCGCGACCGCGGTCCTCGACGCGTATGACAGCCTGCCCGACCCGCCGCGCTGGCTGTTCCAGAACGGCCCCGGCGGCACCCACGTCGAGGCTGTCGACGACGGCTGCTTCGAGCGCGCGGTCGCGTCGCTCTCCGAGCACCAGGTCTACCTGTCGGTGCTCGACCCGGATACGCCTGTCGCAGCGCAGGCCCGCAAACAAGTGGAGATGTCGACGCCCCCGCGCGGCGAGTTCGGCGGCCGCACCGTCGAGTTCGTCCTGATGCGTAACCACTAGCGCCAGCCCCCTATAGCGCGAGCGTGCGTGTTTGTACACGACACGCCGCGCCGGGGCAGCACTTTGTGCACGCTCGAGAGCCCATGAGCGTGCGCGACCGTCGAAGTTGGGCGGCGTGTTGCGCAGCAAACACGCCCGCTCGCGCAAAGGGATTCAGCGGTCGATCTGGCGCTTGTTGCGCTCTGACACTGCGCGGAACTGATCGCCCAGCCCCTCGAAATCGCGATGCTGTGCGAACGCGATTCTCTGCTCGGCGGCCAACGCCGGATCGATCACCGCGGCCGCCCCGGTCGTATAGATCTCCTTCAGGCCGAGCATGACCGGTCCGGGCACCTCGGCGATCTGCATGGCCAGTTCGACCGCGCGGTCGAGCAACCGGTCATGCGCGACAACCTCGGTCACCAGCCCGATGTGTTCGGCGCGGGCCGCGTCGATAACCTCGCCGGTCATCGAGAGTCGGCGGGCCATCGCGAGCCCGACCACCTGGGGGAGGCGGGCAGTCATGCCGCCGCCGGGCAGAATGCCGACCCGGGCGTGGGTGTCGGCGAACACGGCGCGCTCGGAGGCCACGAGGAAGTCGCAGCCGAGCGCCATCTCCAGACCTCCCGTGAACGTCGCGCCGTTGATCGCCCCGATGATCGGCGTGCGCATGTTGCCGGTCGCGGCGATGCAGCTCTGGGAGCGGAACTCCTCGAAATAGCTCAGGCCGTCGCGCTGCGCCTCCTTGAGGTCCACGCCGGCGCAGAAGGCAGGGTCTGCACCGGTGAGCACCACCGCGCCGACGGACTCGTCGGCGTCGGCCTCGGTCAACGCGGTATATGCGGCCTTGATCAGGCCGCGACTCAACGCGTTTTGCGCCTCGGGCCGGTTGAGGGTCAGGACCCGCACCGGGCCGTGATCGACGACGAGGACAAGGGCATCGGTCATGCACCGAATCTAAAGCGTGTCGAACAACTCTGGTGAGTGTTCGGCACCGCCCTTCTCGGGCGTCTTCGGTTCAGGCCGCGGGCGAGGTGTGAACGTCGGTTCCCGCGTCTTTCGGGCTGGTTTCACCAACATAAGAGTGTTGGCCAGAGCCGTCCCGTCGGCGGGCATTGGTGGCCCGGCCTCCTGCTTGGGGGTCCGGGGATCGATGAAGGTCATGGCTGTGGCCCCAGCGGGCCAGATTCGTCGCAGCGTTGGTGTCCCGGTCGGCGCAATACCCGCAACCGCAGGTGAACACCCGATCGGCCAGCGTCATGTCATTCTTGACCGCCCCGCATTGGGGACACAGGCGAGTCGAGGGATACCAGCGGTCGGCTTCCATGACCTCGCCGCCGCGCCACGCCTGCTTGTAGCGCAGCAGGCGGGCAAACTCCGACCAGCCCGCGTCCGAGATCGCCCGAGCCAGCCGATGGTTGGCCAGCATGCCCGCCACGTTGAGATCTTCGATGACGAGCCGGTCGTGGGTCTTGACCAGCTCGCCTGATACCTGGTGCAGGAAATGGCGTCGAATGTTGGCGACACGGTGATGATGCCTGCCCAGCCGGGCGGCGGCATGCTTGCGGTGGTGTGATCCTTTCTGCTTGCGGGACAACGACTTGGCTAGCCGTCGCTGCTGTTTGAGCCCAGCAGCCAGCGCTTTGGGCGCATCGCGGATGCGGGCGACTTCGGTGCCGTCGCTGGTGGCGGCGACCAGGAACGTCGATAGGCCGCGGTCCACACCCACCCAACCGTCGGCGTCGTCGGCGCGAGTCGGGTGCTGCTGGCGTGGGTGCAAGTCGGCGGCCTCGACATTCAACGCACACCACCACCGGCCGCCGCGATAGCTGATCGTGGCGAACAAGATTTTCGCCCGATCTTTGGCGATCATCCGCCGCAGATCGCGGGTGTCGTCATGCACCGAGATAAGACCGATGCCGGGCAGTGTGACCGACCGAGGCCGGTTGCCATCGCCGACACGGATCGCCGGCGGTTTACCCTTGGAATGCTTGTTGCGCAACCGAAGCGAGGCGCTAGCGCCGGTCTTCTTCTTGAAACGGGGGAAGCCGACACGGCGGCCCGATCGCTTGCCCGAGCGCGAATCCGACCACGCTTTGAGGCCGTTGCCCAGGTCGACGGCAGCTTCCTCGAACACCTGCTGACAGACCTCACGCCGCCAGGACAGGCCTGTCACCGCCACCTCGACGCCGCCGTGGGCATCGACGGCGAAGACTCGGCCGGCAGCCTCGCTCTTCTTCCACGCGTTGAACGCATTGATCAGGTCAAAACCGGTCCACGGCACCTCCACGCCCGGATCGGTGCGACGCTGTGTCAGCGTGGTTTTCACGATCTGCAAGCACTGGTTGAACGCGAACCGCGAGGCTCCGGCGTGCCGGGCCAGCACCGCACACTGCTCGACCGTCGGATCGAGACAGAACCGGAATGTGGTGTGCCGCGCCATCAAAGATCAGCGTCTCATGAGACACCGACAGCGCCCTGGCCGGCGCAGACTGTCGGCGCCATCACTGTCAATAGTCATGTGACCCGAAACCAGGTCAGCGGCGCCGACGATACCGCTCCGATCTGTCCGACAGACACCGCGTGGAAGCGCACCGTCCGCTTCCTTGTCCCGACGCATCGCATGGGCGGGCGGACCTGCCCCGCGGCACCGGTGGCGCGAATACCTCGACGCCATGCTGTGCAGCTAGTTGTTCGACAGGATCTAGCGTTCGGCCGTCCGAGCGACTACATTCAATTACGAAACGGAAGCGTAAAGGAAATGCAGCGATGAATGATCCCGACGTCCTCGTGGTGGGGGCAGGGCCCACCGGTTTGGCCGTGGCCTGCGGCCTGCTGTTACAAGGTGTCCGTGTTCAGGTGATCGACAAAGCGGTCGCACCGGCCACCACGTCGCGGGCGAACTTCCTGCACGCTCGCGGGTCCGAAGTACTGGACCGCCTCGGCGCACTCGGTGATCTGCCCGAGCGGTCGGTGCGGGCGATGAGCATCCTGACGTATCTTGGTGACAAGCCGATCATGCGCATCCGGTTCGGCGACCCCGGCATGCATACCGCGGCACCGCCGATGGTGATTTCCCAGGCCGCCGTCGAGGGTGCGCTGCGGGACCGGCTCGCTGCGCTCGGCGGCGAAATCCACTGGGGCACAGCCTTGGCCGACGTGCGCCAGGAGCCGGATGCGGTCACGGCGGTCACTGATACCGGGGACACCATCGGGGCCCGCTGGTTGATCGGCTGCGACGGTGCAGCCAGCGTCGCGCGGAGTGCGGCCGGCATCGACTTCCCCGGAGTCCGGCTCACCGAACGTTTCCTGCTCGCCGACCTGCGTATCGGCTGGGACCTCGATCGGTCGGGCACCACCGGTTGGATACACCAGGACGGGATGATCGGAGCGATGCCGATGCCCGGTGGGCTGTGGCGCATCATCGCCTACGATCCGGATGCGCAACCGAAAAAACCCACACAGCAAGAGATTCTCGCGCGGTTGGAGCGCATCATCCCGGAGCGCACCGGCCGCTCGGCTCCCATAGAAGAGTCCGAGTGGTTGTCGATGTTCACCGTGCATCGCCGGCTGGCAACGACATACCGGCGTGGTCGGGTGCTGATCGCCGGCGACGCCGCGCACACTCATGCACCTTTCGGCGGTCAGGGAATGCTGACCGGCCTCGGTGACGCCGAGAACCTCGCATGGAAACTCGCGCTCGTCACCGCCGGTCGCGCCGACGAGAAGCTGCTGAACACGTATGAAGCCGAACGCCGTCCGCTTGCCACCGAAGTGTTGCGCGGCACCAGCGCGGTGACCAAAGTGAATGTGGCGCAGAGCAGAATCGGTCGATTGATCCGCGACCGCGTGGTGGTTCCGGTGATGAACCTGCCAGCTTTGCAACGTTGGGTGACGTACCGGACGTCGCAGTTGTGGGTGACGTACCGTCACGGACCGTTGGCGCGCCGATCGCTGCCGTGCCGGGGGCTGCGCCCGGGCGACCGGGTGCCCGGGGTGTCCGGCGCCGAATTGCACGGGCGGTGGGGGCTTCTGGGGGCCGATGATGACCTCACCGCGATCGCGATCAATCACCTCGGTGCTGACAGCATTTCGTTGATCGACCGACGCATCGACGGTGACGCGTTGCTCGTCCGACCCGACGGCCATCTCGCGTGGCGCGGCCGCCGACAGAAAGCATTGCGCCAGTGGCTGACTCGTGCGCTCACGACAGGGACCGTGCGATGACCGCACCGAGCCGCGGCCGGCCGCGGAGCCAGGAGCTCGACGCCGCGATCGTGGCGGCGGCACTCGAGATGTTCATCGAACACGGAATCGCCGGTATGAGCATCGAGCAGGTGGCCAAACGTGCCGGCGTCGGCAAGCCGACCGTCTACCGGCGATGGTCAGGCAAGGAACCACTTGTCGCCGACGCGATCGAGGCGCACGTGAGCACCGATGTGCAGTGGCCGACCCCGGAGGAGATTGCGGCGACACCTCCTGCGGTCTTCGTCCGACGCAACATCGCCGGCGCGGCGCGGACCGCGACCGACCCTCGGTTCCGGGCGCTGGTGGCGCAGATCTACGGCTCTGCGGTGACGCATCCGCAGTTGATGCAGACGTATTGGGACCGGTACATCACGCCGCGCCGCAACCTCACCATCGCCATGCTGGAACGTGCTCAGCGGGACGGCGCCGTCGCCGAGGACGCCGATCTCGACGTTCTCGTCGACATGCTGGCCGGCGCCGTGACATACCGGGTGTTGCAACCGAATCCGCCGACCGAGAGGCAGATGCGACGCTACCTGGAAGCCGCCTACCGTCAGGTCGGTCTGCTCCCCGCCAGCTAACGCAGGAACTGGTTCGCGTTGTTCGCCAGATCCAGCAGTGGCTGCGGCAGCGCGCCGAGCGCGAACGTGACCGCCGCCGTCGCGGTGACGACCGTCGTGCTCAACAGGCTTGGCACTACCACCGTCGGCGCGTCATCGGGCGGCTCGGTGAAGAACATCAACACGATGACCCGCACGTAGAAGTATGCGGCGATCGCGCTCGCGACGACGCCGACGACCACCAACGCGATCGCGCCGCCCTCGCCCGCGGCCTTGAAGACCGCGAACTTGCTGACGAAGCCGCTGGTCAGCGGAATGCCCGCGAAAGCGAGTAAGAACAGGGAAAAGACAATTCCGACAACGGGATACCGCCGGCCCAGACCCGCCCACCGGGCCATGGCGGTGTCCTCCTCGCCGGCCGCGTCACGGACCAGGCCGACGACCGCGAACGCCCCGACGGTGCTGAACCCGTACGCGAAAAGATAGAACAGTGTTGACGATAGCCCCGCCTCGCTTCCACCGATCAACCCGGTGAGCATGAAACCGGTATGCGACACCGCGGAATAGGCCAACATCCGCTTGACGTCCGCCTGGGTCACCGCGGCCACGGTGGCGATCACCATCGTGAGGATGGCGATCGCCCACAGCACCGGAAGCCAGTCGTCGCGAAGTCCGGGGAGCGCAACGTAGAACACCCGCAGCATCGCGCCGAACGCGGCGATCTTCGTCGCAGCCGCCATGAACGCCGTGATCGGGGTCGGCGCCCCTTGATACACGTCGGGGATCCAGGAGTGGAAGGGCACCGCGCCGACCTTGAACAGCACGCCGACCAGCAGCAGTCCCGTGCCGATCAACGCCAGCGAGGTCTTACCCGATCCCGCGGCGACGGCCTCGGCGATGCCGTCCAGGTTCAGTGTCCCCGCATACCCGTACAGCATCGCGACGCCGTAGAGGAAGAACGCCGACGAGAAGGCGCCCAGCAGAAAGTATTTCAACGCCGCCTCTTGCGACAGCAGGCGACGCTTGCGCGCCAGCCCGCACAGCAGGTACAGGGGCAACGACAGCACTTCGAGGGCGATGAACATCGTCAAGAGGTCGTCGGCGGCGGGGAACAACAACATGCCGCCGACCGCGAACATCGTCAGCGGGAAGACCTCGGTCTGGATGACGCCGGCCTTGGTGGCCAACTGCTCGGCGACGCTGCCGGGCACCGCGGATGCCTGGGGCGTGAAGCCGTCCAGGCCGCGTGTGCCGCCGTCCGCGTCGACGTTCGCGCCGACCTGCCGTTCGGCGATCAGCAGAACGCCCAGCACGCCGACGAGCAGGATCGTGCCCTGCAGGAACAGCGCGGGAGCGTCGACGACGACCGCGCCCATCACCGCCGAACGGCCGACGGCGCCGTGCAGGTCGCGCGCGAGCATCACCACGGCCACCAGGGCCGCCGCCAGGCCGCCGAAGCAGAGCAGCAGTTGGCTGGCGTAGCGGCGTTGCCGCGGCAGGAACGCTTCGACGAGGACCCCGGCGATCGCGACCCCGAAGATGATCAACATCGGGGACAACAGGCCGTATTCGACGGTCGGCGGAGTGAGGGTCATGGTGTCGGCCCTTCCGCGAGTCTGGGTGCAGGGTCAGGCTGGTCGATCGTGGTCAAGGTGTGGTCGACCGCGGGATTGATGACGTCGAGTGCGGGTTTCGGATACACCCCCAACACGAGCAGCAAGGCGATCAGCGGTGTGACGACGACGAGTTCGCGCGGCACCAGGTCGCGCACCCGGGCGTTGCCGTCGGTGACCGGTCCCGTCATCATCCGCTGGTACATCCACAGGATGTAGATGGCCGACAGCACCAGTGCGGTCGACGCGAACACCGCGAGCACCGGGAAGCGGGTGAACGTGCCGATGAGCACCAGGAATTCGCTGATGAACGGCGCCAGGCCCGGAAGTGACAGCGTCGCCAGCCCGGCGAACAGGAAGGTGCCGGCCATCACCGGCGCCACCTTCTGCACGCCTCCGTAGTCGTTGATCAAACGAGTTCCCCTGCGTGACACCAGGAATCCCGCGATCAGGAACAGGGCCGCCGTCGACAGACCGTGGTTGACCATGTACAGCGTCGAGCCGGACTGGCCCTGGCTGGTCATCACGAAGATGCCCAGGATGATGAATCCGAAGTGGGAGATCGACGTGTAGGCGATCAACCGCATGACGTCGGTCTGCCCGATCGCGAGGATCGCGCCGTAGACGATTCCGATCACCGCCAGCGTCACCACCAGCGGCTGGAAATACGTTGACGCGTCGGGGAACAACTGCAGGCAGTAGCGCAGCATCCCGAACGTGCCGACCTTGTCCATGACCGCCATCATCAGCACCGCGCTGGCCGGCGTCGCCTCGACCGCGGCGTCGGGCAGCCAGCGGTGAAACGGCCACAGCGGCGCCTTGACCGCGAACGCGAACATGAAGCCGAGGAACAGCACGTTCATCACGGCGGGGTTGACGACGAACTCGCCGCTGGATACAGCGGCCACGATCTCGCGGAAGTCGAATGTGCCGGCAGCGAAGGCGTCGCTCGCGCCGGTGACCACGTACAGTCCGATCACCGCGGCCAGCATGATCAGGCCGCCGAACAGGTTGTACAGCAGGAATTTCACCGCGGCTTTGGACCGGTTCTCGCCGCCGAATCCGCCGATGAGGAAGTACATCGGGATCAGCATCGCTTCGAAGAACACGTAGAACAGCAGGATGTCGAGTGAGACCAGCGACATCAGCACCATGCCCTCGACGGCCAGCGTCAACGCGAGATAGGTCTGTACCGACCGTCCCCGCAGGCCCGTGCGGGTGTCTGCGTCGTTCCATCCGGCGATGATCAGCAGCGGCACCAGCACCGCGGTGAGCACCACGATCGCCATCGCGATGCCGTCGACGCCGAGGATGTAGCCGGTGCCGAAAGACGGGATCCACCGGTGCGATTCGACGAACTGATACTGCTCACCGCCCGGTTGGAACCGCACCGCGAGCAGTGCGGTGATCGCCAGCACCGCGATCGAGACGGCCAACGCGAACCACTTGGCCAGTACCCGCTGCGCGGCCGGCAGCAGGATCACCAGCGCAGCGCCGACGGTCGGGGTCGCCCACAGCACGGTCAGCCACGGGAAGTTGTTCACCACAGCTGCACCGCCAGCATCGCCGCGACCATCAGAACCGCACCTCCGAGCATCGAGAGCGCATAGGAGCGGGCGTAACCGGTCTGCAACCGGCGCAACCCGTCGGACACGCGGCTGACCAGACCGGCGAGCCCGCTGGCGGCGCCGTCGACCGCCTCGTCGTCGATCTCGACGAGCCCTCGGGTCAGCAGCTGACCGGGCCGCATCAGCGCATGTTCGTTGAATGCGTCCCCGTACAGATCTCTGCGGGCCGCGACGGTGAGCGCCGATCCGGCCGGGACCCGTTCGGGCACAGGCTTGGCGGCATACATCCGGTAGGCAATGGCGATGCCGATTGCGACGACCGCCAGGATCACCGTCGTCACCACCCACACTGGCGCGACGTGGTGAATCTCATGCGCGCCGACCACCGGCTCCAGCCAATGCTCGAGCGTGCCGCCGATCGCGAACGCCGCGCCGGAGCCGACGGATCCGATGGCCAGCAGGATCATCGGCCACGTCATCACTGCCGGTGCCTCGTGCGGATGCGTATCTGGTGCCCAACGCTTTTCCCCGAAGAATGTCATCAGCATCACCCTGGTCATGTAGAACGCGGTGATGCCGGCGCCCAGGATCGCCGCGCCGCCGAGGATGAAACCCTTGACACCGCCGGCACCCAACGCCGCTTCGATGATGCCGTCCTTGGAGAAGAAGCCGGCCAGCGGCGGCACTCCGATGATCGCGAGGTAGCCGAGGCCGAACGTGGCGAAGGTGATCGGCAGCGCCTTACGCAGGCCGCCGTAGCGGCGCATGTCGACCTCGTCGTTCATCGCGTGCATCACCGATCCGGCGCCCAGGAACAAACCGGCCTTGAAGAAGCCGTGGGTCAGCAGGTGCATGATCGCGAATGCGTAGCCGATCGGGCCGAGCCCCGCCGCCAGCACCATGTAACCGATCTGCGACATCGTCGACGCCGCAAGGGCTTTCTTGATGTCGTCTTTCGCGCAGCCGATGATCGCGCCGAACAGCAGGGTGACCGTCCCGACGATCACCACACCCAACTGTGCGTTCGGCGCGAGGTCGAACACCGGGCCTGAGCGCACGATCAGGTAGACGCCCGCGGTCACCATGGTGGCGGCGTGGATGAGCGCCGACACCGGCGTCGGACCCTCCATGGCGTCGCCCAGCCACGACTGCAGCGGCACCTGCGCCGACTTCCCGCACGCGGCCAGCAACAGCAGCAGCCCGATCGCGGTGAGCACCCCTTCGCCGGCTGCGGGGGCGGCGGCGAACACGCCGGCATACGAGATCGACCCGATGTAGGCGAACATCACCATCATCGCAATGGCCAGGCCCATGTCGCCGACGCGGTTGACGACGAATGCCTTCTTGGCCGCCGTGGCCGCCGACGGTTTGTGGGCCCAGAAGCCGATCAACAGATAGGACGCCAAACCGACGCCCTCCCAGCCGATGTAGAGCCCGAGGTAGTTGTCGGCGAGCACCAGCAGCAGCATCGCCGACAGGAACAGGTTGAGGTACCCAAAGAAGCGGCGTCGCCCGGGATCGTCGGCCATATACCCGATGGAGTAGATGTGGATGAGCGAGCCGACGCCGGTGATCAGCAGCACGAAGCACATGGACAGCTGGTCGAGTTGCATGCCGAAGTCGACCTGCAGCCCGCCGACCGGCACCCAGGAGAACAGCACCTCGTGAACCGTGCGGTGCTCGGCGTCGCGGCCCAGCATGTCGGTGAACAACACGACGCCGACGACGAAGGAGGCGATCGCGGCGGCAGAGCCCAGCAGGTGGCCCCAGGTGTCGGTGCGGCGTCCGCCCAGCAGCAGGATTGCGGCACCGGCCAGCGGCAGCGCGATGGTCAGCCAAACAGGAATCGTCATCGCCCCTCTAGTGTTTCAGCAGGCTGGCCTCGTCGACCGAAGCCGACTGGCGGGCACGGAAGATGGTCATGATGATCGCGAGCCCGATCACCACCTCACAGGCGGCGACGACCATGGTGAAGAACGCCACGACCTGACCGTCCAGGTGGCCGTGCATGCGGGAAAACGAGACGAACGCCAGATTGGCCGCATTGAGCATCAACTCCACGCACATGAACATCACGATGGCGTTGCGGCGCAGCAGGACGCCGGCCGCGCCGATCGTGAACAACAGCGCCGACAGGTAGAGGTAGTTGTCGGGATTCATTCGTCATCCCCTCGGCCGTTCGTCGCCAGCACCGTCCTCTTGTGCAGAATGGGGCTGACGGACAGGTCTGATCCGGACCCGTCGGGCAGTCGGGCCGCGATGTCGACCGCGTTGTTGCGTGCGAACACACCGGGATTGGGCAATGTCGTCGGATACCCGCCGGGCCGGAACCGCTCTTCGGCGAGTTCACGCTGGGTCTTGCGACGTTCGAAGCGTTCCCGGTGCGCGAGCACCATCGCGCCGAGCGCGGCGGTGATCAGCAGCGCACTGGTCAACTCGAAAGCCCACAGATGGCGGACGAAGATCAGCGCGGCCAGTCCCTCCACGTTGCCGTTCGCGTTGGCTTGCGCGAGGCCGGTGAACCCGCCCGCCGAGACGTTGCCGATGCCGCCGATCAGCAGGATGCCGAAACCGATGCCGACGACGGTCGCGGCAACCCGTTGCCCCCGAATCGCTTCCACCAACGACTCCGAGGAGTCGACGCCGATGAGCATCAGTACGAACAAGAACAGCATCATCACCGCGCCGGTGTACACCACCACTTGCACGACACCGAGGAACAGCGCGCCCTGGGCGATGTAGAACACCGCCAGCACGATCATCGTCGTGGCCAGGAACATCGCCGAATACACGGCTTTCGGCGCCGATATCACCCCGAGCGCGCCGAGCACCGCGACCGCGCCCAGCACCCAGAACAGCACGGCCTCGGTGGTCGTGGTGTGTCCCGGGTTGTCGGCGGCCACGGCCGCGACCAGGTCCAGCCTCATCGCACGTCCTCGGTGACCTTCTCCGCCTCCTGCGTGACGGGGGTGACATTGCCCAGGTAGTAGTCCTCATCGGTGCTGCCGGGCGCCATCGGATGCGGCGGCGGCAGCATGCCCTGCTGCAGCGGCGCCAGCAGCTTGTCCTTGCCCCAGATGAGGTCGGCGCGGTTGTCGTCGGCCATCTCGTAGTCGTTGGTCATCGTCAGCGCGCGGGTGGGGCAGGCCTCGATGCACAAGCCGCAGCCGATGCAGCGAAGGTAGTTGATCTGGTAAACGCGGCCGTAACGCTCACCGGGGGAATAGCGTTCATCTTCGGTGTTGTCGTCCCCCTCGACGTAGATGGCGTCGGCGGGGCATGCCCAGGCGCACAGTTCGCAGCCGATGCACTTCTCCAGCCCGTCCGGGTACCGGTTCAGTTGGTGGCGGCCGTGATAGCGCTTCGCGACGGGTCCCGGCTTCTCCGGATACTCCTCGGTGATGGGCCTTTTGAACATGGTCCCGAAGGTGACCGCGAAGCCCGCTATCGCGTCGAAGAACTTAGGCATGTGTCTTCTCCTCTGGAGCAAGCTCCTTGGTTGCGGTCGGCTTCTTGGCAATCGGCAGCGGCGGGGTGGGGAAGACTCCCTGGTCCAGCTTCTGCTCAGGGATTGTGCGGATGTTTCTGCGGCGCGCCGACCGCCACAGCACGGCGACGATCAGCAGCGCCACGATGGTGCCCAGAGACGCCAGCGTCGTCGTCACCTGACTGAAGCCTTCGTTACGCAGCGCGCGCGCCGTGGCGACAATCATGATCCAGGCCAACGAGAACGGAATCAGCGCCTTCCATCCCAGGGCCATGAACTGGTCGTAGCGCATCCGGGGCAGCGTGGCGCGCAGCCAGAAGAACAGGAACATGAACGCCCACACCTTGGCGACGAACCAGAGCAGCGGCCACCAGCCGGTGTTGGCGCCGTCCCACATGTTTATCGGCCACGGGGCGTGCCAGCCGCCGAGGAACATCGTGGTCGCCAACGCGGACACGGTGGTCATGTTCACGTACTCGGCGAGCATGAACATCGCGAACTTGATCGACGAGTACTCGGTGTGGAATCCACCGACGAGTTCACCTTCGGCCTCAGGCAGATCGAATGGCGCACGGTTGGTTTCGCCGACCATCGAGGTGATGTAGACCAGGAATGACGGCAGCAGCAGGAAGATGAACCAGGTGCCGTCCTGGGCGGCGACGATCCCGGACGTCGACATGGTGCCGGCGTAGATGAACACCGCCACGAAGGACAACGCCATCGCGATCTCGTACGAGATGACCTGTGCGCTCGAGCGGATACCACCGAGCAGCGGGTACGTCGACCCAGAGGCCCACCCGGCCAACACGATCCCGTACACGCCGATCGACGTCGCAGCGAGAATGTACAGCACCGCGACGGGCATGTCGGTCAGCTGTAACGCCGTGCGGTGACCGAAGATCGAGACCTCGCCGCCCATCGGGATGACCGCGAACGCGATGAACGCGGGAACCGCCGCGATCACCGGCGCGGCCAGGTAGACGAACTTGTCGACCCCGACGGGAATCAAGCCCTCTTTGAGCGCCAGCTTGACGCCGTCCACCAGTGACTGCAGTAGGCCTCTGGGTCCGACGCGGTTGGGGCCGTAGCGCATCTGCATGCGTCCCAGCAGTTTGCGTTCGATCAGGATCGCCGAGAGGACCGACAGCATCAGGAACGCGAAGATCGCGACCGCCTTACCGACGATCAGCCACCACGGGTCGTGTCCGAACAGCGTCGGATCGGGATGGGTCACGGTTCGGCCCGCCCGATCGACACGATGTCTCCGGTCGAGACGCCCAGGCTCCGATGCACGGCCGAACCAGGGGAGTTCAGCGGCAGCCAGATCACCCGGTCGTCCATGTCGGTGATGGCCAACGGCAGGGTGATCGATCCGTGAGGTGTCCGCGCGGTGACCAGATCGCCTTCTGCCACACCGATCTCGGCGGCGGTCGCCGCAGAGAGCCGCGCGACGGGCGGGCGGGCGGTACCTGCCAGGTGTGGCTCACCGTCCTGCAGGCGGCCCTCGTCGAGCAGCATCCGCCAACCGGCGAGCACGGCCTGGCCGGCGGCCGGTGCAGCCGGCTTCGACGGCGGGATGTCCGGGGGGCCCGGTCGTCGACCCGCCCACAGCCCGAGGCGCGACATCTCGTCGCCGGCCGCCGACGCGTTCGGCAGGTTCAGCGCCACTCCGATCTCGTCGGCCAGGAAGTTCAGCACCCGAAGGTCTGGGGTCGCGTTCGTCTTCAGCGACGGCTGGAACGGGCGAAGGCGGCCTTCCCAGTTCAGGAACGAGCCGGCTTTTTCCACGACCGGTGCGATGGGGAAGACGACGTCGGCGACCGCGGTGACTTCGCTTTCCCGAAGCTCGAGGCTGACCACGAACGGCGCGGACTCGATTGCCGCCAGCGCGGCCTCGGGGTCCGGCAGGTCGGCGATTTCCACGCCGCCGACGAGTAGGGCACCCAGTTCGCCGCTGCGCGCGGCCTCCAGGATCGCGGTGGTATCCCGACCCGGCGTGCTCGGTAACTCGCCGACATGCCACGCCGCCGCCGTCTGCTCGCGCGCCGCGCTGTCGGTGACCGGTCGGCCGCCGGGCAGCAGGTTCGGCAACGCGCCGGCCTCCGTCGCGCCCCGCTCACCGGCGCGGCGCGGCACCCATGCCAGCCGGGCGCCCGTCGCCGCCGCCAATCTGCCTGCCGCAGAAAGGGCCCCGGGCGAGGTGGCCAGCCGCTCGCCGAGCAGGATCACCGAACCCGGCAGCCTCAGCTGCGGGTCCTCGGTCAGAACGTCGAGTGCGACGGCCTCGCGGCCGGGTGCCGCTGCGACCAGTCGGCCGCGCAGCTTCGTCAGGCTCCGGGTGGCGAACGGTGCAACAGAGATCACCTGCAGCGCCTTTTTCCGCACCGCCTTGCGCAACCGCAGGAACACGATCGGAGATTCTTCTTCCGGCTCGAACCCGGCCAGCAAGACCGCGGGCGCGTTCTCGAGGTCGCTGTAGGTGACCGTCATCGGTTGCCCCGCGACGTGGGCGGCGAGGAAGTCGGCTTCCTCGGAACTGTGCGGCCGGGCCCGAAAGTCGATGTCGTTGGTGTTCAGCACGATCCGCGCGAACTTCGAATAGGCGTAAGCGTCCTCGACGGTCATCCGACCGCCGACCAGTACGCCGGCGCTACCGGTGGCCGCGGCCAAGCCCTCACCAGCCACCGCCAGTGCCTCGGACCAGGATGCGGGCCGCAGCTTGCCGTCGTCATCGCGGATGAGCGGGGTGGTGATGCGGTCACCCTGGGTGGTGTAGGTGAACGCCCATCGGCCCTTGTCGCAGTTCCATTCCTCGTTCACCTGAGGTTCGTCACCGGCCAAGCGGCGCATCACCTTTCCGCGGCGATGGTCGGTGCGCTGGGCACAACCCGACGCGCAGTGCTCACACACGCTGGGGCTCGACACCAGGTCGAACGGCCGGGCCCGGAACCGGTAGGCCGCTCCGGTCAGCGCGCCGACCGGACAGATCTGCACGGTGTTGCCCGAGAAGTAGGACTGGAACGGCTCGCCGGGGGCAATGCCGACCTGTTGCAGTGCACCGCGTTCCAGCATGTCGATGAACGGGTCGCCGGCGATCTGTTCGGAGAACCGGGTGCAACGGGCGCACAGCACGCACCGCTCGCGATCCAGCAGCACTTGCGAGGAGATGTTGATCGGCTTGGGGAAGGTGCGCTTGACGTCTTCGAAGCGGGTTTCGGCGCGGCCGTTGGACATCGCCTGGTTCTGCAACGGGCACTCGCCGCCCTTGTCGCACACCGGGCAGTCCAGCGGATGGTTGATCAGCAGCAACTCCATGACGCCCTGTTGCGCCTTGTCCGCGGCGGGGGACGTGTACTGCGTCTGCACCACCATGTCGGGCGTGCACGTCGTGGTGCACGACGCCATCGGCTTGCGCTGGCCCTCCACCTCGACCAGGCACTGCCGGCAGGCGCCCACCGGGTCGAGCAGTGGATGATCACAGAAGCGGGGGATCTGGATGCCGATCAGCTCGGCCGCGCGAATCACCAACGTGCCCTTGGGCACAGCGACGTCCACGCCATCGATGGACAGGTGGACCATCTCCACCTCGGTCGCCGAGGCGCCGGTGTCGGCCGTCTGCGTCATCACACACCCGCCTTTTCGGTCGCCATCAGCGTGGAGGCGTGCGGATCGAACGGACACCCGCCTTGAAGATGGTCGATGTACTCGTCGCGGAAGAACTTGATCGACGACATGATCGGCGATGCCGCACCGTCGCCCAGCGCGCAGAACGACTTTCCGAAGATGTTGTCGGAGATGTCGAGCAGCTTGTCGATATCGGCCTCCGTGCCCGCCCCGGTCTCGAGGCGCTCGTAGATCTGGGCCAGCCAGTAGGTGCCCTCCCGGCACGGCGTGCACTTTCCGCACGATTCGTGGGCGTAGAACTCCGTCCAGCGGCGCACCGCCCGCACCACGCAGGTGGTCTCGTCGAAGATCTGCAGCGCCTTGGTGCCCAGCATGGTGTCGGCGCCCGCCATGCCCTCGTAATCCAATGGCACGTCGAGGTGTTCGTCGGTGAGCAGCGGGGTGGACGAGCCGCCCGGCGTCCAGAATTTTAACTTGTGGCCGGCGCGCACCCCACCCGCGTACTCCAGCAGTTCGCGCAGCGTGATGCCGAGCGGCGCCTCGTACTGGCCGGGGTTGGTGACGTGACCCGACAGCGAGTAGAGCGTGAAGCCCGGCGACTTCTCCGAGCCCATCGACCGGAACCAGTCGATGCCGTTGCTCACGATGGGCGGCACGCTGGCGATCGACTCGACGTTGTTGACCACGGTGGGACAGGCGTACAGCCCGGCGACCGCGGGGAACGGCGGGCGCAGCCGGGGCTGACCGCGGCGGCCCTCCAACGAGTCCAGCAGCGCAGTCTCCTCGCCGCAGATGTATGCGCCCGCACCCGCATGCACGATCAATTCCAGGTCGAAACCCGAACCCTGGATGTCGTTTCCGAGGAAGCCGGCTTCGTGGGCCTCGGCGACCGCGGCGTGCAGCCGGCGCAGCACGGGCACCACCTCGCCGCGCAGGTAGATGAAGGCGTGATGCGCCCGGATCGCGTAGGCCGCGATGATCGCGCCCTCCACGAGGAAGTGCGGCGTCATCAACATCAGCGGGATGTCTTTGCACGTACCGGGTTCCGACTCGTCGGCGTTGATCACCAGGTAGTGCGGTTTCGCACCCGCGCCGGTGTCGTCCTGGGGTATGAACGACCACTTCGTGCCCGTGGGAAAGCCCGCGCCGCCGCGCCCGCGCAGGCCGGACTCCTTCACCAGCGTGATGACGTCGTCGGGATCCATCTTCAATGCCCGCTCGAGTGCGCCGTATCCACCGTGGCGCTGGTAGGTGTCCAGCGACCAGGGTTCCGGTTCGTCCCAGAACCGGCTGAGCACGGGGGTCAAATCTGTCATGCGCGCGAATCCGTTGCGTCCGGGTTGGTTTCGGTGGTGTCCGGCTTCGGCGGCACGGTAGCCGCCGGGCCGGGTGCGGGCGCGTTCTGGGTGGCTTCGGCCGCCGCCTTCTGGTCGTCGGGTGCGCCCGTCGGCGCCGCCTCGCTGGCGGCTTCGGGAGCATGCATCCCGCGTTCGCGCGCCACCCGCAAGCCCGCGAGCGTGGCGTCGCCGACCTTGCCGTTGTCCGACCGCGGATCCGGCAGGCCCGCCAGCGTGCGCGCGGTTTCGCGGAAGGTGCACAGCGGCGCGCCGCGCGTCGGTTCCGGCGGGTCTCCGGCACGCAGTCCGTCGACGAGTTCGCGTGCCGACGAGGGCGTCTGGTTGTCGAAGAACTCCCAGTTGACCATCACCACCGGCGCGTAGTCGCATGCGGCGTTGCATTCGATGTGCTCGAGCGTGACGCTGGGCCCTCCATTAACGGACGGCGTCGTCTGCCCGGCGTGCACTCCCAGATGGTCCTGCAGCGCTTCGAGGATCGCATCGCCGCCCATGATCGCGCACAGCGTGTTGGTGCAGACGCCGACCAGGTACTCGCCGGTCGGCGTGCGCCGGTACATCGAGTAGAAGGTGGCCACCGCGGTGACCTCGGCGTCGGTGAGCTCCAACTGCTTGGCGCAGAACGAGATTCCGGCCGGGGTCAGGCAACCGTCCTCGGACTGCACGAGGTGCAGCAGCGGCAGCAGCGCCGACCGGGACTGCGGATAGCGCGCGATGATCTTTTCGGCGTCGACGGCGAGTCGCGTCGCGACATCGTCGGGATACGCCGCCGGCCCGTGGATCGGCGGGCCGGGTTCGTCGGGTCGCTGACCGAGCTCGAGGAAAATGCTCACTAGCGGTCCACGCCCCCCATCACCGGGTCGATCGACGCCACTGCGGTGATCGCATCGGCGACCATGCCGCCCTCGCACATCGCGGCGACGGCCTGCAGGTTGTTGAATGACGGGTCCCGGTAGTGCACCCGGTAGGGGCGGGTGCCGCCGTCGGAGACCATGTGCACGCCGAGTTCGCCTCGCGGAGACTCGATCCCGACGTACACCTGTCCGGCAGGCACGCGGATCCCCTCGGTGACGAGTTTGAAGTGGTGAATCAGCCCCTCCATCGAATGCCCCATGATTTTGGCGATGTGTTCATTCGAGTTGCCCAGTCCGTCGGGACCGACCTTCAAGTCGGCCGGCCACCCCAGCTTCTTGTCCTGGATCATCACCGGCCCCGGCCTCAGTCGATCCAGGCACTGCTCGACGATCTTCAACGACTCGTGCATCTCCTTCACCCGGATGAGATACCGGCCGTAAGAGTCGCAGCCGTCGTCGGTGATCACGTCGAAGTCGTATGTCTCGTAGCCGCAATAGGGTTGGGCCCTGCGCAGGTCGTGCGGCAGCCCGGTGGAGCGCAGGCACGGGCCGGTGATCCCCAGCGCCATGCAGCCGGTCAGGTCGAGGTAGCCGATGCCTACCGTGCGGCCCTTCCAGATGTAGTTCTCGTTGAGCAGGTCCTCGAGGTCCTTGAGCCGCTTCGGCATCAGCTCGAGCAGATCGCGTATCTGCGGGACCGCCTCGTCGGGCAGGTCGACGGCGACCCCGCCCGGCCGGATGTAGGCACTGTTCATCCGCAGGCCTGTGATGGTCTCGAACACCGATAGGATCAGCTCACGCTCACGGAAGCCGTAGAACATCGCGCTCATCGCGCCGAGTTCCATGCCGCCGGTCGCGAGTGCGACCAGGTGCGAGGAGATCCGGTTGAGTTCCATCATCATCACGCGGATGACGCTGGCGCGCTCCGGGATCGCGTCGGTGACGTCCAGCAGTTTCTCGACGGCGAGGCAGTAGGCCGTCTCGTTGAAGAACGGCGACAGGTAGTCCATCCGCGTAACGAACGTCACGCCCTGCGTCCAGTTGCGGAACTCGAGGTTCTTCTCGATTCCGGTGTGCAGGTAGCCGATTCCGCAGCGGGCCGAGATGATCGTCTCGCCCTCGATCTCGAGGATGAGCCGAAGCACCCCGTGAGTCGAGGGATGCTGCGGGCCCATATTGACGACGATCCGTTCGCCGGCGTGCGGTGCCGCGGCGTCTTTGGCGGCCTGCACCACCTGGTCCCAATCCTGGCCTCCGACAACGACAACCGTCTCACCATCGGGCGCGCCCGCGGACGAAGCGCCGCCCTGCGCGGGCGGAACGTGGGAAATGCTCATCAGTTGTAGGCCCTCCGTTGATCGGGCGGAGGAATCTCGGCGCCGTGGTACTCCACCGGGATGCCGCCCAACGGGTAGTCCTTGCGTTGCGGGTGACCCACCCAGTCGTCCGGCATCTCGATTCGGGTCAGGGCGGGATGTCCGTCGAAGATGATGCCGAAGAAGTCGTAGGTCTCGCGTTCGTGCCAGTCGGTGGTGGGATACACCCCGAACAGCGACGGAATGTGCGGGTCCGCGTCGGGGGCGGCGACCTCCACCCGAATCCGCCGGTTGTGGGTGATCGACATCAGCGGATAGACCGCGTGCAGTTCACGTCCGGCGTCGTCCGGGTAATGCACTCCACTCACGCCGAGACACAGCTCGAAGCGCAACTGCGGGTCGTCGCGAAGCGCCGTCGCCACCGTCGGCAGTTGCTCACGCTGCACTTCGAGGGTCAACTCGTCGCGGTAGACCACCACCCGCTCGATCGACACCGCGTAGGCGTCCTCACCGAGCACTTCGGCCAGCCGGTCGACGACCTCGTCGAAGTAGCTGCCGTAGGGCCGCGGCGAACTGCCCGGCAGCGCCACCGGCCGCACCAGGCGGCCGTAACCCGAGGTGTCGCCCGACCCCTTGGCCCCGAACATGCCGCGGCGCACGCCGATGATCTCGGGTGCCCCTTGGCCGGAGGTGCCGTTGCCGTTGGTCGCGCTCACCGCAGCAGCCCTTTGAGCTCGATGGTCGGGGTGACGGCGAGCGCGGCCTGCTCGGCCTCGCGGACCGCCTCCTCGCGGTGCACGCCGAGCGGCATCTCCTGAATCTTGTCGTGCAACTTCAGGATCGCGTGCAGCAACATCTCCGGACGAGGCGGGCAGCCCGGCAGGTAGATGTCCACCGGGACGACGTGATCGACGCCCTGCACGATCGCGTAGTTGTTGAACATGCCGCCCGATGAGGCGCAGACCCCCATCGCCAGCACCCATTTCGGCTCGGCCATCTGGTCGTAGATCTGCCGCAGCACCGGCGCCATCTTCTGGCTGACCCGGCCGGCGACGATCATCAGGTCGGCCTGCCGGGGCGTCGCCGAGAACCGCTCCATGCCGAAGCGGGAGATGTCGAACCGGGGGCTGGCCGTCGACATCATCTCGATCGCGCAGCACGCCAGCCCGAACGTCGCAGGCCACAGCGAGCCCTTGCGGATGTACCCCGCCACCTTCTCCACGGTGGACAGCAGGATCCCGCCGGGCAGTTTCTCCTCTAGTCCCATGCCAGCCCTCCCCGCCGCCAGACGTAGGCGTAGGCCACGAACACCGTCGCCATGAACAGCAGCATCTCTACCAGCGCAAACAGCCCCAGATTGTCGAAGGCCACGGCCCACGGGTAGAGGAACACGATCTCGATGTCGAAGATGATGAACAACATCGCGGTCAGGTAGTACTTGATGGGAAACCGCTGGCCGGTCGGCTGACCGGACGGACCGCCGTGCGGCACCGGCTCGATGCCGCATTCGTAGGCCTCGAGCTTGGCCCGGTTGTAGCGCCGCGGGCCGACCAGCAGAGCAATGGCGACCGAGCCGACCGCGAACGCAGCGGCAATAGCGCCAAGCACCAGGATTGGCGTGTACAAATCCATACCGAGCAAACGCTCCCTCGTGGGCTGTTCGATGTGAGCTTACCCACACCCTAGCGGGCTTTGGGATGCGCGCCACACCTTTTGGTTAGTATCGCTATTGGCAACGCCTGGCTATGCCGTCGTGCCCTCAATAGCCCAGTGCAGCAGGCGATTACGTATTTCCAGCTATTGCACTGGCGTGCGCAGCAGTGACGCCACGGCATCCCCGAGACGGATCGGATCGATGGGGTGCGGCACGGCGGCTTCGGCGCGCGACCAACGGGCCAGCCACGCGTCATCCGGTCGGCCAGTCAGCACCAGGATCGGTGGACAGTCGTCGATCTCGTCCTTGAGTTGCTTGGCGATTCCCATCCCGCCGGTCGGGGTGGCCTCGCCGTCGAGGATCACCAGATCGAACCCACCCTGATCCATCTGGCGGATGACCATGGGGCCGGTCGCCACATCGAAGTAGGTCAGCTCGGGCAAATCCGGATGCACCCGCTTGCCGAGCGCGAGCCGGACCTCTTCTCGGGTCCTGGGGTTGTCGCTGTAGACGAGGACCCGCAACGGACGCGATGACTCGACCATGCGGGTGATGGTACGGCTAGCCGGCGTGGCGGAACACCAAGTCGCCGGAGATCGTCGCCTTGTCACCGATCATGCCCACCAGGTTGCCGTCGACGGTGAAGTCCTGCCGATCCACGATGGCCTTGGTGATCAGCCGCATTCCGCCATCACCGACCGGGACCACCTTGGTTCGCAGCGTCAGCGGTCTGGTCACGTCCTTGACGGTCAGTTCGGCGCGCAGGTCGATGGTGTCGCCGTCGACCGCGTCGGCGCCGGTGATAACAGCTGTGATCACCGGAAACTTTTCCGCCTCAAAGAAATCCGCGGAGTGCAGGTGCTCGTCGCGTTTGCGGATCCCGGTGCGCAGCGACGTGGCCTTGATCTCGATGCGGCCGGAAACCGTTTGCGGAGCGGTCAGTTGGCCCTCACCGCTGAACTCGGTGAATTTGCCTTTGACGGGCACGAGGCCCCACATCGACTTGGTCTTGACCGCGATGGTGGACCGGCCGGGGTCCAGCGTCCATGTGCCGGCCGAGCCCGGATCGCTGAAAAACTCGCTCAGGCTTGCCATGTCATCTCCTCATCGTTGGTCGAGCAGCGGGGCGATCTCCGCCGGGTCGAAGTACTCGTCGATTCGGCTGATCAGCCCGTTGGCCCCCAGCTTGATCACGATGCCGACGCGCATCGCGATCACCCCGCCGTTGTGTCCGGTGGCGTGCAGGACGTGCTGCTGGACGAACCCACCGTCGAACAGTTGACGGTCGAGGATTTCGTAGCGGCGCTGTGTCGTGGTGTCGATGAACCAGTCGAGGACCCGCAACGCCCGGTCCTTGTCGCGTTCCCCGTCGGCGACCTTCCAGACCACGATGTCGTCGTTCCACAGCCGGCGAATCGCGTCGTGGTCGCCGGACTCGATCGCCCCGAACAGGCGGTCTGCCACCTCGGCGACGGTGTCGTCGGCAACGGTCACAGGTCCTCCTTGACCTCAATACTGGTTGAGGTTGAACACTGGCGGTCATGGATGTGACACCTACTCTCTCGCTATTCGACGACGCCTACAAGAGCGGCACCGCGCCCTGGGTGATCGGCGAGCCTCAACCCGCGATCGTCGACCTGGAACGAGCGGGCCTGATCCGCGGCAAGGTGCTGGACGTCGGCTGCGGCGCCGGCGAGCACACGATCATGCTCACCCGCCTGGGCTACGACGTGGTCGGCGTCGACTTCGTGCCGTCGGCGATCGAGTTCGCGCGCAGCAACGCCGCAGCCAAGGGCGTCGATGCGCGTTTCGAGGTGGCTGACGCGATGAATCTCGGCAACCCGGGTTACGACACCATCGTCGACAGCGCGCTGTTCCACATCTTCGACGAGGCGGACCGGGCGCGGTACGTGCGCAGCCTGCACGCAGCGTGCCGGTCGGGTGCGCTGGTGCACGTGCTGGCGCTGTCCGATCGCGGCCACGGTTTTGGTCCGGAGGTCAGCGAATCCGACATCCGCGGCGCCTTCGGCGACGGCTGGGTGCTGGAGGCCTTGGACAGCACGACGTATCGCGGGGTCATCGGTGAGCCGCACGTCGAGACCTTCGGCAAGCCCGCCGGCTCGCTGGTCGACGAACCAGCCTGGCTCGCCCGCGTCCGCCGGGTCTAAGCCGCGATTTGTGGAGTATTACCGGCGCTCAGTGGCTGTTGCGAAATGGATTGTGTCGTTGGCGGGTTTGTGACGGGGTCGGTTCGAGGATGAGTGGGTGGCTCATTCTTATCGTCCGGTAGAGCGTGATCAGCAGTTTCTGTTGCCGCCGAATATGGCGGATTGGCTGGCTGCTGATCATCTGGTGTGGTTCATCCTCGATGCCGTCGAGCAGTTGGATACCTCGGCGTTTCACGCTGGTCGGCGTACCGGCGGTGTCGGGCGAGCCGGTTATGACCCGAAGATGTTGGTGGCGTTGTTGATCTATGCCTATGCCTCGGGTCAGCGGTCTTCGCGCCGGATTGAACGGCTGTGCGCTGATCATGTCGCTTACCGGGTGCTGTGCGCTCAAGACGCCCCGGATCACACCACGATCGCGCGGTTCCGCGCCGAGCACGACGACGCGTTCACCGACCTGTTCGCTCAGGTGCTGCGGTTGTGTGCCCAGGCGCAGATGGTGCGCATCGAGTCGATCGCCATCGACGGCACCAAGATCGCTGCCAACGCCTCGAAATCAGCCAATCGGTCTCGGCAGTGGGTGCGTGAGCAGTCCCGCCGGATCGCCGAAGCCGCAGTCAGCGACGCAGCCGCCGTCGATGCCGCCGAAGACGCCGCCGAGGCCGCCGCCGGTGTGCCCGCCGCGGGGCCGCCGGCGGAGATGAAGACCCCGGCCGGGCGCGTAGCCGCGATCAAAAAAGCGATGGAAGAAATCCGACGTCAGGACGCTTGCGACGCCGAGGCCGACGCTGCCGATCAGGACCGCCAGGAGCAGTATCTGCAGCGAGTCGAATCTGGTGAAACGGTGGTGGGTGCCCCGCCGGCAGGTACCGATCAGGTCCGGTTGTGGCGGGCCAGGATTGCCCGCGAACAGCACCGGCTGGCGTCGGTGATCAACGTGCGCGGGACCGTACAAGCCAGGGCGCGCCGCGATATCGGCAAGAACCTCAGAAAAGCTCAAGCTGGGCTGCGACGCGCCCAACAGGACCAGGCAGCCGGGGTGGTCGATCGGCGCGGTGCAGTCGCACGCATCCGGGATCGCGACCAGGCCCGTCGCGGCCCCACGGGAGGACCTGTGGTCAATCTGACCGACCCCGAGGCGCGGTTGATGGTCGAGGGCTCCGGCGGGGGGTCGGTTCAGGGCTACAACAGTCAGATCGTGTCTTCTGATGATCACCTCGTGATCGGGGTGCACGTATCCCAAGACGCTAACGATCTGCATTGTTGGACACCGGCTTTGGCCGCAGCAACCGCTCAGATGGATGCGTTGGGCAAGACGATCGGGCTGGCGTTGGCCGACAACGGCTACTTCACCGAAGCCAACCTCACCAGCCCCGGACCCGAGCGGCTCATCGCCCCGGCAGCGGCCGAGTCGTCCACCGGGACGCTAAAAACCAACCCAGCCAGGGCCCTCCACCGCCGGATCTGTCACCGACTGATGCGATGCGTCACATTCTGCGCGATCCCGATCAGGCACAGCGATACCAACGCCGGTCAGCGACCGTGGAACCCGTTATCGGACACCTCAAAGACCGCATCGGACTACGCCGCTACGCCCGACGCGGACTCACAGCAGTCACCGCCGAACTTCACCTGGCCGCCGCAGCCCTCAACCTCACCCGACTCCACCACGCCACCGGATAACCCGCCGATCGCCGCCGGTCGACAACTGGTCACCCGACCATTCACCATCACCAGACACCTCTACCGGCAATTCCCAACAGCCACTCACCGCCGCTGCGGCTCCACAAATCGTCAGTAACCGGGGTGGTTGACGTCGAGCCGGTGGCGCACGATCGTCCGCAGGACGGGCAGCACGTCGGCCGCCCGGCCGTCGAGTTCGCCGGCGCGGATCGCGGCAGCCAGCTGCGGCTCGTCGCGATACCCGATTCCGGCCAACGCGTCGGTGACCTCACCGGCCGAGGTGTCCAGCAGCTCGCGTTCGACGATGCGCAGCACGTTGGCCGCCACCCGCGCGTGGAAGTTCACCTGGCCGGCGTCGCCGGGCTGGCTGTCGGGCCTGGTGGCGTTGCGCACGTCGTTGTCGAGGAAGCCGGCGACGGCGGCGACGAGCTCCGCCGCCGTCGGCCGGCCGTACAACCAGGTCACCTCGGACCGCCTCCTTCGAGCAGATCCAGCACATCCCATTCGGTTTCGCTCACCCGCCGACCTATCGCGGCGAGTTCGACGGACTCTGCTTGCCCCGACAGGTGGCGTTCGGCCTGGAACCGGCAGATCACGCCCCAGCGCAGCGTGGCGACAGTGAGCCACCACCGAAACGCGTCCCGGTCGAGCGGCTCGCCCGACGCGGATTCGTAGGCGCGCAGGAAAGTTTCGACGCTCCCGAGCCCGCCGGCGCCGAGTTCCTCGGGTGCGCCGAACCGCCACGCCCGAATGCAGAACCACGCCAGATCCTCGTACCGCTCGCCAAGGTGGACCAGTTCCCAGTCCAGGACGGCCGCCAGACCGGAGTCGTCGACGATCAGGTTGCCCATCCGGAAGTCGCCGTGCACCAGCACCTGGCGCGACGGCGCCGGCCGGTGGGCGGCCAGCCAGCGGAATGCCCACTCGAAAGTGGCGGTGGTGTCGCCCATCTCGTCGAGCCGGTCCTGCCACTCGGCGAGCTGGTCGGAGGCCGACAGCCCGACACCGTCGTAGTCGGCGCGGTGGATGGCGGCCAGTGCCCGCGCGCAGTGGTGCAGAAGTCGCTCCCGGCCGGTGTCGTCGAGCGCGCGGTGGATTCGGCGCACGATCGTCTCGCCGCCGATGGCCTCGCAGATCAGGTACGGATTGCCCAGCGCAGCAAGGGAGTTGTCCGCGGCCAGGATGTGTGGCACCGGCGCCCCGGCCGCCGCAGCGCGCTGCTGCACGCGCGCCTCGAGTTCCATCGACGCGTGCACGTCGTCGGGCGGACCGGTGCGCAGGATCAGCGCCCGCGTCCGATCCGATGTCACCGCGTCGAATGCCCACGTCGTGCGGCTCGCCCCGCCGGTCAGTGCGCGCAGATTCTCGACGGCGACGTCGTCGCCCACGACCGGGCGCAGGACGGCCTCGAGCCGATCCTTCACTTGCGTCCGAACCCGAACAGCCGCTGCGCGACCCGCCGGATCTGAATCTCCTCGGCGCCCTCGGTGATGCGGTAGCGGCGGTGGTGGCGGTAGATGTGCTCGAACGGCTCGTGGCGGCTGTAGCCGACCCCGCCGAACACCTGCATTGCGCGGTCGGCGGCCTCACACACCAACCGATTGGCGCGGTAATTGGCCATCGACACCTTGTCCGAGACCTCCATGTGGTGGTTGCGGTCGAGCTCGGTGGCCGCGTAGTACACCAGGAGCCGGACCATCTGCGCCTCGGTCTGCAGTTCGACCAGTGGCCACTGAACGGCCTGGTTGACCGACAGCGCCTTGCCGAAGACGCTGCGGTCGTTGGCGTACGCGACCGCACGGTCGATGCAGTACTGGGCTGCGCCCAGGCTGCTGGCGGCCTGCCGGATTCTGTTCTCGTGCAGGAAGGTCTGGCCGACCTCGAGCCCGCGGTCGAGCTCACCGAGCACCGCGTCTGCGGGCACCCGGACATCCTTCAACTCCACCTCGCCGTGATCGGTCGGCATGTTGAACGTCCACCAGTAGTACGGCACGGTGAAGCCGGGGGCGTCCGTGGGCACCAGGAACGCGGTGATGCCGCGGGCCTGACCGGGTTCGCCGGAAGTGCGGGCGAACACCAGGTCGTGGGTGGCGCGGTGGACGCCGGTGTTGAACCGCTTGGCGCCGTTGATGACCCATTCGTCACCGTCGCGCACTGCGACGGTCTCCAGCCAGGTGGCGTCCGAACCGTGGTTGGGTTCGGTGAGGCCGAACGCCATCGACCGTTCACCGGTGATCAGCGCTTCGGTCCACTCGGCCTTCTGCGTCTCGGTGCCGAACCGGTCCATCATGATGACCTGAGGGAAGTTCCCGACGATCGACGACTCGTCCTGCAGGTCGTTGTGCAGTCCGAGTCCCTTGTGTGCCAGATGTTCCCGGATGACCGCCATGTCGATGTTGCTGCCGTCGCGGCCGCCGAACTGTGACGGCAGTCCGTAGCGCAGCCACCCCGCCTTGTCCGCGCGTCGTCGCATTTCGCCGAGCAGGTCCTCCCACTCCCGCCGCGGGATGCCGCCGTTGTCCCAGTCGGTGCGGGCGTGTTCGCGGCGCTTGTCGAAATACTGGATGTGGTCGCGTTCGAGCGGTTTGATCTCGGCCTCGATGAAAGCGTCCATCTCGGCGAGGAGGCCGGGCAGATGATCGGGAAGAGCGAAATCCACAGTGATTCCTTTCAGACTTTTCGCCGAGCGCACGGTTGTTGACGCGGCGGCGGTGGACTAGAAGCCATAAAGCGTCTTCTTCCAGATCCTCGACAGCGTCGCGACGGCGTCCTCGTCGGTGATCTCGACCCCTAGGCCGGAGGTGCCGACGAAGACCGTGGTGAAGTTCTCGAACAGCAAGGCGATCGCCGCCGCGGTGTGTTCGGGGTTGAGTTCGCCGGCGTAGCCCTGCTCCTGGGCTCGGCGCACGGATGCGGCGACGATGTCCATCCCGAAGCGACGGAACTCGTTCTGCACGGCGGCGAATCGCGGTTGGGTAGCCGCGAGCTGTGCGACGGCGATCATGATGCCGATGTTCTGTTTGAACATGTTCCAGTAGCCGGTGACCACCGTGCGGAAGAACGCGTCGTCGTCCGGCGACCCGGGCAACTCGAGGCTGGACCCCGAGGGCGCCACCATGTCGTGCAGGAACGACTCCGCCAGCGCCGCCAGCAGATCCTCCTTATCGGCGAAGTAGCGGTAGAAGGCCGCCGGCGACTTCCCGGCCGCCGAGGTGATATCGCCGAGCGTCGTGCCGTGGAACCCGCGTTCGGCGAACAGCTTCCGCGCCGCCTGCTCGATCGCTTCCCGAGTCTGGCGGCCCTTGGCGCTGAGCGTCTCGGCGGGCAACTTAATCGCCGAGGATCCGGTCGCCCGCGCGTAGCAGTGAGCTGGGGAGCTCGTGGCCGACGAGGCGCTGCGCGACAGCGGCCGCATCGATCGCCGCGGAAAGGTCGACGTCGACGTGAATCCCGCTGTCGCGTAACAGGTATACGAGGTCTTCGCTGGCGATGTTGCCGCTCGCCCCCGGCGCGAACGGGCATCCGCCGAGGCCGCCCACCGAGGCGTCCAGCCGGGTGACGCCGGCCTCGACCGCGGCGTATGCGCTCGCCAACCCGGCGCCGCGGGTGTTGTGGAAGTGCGCGCCCAGCGGTACGTCACCGATCAGGGGGCGCAGTGCAGCCACAGTCTCGGTGACACGTCGCGGCGTGGTGGTGCCGATCGTGTCGGCGATCGCCAACCGGTCGACGTCGTTCGCCAGCGCGGTGGTGATCACGTCGACCACCCGCTGATGCGGCGTCGGCCCGTCGAACGGACAGTCCCACGCGGTCGCGACGATCACCTCGACGGTGGCGCCGCTGTCATGCGCGATCGCGGTGATCTCACCGATCAGCGCGGTGGACTCGGCCGAGGAGCGGCCCACGTTGGCGTGGCTGTGGCCGTCGGCAGCCGACACCACGTACTCGATCGACGACAATCCCGCCGCGATCGCGCGTTTCGCGCCGTTCGGGCTGGCCACCAGCGCCGAGAAGTCGATGCCGTGGGAGTCGCGGAACTGCTGCAGGTGTGACGCCAGTTCGGCGGCGTCGGCCAGCGCCGGCACCTTCGAGGGCGAGACGAACGCCGTCGCCTCCATCTCGCGCACCCCGGTCGCGGCCACGGCGGCGAGCAGTTCGAGCTTGGCCGACAACGGAATCGGCTCCTCGATCTGCAGGCCGTCGCGCAGCGAGACGTCGCGGATGTCGACATGCTCGGGAATCACAGCACTCCCTCCGCCCGTAGCGCGTCGAGTTCGTCGGCGGACTTGCCCAACAGGCCGCGGTAGATCTCGTCGTTGTGCTGGCCGGGCCGCGCCGATCCGGCGAACCGGATGGTGCCCGGCGTCTGCGACAGTACCGGTACGACGCCGGGGCCCTTGACATTGCGGCCGATCCGCTCGTCGTAGTGATCGGCGATCATTCCGCGCGAAGCGAACTGCGGATCGGAGACGACCTCGGCGACGGTGTTGATCGGTCCGGCGATCACCCCTGCGGCGCTGAGTGTTTCGATGATTTCAGCGGGCTGCCGGTCGGCGGCCCAGTCGCCGATGATCTTGTCCAGCTCGTCCTGGTTACGGCCACGGGCCACATGGTTGGCGAACCGGTCGTCGGTGGCGAGCTCCGGGCGACCCATCGCCTGGCACAAGCGCCGGAAGACGGTGTCCTGGTTGGCCGCGATCACCACCCAACTGCCGTCGGCGCTGCGGTAGATGTTCGACGGCGCGATGCCCTCCAGCCGGGTGCCCGACGGACCGCGCACCACGCCGCCGACGTCGTAGTCGGGGATGGTGGATTCCTGTACGGCCAAACAAGAGTCGGTCAGTGCCGCATCGACGACCTGGCCCTCGCCGGTGACCGACCGGCGGTAGAGCGCCGCCAATGCGCCCTGGGCGGCGAACATGCCCGCCAGGCTGTCGCCCAGCGACAGCGCCAGCCGCGGCGGAGGGCCACCGGGAAAGCCGTTCATGTGCCGCAGGCCGCTGGCGGCCTCGGCGACCGAGGCGTAGCCCGCCTTGTGGGCCTCCGGCCCGGTCTGCCCGTAGCCGGAGACGCGGACCAGGATGATGCCGCGGTTGCGTTCGCGCAGCACGTCATAGCCGAGGTTCCACTTCTCCAGCGTGCCGGGCCGGAAGTTCTCCACGATGATGTCGGAGCGCTCGACGAGGTCGAGGAACAGCGCGCGGCCGGCGTCCGTCCGCAGGTTCAGCGTCACCGCTTTCTTGTTGCGGGCGTGCACGGTCCAGAAGAAGTGGTGCCCGTCGAGTTCGGCCTGCCCCCAGGTGCGCAGTGGGTCCGGCGCGCCGGGCGGCTCGATCTTGACCACCTCGGCGCCCATGTCGCCGAGCAGGCGCCCGGCGAAGGGCCCGGAGATCAGCGTGCCGACCTCGATCACGCGGATGCCGTCCAGCGGACCGGAGACCGTCATAGCGAGAAGCCGTGCCTGTGCAGCCAGTCGGTGACCACGCCGACCGCATGGCGCAGTTTGTCGCGCTGGTCGGCGCCCGCGTAGTAGTGGTTCGCGCCCGGAATCTCGTGCATCTCCTTGTCATGATGCCCGATCGCCTCGAACAGCCGGCGGGTGTGGCTCGGCGTGCAAGCGTCATCGGCGAGGTTGCCGATCACCAGCGTCGGCACCGCGACGTCCGGGCCGCACTGCACCGCGTCGCCGTTGGCGTCGTCGTAGCTCCACTGCGACAGCCAACTGCGCAGCGTGCAGAACCGGGCCAGTCCGACGGGGCTGTTGTTCACCACTCGAGGATCGCCCAGATAGCAGGTCCCCGGTTCGCGTTCGTTGGGGTCGACCGTCGGGTCCAGCCAGCGCGGGTCGGCCATTGTGCCGTGCACGACGAAGGCGAACTCGTCATCGGGTCGGCCCGCCGCCTTCAGCTCGGCCAATTTCTCTTTGACCCACTTGGTGATTCGGCGGTTGCGGTCGATCTGCGCCTGCCGGTAGCGGTCGAGGAACTCCGGGGTGTATGGCGGCTGGTTGGGGTTGTCCGGGTTGTAGAGGTCGAGTTCGGGATCCCGCTTCGACGGGTCGGACTCGTCGAGGATCGACGCGTCCAGCCACTCGGTCATCGTGCCGTGGCGGCTAATGTGGGCGGCCAGCAACATCAGCCCGTCGGCTGGGATCAGGCCCAGCTTGGTCAGGTCCGGGCCGTCGCCCGACGGGCTGGCGGTGACCGTCGGGTGTTGCGCCTGCTGCTGATAGAACACCGACAGCGAACCGCCGCCGCTCCACCCGGCCAGCACCACCTTCGAGTAGCCCAACCGGTTCTTGGCGTCCTTGATGCACTCGCCGAGATCCTCGACCACCTTCTCCATCAGCAGCGCGGAGTCCGTCCCGCGGAAGCGGCTGTTGCAGTAGATGACGTGATGGCCTGCCCGCGCGAGGGCGTTCATCATCGGCAGGTATGCGCCGCCGCCGATCGGGTGCATGAACACCAGCACGGTGTCTTTGGTCGCCGCCGGGGCGGCTCCGGCGGCTGATGGCTCTGGGTCCTTCGGGCGCAGCAGGTGGCTTTCCAGCACCACCAATTCGGCCACCCCGCCGTACACGTCGCGCACACCCGAAGTGTTCTGATAGGCAACGAGATACGGGATGCGGTCGTATTCGTAGCGCACCGGGGCCTCCGTCGTCTGCGTCATCTCAGTGCTGCCCCAGGTCGTTTGCCAAGACCTCCGCCGACGGCGTCAGTCGCCGGGTGGTGTCGATCGAGATGACGTACCAACCGACGCGGTCCTGCTCGTCGAACTTGCGCCGCGCCCGCTCGCGGGCCTTCTCGGGCGCACCGTGGTGCACGCCCTGTGGGGCGTGGCTGACCAGTCCCGGTGGCATGGGGATGCCGAACAGATCGCCGCCGTGGAAGAACGAGACCTCGTCGTAGTCGACGTTGCGGTGATACCACGGCGGACGCTCGGTGCCGGGCATGGTTTCGGCGGGCCGGGGCAAAAAGTTCATCACCGCCACACCGGTCGCCTGCATGAACAGGTGCACGGTGGGCGGCAGGTGCACGCTCTCGCTGGCGATGACGTTGTAGTCGTCGATGTTGAAGGTGAACGGGAAGTTGTCGCCGCGCCATCCTTCGACGTCCATCGGATTGTGTTGGTAGAACAGCGATGTCGGTCCGCCCTCATGCACCAGACGGACCTCGTACTCGCCTTCGTGCTGCGGGCCGTCGCCGGTGTCGATCGGCGCCGGTTCCGGAACGGTGACCTGCGCGGGATCGAATGGAAAATGCCTGCCGAGCGGTCCGGGCGGCGGCACCCGGAACTCGTCGGTCGCCTCGATCATCAGCAGGGTGGTCTCGCTGTCGGGGATCTGCCGCCACGTCGTCGCCTTCGGCAGGTACACCCAGTCGCCCTCGCGGTAGCGCAACGGTCCGAACTCCGTCTCGAGCAGGCCCGTACCCCGGTGCACGAACGACAGCAGGTCACCGTCGACGTGGCGGACGAAGAACGGCATCTGCTCGCTGCGCCGACTCAGCGAGATCCGGCAGTCCGAATTGCTGAAGAGCAGCAGCGGCGTGCCGGCGGCCTCGGTGGCGTCGGTCGGTTTCAGCTCGCTGGTCATCACGTCGACCGGGCGCAGCGGACCCGACGCGCGGTACGCCGTCGGGTCGTGGCGGCGGTAGATGTTCGCGGTGCGACCGACGAACCCGCCGCGGCCCAGTTCGTCGTCTTTCAGGCCGTCGAGGTCGGCGTGCAGGCGCTTGGGCGTGCGGCCCTTGCGCAGGTGAACAAACGATTCCATGGTTCGCTCCATCGACGGCTACGGCGGGGGCCAATCGCGCCCGAAACTAAAACTGAGTTTAGTTTTACTTATAGCTCGGAGTCAATCCTCGAGATCGACGCGAACGGTCATCAGATTCGTGCCGAAGGTGCGCACGCCGAAGCTGTTGAACTGCGGCAGCGAGCGCAGCCGCGCTTGCGGATCGTCATCCGGAACCAGGTGGGCAACGCCCTTGTGCCACTTGCCGTTCAACCTGACCCGGACGGCCGGGTCGGCCTTGATGTTCTTGATGTACTGGGAACTGTCGCCGAATTCGGAGACGAACCAGAACTCGTTGCCGACGCGGCGCCCGCCCAGTGGCGTGCGACGCGGTTCGCCCGACTTGCGTCCCGTCGTTTCGAGCAGCGTCTGGAACGGCATCATTTTCGTGAACCGGTTCGCGACGTTCTTCTGGAACAGTTTGGTGATCCGGTCGCGTAGATCTTCGGCCATGATTCCCCCTTCGGTCACACCATCGCGGTCCGTGACACCTTCATACCCAATCGCAATGCTCCGGCGAGTTCCCGGCTGGTGTCGTAGTCGAAGACGACGTGGCCGGCCAACACGTCGACGTCGCGCTTGATTCGCTGAAGCGGGTTGTCGACGAAGTGGGCGCTGGCCCCCGACGCCTCGAGCAACAGTCCGATGACCTCGCGTGACTCGTGCACGATGTATGCCGCCGCCATCCGTGCCGCACCGCGCACCGGACGCGGTACCGAATCACCCGCCGCGACAATGGTTTCCAGCTCGCCGACCGTGTCGGCCAGCAAGCCGCGCAGTGCCCGCAGCCGCACCTCGGCCTCGCCGAGGCGGGCCTGGGCGATCGGTTTGTCCTTCTGCGTGACGCCCTCGTACGCCAGGATGCGCTCCGACAGGCGTTCGGTGTAGATCTGCGCGACGCGTTCGGCGCTGCCCAACGCCGGCATGGCCGCCAGCAGCGCCAGCGCGGGCACCATCGGCCAGCGGTACGTGTCGGCGTCGTGCAGGGCAGCGCCGGGTGCGGTGCCGGTGTAGATGTCGGCGACCCGCACCAGCCGGTGCTCGGGGACGAAGGCGTCGGTGATCACCACATCGTTCGAACCGGTTGCCCGCATGCCGTCGGTGTGCCAGACGTCGTCGATGACGGCGTCCTTGATCGGCAGCAGCGCGAGCGCAGGGTAGATCGCCCCAAGGTCGTTCTCGGGGCCGCACAGTGCGCCGACGATGATCCAGTTGCCGTGCATCACGCCGGTGGCCCACGACCACCGGCCAGTGAGCCTGATTCCGGCGTCGACGGGCACCCCGCGGCCCGTCGGCGCCAGGGGAGCGGGCGCGAGGAAGGGACGGGTCGCGAAGGCCTCCTCCTGGGCCCGCTCGTCGAACAGCGCCAGCATCCAGTTGTGCAGGATGTAGAAGCCGATGGTCCACGCGCTGGACGCACAGCCGTGCGCCATCTGACGGACCGGATCGAGGATCGCCGGAAGCGGCGCCTGCCTGCCGCCGTACCGCGCGGGCACCAGCAGGTCGGTCAGGCCTGAGGCGACGAGTTCGTCGACCGTCGCCGACGGCAGCATGCGCAGTCGTTCGGCTTCCGGCGCCCGCTCGGCGAGCCGGCCGACGAATTCGGCGTCGATGAGAGAGGTGGCCGAGGCGGCGGTCATGCGCCGGACGCTACCATACTTTTTTGTATGGTAGCGGGTCAGCCGGTGAGCATGATGTCGAGGAACCGTTCCCGGCGCGCCGCGATTTTCGCGCTCACCGTCGAACCGGAGAGGTGAAGGAAGCCGATACCCGCCGCGAATGTCGCGTTGGCGCGCAAGTCGGCCTCCTCGTCGTCGAACCCGTGATCGACGAACGCCTGTCGCACGGCTTCGAGCACCCGCGCATCCGACGCGCGCACGCCTGCGGCCACCGCGGCGTCGGTTCGGGCCCACTCCCGCATCGCGCGTTCGAGCGTCCAGTGCCTGGCGTCGACCAAGGCCGACATCATTTGCGACAGCCGCTGGCGCGGCGGCAGGTCGGTCAGCGTGGCGAAATGCCGGCGATCGTCGTCGCGCAACTCGCCCCAGGCCTGGATCAGCGCGGCCCGGTAGCCGGCCATGTCGGTGAAGTGCCAGTAAAAGCTGCCTTTGGTGGCCCCGACGCGGGAGCACAGCGAATCCAACTTGAGCGCCTTGATCCCTTCTTCGGCGAGGATCGCATAGCCGGCTTGGATCCAGTCCTCGACCGACAGTCGCGGCGTGCGGGCCGTTGCCATGATCGGCAGCCTACGGGCACCTGACGGGCCCGCCGAACCTCGAAACGGACGCGTGGCCGACGGCTGCGTCAATAGCGGATCGACCCCACAAAGCGGCGCGCCACACCGCCCTGGGTTTCTTATGTGCTGATCATCATGTTTTACTGCACACGCGACAACTGAAATGTTCTCGGTCCGTTCGACGGCCCCGGGGTCGGTCGAGCGGGCATGACAGCGCAGTGAAAAAGTAGCTGCGGTGTCGATGGCGATCGCTTGATCGCGAACGGAAACGCCTCGTATGCGGCAACCGGAAAATGGATGGACTTGCAGAATGAGCTTGATTGACAAGATTCGTGGCCCATGGGCGCGGCGCTTCGCGGTGGCTGCCTTCGCGGCGGCCCTGCTGCCCGGCGTGGTGAGCCTGACCGGCCAGTCAGCGACCGCTGGCGCGTTCTCCCGGCCCGGCCTGCCGGTCGAGTACCTGATGGTGCCGTCGCCGTCGATGGGCCGCGACATCAAGGTGCAGTTCCAGAAGGGCACCGGCTCCAAGGCGGTGTACCTGCTCGACGGCCTGCGTGCCCGTGAGGACTTCAACGGCTGGGACCTGGAAACCCAGGCGTTCGAATGGTTCTACGAGACACCGCTGTCGCTGGTTCTGCCGGTGGGCGGCCAGTCCAGCTTCTACTCCGACTGGTACGCGCCTGCCTGCGGCAAGGCCGGTTGCCAGACCTACAAGTGGGAAACGTTCCTGACCAGTGAGCTGCCGCAGTGGCTGTCGGCCAACAGGGGCGTGTCCACCTCCGGCAACGCCGCGGTCGGCCTGTCGATGTCGGGCAACTCCGCGATGATCCTGTCGGTGTATCACCCCGACCAGTTCATCTACGCCGGGGCGCTGTCGGCGTTCCTCAACCCGTCTGAGGGCCAGTGGCCGTTCCTGATCAACATGGCGATGGGCGACGCGGGCGGTTTCAAGGCCAACGACATGTGGGGACCGACCGAAGACCCGAACAGCGCGTGGAAGCGCAACGACCCGATGGTGCAGATTCCGCAGCTCGTCGCCAACAACACCCGCCTCTGGGTGTACTGCGGCAACGGCACGCCGAACGAACTCGGTGGCGCGAACCTGCCAGCCGAGTTCCTCGAGGGCCTGACGATCCGCACGAACATCACGTTCCGGGACAACTACATCGCCGCGGGCGGCAACAACGGAGTGTTCAACTTCCCGCCGTACGGCACGCACAGCTGGGAGTACTGGGGCGCGCAGTTGCAGGAGATGAAGCCTGACCTGATCTCGTACCTGGGCTCGTAGGCACGTCGCAAGGTCCCCGGACACCCTGACTCGAGGGGTGGCCGGGGACTTTCGCATGTAGTGAACAATGAGGCCCATGAGCGCAGTCAACGCCTTGGTCGCACATCAGGACGCCGAGGGAGAAATCACCCTCGGTCACGAAATCGTCGACGATACGTACCTGCCCGAGGGGGACGTGACGGTCTCGGTCGAGTACTCGGGCATCAACTACAAGGACGCGCTGGCGGTCACACCCAAAGGCGGTGTCGCGCGGTCGTATCCGCTGATCCCCGGTATCGACGTGGCCGGCACTGTCGCGGCCTCCTCGTCGCCGGAATTCGCGGTCGGCGACCGGGTGTTGGCTCACGGCTACGACGTCGGGACCGGCAGGCACGGCGGCTACGCCGACACCGCCCGCTACCCGGCCGACTACCTGGTCAAGATCGACGGGCTGACGACGGCGGAGGCCGCCGCGATCGGAACTGCCGGCTTCACGGCGGCGATGAGCGTCAACGCGATTCGCGCCCACGGCGTCCGCCCGCAGGACGGGCCGGTTCTGGTGACTGGGGCGACCGGCGGCGTCGGCAGTGTCAGCGTCGACCTGTTGGCCGGCCTCGGTTACGAGGTGGTCGCATCGACCGGCAAGGCGCAGGCGCACGACTATCTGATGGGCCTCGGTGCCGGCGAGGTGATCGGACGGCTACCCGACGCGGGGGAGAAGGTCCGTCCGCTCGGCAAGTCGAAGTGGGCGGCGGTCCTGGACAGCGTCGGCGGCGACACCCTCGCATACGCATTGAGCACATTGGATTATGGTGGGGTCGCTGCGATTTCGGGTCTGGCCCGGTCCGCCGAGCTGCCGACGACGGTGATGCCGTTCATCCTGCGCGGCGTGACGCTGGCCGGCATCGACTCGGTGCAGCTCGCGATCGAGCCGCGCCGCGAGGTCTGGAAGCAGCTCGAAGGCGAACTCAAGCCCAAGCACCTCGCCGACATCACGACCGACGTCTCGGTGCTCGAGGCGCCGCACACCTTGCGCACCATCATCGGCGGCGGCGTCACCGGCCGCACCCGCGTGGTGGTCCGCGACGGGTTCTGACCCGCACTATGTCCTAGCGCCGCCTCCTTTGTGAATCTGGCGACGTTTTTCGCGAATTTGCGTCGTCAGATTCACAAACGGCGTTGCGCCGCAGCCCAGTCCTACTTCAACTCGGCCGACGACAGCCCGAGCAGGCGGCGCGCCACCACCAGCAGTTGGATCTGCTGGGTGCCCTCGAAGATGTCGAGGATCTTGCTGTCGCGGGCCCACTTCTCGAGCAGGGTCACCTCGGAGTAGCCGACGGTGCCCGCCAGTTCGACCGCCTTGAGCGTGATGTCGCTGGCCACCCGGGCGGCCTTCGCCTTGCCCATCGACGCTTCTTTGGAGTTGGGGATGTCGTTGTCGGCCTGCCATGCCGAACGCACCGTCAGCAGATAGGCTGCCTCCCAATCCGATTCCATCCGCAGGAACTCCGCGGCGGGCGCGCTCTGCGCGTGTGACGGCTTGTCGTAGGAGATTTCGACGCCTGCCTGGGTGAGGAGCTTGCGCAGTTCCTCGAGTGCGGCGCGGGCGATTCCGACGGCCATCGCGGCGACGACGGGACGAGTGTTGTCGAAGGTCTCCATGACCCCGGCAAAACCCTTGTCGACGTGGATCTCCGGGCTGCCGAGCAGGTTCTCCTTGGGGATCCGCACATTGTCGAACCGGATCACCGCGGTGTCGGAAGCCTTGATTCCCAGCTTGTCCTCGAGACGCTCGACGGTCACGCCGGGGTGTTCGCGCGGCACGATGAACGACTTGATCGCCGCGCGCCCCAGCGACTTGTCCAGCGTCGCCCAGACCACGATGTGAGTGGCCCGGGAGCCGGCGGTGACGAAGATCTTCTCGCCGTTGATGACGTACTCGTCGCCGTCGAGCTTGGCCGTGGTCGACACCGCCGCCGAGTCGGACCCGAAGTCGGGTTCGGTGATCGCCATCGCGGCCCAGACATCCTTGCCGAGCAGCTCCAGTTGCTCCTTCGTGGCGACGCTGGAGATCGCGGCGTTGCCCAACCCCTGCCGAGGCACCGACAACATCAACGCGACGTCGCCCCAACTGATCTCCAACACGTTGAGCACCGCGGACATGTTGGCGCCGTTGTGGTTGACGGCCTTGGGCTCGTCGCCACCCGCGAAGGCCTCGGCGCCGGCGAACGCGATCGCGTTCGCGCCCTGGATGCCCTCGAACAACGTCGCCAGGGTCTCCAACTCGACCGGGTATTCGTGCTCGCGCAGGTCCCACTTGCGGGATATCGGCCGCAGCATCTCCGCCGCGCCCTGGTGCGCCTTCTCGATGACTGCCTCGAGTTTGCGCGGCAGTTCCAAATTGATTGCCATGGTTCGACTTTCGTTAGATGACTACGACGCCCTCGGCGACGCCGATCGCGCGCAGATCGCGGTACCAGCGTTCGACGGGGTGTTCCTTGGTGTAGCCGTGGCCGCCGAGCAGTTGCACGCCGTCCAGACCGATCTGCATGCCTTTGTCGGTGCCGAGGCGTTTGGCCAACGCCGCTTCGCGGGCGAACGGCAATCCCTGGTCCGCGCGAGAAGCCCCGCGCCAGGTGATCAGCCGCAGGCCGTCGAATTCGATCGCCATGTTGGCGCACATGAACGCCACTGCCTGGCGGTGCGCGATCGGCTCGCCGAAGGCGCGACGTTCCTTCACATATGGCACGACGTAGTCGAGCACCGCGTGCGAGGTGCCGACGGCCAGCGCCGCCCAGCCCAGTCGCGAGAGCGCGACGGCGTCCGAGTAGTCCTCATCGGTGGCCCCCTCTTCGCCCAGTCGCGCTGACAGCGGCACGGTGACACCGTCGAGCGTGACCTGGCCGATCGCCGCCGCGCGGATGCCCATGCCGGGATCGGGTGTGACGCACAGCCCCTTCGACGACGACTCGACGATGAAAAGCGCCGGCTTGCCGTTGAGTTGCGCTGCGACGATGAACAATTCGGCGTTGGCGGCGGCCGGGACCAGGGACTTGACCCCGTCGATGCGGTAGCCGCTCGGGGTGCGCACGGCCGTCGTCTTCAGCGCCGTCGGATCGAACAGCGGGCGCGGCTCGGCGATCGCCACGCAGGACTGCGGCACGTTCTCGCCCGCGAATTCCTTCAGATATGTGGCTTGCTGATCGGCGCTGCCCCAATGCGTCAGCGCCGACGCGACACCCGCAGGGGCCAGGATCGGAAGTGCGAGTCCCATGTCGCCGTAGGCCAGCGCCTCGGCGACCAGCACGTTGGTGACCGCCGCGCGATGCGCCGCGATGCCTTCGAAATCCTCGGGCACGTTGATCGCGGTGATGCCGAGTTCGGAGGCCGTTGTGACCAGATCCTCGGGATAGTCGGCGGCTTCGTCGGCCTCACGCGCAGCTGGGCGGATGGCCTCCTCGGCGAACTCGCTGACGGTGTCGACGATCATCTTCTGCTCGTCGTCGGGGGTGAGGTCGAAGTAGTCCGAACCGCTCTTCTTCAGCCGCGTCGGGCCCGCCTGGTTGCCGGAGACGCGCTTGAACTGACGGCTGGCGGCGCCGGCGACCGAGAACACCTGCTTCACGCCGTACTTCAGCCCGCGGTTGAGAGGATCGCGCAGGTTGTAGCGATCCAGGAACTCCTGACCGACCAGCGGAGTGACCAGAGCCAGGCCCAGGTCGGTCGCGCTGCGCTTGTGCCGTTTCAGCCCAACTGCGCTTTCTTTACCGCGTCGCTTCGGTTTCGATCCGTTTTTCGACGGCAGGGGGTTGGTCATGTCGACTGGCCTCGCTATGGGTTGGGACGTCCGAACTCGTCGAACTGACTCCAGAGTAAGGTATGTGAACTGACTGGCGAGTAAGTTGTTGTGCAATTCACAAGCGCAGGCAGGCCTACAGGCGGCCGAGCACGGCGTCGTGCAAGAGGCCGTTGGTCGCCACCGCGCTGCCGCCGTGCGGACCGGGGTCGCCTGCGAGGTTGGTGAACCGGCCGCCGGCCTCGCGTACCAGGACGTCGAGCGGTGCCAGGTCCCACGTCGACACCTCGGGTTCCATCGCGATGTCGACCGCACCCTCGGCGACGAGGCAGTAGTTGTAGAAGTCGCCGTAACCGCGCACCCGCCATACGTCGTCGGTCAACGCGATGAACCGGTCCCGGATGCCGCGCTCGGCCCACCCGGAGAGGCTGGAGAACGCCAGGCTCGCCGACCCGAGATCGTCGACCTTCGAAACGCTCAGCCGTCGCTGCGGCCGCCCGTTCACTCGCGAAAATGCACCCTGCCCCGCCAGCGCCCACCAACGTCGCTGCAGCGCGGGGGCGCTCACGACGCCGAGCGTCGGCACGCCGTCCTGCAGCAGCGCGATCAGCGTTGCCCAGACCGGCACGCCGCGGACGAAGTTCTTGGTCCCGTCGATGGGGTCGACGACCCACTGCCTGCCGACGAACTCCGCGGCGCCGCCGAACTCCTCGCCGAACACGGAATCGTCGGGGCGGGCCTGGCCCAGCCGCCGGCGGATCATCGATTCGACTTCGAGGTCGGCATCGGTGGCAGGCGTCAGATCCGGTTTGGTTTCGATGACGAGGTCCACCGCGCCGAAGCGAGCCATGGTCTGCGCATCCGCTTCGTCTGCCAAGGCCAGCGCCAGCGTCAGATCCTCGGAGCCCATGCCTCGGCTCGCACTCGTCCCCTGCCCTGCGGGCGTGGGCCCACCGGTCCTCGCTTCGCTGCGATCCTCACTCGCGCTCGCCTCGGAACTCATGACTGTCGTCCTACCATGTCGGTGTGTGGGAATTCGCGGTGATACTGCTGCTGGTCGGTGCACTGGTGCTGCTGGCCCGACCGCTGCTGATGCGGCGCCGCGGCGCTCCTCCCGACTGGCCGTCGGGGCAACTGCTGGTGACCGGGGTGAGCCCGCGGCCCACCGACGTCACGGGACCGCAATACGCGACGATCACCGGCGTCATCAACGGTCCGACGGTCAACGAACATGTGGTGTACCAGCGCCTTGAGGTCGATGTCGACGACTGGCCGACGATGGGCCAGCTGTTCCCGGTGGTCTACTCGCCGAAGAACCCGGACAACTGGCGGTTCGCGTCGCCCGAAGTCCCGCCACCGGCCCCGCCGCCCACGCCCTACTCCTGAAATTGCATCCAGGGTCGTTGACCCTCGATCCACTGCCCTCAGCGCAGTCTCGAGCGTAGGAGCGGGCGGAGTAGGTGCCCTAGCCGTGCCCGATCCGCAACATCTCCGCCACGCTCGTCAACTTCACCCGAGGCCTGCCGTGCGGTTGGCCCGCTGACCGCTCGTACTCGTCGATCAGCTTCCAGTGGTCATCGGTGACCAGCTTCGGTTGCCGCTCAACCAGCCATTCCGCCAGGCGCTGGGAATGCTCGGCGTCGAAGTCGGACAACTGCGCCCCCGACAGATCCTCGATCAGCGTGTCGACGGTCTCCTGCGAGTCGCTCTTGTTGCTGCCGATGACACCGGTCGGACCACGCTTGATCCAGCCGACGACGTACTCGTTGCGGCTGCCGTCGATACGGCCTCTGGTGTGCGGGATCGTGCCGTTGCGCTCGTCGAACGGCAGTCCCGGCGTCGGCACCCCTCGATACCCGACGGCGCGTACCACCAGCTGCGCGGGCACCTCCTCGCGCTCACCGGTGTCCTTGGCGACGATGCGGCCACCTGCGTCGACCAGCTCGTTGCGGCCCAACACGATCGATTCCACGCGGCCATCGCCCTTGATCTCGATCGGGGAGGTGCAGAACCGGAACACGATGCGCCGCTTGGCGTTCTTCGGCGACTGTTCGGCGTATCCGCGCAGCACCTTGATGTTGTTGCGCACGGTCTTGCCGGCCGCCTCGAGGTCCTCGTCGGTGATGTCGGCGAAGTCCGCCGGATCGACGATCACGTCCACGTCGCCGAGGCCCTCGAGCTGGCCGAGCTCCCGCAGCTCCAGCGTGGTGAACGGCGCCTGCAGCGGGCCGCGCCTGCCGATGACCAGAACTTCCTCCACGCCTCGGTCGTGAAGTGACCGCAGCGCGTGGTCGGCGATGTCCGTCGCGGCCAACATGTCGGGGTCGGTGACCAGAATCCGCGCGACATCGAGCGCGACGTTCCCATTGCCGATCACGACCGCCCGGCCGCTCGAGATGTCCGGCGTGATCTCCTCGAAGTGGGGGTGCGCGTTGTACCAGCCGACGAAGTCCACGGCGGCGACGCTGCCCGGCAAGTCCTCGCCGGGGATGCCCAGTGACCGGTCGGACTGCGCGCCGACGGCGTAGATCACCGCGTCATAGCGCTCGGCCAGCTCTGCGGCCTGCACGTGCTCACCGACCGCGATGTTGCCGAAGAACCGGAACCGCGGGTCCATCGCGGTCTTGTCGAACTGGGCGCTGATCGACTTGATCTTGGGATGGTCGGGCGCCACACCGGAGCGCACCAGCCCCCACGGGGTGGGCAGCATTTCCAGCATGTCGACGCGGACGTCTCTTTTCTGGTCGGTGTCGTCGGTCGAGTCGGCGAACTTCAACAACGACGCCGCGGCAAAGTAACCCGAGGGCCCTGAGCCGACGATCGCCACGTGATATGGGCGCATGGATACCTTTTGTCGGAGCTTTCTGTCGCTGCCCGGCCTCGCGCAAGGGGCTGTCGCGCTGGGCCGGGCTGGTTACCACCCGATGCTAGAACGCTCGGTCGGTTCCGTGCCGCCAGTCGTGAGAACCGGCGCCAAACTGCTGACAGGTAACCTGAACTCCCGTGGATCCTGACCGTCAAGCCGACCTCGCCGCCCTCGACTCCACCCTGACCACGGTGGAGCGGGTGCTCGATGTCGAGGCCCTTCGCGGTCGCATCGAAAAGCTCGAGCACGAAGCCTCCGATCCGAATCTCTGGGACGACCAGGCGCGCGCGCAGAAGGTCACCAGCGAGCTGTCGCACACCCAGGGTGAGTTGCGGCGCGTCGAAGAACTGCGCCAGCGCCTCGACGACCTGCCGGTGCTCTACGAGATGGCCGCGGAAGAGGAAGGCGCCAGCGCTGCGGAAGCACTCGCCGAAGCCGACGCGGAGCTCACGAAGCTGCGCGAGGACATCGAGGCGATGGAGGTCCGCACCCTGCTCTCCGGCGAGTACGACGAGCGCGAGGCCGTTGTCACCATCCGGTCGGGCGCCGGCGGAGTGGACGCGGCGGACTGGGCCGAAATGCTGATGCGCATGTACGTCCGATGGGCCGAGAAGCACAACTATCCCGTCGAGGTGTTCGACACCTCCTACGCCGAGGAAGCGGGCATCAAGAGCGCGACGTTCGCGGTGCACGCGCCGTTCGCCTACGGCACTCTCTCGGTCGAGCAGGGTACCCACCGACTGGTGCGCATCAGCCCGTTCGACAACCAGAGCCGCAGGCAGACGTCGTTCGCAGACGTCGAGGTGCTGCCGGTGGTGGACACCACCGACCACATCGAGATACCGGAAAGCGATGTGCGCGTTGACGTGTACCGATCCAGCGGGCCCGGCGGCCAGTCGGTCAACACCACCGACTCCGCGGTTCGCCTGACGCACATCCCGACCGGTATCGTGGTGACCTGCCAGAACGAGAAGTCGCAGTTGCAGAACAAGGTGTCGGCGATGCGGGTTTTGCAGGCAAAGCTGTTGGAGCGCAAGCGGTTAGAGGAGCGCGCCGAGATGGATGCGCTCAAGGGCGACGGTGGCAGCTCATGGGGCAACCAGATGCGCTCCTACGTGCTGCACCCCTACCAGATGGTCAAGGACCTGCGCACCGAGTTCGAGGTCGGAAATCCGGCCGGTGTGCTGGATGGCGACATCGACGGTTTCCTGGAAGCCGGGATTCGTTGGCGCAAGAGCCAAAATGACGTTTAGCCGAAGATGAACAGCACCGTACTCGCATTGAACTTCGCCGACGGCTGGCACGGGTTCTGGGCCGGCAACATCGGCGTCTGGATCCTCGACCGGGGAGTGCGGATTGCGCTGCTGCTGATCGGCGGCGTGCTGGCCGCCCGGTTCATCAACTGGGCCGCGGTCAGGATCGTGCGTCGCCTCGACGCCGAGTACATGGGCAGCGATCAGCTGGTGCGCTCGGAGAGCAGCAAGCATCGCCAGGCCGTCGCCTCGGTGATCTCCTGGGTTTCGGTCGCACTGCTGTTCGTCATCGTGCTTGTCGAGATCACCGACATACTCGCCGTCCCGATCGGTTCGCTCGTCGCCCCGGCCGCAGTCCTGGGCGCCGCGCTGGGCTTCGGTGCGCAGCGCCTGGTGCAGGATCTGCTCGCCGGGTTCTTCATCATCACCGAAAAGCAGTACGGCTTCGGGGATCTGGTGGCGTTGACGGTAACCGGTGTGACCGTTCCGGCGGAGGGCACCGTCGAGGATGTCACGCTGCGCGTCACCAAGATCCGGTCGAGCGAGGGCGAGATGATGACGATTCCCAACGGTCAGATCGTCAAATCGGTGAACCTGTCGAAGGACTGGGCGCGCGCCGTCATCGACATCCCCGTTCCGACATCGGCCGACCTCAACGAGGTGAACGACCTGCTGCACGGGGTAGCCGACAGCGCGTACGAGGAACCGGGGCTGCGTGATCTGCTGCTCGACGCCCCGCAGTTGATGGGTGTGGAGAGCATCGAACTCGACACCGTCAACCTGCGGATGGTGGCCCGGACCCTGCCCGGTAAGCAGTTCGAGGTCGGCCGGCGGCTCCGGGTGCTCGTGATCCGCGCGTTGCGTCGCGGCGGGATCGTTTCACCCGCCGACGGGCAAACCCCGATGGTCGCGGCGATCCCGCACCCGGCGGCCGCCGCGGGCGGGTCCGGTGATGAGACCAGGGGTGCGCCGGAGCAGAACCAGTGACGAACTGGTTCAAGGCCCGATTCGGCCGGATGCGGGTGTCGACGATCGTGCTCATCGTCGCGTTCGTCGGGCTGTTCTGGGTGAATCAGACGGTCGAACCGCAACGCGGGCCCACCCCCGTTCCCGCCGTGGTCCCACCGGGGTTCGTTCCGGACCCCAACTACACCTGGGTGCCGCGCACCAACGTGCGTCGTACCACGGAACCGTCGTACACGACCACGACGGCCCCGACCACGACCACCACGACCACGACGAGCCCGACCGAGACCACGACGACCAGTCCGACGCCGACGACGACGGTGCTGGACCCGGACGGTGTCGGCCCGCGGACCCCGACAACCGAGACGACCGCACCGGAGACGACGACCGAGGCGCCACCACTGATGCCGCAGCAACCGCAGCTGCTGCCGCAGGGCGCCACAACTCCGCCCAGCTAGGGCATTGCCGTCGCCCGGCTACACTGGCGACCCGTGATGATCACCCTCAACAACGTGACGAAGCAGTACAAGTCGTCTGCGCGGCCCGCGCTCGACAACGTCTCGGTCAAAATCGACAAGGGTGAGTTCGTCTTCCTCATCGGACCGTCGGGTTCGGGCAAGTCGACGTTCATGCGCCTGCTGCTGGCCGAGGACAGCCCCACACACGGGGACATCCAGGTGTCGAAGTTCCACGTCAACAAGCTGCCCGGCCGCCACATCCCCAGCCTGCGCCAGGTGATCGGCTGCGTATTCCAGGACTTCCGGCTGCTGCAGCAGAAGTCCGTCTTCGAGAACGTTGCGTTCGCGCTCGAGGTCATCGGCAAGCGCGGCGACGTCATCAATCGGGTGGTTCCCGACGTGCTGGAGATGGTCGGCCTGTCGGGCAAGGCCAACCGGCTGCCCGCGGAACTGTCCGGCGGCGAACAGCAGCGCGTCGCGATCGCCCGGGCCTTCGTCAACCGGCCCCTGGTGCTGCTCGCCGACGAGCCCACCGGCAACCTGGATCCCGAAACCAGCAAGGACATCATGGATCTGCTCGAGCGGATCAACCGCACCGGAACCACGGTGTTGATGGCCACCCATGACCACCACATCGTCGACTCAATGCGTCAGCGGGTCGTCGAACTCGAACTCGGCCGGCTGATTCGCGACGAGCAGCGCGGCGTCTACGGAATGGATCGCTAGTGCGCTTCGGCTTCCTCATCAACGAGGTCCTGACGGGTTTTCGTCGCAACGTCACGATGACCGTTGCGATGATCCTGACGACCGCGATCTCGATCGGCCTGTTCGGCGGCGGCCTGCTCGTCGTGCGCCTCGCCGACCAGTCCCGCAACATCTACCTGGACCGGGTTGAGAGCCAGGTCTTCCTCACCGACGACGTCTCCGCCAACGACCCGTCGTGCGACGCCGACCCCTGCAAGGCGCTGCGTCAGCAGATCGAGGAGCGCGAGGACGTGCGTTCGGTGCGGTTCCTCAACCGCGACGAGGCCTACGAGGACGCGATCAAGAAGTTCCCGCAGTACAAGGATGTGGCGGGCCGCGATGCGTTTCCGGCGTCGTTCATCGTCAAGCTCGAGAATCCCGAGCAGCACAAGGAATTCGACGAGGCGATGGTCGGCCAACCCGGTGTGCTCAACGTGCTCAACCAGAAAGACCTGATCGATCGGTTGTTCGCGGTGCTCGACGGGATCAGCAACGCCGCGTTCGCGGTGGCATTGGTGCAGGCGATTGGCGCGGTCCTGTTGATCGCCAACATGGTTCAAGTCGCGGCGTACACCAGGCGCACCGAGATCGGCATCATGCGACTGGTCGGCGCCAGCCGCTGGTACACCCAGTTGCCGTTCCTGGTCGAGGCGATGCTGGCCGCGTTGATAGGCGTGGTCATCGCGATCGTCGGGCTGATATTGGTGCGGGCGTTGTTCCTGGAGAACGCGCTGAACCAGTTCTATCAGGCGAACCTGATCGCCAAGGTCGACTACGCCGACGTGCTGTACTTCAGCGCCCCGCTGATGCTGTTCCTGGGTCTGGCGATGTCCGGAATCACCGCCTACGTCACACTTCGGCTCTACATCCGAAGGTAGCCATGCCCAGGAAAGCGGACCCGACCAAGTCCGGCAACAACAGGATCGTCGCGTCGAATCGCAAGGCTCGGCACAACTATTCGATCCTGGAAACTTTCGAGGCGGGCATCCAATTGGTCGGCACCGAGGTGAAGAGCCTGCGCGACGGGCAGGCCTCGCTGGCCGACGCGTTCGCCACCGTCGACGACGGAGAGGTGTGGCTGCGCAACGTGCACATCCCCGAATATCACCACGGCACCTGGACGAACCACGCGCCGCGGCGCAACCGGAAGCTGTTGATGCACCGCAAACAGATCGACCAGCTCATCGGTCGAATCCGCGACGGCAACCTCACCCTGGTGCCGCTGTCGCTGTACTTCTCCGAGGGCAAGGTGAAGGTGGAATTGGCGTTGGCCCGCGGTAAAGAGGCCCGCGACAAGCGTCAAGATTTGGCGCGCCGCGACGCCCAGCGCGAGATCACCCGCGAGCTGGGTCGCCGCGCCAAGGGCATGACCTGACTCCTTGACTTACCGCGAGTGACCGTGTTTGCCCCTCGACACGCCGCAAACCGCGGACATTCCACGGTCGCTCACGGGCTCCGAGCGGTACCGTCGCCCGGTGAGCAGCCCCTCGCGCCCGGTGACCCGGTTGGACAAGGCAACGGTTCTCGACGCACTGTTTGCGCAGTGGGACGCCATCGGCGACGTGCTCGCTGGGTTCTCCGACGCGCAGTGGCAGGCACCGACACCGCTACCGGGGTGGTCGGTGCGCGACGTCGTCGCGCACGTGATCGGAACCGAGTCGATGTTGCAGGGCGTGGGGACGCCGGAGGCCGATATCGACGTGTCGACGCTCGAGCACGTCCGCAATGACATCGGCGTGGTGAACGAACGGTGGGTGCGCAAGCTGCGCGACCTTCCCGCCAACGAACTGCTGGCGATGTACCGGACCATCACCGCCGAACGGCGCGACGCGTTGACGGCGATGTCCGACGCTGGCTGGGACGAGATCACCGCGACGCCGGCGGGTCCGGACACCTACGGCCGGTTCATGCGGGTGAGGATCTTCGACTGCTGGATGCACGAGCACGACATCCGGGACGCGATCGGTCGATCCGAGACGAACCCGACCGGTGCGCCGGCGGGACTCGCGCTGGACGAGATGGCCGCCAGCATGGGGTTCGTGGTCGGCAAGCTGGGCCGGGCTCCGGACGGGTCGCGGGTGTCGATCGTGCTGACGGGCCCACTGGGCAGGACGATCAACGTCGCGGTCGAGGGGCGAGGCAAGGTGGTGGAGGACTTCGGCGAGGCCGATCCGACGGCGACGATCACCCTCGATGCCTTACTGTTCGCCCGCCTGGCCGGGGGCCGGACAAACCTGGTTCGACACGGCGATGCCGTCGCCTATGGGGGCGACGAGGACACCGGCAAGCGTGTCGTCGAGCACCTCAACTATGTGATCTGACCAGCGACGAAAGGTCGGCACGGGCATAAATGCTTGGCATCCGTTGTTGGGTCTGGCGTACGATGGAATGTCCTGCCGAAGGTCGGCGGGGATGCGAGGGGCTGAACGGTTTCGACTTCGCGTATCGAATCAAGGGAAGCGTGCCGGTGCAGGCAAGAGACCACCGTAAGCGTCGTTGCAACCAATTAAGCGCCGATTCCAATCAGCGCGACTTCGCACTCGCTGCATAAGCGACTGTGAGTCCGTCAGACCGGGGACTCCCTCGACCCGGATCCTGGCGTCATCTAGAGGGATCAACCGGTGAGTTCGGTCGCGGGACTCATCGGGACACCAAACAGCGACTGGGATCGTCATCCTGACTTGTTCGCGTGATCAGGAGATCCGAGTAGAGGCATAGCGAACTGCGCACGGAGAAGCCTTGAGGGAATGCCGTAGGACCCGGGTTCGATTCCCGGCAGCTCCACTCAAAACAGCAGGTCAAACCCCCCAGAGATGGGGGGTTTTTCTTGTGTCAATGGTTTGTCAAGAGTTACGGTGCTGTATGGCATCCATCCGCAAGCGTCCCCGCCGCGACGGCAGCATCACGTACGCGGTGCTGTTCACCCTTGACGCGCGTCAAACCTCCGTGCCGTTCGCCGACGAGCCGGACGCCGAGAAGTTCCGCGCACTCGTCAACAGCGTTGGCGGGAAGCGGGCGATGGAGGCGTGGGAGATCGGTGACACACCGCGATCCGTCAAGACGGGTCCGACCCTCGCCGACTACCTGACCGCCCACATCGACCACCTGACAGGCTGCGAGCGGAAGACCATCGCCGAGTACCGGCGGTACGCGGCTCAGATCGGTGAGACTGCGATAGCCCCCATGCCCTTGTCGTCGCTCACCCGAGCGGATATCGCGCTGTGGCTCAATAGCCTGACCGGCTCGGGAAAGACGATCTCCAACAAACACGGGTTTCTTTCGTCGGCGCTCAACTGCGCCGTGCGCGAAGGACTACTAACAGCCAATCCGTGCGCCAACCAACGCCTGCCCAGAACACCGCGTAAAGAAATGGTCTGCCTCGACAAGTCCGAGTTTCAGGCGTTGCTAGGGGCGTTCTCCGAGCACTACCAACCGCTTGTGACGTTCCTGGTCGCCAGCGGTGCGCGCTTCTCAGAAGTCACTGCGCTAACTCCCGCTGACGTCGACCGCGCAGCGGGAACGGTGCGGATCTCAAGGTCGTGGAAGCGGACACCGGGCGGCTACGAGCTGGGCGCACCCAAGACACCGAAGTCAATCAGGACGGTCAATGTTCCGAGAGCTGTGCTCGATCAGCTCGATTACTCGCATAAGTGGTTGTTCACCACAACCGGCAACGGGCCGGTGCGCCTGTACTCGTGGAGGTCGAACGTGTGGAACAAGGCCCTACCCAAGGCGAAACTGAAGACACGGCCGCGGATACACGACCTGCGTCATACTTGCGCGTCGTGGATGATTCAGGCCGGTGTCCCGCTGCCGGTCGTCCAAGCGCATCTAGGCCATGAGTCGATCAAGACGACCGTCGATTTGTACGGCCACGTCGACCGCAAGAGCGCGGAGGCCGCGGCGGATGCAATCGCCGCCGCCCTTGCGTTCAAGTAGGGCGGCGCGCTCAACTACACCCGCTCCACCTAAAGCCGGTCGCCGAGATTGGCGCGATCCGGTGCTAAGCGGCATCGGCTGCGCCTGCGTCTTTCCGTCTACTACTTCCGTGACTACTTCCGCAGCATCGCACTCTTTGACCTGCGCAACTTGTCATACGACGACGACCCGCTGAAAACTGTCATAGTCGCTGGTCAGGCGGTAGGCCTGCGCAACATCGTTCTAGATGTGCTGATGGACACCAACAACCGCCTCTACATCACCCGAAGCGGCAGAACCATCGGTGAACTGCACAGTCGGTGAACCGAGACGCCTTGGCCGACCGGCGTTAGCGCGTTGCCCGGCCCCGATTCTGCGGTCAGTTTGTCCGGTCCCGGTGCAACGCTTGACCGCATGAACGCGAAAACCCATGAGCCCCTGGCTCGCCCAATCAGGGAGCTTGTCCTGCCGTTTCCCTCCGTCGACTGGTTGAGCCGCCGGCTCAACGCGGGGATCATCCCCGGCACGAAGCTAGGTCGTACGTGGGTGATGTCGGATGACGACGTCCGAGCCGCACTGGCCATCTTCAAGAACACCAACGCCCACGCACCCGCGGCGAGTGGAATCACGCCCGCATCGGCCCGCAGGCGCGCGCTGCAGCCTGTCGGCGGTGCGCAATGAGCGCGAGGTTGAAAGGATCGCGACGGTAGCGCGGCGTGAAACATGCTCCGGCTGCACAAGGCCCAATTGATAGAATTAAGAAGACGGGAAAGCGCGGACCGACGTCGAAGTGGCGGCCCATCGCCGGGCATCCCGACTTTCAGCTTCATCCGGACGGCAGGGTCCGCAAGGCCTCAAACCGGCACCCTGTGACCGACCCATTCCTACTCGATGAACTGCTCGGTGAGCAGACGGCTCCGTCCTCGCGACCGTGGTACCTGCGGTGCTGCGGCCGACGCTGGCATGGTTCGTTGTTTGCTGCGCGGATGCATCAAGCGAAATGCCTCGAATACACGAAACACGAACGTCCGCATGCGGTTCGGGGCAGAGCGGCAGTCCATGCGCGTCACCGCACATCCGATACCGGCCGTACCGGCGATGCTCACCTCCGCGTGCTCGACGTCCCGCCTAGGATTCTGTTCGGGGAGTACGGCGGCGACCTCTGGATCACATTCAGCCCGCCCACGGTGCCCGACGACTTCAACTGAGAGCCGGATACGGCTGCCCAAATCTCGTGACTCACAAGGAATTCGACATGATGTGCAATCGTGGCAAGCACCTGGTCAAGGTGGCTGGCCGGCCGTGCTCGCAGTGCGCGAAAGAGCGGCAGACCGCGCAGCGTCACCGCAACGCCGAAGGCCGGAAGCTGGCCCAAGCACTACAGGATCGCCGCGTCCCACTCGACGCCGACCGGATCGCCGAAGGCCACCGACTGCTAGTTGTGCTCGACATGGCCCGCGCCGTGGACCGCGAAGTCCGCTGAACTCACCAAAGAACTGCGTGTAATGGAATAAGCGGACAATGGGGGAACTATCTTTAATGACCTACGAATTTTCGGAATCCATGACGTTTGCCGAGACGCTGAAACTGCCGGATGAGTGTAAATACTGCGACGGAGTTGCGCGTTCTCAGGCGTCAAGGCCGACGTGTAAATGGTGCGGACGGGACGTCGAATGAGTATCGACGTCGCCAAACGGTTCCCGCGGACCACGCTAAAAGAGGCATACGAACAGTCGCGAGATACGCCGCCGTGGATATTTCACGAAACGATCTGCTCATCGCTGACAATGATTTACGGCCGTTCGAACGTCGGTAAGTCCTACCTCGTTTCCTCGATGCTGCTGTCGCTGATCGTGGAGGATCGCGAGTTTCTGGACATGCAGCCGGACAAGTCGAAGTTGTGGCGACCGGCAATTCTGTGGACCGATCCCGGCTCTAACGTGGAATACGCTCAGCGGCTTTATCGACATCTACCGCCGGGCGAGTCCGATGCCGAAGTTCCGATGTTCCACGTCGGGCGAACTGTTCGTCAGGACGAGTGGGATGCGTTGACAGATCACGTCATGGCGGAGGGGCTTAATTTCATCGTGGTCGACAACCTCGCGGGGATTACCGGCGACACCAGCGACCCCTCTGCGATGACGACTGTCTTTGACGGGCTGACGCAGCTTACGAACCGCGGCGTCGCCGTAGTGGTGATTCACCATGAGTCGGAGCACGGGTGGTCCACTCCCGGTAGCCCACCGATGGGGCTGTCCACCAGCACCCAGAAGGCGCGCACCTGGATCCAGGTGCGCCAGACGGCGAGGCGCAAGCTACGTGGCGGCAACACGGCACTCATCATCCGCAGCAATGGGCTCGAACAGGCTCAGCAGTTGGTAGCCGAGCCGATGGCGGGTCCGGTCTACAGGGTCCTCAACCGTGGTCCGTGGGACGGCGGCGGTGAGGCCGTGGATAAGCCTAAGCAGCAGCGCACCACGGCGCGGCTGGACACTGGCGCTCAACTGCTGGCGTGGCTCAACGACAACTGCCGGGGGATGACGCTGCGGGAGGCATCGGCCAAACTCGCAGCGGGCGAGGGCATCACGGACAACACGGCCAAGCAGCGAATCAACCGCGCCGGCATCCGCAAAGACGGCGACGGCTGGGTACAACCACCCTGTACCCAGCGTGCTCAGTAAACCGCCTCTGACCTGCCTGGGGACTGGGTACTGGGTACCCCCCTATATAGAAGGCTCGTACCTCACCTTCTAACCCCCGCTTCATTGTTCGACGATTGCGGACCAGGGGCATCGGGGTTGACGGTAGACGCTTGAACACGAACCGGAACCACCTACGTAACTCATACCTAACTCACCAACTCGATCCCCCTGCCTACCTCTTGGTACGCCGCGAGCGCAGCTCGCACTGCGGGTTGCGGTATCGGGGTGTGGTGAGCGCAGGCGAAGGGAGCGCACGCGACCGTAGCCGCTGCGCGGGTGGCTGGTTCCCCTTTGGGGGGACGTTATGTCCCGTTGGGCAGCGCGGCTGGCTGGGGTAAGGCAGGTGGTGGGGTTGGCATGTGCCGGTTAAACAATTCCCATTCTGCAAACTTCAACCTTAGACGCTATTTCTAAAAGGTATTTCTAATAGGGCCGCCTCAACGCGGCGATTTTCACCGAAGGGGACATCAAAGGTTGGCATCAACCGAACACAAAGCCGAAACCAACGAACTCGTCAACATCATCTTTGAGGGGAACCACCACTAAATGACAAGGAACAAGAACCGGCTCGAATTTCTGCGCACCCGGGACGGCGTCAAGTTGCTCGGTTGGACCTTCAGCTTGCACGTGTCCTACGACGAGATCCGTCGGCTCAATGAGTTCGTCGCTAGTGGTGAGCGCGCGACGACACCGAAGCTTGAGAACCAATGGGATCGCTCCACCCTTCGCCACGCGCCGCAGCGTGAGTTGGAGATGGAACTGGACCGCCGCAGACGACTGGCTGAGGAGCGCGCCACGCGCGGCCTACCCTCCGATCTCCTTGAACGCGAGCTGGAGAAGCGCGGCCGTCTCGAACCCGAGGATGCAGAAGCATGAGCCGAACCCTTGCGCGGACGTATTTCGTGCCGGTGAACGGCGGGATTCGACTACACATGCGCGGGTGCTCATTTCACCTGAGCAACGAGCAGATCGAATCCTTGTTGGCCTGGCTCGCACGGGGACGACCCGACCCGATGCCGGAACGGCGCCAGATCATGGATGAGCACGCCGCCAAGCGCGATCGGGACGACAAGGCCCGAATCCGTCGCTACGTCAACGGAGTTGAACAACCTCTAGAGGCGCACTCGTGAAGTACGACAGATCGAAACTCAGATTCGAGGAACTCCATAACCGCCGGATCGCCCGGGGTGACTTCAACATCGAGAAGGCCACAGACGGCGAACTGACCTACATGATGACGGTCGCCGATTTGTGGAGGGCCAGCGGCTACGCCGGCATCCGCTCGATCGGTCGTGCGCTTGCCGTGACCATCGACGCCGAGAAGGCGCGACGTGAGTGGGCGTGGAATCTCGACATGGCGAAGTTCGACGTGATCGCCGCCGAGAACCAGCCTGAGCCGCTGCCCGAACCGGACCCGGCGAGCCTGCCCAAGTGGTCCGAGCTTCCGCCCGAGCCCATGCCCGAGGTTCCCGAGCCCTGAGCATTAGCACCGACTACTAACTTTCCCCGCCCGGCACGGGCGGATCTGCATGCGGTGGCACTCCGTGGATGCAGCGGCGCCGACACGAAACGTCTGGGCTATGGCACTTAGCAAACTGCCAATCAGAGAACAAGCGTTATGCGCGTTCTCTACTGATCGTTATGGGCAAACGTCCCCGCGATCAACCTCCCCATAGGAGATCACCGTATGAATGAGAAGCTGAGAAGGCTACTCACGCTGCACGCGGACCGGAAGGCCGAGCGTGCAAAAATCCTCGCGGCCGTGGAGGCGCGTGGCGCGAGCGACCTCACCGCCGACGAAACCAAGCGATTCCAGTCGATCACGGAGAGCTTGCGCGAACTCGATGCCGACATCGCCGCAGTGCGCGACGACATCGCCCGTTCCGGCCGTGAGAATCCCGACGTCGCCGCGGTCGCCCGAGCTACCGCCCGCGTGGGCGACAACAGCGCTAGTAACGCGTGGGCACATCGCGCGGCCGACGCGATTCGGAAGATGAGCGGCGAGGCCCGTGCTATCTCGTCGGGTTCGGTCGACGTGCCAGTGCTCGTCGACCCCGCCGTCACCCCGAAGGCCCGGCCGACGCGGCTGGTGGATCTGCTGGTCAACCGGGCAACGGTGCAGTCCAACGCGTTTGAGTACTTCCGGCAGACGGTGAGGACGAATAACGCTGCGCCCGTTGCCGATCTGGGCTCCAAACCCACGAGCGTTTTCACCGTGGAGCCGGTCGAGGACCGCGCCCGCGTCATCGCTCACCTCTCGGAAGAAATTCCGATCCGTTTGTGGCAAGACGCCGCCGAAGTGGTGCGCTGGCTCGAAACCGAGATGACCGAAGGCGTGCTAGACGCGCTGGAAAGTCAGGTCGTCAGCGGTAGCGGCACCGGCGAGAACATGACCGGCATCCTGACCGTGGCCGGAACCACGGCTGTGCCCTTCGCTACCGATGTGGTGACCACGCTCCGGAAGGGTGTCACCGCGTTGCAGACCATCGGCGTCATGCCGAACGCCTGGGTCGTCTCGCCCGCGGATGCCGAGGCAATCGACCTGACGAAAGAAGCGGCCGATGGTGTCGGCTTCCTGCTGGACGGCTTTACCGACGGCAACGCTGGCAGCGCCAACGTGTTTGGCCCGACCAGTATTCAGCGGGTGGTTTCGCCGAGCGTGCCCACGGGCACCGCGATCTTGGCGGACTGGAGCCAGATCCGGCTGTACGTGCGCGAGAGTATGAGGCTCGACGTCGACGCGGGCGGCGACCACTTCGCAAAGAACGCCGCCGTCATGCGTGCTGAGGCGAGAATCGGGCTAGGGCACCTTCGCCCCGCCAGCTTCGCGCTGATCGACCTCGTTGCGTAAGCGATGTTCGATCGCGACTACGTCGACCTCGATGAGTGCGCTCGACGTATGGATCTCACCAAGGCGCAGGTGATGCACTTGGTTCGGATTCGCGCGTTGCGTGGCTTCTACGCGGGCTTCGGCCTGTGGTTCGTTGAGCCGGCGATCGTCACGGGGGCGGTCACAACGCCGTGACCCGTTGCGCCGGGGGTGTCGCTGATTCCAGCGGCCCCCGGCGCATCCCGACCATGTTGTGTCGCAATCGGGTGGGGTGTGCAAAGTCTCCCAGAACCCGTCGACCCATACATCTGTCGCCCACGACATCGGGGTTCTCGGTCGGACTTCAACATAACATCAACATTGATGAAGGATGCCATTCGAGTGCCGGTGGTTCGCTGTCACTGGTGACATGCTTACCATCGAGGCGGGCCGACTCGATCTTTTGAAACATGCTCGCCCGCAATAGCTTTGGGCTTTGGGGGGCGTACTCGAAAGTTGAAGCCCAGAGGTCACTAGCACCTACGTCAGGAACCTTTCCGTCCCCGAGATGGCGAGGGGTCGAAAAAGGCATCTTCGCAGGTAGAGGGGATTTCTGCCATTGCGGCGACGTGTCGAATCCGTTGCGCCGCAACACCATTAGATCACCGAAACATGCTGTACTGCAAGCTAATTCGCGAATCAGAGGGACCATGACCATATCGAAACCACCCCGCGCGCCAACGGGCCTAAAGGTGCGCGGAAGGGGGCTTTGGCGTGAAATAACGACCAAATACGTCCTCGAAAGCTGCGAGTTGGTGTTGCTGCGCGAGCTATGCCGCGAAGCCGACCGTATCGAAGAACTTGACCGCCGAATCGTCGAGGATGGCCTTGTCGTCACCGGGGGCCGCGGCCAGATGCCGAAGGCGAACCCCTTGTTGATGGAGTTGAGGGAGTGCCAGCGCACCATAAGCCGGCTGGTCCGCGAACTGGCATTGCCGAGCGAGCAGGAACCGGAGCGACACGCCACCGTTCACGAACTGCGAGAGGCGTAATGGCCCGGCTGCGGGAGAACCGCTCGGGGTGGGACTGGTGGAGGACGATGGAATATCCGCCCGGGCCGCTTCGCGAGTTCGACCCCGACGACTGGCCCGCGTCGACAGAACGCAAGGCATACTCTCAATTCTGGGACGCACGTCGGGCAGCGGCACCACGAGGCTGGGTCATCGCCCGGCTGAGGGTGCGGCGCAACCGACGACGGGCGAAGTATCGCGCGACGTGAATACCTGGAAGCCGTGAATACCTGGAAGCTGTGGCGGATCGCGGACGGGGCTTTGGTGTCGCCGCGGGCGTTCGGCATCCTGGGAAGCGCCGCGGTCCTGCCGACCGCTGGCATGATGCGGGCAGTGTGTCCGATCGCGGGTCATCTGCCACCGTGCGAAGGTTGCAGCTGTGGGGTTTACTCCTGCCCGTCCCCACAGTCGATGCTGCGGTACGTCGCCACGGCTGCACGCCCGTATGCGTGCGCGTTGACCTTCGGCACCGCTGAGGGGCGGATCGTTGATGGCACGTTGGGGGGCAGCATCGCCGGGATCTGCTCGACTCTGTACCGTGCCCGCGCCATCCTGGTCACCGACGAGACACCGAACGGCTACGCCCTACCGATCTACCGGGGCGCTTTCAACGTCGCCACCATGCGCGAGGTCGCGAAAGTCTGAGCCCATAGGACGGGCAGCGCCTACCATTGGTTATGCGCTCGCTCGGCCAGGCGCTGATCCTAATGATCGTGCTCAGCGCGATCATCGAAATGTGGCCCGTCCTGGTGGCAGTGGTCGTCCTGGTGGTGGCTTCCAGGCTCCTGCTTCTCTGGTACGAGGCCAACGAGGACCGCCGCGCTGTGGAGGCTGCGAGAGCGGCACGTCTGATTGCGCACGCCGATCGCGAACACGCTCAGGTGCAGCAGGGCGACCTAGACGGCATCTATGGGCGCTATCCCGTACCGGAGGACTTTCGCGGCGCGGGAATCTGGATGGCCGATGATCGGCCCATTGAGCGCATCTGACAGCCGACAGCTCCCGTCGCTTGGTCTAGGTCGCGCACCGGACACGGAGTACTGCGACGAGCAACGGCATCGAAACCGGCCGACCCGCGGCGCGTAAGACGGCTACCAGGAAGGGCAGCGGCAACGTCGCTGATCCCTGACCGGCATTGCACTCCGGACACATCGCCACCAAGTTGTCGTCGGCGAACAACTCAGTCTCGGACAGGCCATGCGCTCGCCCCTCACGGATCGAGATGATGTGCCCGATGTCCAGATGTACATTCTTGCGACCGCAGACAAAACACGCCCGCTTGTCGCGCACCAAGATCCGTTGCCGCTGACTGGGAGATACCTGCGGTCGGGACCGAAGCGAGCGGCGTGCGCGGCCCGTCTCGGTACGTGGCGCGTTGTAGCAGTATCGGTTGCACTTCACGCAGCGGACCGTGTCCTGACCACCCGTTGTGGTGATGGCCCCATCGGTGCTGCCACAGCCGGGGCAGGCTGCGCGCATCCGAAAGTGGCCCGCGCTGTGGTCGTCGGTTATCGTCATCTTCGCTTCCTTGATATCGCGTTGGGGGAGTGTTCAGGCGGCCCCTCCGTTGCAACCGGAGGGGCCGCTTTTTTGTAAGCCGTGGCTTCTAGCAGGCCCGACGCTGAGGACTGTAGACGTTGCTGGCGGCGGCGCAAGCTAATCTTTGGAGCAGCTATGTGGATGACCTGGGGATAAGGCGGTCGCTCGGGTTGACCCGTTGGGGATAACTTGATATAAGCCGCCCTCTAACGACGGCTCCGCAGGGGTGCGGCTGTCGCCTGCCAGGGTGATGGGACCACCGTTTTGCCATGAGGATGGGACCGGTTGTTTCCGGTCGCGGGCCGTGTGGTGATGGTGACCGATGATGGTGCCGCCGGTCAATCCGACGGATTGGTGTGGGCCGGATTTGCGGGGCGGGGTTTCTGGCGCTGCCGGTAGGACTCGCCTTCGACGACGAGTTCGTAGTCGCGGATTGCAGCCGGTCCATCGCGGATTGGGCAGGAGTGGGTCGGCCATCATGGTCAGGATCTCTGGTGGTTCACGGTTGCTGGTGATGATGGTCGACGCGGTGCGGTGGCGCTCGACGATGAGCTCGTAGAAGTCGCTGGTTTCGGTGGCTTCGAGCCGGTGCAGCGCGAGGTCGTCGATGATGAGTAGCTCGACGCGGTGTAGTTTGCGCATCTCGTCTTCGTAGGTGGCGTCCAGGCGGGCACCGCGTAGGCGTTTGAACAGTTTGTCGGCGCGTTCGGTGTGCACGCTGTGGTGACGCCGGACGGCGACGTGCCCTAATGCGTTGGCCAGGAACGTTTTCCGACTCCGACCGGCCCCATGATGAGCACGTTGTAGGCGTCGGCGAGGAATCGCAGCGAGGTCAGCTCTGCCCACAGTTGTTGGTCGTAGGTGATCGCTGCGGTGTCGTCCCAGGCGTGTAGCTGCATCTGCGGGTCCAGGTGAGCGGCTTTGGCGCGCCGTGCTGCGGATTGGCGGTCGCGGCGGGTGACCTCGTCAGCCAGCAGCATCTCCAGGAAGTCGTGGTGCGGCAGCCGATTAGACCGGGCCAGCGCCAGCCGCTCGGGCAGGGTGTCGAGCAGCTGGCCGAGCTTGAGGCGGCGCATCAGCGCTTTGAGGTCGCTGGAGACCTCGATCGGCTTGACCGCCGGGGTGGTGTCGGGCCGGGCGGGGCTCATGAGGGCCTCCGCACCGTGAAGTCGGTGGCAGAGCGGACGAACCGCGACGCCGTCGCTGGCGGTTTCGCCATCAGCGGCAGCTGCTCGCCCGCACCCCGGGACAGCATGCGCTCGATCAGCCCGACGTCGATGACTTCGGCGTCCAGCGCGCGGCGGCAGGCGTCATCGGCCGCGCCCGCGCCGTGGCGACGCACCAGCCCGAGCAGCCGGTAGACCTGGCGCATCTTGGTCCACGGCAGCGGATGCTCCAGCACCGCCGCGGCATACGCGCCGACATGGTCACCGTGCGCTGATGCCTTGCGCTGCAGGGTGTTCAGATCCCGCATCGCATAGACCGACGCCTCGGCCGGCAGATCGGCGGGATCGGTCTGGCGGCGCCCCGGCGCGACGACGGGGTGGACCTTGATCAGCTCACCGCGCCAATACAGTTTGACCGTGCGCGCATCGGCCCGGGCATCCAGCCGCCGACCCACCAGCTCCCCGGGGACGCTGTAGAGGGCCTTGGCGATCTGCACGTGCCGATCCGGGGCGACCTTGGGATGGGTCCAGGTCGGGATGTCGAACACGTCATCGGGTGCCGCCTTGAGCTTGGGTGCCTCGTCGGTGGCGAACACCTCGGCGGGCCGGCATCGGGTGGTGCCGTGCACCCGCATCCCGGCCACCTGCGCACACCACTGCTGGGCTCGCGCCCGGCAGTCGTCGATGTCGCGGAACTGTTCTCCGGCGAAGAAATTCGACCTCACATACGGCACACTGCGCTCGACCCGCGGCTTGTCGCGCGGGCTGCGTACCCGGGCGGGGTCCACGGCGAACCCACGAGCCTGGGCGTACTCGCGAAACGCGTCGTTGAGCTTGGGGTCGGTCGCATCGGCCTTATCGACGATGGCCTTCAGATTGTCGGGGATCACCACCGCGAACACCCCGCCGAAGAACGCCCAGGCAGCCTCGAACCCGCCGATCACATCATTGAGTGTTTGGCGGTAGGTCGGCCAGACGAACATATGCCGCGAATACACCGCGGTGAAGATCAACCCGTGCACCACCCGGCGGCGCCCGTCGGCTGCGTCGGTGAGCATGCCCAGCCGGCCGAAGTCGACCTGCACTTCGGCGCCCGGCTCACCGTCGGCCACCCGAACCGTGGTCTGCCGCTGCCCGAACCCCAATTCCGTTACCGCATAGCGGTGCAACGTTCGATACGACACCACCACACCACGGCGGCCCAGCAGTGTGTGCACCTTGGTCAGCGTCAGGTCCTGATCCAGCCACGCCTTGATCTGCTCGCCCTGAGCGGCGATGGTCTCCCACGCCTCGCTCTTGCCGTTGGGCCGACTCGACCGCACCCCGGCGATCACCGCCGCCAACAGCTCATCGGTCAGCTGGCAGACATCGCCGTCACGGTCCAGCCCGCACGCGCGTGCCCGATCCACATAACGGCGCACGGTCTTGCGGTCGGTGCCCGATAGCCGGGCCACCTCACGCAGTCCTCGACCCTGCAGCCACAGCCGCAGCATCTCCTTGATTTCGATCACCGACACCTCCCGGTAGCTCATTCGGCCAATACAGCGGCCGAACGACCGGAAGCCCCGAAGCCACGCCGGGGTGGTCCCATAACTGGCAAAGCAGCCAGCCCGGTGGTCCCATCAGTGGCAAGCAGGCGGTCCCATACTCATGGCAAAACCGGCGCCGAGCTGGTCCCTTCTAGCTGGCAGCCGACACGGCAACGCTGAAGCACCAGCTCAAGGTCATTCAAGGTGACCGCTAACAAGGTGGCTCTGCGAACGACCGGAGAATCTGTGGATAAAAAATTCTCCTTGGCGTGTCGGGCCGAAGTGGTCAAATCGGCGTGTTGACGGACACCGCGAACAGTCTCGTTCACATATCCGGCAGTCGCGAAGCGGCAGCTATGGCAACCGAAATGGTCCATCAACGACCTATTGGCAGGACGTATCGCTCCCCAGGTCGGCCCTCAACCATAAAGGGATCGGAGCGCCCAACGGCCTTGCTGGCGATGCGGCATTGACACTGTCAAGACACCGCAGCCGGTTTCCTGCGGATTCGTCCGATTTCGTCCGGAGTCGCTCGCCTAAAACCGCAGGTCAAGGGCCTTTATACGGGTTCGATTCCCGGCAGCTCCACTTTTGAAGTCGCAGGCCAGGGACGTAATCCCTGGCCTGCTCTCATTTTGGCCCCGCCGCGCACCGCGACGATCAAAGCTCGGACACCGTCCGACCAGCAATGAAACGATAGTGCGGTGAACGCAGGCGCGAATAGCGGCGGACTGACCGCAAATTGGAAACTGTGATCCAAGGACCAAGACGCCTCCTGGACAAGTCCGCTGTGATCACCGGGGCAGCGTTCGGCATCGGTCGGGCGACCGCGGAGCTCTTCGCGCGTGAGGGCGCGCGGCTGATCGTGACCGACGTTCAGGGCGAGCCGCTGCTGGCGCTGGCCGATGAACTGCGGCACACCGGTGCGGAGGTCGGGACAGTTATCGGCGACGTCTCGGTCGAGAACGACGCGCGGCGGATGATCGGAGCAGCGACCGATCGCTTCGGACGGCTCGACGTGTTGGTCGCCAACGCCGGCATCATTCCGCTAGGTGATGCGATGGAGGTGACCACCGCCGGTTGGGACGAGGTGATGGGCATCGATGGGCGTGGCATGTTTCTCACCTGCAAGTTCGCGATCGAGGCGATGCTGTCGACCGGTGGTGGGGCCATCGTCTGCCTCTCCTCGATTTCCGGACTGGCCGGGCAGAAACGGCAGGCGGCCTACGGGCCCGCCAAGTTCATCGCCACTGGCTTGACCAAGCACCTAGCGGTCGAGTGGGCGGACCAGGGGATCAGAGTCAACGCCGTGGCACCCGGAACGATCCGAACCGAGCGCGTCAAGCAGCTGCCGGACGAGCCGGGTGGCGCGGAGTATCTGGCCGAGATCGAACGCATGCACCCGATGGGCCGTATCGGCGAACCGGCCGAAGTCGCCAGCGCCATCGTCTTCCTCGCTTCCGACGACGCCTCCTTCATCACCGGCGTGGTGCTGCCTGTCGACGGGGGATACCTCGCGCAGTAGCGTCCGCAACGGTGATATCGACCGGGTGGGTTCGCGTTGCCGTCCGGGCGAGGTACCTGGCAAATTGCGCCTTGTCGGCGATCCGTGCGGCGCCCGTTTTGGCGCAGCGTGACACCAGGTCGTCCATCGTGCGAGCTCACGCCGGGCGAGGTACCTGACCCAAGCGAACGAACTCCTCGCGCTGACGTTGCGTTCGCCCGGCATCATCGGCCAACCCACGACGCGGCCCCTCTGGGCGGGCAACGGGCGGCAAAGCGAACGTGGTGAGGGGCAACAATTTTGGTCGTTGTCCGCCCGAACCCCGCAATGTTTGTCCGCCGACCTCTGATTGGTGGCAGGGTGAGTGGGTATCTGACTGCACATCACTGGGAGGTACACATGGCGCAAGGGTCGAGCAAGTCCAAGCCGAGCAAATCGAGCAAGTCCACGCCGAGCAAATCGAGCAAGTCCAAGCCGAACATTGTTCTCATCGTCTCCGACGACTTCGGTTACGGCGATGCGGGCGTGTACGGGGGTGGCGAAAACCGCGGGATGCCCACTCCCGGTCTCGACCAGATGGCCGAAGAAGGCATGCAGTTCATGTCGTTCTACGCGCAACCGAGTTGCACACCCGGGCGCGCGGCGATTCTCACCGGACGTATCCCGAATCGCAGCGGCATGACGACCGTGGCCTTCCAGGGGCAGGGTGGCGGGCTGCCGGCTGCCGAGTGGACTCTCGCGTCCATGCTCAAGACCGCCGATTACAAGACGTTCTTCACCGGCAAATGGCACCTCGGAGAGTCCGATTACGCACTACCCAACGCGCACGGCTACGACGAAATGCGGCACTGCGGGCTCTATCACCTCAACGCGTACACCTATGCCGACCCGGAATGGTTCCCCGACATGGATGAGGAACTACGCGCGATGTTCGAGCGCGTGACGCAGGGCGCGCTATCGGGCAAAGCAGGCGAGAAGGCGAAAGAGGACTTCCAGGTCAACGGCCAGTACGTCAATACGCCGGAGAAAGGGCTCGTCGGCATTCCGTTCTACGACGAGTACGTCGAGCAGGACGCGTTGGAGTTCCTAGACAACAACGCGAAATCCGACAACCCGTTCTTCATGCACGTCAACTTCATGAAAGTGCATCAGCCGAACATGCCGCACCCTGATTTCAAGGGCAAGTCGCTCTCGAAGTCGAAATTTGCGGATTCAATCGTGGAGAACGACGCCCGGATCGGCCGCATCATGGACAAGATCCGCTCGCTGGGCCTAGACAAGAACACGTATGTGTTCTGGACGACGGACAACGGCGCCTGGCAGGACGTCTACCCCGACGCCGGCTACACGCCGTTCCGCGGTACCAAGGGCACCGTTCGCGAGGGCGGCAATCGCGTTCCGGCAATCGCCTGGGGCCCGGGGATCAAAGCTGGATCACGCAACTCCGATATCGTCGGCGGCCTTGATTACATGGCGACCTTCGCCGCGCTGGCTGGGGTGCAATTGCCGGAGAAGGACCGTGAGGGCGAGCCCATCATCTTCGACAGCTACGACATGTCACCGGTGTTGTTGGGAACCGGCAAGTCCGAGCGCAAGTCCTGGTTCTACTTCAGTGAGAACGAACTGACGCCCGGGGCGGTGCGCGTCGGTCACTACAAGGCCGTCTTCAATCTGCGCGGTGATGACGGTGCGACCACCGGAGGTCTCGCGGTCGACACCAACCTCGGCTGGAAAGGTGCGCAAGCGTACGTCGCGACCGTTCCGCAGATCTTCGATCTCTGGCAGGACCCGCAGGAACGCTACGACATCTTCATGAACAACTACACCGAGCACACGTGGACCCTCGTATCCATCAACGATGCGGTCAAGGAGCTGATGCAGACCTACCTGAAATACCCTCCGCGGAAGCTCCAGAGCGAAGGCTATTCGGGCCCGATCACCGTCACGCAGTACCAGAGATTCAAATTCTTGAGAGAACAGCTCGCGGAAGACGGGGTGGACATCGGCCTGCCAACCGGCAACTGAGCGCGAACAGCGGCAACCCGCCGGCCGAGTGCGACGCTGTTACCGGTTGTTCGACCTATTCAGCGCACGGAGCCTGGCATGAAAGAGCTAACCGAACAAGACGAGAATGCGATTTTAGATCTATTTCTCGGGATGTATTATTTCCAATTCTTGGCTTCCGCGGTCGAGCTCGACCTGTTTACGTTGCTCTCTCGCTCGCCGGGCCTCACGCGCGATGAGGTCGCCGAGCACCTGAAGCTCGAGAACCAGCCCGCGCGTATTCTCCTGCTCGGCTGCAGCGCGGTCGGCCTGCTCCGAAAGGAGGGCGATCGTTACTTCAACACCTCAGGCGCGGAGCGGTTCTTCTCGAAAGCGCACCCGGCGAACATGGTGCCCGCTGTGCGAATGGCGAACCATATTCAGTATCGACCCATGGCGCGGTTCGCTGAGGCGCTCAAGGCCAACACCAACGTCGGGCTGCAGGAGATCCCGGGATCTGCGTCGAACCTCTATATGCGGCTCGCGGAAAATCCACCGTTGGAGAAGATCTTTCACGAGATGATGAGCCTCGTCTCGTTTGGGACCGCGGCCTTCCTCGCGGAGACGCTTGACCTGTCGCGCCACCGCAGGTTGCTGGACGTGGGCGGCGGCGAGGCCGTGAACGCCACCATCCTCGCGGGCCGCTGGCCTGACCTGCACGTGACCGTACTCGACCTTCCGACCGTCGCGGAGTCCACCCGCGCCCGCCTGGCGGCGCAGGGGATGGCCGAGAGGGTCACGGCGGTCGGCGGGGACTGTTTCGCGGAAGAGCTCCCCGGGGGATTCGATGCGATGTTGTTCTCCCGATTCCTCTCGATCTGGTCCGAAGAAAAGGTACGCAGTTTGCTCGCGAAGGCTGCGCGGGCGCTTCGGCCGGGTGCGAGCCTCTATGTGATCGAGGCGCTACAGGACGACGACGAGATGGGGCCGCCCTTCGTAGCGCACCTTTGCGCCTACTTTTTGACGCTCGCCTCCGGAGAGGGAATGGTCCGAACATGGCCTGAATGGATGAGCTGGCTGGAGGAAGCTGGTTTCCAGTCCTTCTCGCGCCGTCCTCTTCCCGGCGGCATGTCGGAGTTCCTCATTGAGGCCGTGAGAGTGTAGGCCCGGAGCGTGAGACAAACCGGCAGGCCATCGTCGTGAGAAAACTTCGAAACTCGATGAATGGCTGCGTCGGAGCCGTGATCGGAAAGAGCCGGGCGTCACGAACGCCAGACAAGGAAGACCAGCGCACTGCCAGCACACAACGCGATCAGCGCGGCCACGAGCTGATTGATCCGCACGCGACCGCATATGACATCTGGCCGTTCGCGCAGGGGCTCGAGAACGAAACGTCCCGCGCCATACCACGCAAGGACGGCCAGCGCGTAGCTCCCTGGCGGGAATCCCTTGGGCCACAAAGTGGCAATGCACAGGAATCCGAGGAACCACCACGCCATTTCGAGAAATTGCACCGGGAGGCGTCGCTTCCGCACACCCAGGGTGTCGTGCAGGCGGACCCCGAATAGGGTGTCGGTTTCGCGGCCCGCGCAACAGCCGTTGAACGCGCATCCCAACCGGATCCAGAAGCCACCGACGAGCACGCCGATCCCCATGTAATCGCACAACGCGGCAAACGGAATGCCCACCACGGCTGCCGCGGCGAACGAGATCGGGACGAAGGTGAGCAGGGCGCCGAAAACGCTCAAACCTCCGGCCGCGCCATCCCACAACGCGCCTGGCGAGCCCGCTTTGAGGTAGGTGGGCGCGTGCACGAGCACGTGGTACACCCGCGCCCCGATCAACCCGGCGAGCGCGGACACCATCGCCGCCAGCCCGACCCGCAGTGGAGAGAGCCCGGACGCGTCTGCCACCGCTGCCGTCGACAGTGTGCCGGTGCAGATGCCAACGGCCAAAAAGGCTTTGTACGAGTTGACGCGACGCCCGGCAAACACGAAGAACCGGGGGAAGCCGATCATCGCTGCGGGAGTTGCCTGCGGTGCGCTCATGTCACCCCGCAGTTGCCTCTAGCGTCTTCAGCAGCTCGATCACAATGCCGAGCGCGCCGGCCGCGAGCGCGACATCGGCGAGGTTGAACGCCGGCCAGAACCGCAGACACACGTAATCGGTGACCGATCCCCGCACCGAACTCTCCAGGAGGTTGCTCAACGAGCCGCCGACCAGCAGCCCGACGAACACAAACGACGATGGAATCCAGGCACTTGCGGTTATCAGCACACCGGCCGATACAGCCCAGAGCCACAGCGCTTTCGGGCCACGGCCGGCCAGCCGACGCAACCACAATCGTCCCCCGATCATGCGCAGGCTTCCGAACTGCCCCAACTGCACGCTTTCGAACCGGTCACTGCGAACCAGCAGCTTGCACCCTTGATCGATTGCAAGCACGACGAATGCTGTCAGGGCAAGTTGCATAGTTCGGCCGTTCAGACCGGCGCTGCCGATCCTTGGTCGACGCCAGGTCGCATGTGTTCGTGCGCCGTTCCGAACTGGATGTGTTCGACGCGCCCTTCGGCGTCGACCTTGACCGACGTGGGCCAGCAACGGACGCCGTATGCGCGGGCAATCCGCTGTTGGTGGTCCTGGACGAGCGGGTACGACAGGCCGAGGCGCTTGCGGACGTCGCCGACAGCCTTGCCGTCGGCGCCGCCGTGTAACCCGACGATGAAGGGCGGCTGTCGACTCGTCTGGTGTAGTCGCTGCAGCCGTTGCAGTTCCGAGAAGCAAGGCGCAGACCACGATTGCCAGAACGTCAGGAAGACCTCGCGTCCACGCATGCGGTGCAGCGCGTACTGATGTCCCTCGTCTTCGAACCTCACATTCGGCGCCGGATCGCCTGGCGAGACGGTCAGCCGGAGCGGACGGAAACCGGAGGGCAACGTGGCGACCGCGTACTTGTCCAGTGCCGCAAGCACGTCCGCCACGTCTGGATCGCCGTCGTTCCTCCAGACGAACTCGCTCTTCGAATTGAGCAGGTACATCGACGGCGTGCTGGAAACCCCGAATGTCCGTGTCCAGCCGCCCTCGTCGTCTTCGGTGAAGTGTACCGGCGGAAGGCTTTCCCGATTCACACCGAGTTTGCTTTCCACCTCCCGCCGAGACGTGTCGAATGTGCCGGTCGGTACGACTACCGTCATCACGACCGAAGACCTATGGGGCGATTGAGCCAGCGCTTCGATCAGCGGATCCAAGAAGCGATCCTGGCGATCGTCAACGAAGTAGACAAGAGCGTTCAGTTTGGGCGCAGTGTCGCCGGGAAACCCGGGCACACTTATGTGTCCGGCAATTGCCTGCCTCAAGGGGACCGTGTCGGGCGGGCTCGGTCTCCAGAACGGAATGGTGAGCGGTGCCCACCACGATGGCACGCTCATCTCGAACTCAGGCTCTGGGACTTTGCACGTCGTGCCGCCTGCGATGCTGACGTGCTGTCCGGACGGCGTGATCTGGCTGCCTTCTATCCGTAGGCAGATCTGGCTGACGTTGGTGAGGCCTTCGGGCTTGGGAAGGATGAAGCGGTGCTCGTCGACGAAGGATCTTTCGACACCTGACCAGATGCTGTCGGCCCCTGAACGTTCCACCCACGTCCAGACGAACCGATCGATGCGGCCGGCCGGGATCCAACTTTGAAGCGCGGTGAACGCGGCGCCGTTGTGCGTCTCACCGATCTCGACGACCGGTGCGCGGCGTCCGGCGGTGCGAATCTCGCCGCGGACAACTACGCCGTCGGTGGTGATGTGGACGGCAGTGTACGAAGCCGACGTGCTGGCATCAAACCTCCGCAGCCCGTTGGTGATTGTGTTTCTGGCGTCGTCGAAGACGCGGTGGATCGCTGTGCGGTTCCGCTCCAGCGCTGCGTCAAGCTCAGCCCTCACGATGTTGACCGCCCTGCCGTGCGGGATGAACCATGACTCATCGACATCGGGCTCGCCAGCGCTTTCCAAGCTGATTCTCTGGCTGGTCGCGTCCAAGACGAGCGTGACTCGCTGCTTGAAGCTGACGAAGCCGTTGGGTGCCCACGACGTATCGGTTTCCGCCGCGACTCGACCGCCGATCTCGATCGCACCGTTTTTGAACGTCAAGGTCGGCCCGGAGCTGAAGCGCAGGCGATATGTCACGGAAACAGACCCGCCGAAGATGGTGCCGATGCTGAACTTCAGTGGCCGCCGGTTCTTGATCGCCTGGCGAATCGCCTCGAGATCAATGAGGGTACCGACGTGTTCTTTACTGACCGCGAAGCCGAATCCACTTGCGCCTATGAAGGATTGCGTGAGGCTTTGGAGGCCGTCGGCTGGCGAAGGAGCACCCGACAATTGGAACGGCAGGGCGATCACCTGGTTGGCGCCGGACCCGAGACCCTTGAACTCGGTGAACGCGAAGTGAGGAGGCAAGTCCACGGGCAGCAGAGACACACCTTCGCGAACGAACTTGCGAACCTGCGCAGCAATCTTGCCCACCTCTGCTGTCGTCAATCCGCTTCCGGGCGCGGCGACGAACTCGAACTTGGAGTCCTGAGCCGAGGGCTGAATCAGCAGTCGACGTCCGGAACCCTGCGGCGTCTGCCTGACGTCGAAAGCGGCCCGCACCTCGCCGTGTATCGAGTTGGGTATCTCGGTGGTACCGGGATCCGGGTAGTACTGCGCCCGGACGTCCGCGTGAATGGTGACCTCGGTTGACGACCCGGTCGGAACTGTGATCGAAATCGAGGACACCTGCAGCTTCACTATTCCGCGCACCACGTCAGGAGGCAGCTCGACCTCCCAGTCCTGATCGAACCCGACGAACGCATCTGAAAGCATCTTCGCGGTTCCCGGCGGCGCGGTGGCAGTCAGCTGAGTACGAAGATCATCAAGCCCGCGGCCGGGTCCGGCTTTCTGGTATGCCACCACCCAGTCCCCGAACGCGCCGACCTCCGGACGTCTACGGCGAGGGTCGCCGATGCGTGTGGCCATGCTGTGAAAGAACTTCAGTGGGGTGTCCTGGTCGCCGTTCTGGTGGAGGGTGGCCAGGAGCCCATTGATCTGCCGCATGGCGATCTGCACCACTGCGCTGTAGTCGCCGGTGAGAGGATTCGCCATGGCTAGCCTTCTAGGAGATCGGAGTAAGTCGCACAGCGAGCCCGGCATAATCGACACTGTCTGCTCGGGTTGCGGTGAATGGAACCGACGCGGCTCCTGGGGCGTCTCCTATGACGAAGCCAATTCCGTTGGCCACGCCACCGAAACGCAATGTCTGGTTGTAGTTGGTGATCGGACCTGACGCCGTCGTGAACATCTGGACGACCCTTTCAGACATGGCCGAAATGACATTCTGCGACAGCGACGTGCCCGGTTCCGTGCCGAAGTTCGCCGAGATGGAACCGAATGCGGACACCGCGCTGTAGGAGGCCGAGCATCCTTCGACAGTTATGGAACCGGCGCCAGGTCGTGCAACGGAGATCGACACTGGTTGCTCACCCGTCGGGGGGCTGAGTAAGCCGAAGAACTCGTGGTAGACGAAAGTGCCGTTGATGTCGGTGAGTGCCGCGTTGTTGAGGCCGACCACCCCGAGCGAGGTCATGAGAGTTCCGCCGTACGTTGCCGTCCGCGTAGGCGTCCCACTAGGGGGGAAGAACCCGCCCGTGTGTGACCACCGCAAACCGACCACGACCGCACTGGAGTCACCGGACGCTGTATGAGACCAGGTGGTGGTGACGTTGGCGGTGCCTGCGCCGGTGTTCCCAGCCCCTACAGCGTCGAAGGCGGGAGGGGTGAGGGTGCTGGCCCGTACCGGCGCCGACGCTTCGGATCTGTCACCGTCAGCGAAAACCGCACGCGCCGTGTACTCATAGGTCGTTGCGGGGTTCAACCCGGCACTGTCATCGTGGCTGGGAGGTGATGCCGGCACGGTGAATTTGTACAGCTCGCCCGGCGCGTCGACTCTGGTTCGTTCGAACTCGATACTCGTTGCCGTTTGGTCGATCGCCCATGTCAGCGTGATGGTGCTCAGACTCTTGCCTGTGGCCGACTCGATGATGGGCGCGGGTTGTGGAGCGTCCAGACGATCTAGCCCGAAAACCTGGTCGCAACCGGCGAAGCCGAAGAGAAGCACAACCGGAACGACAATGGCCGGAACAAGAAGTGCCAGAACCAACCACTCGGCCATGTGGCGAGCATATTCCCGAGACGTCTGATGACGCGGTACGTCCGCAAAACAGGGCCCAGTGATCGAAGCGCCGTGCGCACCCACGCCGGCTTCGATAACCTGCCGCCATGTCACGGCGATTTGAGTGTTCGGTCGAATCCTCGGTCAGTTTGCAACAGATTCATGCCGCGTTCTCCGAGCGTGACTATTGGCTGGAGAACATCGCGCCACACAGTGAGACCACCGAACTCGACTCATTCACCGTCGACCCGAACGGCGACGTACGGCTGAGGGTCGTCCAGGATCTACGGAATGCGGTCCTACCCGGCGTCTTGGCCAAGCTCTATCCCCGTGGTCTGGAACTCGTGCAGGACGAGACCTGGATTCTCGATCGCGGGGAAGAGGTACGCGGGGAGGTCCACGTTCACGCCCGCGGCGCCCCGGGCTCCGCGCACAGCACCGTCGTGATGGTGCCCACGCACAACGGCGAGCGCATCAAGTGCAGCGGAACCATCAAGGTCAAAGTTCCGATCGTCGGGGGAAAGCTCGAGAGCCACTTCGGTCGCCACTTGGCCGACCAGACACCCGAGATGCTGCGCATGGTCATGGCGTGGATCAAGGAGAACGCCTGACGCCGGAGCCCAATGGGCCGCGGGAACGGAAGCAGGCAAAACGGCAATTGCGTCAACGGGCGGGCAAAGATCGTGATTCACTGACGTTCTCGGGGATCACTTGACGGTTGTCAGGGGGAGACAGTGGCTGACAAAGATGCTGCTGATCGCGAGCAGGGCGACGACTCGGAGTTCGCGGTAGACGTCCGCGTCCGAGTAAATCCGGACACAGACACCGAAACTCACGGCGTCATCGTCGAGGACTTCGGCGAGATGGCGGCGGCCGCGGTGGACATCGGAAGCAACCATTTCGCCGATCCTGCCCGACGCTGGGCGGTGATCTCCGACGAGGGGAATCTCCTATTCGCAGATTCCGACCAACTCACCCGCGAGTGATTCCGCGACGCGAAGCGCTCGGTTCGTCGGACTAGCGAACGTCAGATCCACTACTGATTCAGCGCTCCTGCAGAAGCTCTACGGCGGCGGCGGGGGTGGCGGTGGAGGCGGCGGTGGCGGCGGAGGTAGTCCGGGTGGCGGCGGTGGCCCCTGTGGTGGCGGCCCGAGCATCGGCACGGTGATCGGCGGCAACCCCGGAATCTGCACGATCATCGGATCCACCGGCGGAGGCGGAGGACCACCCGGGGCACCGAGCGGGGGCGGCGGTTCTTCCCGCCGCGGCGGCGGCGCGGGCGCGACCCCGTTGCTGGTGTAGATTGTGACGACGGACCCGGGGATGGTTCGACCGCTCGGGGTGGTCCCGACCACGGCGCCGTACGACGCGTAGCTGTTGACCGGCGTCGGCTTTTCGGCGACCTGGAAACCGGCATCTCGCAGCCGCTGGCGGGCGGTTTCGAGGTTCATGCCCGAAACGTCGGGCACCTCGCCACCCGGTCCGCCCTCGACGTAGCGGGGATCGGTCGGCGGAAGACGCACCTCGCCGAAATCGGTGGCGATCGGCTTCATCGCCTCGAACCAGGTGCGTGCCGGCTCGTTACCGCCATACAGGTCACCGCTCGAACACTTCCGTAGCGGGAACGAGCAGATCTCGGACGGCGAGTTGGAGTCGTCGAAGATGTAGACACTGCCCGCGTACTGGTTGGTGAAGCCGACGAACCCGGAGGACCGGTGGGATTCGGTGGTGCCGGTCTTGGCCGACAGCGGCAGGTCCCAACCCACCGAAGCGGCCGCGCCCGCCGCCGTGCCGCCGCCCTTGTCGTCCTTGCTCAGCGCATTCGCGAGCGTGTTCGCCAGTCCCTCCGGCACGGCTTGGTCACAGCTCTCAGTGGTGAACGTGACCTCGTTGCCGTCGCGGTCGACGATCTTGTCGATGGGACTCGGCGGGCACCACACTCCGCCAGAGCTCAAAGTCGCTGCCACGTTGGACAATTCGAGCGCGTTGAGCTGGAACGGTCCGAGGGTGAAGGATCCGGCGTTCTGCTCCTTGATGAAGTCGGCCAGACTCTCGTTGCCCGTCGGGTCATATGCGCGCGCCGTTCCGGGGATCGCATACGAGCGCAGCCCCAACCGAACGGCCATGTCGACCGCGCGGGGGACCCCGACTTGTTGAATCAACTTGGCGAACGCGGTGTTGGGCGAGCTGGCCAGCGCGTCGGTGACATTCATCGACCCGCGGTAGTTGCCGGCATTCTTCACGCACCAGGTCTCCTTGGGGCAACCCGGCGTATCGCTGCTGCCCAGACCTTTGGCTTGGAAGAACCCCGGCACGGCCAGTTGGGTATTGATTCCCATGCCCATTTCCATCGCCGCCGCGGTGGTGAAGATCTTGAAGATGGACCCCGCCCCGTCGCCGACGAGCGAGAACGGCTGCGGTTGCACCGTCTCGCCGGCCTCGTCGTTGAGGCCGTACGTTCGGTTGCTGGCCATCGCCAGAACGCGATGCGACTTCTTGCCGGGCTCGATGACGCTCATCACGCTGGCGATGCCCTCCAGCGTCGGGCTCGCGACCTTGTCGATCGCGCGTTTGACCGACTCCTGAACCTTTGGGTCGAGCGTGGTACGGATCAGGTATCCGCCCCGCGCAACCTGCTCCTTGCTGATGCCGGCACGTGCGAGATAAGCCAGCACGTACTCACAGAAGAATCCGCGGTCGTTTGCGGCGATGCAGCCGCCCGGCAGCTGCTTGGGCTGGGGCAGCACCCCGAGCGGCTGCGACTTGGCAACGCGAAGCTCGTCGGCGCGCGCGGGAAGGTGCTCGATCATGGTGTCCAACACGAGGTTGCGACGCTGCAGCGCACCTTGGGGATTGATGTAAGGGTCCAGCGAGGTGGGCGACTGGACCATGCCGGCCAGCAGCGCCGCCTGCTGCCAGTTCAGCTGAGACGCGTTGATGCCGAAGTAGGTCTGGGCCGCGTCCTGCACTCCGAACGCCCCATTGCCGAAGCCGACGAGATTGAGGTAGCGGGTGAGGATCTCGGCTTTGGTGAACGTCTTGTCGAGCGTCAGCGCCATCCGCATTTCCCGCAGCTTGCGGGCGGGTGTCACCTCGACTGCGGCCCGCCTCTCGGCGTTCGTCTGGGCCGTCACCAGCAACTGGAAGTTCTTGACGTACTGCTGCTCGATGGTCGAACCGCCGCGGGTGTCGAGGTTCCCGGAGAGATAGCCGGACAAGCCGGTCAGCGTGCCCTGCCAGTCCACCCCGGCGTGTTCGGCGAACCGCTTGTCCTCGATCGACACGATCGCCAGTTTCATCGTGTTGGCGATCTGTTCGCTCGCGACCTCGAACCGGCGCTGGCTGTACAGCCAGGCGATCGGTCGACCTGCAGCGTCGACCATCGTCGTCACCTGCGGAACGTCTTCCTCCACCAGCTGGGCCGACCCGTTGGCGACGATGTCCGACGCGCGATTGGACAGCAGCCCGAACCCACCCGCGAACGGAAACATCATGGCGGCCGCCAACACACCAGCCAACAGGCAGCACAGTCCCAGCTTTACGACCGTCCCCCCGGCCGGTCCACGATCCGGCATGTCAGCAGAGTATTAAATCGGAATCGGCCGCGAGTGTTCCCCCGCCGATTATTGACCGCGATGTGGCGAAACTGTGGCCGTACAGATGGCCGGCAGCGGCATCAGTGCTGGTCAAGACCATGTTCCGGATGACGGCTGGCGCATGGACGTCAAGCTCTGTCGAGACCCCACTGTCCGAAGTCGGGCGCAAGCACCTCGTTCTCGTCCACGTGGGTGTCGCCGACGGGTACCCCAGGCTCTGACGGGCCGATCACCACAGCTTGATAGAGCACGGCCCGGGGTTCTCGCTGTCCACCGGACCACGCCTTCGTCTGCCAGGCCCACCAGTGTCCGTCAGTGGTCGAGCGCCCGATCACCTCGTCTCCGATCGCCCACGAACACGCCCGTGAGTGCCCGTAGAGGCCGGTGCGATGTGCCCCGAGCACCGAATTGATCCCTCTGTACCACTCGACCGCAACGCTGTCCCAGGTGTCGCGGTCGATGTCCTCATCGAGGCTGAAGAAGATCGGCGCCGAATCCGGGCCTCCGGCGGCACCGTGCAGTCGCAGCGCTGTCTGAGCGTCTGCCACGCCGCCCTCATACCCGCGGGTGTAGTCCGACGGCGTCGGCCAACCCGGTTTCCCGTACTGATAACAGCTGACGACGTGGAGTCCCTCCGCACGCAGCGAATCGGCATACTCGCGGGTGACGGGTTTGAAGTCGAAGTCCGCACCCGGCCGAAGTTCGGATACGTAGACCAGGGCACCGTCGAAGCCCGCCGCCTTGAGCTGATCCGCCGGGGCCAACCGGGTCGCAAAATCGGCCAACCGCAGGGATTCGGCCGATGCCTCCGGCCCGCGAATGGTCGCCCCCACCGCTCCGAGGAGCAACAGAGCAGGGGCGGAGAGGGTGTACTTGAGGACTTCGCGGCGTGAACGAGACGGCCCTTCGCCGCGACCAGGTGTCGCCGGGGACTCGTGCACGGCGCGATGGTAACAACACGGTGGGCGCACCGGATGCGGGTTGGCGGATTCATACGCAGGCACGAAACACCAGGCAACGACGTTCGGATTCGGTTCGCGAGGCGTTGCCTTCACCCTATGCTGAGGGCAATCGCACGTTCGACCGACAAGGTGGTCATGTCAGCAGACCGACTCGCCCGGTTCGGTCAATCATCTGTGCGCAGGGCCATTGTGGTGGCGGCCGTCCTGCTTACCGCTGCAGCGCCTTCCGCGTGCGGCCGGGTAGATCATCCGGCCGCAACCGACGATCGTTCGACGACAGTCATCAGTCCGAGACCGTCGCCGGCGCCCCCTGCGGTCCCGGCGATCGACTTCTCGGCAGTTTCCGTCTTGATGAACAACGCGGTTGCCGCGCACAGGATGCCAGGCGCCGTGGTGGCGGTGGGGCACGGCGGAAGGCTCGTTTTGCACCGGGCGTACGGCATGCGCAAGCTCGCCGGTGAACCCGGACTGGACGGAGTGCCCGCACCTGCTGAGCCGATGACCGAGGACACGATTTTCGACCTCGCCTCGTTGACCAAATGCCTCGCAACGGCGACCGCCGTCATGCAGCTCTACGAACAAGGCAAGGTTGGATTCGATTCGCCCGTGCAGACGTATCTGCCCGGCTTCAACGAGGCCAACGACCCTCAGCGCGCACGGGTCACGGTTCGCATGTTGCTCACGCACACGTCGGGTATAGCGGGCGATATCGACTTGAGAGACCCATGGGGACTGGACGGAGCCGACAAATCAGAAGGTCTCCGTCGTGCGCTCACGACACCGCTGCAATCGCTGCCCGGCGAGGTGTTTCGCTACTCCGACATCAACTTCATTCTCCTCGGCGCGCTGATCGAAGAGGTCACCGGTGAGTCGGAGGACGTTTACGTTCAGCGCAATGTGTTTGCGCCGCTTGGCATGGACGACACCCGCTACCTTCCCCCCGCCAAAGCATGTGGCCCGCATGAGATCAGAGGAGCAGCGATCGCGTGGGCCCCGCCGGCCGACCCCCGCGCGCCAGGTACCTGTCCTACAGGTACCTGGCGCACGAGCCTTCTGCCGCGTATCGCGCCGACAGCGCTAGACGAGGAGAGCAGAGCCGATCCGAGGAGAAATCCGGATATTGACCGCCTGCTACGCGGCACCGTGCACGATCCGACGGCGCGCCGCATGGGTGGGGTCGCCGGGCATGCCGGTGTGTTCTCGACGGCGCGGGATCTGAGCATCTATGCACAGGCTCTGCTCGATCGGCTGGCGGGCCGCCCGAGCAAGTTTCCGCTGAAGCAGGCGACTCTGCAGTTGATGACCGCTCCGGAGCAACCCGGCCACGCAGCTCACCAACTCGAAGCGGCGAACGAAGCCGCTCGCAGAGCCGTTCTCGAGGCATCCAACTCGGATTCCTCAGTGCCTGAGCCGTTTCCAGCGATCTCGGGACAAGAGCTGCGCGGCTTCGGCTGGGACATCGACACCGGTCATTCCAGGCCGCGGGGGTTGGTCTTCCCGGTCGGTAGCTTCGGGCATACCGGATTCACCGGGACTTCGATATGGATGGACCCGGGATCGAACACCTACGTCATTCTGCTCACGAACGCGATCCATATTCGGGGCAGCCGACCGGTCTCGGACCTGCAAGGCGAACTCGCCACGGTAGCCGCGCAAAGCCTCGGCCTCTACGGCAGCGCGCCGCCGGTCACGCCTTCGCCACCTGCCCCCAGGCCACGCTGACGTAGGGGAGGTGGTCGGATTGTTCTACGCACAACGAGAATTCGCGGCGTATGGGCCGTCACACCTGGTGGTCCTCGCGATCTTCGCCATAGGCGCTGCGCTACTGGTCTGGATCGGACGCCGGCAGACCGAAGCCCAGGCCCGGATGTTCGGCCGAATCTTCGCGGTCCTGATCCTGACGGCCTTCGTGGTGGCGTTGGTCTACAAACTGATCCGGCCAGATGTCCAGACGTCGGTGCAGATCCAGCTGTGCGACATCGCGGAGTTGATGGCTGCCTACGCGCTGTGGTCGCAACGGCATTGGGCGTTCGCGCTCACGTACTACTGGTGCCTGGTCCTGAGCTCGCAGGCGTTGATCACACCGGACGTAGGCACACCGGAAGAAGGCGCGCCCGATTTTCCCCACCACCTGTTCGTCACGTTCTTCGTGCTTCACGTTTTCGCGGTGTGGGCGGCCATCTACCTCACATGGGGCAGAGGCATGCGTCCCTGTTGGCGCAGTTACCGTTTCGTGGTCGTCATAACCCTGGTATGGGCGGCTTCGACGTTCATCTTCAACACGATCGTGGGGACCAATTACGGTTACCTCAACAGGAAACCCCCGACCGCGTCCCTGTTGGACGTCTTGGGTCCGTGGCCGCTGTATCTGCTGGCCGAGGTCACGATCGTCCTCATCGTGTGGGCACTGATGACATGGCCGTGGGAGCGGATGCGGAAGAATGCTGCCGAGAGCGCAAGCGTGGCTTGAGTCATCCGGCGGAGTTTGGTCCTCCGCAGGGTCACGCCCGCCACGAATCCGCAGAGCGCGCCCAGGAGAAAGACGTTCGGCGTGTGCCGCTTCTTTCGGCGCATCACGGCCGATGCGGTGAACCCGCAGAGCGCGGCGATGATGGCGACCGCGAGCAGCAGGGCAGTCGAAAGTGGCGGTCCCAACGAACCCATAGGCAACCTTCCGGGCGTCGTCTCATCGAGCCGCTGCCCCGATCAAATCACCTTCATCGCCAGCCAGGCATAGCCGTTCACTGTTCGTGACCAAAGCGAGTGCGAAGCGTTAGCGGCGCAGTTGCTATGTGATGGTCACACCGCCGTCGACGACGATGGTTTGACCGGTGACATAGCCACTGGCTTCGGAGGCGAGCCAAACCACCGTGGCCGACAGTTCATACGGCTCACCCACCCGGTTGAACACCACGCGGCTGGACAGCGTGCGATCGAGGTACCCCGGCGCATACTCGTCGGTCATCTCGGATTTGAAGAAGCCTGGCGCCAGAGCGTTGACACGTATGCCTTTTCGTCCGCCCCACTGCTGGGCGAGGTCGCGGGTGAGGCCGAGGATCGCAGCCTTGCTTGCGCTGTAGGCGGCTTGCGGCAGCGCCGCGGTGGTAAGACCCAAGACACTCGAGACGTTGATGATCGAACTCCCTGGCTGCATCACCCGCCCGCATGCTTGAGCGGCCCAATAGGAGCCGTTCAGGTTGACATCGATGACCGTGCGGAATTGTTCGGGAGTCTCCTTGACAGCGGGCACCGCGGTTCCGACGCCGGCGTTGTTCACCAGGACGTCGACACGACCGAACTCCTGCATCGCCGCATCGACGAGCGCGGCGCACTGTTCGGGATCCGCGACGTCGGTCTGGACGCTCAGTGAACGCCTGCCTGCTGTGCGTACGAGTTGCGCTGTTGCATCGAGCTTTTCGATCCGCCGGGCAGCCAGCACCACGTCGGCACCGGCTTGGGCGCACGCCTCGGCGAATGAGACGCCGAGGCCGGACGATGCGCCGGTGATGACGACGACCTTGTCGTCGAGTCGGAAGCGGTCCAGAATCGTCATCTCCGACGGTCTCCTGATCTGTCGTGGCCGGCTTCGATCGAACAACCGTAATGCGTCAGGATTGCGACGTTTGCAGGGGCGGTAGTTCAGAATCTCGCGACCGCACCCGCGTCGACGGGCAGCGCCGCCCCGGTGATGTATTGCGCCTCGTCGGACGCCAAAAACAGCACGGCGTTGCTCACGGCGCTCGCCTCGATCACTGGCTTCGGCAGCAGGTGGAAGTGCCCGATGACTTGCGTGGCGTCCTCCATCGTCGGATCGGTGAGGTCCGGTCGCACAGTGCGACGGAAGTGGTCGTTGTCGATCATCGGCGTCAGAATGTTGCCGGGATGGATCGAGTTGACCCTGATCCATTGTGGCGCAAGTTCATTGGCGAGGGAATTCATCAAGCCCACCACAGCGTGTTTCGCCGACGTATAGTGGGCCATGTAGCCGCCGCCGCGCAGGCCCAACATCGAGCTGACCAAGATGATCGATCCGCCGCCGTTGGTCATGTGCGGTAAGGCCGCCGTCACGGTGTGCCAAACGCCGGTCACGTTGATGTCGAGCATCGTCTGCCACGCGGACTCCTCGATCATCGCGGCAGGGGCCGGGCTGGCACTGATGCCGGCGTTGGCCACGACGATGTCGAGCGGGCCGAGTTCGCTCACGCCGCGGTCGACGGCCGCGCGGAGGCTTGCCAGGTCGCGCACGTCGGCCTTGGCGGTCACGATGCGCCGCCCCGACTTCTCGACCAGTGCCGCGGTGTCGGCCAGGTCCGCCTCGGAGGGTCCGGGGTATCCGGCAGCGTCGATGTCGTCGCAGACGTCGATCGCGATGATGTCGGCCCCTTCTTCGGCGAGCCGGATCGCATGTTCACGGCCCTGACCACGCGCAGCGCCGGTGATGAACGCGACCTTGCCGACGACTCTGCCGGCCTTCTTGTCTGCCATGAGGGCCTTTCACGCTATGCGGCTGCGGACACTGGACGCGAGCCCCTGGACGGCTCGGCGCAGAACGCTACACCGCGGTGGCGCTGCTCACTTTGTTCAACTCGGCTCGCGCATGCCGCTCCACGAGAAGCGGGACGAAGTCGCGGATACGGCTGCCCTCGAAACGCGCGTGCTGTTCATGGACGAGTCGCGATACCGCGTCGACGGGGACGCCGGGATAGGTCCCAGTGAGCCGGTCGGCGATCTGTTCGAGGATCTGCTGTTCACTCAACTCGATCACGCTGTGATCGTGCGCTTAGCACGCCTAATTGGTCAAGCCGCGGCTCCATGATTCCCGTCACGACCCGCCGCCGGCTACACATCCTCCAGAGCCTCGCCGATCTCCTGCGCGACGCGGCTGTGTTCGTTCTGCAGCAGTACATGACCGGCGGCCAACGCCAATGCGACCGGCCACTCGATGATTTCCACCGCCGCGAGCGCTCCGAGCGCACCGTAGAACGCGAGCTGTTCGGGTCGCGGAATTCGGACTCGACCGACGATCGGCAGATCCAGCGAGAACGTCTGAGCGTGGCGGACTCGTTGGACGGCATCGCGGTGGGTTGCGGCGTTTCGCGAGGATTCGGCCATTCGTTGCCCTCCCGTCATGGCGTGTTCGACGTCTGGACGCCCGATGTGTGGACCGTCGGAGGTGTGTCCCCAACTGGTGTGAAAACTTGCTCGGACCCGTTGACCGTCGTCTCCGGCTTGATCACGATCCCGCTGCGGGAACTGTATGCGGTGCTGTGGCGCATCGGCGTCGTCGACATCGAGGACTGAACGCGGCGCAGCACCCACGGTGCACATCCGGCCGCAGCCGTCGCCACCCCGGCGGTGCCCAACGCTTGCGTCCAACCCAGCGGACCCAGCGGTGTGCATCCGAGCATCTGGCTCACGCCGGGTGTACTGATGAGCACGCCGAGCGTGGCCAAAGACCCGACCGCGGTGCCAATCACCAGCGGGCTGTGTGAATCGATGAGCGTCTGCCCCAACTGAGTGCTCACCAACGCCACCAGTGCGACCGTCGACGCACGCCGCGGCGCCAGCGTGAACCCGGCCATCAGCCAGGCCGAGGTCGCCGCGGCGGCGGTCGTGGTGCCCCGGATCGCCACGGTGCGCCAGACCGCCGACCGGTTCGGGCCGCGGCCATCGTCGTCGGCCGACGCGACCGCCGGGCTGACAGCCAGCGCCGCCGCAGGCAGGGCGTCGGTCATCATGTTCACCAGCAGTAGCTGGCGGGTGTTCAGCGGCGAGCTTCCGGTCAGCGCCGAACCGACGATGGAGAACGCCACCTCACCCGCGTTGCCGCCCAGCAGCACCGCGACGGCCGCCTGCACCCGGCGCCACAACTGCCGGCCCTCGTCGAGCGCGTCGAGCATCGACCCGATCCGGCCGTCGAGCAACATGACGTCGGCCGCCGTGCGCGCCGGATCGCTGCCCCGCGCCGCGACCCCGATCCCAACCGTCGCAGACCGGATCGCCGCGGCATCGTTGGCGCCGTCACCGACCATCGCGCAGACCTGGCCGGTGCGCTCCAGGGTCTGCACCACTTGAACCTTGTGCTCCGGCGTCATCCGCGCGAACACCAGCTTGTCGCGCACCGCCCGCTCCTGGCCCCGGCGCGACAACCCCTCCCAGTCGCCGCCGCTGATCACCTGTCCTTCGGTGACCGGCATGCCCAACTCGGCCGCGATCGCCGTCGCCGTGACCGGATGGTCGCCGGTGAGAAGCCTGACGCCGATCCGCTGCTCCCGTAGCGAGGCGAGCAGCGGCGCGGACTCCGGACGCGGAGTGTCCGACAGGCCGAGAAGCCCGACGAACTGTAACCCGCTGCCGCACAACTTGATCAGCGCCTCGTCGCTGGCCTGCGCGGCCGCCGCCTGTCGAGGCGGGACGTCGCGGCGGGCGACGGCGATGACGCGCAGGCCCATTTCCGCCATTTCGCGCATGGCCCGCTTCACCTTCGGATCGAGGTTCTCGCATGCGTCGAGGATGACCTCGGGAGCGCCTTTGATGCACAGGCGCCCGTCGACCAGGGAAGCCGAGAACGGTCTGCCGGACCGGAACGGTAGATACGTGGCGCCGACGGGCGGTTCGTTCGCTTCGGGCGCGGCCGCCACCACAGCCGCGTCGGTGGCGTGCTCGTGGCGATGGCCGTTCTTGGGCGGGGTGGCTCGTGCGGCGCATTCGGCCACCTCTTCAGCGGTGACGCCGGAGCCGTTGTGCGCCTTGGCGACTCGCAGGCGGTTCTCGCTGAGCGTGCCGGTCTTGTCGAAGCAGACGACGTCCACGCGTCCGAGCGCCTCGACCGAGCGTGGGCTGCGAACCAGCACGCCTGCGCGAGTCAACCGCCGCGCCGCCGCCTGCTGGGCCAGCGTTGCCACCAGGGGAAGGCCTTCGGGCACGGCCGCGACCGCTACCGCCACTCCGCTGGTGACCGCGCGGCGCAGTGGCGCCATGCGCAGCAACCCGAGCCCGCTGACCAGCGCGCCACCGGCAAGGCTGAATGGAAGCGCCTGATTGGTCAGGTCGCGCAGCTGTGCCTGTAGCCCGACGGCGGACTTTTCGGCCGGTGCCACCTGGGCCGCCCGGCTGGCCTGGGTGGCGGCGCCGACGGCGGTGACGATCGCCACGGCCGTTCCGGCAACGACCGTCGTGGTGGCGTGCAACATGCAGCTTCGTTCGCCCAGCGCCGCACCCGGTGTCGCACCGGGTTGTTTGGCGACCGGAAGCGATTCGCCCGTGAGCGACGACTCGTCGACCTCGAGTTCGGCCGCCTCGACGATTCTCGCGTCGGCGGGCACGACCTCCCCGGGTCGCACTTCGATGACATCGCCGGGCTGCAGGTACACCGATTCGACAGTTTCGTGCCCGTCTTCGACGATGCGTCGAGCCAGCGGGTCCTGCACGGCGAGCATCCGGGTGAGCAGGCGCTCGGCCCGGACTTGTTGGGAGGCGGCGAGCATGGCGTTGCCGGTCAGCACCGAACCGACGAGGATCGCGTCGACCGGCGAACCGAGCAGCGCACTGGCCGCCGAGCCGACCGCCAGTACGGGCGTCAACGGATCCGAAAGCTCGCCACGCAGGGCGGTGGCGAGCTCCCTCGCCAACCGCAGCGCCGGCCCGGTCACCTGCTGTACCACGTCGGCAGACGCGCTTACTCCGACCGTCAACCGCGACTTCTGCTGCGCGGGGTCACGTTTCGGTACGGGCAACTGCTCGCGCACCTCGTCGACGGACATGGCGTGCCATTCGTGCATCGCAACGGGAGTCGGCGCGTCTTCACCGAGCACGTTGCGGGCCAGTAACAATCCGGTCGTCAGGCCGGCTGTGGCACCGGCGGTCACGGGTCCGGGGCCGCGTCCGCGGACACCAGGAATCATCAGCAGCGCACCCAACATCGAGGCGCTGGTCGCAAGTTCGACGCCCCGCTTACTCGCCTTGCGCGCCGCCGGTAAAGCGCGCATGATCCGCCACACGGCGCGTAGATCTGGGGCCAACAGATCGGCGCGCCAGGGTGGAGCACCGTCGTCGGCGATGAGGCCGATCGACACGTCTGCGGCCGAAATCGATTGTGCCGCTTGTGTTGATATCACCGCCACCGTGCGCCCGTCGCGCTGCAGCTTCGTGACGGTGTCGGCCAATGCCGCGTCAAGGCTGCCGTCGACCGGGTAGAGCTCGTCGAACGACGGGCGCAGGTCGTCGAGTTCGTCCGATTCGACCGACACCACCTCCGCGCCGGCACGTCGGATCTCGCCGACCACGTTCGGCGCCATCGGATGGTGGACGTGGCGGACCAGCACCTCCGCCGTCGCTGCGCCGTTGCTGTCGCCGTTGTTGTGAAGCGGTGCGCGATGCCAGCCGACGGCCAGTGAATTGTTGTCGAGGTTGTCGTGCGCCCACTTCCACACCGCGGCGCGGTCGCGGTCGGACACACCGCGCATCCGGCCGATCCGAAGCTGGTTGCCCACCAGTATCCGCGGGTCGACCACGACGGCGTCGACCCGATCGAGACGGCGGATGGCCTTCTGGTCGAGGGCGACGACGCCGTGCTTGTCGGCCAATCCGCGGCCGAGTGCCGCGGCGAAACCTTCGTGCGCGTTGCGGGCGGCCTTGGGTGTGGCCACCACCGCGGCAGTCCCAGCGGCGTTGATGTCGCGCGTGATGAGCCCGACCGAAGCGGCGGCGAGGCTCTGCGCCAGGCCGCTGCGTTGCGTATGGCGTTCCACCGGACCCGGGGGCGGCGGAGCGGGTCGGCGCGCCGCGACCAGCATCGAGGCATCTTCGGCGTGGGCCGCGATCGCCGGTTCGCGCCGCTGCCAGGCATTCGCGCTGGCGAGCGCCTCTGCCACCTGGGTCAGATGCCGGACCGTTTCCACAGCCAGGGATGTCGGCGCCTCGGTCACTGTGTAGACCGCTGCGGCAGCGATCGCGATCGCGGTGTCGGCGGCGCTCTGGCCGAGGCGGCTCTCGACCATGGCGCGTAAGCGTGGCTGGTAGTCCACGAGCGTGACCGCCGCGGTGAGCCCGGCGGGCAGTGCGGGCCACATCAGCGCGCGGCCGGCCACGGCGGTGCACAGCCCGACGCCGTTGGCGGTCGTCGCGATGATCTTGTGCGCCAGCACTATCCCGTCGGCGGGAAGGTCGGAAGGGCGCCCGTCACCGTTGTCGGCTCGATCTGCCGCCTGTGCCTCGGCGTCGGCGACGAGCCGGCACAGCCGTTCCATCGACGGCCCGTCCTCGGCGATGGTCACCACGACTCGCGACAGTGGTCGGTTGAGCCGCGCCGTACGCACCCCTGGCTCCCGGCGGAGGGCGTGCAGCACCGCCTCGGCCACGGTTTCGCTGTTCTCGTCGGACAGTCCGCGAACTTCGATCCAGCAGCGGTCCTCGTTGCGCCAACGCCGTCGGCTCGGCGTCCCGCCGAAGAGTTCCTTGACCGCAGTGGTGACCGCCGCGACCGAATCGGAGGTCAGGGTGATCGGCGCCGTGACGGCTGTCGTGACGCTTCCGACCAGCCTTCCGAGGAGCGGACTCACTTCGTGGTTCTGCGCCGCGAGGCCGTCGTCTTGCGCGCCGTCTTGGTCGCCGACTTGGCAGGCTTTCGGGACGAGGCACGGGATGACGTCGCCTTGCGGCTCGGCGCCTTGCGACTTGGTGCCTTCGCGGGCTTCGCGGGCGACGTGCCGGCCCGACCGTTGGTCGCCGACGAAGCCGAGGCGAGTGAGGGTGCCGCATCGATCCCTGCATCCGAGCGTCGGTTGAGTTGATGCACCACGAGCGCGGCGCCACCGACGGTGAGCAGGACGGGCCACTCGACCAACCCGGCGGCACCGATGGCGCCGATGGTGAGCGCGGCCGCCGCAGTCGAATGACTGCCGTTGTCGAGTCCGGCCCGCACTCCGGACGCCGCTCCCTTCAGGCCGCCGATCACACCGTTGACCGCCGCGCCGCCGACCGCACCGGCCGTCGCGGTAGTGACCTCAGCGGTCTTCGCCACAGCCTGGGTGGCGGCCGAAATGATGTTCATCGGAACTCCTCGCGCCTATTAACCCTCTAGTCATTCCCTGATAGGAGGGTTTATACCCGCGTTCGGTGAACGGATTTGAGTGCCTTTCGGCCCGAAGGCGTCGGTCAGCGTCGTCCGTCGGTGTGGCGGGTGAGGAAGTCGACGACGGCGTCGGCGAACAGGTCGTTGCGGTCGCCTGCGACCATGTGCCCGGCCCCGCCGACGTCGACGAACTCGATCTGCGGGAAGCGGGCGAGGAACTCCTCGGCGCGCTCCTGAGTGACGAGATCGCTCATCTGGCCTCGCACCAGGAGCATCGGAACGCCGCTACACAGAATCGTTTCGACCGCGGCGTGCATCCTGTCGACCTCGGTCACCTCGATCGGTGGCAGCGCCGCGGTGCCGTCGATGAACTTCGGGTCCCAGTGCCAATACCATCGGCCGTCGCGCTGGCGCAGGTTGGTGCGCAGGCCGTCGAGGTCGGTCGGTCGGGGCCGGTGCGGGTTGTACTGCTGGATCATGTCGGCGACCTCGTCGAGCGACGCGAACCCCGAGGCCATCCGTTCGGCCATGAAGTCGTGGATTCGCGACGCGCCGGACTCATTCATATCCGGCACGATGTCGACGAGCACGATCGCGCGCACGGCGTCCGGTGCGAGTTCGCCGGCGAGCAGCATCGCCGTGAACCCACCGAGCGAGGCGCCGACGATGACCGGTCGATCGGGAAGTCGTCGGAGCACTTCGAGGACGTCCTCGGCGAAGGTGGTGACGCGGTAGTCGCCGTCGGCAGACCAGTCCGATTCACCGTGTCCGCGGAAGTCGACAGTGACTGCCTGCCAACCGCGTTCGGCCACCGCCGCCGCCGCCCGGCCCCAGGATCGTCTCGTCTGACCGCCGCCGTGCAGGAAGACGGCCGCCGGCGCGTCGGGATCGCCGAGGCGGTCGGCGACTATGCGCACTCCATCTGCGCCGACGACCCGTAATACGTTGGGGGAAGGTTTCATAGCGCGGCGCCAGCGATGACGGTCCGGGTGATCGTCTCGGCTCGGCTCCGGCGGAACGAGCGGCCCTCACTGAGGATTCCGTAGACGATGCCGCCGACGATGGCGTCGGCCGCCGCTTGCGAGGTGGCGGCGTCAAGGCCGTCGGCCGACAGCCTCGCCTTGACGCTCTGGTGCAGGGGTGCGCTGAATCCGACTTGCATGCGCGCCTTGATGTCCTGGTGCTCCATCCCCGCCACGGTGAGGATGCGCAGCATGGCGTTCCCCCGTTCGGTGGTGAGTGTCTCCGCCAGTCTGGTGGACCATCGCGTGAGGTCTTCGGCCAGATCGTCGGTGTGGTCGACGGGGCGCAGGATCTTGTCGGCGTCCTCGAGCAGGACATCGGCGACCAGCGCAGGCCGGCTGGGCCACCAGCGGTAGATCGTCTGTTTCCCGACGCCGGCGCGCGCCGCCACCGCCTCGATGCTCAACCCGTCGAATCCGCGCTCGAGCAGTATCTCCTTCGTGGCATTGACGATCGCCAGTCGGGACTTCTCACTGCGACGCCGGGGCGCGCTCACAGGGGTGGTCATTGCTTCCTCCGCATCTGACGGCTTTACAGATGGTGACAGCAACACCTAGTCTTGGCAAGACGAGACGGTCCGTCTCGATAAATGTGAAGAAGCGAGCAAGGTGACCACAGCCGATCAGCGCGCCGGATGCCATCGATGAAGAAGCTCGTGATCGGCGCCAGTGGATTTCTGGGGTCGCACGTCACCAAGCACTTGGTCGCGCGCGGAGACGACGTGCGGGTGTTGATCCGAGCGACGAGCTCGACGCGAGGTATCGACGGACTGCCGGTCGAAATTCGCCACGGTGACATCTTCGACCTCGAGAGCGTGCGTGAGGCGATGCGTGGCTGCGACGTCGTCTACTACTGCGTGGTCGACGCCCGCCCCTGGCTGCTCGATCCGACACCGCTGTGGCGCACCAACGTCGACGGACTGCGCGGGGTACTCGACATCGCCGTCGAGGCCGACCTCGAGCGCTTCGTGTTCACCAGTTCGATCGGCACGATCGGACGGTCGACGGACGGGCTCGCGGATGAAACCACCGCGCACAACTGGCTCGACGTCGGCGGGGACTACATTCGCAGCCGGGTGCAGGCCGAGCGGATGGTGCTGCAATACAGCGTCGAGAACGGGCTGCCCGCCGTGGCGATGTGTGTGGCGAACTCGTTCGGTCCGGGCGACTGGCTTCCGACGCCGCACGGCGCGCTGCTGTCCGCGGCCGTGCACGGCAAGATGCCGTTCTACATCGACGGTTACGAGGCGGAGGTGGTCGGTATCGAGGACGCGGCCCATGCCCTCGTGCTCGCGGGAGAGCAGGGCCGCGTCGGCGAGCGGTACATCGTCTCCGAACGCTGGATGAGCACGCGGGAGATCCACGAGATCGGCTGCGCGGCAGTGGGAGCGGCGCCGCCTCGGCGACGGATACCGATCCAGGTGATGGCGGCGGCCAGCTACCCGAACAGCTGGATCGCCGGATTTCGCGGGCATGACACCAAGCTGACGCCGCTGAACATCCGGCTGATGCACATCATGACTCCGCTGGACCATTCGAAGGCGGTCTGCGAACTCGGCTGGAACCCGTCGCCCACCCCCGACGCGATCGTCGCCGCGGCAAGGTTCTTTCGCGAAACGCGCCGCACCAGCAGGGCGGCCCGATGACCCTGGCACTCACCTCCGAACAACGCGAGCTCAGCGCCTCGGTCGGCCAGTTCGCCGCACGCCGCGCTCCGATCGCCGCCACGCGTGAGGCACTCGATCTGCTGGCGCAAGGCCACCTTCCGCCCTGGTGGGAGGAACTCTGCGCCAGCGGTTTTCACGCCGTGCACCTTCCGGAGCGCTACGGGGGTCAGGGCGGCGAACTGCTTGATGCCGCCTGTGTACTCGAAGCGGCAGGCAAGGCGTCGCTGCCCGGCCCGCTGCTACCCACGGTGACGACGGGCGCGGTCGCGTCGCTTGCCGAACCATCCCCATCGGCCGAGGCGCTTCTGACCCGTTTGGCCGGGGGCCTGGCGGCTGTTGTCGTGCTGCCGCGCGACTCGCAGTTCACCGTCCAGCTCGACGGCGACCGGTGGCTGATCTCCGGCGGCTCCGGTTTGGCGTCCGGAGTGTGCACGGCCGCAACCGCTTTGGTGGGTGCCGTCACCGAGGAAGGGCAGATGGTCTGGGCCGCCGTCGACACAGTGCACCCCGCCGTCGCGGTCGAGGCCGTCGCAGGTACTGATCTGTTGACAGACCTCGGCACGATGCGCCTCACCGCATATCCGGTCGAGCAAGCCGATGTTCTTCATGGCATCGACGCCGAGCGGGCCGAATACCTCGCGACCGCGCTGACCGCCAGCATGGCCGCGGGAATCGCACAGTGGTGCGTGGAAGCCGCGACCGCACACCTGCACACCCGCGAGCAGTTCGGCAAGCTCATCGGAACGTTCCAGGCGCTGCAGCACAACGCGGCGATGCTGTTGGTCAACAGCGAGTTGGCCAGCGCCGCAACGTGGGACGCCGTTCGGGCGACAGGTGAACCGCTCGACCAGCATCGGATGGCCGCGGCCGGCGCAGCACTGATGGCAATTGCGCCCTGCCCGGACCTCGCACTCGACACACTGACCATGTTCGGCGCGATCGGTTTCACCTGGGAACACGACCTACACTTGTACTGGCGCCGTGCCACCAGCCTGGCCGCGTCGATCGGACCGAGAAGCCGCTGGGCCCGGCGACTCGGCGAGGTGACCACCACGCAGGAGCGCAACTTCTCGGTCGACCTGGGCGACGCCGAATCGGAGTTCCGCGCCCGCGTGGCCGCGACGTTGGACACCGCCGCGGCGTTGCGCAATGACAGGCCGGGACGCCAGGGCGACTACGAGCACTTCGCCACCGGAGCGCAGCGGACGGCGATCGCCGAGGCGGGGCTGATCGCGCCGCACTGGCCACCGCCGTGGGGGTTCGACGCCAGCCCGCTGCAGCAACTGATCATCGACGAGGAGTTCGGCAAGCGTCGCGCCCTGGTGCGCCCGTCCCTGGGCATCGCCGAGTGGATCCTGCCGTCACTGATCAAGGCGGGATCAAAAGAACTGCAGGAGCGGCTTATTCCGGCAACCCAACGCGGAGAACTCGCGTGGTGCCAGCTGTTCAGCGAGCCGGGAGCGGGTTCGGACCTCGCTGCACTGACGACGCGGGCGACCAAGGTCGACGGCGGTTGGCGCGTCAGCGGACACAAGATCTGGACCTCGTCAGCGCATCGGGCGGACTTCGGGGCGCTGTTGGCCCGAACGGATCCGACCGCCGCCAAGCATCGCGGCATCGGGTACTTCATCGTCAACATGCGGTCGGAGGGTATCGAGGTTCAGCCGATCAAGCAGGCGAGCGGCGAGCAGGAGTTCAACGAGGTCTTCCTCGACGACGTTTTCGTGCCCGACGAGATGCTGCTCGGCGAACCCACTGGTGGATGGGCGCTGGCCATCGCCACGATGGCCGAGGAGCGCTCGGCCATCAGTGGTTACGTCCAGTACGACCGGGCCGCACCGCTGCGTCGGCTCGCCGCGGGAGAGGAGCGCGACGACGTCGTGCGCGAACTCGGTGAACTCGACGCGTACGCCAATGCGATCAAGGCGCTGGGTGTGCGGGAAACCATCCGGTTGCTCGGCGGGCAGGGGGCCGGGCCAGCCTCCAGCATCGCCAAGGTCGCGATGAACGTGCTTCTGCGCCGGACATTTTCAGCCACGCTGGGGTCGTCGGGCCGGATCGCGATGGCCATCGACTCCGACGTTGTGCAACCTTATCTACGGGTCCCCGCCGAGTTGATCGGCGGCGGCACGAAGGAGATCCAGCTCAACATCATCGCTCAGATGATCCTCGGTCTTCCGCGAAGGTAACGAATCGAAGGACAGCACATGGGATTACGCGGCGAAGCGGCGATCGTCGGCTACGTCGAGCTACCGCCCGAGCGGATGAACAAGGCTGCAGCAAGTGGTAGACCGGCTCCGTTCACCCTCGAGCAGTGGGCGGCATCGACCATGTGGCGGGCTGCATCTGACGCAGGCACTGTTACAAGACGCACCTACGGTTGAGATTGCATTGAGGGTCGTACACGGTCATCGCAGCCCTGAGTGCAATCTCGGCCATAGCGTCGCGAGGCAACATCCGCCGTCTACGCCCGCTTTCGGGCAAGTCCGGCAAGGTGCACCAGGGAGTTGTCGAGGTGCTGCCCGTCGAAGGGCGGGAACGCGATGTGTTCGCGAATTTCCGGAGGTACCGCAGACCAGTCGTACGTCAAGGTGACCTCCGCCCGGTCGTCGCCCACCGCCTCGATGTCGTAGCGCCAGATCCAGCCGCCGAAGTCGAGGTTGGAGTCGTCCGCGCCTTGGCCGGGCTGCCACGCAATCGCGTACGGCGGCGCGAAGACCTCGATCCGGTTGGCCATCTCATAGTGCATGCCCCCGTAGTTCTGGTGGTACATCGCCATCCGGAAGACCTGGCCGACTTCAGTCAGCCGCTTGCCGTCGAGCGACTCCCGCACCCAACCGGTACCGTCGATCGCCTGATGGTTGGTCGGGTCGGCCAGCACCGCGAACACGGTTTCGGCGGGCGCGTCGATGGTGCAGGTGGACTTGATGGTTTCGTCAGTCATGCCCGTACCGACCAACGGCGGCCAAAAAACTCATCGCCACAAGCCAACCGGCAGGTCAGCCCGGGGCACTACGTCCGGCGCAGCGGTGCCAGCAGCGCCTCCAGCCCGTGGTCGAACACCGCGTCGTAGTCGGTCGGCGACTGCAGTGCCTCCACCAGCGCCCGGTCGGGCCAGTCGTCGGTCCACAGCGACGGGTCCTCCTCATCGTGCTTTTCCCCGCGCACGGCCGAGAACTGCATCACCGCAGACGATATGACGTGCACCTCCACCGAGCGCAACACCAGCGCGGCGTCGGTTCCCGTGACGCCGAGCTCGGCGAGGTGCGTCGCCAACGCCTGCTGAACCGGCAGGAACAATCGCGGCGTCTTGTCCCGCTCGTGCGCGATCGCAAGCAGATGTTGCCGGTCGATCAGTACCCGCCGCTGAGCGTGCGCAAGCGAGGCGATGCGGTCGACGGCGGTGTCGCCCTCGGCCGGGAGACGCGCCATCTCGTCGACCAACCGGTCCACCAGGCTGTCGAAGAGCTTGTCGCGGCCGCCGACATGCCAGTAGATCGACGTCACCGCCACCCCGAGTTGCTGCGCCAACCCGCGCATGGTGAAGCCGTCCACTCCGTGCAGCTCGATCATTCTGGCCGCGGTGTCGAGGATGGCCTCCGCGCTGACCGTGTCGGCCGCCGGTCTCTTAGCGCTGCGCCGCGGCGGCGTCGGGGAGGTCACTGGGCTCACCCCCGGTCATCCGGTCGGACTGCGGCAGGTCGAGGTAGCGCTCCAGGTTACGGTGCATGTTGATCACCCGGCGCTCCTCGTTGGACAGTGTCAGGTGCGTGAAGCCGGGCTGGTGCAGACCTCGCTGCAGCCCGGCCAGCACCGAGATGTCCTGGGTGAGAACAAGTCCGGGGTGCGCCTCGGCCGCGGTCATGCGCACGTCGACGGGCTCGGCGCGCGGGGCGCCCGGCGGCATCCGCATCCACAACAGCATCACCAGCTCTCCGTGGTCCGGGTCGGGGCCGGGATGCGACGTCATCACCGTCAGATGGTCGGCGTACATCAGCAGCGTCATGTTCGGGAACACGTTGTACTGGTGCAGCCGCATCACCTCGTCGGTGCCCGCCCAGCTGAGATCCACGCCGCGCGAGGCGGCGAAGGCGCGGGTTCGCGCGGCGATCACATCGGTCACCGACGCGCCGGGTTCGCGCTCGTCGGGCATCGGAGCGCCCTCTTCGACGCCCATCAACGCACCTTGGGTACTGACGTAGGCGTCCCACACCTCGCGGTCGGTCAGCTGCTCGTTGAGCTGCGGGCTCGAAACGCCGTAGAGTTGTTCCGATTTGCCGGTGTGCCCCCAAATTGTCTGCGGCGCATACACATCGTCCATGCACCGGTGCAGTTCCGGGTGCAGGGTCTGGATGTGGTAGGTCTCGCTGTACCCGTCGGCGATCGTCTTCCAGTTAGCGTCGACATCGATCGTCATCGTGGCGTAGCAACGAAAGTCGCCGAGTCCGCACCACTCGACGTCCCGCGGCATCTCTTCCAGATAGTCGAGCAGCGGCATCGCGTCGACGTCGAGGTTGACGAAGACCAGCCGCTCCCACGTGTCGACAGCGGCAGGCACGAGCGGGAAGTCGGCCATGCGCAACGTGCCGAAGCCCTTGCGGTTTGGCACCCGCCGCAGCGCACCGGCGAGATCCCACGTCCAACCGTGGTATCCGCACCGCAGTTCGCGCAAGCCCGAACCGGAGCCCGCGCACACTGAGTTGCCGCGGTGGCGACACACGTTCTGGAAGGCGCGCAGCTTCCCGTCGTCGCCGCGCACGACGAGCATAGAGTAGGCCCCGCACCGGTATTCGAAATAGTCGCCGGGCTCGGCGACATGGTCGACAGTGCAGGCCAGCTGCCAGACCCGCGGCCACATCCGCTCCGCCTCGAGTTGCGCGAACGCCGGCGAGTAGTACCGCTCGGCGGGCACCAGGGTCGGCCGCGCCGGCGGCATGCCGATCGCATCCTCGCGCCGAACGCTCTGCGTGTGCGTCACAAAATGTCCCTCCGAACTCGGCGCCGCCACTCTGTAACGGTGTTACAGTGCGAATCCTAACGGCCCGCACTCGCATTTGGAGGAGCAATCGTGTTCGACCTCAAGATCACCGGAGGAACCGTCGTTGACGGCACGGGCGGCGATCGCTTCGACGCCGATGTCGCGGTCAAGGACGGCAAGATCGTCGAGCTCCGTCGCCGCGGCCCTGGTGATCCGCCGCTGGACGGTGAGGCCGCCGAGATCATCGACGCGACCGGGAAGATCGTCGCGCCCGGCTTCGTCGACATCCACACCCACTACGACGGTCAGGTCAGCTGGGACAGCACGCTCGAACCCTCCAGCAGCCACGGGGTCACCACCGTCGTCACCGGCAACTGCGGTGTCGGGTTCGCCCCGGTGCGGCCGGGCCAGGAGGAATGGCTGATCGGCTTGATGGAGGGCGTCGAGGACATTCCCGGCGCCGCGCTCACCGAGGGCATTTCGTGGGGATGGGAGAGCTACCCCGAGTACCTCGACGTCGTCGGCAAGCAGGAATTCGCGATCGACGTCGGCAGTCAGATCGCCCACGGCTCGGTTCGGGCGTACGCGATGGGTGAGCGCGGCGCCCGCAACGAGCCCGCCACACCCGAGGACATCGCCGCCATGGCCCGCCTGGTGCAGGAAGGGATCGAGGCTGGCGCCATGGGGTTCTCGACGTCGCGCACCCTGGGCCACCGCGCCATCGACGGTGAGCCGGTGCCGGGAACCTTCGCCGCCGAGGACGAACTGTTCGGACTCGGCCGCGCGATGGCCGCGGGCGGGCGGGCGGTTTTCGAGTTGGCGCCGCAGGGCGTCGCGGGCGAGGACATCATCGCGCCGAAGAAAGAATTGGAATGGATGAAGCGCCTCGCCGCGGAGATCGACCGGCCCATCTCGTTCGGGATGATCCAGGTCGACGCGGCGCCCGACCTGTGGCGCGAACAACTGGACATCTCGGCCGAAGCGCATGCGGCGGGCAGCCAGCTGTACCCCCAAATCGCGGCGCGCCCCTTCGGGATGCTGTTCGGCTTCCCGGGTCACCACGCGTTCACCCACCGCCCGACCTTTCGCCGGCTGAAGGCCGAATGCAGCCGCGAGGAGTTGGCGCAGCGCCTGGCCGATCCGGCGGTCAAGGCCGCGATTCTCTCCGAAGACGACCTGCCGCCCGACCCGAACATGTTGTTCGACAACATGTTCGCGCTCGTGCAGTATTCGCTCGGTCGCATCTATGCGCTGGGCGATCCGCCCGACTACGAGCCGACCGTCGAACGCACCGTCGAGAAAATCGCCAGTGATCGTGGGGAAGACCCGCTGTCCACGCTCTACGACCTGATGCTCGAGGACAACGCGACGGCCATGCTGATGCTGCCGTTCTACAACTACTTCTACGGTAACCACGACGCTATCCGGGAGATGTTGCTGCATCCGGCCGGCGTGGTCGGATTGTCCGACGGCGGCGCGCACTGTGGCATGATCTGCGACGCGTCGTATCCGACATTCCTGCTGACGCACTGGGCGCGTGATCGTCACCGCGGGCAGAAGCTGCCGCTGGAGTATGTGGTTCGCAAACAGTCCCATGACACCGCGCACCTGTTCGGGCTGACCGACCGTGGCGTCATTCAAACCGGCAAGAAGGCCGACATCAACGTCATCGACCTGGAGGCGCTGACCCTGCATCCGGCGAAAATGGCGTACGACCTGCCCGCCGGCGGCCAGCGCCTCGTGCAGGGCGCCAGCGGCTACAGCGCCACGATCGTCAGTGGCGTCGTCACCCGTCGCGACAATGTGGACACCGGCGCGCGTCCCGGTCGATTGGTACGCGGCGCCCGCTGACCGAGCCCGCTTTGCCGGCTATGCCTCGCTAAACGCGAAAAGCGATGCAGCTGTAGCGGTCCCGGATTCACCCATGTAAAAGAGACGGCCCCCTCGTTGCCGAGGGGGCCGCCGCTTTTTGACCTACTTAGTTGCTGGAACCGCTGCCCGAGCCGGAGCCGCTGCCCGAGCCCGAACCGCTGCCCGAGCCGGAGCCGCTGCCCGAACCGCTGGCCGAACCGCTGCCAGAGCTGGAGCCGCTGCCCGAGCCGGAGCCGCTGCTCGAGCCGGTGCCACTACCCGAGCCGGTGCTGGTGCCCGAACCGCTGCCAGTGCTGCTGCCGGAACCGTTGCTGGTGCCCGAACCGCTGCCCGACCCGGTGCTGGTGCCACTGCCCGAGCCGTTGTCGTCGCCCTCGCCCTCGCCCTCGACGGAGCCTTCGCCGTCGACGGAGCCTTCGCCGTCGGCGGAGCCGGAGCCCTCGCCCTCGACGGAGCCCTCGCCCTCGACCGAGCCGGTGCCCTCGCCTTCGACTGAGCCCGAACCTTCGCCCTCGACCGAGCCGGAGCCTTCGCCTTCACCGGAGCCGACAACCGCACCTTCTCCGGAGCCCTCGCCTGCGCCAGTGCCGGCGCCCTGGTCGCCGGTGCTGATCGTGAGGGTGTCACCGTCGAAGCTGTAATCGGTCGGGGCCCCTTGTACCACAGTGTCTTTCGCGGCAAGGGGCTCCGGGGCGGCAGGGGGCTTTATCGCCTCGGCAATCTGGTTGGGCAGCGTGACCGTTAGGTAGGAAATAAGACCACGGTCGAGCAGACCCTGCCACTCTGAGGGGGAGGTGGCCGGCGTGAATCCGTTGACTAGAGCGCTGATCGCCAGCACCGGCAGGTTCACCAGGTTGGCGGCGGCGTCCTCGAAGTTCCCTGCGGTCAATGCCTCCCGCGTGGCATCAAGAAGCTCCGCTGACTGGAGGATCCCGCCGAGCACCGGTTCGAAAATCGCCTTGGTGAGGCCGAACTCGGACACGACATCGAGCAGGTCGGGCAGTTTCTCCGTGCCGGGGAGGGCGTCCACGAACTGAGCGGGGATGGAGAGGATCGGAATCAGCGGGCGTACCCCGCCCAACACCCTGAGCACAAACCAGCCGTTGATCTCCGAGAACGCCTCCACGAACTGCCCCTGCGACAGGTAGGTCAGCGACTCGGTCACAACGATCGGGAACTGCTCAGCAGCTGCTGTCAGGTTCTCGACGGTGTCCGAGAGGGCTGGATTGATCGTGGAACCGAAGTTCGTATTGAAATTCACGAACTGTTCCAGCAAAGGACCCGGGTTGAGGGTGTTCTGAATCAGGACGTTCGCGACTTCGTGGAAGATATAGCCAGTGCTCAGCGCCTTCACCAGATTGGAGCTCGCCTCCGTGGAGCCCTCGGTCAGGGTCTCCAGGCTTGCGAAGGTGTTGGCGATGGTCTGCTGCCACACGACGAGCGGATTGGTGGCCGCCGTGAGTTGGACCGCGGCCTGTGCCACGCGCTCCTGGATGTCCTGAATATTGGGCATCGGGGGGGCTACTGGGCTGACCGCGATCACGCCGGCACTTGCCATCGCGACGCCAGCAACCAACAACTTGGAGCTGCGTCGAGTCGAAGGTGAGTAACCAGGCGAGAGATCGTAAACCGGCGAGTCGGCATGAACTGCGAGTTGCACCTTGTCTCCTGTTGTGCCTGTAAATTTGCCAGATGGCTGCTGAAGATTAGCTGAGGCTAACCTAACGCACAAGTGCTTCGCCAAACTAATCAGAACGTGACTTGCGGGGCGACCCGGCCATGGCGCAGAACCCCTAGAAGCAGGGATATCGCAGCTGAAACATGGTAATTGCCAAGTCACGAAGCGACTGGGGCGTAATTTACACCAGAGTCACTCGCGGTGGGGAGCTACCTTCATCCGCACGGCGTGACCTTCGCCACGTCGTGGCTGACCATCTGCTGCACGAGGTGGCATGGAGTTGCTGCGGTGATGTTCGACGTCTCGGCGAGGATTTACGGAGCCAGGGAACAGAATTAGCCCTGCGCCCAACAGTCGCATCTGGGTACCCACGTCGGGCAAAGTGATCGGCAACGCTCTATTGTCTTCGCCCCGCCCGGCTGTCTCGAGGGCAGGACAGCCGTGGTCGCCACAGTCGAAGCGGCAGAGCAGAACTGAGCGATCGTCGCGGTCACGGCAGCACGGTGCGCATCAACATCACGTTGTAGGCCGACCACAACGACAGGTTGAAATACAGTTCCTTGCCGGTCGACCACGGGTGCAGGTACGGCGCGTAGATGCCGCCGGGGATCTCTGCGGAGCGCACCAGCAACTGCTCGGGCCCCCACGGCCCCTGCGGGGCGGGCGCCATCCGCGCGACGACATCGTTGGCGCCGTTGCAGTACACCACCAGGTACTGCTTGAGATAACTGTTGAACTGGGCAGACATTTCGCCCACCGGCCCGGGGATCACCGAGGTGGCCGCACCGGGATCCCTTGGCACCCAGGCGTTCTGCGTGGCGTTCCAATACTCGTATCGATTGGGGTCGGGTACCGCTCCCTGCGGAACGCGCGCCACGTACGCCGCACCGCCGCGGCCGGCCGGCGTCCCGAACATGTACAGGTAGGGGTCACTAGGACCGGGCCAAAGAAACGCGGCCTGCTGGAAGTTCTCGTTGCCGCGGACATACCTCGCGCCTTCGACGCCGCCCTCGCGTGGCGTCCGCACGCTGCCCGGGTAGACACCCCAACGCTCGCCGTTGTCGGGGGACACCGCGATCGCCGAGAAGTTCGTCGTCCACCGCCCGTCGCTGTCCCAGCTCTTGATGGACATGAAATTCACGTACTGCTTGCCGCCGACGGCGATGCCGGCGGTCGGGATGATGCCCTTCTCGCTCGCCGCCCACTTGGTGCTGTTGATGATCTGCTTGGAGAGACCCGGCGCCCACAGCGGTGAACCGGAGTATCGGTTGGCGAGCACGCCGTCGGGTATTGCGATCGTCTTGGAAAGCGCGCCGTCCTGGGTACGGAACAGCGTGTTGTACCGCCACTGCTGACCGCGCACGCTGCAGTAGCCGTAGGTGTCGCCGAAGGCCATCAGCACCTGGCGGTTGCCGGGATCGCCGTTGTCCCACATGATCCCGAGGTCGGTGCCGGTGATCGCGAACCGCCCGACGGTGTTGTTCGGGCTCTCCGGCCCGGTCACCCAGCCGACGAGTGTCGTCCCCGGCGGAGCGGGTGGCGGGGGCGGCGTGGGAGCCGCGGCGGCCGGAAGCTGTTGAGCCGCAGGTTGATCGGCGGATGGCGGGGGCGGGCTCGGCCGCACGTCGGCCTGCTGCTCCACGGTCGCCGAACGGGGCGACAGCGAGTTGAGGATCTCTGCGGGCAGTCGCCCGAGGCGCGGTGAGGGCGCCTCCTCGTTGGTGCCGCGCGGCCGGTGGCCCACCGGTGGCCCGCCCGGCAGCGCAGGCGTTGCTTCGGTGTTCGGCGCGGCGGGTGGTTGTGCGGCCGCCGCGGCACCGGTGCAGGGTTCGGCCGTCGCTGGCGGGGCCACGCCGAGCACGAAGCTCAACCCGATCACGGCTGCCGATGCCACCGACATCGGGGCGATTCGCGGACGCGGCGACATGTCACACCTTTCCGAAGGCGGACGTCGGGCTGACGTCAGCGATGGGCGGATGTGACGTTAGTGAACAAAGAGACGGTTGTGATCTTCGTGCGCGGATGGGTATCCATCCGTGACCGTGTCGCAACCTGCTTCGGCGCACGTGTGCCCGGTGTGCTCACCGGTCGCGCGGGGTATCAACAGCCGCATGACCTCCGCGGCGAAGGCGCACACCAGCGATTCCGACGAGCCGACCGGAGGCAAGCTCAAACGTCGCATCACCGGGCCACTGCTGTTTCTGTTCATCCTCGGCGACGTGCTCGGAGCCGGCATCTACGCGCTGATGGGCGTGCTGGCCGAGGATGTCGGCGGGGTGCTGTGGGCGCCGCTGCTTGTGGCGCTGTTGCTCGCGCTCCTCACGGCCGGCTCCTACGCCGAACTCGTGACCAAGTATCCCAAGGCCGGTGGCGCGGCGGTGTTCGCGGAGCGCGCGTTCGGCCGACCCGCGGTGTCGTTCCTGGTGGGATTCTGCATGCTCGCCGCGGGGGTGACCAGCGCGGCCGGCTTGGCGTTGGCCTTCGCCGGTGACTATCTCGCGACGTTCGTCGACATCCCGGTCGTGCCTGCGGCGATCGCGTTCCTGGCGTTGGTCGCCTGCCTCAACGCGCGGGGCATCAGCGAATCGGTCAAGAGCAACATGGTCATGACGGTGGTCGAGTTGACCGGTCTGCTGATCGTCGTCATCGCGGTCTCGGTCATGGTCGGCGCCGGCCGCGGCGACCTCGGCCGGATCACCCAGTTCCCCGACGGCGCGACGCCGGCGCTGGCGATCCTCAGCGCAGCGATCGTCGCGTACTACTCGTTCGTCGGCTTCGAGACCTCGGCCAACGTCGCCGAGGAGATCCGCAACCCAAGCAAGGTGTACCCCGCCGCGCTGTTCAGCGCGCTCATCACCGCGGGCGTTCTCTATGCGCTGGTCGGGCTGGCGAGCGCGACTGCGTTGCCCGCCGATGAGCTCTCGAAGTCCTCCGGGCCGTTGCTCGAAGTGGTGCGGGCCTCAGGTGTGGGCGTGCCGGACTGGTTCTTCAGCGCGGTTGCGCTGGTCGCGGTGGCCAACGGCGCGCTGCTCACGATGATCATGGCGAGCCGGCTCACCTACGGCATGGCAGAGCACGGCCTGCTGCCCAGCGTGCTCGGTCGCGTGCTGCCGCGCCGGCGCACCCCGTGGGCGGCGATCGTCGCGACGACCGCGGTCGCGATGTTGCTCAGTCTGCTCGGGGATCTATCCACGCTCGCCGAGACGGTGGTGCTGCTGTTGTTGGTTGTGTTCATCTCGACAAACGTCGCGGTGCTGGTGCTGCGCCGGGACCAGGTCGAACATCCGCACTTCCAGGTGTGGACGGCGGTGCCGGTGCTCGGCGTGGCGTCCTGCGTGCTGCTGCTGACCCAACAGACCGCGACGGTGTGGCTCTACGGCGCGATCCTGGTGGCGGTGGGCGCGGTGCTTCATCTGGTGGCCCGCGCCGCGACGCGACGCTGACAACACCGAAGGACTGCGTTCGCGCGCATTGGGTTACACCGGTGCATTACGTTCGCGGTCAACAGCTCATGGAGGGGGTGGACGAGGTGATCATCCGGATGGCGGCCGTCCTGACAGTTCTGGTCTGTCTTTTCGGCTTCGGCGGTGGACGAGCGTCGGCGTTCCCCGGCGGCGATGCTGCTGGCGCGCTGATGATCGGCGGGATGAACCGCACGTATCAGGTGCACGCCCCGGCCGGCCTCGATCGTCCTGCCGGTCTCGTGCTCAACTTGCACGGCGCCGGGATGACCGGACCCGCGCAGGCTGCGGCGACCAACTACAACGCGATCGCCGATCAGTACGGCTTCGTCGTGGCGTATCCCGAGGGCGTCGATCTCAGCTGGGCCGACGGGCGCGGCGCCTCGATTCCGGACCGCCAGGGCGTCGATGACGTGGGTTTCCTTGTCGCACTTGTGGACCGACTGCGTCAGGAGTACGGCGTCGAACCCGGCCGCGTGTTCGCCACCGGGACGTCGGCGGGCGCCTTCATGGCGTCGCGGCTGGCATGCGAACGTGCCGACGTCTTCGCCGCCGTGGCACCGGTCGCGGGCACGCTGCCAGCGGGATTCCCGTGTGCGCCGTCGCAACCGGTTTCAGTGCTCGAGGTGCACGGAACGGCGGACCCCGTCGTGCCGTTCGGCGGCGGACCGATGGTCGGCCGCGGGGGACCCAGCGAGATCGTGGCGGCGCCGGCGATGGCGCAGCGGTGGCGTGAGCTGAATGGTTGCCCACCTCCGGTCGACGAGGTGCGGGGAAGCGTTCACCGGTTCACGGCCGCGGGCTGCGCGGGTGGAACCGAGGTGGTCTTCGTGCAGATCGACGGCGGTGCTCATGTCTGGCCGAGCGGTCCGTTCGCACCGTTCGACGCGTCGCAGTCCACCGGCCAGTTCTTCGCTACCCACGGCAGGTGACCGAACACCTAGCCGTCAGCAGGTCAGCAGCAGACACCCGGCGATCGGCCCGCCACCGGCCGCGGCGACGGCCACCTCGGGGCGACGCGCCAGTTGCCGGTCGCCGGCCTGCCCGCGAAGCTGCAGACACGCCTCATGCAGCAGCCAGTAACCGTGCATGCGGCCCGCCGACAGTTGACCTCCGTAGGTGTTGAGGGGCAGCGCCCCGTCGAGCGCGATCCGGGACGCTCCTTCGACGAACGGGCCCGCCTCGCCCTCCCCGCAGAGCCGCAGCGCCTCCAACCAGGCGAACGTGAGAAACGTGAAACCGTCGTAGAGTTCGGCCACCTCGACGTCCGACGGTGTCAAGTCGGTGCGTGACCACATCTCGTCCGCGGCTTCGGTGGACGCCATCTTCGGAAAGTCCTCGCGGTGAAACCACCCACCTGAACCATAGGCTCCGCCAACGGCTTGCACGCGCACTGCAGGGTGCGGGCAGTCCGGCGCGTAGTCGACATGGGAGATCGCGAACGCGATCGAGCCGTCGACGGGCACGTCGCAGTCGAACAGCCCGAACGGTGTGGACACCGGCCGCGACGCCAGATAGTCGTCCATTGTCATCGGATCTCGGTAAACGGCAAGCGGGTTGAGTCCGGCATTGCGTCTGCTGTTGATCGCCAGCCAGCCCAGCTGTTCCTTCGTCGTCCCGTACAGCTCCATGTGCCGCCTGCAGTGCAGTGCCAGCCAGTTCGCCGCCGAGTAGGCGTGGGCGGCCAACAGCTCATCGATGTCGTCGAACGGCCCGAGCTTCCGCCGGGTCCCGGGTATGTGGGGCTCGACGGGTGGGTTAGCAAGCGGGTTGGGCTCGGACGTGGGCGGCGATTGCGTCATCGTCCCGCCGAGCATCTGCACGGTCCGGTAAACCAGCACGTGCCGTGCGCGCCGCTCGGATACCGCCATCATCGCCGACATCACAGGGGTGAGCACCCCACCGGTGGGAAACCCATACCCTTGATCGACAGCACGGTTGCCAAGCGCCGCAACGACTTCGGCCAAGGGGGTGTCGCCGAAGGTGACGACTCCGTCGATATCGTCCGGTGTCAGGCCGGCATCGGCGACGGCCGCGCGGACCGCCTCCATCGTCAGGTCCAGCCCGGGGATTCCGGTGCGCCTTCCGATGCGGGAGATGCCGACTCCGCTGAAGATCGCATCTTTTTCGAAGGTGCTCAACCGGTCACCGCCTGCTGGTCGCCGCTTCGACTTCCGCGGCGCGGAAATCGGTCTGTGACTTCAATCAGTGCAGACTGTACTTTTCAACCATGCCTGATGAGGCGCCTCCCGGGGGGCAACTGCTGATCACTCGATGCGTGCGCTGCGAGCGGTGGGTGTCGCCGTCGGCCGCGGACTGCCCCGACTGCGGGGCAGAGCTCACCGCGCATCCGGTGTCGGGGCGCGGCACGGTGTTCACCTATACGGTCAACCACCAGCCGTTCAATCCCGCTGTGCCCGTGCCCTATGTCGTCGCGATCGTGGAACTCGACGAGCAGCCTGATCTGCGCATTGCGGCGAACATCGTGGACTGCGAACCGGATTCGGTCCGCGTTGGTCTTCCAGTCGAGGTGCGGTTCGAACAACGCTTTGACGGCGAAGGTTTCGGTGCCGTCTTCGCACCGCAGGAGTGAGTTCGCCCGTGACGGTGGCTTACGCGCCGCGCTTGAGATGGGGCATCGCCGCGGGTTCACGCACCTGCTCGCGGAGTCGGCGAAGGGCCTGCGCGAGCAATCGCGAGACATGCATCTGCGAGTAACCCATGCGTTCGGCGATCTGCGTCTGCGTCATGCTCTCGAAGAACCGCAGGACCAATACCGTCTGCTCACGCTCGGGTAGCGCCGCGATCAGTGGTCGTACGGTTTCGAGGTCGACCACTTTGTCGATGTTGGGATCGATGTCGCCCAGGGTGTCACCGACCGACCGGTACTCGTCGTCGGCGGAGGTCTGGATGTCGGTCGACAGGGTCGAGTAGTTGCTGCTGGCGATCGTCGCTTCCATCACTGCTTCGCGTTCGATACCGAGATGTCTGGCGACTTCCGACGGGGTCGGCGCGCGACCGATCTGCTGTGACAACTCGGCTCGCACCTTGACCAGTTGCCCTTGCAGATCCTTGAGGCGACGCGGCACCTTGACCGCCCAGCCGAAGTCACGGAAATGGCGGCGCACCTCGCCCATGATGGTGGGGATCGCGAACGACAGGAAATCGGCACCGTTCTCGGGATCGAATCGGTTGACCGCGTTCACCAATCCGACGCGAGCCGCCTGCACCAAGTCGTCGATCGGCTCACCGCGGTTGCGATATCGGCGTGCTATGTGATCGGCAAGCGGCAGCGTTCGTTCCACGATCGCCTCCCGTTGCCGGCGGTAGGCGACCGACTCGGGGTCGAGCGTCTTGAGGCGATGGAACATGCCCGTCACGTCCGCGTATTCGGATCTCGGCTCTGACAACACACAGGCTCCTTACTTGCGACCCTGCCGTACCGGTCACAGGGCTCGGATCTGAACCTGCGGTTGAAGCGGTTTACCCATTCGGGCGGCGTGCCGAAACATCGTCGGCGGGCCCGTCCTGGCTATGCGTACGCCTCGATGGCGCCTCGCGCCGTCAAGCTGCGAGTACTCACTGCTTGCTCGGTGCAGTGGCGGGCATCGCGTGCCGGCCGTACGGGCGCTGTTGCCGTCCCAGCCGCGCGGGCGCGCTGACCAGCGGGCTGTCCCAGACCGCACCCGTCAACACTGCGGCGCCCAGGGCCGTCAGCCCGGCCATCGCGATCAACGTGTCGGCGTCCATGGCTCCAGGCATACCCACCGACGGCCGAATAGGAACGCGACTCGCCGAATCATGTCGGGAGCGGTGAAGGTTAAGCGCCGGACCGCGCGCCGCCGGCGGCCGTCACCGGGTCCTTATCGGTCTCCAACGCGGTGCCCTCGATGTCCACGTCCGGCACGTACTTCTCGAACCACCGGGAGTGGGTCCACATCCTGCGGCCCAGGATGCTCATGATCGCCGGGATCAGCGTGAGCCGGACGACAAAGGCGTCGAGGAATACGCCGACGGCCAAGGTCAAACCGACGGACTTGATGATCGGGTCGCCGCCGGCAAGGAACGCGATGAACACGCCGAACATGATCAAGGCGGCCGCGGTGACCACCCGCGCGGAAAGGCCGACTCCGTTGCGCACCGCATCGAGCGCGTCCTCGGTTCGGCTGAGCTCCTCCTTCATCCGAGAAACCACAAACACCTGGTAGTCGCTGGACAGTCCGAAGATGATCGCCAACACGATGATCGGAAGGAAGCTGATCGTTTCGCCGGGCGTTATACCTAAAAGGCTTGCCCCCCAACCCTATTGGAACACCGCGACCTGGACGCCCAAAGCGGCGAACACCGAGAGCAAAAATCCCACAATCGAGGTGATCGGCACCAGCGCGGCGCGGAAGGCGACCGTCAACAGCACGAACGCCAAGCCGACGACAACAAGGAGGAACATCGGCAGCGCGGCGGCCAGCTTGTCGGAGGTGTCGATGTTCGACGCCGTGGTGCCGCCGACGAGAATCGTTGCGCCGGTTTCGCCTTCGATCGCCTGTCGGTCAGCGCGGATGCGCTTGACCAGGTCAGCGGTGGCGGGGTCGTTGGGGCCCGTCGCCGGGATGACCTGAATGATGGCGGTGTCGTTCTGGCTCACTCCCGGGGCCGCTTGGGCCACGCCCTCTTCGCGGCGCAGATTGGCGGCAATGGTGTCGGCCGCGCGGGCATCACGCGCCGAAGAAAGGTCGGCGACGACCAAGAGCGGCCCGTTGAACCCGGGTCCCAGATGCTGCGCGGTCAGGTCGTAGGCCCTGCGCGAGGTGTTCGATTCGGGCTGCGAGGACCCGCTGGGCAGGCCGAGGTGCATCCCGAGGGTCGGCAGGCCGATGAGGATCAGCGCCGCAGTGCCGACCACCAGCAGCGGCTTGCGGAACGCGACGACGAACCGGCCCCAGCGGGCGCCCATGGTGCGGTGCGGGGTGTAGGCCGCGACCTGTGCGACCTCCTTGGCGCGGCCGGGTTGCAGTGGCGTCTTGATGAACCTGGCGACCCGCCTGCCCGCGAAGCCCAGCAGCGCCGGCAGCAGCGTGATCGCGATCAGCAGGGCGATCAGTACCGAGGCGGCGGCGGCCAGGCCCATGTAGGTGAGGAACGGGATGCCGACGATCGACAGCCCGCACAGTGCGATGATCACCGTGAGCGCGGCGAACACCACGGCACCGCCTGCCGTGCCGACCGCCAGCGCGACCGATTCCTCCATCGGCTTGAGCAGCAGCACGTTGTTTCGATAGCGGTTCAAGATGAACAGCGCGTAGTCGATACCGCAGGACAAACCCAGCATCAATGCGAGTGAGAAAGCCGCAGTTGGCATTTCGACCAGCGCTGCAGTAGCGAAAATGCCTGCCGCGCCGATGCCCACCCCGACGCATGCGGTGATGATCGGAAGTCCCGCGGTGACGACCGCGCCGAAGGTGACCAGAAGGATGAAGAAGGCGACGACAATTCCGATGATTTCCGGCAGCTCGGAGATCTTGACCTTGTAGCCCGGGTACACGCTTCCCGAGTACTCGACCTGCACGCCCGCGGATTGCGCGGGTTCCATGGCGGCTTGCACAGCGCTGAGCGCGGCGTCGTCGACCTCTCCCGGTGGCGCCTTCCACTGCAGCGTGCCCAGTCCGACATTCGCGTCGGGGGACATCAGCCGCGTCTGGGCAGGGCCCGCTGCGACCGCGATTTCGGGGATCGCTTGCAAGTTCTGCAGAGAGCGGTCGATGGCGCCCGCGATCGCCGGGTCGGTCAGCCGGCCGTCGCCCGGTGTCGCGAACGTGATCTGGGTCTGGGCGCCGCTGAACGCGGGCAGGTTCTGCCGAAGTTGTTCCACAGCCCGCTGAGACTCGGTGCCCGGAATGCTGAAGTCGTCACTGGGTTCGCCTCGCAGGCCGAGACCCGCCGCCGCGACACCGACGAGTACCGCGAGCCACACGCCCAGCACCAGCCACCGCCGACGGAAACTGAAAGCCCCAATCGCATACAAGTACTTCGACATCCAGTCTCCTGGCTCGTCGGTGCAAAAATCGCAGGACGTATTCCCCTTCCGATCCCGGTTATGCATGCGAACGGCGAACTGTGACGCGCAGCGCAGCTGCCGCCTTCCGGTGAGCGGAGTTGCCTGCTGCGCGGCGAGGTCACGTTCGCGCGATGTTCTCGACGATGATCTCGCAGGCGGTTTCGTAGAACGCACTGATGAGAGTGGAAAACGACAACTCGAAGGGGTAGATCATGTGCACGTCGAGCGAATCGAGGTCCCAGTCGGGCAGTACCGGCACGATGCTGCCGTCGCGCAACTCCTCGGTGCAGATGATCTGGGTGGGCATCGCACCGATACCGAGCCCCTGCAAGATGTACTGCTTGCACACCTGAAAGTTGTTCGCACGCGCGCGGACTGGTGGAGTCAGTTCGCGTCGCCCATGGCGTCCGGTGACCGCGAGCCGACGGGGACCGCCGAATCCGAAGTCGATGAACGGAAGGGTGTTCAACTGCGCCGGTTCGGTGATCGGCTCGGATAATCCCGCGACGAATTGCCTTGACGCGCAGAGGAAGAGCTCGAGGCTGAATACCTTGCGGGCGATCAGCGTGGAGTCCTGCAGCGGGCCGGTGCTGAACACCACGTCGAACCCATCGCGGATCGGGTCGACCATGTTGTCGACCAACCGGATGTCCAACCGCGAATTCGGATAGTGCCGCAGAAACGCCGCACCGACCCGCGACGCGTAATCGATGCCGACGAAGACCGGGATCGCCACCCGCAACTCCCCGCGCGGTTCCCGCCTGCTGCCCTCCACCAGCGCGCGGACGCCGTTGGCCTCGGCCAAGATGTTCACCGCGTGGCCGTACACCTTCTCGCCGAGATCGGTCACGGTGAGCTGATGGGTGTTCTTGCGCAGCAGCTTGATGCCCAGGTCGGACTCCAACTTGGCCAGCCTGCGGCTGACCGTCGACTTCGGCATTCCGAGCAGGGCCGCAGCTTTCGACAGGCTTCGGTTCTCGACCACCTTGCCGAAAATCAGCAGGGCATCCACATCGAAAGGCAGGTTCTGTTCCACAGCGGATACGCATCCTCTCGGTCTCAAGCCGTTCCAAATATGCAACAGGGTGTTGCGTTTACGGGTCTGTTTTGGCTATTTCGGCGGCGGTACCTTCGGCCTACCGTCTTCAGCCCGACGGAGGAGAGGCCCGTGAGCCACGACAGCCTGGTGACGAAGCCCGCGAGCGGGCACTGGACCGACGCCTACCCCGAACTCGGTCGTGGTCCGGTGTCGCTCGAGGACTGCGTTTCGGAGGAGTTCTACGAGAAAGAACGTGAGCACGTCTTCCGAAAGACCTGGCTCTACGTCGGGCGCGTCGAGCGAGTGCCGAAGTCGGGCAGCTACTTCACGCGAGAGCTGACGTTCCTGAACACCTCGGTGATCGTCGTGCGGGGCAAGGATGGCGTGATCCGGGCGTTCCACAACATCTGCCCGCACCGGGGCAACAAGATGTTGTGGGAGGACGACCCCTTCGAGGAGGTCGAGGGCCGCGCGCCGCTGCTCTACTGCCGCTTCCACGGATGGCGCTACAAGCTGGACGGCTCGCTACATTCGGCGACCCGCAAGGACCTTTTGCTCGACTTCGATCCCGACAGTTGCCGCGTGCCCGCCATCCAGTGCGACGTGTGGGAGGGCTTCATCTTCATCAACCTCAACCCCGACAACACCGAACCGCTTCGCTCGTTCCTCGGTGAGTTGGCGCACGGAATCGAGGGGTATCCGTTCGCCGGTCCGCACCAGGTCTACAAGTTCAAGGTCGAATTGCAGTGCAACTGGAAGATTTTCGTCGACGGCTTCGCTGAGAGTTATCACGGCCCCTATCTGCACGCGTCATCGTTCGGCGCGCTCACCGCGGAGGCCAGAGACGCGTTCGACCAACCGAATCCGTTCACTGACGCCCTGGCGTACCAGCTCAAGGGTCCGCACCGGATGTTCTCCTTCTCAGGTGAGCCATCGCGAAAGACGCCGTACTCCAAGCCGATCGAGTGCGTCTGCGAAGCCAGTGCGGCCGGGCCGTGGAACAAGAAGGCCGACCGTGGCCCGATGCCGCCGGGTATCAACCCGACCCGGTCGGAGAAGTACGGCTTTGACTCGTTCCAGTTCTTCCCGAACTTCGTGTTGATCTTCGGGGCGTCGGGTTTCACCGTCCACACACACTGGCCGACCGGGCCGCACTCGCACATCTTCGAAACGGAGGCGTACTACCAGCCGCCGACGACGCACAAGGAGCGCCTCGGCCAGGAGCTGACGGTCACCTTCCTCAACGACATCATCCTCGAGGACGCCAGCCCGTCCGAGGGCCTTCAGGCCATGCTGAACAGCGGGGCGCTGACCCACTTCACGATGAACGACGAGGAAATCTTGCTACGTCACTTCCACAAGGTCGTCGGCGACTACGTGAAAACTGGAGTGATGGGGGAGAGGTCACGCGTATGAACGCCGCTCTGCCACCGGAGTTCTCGCATCTCGAACATCTGGTGCCCGAATGGGCCATCGAGGATGGCCACGAGCGCTATGTGAAACGTGTCAACAGCTCCATGGCGCAGATCCGCGCCTTCTATGACGAGATCTTCCCATCCGCCGATGAAGCACTGGCCTACATCGACAAGTTCGACTACTCCGAGCCGCTGCCCGAGGACGTCGCGAACCTGCGCAACCTCCTCTACTCGCTGATCACCGTCGCGCTCGCGGTCGAGTTGTGGAACCAGCCGCGAGTCAAACACTCGGCCAACACGATTCTGACGAGAGTAAGCTGAGCCGCCGTGAGCCTGACCTCCGCGCAACTGGACATCGTCGACTTGACGCCCAGCATTGGCAGTGAGATCAGAACCGATCTCGACACGCTACTGAGTGGCCGTGAGGCCGAAAACATTCGCGCCACCTTGGAACAACGCGGTGTGGTGTTTTTCCGCGGGATGCAGATCAGCGACGAACAGCAGGTCGCGATCGCCAGAACGCTGGGCACCGTCGTCGGCAATGAGGGCGAAGACGGCATCTACAAGATCTCTCTCGACGAGAACGTCAACCAGCGCGCGAGATACCTCAAGGGCTCGTTGTTCTGGCACTTCGACGGATCGCTGCAGCCCTATCCGAACCTGGCGACGCTGCTGCGGGCGGTGCAACTCTCGGACACCGGCGGCGAAACCGAGTTCTGTAACACCTACGCCGCCTACGACGATCTGCCGCAGTCCGACAAGGACCTCATTGCCGGGCTTCGCGTCGTGCACAGCGCCGAGCGGTCGCAGTACTACGTGACACCCGAGATGAGCTACGAAGAGATCGCCTTCTGGCAGAAGTCTCCGACCAAGGCGTGCCCCATCGTGTGGACACATCGGTCCGGACGCAAGTCCCTGCTGCTCGGGGCGACCGCCGACTATGTGGTCGGGATGCCGGCCGAGGAGAGCAGGGCACTGCTTGCGCGGCTTCGTGATTGGGCCACCCAACCGCAGTATGTCTACCGGCACGAGTGGCAGGTCGGCGACCTGCTCATCTGGGACAACACCGGGACCATGCATCGAGCGCTGCCCTATGCCGTCGACAGCGGCCGCCTCATGCACCGGACGATCCTGGCGGGCGAAGAGCCGCTGAATTGAAACTCGGCATCGCGACACCCGTCGTCACCAATGTCGCCGGTGCGGCACTCACCTGGGAGAAGGACGCCTCCGTCGCCCACATCGGCCGCATCGCCGAAACGGCGGACAGGCTCGGCTACCACCACCTGACCTGCAGCGAGCACATCGGCATTCCGGCGTCCGAGGCCGGGCGACGCGGCGCACGGTACTGGGACCCGCTGGCCACGCTCGGGTACGTGGCGGCCCGCACCGAACGCATCCGGCTGGTCACAATGACGCTGGTGTTGGGGTACCACCATCCGCTGGCGATCGTAAAGCGTTACGGCACATTGGATCACGTCAGCAACGGACGCGTCACCCTCGGCGTTGGGGTCGGCTCGTTGAAGGAAGAGTTCGACCTTCTCGGTGCGCCGTTCGACGACCGCGGTCCCCGGGCCGACGATGCGCTGCGAGCATTGCGGGCGGCGCTGTCGAGCAACGAGCCGTCCTACGACGGCGAGTACTACTCGTTCGGCGGCCTCATCGTCGACCCCTGCGCGCTGCAGCGCCACATGCCGATCTGGGTCGGTGGGCGGACCAAACGCTCACTGCGACGCGCACTCACGCTCGCCGACGGGTGGTGCCCGTTCGGCATCTCGGTCGCCACCGCGGGTGAATGGCTGCGTGCGCGCGAGGTGCCGTCCGGCTTCGAGGTCGTGCTGCCCGCCGACCACCCACTTGACCCGGTCGGCGAACCCGACTCGACCAGGAAAGCGTTACGCGCGATGGCGGCCGCGGGCACGACCGTGGTGTCCGCGCGGTTCGTCCATCACTCGGTCGAGCACTATCTCGAGCAGATCCACGCGCTCGCCGAACTCCATCGCGAAGACGAAGGGTGACCATGGCCTCAGACCCCGAAGACCCCGAGGACGCCGGCTACCCGCTGCTGACGCCGCTGACGGCCGAGGAGTGGGGTGATGATGAATACGCCGCCGTCGGCGCGCTGATGGGGATACCGGGCGAGGACGTCCCGCGGGCCGGCTCTGGGGATGCCAGGGACCCGCTGAACTTCGACATCATCGGCGTTCTGGCGCGCCACCCGAAGATGGCGCGGAAGTTCCTCGGCTACAACGCGTTTCTGTTGCAGCAGGGCGAACTACCGCTGCGCCTGCGGGAACTCGCGGTCCTACGGCTGGCCTATGCCCGGCGCTCATCGTTCTTCTGGGGCGAGCACGAGAAGATCGCCAAAGCCGGCGGCCTGTCGGACACCGACATCTTCCGGCTCACTCGGGGCAACGCTGAGTTCGACGGAGTCGACCGGCTGGTCCTCGAGGCGACCGACGAACTGCTCGATCGAGGCCGAGCGACGCCCACGACGTGGCGGCGCATGGTCGACGAACTCGGCACCCACCAGGCGATGGAGCTGATCTTCGTCGTCGGCACCTACGGGATGCTGGCGATGGCGTGCGACACCTGGCAGCTCACCGCGCCGCCGGGGGGCGCGGCCCTACCGGACTAGGTACTGTCCGTCTCCGGGGCCGGTTCGCTGTCGTCGCGCCGGGCCCGTCGCCGCCAGCTCCGCACGCCCCGGTGGGCGGCGAACGCGCCGACGACCCCGGTGGCACACCACACCGCGATCGCGACGTAGGTCAGCGGCGAGTTCAGATCCGAGATCGACGCGCCCAGCGCGGTGTAGACGAACGCCCGGGGTACCGAACCGATGAACGCCCCGACGGCCATCTGCCACAACGGAACTCCGAACGCGCCGAATGCGTAGGAGGCGAGCGCATCGGAGATGCCCGGCACGAAGCGCTGCCCGACGACGGCCCACAGTCCCCGACGCGCGATCAGATCGTCGAGACGGGTGGCCCGCTCGTCGCCGAGAAGCGCACGGGCGCTGTCGCGTCCGGCGCGCCTGCCGAGGAGGCTGGTGACGACCGCGGTGCCGACCGTGGCGCCAAGCGTGACGAAGGTGCCCAGCACTGGACCGAACAGCACACCGCTGGCGGCGGCCAGGATCGGGCCAGGCACGAACACCGCGCCCAGCAGTGCCGAGATCACGACGTACGCGAGCGGCGCCACGGGTCCGGTGGCCGCCACCGTGCTGCGGACGTGGTCGACGTCGACGACACCCGTGACCGCGACCAGATAGAACAACCCCAGCAGGAACGCCGCGAACAGCACAAGTCGAAGGATGTGCCGCCGACGCGTGGCGGGGCCGTCGCTGATCGTCATGTCCAGGCAATCCTGCCGCATCGGGAAATGGAAAGGCGTTCGCGAGTGAGAAGCCACGCCCGTGGCGACGGTCGGTTAACAGCCGTGGCCGCTATTTCGGCGGCCGCGGCTACGGCTGTGGGTAGGGCGCCCAGCGCTTGTTGAAACCGGCCTTACGCAGGGCAAGCTGGTCTCTGCGCTGCGTCTCGGTGACGAATGCGTCCGCCGGCAGATAGCCGGGCAGCGCGGCGTGCGATACCACCCGCTGGTTGACGATGTGGGGGGCGTCGTCGCCCAAGTCTTGGAAGCGGATCGCAATGGTGCCCTGATTCAGTCCGGACGTGGACACCCAATTGGCGGCACCCGGATCGGTCGGGGAGATCACGATTGTGTAGGTGCCGTCCGCATTGCGAACGGCCTGCTCGTTGTTCAAGCTCGCGGGCTCGTTCCAGTAGTCGCCCGTGATCGTCCACACGTTGTACGTGGGGACGATGAAGTAACCGGCGTCGCCCGGATCGATGGTCAGCACCAACGCTTCCTTGTCGCCGAGTTGGAAGTGGCCGTTGCTCTGCAGCTGGTTGGCCAGGAATTCCGCGTTGCTGGTCGGCTGACTCACCTCGTTGACCGGCCGTGGCTCGCCGGTCTCGGGATCGTTGGTCGCCAGCGCCATGTACTTGGCCTGCTCGGATCCACCACGCACCGCCAGGATCACCGCGGCGAACACGCCACGCAGCGTCGGCGGCATGTAGGGCAGCGGCGGCACCAGTGAGACCAGCGTGGTGAGCAGAGGGTTGCCGCTGACGAACTGGCCGAGGAAAGCGAACCCGCCGATTTGGGCGAACAGGCTGTCGGGCGGCCCGGCCACCCGTTCGATCGACAGGCTCGGCGGCTCTTCGGAGTTCCAGTCGCCCAACGTATCTCGCGCCGCGATGATCGTCGACGACGAAGTCAGCTGCAGGTGGTTCTTGCGCCCGTTGGCCGGTTGCGTGCTCACGGTGATCGTGAACGTGCCGTCCTCGTTGATCTCCATGTCGTCGGCGCTCAGGATCGACGACGTGGTGCCGGCGAGGCCTTCCAGGACGCTGAACGTGGTGTCGGCGGGCCTGCCCTCTGCGGTCATGTTGTTGAACCGACCGGTGATCACATACTCCGACGCCCCATTGACCCCCATGAAGCGGTAGACGGTGTCGGGGTTGTCGTAGAGGATCCGGGAGCCCTCGACGGCCTGTCCGAACCACGTGTGCGGTGGGGCGACCTGAGTGACGACCTTGGGATTCATCGAGTCGAGCAACTGCTGTTGGAATGCCGCGGCCATCGCGTACTCGTCGACGGCACGGTCCAGCGCCGCCATGTTCTCCGCGTCAATGCCGTTGGGGTAGAGCTGCTGTGCAGCGGACAGGAATTGTTGGCGCAGAACGAGCTTCATCACCGCGACCGGCAGCGTGTTCGCGGTCTGCGCAGCGATCCGCTCTGCTTCGAGCTGCTCTGGCGTGGCTAGTGGGCTGACCGCTTCGGCTTCGACGTCCTCGGCTACCAGAGCGGCCACGGGTGCGCCCGCCGCGGAGGTGAACGGCGCCACGATGCGGCCGATCTCGCGGCGCGCAAAGCCCAGCATGGCCCACAGCATGGGCGGCTGCGGCGGCGCCGTCGGGCCGTTGGCGGCCTGAGGACCGAAGCCGAGTGCGGAGAGCAGGGTGCCGGCCAGCTTCTGCACACCGGTGGTGACGGTTGTGGCGGTCGTCTGCGGTGGGCTGGTCAGTGGCAGCGTCGAGGTCTTGGCCGGGGCGGCCGGTGGCATTTCGGGTTCGGCGGTAGATGTGTTGCGGGATTCTTCGGTGATGGTCTCGTCGGCCGTCCTGTCGACCACCCGCAGGGTGCGCTGCACCGGACGTGGTTCGGTGTTGTCACCGAATACCGTGTTCCGCTTCAAATCACGCCCTTTGTCGTCGGATAGACCCGACGACTGCAGCGGTGATGACAGCGGCGGATCATCGCTGTGGGACGCGTCTGCGTCTGCGTCGTCGTCGATTTCGGCCATGTCGTCAACGTCGTCGGTTTCGGCCGTGTTGTCCGTATCGGTCGCGTCTTCCTTGGTTTCGTCCCCATCTTCTGCGCCAACGCCATCGGTGTTCTCGACGGAACCTTCGTCGTCCGCCGGATCATCCTCATCTGGGTCGACGTCGGCGGAGAGCCCCTCGATGCCGTTGTCCCCTTGGTCGTCGTCGAGCGCTTGTCATCCGGATCTGCCGCGCCTGTCTTGGTTGCCGAACCCGACGCGCCCGACGCGCCTGTCGTGCCTGCCGAACCCGATGCGCCTGACGCGCCCGACGCGCCCGTCGAGCTGTCGGACGAACTCGAGGCGCCGTCATCCGCGGCGGCGAGTCCGGGGCTGTTGGCGATTGCGACCCCGACACCCAGCGCGACCGCCAGCGCGCCGACCCTCCCGATGAACCGACCGTATGTGTTCGGCGTCGTTGCCACGGCGGGAGTCCTTCCGCGAATACCGCGCGGAGTGCGGATCGGTTGACCGCAACTCCTTTGCGGGTACCGTAGCCAGGTGGTTGCTGCTCCGGCAAGGGTTTCTTCAATGCCGTCAAATTGCCCTCACCGCGTCCATTGGCATGTACCATTTGGTACATGATTACCGATGCCACGGTTGCGATCGACGCGCCGGCCGACGTCGTCTGGAAGGTGTTCAGTGACGTCGAGCGCTGGCCGGAGTGGACCGCCTCAGTGACCCGACTGGTGGCGCTTGACAGTCCAAAGTTGCTCGTGGGCAACCGGTTCGAGATCAAACAACCGCGTATGCCGAAGCTGGTCTGGGCGGTAACCGAGGTTTCGCCCGGCGCCTCGTGGACGTGGGTGCAACGCTCACCCGGCGGGCTGACCGTGGCACGCCACGAGGTGATTCCCGATTCGGGTGCCGGTACCCGTGTCGAACAACGGCTCGAACAACGCGGGCCGATCGGGGCGTTGGTCGGGCTGTTGATGCGCTCGATGACGAGGCGCTACCTCGACCTCGAGGGCGCGGGCCTCAAGGCGCACTGCGAGCACCTGTATCGGCTCGATGGCCCGGCCTGCTGACCTCGAGCGTCGACGGGAACTACTCGACGCGCTGGTGTCCGAGGTTGCGGCCCATGGAATCGGCGGTCGGTCGCTTCGCGATCTCGCCGCAGCGGTCGGCACCAGCCACCGCATGCTGCTGCACCATTTCGGCTCGCGTGACGATCTGCTTGTGGCGATCGTCGGTGAGGTCGAGCGCCGCCAGCGGGAGCTGATGCGGGAGCTGCCGGCGGCTCCCGCTGATGCGATCAAGGCGATGTGGGCGAACCTGCGGAGGCCGGACCTGCGCTCGTTCGAGCGGCTCTTCTTCGAGTGCTATGCCCGCGGTGTGCAGGGCGAGCTACCGTTCGCCCGGATGCTGCCGGGTGCGGTCGACGACTGGCTCTCAGAGCAGCCGCACGCCGAGCCCGCAATGAAGCGCCTCGGCCTGGCCGTCGTACGCGGCCTGCTGCTGGACTTGGTCGCGACCGAAGATCTCGAGGGCATCGACGCCGCAATCACCGCCTTCGCCGATCTCCTGCGCGCCGCCGAGCGCCTCTCATGAGTTCAGTCCTCGCTGCTGCGGCGCTGGCCGATGAAGTCGAGCAGGCGGGGGTCATCGGAGGTGAAGACGTCGACCTCTTCGCCACCGTCGCAGCGCAGCAGTGCGACCGTCACGCTGTTTCCCCGCCGGGCGCGCACCTCCCAGATGGCCCCGGAGTCCTGCCAACGCTGCAAATCCGCAATTCGGTCCACCGGCATGGCCCTACCATCCCACCGTATGGGTGGACACCCAAGCATCGAGATCGCGCGGGTCTACGACGAGCCCAGCGGTGAAGGCACCCGGGTGCTCGTGGACCGGTTGTGGCCGCGGGGATTTCGCAAAGACGATGCGCGGATCGGCCGATGGCTGCCGGCGGTCGCCCCGTCGACCGAACTGCGGCGCTGGTATTCGCATCAGCCGGAAAGGTTCGAGGAGTTCGCCGCCCGCTACGCCGCCGAACTGGACACCGAGGAGGGCGCTGCGGCGCTGGCCGAGCTGCGCGCGCTGCTCCGCGAAGGACCGGTGGTGCTGGTGACCGCCACTCGCAACGTCGAGGAAAGCCAAGCCGCCGTCCTGCGCACCCTGCTGTCTCGGGCAGCGTGAGACGATCGGACCATGCGTCCGAAAATGTCGCGATGACCGTCGTTCTCGCGCTGCGCTGCGCAGACGGGCTGGTGATGGCCTCCGACTCGCAGATCACCGACCCCGAGCGGGGCCTGAGCTATCCGGCCCAGAAGCTGCATCCGCTCGGCGAACGCGCCGCGTGGGGCGGTAGCGGATCACGCGCCGTGCTCTACGACCTCGAGCAGATCTTCGACAACGAACCGGACGCGATCATGGAAGCGCCCGACGTCGGCCGTGCCCTCCAAGGCCGGGTCCTGCCCGTGCTCGAGCACCACTACAAGAACTTCATCGCCGACGTGCCGGCGGGTAAACCCGGCGCCACTCCGGCGACCTACGTCCTCGCGGCGGGCTACGCGGGCGGCGAGCCGTTCATCATCGACATCGATCCGCACGGTTTGATCGGGCACTACGAAGAGCTCGGCTTCCACGCCGTGGGCAGCGGCTCTCCGATGGCCCAGCAGGCCCATGCGCTGCTGGCGCACTTCGGCATGGCCGACCGCGATGTCAACTACGGCGTGGTGGCCGCGTTACGGGTGCTCGACGCCCTCGACGCGTCCTCGCCCAGCGTCGGCGGACCGATGGATATCTGCCGTATCACGCCGGAGGCGGCCGAGCACCTCGACGAGGACGCCGTCTCCGAGGTCCGCCGGCAGGTGCACCGCTGGACCGAGCTCGAACAGAAGGCCCTCGACGACTTGTTCGGGTGACGGCCGCCGACAACCCCATGTGGAAGGTAAGTCTTGCCTTACTCGGTCCGGTAAGCTCGACGGGCGATGACCGAGATTGACGACGCACCCTCGCCTGTACTTCCGCGGGAACTGACCGACATTTCCGACGCGGTCCGTGAGGTTGCGGCGCCGCCGACACCGACCCTCGCCGAGCCCTACTTCATCAGGCTCGCCGATGCGGACGCGGACGCGGAGATGGTCTCGGAGTGGATGAACCGCCCACATCTGGTGGAGGCGTGGGAGTACGACTGGCCGCCCGAGCGTTGGCACCGGTATTTGAGCGCACAGCTGGCCGGCGAGTACTCCAGGCCGATGATCGGCAGCTTCCGCGGCCAGCCGTTCGTCTACATCGAGCTGTACCGCGCCGCCAAGGATTCGATCGCGCCGCGCTATGCCGCCGACGCGCACGACATCGGGCTGCACGCGGCGATCGCGGAGATGCGGTTCGTCAACCGCGGCATCGCGCCGATCCTGTTACCGCGGTTGACCGCCAACATCTTCGAGCTCGATCCGCAGTGCCGGCGCATCATGTTCGATCCCGACCACCGGAACAAGGGCGCCCGTGATGTGTGCGAGTACGCCGGCTGCGAGTTCCTCGGCGAACACGACATGTCGAACCGGCGCATGGCGCTGTACGCGCTGCCGCGCAGTTCTTAGCGCGAGAAGGCGCGAAGTTTCCCGAAATGCCTTGAAAGTTGGGCAGTTTCCGTCTTCGCGCGCAGGTTAGGGTAGTTGGTTGAATTCGGCGTAGCCCTCATGATCGGGCTTCATGCCGGCGGCCACCAACTCCCACAGCACCTCGTCAGTGCCGCCGCCGACGCGGGCCAGTTTCATGTCGCGCCACCATCTGCCCAACGGGGTTTCGTCGACGAGATAGCCGGAGCCGCCGAAGATGTGCATGCACTCGTTCATCACTTCTTCGCCGAGGCGGGCGGCGTTGACCTTCATGGCGGCGGCGGTGCGCAGGTCCAGCTTGCCGGTCGCGGCGATTCCGTCGAGGGCGTAGCGCAGCATGTCGACGCGCGCCTGCAGGTCGGCCATCCGCATCCGGAGGGCCTGGTGTTCGTACAGCGAGTGGCCGAACTGCCGCCGAGCCATCATGCGCGCCAACGTGATTCCGATGACGCGCTGGGCGGAGGTCGAGATCAGGCCGGCCACCGACATCCGCTCCTGCGCGAGACCCCAGGAGATCGCGGCCAGCCCGATCCCCGCGCGGGCCACCAGGGCGTCGGCCGGCACCCAGGTGTCGATGTGCACCGCTGCGGTATCGAGTGGGCCGGCGCCGACTTTGCGGTACGGGGTTTGAACCTCGCACTGCGCCACGGGAACTGCGATTACGACCACGCTGCCGTGCTTGCTGTCCGGGTCGTGATCGACGCTGCGTGCCACGCACACGACGTGGTCGGCGATGGGGGACAGCGAGACGAACTTCTTGATGCCCTTGACCTCGAAACCGCCACGCACCGAGCGCACTTCGGTGCCGACGATCTGCAGGTCGGATCCGCCGGACTGCTCGGAGGCGCCGATGCACAGCACCGCCTCGCCGCGAATGGCCTGCTCGGCGATGTCCTTCAGGTAGTCGGACTTGCCGAAGCGGCGCAGGATCGCGATCGCCGAGTCGTGCAGGCCCACCCCGACGCCGATACCGGCCGAGCCCAACAGGCCCAGCCTTCTGGCCAGTTCGATGACCTTCGCGACGTCGGACTGCTGCTGACCCGGCGGCCACTTGGCGGAAAACACCCCGGACTCGCCGAGGTATTCGATGAGCTTGCGCGGAAAGCGTTCCGTCTCTTCGGCTTCCGCCGTCCATGCGGTGACCCGGTCGTCGAAGACCCGCTCGAGCAGCTCGCGATAGTCCTCGGCCGGCGGTGCGCCGGGCGCTTCGGCGGTGGCCGTCATCGGCTTGCTCCCTCCAGCGTGCGTTTGACTTCGAGCCGGCGCAGCTTGCCCGACGAGGTGCGGGGCAGTGAACCGGGTTTGAGGAACACCACGTCGGCGGGAACCACGCCGCAGTGCGACGCGACCCGCGCCACGACCGCGCTGCGTGCGGCGGGCTCGTCGTCACCCTTGAACTCCGCGGCGATCACCAGACCGGGCCGCGCCGATGTCTCACCGGTGCCCACGGCCACGACGCAACCATCACGGACCCCGTCGATCTCGCCGGCGATGCGCTCGATCTCGGTGGGGAACACGTTGCGTCCCGCGACCGTGATGAGCTCCTTGGCGCGGCCGCAGACGACCAGCCCGTCGTCGGTGAGGTAGCCGAGATCGCCGGTCGGTAGCCACGCGTGCCGGTCGAGCGGGGCTTCACCGACGTACCCCGTCATCAGCGACGTGCCACGAACCTCGATCTCACCGACCTCGCGGCCGGTCACCTCGGTGGTGTGCGTCGCGTCGGTGTTGATGCGGATTTCCATGCCGGGAATCGCGTGACCGAGCACCGCGAAGCGACGAGTGGACTCACCCGCCTCGGTGCTGACCGTGACGTCATCGACTCGCAGTCCAGAGAACGGCTCGGGAATGCTGACCGCACAGGTGGATTCGGCCAGACCGTACGACGGCGCCAAAGAAGACGGATTGAACCCGAACCGGGTCATCTCGTCGGCGAAGCGCTGATAGCCGACGCAGTCGACAGGCTCGCCACCGTTGAGCGTGAAGCCGAGGTTGCTGAGATCGAAACCCTTGAGGCTGCCCGCGTACTTACCGATCAGGTTGAAGGCCATGTTCGGAGCAGCGGTCATCGTGGCTCGACTCTCGGTGAGCCATTGGAGCCAGTTGAACGGTGACGCGGCGAAGGCGGAGGTGGGCGCCTGCCACAGGTCCGCCTGACCCAGCGTTGCCGTCAGGAGGAACGCCAGCCCCATGTCGTGGTAGATCGGCAACCAACTGTGCAGACGGCATCGGTCGTCGACGTTGACCCGGGCGATCAGCCCACGCAGGTTGGCCAGCGACGCGGCCGGCGAAATCATCGCCGTGCGAGGCGTTCCCGTCGACCCGGCGGTGCCTTGCAGGATCGCGACGTCCGCACTGTCCGGGCCGCGAAACATCGTCGAGCGGCGTGGGTGGCCGGCCTCGGCGAGATCGTGAACGGCGATTGAGTCGGCGTGCGTGCGCAACAACCGCAACTCGGCGCCGTGGCTGAACACCGTCGTCACGCCGATGGAGTGGAACCGGTCCAGCGTGGTCTGAGCCCACTGCTCGGGGTCAGCGCGCCGGATGGGCCCGGGGAGAATTGACAACCCGGCACCGGCGAAGGACACGCCCGGGATGGCCGCGACGAACTCCACGGTCGGTTCGCCGATCAACCCGACCGCCGTGGCTTCGTCGGTGGTGATCCGTTCCGCGATGTTCTCAGCCCGCGCGTGCACCTCTGGCCAGGGATGCTGCGCCCACTGGCCGGTTTCGGCGTCGAGCAGAGAGAGGCTGGTCGGCGCCCCCGACATCGCCGCCGAGAGAGCCGCTGCCAGCTCGGTCACGAGTTTGTCGGTGCGGCAACCGCTTTGGCCAGGATGGCCGCTTCCAGATCGCCGACGGTGTCGCAGCTGAGCAGGTCCTCTTCACTCAGCGCCACCCCCAGTCGATCCTCGATGGCCACCATTCCGACCGCGAACGCGACCGAGTCGAGACCGACGTCGTCGATCAGTCGGGAGTCACGCGTGACGCGTCGAACATCGACGTTCATGTCGTCGCGCAGGATCTCGGCGAGCGCAACGCTGACGGCTTCTGGAGTAGACGGGTTCACGGCCAGCGACGGTACTACGTCGACTCAGGTAAGGCTAGGCTTACCCTGCGGTCACGTGGGCGTTTTCACAGCTGCGCGCCGATCCACCAGCCCACAGCGGCCGCCGCCAGGCCCAGCGCGAGGCTCACGAGAATATTGGCCACCGCGAGGACCGTCCGGCGGTCCGCGCCGAGCTCGAGGGTCTGCAGCATCCAGGTCGAGAACGTGGTGTAGGAGCCGACGAACGCGACTCCGCCCAGAAGCGCGGTCGTCGGGCCGACGCTCAGCCCGCTGAGCAGCCCGAGCAGCAGCGCGCCGGAGACGTTCACGACCAGGATCCCCGACGGAAAAGCCCCGGTCAGGCGGCGCGCCACCGCGCGGTCCACGAGAAACCGCAACACGGCACCGACGCCGCCGAGCGCCACTACGCCCGCCCACACCGCGACCGTCATCGCCGTGCCCACCTCGAACCCAACCAGGCCACGCCCAGCCCCGCGGCGACGCTGGCCGCGGCGTAGCCGACCGCCAATCCGAAATGCTCCCGCTCGAGCATCTTCAAGATTTCGACCTGCATCGTGGAGAAGGTGGTCAACCCACCGCACAGCCCGGTGCCCAGCAGCGGGCGGCGATAGCTCGTGCCGGGCAGTCGGGTGGCCACATATCCCAACACGAAAGCGCCGACGATGTTGACCGCGAACGTGGCCCATGGCCAGTGGCCGGGTTCCGGCGCGGCGAGCGTCTCCGCCGCTGCGCGGGCGGCGGTGCCCAGCGCGCCGCCGACGAACACCGCGAGCAGTTCGCGGCCGTCGTAGCCAAGCACGTCGTGACCAAGCACAAGGCGAAGTATGGCGGTATCGACGCACACCGCGTGGCCGCGTGGAGCAGAATCGGCTGCATGGCGGCCAATCCCCGAGCCGGTCAGCCGGCACAGCCCGAGGACCTCATCGACGTCGCCCAGGTGGTGACCGCGTACTACACCCGAGAACCCGATCCCGACAATGTCGATCAGCAGGTCGCGTTCGGCACGTCCGGGCACCGCGGGTCCAGCCTCGATGCAGCGTTCAACGAGGCGCACATCGTGGCCACCACGCAGGCCATCGTCGAGTACCGCGCCGCGCAGGGCACCACCGGGCCGCTGTTCATCGGCCGCGACACCCATGCCCTCTCGGAACCCGCCTGGGCTTCCGCGTTGGAGGTGCTGGCCGCCAATGACGTTGTGGCCATGATCGATTCGGCAGACCGTTACACGCCGACTCCGGCGGTCAGCCACGCGATCCTGACGTTCAACCGGGGCCGCGACGGCGATCATGCCGACGGGATCGTCGTCACGCCTTCGCACAACCCTCCGCGGGACGGTGGCTTCAAGTACAACCCGCCCCACGGCGGACCCGCCGACACCGATGCCACCGGCGCGATCGCCCGACGGGCCAACGAGCTGCTGCGGGACGGGCTCAAAGACGTCAAGCGGATGCCGCTGGGCCGCGCGCTACAGACCGCGCAGCGCCACGACTATCTCGACGCCTACGTCGCCGACCTGCCCAACGTCGTCGACATGCACGCGATCAGCGCCGAGGGCATCCACATCGGCGCGGATCCGCTGGGCGGCGCCAGCGTCGACTACTGGGGCGCAATCGCCGAACGCCACAAGCTCGAACTGACGGTGGTCAACCCGCTCGTCGACGCGACGTGGCGGTTCATGACGCTGGACACCGACGGCAAGATCCGGATGGACTGCAGCTCACCGAACGCGATGGCCGGTCTGCTCCGGACGATGAGCGACAACCCCGACAGCTACCAGATCGCGACCGGAAACGATGCGGACTCCGACCGGCACGGCATCGTCACCCCCGACGGCGGCCTGCTCAACCCGAACCACTATCTGGCGGTGGCGATCGACTACCTCTACGCGCACCGGCCGTCGTGGCCGGCGTCGACCGCGGTCGGCAAGACCGCGGTCAGCTCGTCGATCATCGATCGGGTGGTCGCCGGGCTGGGGCGCAAACTCGTCGAGGTGCCGGTCGGGTTCAAGTGGTTCGTCGACGGATTACTCGACGGCACAATCGGTTTCGGCGGTGAGGAGAGCGCGGGCGCGTCGTTCCTGCGGCACGACGGCTCGGTGTGGACGACCGACAAGGACGGCATCATCCTGGCGTTGCTGGCCTCGGAGATTCTGGCCGTGACGGGTGAGACGCCGTCGCAGCGCTACGGCGCGCTGGCCGAAAAGTACGGCGCCCCAACATATGCTCGCGTCGATGCGCCCGCCGACCGTGAACAGAAGGCGCGGCTGGCCAAACTGTCGGCGGAGCAGGTTTCGGCCACCGAACTTGCGGGCGAGCCGATCACCGCGAAGCTGACCTCGGCACCGGGCAACGGCGCGCCGCTGGGCGGGCTGAAGGTGACGACGGAGAACGCGTGGTTCGCGGCGCGCCCGTCGGGCACCGAGGACGTGTACAAGATCTACGCCGAGTCGTTCAAGGGTCCCGAGCACCTGGCGGAGGTGCAGGAAGCGGCGCGCGAGGTGGTCAATAAGGTCATTGGGTGACCTCGGAGAGCGACTGTTCGACGGCGGCCAAGCCGAAGCTCCCGCGAGAGGTCTGGCTGCTGGTCGGGGCGAACGTGGTGGTCGCGCTGGGCTACGGCGTGGTGGCGCCCGTGCTGCCGCAGTACGCCCGCCACTTCGGGGTGAGCATCAGCGCCGCGACATTCGTCATCACGGCGTTCGCGCTGATGCGGTTGATCGCCGCGCCGCCGGCCGGAATGCTGGTGCAGCGCCTGGGGGAGCGCCGGGTGTACATCAGCGGTCTGCTGATCGTCGCGCTGTCCACCGCGGCGTGCGCGTTCGCGCAGACGTATTGGCAGCTGCTGGCGTTCCGCTCGATCGGCGGCCTGGGCTCGGCGATGTTCACGGTGTCGTCGCTGGGCTTGATGATCCGCATCTCCCCGCCGGACGCGCGGGGCCGGGTCGCCGGACTGTTCTCCAGCGGGTTTCTCGTCGGCTCGGTCGGCGGGCCGGTGCTCGGCAGCCTCACCGCCGGTTTCGGCCTGGCCGCCCCGTTCGTGATCTACGGGGCGGCGCTGCTGGTCGCGGCGGGCGTGGTGTTCGTCAGCCTGCGGGGGAGCACGATCGTGGCGCCCGAGGAGCCGACGGACCCAGCAGTATCGGTACGGCAGGTGCTGCGCCACCGCGCCTATCGGGCCGCATTGTTCTCGAACTTCAGCACGGGCTGGGCGGCGTTCGGGTTGCGCATCGCGCTGGTGCCGCTGTTCGTGGTCGAGGGACTCGGCTACGGCGCGGGTGCTGCAGGTTTGGCGCTGGCGACGTTCGCGATCGGCAACGTCTCGGTGGTCATCCCCAGCGGGTATCTGTCGGACCGGATCGGCCGCCGCAAGCTGCTGATCGTCGGGCTGACCGTCTCCGCGGTGTCGACGATCCTGGTGGGCTTCACGTCGTCACTGCCGATCTTCCTGGTCGCGGCGTACGTCACGGGTGCGGCGACGGGCATCTTCGTCTCCCCGCAGCAGGCCGCGGTGGCCGACATCGTCGGGAACAAGGCGCGCGGCGGGACCGCGGTCGCGACGTTCCAGATGATGGCCGACTTGGGTTCGATCATCGGATCGCTGGTGGTGGGCCAGATCGCCGAGCACGCGTCGTTCGGGTGGGCGTTCGTGGTCAGCGGGGCGATCCTGATGGTCGCGGCGGTGGGATGGATGTTCGCGCCGGAAACGCGGGGCCGGCCTGCTGTGCACACACCCGCCCGCGCGCTGGGGCCTGAGGCGGGCGGAGAAGTGCCGTAACCAGCGATTTTGAGCGCTTCCCGCAGGTGGTGTAACTTCGATGGGCACGACTTCAGGGGCTATGGCGCAGCTGGTAGCGCACCACACTGGCAGTGTGGGGGTCAGGGGTTCGAGTCCCCTTAGCTCCACTTTCTGAGGACATTCCAGTCAAGAGGTGGCGGCGCGCTCCGGACAGAAGTACAGCCGAGCGCCGGCAATGATGTAGTTCGACAAGTTCTCGTTCTTGGTCGAGACATCCAACTTCTGCAGGACTGTCGTCAAATCGGCGCCACGGTCGTACTGCGTGCATACGTCTCGGGCGAGGGCGGTGATGGTCGCGCAGTCAGCGGTGAACCCCGCGCCGGCCATACTTCGGCAGAAATCGCTCTCGGGCGACGCGGACGCGTTGGGCGCGCCGATGAGTGCGCCGACGATTGCCGCCGACAGAAAGGTGATTCGCGCAAGCATGGCCATAGTCAGTCCGTTCTATCGCCGATTATCCGCTTGCGCGCAGCGGCACGCAGGAAGCCGCGCATTTCGAGATACGGCCGTGACTGTCCGCGCTCATAGCCGAGCGCCTTGAGCGGACGCTCTCAAGCGGCTGGTTTATCGTGGCGGCCATGGGTAGCTCGCGAGTTTCCGGTGGCGTGGTGCACGAAATGCCGGCGGATCTGCGTCAGGCGTTGCTCGCCAACGACACCGCACTTGCCGCATGGAACGACATCACACCGCTGGCGCGCAACGAGTTCATCTGTTGGGTCGAGGACGCCAAACAGGAGAAGACCCGTGAGCGTCGCATCCGTCGCACCCAGGAAGAACTCGAAGAGGGTAAGCGCCGGCCGTGCTGTTGGCCCGGTTGCAAGCACCGCGAGCGCACCGGCAAGTAGCGCCTACTGCTCGTAGGCAGGCGCTGACTGCAACTCCGGCGCGGCAGCTGCCAGCAACGCCGCACGGTCGCCGGTCAGCGGGGGATATATGCGCTCGCCGTTGATGATTCGCTTCGTCGCCTTGGCCGCCGCGCCGGTGCTGACCACTTGGCGCTCCCAGCCCTCCGTGTACACCGCACCAGCGCGCCCTAGGTCGAGAACTGTGACGTACCACGGGATCCGAAGTGCCAGCATCGGTTCGCCCAACAGATCGCTGATCACGTTGTATCCCGCATAGCGGCCCATCGGCCTGCCGTGCTGACACGACATCACCGACATGTGCTCGTCGTCCATTCGCGCTGCCGCGACGTCGCCTGCAGCGAACACACCGCCGACGCCCTCGACCCGCAGATAATCGTCTACCGGCAGTCGTCCCAGCCGGTCGCATGCCACCCCAAACTGCCCGGTCAGCGGATTGGCCCGCATCCCGGCACACCACACCACCGTGGCTGCCGCGAGGACTTCACCCGTCGACAGCGTGACGCTTCGCTCTCCGACCGCAGTGACGCCAACGCCGGTTCGCACTTCAACCCTGTTGTCCGCTAACGCTTTTTCGATCACCGGTCGGGCTGAGTCGCCCATGTCCGACCCGACGTGCGGGTTGTGATCGACGAGGACCACCCGCGGCCTCCCCCCGGAGCCGAGGACATCCGCCAGCATCGCGGGCAACTCGCTGGCGGTTTCGATCCCGGTGAGTCCGGCGCCGACGACGACAGCGGTCGCGGATGCCGCATCGTCCGGTCGTAGACCGCGGATGTGACTCTGCAGCCGCATCGCCGCGTCGTAGGTGTCGACGTCGAACCCGAACCGGGCCAGACCGGGAATGTCGGGCTTGACGACGCGGCTGCCCGTCGCCAACACCAGGCGGTCATAACTCAGGGTCGCACCGTCTGCCGTCCGCACCTTCGCGGCCGCTGCGTCGATTGCAACCACCTCGGCCGCGAGGTGCCCGACCCCCACTGGGCCCAACAAATCGGATAGCGGGAGACGGCACTCGCTCAGGTCCGCCTCGTAGTTGCGCACCCGGATGTCGTGATACGGCTGCGGGCTGACGACGGTGACGTCGACCGCGCCGTCGGCTCCGAGTTCGTCGAGCCGTCGCGCCGCTCCCAGCGCCGCCCACAGACCTGCAAAGCCCGAACCCAGGACGAGGACACGCGCGCCGGGCATCGCACCATCGTCACGCCCCGCGGCGCCCAGAACAAGGGGCCGAGTGTTGGCTTGTGTGACGCTCCGAGCGTCAGAACCGTGCGTCAACCCGACACTCGACGGCCGAGACAACCGATAACCGACTAGAGATCGACCAGGTTGGCCGCGATGCTGCGCGTCTCCCACAGGTTGAGCACGTTGGTCAGCATCTGCAGCGGCGCGCGCACCGCTTCGTCGTCCTTGATGCGCGGATCTGTCCGTGTGGTGTGAGGCCCGGCAGCCGGCACCCGCTTGCGGATCAAGGCCGGAACGTCGAGAAGCCAGGTGACACCCATCAGCATCGCGTACAGCACCAGGTGACGTTCCACCGTCTCGCGCGAGAGCACCGGCCCGCCGCTGGCCGAAACCTCTCGGCAGAACATTTCGAGCAACTCATCGAAATAGGTATCCCAGAGCGAGGTTTCAGCCGCCGACAGTGAGCCCCAGATGGCCATCGCGACGTTCATCCGGCTGACGCATCCCCAGTCCATCAAACCGCACCGCAACTCCCCGCCGTCGTCGCGCCAGAACCACGCGTTGTCGACGTTGGCGTTCCAGTGGCACAGCGCGAGATAGTCGGCGTCGTCGGCCAACTGCCGCCACACGTCCGCCTCCTGCCGGATCAGCGCGGGTGCCTCGACGGTCAGGCTTGCCAGAAACCGCGCAGATCGCAGGTGTTCGGCGAACAAGCCGGGGTGGCGTGCGACGAAATCGGTGAGCCGACCCAGCCGGCGGTCGAGTTGTTCGGCCGTGAAAGTCGGCCGCTGGCCGACAGTCGCGGCTTGCAGGTCGACGGGGAAGCGCGCGAGGAGGTCGGCGGGCAACCGGCCCGAGCGTTCGGTGCCCGCCAATCGCGCCACTGCGGTCAGCAGCGCCCGATAGTGGGCGACCTGATCGGGCATCTCGTAATCCAGGCACTTATGGTATTGCGGCTCGATGTTGCCCTCTCCGAACGCGATTCGCTCGCTGATCATCAGCCCGGTGCCCGATTCCCGGTGGAAGTCGGCGAACTGCGTTGCCGGCACGGCGATGGGGAAACCGGGCGCGCGGGTAAGCGCCGCGAAATATGTCTCGGACTCCATCTGGTTGCGCCCGACATCACGTACCGCGTCGTCGAAGTCGCGGGAGAACTTGACGAACAGGTCGGTGCGAGCGACGGTGTCCGGCTTCGCATAGCGGACCGTCAACACGGCTTTGCGTCCGGTGCTGCCGCCGGAGACCTCCGCCAACCGGTCGATCGCCACGACCTCGTTGTCGGGTGCCAGTGCGCCGTAGGCGCGGAACGCCTCGGTGAGGAATCCAGTTCCGGCTTCCCGCAGGGCTTCGGCGTGCGCGGAAATGTCAGGCCGGTGGTGTCCCCGCGGACCACATCGGTCACGTGGTCAGGGCTTGTTGCGTCCCGACCGGCTCAGCCGCCACTCCGGCGGGTAGTTCATGTCGTTGTCCTTGACCACATTGTTGAGCCCCTTCTCGAAGGTGCCCTCGGTGAGGTCGACGTCGTTTTGCTGATCATTCTGGATGAGCGGCAACATCCCTTCGACCATGCCGGTCAGCAGGCTGCCGAAGTACTCGCCCTTGTGCTGCTTGTAGAGCTCGAGGAACGTCTTCTGCACCGCGACGGTGTCGGTCGGGCGGGACTTCGAGCAAGCCAACGCGTACTTCTCGGTCTCGGCTTCGAGCTTGTCCCTGGGCACGACACTGTTGAGGAAGCCGCACTCATACATCTCCTGCGCGCTGAACGGCCGGCCGGTGAACAGCATCTCGGAGAATTTCCGCAAGCCCATCGTTTCCGCCCACCACCACAGCCGTGGTCCCCAGCCGACGTAGCGGAAGGCCGGATGGCCGAAGAGCGCGTCGTCGGAGGAGATCACCAGGTCGGCATCGCCTGCCTGATAGAAGTGCCAGCCGTAGCAGTACCCCTTCGCCTCGATGATGCTGATCTTGCGGAGTTCCTGTAGCGGCCGGTTGCCCGCGCGCGCCTTGGCGTAGAAGTCGGTCACCGTCGACAGGTAGCGGTAGGAGCCGCCTGGCGGGTACTTGACGTCGTCGTCGTTGATCGCGAGTTCGTGCAGCAGGGGCATGCCGGGGTTCTCCAACATGTCACGTTGCTCGGGGAGGTCACCGCCGCTGCCGAAGTCCTCGCCCTCGCCGCGGATCACGACGACTTTGACATCGTCGTCGACATTGCACTTGTGGATCATGTCGGCGTAGAGCTGGCGCATGCCCATCGTGGTCGAGTTCTGAGCTTCGGGGCGATTGAAGGTGATGTAGGCGATCCGGTTCTTTCGGTCCTTCTCGAACCGGATGTGCTGTTCGGCGTCCCGCTTCATCTCTTCGTAGTCGTACTCGGGCATGCTCGGCTCCTCCATCTTCACGTGAGTATGCGGCCCGCATGACCGGGCAGCGCAACGCCTGGACCTGACACAGCGACGACGCCACGCGTCATCGATTCCTCGACAGTCTGTCAGCGCGTGACAGCGGTGGGGCTGTTTGTACTGTCCGCTTAGAACGAACACCAGGCCCGCGCGGTTCGCGCGGCGGGCAAAGCCGGGCACCGAGCCGTGCGCCGAGCCCAGCGGTAACTCTGTATTGCTGAGCCTGTTTTATGCGACAATCTCCTTCGAGACCCTCCGTACGAGGGTTCTTTTTGGACGGAGGCGATCATTCCTACGTCACCTTTGCGCATTACGGCGGGTGTCTGCGTGCTCGCTGCCGGACTGTTTTTCAGCGTCGGCAGCGCGATCGCCGCTGCGGACTCCGATTCGGGTGACGGCGCGGGTGGCGGTGGCGCGGGGTCCAGCCAAGGATCGGCAAGCAGCAACCAGAGCACCGGCGCGTCGGGTGGAAGCGCGTCGAGCGCCGCAAGCGCCGCAAGCACTGCAAGCGCGGCGAAGTCCGATCCGGGCGGAACGCTCAGCGGCGCCAACTCGACCACAAACTCCACCTCGCGGCTGTCCGCGACGCGGCAGAGCGGATCCGAGGATCAGACCACCACGTCGGCCGGCGCCGATGATGCGGAAGAGGGCACCGAGTCCGACGACGTCGAGTCACTCTCGACCGATCCGGAGTCCGCGTCCGCCGCCGAAGAGGAGACCATCGAGACGGCGCCCAGCACCGAGGCCCCGGCGCCGACAGTGACTGCAGACGCCTCGGCGGATGGCGCGTCCTCGGTCCCCGCTGCGGCGACGACACCGGCCGCGGAAGCCTCGGTGGCCCCGACGGCGACGGCGGCGCCCCCGGCCCCGCCGGCTAACCAGGCGGCACCCCTTTCCCGGACGACCGGGCCGGTCACGAATGTGGTCAACACGTTCGCCGATGTGCTGAATTCGGTGCCCGGAACGCTCAGTGCGCTGCAAACGTCGAAGACGCCGATCACGGATGCCATCGCATCTGTGCAGCAGATGGTGACGACGGTGGCCGGTGCGATCACTCGGGTGCCCAGCGATTTCGTGGCCATGTTGGGGATCCCCTCATCCAATCTTCCGGACCGACCGCTGATCGGAAGCAGCGGGGCGCTCAACCCCGTCCGCGCGCACACCCCGGCCGACGCGCCGCTGTTCGGACCGCGTCCCGGGCAGGTACCGCAAGCGGTGGCTCCCGCAGAGAGCACCTCGCTGTTCGGCACCATGGCCCCGCGTCCTGCGCTGGGGACGGTGGCCGCCACCGGCCTCAGCGAACCGCTGTCGGTGTCGGGAACTGTGCCGCTGACGACCGGCGCCCCGTCGGGTGCGCAGTCGATCTTCGAGCACGTCATCGAAGCGGTCCTCGTTCCCGCGTCCCTGACCGCGCTGGCGGCGGTGGCGTTGCCGGGCGTCGGCGCCTTGCTCGTCGTCGCCGCGGCGGGTGTACGGGTGGGCTACCGGCAAGCGAAAGCGGGTCTGGCGCTGCGCGCCTCGGGCATCGCGCGGTTCGCCGGGCCCGGTCCGCTGGGTGTCGTCCGCTCGGGTCCACTGGTCGCTCTGCGCCAGCGTGCTCGGGGACCGCGTACCAAGCGCGCCGTGTGTCCGGAGGCGTCGCGGTCGGCGCAGGTACTCGAACCCGTCGCCTAGTTCTTTGCAGCATCCGCGGTGGGCGCGATGACAGAGCACCCCAGAAAGTCGTCGAGGATCTCGACACCCCGCTGAGCGGCAGGTGATAGCGGTGGTGTAGCCCTAAGGGGTTGATCCCACGCACCCGGTGCGGGTGATCAACCCGTTAAGCGCACCGAGCACGTCCGCTCGAACCCGTCGCCTACGCCCGCGAGCCTGCGGCCGCCAACGCGGCCTCGATGTCGGTCCACGTGCGCCGCACTATCTCCGCGACCGGCAGCAGATCGCGGATTCGCGAAGAAACCTGACCGGTGTTGGCCACGCTGGCGTCCATATCGCCGTCGAAGTACAACTCGGTGATCTTGCCCAACAGTCGGGCGTTCGCGTCGTTGGCCGCGACCCGCGCGGCCAACCCGGTGCGTAACACCCGCATCGTCGGATTGCCTGGGATGTCGAGCAGCACGGTGCCCGCGTCGTCGGCCGTGACGATCGCGTCCTTGAAATTCGCGTGGACGGCGGATTCGATGCTGGCCAGCATCCGGGTGCCCATCTGGACTCCCTCGGCGCCGAGCACCAGCGCGGCGGCGGCCGACCGGGCGTCGCACATCCCGCCGGCAGCGATGATCGGCAGGTCGACGTTCTCGGCGACCAGCGGGAGCAAGACCATGGTCGATGCGCCGAGCAGCGATTTGAATCCGCCGCCTTCCACACCCTCGACCACCAACGCGTCGACGCCGGCATCGGCGGCTTTCCGAGCGCCCTTGAGTGAACCGACGACATGGACAACCGTCATCCCCGCGTCGTGCAGGCGTTTGGTGAACAAGGCAGGATCGCCCGCCGAAGTGAAGACGTGGACCACCCCGGCCGCGGCTAGCGTGTCGACGATTGAGGGGTCGGCTTTCCAGCCCTGGATCATCAGGTTGGCGGCGACGGGTTTGTCGGTGAGTTCGCGCACCCGGAGCAGATCCGCGCGCCCTCCGTCGGTCAGCGTCTCGATCATGCCGAGGCCACCGGCCTCCGAGACCGCCGCAGCGAGCTCGGCGCGTGCGATGTATGTCATCGGCGCCTGCACGACGGGAAAGTCGACGCCGAGAAGCGCCTGGATCCGGTTGGCCACGAAGCCATTCTGAGGTCACGCCGACGCGCGGCGAAATCACCCTGGCGATTTTTACATTGAGTGCTCTATGATTTGTCCCGAACCGGACCGAGCGGCAGCGCAGCCCGAGAGGACGTCGATGGCCAAGCCACCCCTGTCGATGAAGCCGACCGGATGGTTCCAAGTGGCGTGGTCGGCCGATATCAAGCCAGGCGACGTTAGGCGGATGACGTACTTCGACCGCGAGATGGTCGGCTGGCGAACGGCATCCGGTGAAGCGGTCGTCATGGACGCGTACTGCGAACACCTCGGTGCCCACCTGGGCTACGGCGGACACGTGGAGGGCGAGGTCATCGAATGCCCGTTCCACGGCTGGCAGTGGAACAAAGACGGCCGCAACGTCTGCATCCCGTATCAGGACCGCCCGAACCGGGGCCGTCGTATCCGCAGCTATCCGGTCGCCGAACGCAACGAGTCGATCTACATCTGGCACGACGTCGACGGCCGGGAGCCCTACTTCGACGCGCCGGACGTCTTCGCCGGTTTCGGCGACGGCAGCAGTGCCGCTGACTACTACCCGCCGATGACACTGCACCGTGAGCGACTCGAACTGCATCCGCAGTACGTGCTGGAGAACGGCGTCGATTTCGCGCACTTCAAGTTCGTGCACAAGACGCCGATCGTCCCGGTGTTCACCCGCCACGACTTCACCGGCCCCTGGTCGTATGTCGATTTCACGATCACGTTCGAAGGTGACGACACCCAGTCGATCGAGGACGTGAGAAGCGGTGTGGAGGCCATCAACGGCGGGCTCGGCATCGCGGTGACGAAGAGTTGGGGCATGGTGGACAACCGCACGATCTCGGCGATCACGCCCGTCGACGACCGCACGTCCGACGTCCGGTTCATGGTGTACATCGGCCGTAGCCCTGGGCGTGACGATCAGCGGGCCGAGGCGAAGGCCGCCGACTTCGGTGCCGAGGTCATCCGCCAGTTCACCCAGGACGTGCACATCTGGTCGCACCAGCGCTACTCCGACCCGCCCGCGCTCGCGACCGCCGAGTACGAGGGCTTCACCGCGCTGCGCAAGTGGGCCGCCCAGTTCTATCCCGACGGACGCGGTGGCAACGCCGCTGCGCACGCGAGGAGCGAGAAAGATGTGGACCTCGAATTCTCCCGTCCGACAACGAAGTCCGAGAAAGGCCGAGCCGAATGACCGTACAGCCCGCACGACCGACACGCGTCTTTCAAGTTGCGACAGGCAACCTCGGGACGGAGATGATCAAGCGGATCGGTGAGCATCCGGATCTCGAGCTGGTCGGGCTGCACTGCTACACGCCGGAGAAGATCGGTCGTGACGCCGGCGAGATCGTGGGCATCGGACCCGTCGGCGTGATCGCCACCGGCACGGTCGAGGAAATCATCGCCGCCAAACCCGATGTGCTGACGTTTCACGGCGTCTTCCCCGACGAGGACCTCTACGTCAAGGTTCTCGAGGCGGGAATTAACGTCGTCACGACGGCGGACTGGATCACCGGTTGGCACCGCGACACCAACCATCCGCATCCGTCGGGCAAACCCGTGTCCCAGCTTCTCGACGAGGCTTGCCGCAAAGGCGGTTCGACCTTCTACGGCACCGGCATGAACCCGGGGCTGAATCAGATTCTCGGCGTGGTCTGTTCGGCCGACGTGGCTGAGATCGAGAACGTCACGACCATCGAGTCAGTCGACGTGTCATGTCACCATTCGAAGGACACCTGGATCGAGGTCGGCTACGGCCAACCCGTGGATGACCCCGAGATCCCCGGGAAGCTGGAGAAGTACACCCGCGTGTTCGCCGACAGTGTGCTGATGATGGCCGACTGCTTCGACCTGAACCTCGACGAGGTCAACTTCAGCTACGAATTAGGCGCGTGCACAAAGGATGTCGACCTCGGCTGGTACAAGCTGCCTAAGGGGTCGTTGGGCGGCAACTACATCAAGTACCAGGGCATGGTCGACGGGGTGCCGAGGGTGGAGACCCATCTCGAATGGCAGATGACGCCGCACACCGATCCGCACTGGGACATCAAGGGTTGCTACATCACCCAGATCAAGGGCGACCCGTGCGTGTACAACAAGCACATGATCTTCCCGAAGCCCGGTGTGGACCTGTCCAACCCCGAGGCCTTCGCCTCCATCGGGATGACGGTCACGGGAATGCCTGCGCTGCACGCGATCCGATCTGTCGTCGCAGCGCCCCCCGGGCTGATCACCAGCGCGGACCTGCCGCTGCGCGGGTTCGCCGGACGATTCAAGAGATAGCGCATGCCTCAGGGCGCCAACGTCGCGCCGCGCCGCCCGGCGAACGGAAAGCAGGTACGGGCGGACCGAACGCGCGCGATGGTCATCGACGAGACAGTCCGCTGCATTCTCGAAGAGGGCTTCGGCGCCGCGAGCGCCAAGCACATCACCGAACGCGCAGGGGTGACGTGGGGCGTGATCCAGTACCACTTCGGTGATCGCGACGGCTTGTTGATGGCCGTCGTCGACGAGGGATTCGGCCAACTCACGTCGTGTCTGCACGAGGTCCAAGCGAAACTCGGCGAGCACTCCGGGCGGTCGCGCACCGAACTGGTGATCAACGCCGTCGCCGATGCGTTCTTGAGCTCGACATCGATTGCGGCGCTGGAGATCTTGATCGCCACTCGGACCGGTCGCGCCGACGTGGACCAGCGTCATCTGGCCGAGTTGTTCTCCACGCTGACCCGGCTCGGCCGCTTCGTCGGCGAGGGGCTCGACAAGACGCACGCCGACGCGGTGGGCAATCTCATCTGGACCACATTGATGGGTGCGATGGTGGCCAAGATGGCGGTCGAGGAACCAGTCGATGTCGGCCGGGAATTACGGGCGTTGACCGACGTCGTCACCGCCTACGTCGACCTCCAGCTCAAGGCTTGACGCGGAGACCGCGCCTCAGAGCGTTACCGGGGCCGGACGACGACCACCGGCCCCGCGGCTGCCTGTGCCACCTTGGCAGCGACAGAGCCGAGCACAAGGCTCGTGAATCCGCCGCGGCCTCGGCTGCCGACGACGACGAGTTGAGCCTGCTCCGACGGCTCGACGAGCCGGCGCGCGGGCTCATCACTGACAATCCGGCGCTGCACCTGCACATCCGGATACCGTTCCTGCCAACCCGCGAGGCGTTCGGCGAGAATCCGGTGACCTTCGCCCTCGTAGCGGTCCCAGTCGCTTCCGATGGAACCGAAGCCGACATCGCTCCACGCGTGCAGGGCGACGAGCCCGACACCGCGCCTTGATGCCTCGTCGAAGGCCAGCGCCGTGGCTTCCTCCGAGGCCGGCGATCCGTCGACTCCGAGCAGAACGGGGGAGGTGTCGTCGCCGGGCCGGGCGTTCCCGGCACCCAGGATCGCCACCGGACCTTGTCCGTGGTGCAACAGGCCACTACTGACCGATCCGAGTAAGGCGCGGCCGATGGCGCCGAGGCCCCGGCTACCCGACACGGTCATGTAAGCCTTCCGCGAGGCGGCGACAAGTGCCGGTGGTGCCGCGGCATGCACCACTTGCGTTTCGATGGCCGGCGGCGCATTGTCTCCGGCCGCCGCCTGCACGATCTTCTGCGCCTGGTCCAGAACGTCGCGTCCGTTCGCTTCCATCGAATCGAGGTAACTCGCTTCCAGATACGCCACGGGCCACGTCACCACGACAGGGGCGATCGCATGTAAGAGCCTGATTGGCTGCTCGCGCATGAGGGCTTCGTGAGTGGCCCATCGGATCGCGGCTTCCGAATCGGGCGAGCCGTCGACACCAACGAGAATTCCGGTCGGACCGTCAGTCATGGTGGCCTCCTTCGCGACGCGCGCTACTGATTCGACGTTACGTCGCGAACCGCCGTCACCAACAGAGACTTTGGTCCTCTGTCGATTCTTGGGTCAGACCTTGGTCAGTTCCGCGTATCGCGTGACGTGATAGTCGGTGGTGCCGAACTCGAACTGAAGCGCGGTGAGCCGCTTGAAGTAGTGCCCGATCGCGAGTTCCTCGGTCATGCCCATCCCGCCGTGCAGCTGAACGGACTGCTGCCCGATGAACCGTGCGGCCCGCCCGACGGTCGCCTTGGCCGCCGACACCGCGCGTGCGCGCACATCGGGCTCGGCGTCGACGTTGAGCACCGCCAGGTAGACGGCCGACACTGCCTGCTCGAGCTCCATGTACATGTCGACCATGCGATGCTGCAGTGCCTGGAAGCGGCCGATCGGCTGGCCGAACTGCTGCCGTTGCTTGGCGTACTCGACGGTGTCGGCCAACACTTTTCGCATACACCCGACCGCTTCTGAACAGACCGCGGCGGCGCCCTCGTCACGTGCCTGCTCCAGCGACGGCCACGCCTGTCCTTCCTCGCCCAGCAGCGCGTTGTTCGGAAGCCGCATGCCGTCGAAGGTGAGGTCGGACGCCCGGCGATCGTCGACCGTCCGGTAATGGTGAGCCTCGAGCGCACTCCCCACAGAGCCGAGATCCACGGCGAACAGCGAGATTCCGTTGGTGGTGCGCGCCGTGATCAACAGGTGGGTGGCAAGGGGCGCGCTGGCGACGACGATCTTCGACCCCCGCAGCACCCATTCGTTGCCGTCCCGTTCCGCGCTGGTCGCCACCTCCGCCCAGTTGTGCCCGGAGGCTTCCTCGGTCGCCGCGAGCGCAACGATGGCCGTCCCGTCGACGATCCGCTCCAGCAATGCCGAGGCCAATTCACCACCCGCACGATGGAGCAGCCCGCCGGCCACCACCGCCGTGTCCACGTACGGCTCGACCACCAGCGCATGCCCCAGGGCTTCGGCGATGACCATCACCTCCACCGGGCCGCCCCCGATTCCGCCGACGTCCTCAGGCAATGCCGCGCCGAGGATGCCGAGCTCGTTGGCGAAGCCGGCCCAGATCTCGGGCTGCCAACCGGTACCGGACTTGGCCGTCGCCCGGCTGCTCTCGAGGTCGTATCGGCTCGCGAGGAACTTGCTCAAGCCGTCGCGCAGCAGTTCCTGTTCCTTGCTCAGGTTGAAGTCCATCTCATGCCCCCATCACAGTCCGAGAGCCGACTTGGCCAGGATGTTGCGCTGAATCTCGTTGCTGCCGGCGTAGATTGAGCCGGCCCGGTCGTTGAAGTAACGCAACGGCGCGACGGCCTGCCAGGGCTCGCCGCTGAGATAACCATCCGGCGGCGGCTCGAACTCGGCGATCGGCCCGCCCGGGCAGGTGGCGTGCGGCTGGTACACGCGGCCGCGAGGGCCCGCGGCCTCCATGGCCAGTTCGGTGATCGCCTGGCTCAACTCGGTTGCCAGCACCTTGAGCATCGACGAGGCCGCGCCGGGATTCTTGCCCTGAGCCACCGCCGCGAGCACGCGGTACTCGAGGATCTCGAGAACCTCGGTGCGTATCCGCGCGTCGGCCAGCTTGCGGGCGAAGGCCGGGTCGTCGATCAGTCGACCGCCGCCCGGTCCCGGCTCACCGGCCGCGACCGTGGCGATCTCGTGGGCCATCACCTGCAGTGCCGGTGAGGACGCACCGCCGCCCCGCTCGAACTCCAGCAGATACTTCGCGACGGTCCACCCGTCATCGATCTCGCCGAGGACGTTGGCCTTGGGCACCCGCACCTCGTCGAAGAAGACCTGGTTCTGCACTTCCTCACCGGACGTCATCACGAGGGGGCGGATCTCGATGCCAGGGGAAGCCATGTCGATGAGCACAAACGTGATGCCCTGCTGCTTCTTCTGCGTTCTCGACGTCCGCACCAGCGCGAACATCCAGTTCGCTTCGCGGGCGTGCGTCGTCCAGATCTTGCTACCGGTGCAGATGAGATCACCAGCCGATTCATCGTTGACCGCCGCCATCGACAGCGCCGCCAGATCGGAGCCCGCCTCGGGTTCGGAATAGCCTTGGCAGAAGAACACCTCACCGGTGAGGATGCGGGGCAGGAAGAAGTCCTTCTGGGCGTCCGTGCCGAACTTGATCAGGGCGTGGGCCACCATCCGGATGCCCATCGGCGACAGCGAGGGTGCCCCCGCGAGCGTGGACTCCCGGCTGAAGATGTAGTGCTGGGTCAGGCTCCAGTCGCAGCCGCCGTACTCGACGGGCCAGGCCGGGGCGGCCCAGCCGCGTTCGTGGAGGATCTGTTGCCACTGCATGCTCGCGTCGTGGTCGGCGTACACGCTGGTCATGAGGCGACCGGCGCGGCGCAGCTCCGGCGTCAACTTCTCGTCGAGGAAGTTGCGCACCTCGTCACGAAACGCCGTGTCGGCCGCCGACCACTTGAGGTCCATCGTCGATCCCCTGTCTGCTTGGCGCTCTACACAGTAAACCTAGTTGACTATGTCGTCGGAAGTGGGGGTGGCTCAAGTGAATGGCCGTTCTGCTGCGCCGGTCATCGCGCTCGGGGTCGTCGCGCAACCCCGACGTGGGGTTTGACCACGTAGTGCGCCGTCGGATGACACCCTGTTACAGGTGGCGGGAGAGCATCCGGGTCCGGGGGAGGGCGCCGTTTCGGTCAAGGATGTGGGGCGGCTGCTGTTGCGCTGCGCGGACCGACCCGGTCTCGTCGCGGCCGTGAGCGCGTTCCTCGCCGGCGCGGGGGCCAACATCGTCTCGCTCGACCAGCACGCGACCGAGCAATCGGGCGGCACCTTCATGCAGCGCACCATCTTTCACCTGCCCGGCCTGACCGCCGCCCGCGACGATCTCGAACGTGACTTCGCCGCGCAGGTGGCCGAACCGTTCGGGATGGACTTCCGGCTCACCGAGGCGGCCAAACCGAAACGGGTGGCGATCATGGCCTCCAAGGAGGACCACTGTCTGTTGGATCTGCTGTGGCGCAACCGGCGCGGCGAACTCGACATGTCCGTGGCGATGGTGATCGCGAACCATCCGGACCTCGCCGAGCAGGTGCGGCCGTTCTCGGTGCCGTTCATTCATGTGCCCGCGACCAAGCACATCCGCGAGGAGGCCGAGAGCCGCCAACTCGACCTGCTGCGCGGCAACGTCGACCTGGTGGTGCTGGCGCGGTACATGCAGATCCTCACCCCGCGGTTCATCGCAGAGGTCGGGTGCCCGCTGATCAACATCCACCACTCGTTCCTGCCGGCCTTCATCGGCGCTGCTCCGTATCGGCGGGCCAAGGAACGCGGAGTGAAGCTCGTCGGCGCGACGGCGCACTACGTGACCGAGGACCTCGACGAGGGACCGATCATCGAACAGGACGTGGTGCGGGTGGACCACCGGCACGGCGTCGACGACCTGGTGCGCCTGGGCTCGGATGTGGAACGGCTGGTTCTGTCCCGAGCGGTGCTGTGGCACTGTGAGGACCGGATCATCCGATACGGCAACCAGACGGTGGTCTTCTAGCCGGTACGAAGGAGAACTAGTGAAGAAGTTCAGCGACCTCGACGAGTTGATCGCGGCCGAGGGCAGCCAGCTCGGCCCCACGGAGTGGCTCGAAGTCACCCAGGATCGCGTCAACCTGTTCGCCGACGCGACCGAGGACCATCAGTGGATCCACGTCGACCCGGAGAAGGCGGCGAACGGGCCGTTCGGCGGGACGATCGCGCACGGCCTGCTGACGTTGTCGCTGCTGCCGCACTTCTCGCACCAGCTGTACACGGTCGGCAACGTCGCGATGGCGATCAACTACGGCTACAACAAGGTTCGGTTCATCACGCCGGTGAAGGTCGGCGCCAAGATCCGCGCCAGGGCGGAGCTGACGAAGATCGACCAGCTCGAGGGCGCGGTGCAGTCGACCATGACCACCACGGTGGAGATCGACGGGTCGGAGAAGCCTGCCGCCGTCGCGGAGTCGATCGTCCGCTTCATCCGCTGATCCGGCGGCGGTCAGTACTGCGTCATGCCCTGATCGATCGAGATCGCCGCAGCGGTCACATTTTTCGACTCGTCGCTGGCGAGCCAGCAGACCGCGTCGGCGATGTCTTCCGGCTCGGCCGCCCACGTATTGAGGAAGGGCGTGATCATGTGGGCGAGTTGCGGATAGGTCTCTATGGCCCGACCCAACGAGCCGATCATGTCGCCACTGCCCATCAGGGTGTTGACCGCGCCGGGGTGCACGCTGTTGACGCGAATCGAGTGCCTGCCCAACTCGGCCGCGAACGCCCGTGCCATTCCCGTGACGGCGTGCTTGCTGGCGGTGTAGTGCACCATGAACGGCTGCATCTTGATGCCGGCGGCCGAACTGATCAGGATGATCGATCCGCCTCTACCGCCGTCGATGATCTTCTGTGCCCCCGCCATCACGGTGTTCCACGTGCCGGTCACGTTGATGTCCATGACGTCTCGGAAGTCTTCGGGTGCAATGGAATCCCACGTCTGCGGCGCCGACACCCCGGCATTGGCGACGATGACATCGAGTCGCCCGAACTCTGCCACCCCCTTGTCGACCGCCTCGCGCAGACCGTCGACGTCGCGGACGTCGACGACCGAGGTGAGGATCTGGCGCCCGGTGGCCTCGACCAGTCGGGCGGTCTCGGCGAGGTCCTCCGGCGTCGCAGGGTCGTAGGGCACACAGGCCGGCAGCTTCCCGGCGATGTCGACCGCGATGACGTCGGCGCCCTCACCGGCCATCCGCACGGCGTGTGCGCGACCCTGGCCGCGGGCCGCTCCGGTGATGAAAGCGACTCTGCCGGCGAGTCTTTGGGCGCTCATGTGTTCTCCCGCTGTGCAGCCTTGACGAGGTTCGACCCGATGATGAGCCGTTGGATCTCGCTGGTCCCCTCGTAGAGTCGCAGCAGCCGGACGTCGCGGTATATCCGCTCGACGGGAACTTCGCGCATGTAGCCGCTGCCGCCGTGGATCTGGACGGCGAGATCGGCTACCTCGCCGACCATTTCGGTGCAAAACAGCTTCGCCGCCGAGGGGGCCAACCGGCGGTCTTCGCCGGTGACCCACTTCCGTGCAGTATCGCGGACAAGGGCGCGGCCGGCCAGTACGCCGGTCTGCTGGTCGGCGATCATCGCCTGCACCAGTTGGAAGTCGCCGATCGGGACGCCGCCCTGTGTCGCGGTGGCGGCGTAGGCCACCGACTCGTCGAGCGCGCGCTGTGCGGCCCCGACGGCCAGCGCGGCGATGTGCACACGCCCGCGCGCCAACGAGATCATCGCGGCCCGGTAGCCGATGTCCTCGCTACCGCCGACGAGGGCCTCGGCCGGCACGCGCACGTCGTCGAAGCTGACGTCGGCCGTCCAGGCGCCTTCCTGACCCATCTTCGCGTCCTTGACGCCGACGTGGACGCCCGCGGCGTCGGCGGGCACCAGGAACACCGCGATGCCGGCGCCGTCCGCGTCGGCCGGACGCGTGCGCGCGAAGACGACAAACAGGTCGGCCGTCGGCGCGTTGGTGATGAACCGCTTCTGCCCGGTAATGACCCAATCCGTTTCTCGCGCGGCGGCTTTGGTGCGCAGACCGGCGGGATTGGACCCGGCGCCGGGTTCGGTCAGCGCGAACGACGCGACGACGTCGCCGGTCGCCATCGGCTCGAGCCAGCGCGCTTTCTGTTCATCGGTGCCGAACCCGACGAGGACCTGCCCGGCGATGCCGTTGTTGGTGCCGAACATGGACCGCAGGGCCAGCGAGGTGTAACCGAGTTCCATCGCCAATTCGACGTCCTGCGACAGGTTCAACCCCAGACCGCCCCACTCCTGGGGGATCGCGTAGCCGAACAGTCCCATCTTCTTGACCTGCTCGCGCAGGTCGTCGGGCACCCTGTCGCTGGTCAAGATCTCCTGTTCACGCGGGATCACCGCGGTCCGGATGACGTGACGAGTCTGCGCCAGGATCTCCTGGAAGTCCTCGTCGCTGACCTCGGCCGTCGTCATCGCCTGGTGCTCCTTCTGCTGCTTCTTCGCCGCGAACATTCATCTCGACCCGAGTCGAGCGGTGATCAACATCCGGCACCCCGGACTGGCGCGATCATATATGAAATATGATGTTCGACCGATGGGGCCCTCGACGGGCTCCGCGCGACGAGAAGGGTGAGCTAGGTGTCGTTGTTGTTGGGACAGACGGCCGTCGTCACCGGCGGCGCGCAGGGCCTCGGCTATGCGATCGCGGAGCGGTTCATCGCCGAGGGCGCCCGCGTGGTGCTGGGCGATCTCGACGTGGCTGCGACGGAGGAAGCGGCCAAGCGACTCGGCGGCGGCCCCTCCAAAGACCCAGCGGCGCTGGCGGTGCGCTGTGACGTGACCAAGGCCGACGACGTCTCGGCACTGGTCGCCGCGGCGGTGGAGCGGTTCGGCGGTCTCGACGTCATGGTGAACAACGCCGGAATCACCCGCGACGCGACACTTCGCAAGATGACCGAAAAGCAGTTCGACCAGGTCATCGCCGTGCACTTGAAGGGCACGTGGAACGGGTTGAAGGCGGCCGCGCCGATCATGCGCGAGAACAAGCGTGGCGCGATCGTCAACATGTCGTCGATATCGGGCAAGGTCGGTCTCGTCGGGCAGACCAATTACTCGGCGGCCAAGGCCGGCATCGTCGGCATGACGAAAGCGGCCGCCAAGGAACTGGCGCATCTGGGCGTACGGGTCAACGCCATCCAGCCCGGGCTGATCCGGTCCGCAATGACAGAGGCCATGCCGCAACACATCTGGGACCAGAAGCTCGCAGAGGTGCCGATGGGCCGCGCGGGCGAGCCGGACGAGGTGGCCAAGGTCGCGCTGTTCCTGGCCAGTGACTTGTCGTCGTATATGACCGGCACCGTCCTCGAGGTCACCGGCGGGAGGCACATCTGATGCGCGACACGGTCATCTGCGAGCCGGTACGCACACCGATCGGCCGCTACGGCGGCATGTTCAAGTCGCTGGCCGCCGTCGACCTCGGCGTCACCGCGCTCAAGGGTCTGCTCGATCGGACCGGAATCGAGCCTGCCGCAGTCGAAGACGTCATCCTCGGCCATTGCTATCCGAGCAGCGAGGCGCCCGCGATCGGGCGGGTGGTGGCGCTGGACGCCGGCCTGCCGGTGACTGTTTCCGGCATGCAGGTCGACCGGCGGTGCGGCTCGGGGCTGCAGGCCGTGATCCAGGCTTGCCTGCAGGTTGCCAACGGCGACAACGACGTTGTGGTCGCGGGCGGCGCCGAGAGCATGAGCAATGTGACGTTCTACTCGACCGACATCCGCTGGGGTCCGGCACGCGGCGGCGTCATGCTGCACGACTCGCTGGCGCGCGGCCGCACCACCGCGGGCGGCCGGCACTACCCGGTGCCCGGCGGCATGCTCGAGACCGCGGAGAACCTGCGCCGTCAGTACGGCATCTCGCGACAGGAGCAGGACGAGCTCGCGGTGACGTCTCATCAGCGCGCCGTGGCAGCCCAGAAGGACGGCATCCTTGCCGAGGAGATCGTGCCCGTCACGGTGCCCACCCGTCAGGGGGAGGAGCTGATCGACACCGACGAGCATCCGCGTCCCGACACCTCGATCGAGTCGCTGGCGAAACTGAAACCCGTTCTCGGCAAGGATGATCCGGAGGCGACGGTCACCGCGGGCAATGCGAGCGGCCAAAACGACGCCGCATCGATGTGCGTGGTGACCACCCGGGAGAAAGCCGACCAACTGGGACTGACCCCACTGGTCCGGCTGGTTTCCTGGGCGTCGGCCGGAGTGGCTCCGAACGTGATGGGCATCGGGCCGGTTCCCGCCACGGAGGCCGCATTGGCGAAGGCCGGTCTGACGCTCGCCGACGTGGATCTGATCGAGTTGAACGAGGCGTTCGCCGCGCAGGCACTCGCTGTGATGCGGGAGTGGAACTTCGGCGCGGCCGACCGGGAGCGCACCAACGTCCACGGCTCGGGCATCTCGCTCGGGCACCCGGTCGGCGCGACCGGCGGGCGAATGCTGGCGACGCTGGCGCGCGAGCTGACCAGGCGCGGCGCCCGCTATGGATTGGAGACCATGTGCATCGGCGGGGGGCAGGGGCTGGCCGCGGTGTTCGAAAGGGTTGGCGCATGACGAAACTCGCTCAGACGGTGGGCCTCACCGAAGTGCAGACCGAGATCCTCGCGACGGTGCGCCAGTTCGTCGAGAAGGAGATCATCCCGAACGCACCGGAGTTCGAGAAGACCGACACCTATCCGCAGGCGATCGTCGACCAGATGCGGGAGATGGGTCTGTTCGGCTTGATGATCCCCGAGGAGTACGGAGGACTCGGGGAATCGCTGCTGACCTATGCGCTGTGTGTGGAGGAGCTCGCCCGCGGCTGGATGAGCATCTCCGGGGTACTCAACACGCACTTCATCGTCGCCTACATGTTGCGCCAGCACGGCACCGACGGGCAGAAGCAGCGCTACCTGCCGCGGATGGCGACCGGGGAGACCCGCGGGGCGTTCTCGATGTCGGAACCGGGACTGGGATCCGACGTCGCCGCGATCCGCACGAGGGCGAGCCGCAACGCCGACGGCACCTACCGGATCGACGGGCAGAAGATGTGGCTGACCAACGGCGGCACGTCGACGTTGGTCGCGGTGCTGGTGCGCACCGAGGAGGGTGCCGACAAGCCGCATCGCAACCTGACCGCCTTCCTCGTCGAAAAGCCGGTCGGCTACGGGGAAGTCGTGCCCGGGTTGACGATTCCCGGCAAGCTCGACAAGCTCGGCTACAAGGGCATCGACACCACCGAGTTGATCTTCGACGGCTATGTGGCCCAAGGCGACGACGTTCTCGGCGAGGCACCCGGGCAGGGGTTCTTCCAGATGATGGACGGTATCGAGGTGGGCCGGGTCAACGTGTCGGCGCGGGCCTGCGGTGTGGGCATTCGCGCCTTCGAGCTCGCCGTGCGCTATGCCCAACAGCGGCAGACGTTCGGCAAGCCGATCGCCGAACACCAGGCCATCGCGTTCCAATTGGCGGAGATGGCAACCAAAGTCGAGGCTGCCCACCTGATGATGGTCAATGCCGCGCGGCTGAAGGACTCCGGTGAACGCAACGACGTCGCGGCCGGAATGGCGAAGTACCTGGCGAGCGAGTTCTGCTCGGAGGTCACTCAGCAGAGCTTCCGCATCCACGGTGGCTACGGCTACTCCAAGGAGTACGAGATCGAGCGGTTGATGCGCGATGCGCCGTTCCTGTTGATCGGCGAAGGCACCAGCGAGATTCAGAAGAACATCATCAGCAAGCGGCTGCTCGCGGACTACCAGGTGTGACGGTGTCGGCCCCCGATTTCGCGTCTCGGCCACAACTGGCCGAGGACGTCGCGCGGTTCGTGCGAAAGCGCATCTTCGACGGCACCTATGCTGCCGGTGAGTATGTGCGACTCGATCAACTGGCGGCGGAACTGGGCATCAGCGTCACCCCGGTGCGCGAGGCGCTGTTCGAGCTGAAGGCCGAAGGTCTGCTCGCGCAGCAGCCGCGCCGTGGGTTCGTCGTGTTGCCGGTGACGGGGCGCGATCTCACCGATGTGTCGAATGTGCAGGCGCACATCGGAGGTGAGCTCGCCGCGCGGGCCGCCGTCAACATCAGCGACGAGCAGTTGCGCGACCTCGAGCGGATCCAATCCGATCTCGAGGAGGCGTACGCCGCCGGTGACGACGAGCAGGCCGTCCGACTCAACCACGAGTTCCACCGCGCGATCAACGTCGCCGCCGATTCACCGAAACTCGCGCAGCTGATGTCCCAAATCACTCGGTACGCACCCGAATCGGTGTTTCCGGTGATCTCCGGTTGGCCCGAGAAGTCGAACGAGCATCACCGGCGGCTGCTCAAGGCCCTCGCCTGCCACGACGAAGACCTTGCCCGCGCGGAGATGTCGGAACACCTGGCCGCCGGCGCGAAGCCGTTGATCGAGCATCTCACCGAGCGGGGCGTCGTCAGCTAGTCGCGCGCAAGATCTCGCGCAGCCGACGGACGTCGACCTTTCCGGTCGCCTTGCGCGGGATGTCGTCGTCGGAGTCGGTGACAAGCCACACCGTCGGGACCTTGAACGCGCTCAACCGCTTTCGCGCCTCCGCGCGCAACTCGTCGACTGGACGCCCAGAGATCACGACGGCACCGACGGCGCCCGCCACGTCGGTGACGAACGCCTGCTGCACGCCGTCGACGGTGCGCAGCGCCTGTTCGACCTCGCTGGGGTACACGGTGGCGCCGCTGACCTTGAACATGTCATCGCACCGGCCGTGGTAGAACAGGAAGCCGTCGTCGTCCAGATGGCCGAGGTCGCCCGTGGGGTAGTAACCGTCGGCGGTGAAGACCTCCTCTCTGTTGCGCCGGCAGATCCCGCGCATGACATGAGACCCCCTGATCTGGATCATCCCGATCGTGTCGGCCGGCACCGGCTCACCGCTGTCGGGGTCGACGATGCGAACCTCCATGCCGTCGAAAGGTTTCCCGCAACTGCCCCAGGCGGACCTGGGCATGTCGGTGTCGGCCGGATAGCCGCAGTACGGGCCGAACGACTCGGTCATACCGAACAGGTTCGCCCGTGCGCCCGGTTCGCCGCGCTGCTCTGGCGGCAGCAGCCCCGCCAAGCTTCCGGGTCGCAGCGACGACAGATCGGCTCCGACAGCGGCGGATTGGCGTGCCAGCGCCTCTGCCTGGTCGGGCCAGCCGCGAAACAGCGTGACGCGTTCGCGTTCGACGAGGCGCAGCGTGGTATCCGGACGCGGAATTTCCTCGGTGACCAGTGTGGCGCCCGCCAGCAGCGCCGACAGGATTCCGCTGCCGAAGCCGCCTACCCAGAAGAACGGCATCGGCAGATACAGCCGGGTGTCGGCGTGGATGCAGCGCGCCGTCAGGCCCGACCGCACCGCACCCAAAGCGTTTCCGTGCGAGTGGATCACGCCCTTGGGCGGGCCGCTGCTGCCCGAGGTGAACATGATCGCCAGTGTGTCGCTGGGCGTGACGGCGGCGGCAATGTCATCGACCGGTGCCGAGCCTCCTGGGGGGAGCCGGTCGGCGCGCCAAACTTCGCGCAGTGCAGGAAGAATGCTCCGCTCGGCGGAGAGGCCGTCGAGGTAGCGGTGGCCGCGGAACTCCTCGACGGTCAGAAGGAACTGCACCGACGCCATGCGAAGCTGCGCAGCGAGTTCCGGGGGTTGTAGCAGCGTGCTCAGTGGCACCAGAACCGCGCCGATACGGGTCAGCGCGATCGCGATCCGCACCCACTCCGCACAGTTGGGCATGATCAAGCCGACCGGGGTGCCCTTGCCCACTCCGGCGTCTATGAACGCGGCCGCCAATTCCCGGCTACTGGACTCCAATTCGGAGTAGGTGATGCGGGTCGACGGATCGATCACCATCGGCTTTGCGCTGTCCTCGGCGGCGCGTAGGCGCACCAGCGCGTCGACGGTTTCACACATCGAACACCTCGATCAGCTTGGACTGATTGATCTTTCCGCTCGACAGAACCGGGATACGTGACGCCGGAACGGCGGCGAACCGCCGGGGAATCTTGTAGGCCGACAACTCGGTCTTCAGCCGCTCACGACAGGTAGCCTCGTCGAACGTTTCACCATCTTCCAGTGCGATGACGGCGGCCACCAGTTGGCCGCGTTCCGCGTCGGGCAGACCGATCACGTGCGCGACAGTGCCGCCGGTGACCTCCGCGATCGCCCGCTCCACCTCCGCGGGCGCGACGTTGGCGCCCGACGTCTTGATCATCGTGCCGCGCCGTCCGACGAAATAGAAGAAGCCGTCGGCGTCCGTGCGGACAAGATCGCCGGTGTGAAACCAACCATCGACGTCGAAACAGTCCTCGCGGCTGCGTTTGTAGTACCGCTTCATCATGAACGGTCCACGGGCGCAGAGTTCGCCGACCTCACCGACGCCGACGGGCCGACCTGTCACCGGCTCCATAACCTTGACCTCGAAGCCCGGAACCGGCCGGCCAAAGGACCCGCGCCGATTCTCGGGCTGGTCGGCTTCGTCCGCGCTGGCGAGGATGACACTGCCGGCTTCGGTCATGCCGAGCATGTTGTGACGCAACTCGGGGTCGGCGGGACGCGATTCGGGGGCCATGATCGGGTACAGGTTGCCACGCCGCATCGACGACAGGTCCCGGTTCGGCAGGCTCGGGTGCCGGGCCAGGTGGGCGATGCCCGCGACGAAGCCGTTGGTCATCGTCGGCCTCTCTGCCTCCAGCAGGTCGAGCGTCTCGCCCGCGTCGACGGCGTTGGAACACAACAGCGTTGCGCCGGCCAGCAACGTGGCGAGCACCGAGAACGCGTACCCGCCGATCCAGAAGAACGGCGAGTTGCTGAACAATTTCTCCTCGGCGGTCAGACCGCGGATCTCATTGAGGACCACCTGGTGGGCGAGCAGACCGGCGTGCGTGTGAACCGCGCCCTTCGGCGCGCTGGTCGATCCCGACGTGTACACGATCGCCAACACGTCGCAGGGTTCGACGTCGTCCTCGAGACCGGTCAGGAGTTCGGCGTCGGCCAGCGCCGTCGGCTCCCAGTCGATGAGTACCTGACGCAGCAGCGGAAGCCGTACGTCGGCGAGCCGCTGCCGGTAGTCATGTGAACGGTAAGCCGAGGTGGCCAAGAGGATTTCGACGTCGGCGTGGCCGAGCTGCTCGCGCATCTCGGTCGCGGTGGCCAACGTCGAGACGGGAACCACCACGGCGCCGATGCGGGCCGCGGCCAGCATCGCGACGACGAAAGCCGATCCGTTCGGGTACAGCACGCCGATGTGTGTGCCCTTGCCCGCGCCGAGTGCGATCAACCCGCGAGCCAGTCTGGCCGAGCGCCGTTCGGCGTCGGCATAGCTCAACCGGTCCGCATCACAGATCAACAACGGGTGATCGCCGCGCGCACCCACCTGCGCGCGCAACACCGCCCCGACGGTGTGCTCACGCATGGTCGACGGGATCGGCGAAGTACCGGCGCACCTCGCTCAGGTCGGGCTTGCCCGACGGTGTGCGCGGCATCTGCTCGACGATCGCTATGTCGGTGGGAATTTCGTAGCGCGCCAGGCGAGACCGCAGGAACTCCTCGAGCAGCGTTGCGTCGACCGGCTCGCGCAACTCCACCATCGCCACCGGCGTTTCACCGAGACGGTCATCGGGTCTGCCCACCACGGCGGCGCTGTGCACCGCGGGATGGCTCTCCAACGCGGCACGCACGTCGTCGGGCATGATCTTGAACCCGCCGCGGATGATCGCCTGGTCGGCGCGCCCCAGAATCCACAGGAAGCCGTCCGTATCGATGCGCGCCATGTCCGTGGTGCGCATCCAGTCCGCGTCCGGTCCCAACTGCCCCGGTTTGACCTCCAGCAGGCCAACCTGATTCTCGCCGAGCGGAGTACCGCGCTCATCGACCACCCGCAGTTGTGCGCCCACGCTGGCCCGGCCGACGCTGCCCCGCTTGGCCTGCCAGTAGCGCTGGTAGTCCGGCAACGTCCAGCCGGCCACGCCGCCACCGAACTCCGTTGCGGCATAGGACGTCAGGACCGGTATGCCGTACTTCTCTGTGAAGGCGTCGGCGTCCTCGGCGGACAGCGGCGCGGTTCCCGATGTGACCGCGCGGATGCTGGCGAGGTCGTCGCGGGTCAGGCCCGAATGCAGCACGGTGCGCAGCGCCGCAGGCACCAGGGACACCGTCCGCGGCCGGTGCCGGCGCACCGCATCGGCCCAGCAGTCCAGTTCGAAGCGGTCGAGTAGCGCGAAGGGCCGGCCCTCGCAGACGCACTGCAGGACGCGGAACACGCCGCCGATGTGCACCAGGGGCGAATTGACTATCGCCACGCCGCGCCGCAGTTCGGTCGGCGCCGGTGAATCGCCGACCACGCTGTGCGCCAACATGTCGTAGGTGAGGTCGACCCGCTTCGGAGGCCCGGTGGTGCCGCTGGTGAGCATCCGGACCGCGACGTCGGAGCGGCCCGCCGGCAGCGTGACGGCGTCCGGCACCCGGATCGGTTCGGCGACCGAGGAGATCGCCACGGTGCCGGTGTCGGCGGGCACAAACCGTGTCAGGTCGTCGCGTTCGCCGATCACCAGCGGCAGTTTCAAGTCCTCGATGTCGGCCCTGATACGGTCGTCACCGCGCGACGGATTGATGACGACCACGGTCGCGCCGGCCAGCAGCACGCCGAGAAAGCTCGCGACGTGGGCGGGAGTGTTGCGCAGCAACATCCCGATCTGAGCGCCGCGTACGCCGACCGCCTCGATCTGACCGGCGAGACCGGCCACCTGACCCCACGTGATCCACCCGCCGTCGTATTCGATCGCCGATGCCTGCGGGCGCATGCCGATGACGTCGCGGATACGTGCGCTGAGCCGGTGTTCGGGCATCAGCGGATTCTCGGAGCGGATCGAGGCGGTGCCGGTTGGCCGGCCAGTTCGGCTTTGCCCAACGGGTTTCCCAGCCGGGTGTAGATCAGGTTCTGCTCCATCGCGGCGCGGTAGGGCTTGTCCAGCGACTCCCAGATCGCCTTGACCGTGCCCTGCGTCGCCGACGGCGGTTTGGCGGCGATGGCCGCGGCGATCTCGTGCGCACGCGCCCATAACCGGTCGCCGGGTACGACTTCGGTGACCAACCCGATCTGCTGCGCGGTCTGCGCGCTCACCCGCTCGTCGTTGCCCATCAACGCGATCCGCAGCGCCTGGGCCAGTCCGACCCGACGCATCAGCCCGATCGGCTCCAGCGCGCAGACCAGGCCGGCGCTGACGTGGGAGTCGAAGAAGGTGGCGTCCTCGGAGCAGATCACCACATCGGCCTCGTTGACGAAGTAGAACGCGCCGGCGGTGCACATGCCCTGCACCGCGCATACCACCGGCTTCCACATCTTCTGCCACTTCGGGCTGAGGTGCTCGCCGGGATCCTCGTGGTTCCAGACGTTGTCGGGCTGGCCGTAGGGCGTCTTGATGTCCAGCCCCACGCTGAACGCCCGCTCGCCCGCGGCGCGAAGCACCACCGCGTTGACGGTTTCGTCGGCCTTGACCAGGCCCCACACCCGCGACATCTCCTCGCACATCGTTCGATTGAACGCGTTGAGCGAATCTGGTCGGTTCAGCGTGATGGTCGCGACCCGGTCGGTGGAATCAACGTCGAGCAGGAGCGTTTCGAACGTCGTCATCGGCTTCGTCATCGGCACTGCCAGTTCGGGGGACGCTTCTCCATGAAGGCCTTCGGTCCCTCGAGCGCGTCCTCGGTGCGAACAACGCGCTCGCGGAACGTCTCGGCGAGGATCTCGGCCTCGTGCAGCGGCAGGTCGAGTGTCTTGTGGATGGTCAGGCGGGTGCCGCGAACGGCCAGCGGGGCGTTCGAGTTCACGATGTCGGCGATCTCGTGTGCGCGTTCGAGCAGCCGCTCGTGCTCCACCACTTCGCTGATCATGCCCAGTTCGTACGCCCGCTGCGCGCTCATCCGTTCGTGTTTGCCCATCAGCGCCATTCTCAGCGCGATGTTGCGGGGCAGCACCCGGGCCAGCCGCACCATCTCGCGGGCGGCCACCAGTCCGATGCTCACGTGCGGGTCGAAGAACGTGGCCTGATCCGAGGCGATCGCGATGTCGCCGGTGGTGATCCAGTCCAGCCCTGCGCCGCAACACAATCCGTTGACCGCGGTGATGACCGGCTTGGCCATCCGCCGGAACGGCGGCGTGCCCTCCTGCGGCGCCTCCCACTGGTCGTAGGTGGACAGATACGGGCGCTCATAGATCACCCGCCCGTCCTCAGGGATCTCGCCGACGTCGGCGCCCGTGCAGAACGCCCTGCCGGTACCCGTCATGATGACGATCCAGATGTCGTCGTCGTTCTCGGCGTCTTCGTAGGCGGCGCGCAGCTCGGTGATCATGTGGGGGCTCAACGCATTCAGGGCGTTGGGCCGATTCAACGTGATGGTGGCCTTGCGCCCGTCGACCTCGTAGGTGATGTCAGTGAAATTGGTGGACAATTGCGGTTCCTATCGTCAGCGCCCTTGGAATTCCGGCGGGCGCTTGTTACGGAACGCCGCCAGGCCTTCTTTGAAATCCGCGGTGCGGCAGGACAACTCCACGCCGTACAGCTCCTGGTTCATGGCCTGCGGCAGCGTTGCGTGCTGGCCGTACTGGATTGCCTGCTTCGCCAGGCCGATGGCGACGGTCGGGCCGGACGCCAGCCGGTCGAGGAGTTCGTCGCTCGCGGCATCGACGTCCGGCTCGGGGACCGCGCGGTGGATCAGTCCCCACGCGAATGCCTCGGTGCCGTCGACTTTCTCGCCGAGCAACAGCATCCGTCGTGCCCGCGCCAATCCGACCAGCCGCGGCAGCAGCCACGTCGAACCCGAGTCGGGGCTGAAGCCGCGGCCGATGAACGGCTCCCAGAGCACCGCGTCGTCCGCTGCGACGGCGAAGTCGGCGGCCAGCGCTAGGTTGCAGCCGAGGCCGACCGCCCAGCCGCGCACCGTGCACACCACCGGCAACTGGATGGTGTGCACCAGCTCGACCAACCGGTTCGCGGTGTGGGGGATGCGCCGGGTGAGATCGCCGGTGCGTGGGCGTCGACCATCGGCGTTGGTGGCCACCCAGTCCGCGCCGGCGCAGAAGTCCGATCCGCCGCCGCGGATGTGCACCGCGCGCAGGGAGTCGTCGCTGGCGGCCGAGGTCAGGATCGCTACGAGCTCGTCGATCATGGCGTGGCTCAAAGAATTACGCTGCGCCGGTCGTTCGAGCGTGAGGCGCAGGATCGCGCCGTCGCGCGATGTCGCCACCGCCCCGTCGTCGGCCGTACCGGTCACCGTGGGATCCACCCATCTCAAGCTATATGGTTAGACATACCGTAATGCTATCTTGTACAAGTTAGCAAGGACAGCTCCCGAGATGGAAGGCAGGGCATGGCGCACACGACGCCCAGCTTCGGTGAGCAACCGCTGGCGCAGACCGTCGCCGCGGCGGGCGCAATCCGTCGGCTCAGCGGCCTGCTTCTGTCGCTGGAGCACGACCACCCGACCGTCGATGCAATGCTTCGGCAGATCGACGAGTGGGAACGCGAACTGGCCGCCGCGGCACCGGCGGACCTCACACCACGGATTGGGCCCGCTGCCACCGACTCCCAGCGCATCTACCTCGATCACGCATTCGACATCGGCGCGTACAACCCGGCCTTTCCCGAGTACACCTTCGACGAACTCGGCGAGGACACGGCCACGGGGCGGGTCAGCTTCCCGGTGCTGTTCGAAGGACCGCCGGGGCTGGTCAACGGAGGGTTCCTGGCGGTCTTCTTCGACTGCGTGACCCAGCATCACAGTTGCGCGACGGGGCGAACTGGTAAGACGCGCTCGCTGAGCGTCACATTCCGCAAGCCCACGCCGATCCTGACCGAGCTGAACTTCGACGTGACTCGCGAGGAGACCGACGGGCGGGTCACCTCGACCGCCCGCTTGCTGCGCGAAGACGACGTCTTGTGCATCGGCGAGTTCCACACGGCGGCCTCCCCGCCGGACCGGCTGTCGGTGTTCGAGTACGGGAAACGCCGCGTCAGATGACCAGGGCGCAGCGCATCCGTCAACCGAGGGTGGCCGAGATCGTCGCCGCCAGGCTGCGTGACGACATTCTGTCCGGGCGGCTCAAAGAGGGCGACGTGCTGCCGTCTCAGGACGGCTTGCTCGCAGAGTTCGGGGTCAGTCCGCCTGCGCTGCGCGAGGCGATCCACATCCTCGAGATGGACGGCCTGATCTCGGTGCGGCGGGGGAACATGGGCGGCGCCGTCGTCCACCAGCCCTCGGCCGACCGGACCGCACACATGATCAGCATGGTGTTGCAGTCGCGTTCGGCGACGCCGGCCGACGTCAGCGGCGCGCTCATGCATCTGGAACCGATTTGCGCGGGCATGTGCGCGGCGCGCGACGACCGGATGACCGAGGTCGTTCCGTACCTCGAGGCCGAAATCGGAAGGCAGATCGAGCAGTTCGACAGTCTGTCGCAGTATGTGCCCAATGCCAGGCGGTTCCACGAAGCCTTGGTGTCCCGTTGCGGCAACGAGGCGATGATCGTGTTGATCGGTTCCCTGGAGTTGATCTGGTCCGCCCATGAATCGTCGGTGTGGAGTGACGAGGGGGATCCCATGCAGCACAAGACCATGCGGGCGGCGCTACGCGATCACCAACGACTGCTCGACGCGATTCGCGACGGCAACGAAGCGCGTGCCGTGCGGTTGGCCACCGACCACCTGGCCGCCGCGCGGCGCAACACGCTCGCCGTCGGTACCGACAAAACCATTGAGGCCAAGCTCATTTCCAGCGTTCAGTGAGGACACCTGATGACCACCACCGCCGATGACCGTGTGCTGTTCGACGTCGACCGCGAGAAGCGGATCGCGACGATCACCTTCAACAACCCGGCACAGCGCAACTCCTATGACGCGGCGATGCGGGACACCGTCGGCCGGCACCTCGACGAGGTCGCCGACGACGACGACATCACGGTGGTGCTGTTGCGGGGCGTCGACGGTGTGTTCAGCACCGGGGCCGACATGAACAACGCCTACGGCTGGTACGGCGACAAGGAACGGCAAGAAGCCAAGAAGCGGCCCAGTCAGCGCAGGCGACTGGCGGTGGACCGAAGGTCGTTCGGCTTCTACCACAACTTCATGGGCTTCCCGAAGGTCACGGTGGGAGAGATCAGCGGATACGCGCTGGGTGGCGGCTTCGAGATGGCGTTGATGACCGACATCTCCGTGATTGCCCGCACCACGGAGATCGGGATGCCCGCCACCCGCTTCCTCGGCCCCGCGCTGGGCAGCCTGCACATGTTCTTCCACCGGTTGGGTCCGGTGCTCGCACGGCGACTCCTGCTCACCGGCGACATCATCGAGGCCGGCGCGGTCGAGCATCTCGGCGTCTTCACCGATACCTGCGAACCGGACAAGGTCGGGGCCAGGGCGCGCTACTGGGCGGAGAAGGCGGCCAAGATGCCGGCCGACGGCGTCGTGATCGCCAAGGAGGCGTTCCGCCTCGTCGAGCAGAGCCAGGCCTACCAGGGTGAGGAAGTGGCGAGCTATCTGTTCCACGCCTACGGGACGAACCTGCAGTTCGCCGAGGGTGAGTTCAACTTCGTCAAGACCCGAGCGCAGCACGGCACAAAGGAGGCGTTCCGGCTGCGTGACGAGCATTTTCACGTGCCCGAGCCCGAATAACAGGTCCGCTACACTATCTGCTAGTTTTGTAACGTCGCTTACGTCGAACCCGAGGTGGAAGAACATGCGCACACCCGTCATCGTCGGTGCCGCCAGGACGGCGATCGGCCGGTCCTTCAAGGGCACCCTGGTCAACACTCCACCTGAAACGCTGATCACCACCGTGCTGCCCGAGGTGATCCGGCGTTCGGGCATCGACCCGAAGGCGATCGACGACCTGATCTTCGCCGAATCGCATTACGGCGGTGGGGATCTCGCTCGCTATGCGGCCGACGCCATCGGCCTGCAGGATGTGCCCGGACAGTCGGTGAACCGGCACTGCGCCGGCAGCCTCACCGCGATCGGCAACGCGTCGGCGCAGATCGGCTCCGGCATGGAGCGTGCGCTGATCGCCGGCGGTGTGCAGTCGCTGTCCATGACGCCACTGGTCAACTGGCGCATCCCCGGCCCAGAGTTGAAGTTCGAAGAGAAGTGGATGCCGCCGACGCACGTCGAGACGCCCGACGCCCCGTGCAAGGACATGTCGATCACCGTCGGCTGGAACACCGCGCAGGCGGTCGGCATCAGCCGCGAAGAGATGGACGCGTGGGCGGCGCGGTCGCATCAACGCGCCATCGCCGCGATCGACGCCGGCAAGTTCGTCGACGAGATCGTGCCGCTGAAGGTTCAGCAGTTCGACGGCTCGGTGATCGAGTTCAGCGTCGACGAGCATCCGCGCCGCGACACCACCGTCGAGAAGTTGGCCGGCCTCAAGCCGCTGCATCCGGAGATCGAGGGATTCTCGATCACCGCGGGCAACAGCAGCGGCACCAACGACGCCGCCGCCGCGGTGGCGCTCGTCGACAGTGAGTACGCCGACGCCGAGAACTTGACCAAGATGGCGACCGTGCGGGCCTGGGCCGCGGCGGGTGTGCCGCCGCGCGATTGCGGTCTCGGTGCGGTGAGGGCCATCGGCAAGGTGCTCGATCGTGCCGGGCTGAAGCCCTCCGACGTCGCACTGTGGGAGATCAACGAAGCGTTCGCGTCCGTGCCGATCGCGGCCTGCCGTGAGTTCGGCATCGACGAGGAGTTGGTGAACTTCTCCGGAAGTGGTTGCAGCCTGGGCCATCCCATCGCCGCATCCGGTGCGCGGATGATCACCACCCTGGTCTACGAGTTGCAGCGGCGCGGCGGGGGCATCGGCGTCGCCGGAATGTGCGCCGGCGGCGGCCAGGGCGGCGCAGTCGTGATCGAGGTCTAGCCGACCACTGCTCGATTGTGCATCTGGCGACGTTTGTCGCCGGGAAACGTCGTCAGATTCACAAACGAAGCCAAAGTCACCGGCCAACTAACGCTTACGGGCGGCCTTTTTCGCGGGCTTGTTCGTGGCCTCGTCGATCAACCGGCCGGCATGATCGAGAATGCACTCGAGGCCAAACTCGAAGTTCTTGTCGTCGGCCGCACCGATGTGATGGCCCTTCTCGGTGACCAACGCCAGCAGCGGGGTGTTTTCGGCATCGATGGTCATCGTCTCTTCGATGTCGCTCGGACCCTCGGCGGTCGCGCGGTTCTTCTCGCGAAGGCGGTGCAGCACCACCGATCCGCGAACGTGCACCGACACCGCGGAGTAGGTGTCGAACGCGTCCTCGGCCGACAGGCCCGCCTCGACCAGGCCGGCGATCGCCTTCTCGACCTCCTGCACGCCGAGCTTGGCCGTTCGCGGGCTCAACGCGGACCGGATGAGGATCAGGTCGCACAAAATCGGGTTGCCCATGAACGTCTTTCGCATCGTTCGGGCGTGGTTGCGCAACGTCTCGCGCCAGTCCTTGGCCTCCACATACGGCGTCGCGAAGACGTACTGGCGCAGCGCGCGGTCGGTCATCGCGTTGAGCAGGTCGTCCTTCTTGCGGAAGTACCAGTAGATGCTCGTGACGCCGACGCCGAGGTGCTTGCCGAGCAGTGGCATGGACAAGTTGTCGATGCCCACCTGTTCGGCGAGTTCGAAGGCGCCGTTGATGATGTCGTCGGGATTGATGGATCCGCGCTCACGCCGCTGACGCTTCTCGGCGGTCGGTTGCCTTGCCACGTAGGGCACCTCCATCGAATCAGCTGCGCGTTGTGCTCCCGCGAACGGGGTTGGTCGACCTGAATGTACCGTCAGCCGCTTCCGACGGTGGTTTCACCGTTCTACTGTAAGTCCTATAGTAAGGTTCTCTACCGAATCGGGCAGCGAAAGGCCGTATGGATCTCGGGCTGAAGGACGCCACGGCCGTCGTGGTCGGCGGCGGACGCGGAATGGGTTTCGCGACCGCGCGCTGCCTGGCCGAAGACGGTGCGCGGGTGGCGGTCGTCGGCCGCACACCGGACGTCCTCGACGAGGCGGCGACGTCCCTCGCCGAACTCGGCAGCCCCGACGCTGTGGCGCTGACCGCCGACACCACCGATGCCGGCCAGGTTCAGCGGGTCTTCGAGGAGGTCGGGAAGCGCTGGAACGGCGGTCTGAACATTCTCATCAACGCCGTCGGACCCGACGTCATCGGCACCTTCGAGGATCTGACCGACGAGCAGTGGCGCAACGCGTTCGACGGCGGAGTGATGGGAATGGTGCACAGTGTGCGTTCGGCGCTTCCCTTGCTACGCAGCGCGGAGTGGGCGCGCATCGTGAACTTCTCCGCACATTCGACACAACGGCAGAGTGTGATCCTGCCCGCTTACACCGCGGCCAAGGCGGCGCTGACCAGTGTTTCGAAGAATCTGTCGCTGTTGTTGGCCAAGGACGAGATCCTGGTCAACGTGGTCTCGCCGGGCAGCATCGCGTCGGAAGCACTGATCGGCTGGGCCGAATCCGTCGGCGTCGACGGCACCGACCCGTACGCGTTGATGGCCGCCATCGGCGAGCACTTCGGCCATCCGGCTCACCTTCCGCGGGCCGGCTTACCCAGCGAAATCGCGCCCGTCGTCGCGTTTCTCGCGTCTCGGCGCAACTCGTACATGACGGGTGCCAACGTCAACGTCGACGGGGGCTCAGACTTCACCTGAGACTGAGGAGATCATCGTGGCGACGGCGAAAGACGCTCGGGAGTGGGCGCGCAGCCATCTCCGGGGCATCGGCGACTCGCTCTACACGCCGTTCTGCGGTGTCGACGGCGACGACATCGACTGGGACGCGTATCGGGCGCTGGTGCGGCACTGCGTCGGTGTTCTGAACCACCCGCTGCTGTGGTGCACGAGCGGCATAGCCGAATTCTGGGCGCTGACGATCGATGAACGAAAACGATTGCTGGAGGTCGCGATCGAGGAGGGTCGCGCCGCTAATCCCGACGTCGTCGTGCAGGCATGCACGGCCGCGACGGCGGCCAAGGACTGCCTCGAGCTGACGCGCCATGCGCAGGAGGCCGGCGCGGACATCGTCTACATCCAGACCCCGATGATGGAGGCGCACGGCGGAGTCGGAGTCTTGCGCTTTTTCCGGTACATCGCCGACCGCACCGACATCGCGCTCGGAATGTTCAACTCGCCGTCGTCGGGTTACGTGTTGACGCCGGCCGAAAGCGCCGAGATCTTCGATGAGATTGCGGCGGTGTGCGCGACGAAGGAGGGCGCGTTCCGGCCCGCGGCCAGCCGGTTGCTTCACGAGTTGGCACCCGGACTCGCCGTATGGGAGTGCGACAAGACCGTGTACCGCGCCGGTTGGCTGCGCGACGGTGTCGTCTGCCCTGCGCAACTCGGCACCGCCGGATACCTGTTCGAGACCGCGGCGCACCGGCCGTTCTCGGAGTACTGGGAGCTGATCCTGGCCGACAAGCTCATCGAGGCCATGGACCATGCGCGGGATTCGGGGCTGGACCAATTCGACCTCGACATGGGGTCGTGGTTCACCTGCTATCCGGGTCGGCCGGACTACTTCACGCATTGGGGTGGCGCGTTCAAGTACGCGGCATCGGTGCTAGGCCTGCCCATCGGCGCGTATCCGCACTCGCGGCCCCCGCAGGCGGAGCTGCCTGCTGAGGCGAAAGCCCAGATCGACGCTGCGTATCGGCGGTTCGGGCTGGTCGGCACGTGACTAGCCGGCAGTTGCGGAAGACGCTACCGATAGGTGTACAGTATGAGCATTCACAAGCCTCGGACCGCTGGAGGAGGACTGCCGGGTGAGCGCTCCTGACCACGTCGCCGAACCGGTCGCCACGCCGGTGCGCTACGAGGTGCGTGACACCGGCGTCGCGCTCATCACGCTGAATCGGCCGGAGCGGATGAACGGTTGGGGCGGCGGGCTCGCCACCATGTTCTACGAGCGACTGGACTGCGCCGAGGCGGATCCCGACGTGCGGGCGATCGTGGTCACCGGCAGCGGCCGAGCGTTTTGCGCCGGCGCGGACATGGGGGATCTGACGACGATCAGCGCCGCCACCGTCGACACCGCCGGCGACACCGACGTCGGAAAGCTGGTCGGCGCGCGCCATCCACATTTCGTGATGAGCATGCGCAAACCCGTCGTCGCCGCGATCAACGGCGCCTGCGCGGGAATGGGTTTGACGCTGGCGCTGATGTGCGACGTGCGCTTCGCGGCCGACGGCGCCAAGTTCACCACCTCGTTCGCGCGACGCGGGCTGATCGCCGAATACGGCATCTCCTGGATCCTGCCGCGGATCGTGGGCACCGGGGTGGCGATGGACCTGCTGCTGTCCGGCCGGGTGTTCTTCGCCGACGAGGCCGCCCGGCTCGGCGTGGTCAACGAGGTGCTTCCGACGGACGAGTTGCTGTCCCGCGCAATCGGCTATGCCGAGGACATCGCCGCCAACTGCGCGCCCAGTTCGCTGGCGGTGATCAAACAACAGGTGTACGCAGACACCATGCGCAATGTCGTCGAAGCCAGCGACCACGCCGAGAAGCTGATGCACGAGTCGATGACGCGGCCCGACTTCATCGAGGGCATCACGAGCTTCTTCGAGAAGCGCCCACCGAACTTTCCGCCCTTGACACCGGAGCAGGAGGACACCCGATGACTTCCCCGAAGCCGCTGGACTACATGGCCATCGACGTCGACAACCACTACTACGAGCCGATCGACTCCTTCACCAGGCACCTGCCCAAGGAGTTCAAACGCCGTGGGGTGCAGATGCTTTCCGATGGCAAGCGGACGTTCGCGGTCATGGGTGGCGTCATCAACCAATTCATTCCGAACCCGACGTTCGACCCGATCATCGAACCGGGCTGCCTGGACCTGCTGTTCCGCGGCGAGATCCCCGACGGCGTCGACCCGGCGTCACTGATGAAGGTCGACCGGTTGGCCGACCATCCCGAGTATCAGAACCGTGACGCCCGGGTGAAGATCCTCGACAAGCAGAACCTCGAGACGGTGTTCATGCTGCCGACGTTCGCGTGCGGCGTCGAGGAGGCGCTCAAGCACGACATCGAGGCGACGATGGCGTCGGTGCACGCGTTCAACCTGTGGTTGGACGAGGATTGGGGCTTTGACCGGCCCGACCACCGGTTCATCTCGGCGCCGATCATCTCGCTGGCCGACCCCGACAAGGCTGTCGAAGAGGTCGAGTTCGTCCTGGGTCGGGGCGCCAAGACGGTATGCGTGCGACCCGCACCGGTGCCCGGCGTGGTGAAACCGCGGTCGCTGGGCGACCCGCTGCACGACCCGGTCTGGGCGCGCCTCGCCGAAGCCGGCGTTCCGGTGATCTTCCACCTGTCCGACAGCGGATACCTGGCGATCGCGGCGCTGTGGGGCGGCAAGTCGACGTTCGAGGGCTTCGGCAAGAAGGACCCGCTCGACCAGGTTCTGCTCGACGACCGCGCCATCCACGACACGATGGCCTCGATGATCGTGCACCAGGTGTTCACCCGGCATCCGAAGCTGAAGGTGGCCAGCATCGAGAACGGCTCCTACTTCGTCTATCGGTTGATCAAGCGGCTGAAGAAGGCGGCCAACACGGCGCCGTACCACTTCAAGGAGGACCCGGTCGAGCAGTTGCGCAACAACGTCTGGATCGCGCCGTACTACGAGGACGACGTCAAACTGCTGGCCGAGACCATCGGCGTGGACAAGATCCTGTTCGGTTCGGACTGGCCGCACGGTGAAGGCCTCGCCGACCCCATGGCGTTCACCGCCGACATCCCGCAGTTCCCCGAGTTCAGTGTCGAAGACACCCGGAAGGTGATGCGCGACAATGCTCTCGAGCTGCTCGGCGCGAACGTGCGGGCCGGCGCCCAACGATGAGCGAATGGACCATCGGGGCGGTCCTCGACGCGATCGCCCAGGCGGTGCCGGATCGGCTGATGACGGTCTGCGGCGCCCGCCGCAGCACGTTCGGTGAGTCGGCCGACCGCACCCGTCGGCTCGCGAACTACCTTGCCGGCCACGGGTTCGGCGCGCACCGCGAACGCGCCGAACTGCAGAACTGGGAGTGCGGGCAGGACCGCGTCGCGCTGCTCATGCACAACGACCTCTACCCCGACATGGTGATCGGCTGCCTGAAGGCGCGCACGGTGCCGGTGAACGTGAACTACAACTACACCCCCCGCGAGGTCGCCGAACTCCTCGACTACCTACGCCCCCGCGCGGTCATCTACCACCGGTCCTTCGGGCCGAGGTTCGCCGACGTGCTCCCGCCGGCGAGCGCCGACCTGATGATCTCGGTCGACGACGACAGTTCGGTTCCGCAGTTGCCCTGTGCGACTCCGTTGGAAGATGCGCTGGGGCAAGGCGATACCGACCACCACATCGCGCCGTCGCCCGACGACGTGATGATGGTGTGCACCGGCGGCACCACCGGCCGACCCAAGGGCGTGATGTGGCGCCAGAGCGACACCTACGTCATCTCGATGAACGGTGCCGATCACGACTCCGTCGACGAGATTCACGCCAAGGTCGCACACGGGGGTCAACCGTGGTTCGCGGTATCTCCGCTGATGCACGCCGCTGGGATGTGGACGGCGTTCGCCGCTCTGCTCAACGGCCTGCCGGTGATCCTCTATGACCGGACGAGGTTCGACCCGCGCGCGGTACTGGAAACCGCGCAACGGGAGAAGGTCGGCCTGATGACGATGGTCGGGGACGCCTACGCCGCGCCGCTGGTCGACGAGTTGCGCAGCGGCTCCTATGACCTGTCGTCGTTGTTCGCGATCGGGACCGGGGGAGCGGCGACCAATCCGAAACACCAACGCGCGCTATTGGACCTGCTGCCGCAGATCACGTTGATCAACGGGTACGGGTCCTCCGAAACCGGCAACGTCGGGTTCGGCCGCAGCCAGCGCGGCCAGGAAAAGGACACCTTCGAACTGCGTGAAGGTGCGCTGGTGCTGTCCGAGGACTACCGCCGCTTCTTGGCCCCCGGCGAAGACGAGGTCGGCTTCGTCGCCCGCGGCGGGCGCATTCCGCTGGGCTACTTCGACGACGAAGCGGCGACACGACGGACGTTCCCGGTCGTCGACGGCCGCCGCGTGGTGATCTCCGGCGACCGGGGATCGCTGGCGGCCGACGGCACGCTGCGGTTGTTCGGCCGCGACTCACTGGTGGTCAACACCGGGGGCGAGAAGGTGTTCGTCGAGGAGGTCGAGGAAGTGTTGCGCGGCCACCCAGGGATCGCCGACGCGCTGGTGGTGGGGCGGCCCAGCGAGCGGTGGGGCCAGGAAGTGGTGGCACTCGTCGCACTGCGGGACGGCGCGCATGCCACCCACGACGCACTGCGCACACACTGCACGTCGAGCCTCGCACGTTTCAAGTCGCCGAAGGAGTTCATCTTTGTCGATCAGATTCGTCGCCTCGGCAACGGCAAGCCCGATTACCGCTGGGCGAAAAGCACCGCAACACAACAGGCGTCGCTGACATGAGCGCCCAAGCCTCCCCGAAGGCCAACCGGGCCATTGACTGCCTGGTCAACGTCCACTTCGGCGAGACCGAGCAACAGCCGACGTGGATGCTCAAGGTCCGCGACGACTATTTCAAGGGCCCGCAGTCGATGTTCGCGCCCGTCGATCTGAGCGAATTGCTCGACGAGATGGACGAACAGGGCGTCGTCAAGGCGATCCTGATGGACAGCATCGCCAAACCCTCGACGACGGCGCGCAAGTTCGTCGACGCCAGGCCCGACAGGTTCGCGCTGGCGATGGGGGGTGTCAACCTGTTGCGGCCCATCCCGTCACTGCGGGAGCTGACGGCCGTCGTCAAGGACCTGCCGGTGGCGTATACGGCTGTGGGACCGAGCTTCTGGGGCGACGGTCAGTATCCGCCCAGCGACGCCGTGTACTACCCGCTCTACACCAAGTGCGCCGAACTCGGGTTGCCGCTGTGCGTCAACACCGGCCTGCCGGGACCGCCGATTCCCGGCGAGGCGCAGAACCCGATCCACCTCGACCGGGTCTGCGTGCGGTTCCCCGAACTCAAGCTGTGCATGATCCACGGTGCCGATCCGTGGTGGGACGTCGCGATCCGACTGCTGATCAAGTACCAGAATCTTCGCCTGATGACGTCGGCGTGGTCGCCGAAGCGGTTGCCCGACAGCCTGCTTCACTACATGCGCACCCGAGGACCGAACAAGGTGATCTATGCGTCGGACTGGCCGGTGCTCAAGATGCGCCGGGTCGTTCCCGAGGCCCTCGCCCTCGACCTGCCCGCCGAGGCGCTGGACAACTACCTGTACAACAACGCCCACGAGTTCTTCTTCGGGACCGACGACCAGGAGCAGTGATGGACCGCTACGAACTGCGCAGGCTCGACTACAGCCTGTCCGAGGACCACCAGGCGCTACAGGCGGCGTACAAGGACTTCTTCAAGACCCACTGTTCGATCGAAACCGTCCGCGCGGCAGAGGCATCCGGCTTCGACAAGAGCCTGTGGGAGCGGCTGTGCACCACGGGCGCGACCACGATGGCGCTGCCCGAAGCCCTGGGCGGCGACGGCGCGACGCTGGTCGACCTGACGTTGGTGGCCGAGGAGATCGGCCGGTCGCTGGCCCCGGTGCCGTGGATCGACCACGTCTGCGCTGCGCGCTTGCTCGGCCGACTCGGCTCCGTCGATCCTGAAATCGTCAGCGGCACGCAGATCGTCGGCCTCGACCCACAGCAGGACAGCGCCCCCGGGATGCGACTGCTGCCCAGCGGAGCGGTCGCCGACCATCTCGTCGTGCGCGCCGGAGACGACATCGTCAAGCTGACCTTCGCCACCCGGCCCGTCAAGGTCGACAACATCGGCCGGTTGCCGATGGCCTGGATCGACCCGTCGGCCGCTGACAGCCGGACGGTCCTGGCGAGCGGGACCCAGGCGCTGGCGGAATATCAACGGGCACTGGACGAATGGCGCGTCTTGACCGCCGCGGCGCTGGTCGGCCTCGTCGAAGAGACGATGACCATCGCGGCCGAGTTCGCCAAGACCCGCTACACCCTCGGTGTGCCGATCTCGACATTGCAGGCGATCTCGCATCCGCTGGCCAATATCGCGATCACGGTCCAGGGCGGGCGCAACCTCGCGCGCCGCGCGGCGTGGTTCCTCGACAACGAGCCCGACGAGCGGCCCGAACTGGCCCCCTCGGCATTCGTGTTCATGGCCGAAGAGGCGTCCAAGGCCGCCACGATGGCGGTCCAGGTCCAGGGCGGGCTCGGGGTTTCGGCCGAGGCCGCCGCCAGCGCATACCTGTTACGCGCCAGAGGCTGGGCGCTGGCCGGAGGGGACCCCGCCGCCAGCGCCAAGTACATCGCCGAGATCGTCGCGGCGCGGGAAAGTGGAGAGGGCGAGTAAATGGATTTCTCACGGGTCGAACTCTCCGACGAAGACCAGGCCTTCCAGGACGAGGCGCGCGCGTTCCTGCGTGAGATAGTCACCGAGGACGTCCGGCGCCGCGATCGTGAGACCGGCGACAACTTCGACGAAGGCGTCCACCTCGCGCTCGGCAAGGCCGGTTACCTCGCGCGCGAATGGAAGCCCGAATCCGAAGGCGGGTTCAACCGGGTCCGGCGTCGGATTTGGGAACTGGAGAAGCGCCGCGCACACGTGCCGTGGGTGACGTTCGGCACCACCGCAATGATCGCGCGGTCGGTGGACAAGTTCGGCTCCCCCGAACTCAAGGCCGAGGTGATGCCGCGGGTGTACACCGGCGAGGTCCGGCTTTGCCTGGGCTACACCGAACCCGAAGGCGGATCCGACGTCGCGACGTGCAAGACCAGAGCCGTGCGCGACGGCGACGGGTGGGTCATTAATGGCTCGAAGATGTTCACCACCGGAGCGCACAACTGCCAGTACGTCTTCTTGATCACCAACACCGATCCCGACGCACCGAAGCACAAGAGCCTCACCATGTTCCTGGTACCGCTGGACTCGCCGGGCATCGAGATCCAGGGCATCCGCACCGTCGACGGTGATCGGACGAACATCGTGTACTACAGCGATGTGCGCGTGGACGACAAGTATCGCCTCGGCGAGGTGAACGACGGCTGGACGGTGGTGCGCGAACCGCTCAACGTCGAGCACGGCGCGGTCGAAGCGGCGGCCGACGGTCTTCAGGACGTCTCGATCATGATGCATCAGGCCAACACCATGGCCGCCGCGGTCGACAAGGCCGCGGCGAAGGTCACGGAGCCAGAACCCAACGGACGCAGGTTGATCGACGACGGCTCGGTGGCGTACCGGTTGGGACGCAGCGTCGCCCGCATGGAGGCGGCGTTCTCGGCCACCAGCATCTTCGGCCGGGTGGCGCTGGCGCAGACAATGCGGGACATTTCGCCGGTTCTGATGGACCTCCTCGGCACCGCGTCGTCGCTGCCGCTCGGCGCCGACGGTGCCGCCGACGACGGCGCTGCGGAGTACGTGTATCGCTTCGCGCCGCTGGTCGGCATCTACGGTGGCACGCTGGAGGTGTTCCGCAACATGATTGCGCAGTACGTGCTGGGCCTCGGTAAGCCGGCCTACGCGCCCGTCGCCAAGAAAGCGTCCTAAGCTTTCACTGCGCGAGCGTGCGTGCTTGCGCACGCCACGCCGCGCTTCCAGCAACACTTGCGCACGTTCGTGACCCACGGAAGGTGACAACATTGCCGCCCGCCAACCGCCGAGCACTCGTGATGGGGCCCAGCGGCTTCGTCGGCTCACACGTCACCCGCAAACTCGTCGAGCGCGGCGACGACGTGCGGGTGTACCTGCGCAAGACCAGTTCGACAGTGGCCATAGACGACCTCGAGGTGGAGCGCTGCTACGGCGATCTCTACGACGACGAGGCACTGCGAGCGGCGATGTCGGACCGCGACGTCGTCTACTACTGCATCGTGGACACCCGCTTCCACCTGCGCGACCCGGCGCCGCTGTTCGAGACGAACGTCAACTGCCTGCAGCGGGTGCTCGACGTCGCCGCCGAGGCCGACCTTCATCGGTTCGTGTTCTGCAGCACCATCGGCACGATCGCGCTGGGCGACGGACGAGGTCCGGTCACCGAGGACATGCCGTTCGACTGGGGCGACAAGGGCGGTGCGTACATCGAATCACGCCGGCAGGCAGAAGATCTCGTGCTGCGCTACGTGCGCGAACGTGGGCTTCCGGCGGTGGCAATGTGCGTGTCGAACCCGTACGGCCCGGGCGATTGGCAGCCGCATCAGGGGTTGATGGTGCAGTACGCCGCGTTCGGCAAGATTCCCGCCTACATCACAGGTGTGCACACCGAGGTCGTCGGCATCGAGGATGTCGCAGAGGCATTTCTGCTCGCCGGGGAGAACGGCGGGATAGGCGAGCGGTACATCATCTCCGAGTCATACATGTCGATGCGAGACATGTTGCAGACAGCGGCAACCGAAGTGGGGGCGACGCCACCGCGATTCGGCGTCCCGCTCGCTGTGGTGTACGCCTCGGTGCGCGTGGCGAACGTCGTCGGCAGGCTGGTGCGACGCGAGGTTCCGATCAACGCGACCGGTGTCCGACTGTTGCACATCATGCCGCCGGCGGACCACAGTAAGGCGACCAGAGAACTGGGCTGGCAGCCACGGCCGACCGCCGAGTCGATCAGACGCGCCGCGCGGTTCTATGTCGAACGCGCGAAAGAGATGGCCAAGTGACCGAAGCCGATCTTGTCGAGATCGAAGCGATCAAACAGTTGAAGGCGCGCTACTGCAGGCTGCTCGACACCAAGCAGTGGGCGGCCTGGCGCACCATCTTCACCGACGACTTTCTCAGCGACACCTCCGAAGCGGGCGGCAAGGTAATCGACGGCGCAGACAAGTTCGTCGCGTTCACCCGAAAAAGTCTGCGCAACCAGGCGACCGTGCATCAGGTGCATGCACCGGAGATCGTGATCACCTCGCCGACGACGGCGCGCGGTGTGTGGGCACTGGAGGACGTCGTGCGATTCGGTCCTGGCATCAACCTGCGTGGGTACGGGCACTACACCGAGACGTACGAGAAAGCCGACGGGCAGTGGCGCATCAAGAGCTCGAAGCTGACGCGTCTACGCGAAGACGTCGGCAATGGCCTTGTCGCCGTGTTCATCTCGGATCCGATGCGCCGCGCAATCGGTCGGCTGTCGCGTCGGGTGTTGAAGTAGGGCTCAGGACCGGAGGAAATCCAGCAGGTCGGCGTTGATGACGTCGGCATGCGTGGTCGGCATGCCGTGCGGGAATCCCCGGTAGGTCTTCAGCGTGCCGTTCGGCAGCAGTTCGGCGGACCGCGGACCCGCGGCGACGTACGGCACGATCTGGTCGTCCTCGCTGTGCATCACCAGAACCGGAACGGTGATCTTCTTGAGGTCCTCGGTGAAGTCCGTCTGCGAGAACGCGACGATGCCGTCGTAGTGCGCCTTGGCGCCGCCCATCATGCCCTGGCGCCACCAATTCGCGATGATCGCTTCCGATGCCTCGACACCGGGGCGGTTGAATCCGTAGAACGGGCCGGACGGCAACGCGCGATAGAACTCCGAGCGGTTGGCGGCCAATTGCGCCTGCAGGTCGTCGAACACATCCTTCGGCAGTCCGGCTGGATTGGCCTCGGTCTTGACCATCAGCGGCGGCACAGCGCTGATGAGCGCCGCCTTGGCCGCTCGACTCTCACCGTGGCGCGCGAGGTAATGCGCGACCTCGCCGCCGCCCGTCGAGTGTCCGACATGGATCGCATCGCGCAGGTCGAGGTGTTCGACGACCGCGGCAAGATCGTCGACGTAATGGTCCATGTCGTGACCGTCGGCAACCTGCGACGACCTGCCGTGGCCGCGACGGTCATGCGCGACAACGCGGTACCCGTGCTTCAGGAAGAACAGCATCTGGGTGTCCCAGTCGTCGGCCGACAGCGGCCAACCGTGGCTGAACACGATCGGTTGACCCGAGCCCCAGTCCTTGAAGAAGATGTCGACGCCGTCGCTCGTGGTGATCGTGGGCATGGCCTACAGCATGCCTGCGTAGCTCGATGTTTTCGCGGTTATGCGCTGATCCGCCGCTCGCGAGCAGAGCGGGTCAGGTGGTCAAGATCGTCGCGGCGGCGGTGCCCGGCGCGCCATACAGTTGAGAGAAGCCGACTTTCGGTTCTCCCGGGACTTGGCGGTCGCCCGCCTCGCCGCGCAGTTGGCGCACCAGTTCGTGGATCTGCCGAAGACCCGACGCGCCGATCGGCTCGCCGTTGGCGATCAGGCCCCCGTCGGTGTTGACCGGCAGGGAGCCGGTGATCTCGGTTGCCCCGTCGGCCAACAGCTTCTCCTGCTCGCCGTCGGCGCAGAACCCGCACTCGGCCATGTGGATGATCTCCGCTCCGGCGTCGGTGTCCTGCAACTGAATGACGTCGACGTCTTCCGGTGCCATACCGGCTTTTTCGAACGCGGCTTTCGCGGCGTAGACGGTCGGCGCGACGTCCTCCTCGACCGGCGCGAACGTGGTGTTCACCTCGTAGGCGCCGTACTTACGAGTGCGAACCTCGACCGCCCGCAGGTACACCGGCTTGGCGGTGTAGCGCTCGGCGATGTCGGCGCGACACATCACGACGGCCGCCGCACCTTCGTCGGGGGCGCAGAACATGTACTGGGTGAGCGGATAATTCAGCATCGTTGAGTTGAGGATCTGGTCCTCGGGGATGGGCTTACGGCGGAAGGCGTTCGGATTCAGCGCGCCGTTGCGGAAGTTCTTCGCCGCGACCTTCGCCAGTGTCTGCTGGCTGATGCCGTGCTCGTGCAGATAGCGGTTGGCCTTCATGCCGAAGAACTGGGTGGTCAGGTACTGGCCATTTTCGGCGTACCACCGCGGCATGCCGACGAGGGCGGGATCTTCGGTGAACGCGCCGCGCGGGTGCTTGTCCAGGCCGATGGCAATGCCGATGTCGTAGTCGCCCAGTCGAATCCCGTCGGCGCAAGCCTTGGCGGCGCTGGCCGCCGTCGCACAGGCGTTGAACACGTTGGTGAACGGGATGCCGGACAACCCTACCATGCCGACGATCGCGTCCGGGTTGGCGACGGTCCAGCTGCCGCCCGTCGCGAACTGGATGTCCTTCCACTCCACGCCGGCGTCGGCGACGGCGGCGAAGATCGCGTCGACGCCCATCTCCATGGCCGATTTGCCCTCGAAACGGCCGAACGGATGCAGGCCGACACCGATGATCGCGACGTCATTCATCTGCGCATTCCTCCTGAGCCGGGCCTGTGCTAACTGTAATGCTTACAGTATCGTAGTCGGCGTGGCACCGGTGATCGAGCACAAGCCGACGTTCTGCCGCATCTGCGAGCCGTTGTGCGGGATGATCGCCACTGTCGAGGACGGACACCTGGTGGCGTTGCGGCCCGACAAGCAGCACCCGCTGTCGGCCGGCTTTGCCTGCCAGAAGGGCATCGCGTTCACCGAGGTGGTCAACGACCCGGACCGCGTCACCGTCCCGCTGCGCCGGGGTCCCGACGGTTTCGAGCCGGTTGGCTGGGACGAGGCGATGTCCGACATCGCGTCACGACTGGGCGAGGTCCTGCGCCGAAACGGGTCCGGCGCGGTCGGCTGGTACATGGGCAACCCGGGTGCGTTCAGCTATGCCCACACGTTCGCGGCGCTGCTGTTCATCAAGGGACTCGGACGCCACGGGCACTACTTCACCGCGTCGTCGCAGGACACCAACAGCAGGCTGATCGCGAGCCAGTTGCTCTACGGCGTGCCGACGTCGGTCCCGATCCCGGACCTGACCCGCACCGACCTGCTGGTCATGATGGGCGCCAATCCCGTTGTGTCGCATGGAAGTTTTCTCACCGCACCACGGATCAAAGACCGGATGCACGACATCGTCAAGCGCGGTGGCCGCGTGGTGATCGTCGATCCGCGGCGCAGTGAGACCGCGATGGCGTTCGAATGGCTGGGCGTCGTGCCGGACACGGACTCGTTGCTGTTGTTGTCGCTGCTGCAGGTGATGTTCGCCGACGGCCTCGTCGACATCGTCACAGTGAAACGGCAGGCCGACGGCGTCGAGTGGTTGCGTTCGTTGTGCGGGTCGTTCACTCCGGAGGCGACTGCGGCGCAGACCGGTATCGATGCCGACAGCGTGCGCGCGCTGGCGTACGACCTGGTGCGGACGCCGCGAGCCGCCGTCTACGGCAGGCTCGGCACCTGCGTGGGTAGCCACGGCACCTTGACCACCTATCTCATTGACGCGGTCAACCTGGTGGCGGGCAACCTCGATGTGCCGGGCGGTTCGGTGTTCAGCTCGATGCACACCGTCGGCCAGAGGTGGCAGAACGTCGCGATGGGCGCCGTCATGCGGCGGTCGTATCGGCGTAAGCGGTCGCGGATCAGCGGAACCCCGAGCGCGATCGGTTCCGAGCCCGCGGCGCTGATGGCCAAGGAGATCACCACACCGGGTGACCGCCGGATCCGGGCGATGTTCGTCTCGGCCGGCAATCCCGTGCTGTCGGTGCCGAACGGTGAGGAACTCGAGGCAGCGTTCGGGGAACTGGAGCTGTCCGTCGCGCTCGACTTCTACGTCACCGAGACGAGCGCGCAGTGCGACTACATCCTGCCCGTCACCACGATGTACGAGCGCGACGACTTCCCGTACACATTTCAGGCGTTTCAGGCCACACCGTTTCGACAGGCCACCGAAGCCGTCGTCAAACCCGTCGGTGAGGCGCGAGGCGAATGGGACATCGTCGAGGACCTCGCTGGGCGGCTGGGGCGTCGTGTGCCGGCCTTCGCCGTCTTCAATGGTGTGCGAAGGCTGCTTGACGCGTGCGGTTTCGAGTTGACGCCACGGCTGATGATGGACGTGTTGGTGCGAATGTCAGAGGGTGGCAACCGGTTTGGCCTGCGTCGCGGTGGATTGACGCTGCGGCGGCTGACCGAGGAGCATCCGCACGGCGTCGTGCTGTCACCGCACATCCGCACGGGAGTGCTGCGCGGAGCGGTCGCGTACCTGTCGCGACGTGTGCGCTTGGAACATGCCGGAATCGCCGCCGAGGTCGAGAAGCTGTCGCGGCGTTCGCGCCCCGACGGCTACCCGCTGCGGATGATCGGCATGCGCGAGCCACGCTCGGAGAACTCGTGGATGCACAACTCACCGCTGCTGATGCGTGGCGATCCTCGCCAGCATGCGTTGATGCATGTCGGCGATGCGGCCGAGCAGCAGATCGTCGACGGCGACGAGGTGCGGATCAGCTCGCCCCATGGCGCCATCACGGTTCCGGTCCTGACGACCAAGGATCTGGTCGCCGGGGTGGTCGCGGTGCCGCACGGCTGGGGCCACAAGGGCACGGGCTCCTGGCGACTGGCGAACCGCGCCGGTGGCGCCAACGTCAACCAGCTGACGTCGAGCGACCCCGCCGACGTCGAGGCGTTGTCGGGGATGGCGTGGTTGACCGGAGTCCCCGTGCGCGTGGAGCGCGTTTAGTCCCGTACCTAACTGCCGCGAGCGAGCGTGCTCACCCTTATGCGCGAGCGTGCGTGTCTGTACACGACACGCCGCGCAGTAGCGGCACTTTGTGCACGGTCGGCATCCCGTGAGCGTGCGCAAACCGCTTACGATTTGCGGCGTGGCGCGAAGCAGACACGCACGCTCGCCAGGTTACGGGGTTACGCGATCGCGCCCTTGTCCTTGAGCGCCTCGATGCGGTCCCAGTCCATGCCGATGTCCATCAGAACCAGTTCGGTGTGCTCGCTGGCCTGCGGGGCGCGCGTGGTCTCCAGCGGCTCGTGATTGAACTGGACCGGCCCGCGAACCACCTTGAACGGATCACCGCCGTCGGCCGCCTCGACCTCGACGACCATGTCGTTGGCGAGTGCCTGCTCGTCGCCGCCGAGGTCGAGCAGGCTCTGGAACGGCGCCCATTGGCCTTTCATCGTCTTCAGATGTTCGCGCCAGTAGTCGAACGGCTTGCTGCGGATCGCCTCGGCGATCAATTCGGCTGCGGCGGAGGCGTTTTCGATCAACGGCATGACGTCGCAGAATCGCGGGTCGTCGGCCAGTTCCGGCAGCCCGAGATGGGCGAAGGCATCGCGGATGTAGCCGGTCGGGCTGACGATGCACAGGTTGATGGTGCCGCCGTCCGAGGTCAGATAGTTCGCCATGAACGGGTTCACGCTCGGGCCGGTCGCGTCCGGCATCAGCGAGCGCATCGTCTCCCCGGTCTCCATGCCCTGTGTCACGCTGGCGCCGGCCGCCCACCATGCGGTGCTCAGCAGCGACACGTCGAGTTCTACTGCCTCGCCGGTGCGCGCTCGATGAAACAGCGCAGCCGAGATCCCGCCCGCGATGTTCATGCCGCCGATCGAGTCGCCGAACGCCGGAATGCCTTGCGACAGCGCCCCACCAATCTCTTCCGGCGTCAACGCGTGGCCTACTCCGCTGCGCGTCCAGAACGCGGTGCCGTCGAACCCGCCGACGTCACGCTCGGGTCCCTTGTCGCCGTATGCGCTGCCACGCGCGTAGATGATGTCCGGGTTTGCGGCGCGAATGTGCTCGACGTCGAACCTGTTCTTCTGCCGCTGCGCCGGAAGGTAGTTCGTGAGGAAGACGTCGGCGGTCTTGGCGATCTCGTAGAGAACTTCCTGGCCCTCCGGTTTCGACACGTCGATGCCGATACTGCGCTTGCCGCGGTTGGGGTGCTCGATCAGTGGGTGGCGGTCGGGGTCGAGTTGGAAGCCGCCCATGTTGATGAAGCCGCGCTGGGTATCGCCGCGCACCGGGTGTTCGACCTTGATGACGTCGGCACCCCAGTCGGCGAGGATTGCTCCCGCCGCCGGAACGAACGTGAACTGTGCGACCTCGAGGACGCGCACGCCCTCCATGACCTTGACCAACTCGGCTCCCTTGTATCCGTCACTCCGGCTGTTGTAATAACTTACTGTAAGCTTTACAGTTAGTCGTCCCGCAGAGTCCGATTGTACGAGGTAGCTGGGTGAGTTCCGCAAAAAATGCAGAAGAACGGATCGAGACCAGCATCGACATCGGCAGGCGGGCAGGCGGACGCGCCGAATCGCGGATGCTCATCGACGGACAGCTCGTGGCATCGGCGTCCGGGGAGCAGTTCGACAACCTGAGTCCGGCCACCGGGCAGCCGCTGGGAAGTACCGCTGCCGCCGACGCCGACGACATGGACCGCGCGATCGCGGCGGCGCGCCGGGCTTTTGACGAATCCGACTGGCGGACCAACCGCCGGTTGCGCGCGCGTTGTCTCGATCAGTTGCAGTCCGCGATCGAACGCGAGCAGGACGATCTGCGCGAGGAGTTGATCGCCGAGGTCGGCTGTCCCGTGATGACGACGCAGTCCGCACAACTCGATTGGCCGTTGGCAGACGGGCTGCGCTATCCGGCGCGGCTGATGCTCGACTTCCCCTGGGAGCGCACGCTCGACGGCGGTGGGCTGTTCGGTGATCGCAATGTGCGCATGGTCGTCAAGGAGCCGGTCGGTGTCGTAGCCGCGATCACACCGTCCAACTTCCCGATCGAGGTGATCCTCAACAAGCTCGGTCCCGCGCTCGCGACCGGGAACACCGTCGTGCTCAAACCCGATCCGAACACCCCGTGGAATGCGACGCGCCTCGGCCGGCTCATCGCCGAGCACACCGACATCCCGCCCGGCGTCGTCAACGTCGTGCCGACGCCGTCCAACGACGTGGCCGCGCTTCTGGGCGCCGACCCCCGCGTCGACATGATCTCGTTCACCGGATCCACCGCGGTCGGCAAGCTGCTGATGCGCGCGGGTGCCGACACGATGAAGCGGATGTTCCTGGAACTGGGCGGCAAGTCGGTGTCGATCGTGCTCGAAGACGCACCGCCGGCGGCGATCGTCGGATCGGCGATCGGTGTGTGCGTTCACGCGGGGCAGGCCTGTGCCGCCACCACGCGCATGCTGGTCCACCGATCGCGGTTCGACGATGCCGTCGCCAGCGTCACCGCCGCATATCAGGCTGTGCCCATTGGGGATCCGGTGATCCCCGAAACCCTCGTCGGCCCCGTGATCAGCGCGGCGCAGAAGCGACGAGTCCTCGACGCGGTCGATCAGGCTCGCGCGGACGGTGCCGAGATCACCACGGGCGGCGGGGCCGTCGCGAACTTGCCCGACCACCTGGCCGGCGGGCACTACGTGGCGCCGACGGTGATCGTCGGTGTCGACAACGGCGCGGCGATCGCCCGGCAGGAGGTGTTCGGGCCCGTGCTGGTGGTGCTGCCGTTCGACGACGACGACGAAGCGGTCCGCATCGCGAACGACAGCGCTTTCGGGCTGGCGGGCGCGGTTTCCTCACGATCGCTGGAGCGCGGCATGGCGATCGCCCGTCGCATCCGCACCGGCTCGTTCGGGGTCAACGGCGGCATGTTCTACGGGGCCGACGCGCCGTTCGGCGGTTTCAAGAACAGCGGTGTCGGACGGCAATGCGGCGTCGAGGGTTTCGAACAGTATCTGGAATCGAAGACCGTTGCCTATCGCGCACCGAGGGCGAAAGCTACGCCGCCGCGATGATCGCTTCGGCGTGGTCGAGGATGCTGTCCAGGACGTAGGCGAAGTCGACGTCGTCCGCGAACCCGATGTACCTGCCGCCATCGACCAGCTGGGACGGGAAGCCCTCGGTCCGCTCCTGCAACCGTTCGAGAACCACCGATCCCCGGATGTGCACCGAGATCGCGCCGTACGTCTCGACCGCCTGCTCGGCGCTGAGCCCCGCCTCGATCAGCGCCCCGATCGGCTGTCCGAGTTTCTGCAGCGCGGCGTGCATGGCGCGGTGCCCGTACTGCCCGCGGATCAGTACCAGATCGCAGAGAACCGGGTCGGCGCGGAACCGTCGGCGCATCGTCAGCGCGTGATCGCGCAGCGACTCTCGCCAGTTCGACGCTGCGATGGTCGGTACGGTGAATTCGAAGCGCTCCAACGCCCGGTTCGTCATCGCGTCGAGCAGGTCATCCTTGCGGCGGAAGTACCAGTAGATGCTGGTGACCCCCACCCCGAGATGTTTGGCCAGTTGCGGCATGCTCAGATTGTCGATCGACACCTCGGCGGCGACTTCGAGTGCGCCGTTGAGGATTTCGTCGGCGCTGATCGACCCGCGGTCGCGGCGTTGGCGGGTTTCTCCGGCACCTGTTGCGGGCACTGGTCAGTCGGCCGGGTCGAATGTCACCGGCAGCGCCGTGGGTGACCGGAAGGGCTGGCCCCAGATTTGGGGGTTGTCATCGGTGACGAGGTTGATGTTGGTCAGGCGGTCCAGCAGGCACTCGACCGCGACCCGGGTCTCCATGCGGGCGAGATGCAGCCCCATGCAGGTGTGCTCGCCCGCGGCAAAGGAGATGTGCGGTACGCGTTTGCGGAAGATGTCGAATTCTTCGGAGCGTTCCCAGCGCTTCTCGTCCCGGTTCGCCGAGCCGATGCACACGTCGATCACCGATCCCGCGGGGATTTTGACTCCCTCCAGTTCGGTCTTCGCGGTTGCGTACCGCTGCACGGTGGTCAGCGGTGTCTCGTACCGCAGCCCCTCCTCGATGGCAGCCGGTAGCAGGTCACGGTCGGCCTGTACGGCTCGAAACTGCTCGGGATGGGTCAGCAACAGATACAGCAGATTGCCCGACGAGCGGAACGTGGTCTCCAGTCCGGCGGGGAGCAGCAGACGCAGAAATGAGTAGATCGCCTCATCGCTGAGCTTCTCGCCGTCGATCTCAGCGGAGACCAGATCGCCGATGATGTCCTCGGTCGGCTTGGATCGACGCTGCTCGATCTGTTGCAGGAAATAGTCTTTGAGCGCCGCGGACGCCTCGAAGGCACGCTTGTACTTGATGGTGTAGCTGATCAGTTCGACGGCGCGCTTGCGGAACCACGGCAGGTCGTCCTCGGGCAGGCCCAACAGCTTCGAGATGACCCGGGTGGGGAACTCCAAGGTGAAATCGCGCACCAGATCCGCCTGGCCGCTGTCGACGAACTCGTCGATCAGCGCGGTCACGACGGGGCGGACGATCAGGGGCTCCCACTGCGCCAGCGACCTCGACTTGAACGCCGCGGACACGAGGTTGCGGTGCTCCCAGTGTTTCTTGCCTTCCATCGCCAGGATCGTCGGGCCGATGAACAGGCCGATGGTGCTGTCGTAGATCTGGGAGTTGAAGACCTTGCCATCGCGGAACACCCGGTTGACCGCATCGAAGGACACTGCAGCGTAGAGATGTTCGGGACGCATCGACTCCGGTGTCTTGGACCAGTCCATGACGCTGCCGCGAAAGACGCCACCGGTCTCCCGTCGCCGCTGTGCGAACAGGGGATAGGGGTCACGGAGGAGGTCGGCCACTTCGTCGGGGGCGACGTCCTGAACGGGGCTTTCCACCGGTCACTCCAGGGGCTCGGATAGTTCCTGCGAGAGGTACTGTAACTATTACAGTAGACTATAACAGCTGGACCGGCGTACCGGCGGTCATCGAGCTGATGAACCCGGCGTCGACCTGCAGGTCCTGGCCCGTGATCCAGCGCGCCGCCGGGGAGCCTAGGAACGAGATGGCCGGCACGATGTCGTCGACCGACGCATGCCGGCCGACCGTGGCCCGGCACATGTCCAGAACCTCCTTGCCCATGGTCTGTTCGAAGTCGGTGAGGATCGGCGTTTCGACCGGCCCGGGGCTCACGGTGTTCACGCGTACGCCGTACTTCGCCCATGCCTGGCCCGCAAGGCGCTTGGCGTACAGGATCACCGCCTGTTTCGACGTGCTGTACACGGGATAGTCCGGATCCTGCTGAGACTGCCAGCGTTCGACGGCGTCGGCGTCGGTGAGTTCGAGCAGCCCGGACAGCGTCTCGGTGCGCTGCTCCCACCCGAGCGCGGCGGTGGAGGCCACGGCCACGATCGAACCGCCCTCGCGTAGCAGGGGGAGCATGCCTTCAGTCATCAGCCGCATGCCGAGGTAGTTGACCTTGAGCACGTCGGCGGCTGGTGCGGTGCCGGGCACACCTGCGACGTGGGCCAGCATGTCCCATCCGGATCCGATGCCGGCGAGCAGGTCGCGGATGCTGTCGCCGTCACGCAGATCGCAGCGGGTATACTCGCTTGCTGCGGTTCGCTGCTCGCGTCTGTCGACGGCGAGGACGTGATCGCCACGCTCGTGGAAGTGGGTCGCGACGGCCGCCCCGATGCCGGAGGCCGCGCCCACCACGACGATCTTGCGTTTTCCGCTCATTGCACCCGTTTCCTTCGCCGCCGCGCCTGGCCGGCGTACCATCGAATGGCTGACTGTAAGGACGACAGTAAACAATTCTGGTCGGTCAGACAATCACTCCCACAGATGGTGGTGCGATGAGCGAGAGCACAATTGAGGCGAACGCCGCGGTGGCCGTTGAGCATGAGGCCATGCAGGCGACCCTCGAGCGGCAGCGGCGCGAATTCCTGGCCGACGGCCCGCCGAGCGTCGCGGTGCGGCGCAACCGTATCGACCGGTTGCTCGCTCTGGTGCTGGACAACGCCGACCAGTTCGTCGACACCATGGCCGCCGACTACGGCACCCGCCCGAGAACGGGATCGTTGTTCACCGAAATCCTCGGGATGATCTCCGTCATCGAGCACACCAGATCGCATGTGCCGCAGTGGATGCGCGCGACAAAGTTGATGCGCGCCACTCGGCGGTTCGGCCTGCGGGCCGAGGTGCACCCGTCACCGCTGGGGGCCGTCGGGATCATCGGTCCGTGGAACTTCCCGGTCAACCTTGTGGTGCTTCCGGCCGCCGCCGCCTTCGCCGCGGGCAACCGCGTCATGATCAAGATGTCGGAGATCACGCCGGGCACCGCCGCTCTGATGAAGTCGTTGGCGCCGAAGTACTTTGACGTCGCCGAGCTTGACGTGGTGACCGGCGGACCCGACGTCGCGGCGGCGTTCTCGGCGCTGCCCTTTGATCACCTGTTCTTCACCGGGTCGCCGTCCGTCGGCGCGCAGGTGCAGCGGGCGGCCGCGGAGAACCTGGTACCCGTCACGCTGGAGCTCGGGGGCAAGAACCCCGTGGTGGTTTCCCGCGAGGCGGACCTCAACCGTTCGGCGGCGCGCATCGCCCGCTCGCGAATGATCAACGGGGGACAGGTCTGCGTGTGTCCCGATTACGTCTTCGTGCCCGACGATCGGGTGGACGCTTTCGTTGACACGGCGAAACGCACACTGCGCGAGATGTTTCCGGCCATTGTCGGCAACGACGACTACTGCTCGTCGGTGAACGAGGCGAACTATGACCGAGTGGTCGGCCTCATCGACGACGCGCGCGCCAAAGGTGCCCGCGTCGAGACCGTCTTGCCGGACGGTGAGATCCTGCCGGACCGCGACACCCGAAAGATCGCTCCCACCATCGTGTGCGACGTCGATGACCGAATGGCGATCGCCGCGGAGGAGGTCTTCGGTCCAGTGCTGGAGTTGCGGCCCTACCGCGAACTGAGTGAGGCGATCGACTACATCAACCGGCGGCCCTCACCGCTTGTCGCGTACTGGTACGGACCGGACGACGACGACTTCCGGCGTTTCGTCCGCAACACGCGCAGTGGCGGGGTGGCGCGCAACGACTTCGCCGCGCAGATGATTCCTTCGGCGGCGCCGTTCGGTGGCGTCGGGCGCAGCGGAATGGGCGCCTACCACGGCAAGGCGGGGTTCGACGCGTTCAGCCACCACCGCACGGTGGTCGGCACGGATCTGCCGTTCACCATCACCGGACGTGCGGCACCACCGTTCACCCCGTCGACGCGGGCGACAACAGCGTTGGGTCTGCGCTTCGCGCGCAACCGGACCCGGCGTCGGCTCAGGCGTCGCCGCTGATCGCCTGCTCGCGGGCCCACCGGTAGTCGGCCTTGCCCGCGGGGCTGCGTTCGATCGTCGGACGGAACACGATCGCCTTCGGAAGCTTATAGCGCGCAATCGAATTCGCGGCATGGTCGATGAGTTCCTGGGCCCCAGCGCTGGCGCCCTCGGTCAGCGCGACGACGGCGACCACCTCCTGACCCCACCGCTCGCTGGGCCGGCCCGCGACCACGACGTCTGCCACCGCTGGATGCGAGGCGATCGCGGTCTCGACCTCCTCGGCGAAGATCTTCTCGCCGCCGGAGTTGATGGTGACCGAATCGCGGCCGAGGAGTTCGACGGTCCCGTCGGCGAGATGGCGGGCGCGGTCGCCGGGCACGGAGTACCGCACGCCGTCGATCACCGGGAAGGTGGCGGCGGTCTTGGTCGCGTCACCCTTGTAACCCAGTGGCACGTAACCGCGTTGGGCCAACCATCCCATTCCCTCGTGGCCCGGCTCGAGCAGCGTGCCGAGATCCTCGGAGGCAACGTAGGTGTCGGGTCCGGCGTTGAACTTGCCGGTCGCCACCGCGCCGGAGGCGGACATGTGCGTCATCTGCGCGCCGGTCTCGGAGGAACCGACCCCGTCGACGACGATCAACCCGGGCTTGACGTCGATGAGGCGCTGTTTGGCGGTCGGCGTCAACAGCGCGCCACCGTTGGCGACCACGGCCAGCGACGACAGGTCGGCGTCGGTGCGTTCGATCGCATCGGCCAGTGGTCGCGCCATCGCGTCACCCACGACCGTCACTGCCATCACCTTCTCGCGTTCGATGGTGGCCACCACTTCGTCGGCGTCGAAACGCTCGGTGACAGTGGAGAACACGACCGACTGGCCTGTCGTCATCGCCGTCATCACCGCCCACTGTGCGGCGCCGTGCATCAGCGGCGGCAGGATCATCAATCGCGTCTCCGGCGCCTCGGTCACTCGTTTGGTGATGTCGTCGTAAGAGTTGGCGAGTTCGCCGGTGTAGAGGCTGCGGCCGCCGAACGAGGTCATGAAGATGTCGTGCTGGCGCCACAGCACACCCTTCGGCATACCGGTCGTGCCCCCGGTGTAGAGCACGTAGAGATCGTCGGGTGAGGGCTCCAGCGGTGGCAGCACCGCGGCGCCCGACCCGACGATCGACTCGTAGTCGACTGCGCCGTAGAGCAGATCGTTGCCCGACTGGTCAGCGATCTGGATCAGCACCCGCAGGTTAGGCAGGTCCGGCAGCACCTCGGCGACGCGCGGGGCGAACGCGGCGTGGTACAGCAGTGCGGTGGCGCCGGAATCGGCGAGCAGGTACTGCAGTTCGTTCTTGACGTAGCGGTAGTTGACGTTGAACGGCGCGACGCGGGCCCGCCAGGCGCCGAGCATCGCCTCGACGTACTCCGGTCCGTTGTAGGCGTAGATGCCCAGCAGGTCCTGGCCCACCTCGTGGCCGGCCAACTCGGAGCGCTCGACATGGCAACCCAGCCCGCGGCTGTGCAGGAATGCCGCCAGCCGGTTGGCGCGTTCGACAACCTGCGCGTAGGTGTAGCGACGGTCGCCCTGAATGATGAACTCTCGGTCGCCGATCACGGCGGCGACGGTGTCGGCGGCAGCCGGAACAGTGAACTCGGTGGTGCTCGACGGCGCGGACGTGGAGAGCGAATCAGACATCGTGCCTCTCAGGGCTGGTGTGGTAGCAACTTGATCATCAGACCGTTGGCCTCGGATAGTACGTTGCCGTCCAGGTCGGTCATCACCGCCCTCACGAACAGTTTTCGCCCGTCCACCGAGTCGATCCAGGCCCGCGACTCCAACGGCACGTCGATGGGCGTCACGCGGCGGTAGTCCACATGAAGGTATGCGGTGCGGCTGTCCGGGCGGCCGGCAGCCGAAACCACCATGCCGAAATGCCAGTCGTAGAACAATGGGATAACCCCGCCGTGCACGGCGTCGTTGCCGCCGACGTGGAAGCGGCTGAAGTGCCCGCGCATGGTGACCTCGTCGGGCCCCGACTCCGCCACCTGCCAGGGCGGCATCAGCGGATGGCCGTTGCCGGGCAGGTTCGGCGCTCGACCGGCAGGCGCGACTGCGGCGGGCGCCTTGCGCTGCTCCAGTTGCGCGCAGACGTTCTCGAGGAGTTCGGCGGTGTGATCCCACAGCGCGGCGTCGGGGTTGGTTGAGACCGCGATGTCCTGGAGCCGTCGCATTGCCCCGATGAAGCGGCCCATCTCAGCAGATCCCAAAGTCGGCTGCACCCGGGCGAATTCGCGGATGTCGTCCTCGGTGTCGGTCACGCGTCTATTTCTTCCACGTCGTGATCAGCTCGTCGGTGGTGGTGATCGTCGCCAGGAGGGACAACGTGTTGTCGATGACCGCATTCGCGTAGTCGGTGGGGATTCCTGCGACCGCGTCGCGCGGCACCACGACGTGGTACGCGGCGTTGACGGCGTCCATCACCAGGTTGGTGATCGCGACGTTGACCGAGACGCCGACGGCGACGATCGTCGTCACCCCGAGATTGCGCAGCACCGCGTCCAGATCCGTCCCGCCCATCGGCCCGATTCCGTGCCACCGGCGCAGCACGACGTCGGAGGGTTCCGGGCCCAGTTCGGGCAGCAGTTCGGCGCCGGGTGTGCCGGCGGCGATTGCGACGGCGCCGCCGAACGAGAAGATCTTCGCGTTGTGGTTGGCCCCCTTTCCGTCTGGGCGGCGCTGAACGAGGCAGTGCACCACGCTCACACCCGCGCTTCGGGCCGCGGGTAGCAGCCGTTCGATGTTGGGAACGGCCTCGCGACGGGCCTCGTCGGCCAGGGCTTTGAGCCCGGCGTCGGGGCCGACGATCGCGCCCTGGCACTCCTGCGTGACGATCGCGGTGTGGCCGGGCGCCGCGATCTGGGCGAGATCGACTCTCATACCTTGGCCGGGACCTCGCCGGGCGGGGTGGCGGGAACTTCATAAAACTGGGTCGCCCACTTGCGCATGGCCATATACGGCTTCGCGTCGACCTTGGACAGTGCGGGGCGTTCGACGTACTCCTGGTAGCGCCAGATGTTGAGGTCGTCCCACACCGTGCCCATGAACTGCCGCTGCACCTGCTCGCGCACGGTGTCCGGCGGCACGTCGGAGGTGTCGCCGGGTACCCGGGGCCACCAGATCGAATAGAACATGTCCGAGTAGCCGTCCTCGACCGGTGTGCACGCGAAGATCAGCCGGTGGTTCGACGATCCCTCGAACGCGCTGATCGCGAAGCCGAGCCCGGAGAAATGGCTGTGGATGTACAGCGCCATTTTGTCGGGGTCCTCGCTGCGTGTGTCGGGCCAGCCCGTCAGGAAGCGCCATTCCTCGTCGACGGCTTCCCAGTTGAGGCACACGGGGGTGACGGTGGCGCCGTGGACGTAATGGAAATGCGCGCTGTCGGGACCGTTCTCCGCGACGATCTGCGGGTGCACCGGCTCGCGTTCGGCGCGACTCGAAAACTCAGGATACGGCCGGTAATACGCGTCGGGGTCTGTCGGAAACTGCGGGAACTTGTGAAACAGGTCGGGCATCTCCCACTGCGGTTCCTTGCCGTCCGGTTGGTGCCAGGCGAACACGCACCCGTACTGCTCGACGACCGGGTAGACCCGCAGCCGCAGCGCCTTGTTGGGCCGGTCCGGCTGATAGGGGATGTAGCGGTTGGTGCCGTCGGGTCCCCAGCGCCAGCCGTGGAAAGGGCATTCCACGCAGTCGCCGACGACCTTGCCGCCGTGGCCGATGTGAGCACCGAGGTGGCGGCAGTGCGCGGAAAGCACATGCAGCTCGCCTGCCTCGTCGCGGTAGGCCACCAGGTCATCGCCGAAATAGCGCAGTGGCCGGACCTCGCCTTGCGGGAACTCCGCGGACCAGCCGATCATGAACCAACCGGTGACCTTCCAGGTGAACGGCACTTTCACGTCGCCTCCTCTGCCCGGCACGATCTGTTACGGAAAATATTACAGTTGACGTTTCAGCACCAGTGCACGGGAGGGTCGCGCGCGAAGGTTCGCCCCCAACGGGGCTCTATTTGCCGTCGTTTGCGCGCAGGTTGCGATTTTCGCCTTGCTTGTCGGCGACCTACGCTAGCGTAGGTTCCGCATCCGCAGGTGATGGGGGACGGGAGAGTCTCGATGGCGACGACCCAACTAGCGCTGCTCACGGAGCTGGAGCCGGTGGTGGAGGCCAATCTGAACCGGCACCACGCGATGGCGAAACCCTGGAATCCGCACGACTACGTCCCATGGAGCCGCGGCCGAGACTTCGCGTTGCTCGGTGGGCAGGACTGGGTTCCGGAGGATTCGCCCCTCGACGAGGTTTCGAAGGCCGCCATGGTCGTGAACCTGCTGACCGAGGACAACCTCCCGTCCTACCACCGCGAGATCGCCATGCGGTTCGGGCTCGACGGGCCGTGGGGCCAGTGGGTCGGTCAGTGGACGGCCGAAGAGGCGCGTCACAGCATCGCGATCCGCGACTATCTCATCGTCACCCGCGGCGTCGATCCTGTCGCACTCGAGCGTGGTCGCATGGTGCACACGGCCGCCGGGTACGACTCGGGCGACAAGTCGATGCTGGAGGCGCTGGCCTACGTGTCCTTTCAGGAACTGGCGACGCGGATCAGCCACCGCAACACCGGACGGGCCTCGGGATGCCCTGTGGCCGAACAACTTCTGAGCCGGGTGGCGACCGACGAGAACCTGCACATGGTCTTCTACCGGAACCTGGTCGACGCGGCGCTGGACATCTCGCCGAATGAGACCATGGTGGCGATCGCTCACGAAGTCATCAACTTCCAGATGCCCGGAAGCACCATGCCCGGTTTCGCGGAGAACGCCGTGACGATCGCCAAGGCGGGCATCTACGACCTGCGTTCGCATCTCGACGATGTCGTGCGTCCAGTGCTGCGGTTCTGGAAGGTGTTCGAGCGTGCCGATCTCGACGGCCAGGGAGCACAGGCGCGCGACGAACTGGCGGCCTTCCTCGACCTCGTCGACGAGCGGGCCACGCACTACGAGCAGCGCCGTCAGCACCGGCTGGCCGCCGCAGGCGCGTCGCCCCGCTGACGGTCGGCGTCCATTCGTCTCGCTTCGTCGAAACGGACCCACGGCTCGCTCTAGATACTGTAATGATTACAGTATCTCTGATTCCGCCAACGTGAGGTGACGATCCGTGAGTGTTTCCAGTCCGGCTCGTTTCGACGCCGTCGTCATCGGCGCCGGATTCTCCGGTCTGTACGCGTTGCACAGGCTGCGGGAGCAGGGGTTGCGGGTCGTCGTGCTCGAGAAGGCGGAGAACGTCGGCGGCACTTGGCTGTTCAATCGATACCCGGGCGCTCGTTGCGACATCGAGAGCATCGAATACTCCTACAGTTTCTCCGACGAGATCCAGCAGGAGTGGGTGTGGACGGAGACCATGCCCGCGCAACCCGAGATCGAGGCCTACCTGAACTTCGTCGCCGACCGCCTCGATCTGCGGCGCGACATCCACTTTGACACCGAGGTCGCCGCGATGACCTTCGACGAGGACGCCGCCGAGTGGCTGGTGCAGACCGCGGCGGGGGAGTCGTTCGTCGCGCCCTTCGTCGTCGTGGCGGCCGGCATCCTGTCGGTGCCCCTGGAACCGGACATCGCGGGCATGGACACCTTCGATGGGCTGTCGCTGTTCACCAACCGGTGGCCGAAAGAGCATGTCGATCTCACGGGCAGGCGGGTCGGCGTGATCGGCACCGGCTCCACCGGCGTACAGCTGATCCCGGTCGTCGCGCAGAAGGCCCGCCACCTCACCGTGTTCCAGCGCTCGCCCGCCTACACCCTGCCGTGGCGAGTGCGCGCGTTCGACGACGGCGAACTCGACGAATTGAAAGCGAATTACGCCGCGATCCGCGCGGCGCAGCGCGAGCATGCCGTCGGGGCGGCCAGGCTCAGTGCGTTCTCGGTGATGTTCGAGATGATGGCCAAACCCCCGCTGAAGACGGCGACACGCCAACAGCAGGTAAGCGCCATCGAGGAGGGTGGTGTCATCGGTGCGCTCAGCTGGGGTGATGTGTTCTTCGACATCGAGGCCAACCAGATGGCCGCCAAGCTGTACGGCGAGGCGGTGGCGCGCATCGTCGAGGACCCCGAGACGGCCGCATCGCTGACGCCGACGCATCCGTTCGGGTGTAAGCGTCCGATCATCGACCAGGGCTACTACCAGACGTTCAACCGCGACAACGTGACGCTCGTAGACCTGCGCAAGGGGCCGATCGTCGAGGTCACCCCGACCGGGATCCGCACCGAGAACGGCAGTCACGAGCTGGACGTGATCATCTACGCCACGGGTTTCGACGCGATGACCGGAGCGCTCACCCGCATCGCCACCACCGGCCGCGACGGCACGTCGCTCGGCGATTTCTGGACCAGCGAGGGGCCGTACGCCTATCTCGGGATCGCGGTGGCCGGCTTTCCGAACCTGTTCATCGTGCAGGCGCCCGGAAGCCCCGCGCCGGCAAGCAATTTCGTGACCGCGCTGGAACAGCACGTGGAGTGGATCGGCGATTGCATCGCCTACCTGCGGGCCAACGGGTACCGCACCATCGAGGCGCTGCCGGACGCGCAGCGCGAGTGGGTCGAACACACGACCTCCCTCGTGGCGCCGACGGTGCTCGCCCATCCGACGTGCAGCTCCTGGTACAACGGCGGCAACGTGCCGGGTAAGAAGCGGATGTACATGGGTTACACCGCAGGCATTCCGGAGTACCGGCGGCGCTGTGACGAGGTCGCCGAAGCCGGTTACACCGGATTCAAGCTCGGATGAGATCGGCCGAGCGCGCCTATCGCATCGGCCGCGACTTCGCCGGGGTGGTTCCGCGTGCCCATGCTGCGCTGCGAGACGATGACTGGAAACCCGCGTCGGTGAACGGTATTCGACAGCTGGGTGAGGTGGTGCTCGACGAGTTGGCGCTGACCGGTATGACGCTGGCCGCGCCGCCGCCGAGGCTGGAGCGCTCGGTCGACGCCTGCGCCACTGCAGCGCAGCAGCTTTCGCTTTCATCTGTTGCAGGTGTACACGTCGAACCGGATCCGTTGCTGCCGGAAGCGATCCGGCGCCGTCGCTTCGGGCGCGACCGATACGAGCAGCTGGTCTTCGAACACGATCCCCACTTGCCCGAGTCGTTGGCCGAATTCGGCGGGCCGGCGACGGCAGTGGTGCACCTGTGCCGACACAGTGACGAGAAGCGGCCATGGCTGGTGTGGGTGCACGGCGCAGGTCAGGGCCGACCGATGGATCTCGTGTTCTCCCGGGCCCGGCGGCTTCAGGACCGGCTCGGGTACAACATCGCGCTGCCGGTACAGCCCGGCTGCGGGGTCCGGCGTCGTCGGTGGCCGACCTATCCGAACATGGACCCACTCAACAATCTCGCGGGCGTGATCAGGGCGGTCTCCGAAGCGCGGGCGGTGGTCCGCTGGCTGCGACCACAGGCCAGTACCCTTGCGGTGTCGGGTGTTTCGATGGGCAGCCCGGTGGCGGGCCTCGTCGCCCATCTCGAGGAGGTGGATGCCGTCGCCGTGTACACCCCGATCTTCGGGCTGAACGCGATGATCGCGGCGCACCTGGGCAGGTGGGGACCGTCGGTGCACGACACCATCGAGCTACTGCGCTGCGCACCCGTCGAGAAGATGATGTCGCTCGTCGACTATCACGCGCTCGAGCCGTCACCGCCGCCCGAACGGCGGCTGATCGTGGGAGCATGGCACGACCAGATGGCCCGGCGCGAACCCGCCGAGCGGCTGCACGAACGGTGGGGCGGTGAGCTGTACTGGCACCGCGGCAGCCACGTGGGGCACTTGTTCGCCGGTGGGGTGAAGGCCGCTTCCGAGCGGTTCCTCGAGGCGGTCAGCCGGCAGGGAAGTGTTTCATGACAGCCAGCATGGCGGCGCTGCCCGACCGGTCCAGGCGGTTGTGCCTGACGCTCACCGACCGGGCGGTCGCGGCCATCGACGCGATCGATGCCCTGGAGGCGTTCGCGTGACGCGGTCGGCCCGCGAGGTGGTGGAGCTGTACAACCTGGTGGTGTGGAATCAACGTGATTTCGCGCTCGCCGAGGAACTGATGGGCCACACGGTCGTCCGTCACGAGGTGGGTGAGGCGATCACGCTGACCCACGACCAGGCCGTGCAGCGCATCATCGACCACTGGGAGATGTTCGAGGCGGTGCGCTTCGACCTGAACCTGGTGGTGGCCGGCGACGACGGCGAGCACGTCGCGATCGTCTACCAGTCGCCGATGACGCTCAAGGACGGAACGGAGACCACGATCGGCAGTATGGAAATCTTTCGGGTGCTCGACGGCAGGATCGTCGAAGTGTGGAACTGCGGCTACAAACAAGGAGTCTGGGCGTGACGGATCGGGTGCTCGACGAACTGGGCTACTACCTGCTGGCCGGCGCCGGGGGTGAAGGCCCGGCCACGCTGATGGACGAGGCCCGCCGCGGCGAAGAGCTCGGGTTCGGCACGGCCTTCATTTCCGAGCGCTGGAACGTCAAGGAGGCGTCGTCGCTCGTCGGCGCGGCGTGCGCGGTGACCACGCGGATGCAGATCGCCACGGCGGCAACGAATCACAACACCCGCCATCCGCTGATCACCGGCTCGTGGGCGACCACGATGCACCGGCTCTCCGCAGGACGGTTCACGTTGGGCATCGGCCGCGGAGTAGCGGCGATGTACGCCGCGTTCGGCATCCCGTCGGTGACCACGGCGCAGATGGAGGATTTCGCCCAGGTCATGCGCCGGCTGTGGAACGGCGAGGTGATCTTCAACCACGACGGTCCAATCGGCAAGTATCAGGTGCTCTTCCTCGATCCCGATTTCAAGGAGGACATCCGGCTGGCCCTCGTCGCGTTCGGCCCGCAGACGCTCGCCCTGGGCGGGCGGGCATTCGACGACGTCATCCTGCACACCTACTTCACCCCCGAGACGCTTCAGCGCGCCGTCAAGACCGTCAAGGACGCAGCCGAACAGGCCGGCCGCGACCCGGCCAGTGTGCGGGTGTGGTCCTGTTTCGCAACCGTCGGCGACCACCTACCCGAGGAGCTGCGGCTGAAGAAGACGGTCGCCCGGCTGGCCACCTATCTTCAGGGCTACGGCGATCTGCTGGTCTCCACCAATGGCTGGGATCCCGGTGTGCTACAGCGCTTCCGGGACGACCAGGTGGTGCAGTCGATCCCCGGCGGTATCGACCACAAGGCGAGTGCTGAACAGATCGAGCACATCGCCACTCTGATTCCCGACGAATGGCTGGAGCCGTCGGCCACCGGGTCGGCCCAGCAGTGTGTCGAGCGCATCCGCAAGGAGTTCGACTACGGCGCCGACGCGCTCATCATGCACGGCGCCACCCCCGATGAGCTCGAGCCGATCGTCGCCGCCTACCGCGCTTCAGAGTGATTTCGGTGTCGGCGGTTGCGGTGAGCGCAACCAACTACACCGAAATCGCAATGGCTAAGGTGTGATTACCGTGCGGGACACCGGCTCGGCGGCGGCCTGGCGGCTGTAGACCGCCCGCTGCAGCGCCGACAACAACGCGTTGCGGGTCTCCTCGGGATGGATCAGTTCGTCGAAGCCGAGGTGGCCGGCCGAGCGGAACGACGCCTCGACCTCCATCCTCCGAAGGCGTGCCTCGACGTCCTCGGCGGCGTGCGAAGCCTTGCTGAGCGCGGCCGCGCTCATCGCGCCCATGGTCGCGCCCGGGTAGGCGAATGTCGCGCTCTGGTTGTCAAACCCCAACAGCGACATCACCATCGAGCCGAAACCGTAGGCCTTGCGCAACGTGACATGCAGCTTGATCGTCGTCGCGGCGGTCTGTGCGGCGAACATCCGCGCGCCGCTGCGCAACACACCGCTCTTCTCGGACCGGCTGCCGGGCAGCATGCCGGGGTTGTCGGCCAGGAACACGATCGGCAGATGGAATGAGTCGGCCACCGTGATGAAGTGTGCGGCCTTGTCGGCGGCATCGGCATCGATCGAACCGGCGAGGACCTGTGGCTGGTTCGCCACCACGGCGACGGGATGGCCGCCGAGATGAGCCAGCGCGCAGATGATCGCAGCGCCGAACTTCGGCTGAACCTCGAACCAGTCGGGGCGGTCGAACACCACGTCGAGCACCCGTCGCATGTCGTACACGCGCCGGTTACCGCGGGGCACGATGTCGAGCAGCTCCGACGTCGTCCGCGGCTCGGCGTCGTCGGAAAGCGTTTCCGGATACGACCACGCACTGGACGGGAAGTAGGACAGATAGCGGCGGATGTCGTCGAGCACGGCTTCGTCGTCTTCGGCGATGTTGTGGATGACGCCGCTGGCGAGCGCGACGCCGGGCCCTCCGAGGTCTTCTTTCGAAATCTCCTCGCCCGTCGACTCTTTCACCACCGGCGGCCCAGCAGTGAAGATCGCGCCCTGGCTGCTCATCACCGTCCAGTCGCAGACAGGGGCGACGAGTGCGCCGTGGCCGGCCGACGGCCCGAGAAGACCGGCGACCATCGGCACCTTGCCCGAGCACTGAGCCTGCGCGAGCAGGTCGGTCGGTGAGCGGCCGTAATGCTCACCGCTGGGCCGAAAGCCCGCGCCTTCGAGCAGCATCACCAGCGGAACCCTGTCGCGCAACGCCAACTCGGCCAACCGGTAACGCTTGGAGTTGCCGCCGGGACCGATGCTGCCCGCCAGCGTCGTGAAGTCCTCGGCGCCGAGCATCACCGGCCTGCCGTCGATGAAACCGGAGCCCGCGACGATGCCGTCGGCGGCGATGTCACCGCCGACCAGCGTGCCGAACTCGCGGAAGGTGCCCGTGTCCACAAGATGCTCGATGCGGGCGCGAGCGTCGAGCTTGCCCTTGCCGTGGTGCTTTGCCAGTCGCTCGGTGCCGCCCATGCCGTGGGCGTGCCGGCGTCGACGGGACAACTCGTCGAGCGTGTGCTCCCAGCCCTCTACCTCGGCCATGACAACTCCTGTCTCCGCACGGCGATCGTCGCATTCAAATCTCCGCGTTGACCATACTGAATCGCTTACTGTAGCGTCTACGACCATGCTTAGCGGCGCCGGCCTGAAGGTCGACGGGGCGGTTTCCAGCCAGCTCGCCAACGTCGCGGGCGCAGCGAACACACTGCAGCGGCGCGGCTATGACGGTTGCTGGACGGCCGAGGTCAACCATGACCCGTTCCTGCCCCTGACGCTCGCCGCCGAGCACACCGACACCCTCGAACTGGGCACCAGTATCGCGGTCGCATTCGCACGTAATCCGATGACAATCGCCAACATCGGCTGGGATTTGCAGGACTACTCGCGCGGCCGGCTCATCGTGGGTCTCGGCTCTCAGATCAAGCCGCACATCGAGAAGCGGTTCAGCATGCCGTGGAGTCACCCGGTGCGGCGCATGCACGAATTCGTTGTCGCGATGCGGGAGATCTGGACGTGCTGGCGCGACGGCACCAGCCTCGAGTTCGAGGGCGAGTTCTACACGCACAAGCTGATGACGCCGATGTTCACCCCCGAACCGCACGACTACGGTTCTCCCAAGGTGTTCCTCGCCGCCGTCGGTGAGGCGATGACCGAGCTGGCCGGCGAGGTGGCCGATGGGATTCTGGCGCACGCATTCACGACCAAGCGCTATTTCGCCGAGGTGACCACGCCGGCGCTGCAGCGCGGAATGGCCCGATCGGGCCGCCGGCGCAGCGACTTTCAGGTGTCCTGTCCGATCTTCGTCGTCACCGGCGAACAGGAACGCGACCTCACCGCCGCCGCCGTCGCCACGCGGAAACAGATCGCCTTCTACGGGTCGACCCCGGCGTATCGCAAGGTTCTCGAGTTGCACGGCTGGGGCGATCTGCACACCGAACTGCACCGCTTGAGCCTTGCGGGGCAGTGGGATGCGATGGGCACCCTGATCGACGACGAGATCCTCGAAGCGTTCGCAGTCGTCGCGCCGATCGACAAGGTGGCGGCGAAAATCCGGGACCGCTGTGACGGGTTGATCGACCGGGTGATGATCGGCTTCCCCTCGTCGGTCGCCGAAGACAGCGTCTCCCAAGTGCTGAAGGAGTTGCACGGCATATGACAGATCTGGCGAGGAGTTGCTTGTGAGCACACCGATGATGGACGAAGCGGCCAAGGTCTTCGCCACCCCGCGCGCCTACACCGATGAGGCGAAACTGCACGAGTCGCTGGCCCATCTGCGCGCGAATGCCCCCGTTTCGTGGGTCGATGTGCCGAACTACCGCCCGTTCTGGGCGATCACCAAGCACGCCGACATCATGGACATCGAGCGGGCGAACACGCTGTTCACCAACTACCCGCGACCGGTGCTCGTCACCGAGGAGGGTGACGAACAGCAGGCGGCCATCGGCGTGCGCACCCTGATCCACATGGACGATCCCCAGCACCGCGTCGTGCGAGCGATCGGCGCGGACTGGTTCCGGCCGAAAGCGATGCGCGCGTTGAAGGTTCGCGTCGACGAGCTCGCGAAAGTGTACGTCGACAAGATGATGACGATCGGGCCCGAGTGCGACTTCGTCCAACAGGTCGCCGTCAACTTTCCGCTCTACGTCATCATGTCGTTGCTCGGCATCCCGGAGTCGGACTTTCCGCTCATGCTCAAGCTGACCCAGGAGTTGTTCGGCAGCGACGACGACGAGTTCACGCGTGGTACCGACCCGGCCGACAAGATGTCGGCGTTGCTCGAGATGTTCGAGTACTTCACCGCGCTGACCGCCTCGCGACGCGAGAACCCGACCGATGATCTGGCGTCGGCGATCGCCAACGCGACGATCGACGGTGAACCGTTGTCGGACATCGACACGATCTCGTACTACGCGATCATCGCCGCGGCAGGCCATGACACGACGAGCGCGACCATCTCCGGAGGGATGCTGGCGTTCATCGAGAATCCCGAGCAACGGCAGAGGCTCTGCGCTGATCTGGGTTTGATGCCGCTGGCGACCGAAGAGATGATCCGCTGGGTCACGCCGGTGAAGGCCTTCATGCGCACCGCCGCCGAGGACACCACCGTCCGCGATGTAGCGATCGCGGCTGGGGAATCGGTTCTGCTGTCTTATGTCTCGGGCAATCGCGACGAGGACGTCTTCGATGACCCGTTCCGCTTCGACGTCGGGCGCGACCCCAACAAGCACATCGCGTTCGGCTACGGCGTGCACTTCTGCCTGGGGGCCGCATTGGCCCGCATGGAGGTGAACAGTTTCTTCACCGAGTTGCTGCCGCGGCTGAAGGCGGTCGAGTCGGCGGGCCGGGCCGAGTATGTGGCGACCACCTTCGTCGGCGGACTCAAGCACCTGCCGATCCGCTATTCGTTGGCCCCATAGCGCGCTAGCAGCAGCGCGCGCCCGGGTTCGCCTCCGCTGCGGCGTGCCGCATCCGCCAGTAGTTCCGTTCGGAGAGCACCGGTTCGCCCGGATGGGTGCGCAATCGGTGCTCGACGTAGCGCCGATAGTGGGTGTCACCCATCAGGTCGCCGATCAACGTGCCCCAGTGCCAACCGATCTTGCGTGCGATTTCGACAACGCGTCCCATTGCTTGGCCACCTCCTTCTCCGGCTTGGTCATGACGAGGCCCCTCGGCCCGAACAACCGCGAGGGCACCGGTTCGTCCTCGGTCGACGGCAGGGCGGTGCCGCGAACTGCCCGGATCACCATGATGACCCCGGCGATGAACACGATCAGAACCAACAGTGCGAACACAATCGACAGCGTGCCCTGGATGAAGGTGTTGCGGATGACCGCGTCGAGTTGGTCGGCGTCCTTGGCCGCGCCGAACGCGTTCTGACCCGCCTCCTTCGCGTTGCGGTACTGGAAGTGCTGCGTCCAGTAGCCGACCTTCGGATCACCCGAGAAGATCTTCTGCCAGGACGCCGTCATCGTCACCGTGAGGTCCCACAGCAACGGAATGGCCGGTATCCAAGCCCACTTCAACAGGCCCTTCTTCACGATGACCACCGTCACGACCGTCAGCGCGATCGCCGCCAGCAACTGGTTGGCGATGCCGAACAGCGGAAACAGCGTGTTGATGCCCCCGAGCGGATCGGTGACACCCATCAGCAGGATGCTGCCCCACGCCGCCACCACGATCAGGCTGCAGATCCATGCTCCCACACGCCAACTCGGGTCCTTGAGCTTGCGCAGCGGGCCGCCCAGGTTGCTCAGGCCGTCGGAGAGCATGAACCGGGCGACCCGCGTGCCCGCATCGACGGTGGTGAGGATGAACAGCGCTTCGAACATGATCGCGAAGTGGTACCAGAACGCCTTGAGCGCGTCACCACCGAAGACCTTGCTCAGCACTTCGGACATGCCGAAGGCCAGCGTCGGCGCGCCACCGGTGCGCGAGACGATCGATTCTTCGCCGACGCTTTCGGCGGCTCTTGTGATGGCATCGGCGCTGACCGGCGGGCCGTCGATCGGCAGACCGTTGACGTATGCCGCCGCGGTCTCCGCGGTGCCCCCGGTCGCGGCCGCCGGCGCGTTGATCGCGAAGTAGAGGTGCTGATTGAGGATCGCCGCGGTGATCAGCGCCATGATCGCGACGAACGACTCGGTGAGCATGCCGCCGTAACCGATCAGCCGCATCTGCCCTTCCTTCTCCAACAGCTTGGGCGTGGTGCCCGACGAGATGAGCGCGTGAAAGCCCGACAGGGCGCCGCAGGCGATGGTGATGAACAGGAAGGGGAACAGTGAGCCCGCGAACACCGGGCCGGTGCCCTGGCCGGCGAACCCCGAAACCGCCGGTGCCTCCATGACCGGGCGGGCAAGCAGAATGCCCACCGCCAGCAGGGCGATGGTGCCGACCTTCATGAACGTCGACAGGTAGTCGCGGGGCGCCAGCAGCAACCATACGGGCAGGACCGAGGCGGCGAAGCCATAGACGATGATGGCCCACGACAGGGTCACCTTGGACAGGGTGAACCAATCAGTGCCCCAGGCAGTTTCCGCGACCCATCCGCCGGCGACGACCGCGAGCAACAGCAGCGCGACACCGATCAGCGACACCTCCGAGACCCGGCCGGGTCGAAAGAACCTCAGATACAACCCCATGAAGATCGCGATCGGAATCGTCATCGCGATCGAGAAGACGCCCCACGGACTTTCGGCGAGGGCGCCGACGACCACCAACGCCAGCACCGCCAGCAGGATCACCATGATGACGAGCACGCCGACGATCGCGGCCACCCCGCCGATCGTCCCGAGTTCGTCGCGGGCCATCTGACCGAGCGAGCGACCGCGCCGCCGGGTCGAGATCGACAACACCAGATAGTCCTGCACGCAGCCCGCGAGCACGGCACCGATGATGATCCAGATGGTGCCGGGCAGGTAGCCCATCTGCATCGCAAGGACGGGCCCGACGAGCGGGCCGGCACCGGCGATCGCGGCGAAGTGGTGGCCGAACAGCACCCGCCGATCGGTCGGCATGTAATCCGTGCCGTTCTCGAATAGCTCGGCGGGCGTGGCGTTGTCGTCGCGTGGACGAACGATCTTCATCTCGATGAGCCGGGCGTAGAACCGGAACCCGATGACGTAGGTGCAGATCGCGGCGATCACGAACCAGACTGCGTTGACGGTTTCACCGCGGAAGAACGCGATCACCGCCCAGGCGAGCGCGCCGAGCACCGCGATGAGCCCGAAGACGATTCGATGTCGGGCTGTGATCGGCGACCGGTCGATGATCGCCACCGGGGGCAAATCCTTGTCGGTGCGGACGTAGGTGACGTCGCCTTCGGTTTCCTCTGTGCGCTGCGATGCAGCGGTTGGAGATGCCATGGGGCGATCTTTTCATCGGCCGCGTCGGCCACGTGACAAAACGGTCGCTTTAGCTTCCGCGCTGGTAGAAGGCGCGCACCGTGTCGATGGTGTCGGCTTCAGCTGGGCTCTTGACGTCGCGGTAGCGCAGTACGCGGGCGAATCGCAGGGTCATTCCGCCGGGGTAGCGCGAGGAGGTCTGAACGCCGTCGAATGCGATCTCGACCACCTGCTCGGGCCGCACCTTGACGACGTAGCCGTCGGCCGGTCCGTCGGCCAACTCGAGGAACCGCGCGGTCTGCCACTCGAGCATCGCGTCGGTCATACCCTTGAAAGTCTTTCCGAGCATGACGAATTCGCCCGTGCTGGGATCTCTGGCGCCGAGGTGGATGTTGGACAGCTTGCCGGTGCGACGGCCCGATCCCCACTCGACCGCCAGTACCACCAGGTCGAGGGTGTGCACGGGTTTGACCTTGAGCCATCCGGCGCCGCGGCGGCCCGCCTCGTACGGCGCGCTGAGCGACTTCGCCATCACGCCTTCGTGGCCCGCCGCCAGCGTCACGTCCAGGAAGTCTTGGGCCTGCGCGGCGTCGTCGGTGACGAGACGGTCGACCCGGTTCACCTCCGGGACAAGCGAGTCCAGCACCCCGATGCGTTCCCTGGTCGGCTTGTCCAGCAGATCGACACCGTCGACGTGCAGGAGGTCGAAGATGAAGACCGACAACGGCTGCGCCGCCGCCGCGGCTGCGATGTCGACGGAGCGACCGAAGCGCGAGGCCGTGACCTGGAATCGGTGCGGACGCCCGTCAGCGCGCAACGCGATCGCCTCGGCGTCGGCGATCAGGGTTGCGACGGGCAGCGCCAATGCCGCGTCGACGACCTCCGGCAGGCGGGCGGTCACGTCGTCGAGGCTGCGGGTGTAGATCGACACCGCGTCACCGGATCGGTGCACCTGTACTCGGGCGCCGTCCAGCTTGGCCTCGAAAACGGCTGTGCCGCCGAGACGTTCGAGCGCCTCGGCCACGCCGGTGGCGGTCTGCGCCAGCATCGGGCCGACGGGGCGCCCGACCGTGAGCGTGAACTGTTCGAGCGCCGCCTCGCCCTCGGTCAGGGCGGCGGCGGCGACGGCGGGCAGGTCACCACCGAGCATGGCGGCACGGCGCACCGCGGCGGCGGGCACCCCGGCGGCCTTGGCGACCGCGTCGGCCATCACGCCGACGAGCGCGCCCTGGCGCAGTTCGCCGCCGAGTAGCCTGCGTAGAAACGTTTGTTCGATGTCGGTTGCGGCGCCGAACAGCCCGGCGAGCAACTCGGCACGTCGGGCCTGCGAGCCCTTACCCGCGACCCGTCCGATCTCGGTGAATCGCGCGTGGACCTCCGGCACCGTCAGCGATTCGGCCGTTGCCGGGGACGGCAACGAGCGCAGCGCGGCCCAACCGACGCCGATCTGCCGTTGCGGCAACTCACCCGACAGCCACGACACGACGACCGCCACCTGATCTGCGTCGCCCTCGTCGCCGACCCGGCGTAGCAGCTCGGCGATCCTGGCGGTCTTCGCCAGCCGCGATGACGAGGCGCCGACTTCTGTGGACGCGGTGGCGACGTCGAGCAACTGCACGGCTTCAGCCTGACAGGTCAGGTGACCGTGAACTCGACGCTGTGCCAGCCGGTGGCGCCATCGGGCACCGGATCGGCGACTTCGGCTGTCTGCACGGCGCCGGTGTTGTCGGTGGCCCGCACGGTGATCGTGTGGCGCCCCTGCCGCTCGGCCCGCCACGGAAAGCTCCATAGCCGCCACGTTTCGTCGGAATAGGCAGCGCCGAGATCGGCCTGTTGCCAGTCGCCTTGGCCTTCGGGGCCGTCGATGCGCACCTCGACGTTGCGCACCCCGCGGTTCTGCGCCCACGCCACGCCGCCGAACGTCACCGCACCGCGCGGCACGTCCTGACCGCCGCGCGGCACGTCGATCCGCGACGACGTCTTGATCGGCCCGCGCGCCGACCATCCCAGCCGCGTCCAGTACGCCTGCGCCCGGTCGAATCGGGTCACTTCCAGGTCGACGACCCATTTGGTCGCCGAGACGTACCCGTACAACCCGGGGACCACCAGCCGGGCGGGGTAACCGTGGTTGGTCGGCAGCGGTTCGCCATTCATGCCGACCGCCAACATCGCGCCCCGGTCGTCGGTGAGCGCTTCGACCGGAGTGCCCGCGGTGAACCCGTCGATCGACATCGACAGCACCATGTCCGCGTCCGGATGGATTCCCGCTTCGGCCAACAGATCCCGCGTGCGATAGCCCGTCCAGGTGGCATTACCGATGAGGTCGCCGCCGATCGGGTTCGACACACACGTCAGCGTCACCAGCTCCTCAACCACGTCGAAGCGCTCGAGATCGCCGAAGCGCAGGGTGATCTCGCGGTCCACCATGCCGTGGATCCGCAGCTGCCAGTCCTCCCGGCTCAATTGCGGCACACGCAGCGCCGTGTCGATCCGGTAGAAGTCGGCGTTGTTGGTGATGAACGTCGGCAGCGCAACACCTTTCGGCTGCACCGTCGGTGGGACGGGCGGAGCGGCGACGTCGATCGGCGGCAAGGCAAACGCGTTGCGATCCCCCGAGACGGAGGTCGTCAGGCGGGAGAGCACCACGCCGCCGACGCCGGTCAGCGCCCCGACGCCGAGGAAGCCCAGGGTCACCAACGACAGTCGTCGGCCGGGGTCGGGCCCGTCGTCGGTGGGTTGTGGAGCGTCGGTGAACCGGCCCGAGACGAGCAGGCGCAGCACCGCGACGCCGCACGCGGTGCCCACCACCGTCGGCACCACGTCGAACAGGCCCGCCCCCGCGCGCGACAGCACGGCCGCACAACCAAGGACACCGGCCGCGACGATCGCGATGCTCCCGATGGGGACACGCCTGGTCTCGAGAGCCGCGGCGGCCGCGGCGACGACGGCGATCACCGCCAGCACGAGCATCGAGAGCACGAGTTTGTCGGCCATTCCGAAGGTCTGGATCGCCCATTCCTTGACCGGTCCGGGCGTCCGGTCGATGACCGACGAACCGACAGCGGTGCGGGCGTCGGCCTCCGGTCCCACGAATGCGGCGAGGAGTTGGGTGACTCCGAGCGCGACGGCGGCCGCTGCGATGCCGCCCATCGCCTTGGTGCTGCGCGCCGTCATGCCGCCAAAGTACTCACGTTGGCGACCCGAAGGCCTTACCGAAACATGACGTCGGCTAGGTTGCTTTACGATTCGAGCATTTTTTGGAAAGGGGAGACCCAGGTGGAAATCCAGGGCAAGAAGGCCATCATCGTCGGCGGTGCGTCAGGCTTCGGCAAGGCTACGGCCGAGTTGTTGGCGCAGCGCGGTGCGGACGTCGCGGTGCTGGACCGCCCGCAGTCGAAGGGCAAGGAAGTGGCCGACGCGATCGGCGGCTCCTTCTTCGAGGTGGACGTCACCGACTTCGACGGCACCGAGAAGGTGCTGCAGCAGGCCATCGAGTCACTCGGCGCTCTGCACATCATCGTGACGACGGCCGGTGGTGGCGCCGCGGAACGCACCGTCAAGAAGGACGGCCCGCACAGCCTGGAGACCTTCCGCAGGTGCGTGGACTTGAACCTCATCGGCACCTTCAACATCAGCAGGCTGGCGGGCTGGCAGATGAGCCAGCAGGACCCGGTCGACGATGAGAAGGAGGAGCGCGGCGTCATCATCAACACCGCCTCGATCGCCGCGTTCGAGGGCCAGATCGGACAGGTCGCCTACACCGCGTCCAAGGCGGCGATCGCCGGGATGTGCCTGACCATGGCCCGCGACATGGGCAGCCTGGGCATCCGGGCGCTGGCAATCGCGCCGAGCCTGTTCGCCACCGGCCTGACCGAGGGCATCCCCGACGAGTTCGCCAAAGCGCTGACCAAGGATGCGGCGTTCCCGAAGCGGCTCGGCAAGCCCGAGGAGTACGCCAAGCTGGTCGCGGCAATCGTCGAGAACCCGATGCTCAACGGCCAATGCCTGCGGCTGGACGCGGGCCAGCGTTTCGCCCCCAAGTAAGCCGGTGATTTCGGTGTCGTTGGTCGCGCGCACGGCGACCAATTACACCGAAATCGCACCAGGGTGGCCGCCCGTCGCGCACCCGACCTGACACGATGAGTGCATGCCCGACGACGCGCATCAACTTCCGACACTGAGTGAGGACGACCAGGCAGCGCTGCAGCAGTGGGTTCGACAGCAAGGCCTGGGGTCGACGGTCAGCGACGTCGAACCGCTCACCGGTGGGACGCAGAACATCGTGGTGCGGCTACGCGTCGATGGCAGGCCCATGGTGCTGCGCAGACCGCCGGTGCACCCGCGGCCGACGAGCGACAAGACGATGCTGCGCGAGATCGCGGCGCTGCGCACACTGGCGGGCACGCCGGTGCCGCACCCCGGCTTCATCGCCGGCTGCGAGGACCTCGGCGTTCTCGGGGTGGTGTTCTATCTGATGGAGGAGGTCGACGGCTTCAACCCGGGCGACGACATGGCCGAGGCCTACGTGCACGATCCGGCCATGCGCCATCAGGTGGGGCTGTCGTACGCGGGGAGTCTGGCGATGCTCGGGCAGGTCGAGTGGGAAGGCAGTCCGCTGGCCGCGCTCAAGCGCCCCGGCTCGTTCCTGGAGCGTCAGGTCCCACAGTTCCTGCGGCTGCTCGAGAGCTATCGACACGACCGCTACGACCCCGAGTCGCTGGCCGTGACGGAACTCGCCGAGTGGTTGGCGTCGAACGTGCCGCCGGACGGGCGGCCGGGCGTCATGCACGGCGACCCGCATCTGAGCAACGTGCTGCTGCGGCGCGACAAGCCCGAGTTGGCGGCGTTCGTCGACTGGGAGATGTGCACGATCGGTGACCCGCTGCTGGATCTGGGCTGGATGTTGATCTGCTGGCCGCTGGAAACCAACACGATCACCGCGGGCGCGCAGCTGGCGGCGCTCGGCGGGCTGGCCAGCCGGGGTGAGCTCCTCGCGGCCTACCTCGGCGCGGGTGGCCGCGAAACATCAAGTCTCGATTGGTATATCGCGATGGCGTGCTTCAAGCTGGGCATCGTCATCGAGGGCACCTGGTCGCGCTTCCTGGTCGGCCAGGCCAGCCGGGACGCGGGTGAACGGCTGCACGCCAACGCCCAGAACCTCATCGACCTGGGTACCCGAGTCGCCAAGGGCGACAGCCCCTTCGACCTGTCCTGACCCGTGGCGAGCTAGCCACCGTAGGCGTCGACCCCGAGCTTGACCGCCAGCGCCACGCCCGCCGCACCGATCACGACCCGCAGCGGACCGGCGGGTGCGTGCCGCACGACGATCGGGCCCAGCCGCGACCCGATCAGGCAGCCGAGGCCCAACACCAACACCGCCCACCAGTGCACCGGCGCCAGCAGTGCGAAGATCACGGCCGCAACGGAATTCGCCACGCCGAGGATCACGTTCTTACCCGCGTTGGCGTGGGCGAGCGACGCGGTAGCCGCGCGCAGCAGCAGGGCAAGCAACAGCACACCGGCCGCCGCGCCGAAATAGCCGCCGTAGACACAGATCACGAAAATCGCCGACGCCTCGAGCAGCGCTCGGGTTCGGTGCCGAAGATGACTGGCGACCTGTGCGTCGGCGGATACCCGGCGCGGCAGCAGGATTGCGACCGAGGCCAGGCCGAGCAGAATCGGGACGACCTTCTCGAAACCTTCCGCGGGCGTTGAGAGCAGCAGTGCGGCGCCGGCCGCGCCACCGAGTACGGCGACCGGCAGGGTGCGCCTGATCCACCGACCCTGGCCCTCGAGTTCAGGGCGTGAGCCCAACACCGAACCGACGCCGTTGAACACCAGCGCCACGGTGTTGGTCACATTGGCTGTCACCGGTGGCAAGCCGAATAGCAGCAGGGCGGGATAGGTGGCGACCGAGGCGAGGCCGGCGATGCTGCCGGTGAGCCCGCCGAGAATGCCGGCGGCGAACAGCAGGGCCCAGTTCATCTGCGGCCCGAACAACACTGCAGCCATGCCGATGACTGCGCATGACCGGCCGACATCAGCCACACGTTACGGGCAAGGCCCCCACCAGCCACGATCGCGAACGGAATTGCCTTTGCAGCGGTGTGCGCATGCGTCTACGATCGGACGCGTGCCGAGGCGACTCGTAGTAGCAACCCGCAGCGGGGTCTGATCCTGACCGACCCCTCGCTGTGGGTCGTCGCTACGTAGCTTTCCCTGTCGGTCGCTTTCCTTTTCGAAGAAAAGACCGGCACATGACCACCTCGTTCGCAACCGAATCCGCTAGCAGCGCAGCGCCGCCCATGTTCGCGACCCACGTCGACGCCCCGATGCCGCGCGGCCTGCGGGAGGAGGCCTACGCGATGTCCTTCGAATCGTTTGTCGCCGAGTATGCGCCCAGCTCGGGCCCGCTGCGGCTGGGCAACTGGCGGTGCATCGACGGTGACCGCCGCGCCACCCGGCTGGGGCCTCAGGCGCGCGAATATCAGGCGACACTCGCGATCGGTGACCGGATCTGCACGACGTCGGCGGCTGCGCCGGGCCCTGTCGCCGCGCTGACGGCGATGCTCTACGACCGGGGAATCGCGCTGGAGATGACCGCTTTTCACCAGATGCACGCGGGCGAGCGCACCGCTACCTTCATCCGCGGCTCCGACGGTATGCGGTCCGAATGGGCGATGGGGCTGTCCGACGATCCGACGCAGTCGGCGCTGAGCGCGGTCATCGCCTGCGCGAACCGCATGCTGAGCGCGGCCTGACCGTCGAGATCGTAGGTCAGCGCAGCGGGCGCAGCACGATATGCATGCCGTCCTTGGGCACCGGCATGCCGCCGTAGTCCCACTCGGTCGTGTAATCCGGGCGCGGCAACTCGAGCCGGTACTTGCGCAGCAACCGGTGCAGGATCGTCTTCACCTCGAACTGGCCGAACGTCATGCCGATGCACTTGTGTGCACCGCCGCCGAACGGGCTGAACGCGTAGCGGTGCTGCTTGTGTTCGTTGCGGGGCTCGGTGAAGCGCTCCGGGTCGAATTTCATCGGCTCGGGGTAGAACTCCTCGAGCCGATGGTTCATGCCCGGGTAGGCGATGACGTTGGTGCCCTTCGGCAGGTAGTAGCCCAGCAGTTCGGTGTCGCGCACGGTCTGGCGCATCGCCCACTGCACCGGCGTCACCAGCCGGATCGACTCGTTCATCACCAGATCGAGCGACTCCAGCTTCTCCAGCGCCTCGATGTCGACGGGGCCGTCGCCGAGTCGGTCGGATTCGTCGCGGCAGCGGTCCTGCCACTCCGGGTGCTTGGCCAGGTGGTAGATCATCGTGGTGGCCGTGGACGTCGAGGTGTCGTGCGCGGCCATCATCAGGAAGATCATGTGGTTGACGATGTCGGAGTCGGTGAAGCTGTTGCCGTGCTCGTCCTCGGTGTGGCACAGCACCGTCAGCAGGTCGGAGCCGTCCTTGCCGCGGCGTTCTGCGACCCGCTCCTCGAAGTACTCCTCCAACAGCTTGCGGGCCTGCAAGCCGCGCCACCAGGTGAACGGGCGCACCGGCTTACGGATGATCGCGTTGCCTGCGCGCGTTGTGGTGGTGAACGCCTGGTTCACCTTGGTCACCAGTTCCTTGTCGGAGCCGGGCTCGTGCCCCATGAACACCATCGACGCGATGTCGAGCGTCAGTTCCTTCATGGCGGGATACATCAGGAACCGCGGGTCGTTGGCCACCCATTGATTGGCGATGACCTGCGACACCACCTTGTCGACCTGCTCCTGGTAACCGACCAGTCGGCTGCGGACGAATGCCTCCTGCATGATCCGCCGGTGGAACATGTGCTCCTCGAAGTCGAGCAGCATCAACCCGCGATGGAAGAACGGCCCGATCACAGGAACCCAGCCCTGTTGGGAGAAGTCCTTGTTGCGGTTCGAGTAAACGGCCTGCGCGGCGTCCGGGCCCAGCGCGGCGACGGCGGGCAGGGCAGGGGAGTCTGCGTAGTACAGCGGCCCGTATTTGCGGTAGACGTGCAGCAGATACTCCGGGCCGCCGCGGAACATCTCGATCATGTGGCCGATGATCGGCAGGCCGGCGTCGCCGATGACCGGCTTGAGATCGCTACCCGCGGGCGGCAACGCCATCGGCTTCTGTGGAAAGTCGGTGTCGAGTAGCTTGCGCTCGACCAGACCCATGCCCGGGAAGTTGTTGAACGACGGGGTCAGCCTTCGTTTGGCTTGGTCGAGCAGGTAATCCTTGGTGTTGATGGTCGTCGTCATCGACAAGCTCCTGACACGAAAAGACTGTGGCCGTTGTCACTCTCATCCTCATCCTGGATGGCACACTTGACGCATGTCAAGTTTTGTCCTGGCGCGTCGCGGTGCGAAGGTCTAGGGCGATGACCGCCCAACCAGCACCGCAGATGCGCCGCAGCCGGGGCGACCGGCAGCGCGACGCGATCGTCAACGCCGTCCGGGAACTGGTCCAGGAACGCCCGTTCGCCGACCTGTCGGTCAGCGCGATCAGCGAGCGCGCCGGGGTCGCCCGGTCCGGCTTCTACTTCTATTTCGACTCCAAGTACGCGGTGCTCGCGGTGATTTTGGCCGACGCGGGGGAGATGCTCGACAGCCTGACCCACCACTTCGCCCCGCGTGAGCCGGGGGAGACGCCGGAGGCGTTCGCCAAACGCATGGTCGGCAGCGCCGCGGCCGCATATGCCAATGACGACCCGGTGTTGTCGGCGTGCGCCGTGGCCCGCAACACCGACGCGAAGATCCGCGAGATGATGGACGACTTCTACGACGGCATCATCGAGAAGCTCATCACGCTGCTCGAACAAGATGCCGACGTGCAGCCGATCTCCGAGGACTTGCCCGCACTCGTGCGTACGCTGGCCGCGACGACGGCGATGACGCTGACCCACGACAGCGCTTTCGTGGGTCGCGGCATTGACCCGAATCGGGCGGTCGACGCCCTCGAGCGGCTTTGGGTTGCGGCGTTCTGGGGCAGTCCCGAACCGTCCGGCCGCCGGAGGGGCTGAGCACAGTATCCTCACCGCCATGGCGCACTCCGGCTTTGCGAACAAGCGTTGTCTTCTCACCGGGGCCGCCAGCGGCATCGGCCGCGCGACCGCATTGAAACTGGCCGCCGACGGCGCCGAACTCTATCTCACCGACCGCGACGCCGAGGGCCTGGAGAAGACCGTCGCCGATGCGCGCTCGCTCGGTGGAGTCGTCCGTGCGCACAGAGCTCTTGATATCTCCGACTACGACACGGTGGCCGAGTTCGCCGCCGACATCCACTCCCGCCACCCGGCGATGGACATCGTGATGAACATCGCCGGGGTATCGGCGTGGGGCACCGTGTCCACGCTGACGCACCAGCACTGGAAGTCGATGGTCGACATCAACTTGATGGGCCCGATCCATGTCATCGAGGCGTTCGTGCCGCCGATGGTCGCGGCGGGCACCGGCGGTCACATCGTCAACGTGTCTTCGGCGGCCGGACTGGTGGCGTTGCCGTGGCACGCGGCGTACAGCGCAAGCAAGTACGGACTGCGCGGCATGTCGGAGGTGTTGCGCTTTGATCTGGCGCGACACCGGATCGGGGTCTCCGTGGTGGTGCCCGGTGCGGTGAAGACGCCGCTGGTGCAGACGGTTCAGATCGCCGGGGTGGATCGCGAAGACCCACGGGTGAAGAAGTGGACGGACCGGTTCGGCGGCCACGCGGTGTCACCGGAGCACGCCGCCGAGTGCATCCTCAAAGGCGTTCGCCGTAACCGGTTTCTGATCTACACCTCGCCCGACATCCGGGCGCTGTATCTGTTCAAGCGCACGATGTGGTGGCCGTACAGCGTCGCGATGCGGCAGGCGAACGTGTTGTTCACCAAGGCATTGCGGCCCGCGGCGCGCCGCTAACGCCGACCCCAGTCCCACGGCGGCGCGGTGAGCATGCCCAGCCCGTCGACGCGCGTCTCGCCGAGGTCCTTGTACAGGCAGATCTCCACGGCGTCGCCGCCGTCGCCGACGGGAGCGGTGTCGAGGTGTTCGAGCAGAACCTTGCTGTGGGTGACGACGACGACCTGAGTGGCGTCTGCCGCCGCGCGGATCAACGACGCCAACGGGCCGACCAGATCGGGGTGCAGTGAGGTCTCCGGTTCGTTGAGCACCATCAGCGAAGGGGGCTGCGGGCTGAGCAGCGCGGCGGCCCACAGCAGGAACCGCAGTGTGCCGTCGGACAATTCGGCCGCGCGCAGCGGCCTCAGCATGCCGCGCTGGTGCAGCTGGAGAGCGAATAATCCGTCGTGCACGGCAACCGACACCGAGGCGCCGTCGAAGGCGTCGGCGACGGCCCGCTGCAGGTCGTCGAAGCCGGCCTCGAGGATGGTCTGGATCGCGGCCGCCAGGTCGCTGCCGTCGTCGGACAGGACCGGGGTCCTGGTTCCGACCGCGCGCTGTCGCGACGGCGCGGCGGCGTCGACCCGGAACCCGTCGTAGAACCGCCAGTTCCGCAACCGGTCCCGCACCGCGGCGAGTTCGGGATGCGCGCCGGGATGGGCGAATTCGGCGAGCACGCTGCGGTAGGGCGGTAGCGATTGGGACAGCTTGTCGAACCCGCGGCCGGACTCCGCGCTGGCCTCCACGTAGTCGCGGGCGCGGCGCACCAGTGTCGAACTGTTGCGCATGACCGGACCGGCGAAGACCACCTCCCGCTTGATTTCCGGATCACGCCCGAACAGCGATTCGTGGCCGGCCATCTGCGGCAGGCCCAGGTCGACGAGGTAACCGAAATCGTCTGATGCGAAACCCATTTCGAGTGACACCGGACCGGTCCGCGTCGTGCCCTCGACGCGTCCGGTGCGACGGGCGCCGCTGGGCTGGTCGGGGCCGGCCCACAGCACCGACTCCAGGCCACCCTCGCGGGCCAGCGACCCGATCACCTCGCCGCGGCCGCAGTCGGCCAGCAGGCGCAACGCCCGGTACAGCGACGACTTACCCGTCCCGTTGGCGCCGGTGACGACGGTCAGTTCGGCCAGCGGTAGGACGATGTCGCGCAGCGACCGGTATCCGCGGATCGCGACCGTGTGCAGCATCGTTTTCAGTACCCGCCTTCCGGCGGTGTCAGTTCCAGCCGCACGCCCAGCAGTCGGACGGGCCGGTCGAGCTCGAACTGGCCGAGGAGATCCAGTGCGGTCCCGATGACAATCTCCGCGTCGACCGTTGGCACCGGTAGCTTGCGGATCTTCGTCCTGGTGTAGAAGGTTTTCGTCCGCACTGTCACGGCCACCCGGCTGACGACCCGGTTCTGTTCGACGATTTCGGTCAGGGTCTGTTGGGCGAGATCGACGACCGCGCTGTCCATCTCGGTGCGTTCGGTGAGGTCACTGGGGAACGTGACGACATGGCTGCGCGAGCGCGGTACCCACGGTGTGGCGCTGACGTCGGTGTCGCCGCCGCCCTTGGCCAGCAACAGGATCCACAGCCCGGTCGTCGGGCCGAAGGTTGCGGTGAGCAGCGACGCGTCGGTGGCTGCGAGATCGGCAACGGTGGTTATACCCATCGCCGCAAGCTTTTTCGCGGTCTTCGGACCGATGCCCCAGATGGCGTCCACCCCACGGTCGCCCATCACCGCCATCCAGTTGTCATCGGTGAGTTGGTAGATGCCGGGCGCGTCGTCTGCCCCCTGGATGCGCGTCGGCTTGCCGAATCCGGTGGCCACCTTGGCGCGCTGTTTGTTGTCGCTGATGCCCACCGAGCACGACAGCCCGGTCTCGGCCGCGATCACCTCGCGGATCCGCTCGGCCAATCCGAACGGGCTGTCCGAGTCGTCGAGGCCGGCGCCGATGTACGCCTCGTCCCAGCCCCACACCTCCACCGGGTGCCCGAAGTCGCGCAGCAGGCCCATCACCTCCTCGGAAGCCGCATCGTAGGCGTCCGTGTCCAACGGCAGGAACCTCGCGGCGGGGCACTTGCGAGCCGCGGTGCGCAACGGCATACCCGCGTGCACCCCGTATACGCGAGCCGGATACGACGCGCACGTCACCACCTTGCGGGGTTCGTCGGGATCGCCGTTGCCGCCGACGATGATCGGCAGACCGGCGAGTTCGGGGTTGCGACGGATCTCGACCGCGGCCTGAAACTGGTCGAGGTCGACGTGCAGAATCCAGCGCCTCATTGCCCGCAGAGCTTGCGCGCCAACGTTTCCCACGCATCGCCGAGTGACTCGAGCGAGGCACCGCGCTCGTTGAGTTCATGGTGTACGTAATCCGCGTCGAGCAGGGCGAGCAGGGCGGTGGCCTGCGCGTCGAGGTCGCCGGTGGTGCCGGCGGACTGCAGCAGCACGCGGACATGGTGATGGTGCAGCGTCGCGGGCGGGCTGAACCGCATCTGGGGGTCTCGGTTGGCGTCGGACAGCAACGCGTGGTGGTTGTGCACGAACCCCAATCGGTCGCGGCCGTAGGCCAGCAGCCGCTCGAGCGGCGGGGCGCCCGGGCCCAGCGGCGGGGGCCCGAACAGGAACGCCTGTTGGTGCGCCTTCTCGTCCTCGTCGAGCAGCACGAGCATCAAGCCCGCGCGGCTGCCGAATCGGCGGAACAAGGTGCCCTTGCCAACCCCGGCGGCCGTGGCGATGGCGTCGGTGGTGACGGCGTCGGCACCGCGTTCGGCAATCAGGCTGCGCGCAGCGTCGAGAATCAGCGTGCGGTTGCGAGCGGCGTCACCGCGCTCATGAGGAGTTCGGGTGGAAACCGGCAGCGCGTTGAGGGGACGAGGCGCGGCCATGTCAGCAGTTTAGGTCAGCCGGAATGATTCGGACCATAGTCCGGTTGTGCTCTGCGAGGATTTCACCGTCGACCGAGGAGAACACGAAGATGTCGGACACGTCGAGAATCAAGGTGCTGGTGCTGTTGGGCAGCCTGCGGGCAGGATCGGTGAACCGGCAGCTGGTAGAGACTGCGGTCGAGACAGCTGCGAACGGCGTGCATCTGGAGCTTTTCGGCCGGCTGGGCGAGTTGCCCTTCTACAACGAGGACATCGACAACGACGGTGTGGCCGCACCCGTGGTGGCGCTGCGCCAGGCTGCCGCCGATGCGGATGCCGCGCTGGTGGTCACCCCCGAGTACAACGGCAGCATCCCGGGCGTGCTCAAGAACGCGATCGACTGGCTGTCGCGGCCCTATGGCAACAGCGCGCTCATGGACAAGCCGCTCGCGGTCGTCGGCGCGTCGCTCGGGCGCTATGGCGGCCAGTGGGCGCACGACGAGACGCGCAAGAGCTTCGCGATCGCCGGGCCGCGCGTCGTGGAGGATCTGAGGTTGTCGATACCGACGACCACGCTTGACGGCAGGCATCCGCGGGAGGACGCGGAAGTGGTCGCCAAGCTGCGCGACATCGTCGGCAAACTGGCCGCCGAGGTCGGCTGACTTTCGCCTGTGCACTGCCGTCGGCCGGGCCCGTCTCGACCGGCCGGCGGCTTTGCTGCTTCTTGTCCGGCGCACGTCAGTTGTCGGTACCGACTGCTATACCTGCCCCAGGCGCACGACACACCTGGAGTGTGACGTGCGACACGCCGAGCGCGGAGGGCCTGATGAGCTTACGACCTGGGAATTCCAAGATTGTTATTCAGAACATCTGGTATTCCTTCGCAATGTCGGACACTAGGTGTAGTGTTTCGAGCACCGACAGGCCCCCACGATTCCAAGCTCGCTGAGGGTCGGCCGGAGCCCCCGAACCCGGGTCGTGTCGGCGTCAAGGCACACCGGACGGTGGCCTCGGGCGACAGGAATTTTCAGGGTCTCCGGGCTGCTGATATTCGATGAATCTCGGCCAGATGAAGTATTCGACCAGTTGCCAGTCCCAGTTCGCAGTCCCAGTTCGCAGAGGAGCCGTACCGCAGATGACTCAGCACTCGATCACCGTGTACACCAAGCCCGCATGCGTGCAGTGCAACGCCACCTACAAGGCGCTGGACAAGCAGGGCGTCGCCTACGAGACGGTCGACATCACCCTGGACAGCGAAGCCCGCGACTACGTGATGGCACTCGGCTATCTGCAGGCCCCGGTCGTGGTGGTCGGCAACGAGCACTGGTCCGGATTCCGGCCCGACCGCATCAAGGCCCTCGGAGCGGTCGCGGCGACGGCTTAGGGGTACTCGACGGGCAGAAAGGGAGAGAGCGATGAGCAATCTCGTCTACTTCTCCAGCGTCTCGGAGAACACCCACCGCTTCGTCGAGAAGCTGGGCCTGCCCGCCACCCGGATCCCTCTGCACGGGCGCATCGAGGTCGACGAGCCCTACGTGCTGGTGCTGCCCACCTATGGCGGTGGACGCGCCACACCGGACATCAACGACGGCGGCTATGTGCCCAAGCAGGTCATTGCCTTTCTCAACAATGAACACAACCGGTCGTTGATCCGCGGCGTCATCGCCGCGGGCAACAACAACTTCGGCGCCGAGTTCGCCTACGCGGGCAATGTCGTGTCCCGCAAGTGCGGCGTTCCGTACCTGTACCGCTTTGAACTGATGGGAACCCCGGACGACGTCGACGCCGTCCGATCGGGCTTGGAAGAGTTTTGGAAGGACCAGACGTGTCACCAACCGTCACAGCTGCAGAGCCTGTAGCGCCCGCCACGCCGGCCACGCATTCGGCTTCGGGTGCCGGCGAGATGGATTACCACGCGCTCAACGCGATGCTGAATCTGTACGACGCCGACGGCAAGATTCAGTTCGAGAAGGACCGCGAGGCCGCGCACCAGTACTTCCGTGAGCACGTCAACCAGAACACGGTCTTCTTCCACGATGTCGACGAGAAGCTCGATTACCTGATCAAGGAGAACTACTACGAGCGCGAGGTGCTTGACCAGTACTCGCGCAACTTCGTCAAGAGCCTGCTCGAGCGCGCGTACGCCAAGAAGTTCCGGTTCCCGACGTTCGTCGGCGCGTTCAAGTACTACACCAGCTACACGCTGAAGACATTCGACGGAAAGCGCTACCTGGAGCGCTTCGAGGACCGCGTGGTGATGGTGTCGCTCACGCTGGCCGCCGGCGACACGATGTTAGCTGAGAAGCTGGTCGACGAAATCATGGACGGCCGATTCCAGCCTGCCACACCGACTTTCCTCAATTCAGGCAAGAAGCAGCGTGGTGAGCCGGTTTCGTGCTTTCCGGCCGGAACTCCGGTCGACACCCCAGATGGGCCGCGGGCGATCGAGACGTTGCAGGCCGGTGACCGGGTGTTGTCGCATGACGGCTCCTTCTCCGTAGTCGAATCCGTTGTCGAGAACCCCAACGAGCAAGCTCTGGTATCGATCTCGCACTTTGGGCACAAAGAGCCGATCCGTTGCACTCCGGAGCATCCAATTCTTGTCTGGACCACACGCGAGGTCGATACGCTGATCGACGGAGATGGTGCCGATCCGTTCAACGGATTCGTGTGGCTGGCTGCCAAGGACGTTCATCCGACCGACTTCATCGTGACGGCAGCGCCGATGGAGGGACGCGAGCGCCGGGTCCACGATTTGATGGAGTACGTCGGCGTAGGCGAATACGAAGAAGTCGACGGGCTGATCCGCAAGGTGAACGCTGACAAGAAGCACCGCAGTAAGCAGCGGCATCGGATCAAGTTCGTATCGGTAAATCGCTATGTTGAGGAGTCCTACGATCTCGGACTGATCCTCGGTTGGTATGTGTCCGAGGGGCACGTGTCCAAACGGTCGACAGACACCAGTGTTCCCAATGGGATTCACTTCACCCTCGGTTCTCATGAACTTGAGTATCAGCAGGAGTTGGCGGCTGCGTTCAAGCGCGTGTTCGCGACTGACCTCGCCGTGCATCAGAGCGTCTCGGACCAATCGGTGCGATTGATCTGCAACAGCAAGGTCGTGGCGTCGCTGTTCCTGTCCATGGCCGGCACGGGTTACAACAGGAAGCGGTTGTCCCACGAGGTATTGACTGCCGATGACGAGTTCCAGCGTGGACTTCTGGCAGGGCTGTTCCGTGGTGACGGCTGCTGCACCACGGGCGGAATGATGCTCGACCTCGTGAACCCGGAACTCATCGACCAGGTCCAGTTGCTCCTGCGCAGGCAAGGGATCGTTTCCCGGGTCCGCCAATACACCAACCAAGCCGGAAACATCACGGGGCAGGTGTTCGTCCCCGGGCTACCCGGCACCAACGAAGATTTCATCTTTGACGTCGGTAAGAACCTGCACAACTACGTCGGCGCGAAAGGGACGTCGCGCACCACATATCAGGTTGTGCATGGGCGGCACGTGTACGGAATCCGCGATCTGAAGCAAACGTCTGAAGTTCCGGACAAGGTCTATAACCTCCATGTCGAGGGCACGCATACGTACACGATTCGTGGAACCGTGGTGCACAATTGCTTCCTCCTTCGCATCGAGGACAACATGGAGTCGATCGGCCGCTCCATCAACTCGGCGCTGCAGCTGTCCAAGCGTGGCGGCGGAGTTGCCTTGTTGCTGAGCAACATTCGTGAGCACGGCGCGCCGATCAAGAACATCGAGAACCAGTCTTCGGGCGTCATCCCGATCATGAAGCTGCTCGAGGACTCGTTCTCCTACGCCAATCAGCTAGGCGCCCGCCAAGGCGCCGGCGCGGTGTACCTGCATGCGCATCATCCCGACATCTACCGCTTCCTGGACACCAAGCGGGAGAACGCCGATGAGAAGATCCGGATCAAGACGCTGAGCCTCGGCGTCGTGATCCCCGACATCACGTTCGAGCTGGCCAAGAAGAACGAGGACATGTACCTGTTCTCGCCTTACGACGTCGAACGCGTCTACGGTCTGCCGTTCGCCGATATCTCGGTCACCGAGAAGTACTACGAGATGGTCGACGACGCGCGCATCCGTAAGACCAAGATCAAGGCGCGCGAGTTCTTCCAGACGCTGGCCGAGCTGCAGTTCGAGTCGGGTTACCCGTACATCATGTACGAGGACACGGTGAACCGGGCCAACCCGATCGAGGGCAAGATCACCCACAGCAACCTGTGCTCGGAGATCCTTCAGGTTTCGACGCCGTCGCTGTTCAACGAAGACCTGTCCTATGCCAAGGTGGGCAAGGATATTTCGTGCAACCTCGGATCTATGAACATCGCGAAGACGATGGACTCGCCGGATTTCGCCCAGTCCATCGAGGTGGCGATCCGTGCGCTGACCGCGGTGTCCGATCAGACGCACATCTGGTCGGTGCCGTCGATCGAGCAGGGCAACAACGACTCCCATGCGATCGGGCTGGGGCAGATGAACCTGCACGGCTACCTGGCGCGTGAGCGGATCTTCTACGGGTCCGAAGAGGGCGTCGACTTCACGAACATCTACTTCTACTGCGTGCTGTACCACGCGCTGCGTGCGTCGAATCGCATTGCGATCGAACGGGGTACGCATTTCAAGGGATTCGAGAAGTCGAAGTACGCGAGTGGCGAGTTCTTCGACAAATACACCGAACAGGTGTGGGAGCCCAAGACCGACAAGGTCCGCCAGCTGTTCGCCGAGGCAGACATTCGCATCCCGACCCAAGAGGATTGGCTACGGCTCAAGGAGTCGGTGCAGGCGCACGGCATCTACAACCAGAACCTGCAGGCGGTGCCACCGACCGGGTCGATCAGCTACATCAACCACTCGACCAGCTCGATCCACCCCATCGCGTCGAAGATCGAGATCCGCAAGGAAGGCAAGATCGGCCGCGTCTATTACCCGGCGCCGTACATGACCAACGAGAACCTGGAGTACTTCCAGGACGCCTACGAGATCGGCTACGAGAAGGTCATCGACACCTACGCGGCGGCCACCCAACATGTGGACCAGGGGCTGAGCCTGACGCTGTTCTTCAAGGACACCGCCACCACGCGCGACGTCAACAAGGCGCAGATCTACGCCTGGCGCAAGGGAATCAAGACGCTGTACTACATCCGGCTGCGCCAAATGGCTTTGGAGGGCACCGAGGTGGATGGCTGCGTCAGCTGCATGTTGTGACGGACCGCCACGCCGAGTGTCGGGTTGTGCCACGCGTATTGCGGATTGACGTCGGCTAACCCGACATTCGGCGTCGAGCATCAGCACGCGGCGACATCCGGGGGTTCGCCGAGCGGCCAGTTGTCGCACGCACGCACGCAAACCTCGTCATATTCGCGCGGCATAAGTGGCCAGTCGACGCCGTAGAGGTAAGGCTTGCCTCATTCGGCATCCGCGTCTACATTAACCGGAAAAGTTTCCTCTAAATAAGGAGCCGGTCATGGCGATGCGGATCTGGGCGCCGGTCGTGGCACTGAGCTGTGCCGGTCTGACGGTGGCGGTCGCTCCGGCGGCGCATGCCCAGCCCGGCCCGGACCCGGGTTTCGCGATCACCTCAGAGGTGCCGACGCTGGCCCAGCTGGATTCGCAGATCAAGCTGCTGGTGGCCACACCGGCTCCCGACGAGGTGAAGGCCGCCCAGCTGGAAGGCGGCAGTCGCGCGGTGGTCGTCCCGAAGATGGTGTACCGCGTCGGCTTCTTCCGCCCGCCGCGCGGCTCGAGCCAGGTCACCGGCCCCGAAACGCATGACGGCGATACGCACACCGCGGTCATCAACGCCAGCCGGCAGGGCGCGCCGACGGTCCAGATCACCGCCGAGTGGCGCCGCATCGACGGCCGGTGGAAGTTGGCGAGCAAGTCACTGTGCAACGGCATCAAGACGTTGGGGCTACCGATTCCCTGCAACTTCCAGTGATCAACCGATGATCGAAGTCTCCGATCTCGACAAGCGATTCGGTTCGTGCCGAGCCGTTTCCGACGTCACGGCGAGCTTTCCTTCGGCGACGGTGACGGCGCTGCTCGGGCTGAACGGCGCGGGTAAGACCACGCTGTTGCGCCTCATTGCGGGCCTGGACCGCCCGGACCGCGGCACCGTGACGGTGTGCGGACGCAATCCGCGCGACGAGGCTCAGCCGGCCCGACTGCTCAGCGCGCATCTCGGTCCCGAGGCGATGGATCCCAGGCACACGGTGGGACGACACCTCGCGTGGTTGGCGGCGCTCGGCGGCATCGGCTCCGAACGCGTCGATGCGGTGATGAGCGAGGCCGGCCTGTACGCCCACCGCGACGAGCGAATCGTCAAGCTGTCGCTGGGTTTTCGGCAGCGACTCGCGATCGCCGCGGCTCTGCTGTCGGATCCGGCGGCGGTGATCTTCGACGAACCGCTCAACGGCCTCGACGTGCCGGGCATCGTGTGGCTGCGCACCCTGTTGCGTCGGCTGGCCGCGGACGGAAGGACCGTCGTCCTGGCCACCCACCTGTTGAGTGAGGTGGTATTGACGGCAGACCGGTTGCTGATCCTGAACCGCGGTCGTGTCGCAGTAGAGGGAACGCTCGACGAGTTGGTGCCCGCCGCCCACGATCCGCGGCTGTGGCTCGAACAAGCGCTGCTCTCGCACAGTCCTGCCCTCGAAGAGGCGCACCCGTGATGCCCACGGACCTGATTCGCAGGAGCGTGCGCGCCGAAGTCGTCCGGACCGGCGGGCGGAGCCGACTATGGACGGTGTTCGTGCCGGTGGCTGTCGGTGTGCCCATGGTGATCACGTTTGTGATCGCCGCCGTCGCCGAGATGTTCGCCCGCATCCCGGGCCAGGTGTCGATCTTGCAGGTCTCCACCTCCAACGCGGCCTACTGGGTGATCACAGTGACCGTGATCGTCGCCGCCGCGGCGGCAGCCGATGGACAGTCATCCGAATCCCTCTATCGCACACGCGATCACATCCGTCTCGCGCTGCCGTACCGGTGGTCGGATCTGGTGGGGAAGTGGCTGTTCTACGGCACGCTGAGCGCAGCCCTGGCTGCCGCGACGACTGCAGTCGTTCTGCTCGTCCTGCCGATGATCTCCGGGCTGGTGTACGGCGAGGTGTCGCTCACCGACCCGACCGCACGCCGACTGTTGTGGACGGTGCCGGTGTATGCGTTCTTCGCCGCGGGCGCCGGCGTCGGTCTCGGGGCGATCGTTCGGTCTCGGGTGGGCGCCGTCGGGGCGATCCTGCTCTGGGCGTACGTCATCGAGACGGCGGCGGGGTATCTGCCGAGCGGAGCGTCGCTGCAGCGGTTCATGCCCGTGCTCAACGCCGTGTTCGCCACCGGGCAGGACATCGTGCTGATGCCGCCGTGGGGTCAGAACGCCGCGTTGGCCTATTCCTGTGTGATATTCACCGCGATCTTCGCGCTCTCGTTTGTCGGAAGGAGACAACGAAAATGACTGGAAGAGAGAACCTTCCACTTGCCCAGCGGTCCGATGCCGATCTGCCCGGACACTGGCTGCTCGCCAGGCTGGGGAAGCGGGTACTGCGCCCCGGTGGTCTGGAGCTGACCACCCGCCTGCTCGCGGCGGCGGGTGTGCAGGGCGCCGACGTCGTCGAACTCGGGCCCGGGTTGGGCCGCACCGCCAGCGATATCGTCGCACTGCGGCCGCGCTCCTACGTCGGGGTCGACGACACCGCCGCTGCGACGGAGGCCGTACGCACGATCGTCGCGCCCGTCGACGGCCAAGTGGTGGTGGCCAACGCCGCCGAGTCCGGGTTGCCCTCGGACAGCGCCGATGTCGTGATCGGCGAGGCGATGCTGACCATGCAGGGCGACCGCGACAAACGGGCGATCGCCGCCGAAGCGTTCCGGGTGCTGCGGCCAGGCGGTCGGTACGCGATCCACGAACTGGGCCTGAAGCCGGACACCCTCCCGCAGGACACCAAAGACGAGATCCGCCGCGACATGGCGCGCGCGATCAAGGTCAACGCCCGTCCGTTGACGACGGCGGAATGGTCTGCGCTGCTGACCGATGCCGGCTTCGAGGTGGTCACCGTCGACCACGCGCCGATGGCGCTGCTCAACCCGGCGCGGGTGCTGGCCGACGAAGGTCTGGGCGGAGCGCTGCGCATCGTGGGCAACCTGATGCGGCGCCGCGCGGCCCGCAAACGTGTCATCGGGATGCGCAAGACGTTCCATCGGTACCGGCACGCCTTGACCGCGGTCGCGGTCGTCGGCGTCGTACCGGCATCGTGACAGACTCAGAGAATGTCAGCGCCCCGCCACGACATCGATGCGCCGCCCGACCGGGCGGCAGGCCAACAGCGCCAGCGCGTCCTGAACCTGTTGCGTTCCGCGACCGGACCGGTCGACGTCCAGCACGTCGCGGACGCCTTGCAGATACACGTCACCACGGCCCGCTTTCACCTGAGCACCCTCGAGGGCCAGGGCTTCGTCCGGCGCAGCGGCGGTGTGCGCAACCGGGGGGCGGGCAGGCCGAGGCTGACTTACGAGGTCGCACCCCGGCTGGACTATGCGGAGATCGTGTCGCTGTTCGCCGCCCACCTGGGCGGGACCGTCGAGGAACGCGAGCAGCGCGCCCTACGCATCGGTGCGGACCTCGCGCACCGCGTGCATCTGGCGCGGCCGCGCGACGAAGCCTCGGTCGGCGACCTCGTCGTGTTGACCCTCAACGAGCTCGGTTTTCAGGTGCGTTCGGTGCTGACCTCGTTCGGCGAGATGACGGTACAGATCTGCACTTGCCCGCTGGCCCAGGTCGCCGCGTCGGCGCCCGAGGTGGTCCGCGGCATGCAGCAGGGGCTCATCCAGGAAGTGATCGATTTGAATGCCGACGTGATCGGTGCGCGGTACCAGGTGTCGGTGGTGCCCGATGCGCGCGGCGGCTCCTGCGAGATCGGCTTGGTGTTGCGTCCCGGGCGGTGAACGCCTGGGCGAGAAGGGAAAACCGGTGACCAGTCAGACAGTCCAGTCGTTGTCGACGTTGGCGGAGGAACAGCTCGCGTCCGCGAAGGCCGCTTCCTCCGGCCGTTCCGCTCACACCGTGTACGGCGGCCGCGGGCACGCGCTACGGCAGACCTTGCTCGCGTTGGCCGCGGGGCGCGGGCTCGATGAGCACGAAAGTCCGGGCGAGGCAACGCTGTTGGTGTTGCGTGGCCGGGTCCGGCTCAGCGCCGTGAGCGGCGCTGTCGACGGCATCGCGGGCGATCACATCGCGATCCCCGCGGAACGGCACAGCCTTTCGGCCCTCGAGGACTCGGCGGTCGTGCTGACGGTCGTCACCAAATAGCCGAGCCGCGCCGAGTACCCCGAGACAACTGGCCGTTCGGCCTCACCTGACGGTGTGTTGCGGGCCCTGCGCCTTCTTGTACAGCGCCTTGAGCATCCGGTCGCGGAACGCGGCGTTGTCGATGAGCTTGATGCCGGCATTGGCGAAGCGCGGATACCCGAGCAGCTTGTGGAAGTAGCGGCCGCGCCGGTATTCCCGGCCCCAGGCCGCCTCCATCCGCTGCGCGTAGTTCGTGAAGTCGTCGGGCCCGCCGTTCTGCAGTGCCGCGATCGCGCATTCACCCGCGGCCAGGCCGGACTCCAGCGCCTTCGAAATGCCTGCACCCGACGCCGGCTTACCCGCCCCCAGCGAGTCGCCGGTGAACAGCACACCCGGACGCCACGGCGGCCATGCGGTGAAGCCCATCGGCAGCCGCCACGCCCGCACGCTCTTGTTCTTCTTGAGCTCTTCGATCGGCGGCAGTTCCCACTCGGGCGGCAGCGTGCGCAGGAATTCGCCGAGGAACTGCGTCGCGTTGATCGACTGCCAGTTCTTGTAGCTGTTGACGTAGCCCAGCCCGATGTTGAACACGCCGTTGCCCATCGGGAACACCCAGCCGTAGCCCGGCAGCTGGTCGCCTTCGAAAACGAGCTTCAGGTAGATGTCGAGGCTGTCGGAGTCGGGACGGTTGGCGGGCATCTCCGAGCGGATCGCGATCGCCGAGTAGCCGTTGTATTCCGAGTCGATCTTCAGCGCCCGTTTGATCGGAGAGTAGGCGCCATCGGCCGCGATCACCGCGTCGCCGTGGACCTTCTCGCCACTCTTGAGCGTCACGCCGACCACCCGGCCGTTCTCCAGAATCGGCCCCGTCACCTCCGCGCCCTGGCGCACCTCGGCGCCCGCAGACTCGGCGTGCTTGAGCAGCACCGTGTCGAGGTGCTCGCGGCTGACGGTGTGGCCGTGGTCGGGCATGCCGGGGCGCTTGGGGAACGACAGCTCCCATTCGCTCGGGCTGAAGACCGTCACACGGTTCACCCGGTGGTAGGTGGCGACCTCGTCGGCCAGCCCCATCTTCTGCAGATAGCTCACGGCGCGGGCGGTAAGCCCATCGCCGCAAGGCTTGGCCCGGGGGAATTCGGCCTTGTCCAGGACCACCACCTTGGCGCCGGTCTGCGCGGCCTGCCACGCGGCGGCCGAGCCCGAAGGGCCGCCACCCGCGATGACCAGGTCGTATCGCTGCGTCATGGAACTCATCTCGTCGATCGGCTGTCGCAGCGATCCTACCTGCGCCGAGACCGCCTCCGTCGTCGCACAGAGTTGCCTGGCCAGCGCCCCGCGAAACACGGGATGGCATGGTCTGAGCAGGTCAGCGGCGCTTGAGCGGTAGAGTGGCCGGGTGCGACGAGGGTCCAGGCCACGCTCGAGTGGTGAGCCGGGTGTCAAGGTGGACGCCCGCAGCGAACGCTGGCGCGAGCACCGCAAGAAGGTGCGCGCCGAGATCGTCGACGCCGCCTTCCGTGCCATCGACCGCCTCGGCCCCAACGTCAGCGTGCGGGAGATCGCCGAAGAGGCCGGCACCGCCAAACCCAAGATCTACCGGCACTTCACCGACAAGTCCGACATGTTCGCCGAGATCGGCCAGCGGATGCGGGACATGCTGTGGGCGGCCATCATTCCGTCGATCGACGTGGAGAACGACTCGGCCCGCCAAATCGTCGGTCGCGGCGTCGCGCACTACGTCGACCTCGTCGACCAGCACCCCAACGTCGTGCGGTTCCTTCTCCAGGGCCGGTTCGCCGACCAGTCGGCGGCAGCGATGACGACCGTCAACAAGGGCAGCGAGATCACCCTGGCGATCGCCGACATGATCAGCGCGGAACTGAAGGACCTGGCGCCCGAACCCGCCGCCTTCGAGCTGGCCGCGTTCGCAATCTTCGGCACCGCGGCTTCAGCCACGGACTGGTGGTTGGGCGCCGACGATGAGCGGCCCCGCCGGATGCCCGCCGACCAGTTCGTCGCGCACATGACGACGATCATGGTGGGCGCCATCAACGGCACGGCCGAGCTGTTGGGCATCAAGATCGACCCCGACCAGCCGATTCACACCGCGGTCGGCAAGCAGCAGCCAGTCGCCTGACGGCGCGTTGACACGTCTCGCCCCGCCCCGGACACTATGCGTAAGTACCCGGTACCGGCGTTCCCAGGATCGGCCCACAACGGTGGGCCCACGCGGCACTCGGGGATTAGAGGAGACCCACCATGACGGTTGCCGAGCAGACGGCCGATGACACCACCGCCCGACACCTTGCGCACACCCGCGCGCTGATCATCGGCACCGGCTTCTCCGGCCTCGGTATGGCCATCGCGTTGCAGCGCCAGAACGTCGACTTCCTGATGCTGGAGAAGGCCGACGAGATCGGCGGCACGTGGCGCGACAACACCTATCCGGGGTGTGCCTGCGACATCCCGTCGCACATGTACTCGTTCTCCTTCGAACCGAAGCCGGACTGGAAACACATGTGGTCTTTCCAGCCGGAGATCTTCGACTACCTCAAGGGTGTCACCGACAAGTACGGCCTGCGCCGCTACATCCGCTTCGGTTCACACGTCGACCGCGCGCACTGGGACGACGACGAGAACCGCTGGCACGTCTTCACCAAGGACGGCCGCGAGTTCGTCGCGCAGTTCGTGATCTCCGGTGCGGGCGGTTTGCACATTCCGTTGGTGCCGGACTTCGCCGGGCTCGACGAATTCACCGGCGCCGCTTTCCATTCCGCGGAGTGGGACCACAGCGTCGATATCACCGGCAAGCGCGTCGCGGTGATCGGCACCGGCGCCAGCGCGATCCAGATCGTCCCCGAGATCGTCAAGGACGTCGCCGAGCTGCACCTGTATCAGCGCACACCCGCGTGGGTGATGCCGAGGCCCAACAACCCGATCCCGGAGTGGATGCGCAACCTCTTCGCCACCGTGCCGGGCACCCGGGCGCTGGTTCGCGCGGGCATCTACTGGCTCCACGAGGCGGTCGGTTTCGCGATGACCAAGCAGCCCCGGTTGCTGAAAATCGGCGACCTGCTGGGCAAGTGGAACATCCGCCGGTCGGTCAAGGACAAGGAACTGCGCCGCAAGCTCACCCCGAACTACCGCGCCGGCTGCAAGCGGATCCTGAACTCCGACACTTACTACGTCGGGGTCGCCAACCCGAAGACCGAAGTCATCACCGACGGCATCTCGCGGTTCACGCCGACCGGAATCGTCACCGCCGACGGCGCCGAACGCGAGGTCGACGTCGTCGTGTTCGCGACGGGCTTTCACGTCACCGACTCCTACACCTATGTCCACATCAAGGGCCCCCGCGGAGAGGACCTGGTGGACCGGTGGAACCGTGAAGGCATCGCGGCCCTGCGCGGCATCACCGTGGCCGAAATGCCGAACCTGTTCTTCCTGCTCGGCCCGAACACCGCGCTCGGCCACAACTCCGTGGTGTTCATGATCGAGTCGCAGATCCGCTACGCCGCGCAAGCGATCGCGGCGGTCGACGAGAAGGGCGTGCAGGCGCTGGCGCCGACGCGGCAGGCGCAGGATCGCTACAACGAGGAGTTGCAGGGCGAGCTGGCCGGCACGGTGTGGAGCACCGGAGGTTGCCAGAGCTGGTACCTCGACGAGCACGGCGTGAACCGGACGTTGTGGAGCGGCATGACGTGGCAGTACTGGTTGGCCACCCGCAAGTTCGACCCGTCGGAATACCGGTTCTTCGGCGAAAATCGCGTGGCTCGGCGGCCTGCTCCGGCGCCCATTTCTGCATAGGGGTCGTTATCGGGCGCGGGAACCGCGACCCTGGTGCAGAATTCGCCGACGCTGTCCGACGACACGGTGAAAATCAACATATTGGGTTGCCCCGAGATGTCGGACCCTAGGGGTAGTGTCGTAAGCGGGCTAGGGAACCGTTCAGGGCCACTGTGGACCATTTAAAGACCAGGTGAAACGGGGTTGTCGTGAGTGATGGCATGAAGCTGATTGACCGCGTTTCGGCGATCAACTGGAACCGTCTCCAGGACGAGAAGGACGCCGAGGTGTGGGACCGGTTGACGGGCAACTTCTGGTTGCCGGAGAAGGTTCCGGTGTCCAACGACATCCCGTCGTGGAACACGCTCAACGACAACGAGAAGCAGCTGACGATGCGGGTGTTCACGGGCCTGACGCTGCTCGACACCATCCAGGGCACGGTCGGCGCGGTGAGCCTGATTCCCGACGCGCTGACCCCGCACGAGGAAGCGGTCTACACCAACATCGCGTTCATGGAGTCGGTGCACGCACGTAGCTACAGCAACATCTTCTCCACGCTGTGTTCGACCGCCGAGATCGACGATGCGTTCCGCTGGTCGGAGGAGAACCCGAATCTTCAGCGCAAGGCCGAGATCGTCATGCGGTACTACAAGGGCGACGAGCCGCTGAAGCGCAAGGTGGCCTCGACGCTGCTGGAGAGCTTCCTGTTCTACTCCGGCTTCTACCTGCCGATGTACTGGAGCAGCCGGGCCAAGCTGACCAACACCGCCGACATGATCCGGCTGATCATCCGCGACGAGGCCGTGCACGGCTACTACATCGGCTACAAGTACCAGCGCGGCCTGGCCATGGAAGATGCCGCCAGGCAACAGGAGCTCAAGGACTACACCTATGAGCTGCTGTTCGAGCTCTACGACAACGAGGTCGAATACACCCAGGACCTCTACGACAGTGTCGGGCTGACCGAGGACGTCAAGAAGTTCCTGCGCTACAACGCGAACAAGGCGTTGATGAACCTGGGCTACGAGGCGCTGTTCCCGCGCGACGAGACCGACGTCAACCCGGCGATCCTGTCCGCGCTGGCGCCGAACGCCGACGAGAACCACGACTTCTTCTCGGGCTCAGGCTCGAGCTACGTGATCGGCAAGGCCGTCGTCACCGAAGACGAAGACTGGGACTTCTAAACGTCCCGCTTCGCCGGTGCTTTGCCGGCGGCGTGCCCACATCTTGCCCACACTTTCGCGTGAACGAGCGGCATGCAACGCGGTCGCCACTGACTCCAAGTCGTCGCTGAACAAGTCCGCGTAGACGTCGAAGCCGCGCTTGTCAGTTTGTCGGTGGTCTGGGGTGCGATATCGAACACGGTAAAGGGTTGTACCAGCGGCGGTTTGGTACTTGCTAATCGTCGCCATCGGCGCGTGCTTTCTCGTTTCGAGTCCGCGCGCATCTCCCGCGAGATGCGGCCCTTCTTCTGCTGATTGGCGTCGGGTCCGGCTCGGAGGTCGCGCTCTTCGCTAAATGTTTTCCGCCACAACTGATACGAGAGATCGGAAAGCTCGGCGCGTGGAATTCCGAGTCGGTGCGCAAGACGGTCCTCGGTTAGACCGGATCGCAGCATCACGCGCTCTGGTGGCGAGTTCGCCCCCTCACCCCAGATATCTCCAGTACGGCCTGCGAAGCGGTGCCCGGCGCTGGCTTCCGGATCGTTCGGCGGATTCATCTTCAAGATTCTGCTGAATCCCCCTGCGAGGCGGCTCGAACAGCGCAAAATGTGGCTACGGGGGGTGGGATTACTTTGATCACTGATATGCCGGCGTTGATCGGAAATGTCATCGGCCTACTCGCAGTTCTCGCGAAGACTGCGTTCGACCTTTGGATCAATCCCCGGTTGTACGACCGAGACATAAAGTCCATGGAACGCCTGGATGCCGCGAAAGAAAAGCGCGACCGCCTGGACAAGTCGACGCTCTGGACGTTTATCGCGGTCGGCATAAGTTACTTCTTCTCGATTAGTGCTCTGGTGCGGTTTGACTAGGAGGCGGTTGCATGGACCCTGATGCGCGCGACAAAGAACTCGCCGAATTGAAGGATCGCGTACAGCGCCTTTGGGACGAAGTGTTCCCACAGGGCGGCGGGCCCAGTCTCGCCAAAGGTTTCGCGGAAATTCGGCGAGAACTTGCTGACCTGCGGACGAGCTCGGTGACAAGCATTCAGGAGCTCGACAAGAAGATCAACAAGACGATTGATGTTCTCGCTCGGCTGCAGGAGATCGCAGAAAAAGGTCAGAGAGGCGGAAGAACCCAGCAGGCTGGAATGTGAATCCGGCCCGCTCCTGGAGAGGGGGTGAGGAAGGGCCGAAAACAGGGTAGGACGTGCCGTTCCGCGGTACTCGAACCTTTAGGTAGGGATGGCAACCGCCTCGAGGTCTCCCATGTCTACTCTGAGCCCCTTCAATGAAGGGTGCCGAAGAGATCCCCGGAATTCGCGGAACTCGACGTCGCCGACTAGCTGCGGATGAACCCAGACGGCGTACGGGGCGAAGTCTGCGGGCACATCGCGGAAAGGACATGCGCTGCGTTGCAACGGCTTTACCGCTTCTGTAAGTCGCCGGCGGGCCGCTTCGGTGAGACCGGCGGACACCACGCCGCAGAATCTCAGCTGGCCCGCGGGCGTGTAGGCGCCGACGAGAACCGCACCCAAGGTGTTGCGATTCACGCCCGTTCCGGGCAGCCATCCGCCGATCACGAAGGAACTCCTGTGGCGATGGCACGTCTTAATCCAGTCCCTAGATCGCACTCCGAGCGTATAGGTGCTGTCGAGGTGTTTGCAGACGATGCCTTCGAGTCCGAGTTCGGCCGAGGATTCGAGGACCGATGCCGGGTCCGGCTCTGTCCAGTTCGCAGGCACTCGAACGACGCACCCATAGTGATCGGCCAGATCCTCGAGTTCGCGGCGTCGCATCGTGTACGGCTTACGGGTGAGGTCGCGGCCGTCGAGTTCAAGGACGTCGAACACATAGAAGCGGACCGGGACCTGGCGTAGTAGGTCGGGGGTTGGGCGGCGGTTCTGGGGCCAGCGTCGTTGTAAACGGCTGAACGACGGGACGCCAATTTCGTCCAGGGCGACGATTTCTCCGTCGAGAACCAGGCGGCGGTTGCCGGTGGAAAGTGCCGTGGCGATCTCCGCGAAGGTTCGTGTGAAGGCGGCGCCGCTGCGGCTCCATAGCTTCACCGTGCCGCCATCGACGACGGCCATGCCGCGCTGCCCGTCGTATTTCGCCTCGAGCGCCCAGCTGTCGAACTGGGTGGGCGGCTTACCGAGGGTGGCCAGCATCGGCCTAATCATGGCGGTCATACAGAACCGCCAGTCTAGGCAACGTCGTTTATTGAGCGCAGACGTGTATCGATGAGTTAGAGCTTCTGATCGAGCTCGCGAAGTGCCTCGGTGAGGTGGGTCAAACCTTCGGCGAGGAGCACCGTTGCGGGGTTGGTCGATTCTCGTGCTGCTTGCCGAAATGTGTTTCCCGCTGAGGAGGCCCAGCCTGCGGAATTGCTCATGCTGCCGGCCGTATCGGCGGGCACCGACAATCCGGGAGTGCCGCCACGCTTTCCAGCAGGTCGGCCGTACCGTATTAGCCGTGAGCAAGACACATTCTGGAAATGCTCTCGGGTTAGGCCTCGTCGTCGTGGGTGCCGCCGCGCTAGCCATCTCCGTATTTCTTCCGCTAACCGAACGTACGGGCGTGTTCTCGATGGTGCAGAACAACTCCCTCATCCAGCACGGCGGTTGGATCCTTCTCCTCTTCGCTATCGGGATAGCGGCAAGCGGAGTCGGTGCGAGCCAAGGACGCTCGTATCAGTGGATATGGTGCTTAGTGGGATGCACCATCGCCGGGGCAATCCTGATTTACACCGGCAGCGACGAAAACACGCGAACCCTTTACCCGGTCGGTCCAGACGGTGCTGCCGACATCACCCAACCCGGCGTCGTCGCGCCCCTAGGAATCGCTATATATGTCGCCGGTGCGGGAGTGGTGGCAGCCGCTGCCGGTGCGCTCACACTCGCAGGATTTGGGTCGGACCTAGGCGGCGACGATGAAGAGTTGGTGCGTCGTTGGGCCGAAGAGGACTCGCCCGCGAAAAAGAAATGTCCCGACTGCGCGGAGAGAGTGCTCTATGACGCCCGCGTCTGCAAGCATTGCGGATACCGCTTCGGCGACGCCATCCCGAAACTAGAACCCAAGCCGCCACCGCCGGATCCACAAGCCGCCGAACGCGAAGTCCGCTGCCACAACTGCAGCCATGTGCAGCAAGAAGCCTTCAACGTCACACTCACTTCCTGCGACAACTGTGGGGCGACGGTGAAACTACCTCGCGGCAAACGAGAGGCGGCGCCAGCGCCGACTGTGCAAAAGCGATTTGTGCGGTGCTCCATATGCGACGCGGAGCAAGCGATTCGCGCGACGGCGCAGCGGTTTACGTGTGGGAAATGCGGAGAAACAATGACTGCGCCACCGGCATGACCGAGGGGTCCTGACAATGGCTTTCTTCAAAGAGAAGACGGAAGAGGAGCGCGCGGCCGACGCGGCTCGCAAGGCAGCCGCGGCCGCCAAAAGGGCCGAGCAAGCTTTCTGGGCGTCGCCACAAGGCCTAGCTACCACCGCATTCAAGCGCGGTGACGAGTTCTTCCAGGTTGAAATTCCGCACTCCTCAGTGACTGGCTTCACGAACGCCGCATTCAACTCCGCTACCGCGGGGAAAATCCGCCGGCAACTTACGCGCACGGACCTGCTTGGACAGATCGAGGAGGCCGGGTGGCGACTGGAACACGCTGACTGGGTCTACATCCAGACTGGACAGAACAGTCGAGACAAGTTCCTCGCATCCGGCCAACATGTGGTGGTGACGGGTGAAGTCGTAGGCATTTACCTCTTCCGACGCAATGAATCACAGTCCAAAGCGTCGACACCGCCGCCGAAGAAGGCTCTGATGACGCCGAACCCAACGAAGGCGCTGTCGGCTCCGAAAACGGCGTCGCAGCGAGCGGTGCCCGCTGATGCGAATGGAGCGAGCACATTTGTCGTCGGCGAGAAACTGAGAGTGAGGGCAGCAGGCGACGAGTATGACGGCAAGGTCGGCACCTTCCATGAGTATGTCGACGACCAAGGCGACGGGCTCACCATCGGCGTGTTCTTCGCCGGTGAAACCCACATATGTGCATTCTCGCCGAACGAAGTTGTACGGGAACCGTAGTCAGTTCGGAGTGCCCACGGCGCACCCACACTTTGCCCACAGTTACAGATAACTGCCGCGAACAACTGTGATGTGTTTTGGCAGGTCGCTGCCCTCCTAATCCCCTGACGAGGTAGCTGCTTAGAACCACGACTTCTTCTCCGGTTCGGGTTCTTCGTATGTGATCGGCGAGGCCGTCGTCACCGAAGACGAGGACTGGAACTTCTAAACGTCCTGCTTCGCCGGTGCTTCGCCGGCGGCGTGCCCACATCTTGTCCACACTGTGCCGTGAGCGCGCCGCATCCAACGCCGTCGCCACGGCTTCCAAGTCATCGCTGAACTAGCTGCGTTCGCCGCTATTTGTGGCGGTGGCGGTGGCGCTGTTGTTGTCGTTGTCGTCGCCGACGATGTAGCTGCGACCGGTGGCATCCCGCGTGGTCAGCACTCCGCCCCGTGGACGGACGCTAGTACCCGAGGATAGGGATGCAGCAGTCTTGTCGGGTTAGCTGGGGCGAGCCCCAAAATGTAGGGAAACACCTGATTCCATTCCACGGTCTCGCGCGCAGACTTGGTGTTGTGGGCGGACCCCGGCTGGGGCGGACCGCCTCACCTTCAAGATCAAAAGTGGGGCACACCAAACGATTCGAATTCGAGTCGTGGCCGCGTTGCCATTGCAGCAACAGCCCTCAGGGCGGCTCCAGCGACATGTACAGCAGCCCTTGACATGAACGACAGAAGGCAGGGCTTGACATGTTGGGACGATTGCTGATGATCGGGGCCGTCGCGGCCTCGATCAGTGTCGGCGGTTACGTGGGTATGGGTGCCCCGTCGGCTGACCCTGCCGTATGTGGGGCGCCAGGGATGCCGCCGTGTGCGCCCTCACTCAGTCCTCAGCAGCAATGCGCGCTGGTCGCGTGGCGGACCTGGACGCCGTGCAACTGGGTAGGTGTACAGGTTCCGATCGGTACACCCGGCAGCGTCGGCTGACGACGCGCCAGGAGACCTCAGTCAAAGGACGAGTGTCAGTCGCCATCGCGGCACCCGCCGCGTCGCCGGCCGACGCGAGCCGGTTGGACATTCGCGACACTGAACCGGCGGTGTCATCGGCGTCGGGGACTTCTGAACCCGCTGTTGCGCCGCGCATAGTTGCCATGTGACGGCTCCCGCACCGTGTCCCGAGATGACAAGGCGAGATTGTCTATGCCTCGGAGGCGCGCAAAATGGAACTGGAGCGCAAGAGGAGTTGGTGATGAAGGCAAACGTAGGCGATTGGTTGGTGATCAAGGGCAGGACAACAGAGCGTTCGGAACAGCGGGGGCTTATTACGGAGGTGCACTCGGCCGACGGCTCGCCGCCGTACGTCGTGCGCTGGGTGGCCACCGGCCATCTGGCGACGGTGGTTCCTGGTCCTGACGCGATTGTTGTGAAGGCAGAGGAGCAGGAAGCTGCGGACGAGCGGGCACAGGAACGGGCCGCGCACCGTGCCGCCGGCGGGTAAGCGCTGCGGTTGGCAGACACTGAGAGCTTCAGATCGCGGGAAACCGGCCTGTCATGATCACCACCGTGAGAGCATTTCCGGCTGAAGGTGAGGCGGGTGACGTGGAGACAGGCATGATCCGGCGGGCATTGACGGCTTTAGGTGCGTCCATCTTGGGTGCGGTGATCTTCGCACCCCCGGCGGCAGCTGATGCCGGGCAGCAGGTGCTACTCGACTCCGGCGCGGTGCGGTGCCTGCTGAGCGCGGATGAAGTGACGTTCGGCGGCGGACCGGTGACGGTATGCGCGCTGACGAACGGCCAGCCGTGGGGTATGGCGCCTTACGAGACGTCCAAGTGGAACGAGCGGCTGAACCTCGCCGTCGTGCGGGGGACCGGCGAGTTCTACTGGGATAGAGGCCTTATCGCCGACCCAGCGGCCCCACCTGTGTCGGTGGACGGGCAGACGTATCAGGTCAACGGCTGGACTGTCCAGCCGGAGGATCTACGCACACGCATCACCTACGACAGCACGGGCCACGGCTTCTTCATCAACGCGGCAGAAATCCGCGGGTTCTGACGCGCGACTGCCGGTCGAAACTGCAGAGAGATCACAACTTTCGCGGAAATCGCGATCTCGCTGCAGTTTCGGTGAATCAAGCCGGCAGTTTCAGCGAAAAGCCCGCAGGGCTGGGCGAATCAAGCCCGCAGTGACTCGGTGTCGATCACGAAGCGGTACCGCACATCGCTGGCCAATACCCGCTCGTACGCCTCGTTGATGTAGTCCGGCTTGATGACCTCGATTTCCGGCAGCACCCCGTGCTGGGCGCAGAAATCGAGCATCTCCTGCGTTTCGGCGATACCACCGATCAACGAACCGGCGATGCGGCGTCGACCGAAGATCAGCGCGCCGGCGGGTACCGACATCGGGTTCTCCGGCATCCCTAATTCCACCAACGTGCCGTCGAGTTTGAGCAATCCGAGATAGCCGGCCAGATCGAGGTTGGCCGACACCGTGTTCAGGATCAGGTCGAACGATCCGCGGAGTTTGGTGAAGGTCTCGGGATCGGAGGTGGCGTAGTACTCGTCGGCGCCGAGACGCAGCCCGTCCTCCATCTTCTTCAGCGACTGGCTCAGCACCGTCACGTGCGCGCCCATCGCGTGCGCAAGCTTGACGCCCATATGTCCCAGCCCGCCGAGCCCGACGATCGCCACCCGGGTGCCTGGACCCGCATTCCAATGTCGCAGAGGCGAATACAGCGTGATGCCCGCGCACAGCAGCGGCGCGGCAGCGTCCAGCCGCAGGCCGTCGGGGATGCGTAGCACATAGTTCTCGTCCACCACGATCGCGCCGCTGTAACCGCCCTGCGTCGGCTCACCGTCGCGACCGACAGCGTTGTAGGTGCCGATCATGCCCTTCGCGCAGTACTGTTCCTCGCCGGCGCGGCACTGCGCGCATTCGCGGCAGGAGTCGACGAAACAGCCGACGCCGACGCGGTCGCCCACTCTGAACTTGGTTACCTCGGCACCGACCTGGGTGACGACGCCCGCGATCTCATGCCCGGGCACCAGCGGATAGGTCGCCCGGCCCCACTCGTCGCGAACGGTGTGGATGTCGGAGTGACAGATGCCCGAGAAATGGATGTCGAACGCCACGTCGTGCGGCCCCACCTCGCGGCGGGTGATCGTGTTTTTGGTGAGCGGTTCGGTCGGCGATGGTGCGGCATATGCGGTAACGGTGCTCATAAACGGCCTTCTTTGCTTCGAGTGACTATCGAGAAACCGCCGCTAATCGGTGCGACGGACCCGCTACGACAACGGTTCAGCGCACCGCGTTCATTCCGGGTCGAGCTGTGAGATCCGCCCTACAGTCCCGGCGCGCGGAACGCGCCGTTGAACGACAGTCGTTCGTAGCTGGCGACATCGGCCAGCGTGTACGGGTCGCGGTCGATGATGTCCTGGGCCGCGTCGGCATCGATGTCGCCCGTGATCAGCACAGCGCCGGACTCGTCCTCCTGGCGGCCGGCCAGCACGATTCGGCCCGCGCTGACCTCGTTCTTGAGCCATTCGAGGTGGGCTGGCCTGGTCTGGTTGACGACCTCGGGCGGCTGCAGATAGGTCGACTTCAGGACGTGGAACACGACACGAACGCTAGTTGATCGGGGCGTTGAGCCAGCGCAGGTCGGCGAGGATCCCCCGGGCGGCGACAATGCCCTTTCCGGTCTGCCACACCTCGTTGTTGACCGCGAAGACCCGCCCGTCGCGCATGGCGCTGAGCCTTTTCCACGCGTCGCTCTCCAGCACCTCCGGCGCGTGCTCCCGGGCCGCGTCCGACTCGAACGACAGGTAGACGATGTCACCGTCGGCGATGGACAGGTCGGGATTGTCGGCCAGGTCCTTGTCGCTGATCCCCACCTCGACGTAGGGCCTGTCGGTGAAGCGTTGCGTCGCAGGGCGATCGACGCCGACGTCGGAAAGCACGCTGCCCGGGAACGTGTCGACGCCGTACACCCGCATCGTGGTGTCGGTGAACTGCACGACCGACGCCTGAAAATGGGTGGCGTCGTTGTCGGCGCCGGTCCTGTCGGCGGCTCGGTGAAACTCCTCGACCAGACCGTTGGCGGCGTCCTGGCGTCCGGTCGCCGCGCCCACCGTGCGCAGATTGTCCTGCCACGCCGGCCCGGGCGGCCCGGTGAACACCGTGGGCGCGATCTCCGACAGCGCGCCGAACGCTTCGGGCGTCAGCGCCTGCGAACCGAGGATCAGCTCGGGCGCCGCGGCCCGGATTGCGTCCATGTCGGGGGCGCTGCGGGTGCCGGCGCCGGGTACGTCGTGAATGACCTGACCGAGGTACGACGGCTGGCTGTCCGACCCGTCGGGCAACGCGGCCGCCACCACACGCGACTGCAACCCCAGGGCGCACAGCGCATCGAGCTGGTCACCGGAGAGGACAACGATGCGCTGCGGGTCGGCGGGAACGCGGGTCTCGCCCGCCGCATGACGCACCATCCGGTCCGGCGGCCCCGGATCCACCGGCGTGGGCTCGGGTGCGCAGGACTCGTCCGGCCTGCGCTCGTTGCCCAGCACCCCGGCGCCGGCGATTTTCGTCGTACTGGTCACGATCGACTGCGGTGCGGCGGTGCCGGGGGCGTCCCCGCCGGGGGAGCCGCAACCGCTGACCACAGTCACGCCGATTGCCGTGGCGATCGCCGCCAGACTGAGCGTCCGCCCCGCCACAAGACCCCTTCGCGGTCCGCTGATCAGCACGTCGCCGACGGTAACATCCGGCCAGTTCCGGGGCGGTGAGGCGACGTGGAGGCTCGAATACGACACTATGTAGGACCGCCCCCGCCCTGCCCGTGAGACGGCAGCTAGGATTCATCGAGAAAACCGCGGGGATGTCCCGACCTGGATGTATGGAGGACCTGTTGGTAGCCGAAGCGCCCCCAATCGGAGAACTCGAGGCACGGCGTCCGTTCCCGGAGCGACTCGGTCCCAAGGGCAACCTGGTCTACAAGCTCATCACCACCACCGATCACAAGATGATCGGCATCATGTACTGCGTCGCCTGCTTCATCTTCTTCTTCATCGGCGGGCTGATGGCGCTGTTCATGCGCACCGAGCTGGCGATGCCGGGCCTGCAGTTCCTGTCGAACGAACAGTTCAACCAGCTGTTCACCATGCACGGCACGGTGATGCTGCTGTTCTACGCGACCCCGATCGTGTTCGGGTTCGCCAACCTGGTGCTGCCGCTGCAGATCGGCGCGCCGGACGTGGCGTTCCCGCGGCTCAACGCCCTGTCGTTCTGGCTGTTCGTCTTCGGCGCATTGATCGCCATCTCCGGCTTCATCACCCCGGGCGGCGCGGCGGACTTCGGTTGGACCGCGTACGCGCCGCTGAGCAATGCCATCCACTCGCCCGGCGCCGGCGGAGACCTGTGGATCCTGGGCTTGGCCATATCAGGTCTGGGCACCATCCTCGGCGGGGTCAACATGATCACCACCGTGGTGTGCATGCGCGCGCCCGGCATGACGATGTTCCGGATGCCGGTGTTCACCTGGAACATCCTGGTGACGTCGATCCTGGTGCTGCTGGCCTTCCCGCTGTTGACCGCGGCGCTGTTCGGACTGGCCGCCGACCGCCATCTCGGCGCGCACATCTACGACCCGGCCAACGGTGGCGTGCTGCTGTATCAGCACCTGTTCTGGTACTTCGGCCACCCCGAGGTGTACATCATCGCGTTGCCGTTCTTCGGGATTGTCAGCGAGATCTTCCCGGTGTTCAGCCGCAAGCCGATCTTTGGCTACACCACGTTGATCTACGCGACCATTTCGATTGCCGCACTGTCCATCGCGGTGTGGGCGCACCACATGTATGCCACCGGCGCCGTGCTGCTGCCGTTCTTCTCGTTCATGACGTTCCTGATCGCGGTGCCGACGGGCATCAAGTTCTTCAACTGGATCGGCACGATGTGGAAGGGCCAGTTGACGTTCGAGACGCCGATGCTGTTCTCGGTCGGCTTCCTGCTGACCTTCCTGCTCGGTGGCCTCTCCGGCGTGTTGTTGGCCAGCCCGCCGCTGGACTTCCACGTCACCGACAGCTACTTCGTCATCGCGCACTTCCACTACGTGCTGTTCGGCACCATCGTGTTCGCCACCTACGCGGGCATCTATTTCTGGTTCCCGAAGATGACCGGTCGACTGCTCGACGAGCGGCTCGGCAAGCTGCACTTCTGGTTGACGTTCATCGGCTTCCACACCACCTTCCTGGTGCAGCACTGGGTCGGCGACGAGGGTATGCCGCGGCGCTACGCGGACTACCTGCCGACGGACGGGTTCACCACGCTCAACGTAGTCTCGACCATCGGCGCGTTCATCCTCGGCATCTCGACGCTGCCGTTCGTCTGGAACATCTTCAAGAGCTGGCGTTACGGCGAGCCGGTCACCGTCGACGACCCGTGGGGTTATGGCAACTCGCTGGAGTGGGCGACTTCGTGTCCGCCGCCGCGGCACAACTTCACCGAGCTGCCCCGGATCCGTTCGGAGCGGCCCGCTTTCGAATTGCACTACCCGCACATGGTGGAACGGATGCGCGCCGAAGCGCACGTGGGGCGCAGTCACGCTCACGCGGACTCGCGGCCCGTCGACCAATCCAGCTGACGATAGGCCGCGAACGGGGGTGAGTATGCCGTCGCGCGCGCGCTCGTCGCTGTTGATCACGGTGACGGGGCGGGACCGCCCCGGCGTCACGTCGGCGCTTTTCGAGGTGTTGTCGCGGCATCAGGTCGAGTTGCTCAACGTCGAGCAGGTCGTGATCCGCGGTCGGCTGACGCTGGGAGTGCTGGTCGCGGGACCGGCCGAGGTGGCCGGCGGTGCCGAGCTGCGCGACGCGGTGACAGCGGCGATCCACGACGTCGGGTTGGACGTCACGATCGAGCCCAGTGACGACGAGCCTGTCCTGCGTGAGCCCTCCACACACACCATCGTCGTGCTCGGCCGTCCCATCACGGCCGAGGTGTTCGGCGTGGTCGCCCGTGAGCTTGCGAGGCTGAAGGTCAACATCGACTTCATCCGCGGCGTATCCGATTACCCGGTAACCGGATTGGAGCTGCGCGTGTCGGTGGCCGACCAAGCGGTCTACGAACAGCTTCAGAAGGCACTGGCACACGTCGCGGTCACCGAGGAAATCGACATCGCGCTCGAGGACTACAGCCTGACGCGACGAGCCAAGCGGCTCATCGTATTCGACGTCGACTCGACTCTGATCCAGGGCGAGGTGATCGAGATGCTGGCCGCACGCGTGGGTGCGCAGGCCGCCGTCGCCGAGGTCACCGAGGCCGCCATGCGTGGGGAACTCGACTTCGCCGAATCGCTGCACCGGCGCGTGGCGACGCTGGCGGACCTTCCTGCGACGGTGCTCGACGACGTCGCCGAACAGATCGAGTTGACCCCCGGAGCCCGGACCACGGTGCGCACGTTGCGGCGGTTGGGATATCACTGCGGCATCGTGTCGGGTGGCTTCCGGCAGGTCGTCGAACCGCTCGCACACGAGCTGATGATGGATTTCGTCGCGGCCAACGAACTCGAGATCGTCGACGGCAAGCTGACCGGGCGGGTCATCGGCCCCGTCATCGACCGGGCCGGAAAAGCCAAGGCGCTGCGCGATTTCGCGCAACAAGCCGGCGTGCCGATGGAGCAAACGGTCGCCGTCGGCGACGGCGCCAACGACATCGACATGCTCGCGGCCGCGGGCCTCGGCGTGGCCTTCAACGCCAAGCCGGCGCTGCGGGAGGTCGCCGACACCTCGCTGAGCCATCCGTATCTGGACACCGTGCTGTTCATTCTCGGCATCACCCGCGGCGAGATCGAGGCCGCCGATGCCCTCGACGGCCTGGTGCGCCGGGTCGACATCCCGGACTAGAACCCGCGCGGGAGATTTACTAGACCACGACGGTCGTCGGCTCCGGGGCGGAGAGCCCGGTGACGCTGTGCCACGCCCGCGCCAGCAGTTCCACCGCCTCGCTCAACTGCTCTTCGGGCAGCGCGTACGGCACTCGTACGAACCGCTCGAGCGTGCCGTCCACGCCGAATCGCGGGCCGGCGGGCAGGTCGAGGCCGAGTCGGGAGGCGGCGGCAGACAGCGCGGTGCTCATCGGTGCGGGGAGCCGCACCCACAACGACATGCCACCCACTCCCGGGCCGGGTTGCCAGTCGTGCAGGTGCTGGCTCAGAAGGTTCTGGAGGTGGGCGCGACGGCTGCGCAGAATTGCACGTCGCTCCGGCAGCACATCATCGTGTCGAGCGAGAAGCCTTGCGGCGGCGCATTGTTCGAGTACCGCCGTGCCCATGTCGACCGACGGGCGGAGCGCGGCGATGGTGGCGATCGTCGCGCGTTCCGCGCGGATCCAGCCGACCCGCAGCCCACCCCAGAACGACTTCGACATCGAACCGACGGTGAGCACCAGATCGCGTCGCGACGTCATCTCGGCCGCGATCGGCCCGGGCACCGGTTCGTCCAGCCACATGTCGAGGATGGTCTCGTCGATGACGGTGCGGGTCCGGGTCTCGGAGATGATGCGCGCCAACCGTTTACGGTCCGCCGCGGGCATGGTCAGCCCGGTGGGGTTCTGGTTGTCCGGAATCAGATACGCCAGGCTTGGCGACAGTTGGTGCACTGCGCTCTGCACCGCGTCGAGGTCCCAGCCCGTGTCGGTCATCGCGACCGGGACCGGACGCGCTCCGGCAGTCGTGATCGACGACAACGCACCGTGATAGGTGGGCTGCTCGACGAGCACGCGATCGCCCGGTTGGACATAGGTGGTCAGGATCAGCCCGATGGCGTGCAGCGCGCCCGTCGTCACCATGATCTCATCCGGTTCGGTCAGAAGGCCGCGCTCACAGTATCTTTTGGCGATGGCCTGGCGCAGTGCGGTGACGCCGACCAGTTCGTGTCCCGGCCCGTGCAGATACGGCGTCACGTCGTGGGTGGCCTCGACGAATGCCTCCATCACCGAGGCGGCGGGGGCGGACAGCGCCGCGGCGGCCAAGCTCACCGCCGGTGGGATGGTCTCGGGGCGCGCCGCCGGCGCGGTGGGTAACGCGGTGGTGCTACGCGCTCCGCGGCGGGCGATGAGGTAGCCGTCCTCACGCAGCTGGGTGTAGGCGGCGGTGACGGTCGTGCGAGACACCCGCAGCACATCGGCGAGCGCGCGTTCGCTGGGCAGTCGCGCGCCCACGGGCACGCGCCCGTCGACGATGAGCAACCGGATTGCATCGGCCAAGCCCCGATAGGCCGGACCGCTGCGACTGGACGTCCGCCAGTTACCCAGCTCGCGAACCAGGAGGTCCACATCGAGCGCACGTGCAGGGATTTCGATCGTCATTACAGGCCAGTATGGCGTAACTGGCTATTGAAGAGCAAGCCAGTCGTCGCGACTATGAAGGCCATGAGCACCAACTGGATCTCTCGGATGAGTCGGCGGCTTGCCAAGCTCTTCATCTGGCACCCGCCGATCGCGTACACCGACTATCAGGACCGCGACGCCGAGCGGATGGCCCGCGAGCTCGAGCTGATTCGGTTGCGCTTCCCACATCATGCGTAGCGGGGGTTCGCCTCGCGGGCGGGCAGCTCGGGTGCGCGAACAGCCGACGGGCGAGCACGAGCGCACCGAAATCGGCTGACTACGATGAGCGGGTGCCCGCCACCGAAGGAGATGCAGCCGACCCCGATGTGCTGATCGACTTCGCCAAGGTGTCGCTGCGGCGCGGCGGTCAGGTCCTGGTCGGGCCCATCACCTGGGCGGTCGAACTCGACGAACGCTGGGTGGTGATCGGTCCCAACGGTGCCGGTAAGACCTCGCTGCTGCGCATCGCCGCCGCACTGGAATATCCGTCGTCGGGGACGGCGTACGTGCTCGGCGAGCGACTCGGCCGCACGGACATGACCGAATTGCGGGCCCGCGTCGGACTCAGCAGTTCGGCGCTCTCGCAGCGGGTGCCCGACGGCGAGGTAGTGCGCGATCTGGTGGTCTCCGCCGGCTACGCGGTGCTGGGCCGGTGGCGCGAGCAGTACGACGACACCGACTACGAGCAGGCCGTCGACATGCTCGAGAGTGTCGGTGCCGAGCACCTGGCCGAACGCACGTACGGCACCTTGTCCGAAGGCGAGCGCAAGCGGGTGCTGATCGCGCGGTCGATGATGACCGACCCCGAACTGCTGTTGCTCGACGAACCCGCCGCCGGCCTGGACCTCGGCGGGCGTGAGGAACTCCTGGCCCGAATGGAGGACCTGGCGGCCGACCCGGACTCGCCGGCGATGGTGCTGGTGACCCACCACGTCGAGGAGATTCCGCGCGGCTTCTCCCACGGTCTGATCCTGTCCGAGGGCAAGGTCGTCGACTCGGGCCTGCTACCTGACGTGCTGACCGCCGAGAACCTGTCCAAGGCGTTCGGCCAGGCGATCACGCTCGAGGTCGTGGACGGTCGGTACTTCGCGCGGCGCGCCAGGAGCCGGGCCGCACACAGGAGGCGAGCATGAGAGACCAACCGGCAGACGAACCACTGACGCCGCGGCCGGCCGCGACCGTGATGCTGATCCGCGACAAGCATCCCGGACTCGAGGTGTTCCTGATGCGGCGGCACTCGGCGATGGATTTCGTCGCCGGGGTGATGGTGTTTCCCGGCGGCGGTGTCGACGACCGCGACCGCAACGCCGACATCGCCTGGTTCGGTCCCGAACCCGCCTGGTGGGCAATGCGTTTCGGCGTCGAGACCGATCTGGCGCAGGCGCTGGTGTGCGCCGCGGCGCGCGAGACGTTCGAGGAGTCGGGGGTGTTGTTCGCCGGTGCGGCCGACGATCCCGACGTGCTTGTCGACGACGCCTCGGTCTACCGCGCGGCGCGCGCCGACCTGGTGAATCGGTCGCTGTCGTTCGCCGACTTCCTGCGCCGCGAGAACCTGGTGCTGCGCGCCGATCTGCTTCGGCCGTGGGCGAACTGGGTGACGCCGAAGGAGGAACGCACCCGCCGTTACGACACCTACTTTTTCGTCGGGGCGCTGCCGGAAGGCCAACTCGCCGACGGCGAGAACACCGAGACCGACAAGGCCGACTGGATTACGCCGCACGAAGCGCTCGAGGACTTCGCCGACGGACGGACTTTCCTGCTTCCGCCCACGTGGACCCAGCTCGACTCGCTCGACGGCCGCACGGTCGCCGAAGTGCTTGCGGTGGAACGCCAGATCGTGTCGGTGACACCTCATTTGGCGGCCAACAAGGACACCGGCAACTGGGAGATCGAGTTCTTCAACAGCGACCGGTACAACGCCGCCCGCAACCGTCGTGCGCCGCAGGGCTACGGATCCGATACGCGCCAGGCATGAGCGAGTTCGTCTCCGTCCACACCAGCGATGAGCAACCCGGCATCGCCACGCTGTTGCTGTCGCGGCCACCGACCAACGCGCTCACCCGGCAGGTGTACCGCGAACTGGCCGCCGCCGCTCACAGCGTCGGGTGCCGCGACGACGTGCACGCCGTGATCGTCTTCGGCGGCCACGAGATCTTCTCCGCCGGCGACGACGTACCCGAACTGCGCACGCTGGACCCCGACGAAGCCGCCGCGGCCGCACGGGTCTGCCGGGATGCGGTCGACGCGCTGGCGGCTATCCCCAAGCCCACCGTCGCGGCCATCACGGGCTACGCCCTGGGTGGCGGGCTGACGCTGGCGCTGGGCGCCGACTGGCGAATCTCGGGTGACAACGTCAAGTTCGGCCTGACGGAGATCCTGGCCGGTCGGGTGCCCGCGGGCGGTACGTCGCGGCTGGCCCGCACCGTCGGCCTGAGCAAGGCCAAGGAAATGGTGTTCAGCGGCCGGTTCGTCGACGCCAAGGAGGCGTTCTCCCTGGGTCTGATCGACCAGATGGTGGCGCCCGACGGCGTGTACGACGCGGCGGTCGCCTGGGCGCGGCGGTTCGTCGAACATCCGCCGCAGGTACTGGCTGCCGCCAAGGCCACCTTCGACAATTAGGCTGCCCTGTTATGACGAGTATCGATCCTGCGCCAAACCCCCATGCCACCGCGGAGGAGGTGGAGGCGGCCCGCCACGACTCGAAACTCGCCCAGGTGCTCTATCACGACTGGGAGGCCGAGAGCTACGACGACAAGTGGTCGATCTCCTACGACAAACGCTGCGTGGACTACGCCCGCGACCTGTTCGACGCAACCGTGCCGTTCTCCGAACAACGCAAGCTGCCCTATGACCGGGCGTTGGAGCTGGGCTGCGGCAGCGGGTTCTTCCTGCTGAACCTGATCCAGGCCGGGGTCGCGCGGCGCGGTTCGGTGACCGACCTGTCGCCGGGCATGGTCAAGGTGGCCGTGCGCAACGGCGAGAACCTCGGCCTCGAGGTCGACGGCCGGGTCGCCGACGCCGAGGGCATCCCGTACGAGGACGACAGCTTCGACCTGGTGGTCGGGCACGCGGTGCTGCACCACATCCCCGATGTCGAACTGTCGCTGCGGGAAGTGGTGCGGGTGCTCAAGCCGGGCGGGCGATTCATCTTCGCCGGCGAGCCGACGAACGCGGGCGAGAACTACGCGCGTCCGCTGTCGACGTTGACGTGGCGGGCGGTGACGAATGTGACGAGGCTGCCGGGGTTGTCGGGTTGGCGCCGGCCGCAGGCCGAACTCGACGAGTCGTCACGCGCGGCCGCGTTGGAGGCGGTCGTCGACCTGCACACCTTCTCACCCGCCGACCTGGAACGCATGGCAGGCAACGCAGGCGCCGTCGAGGTGTCCACCGCCACCACCGAGTTCACCGCCGCGATGCTCGGCTGGCCGCTGCGTACCTTCGAGGCAGCGGTGCCGCCGGACCGGTTGAGCTGGGGCTGGGCCAAATTCGCGTTCAGCAGCTGGATAGCGTTGTCCTGGGTGGACCACAACATCTGGCGTCAGGTGGTGCCGAAGAGCTGGTTTTACAACGTCATGGTGACGGGGGTCAAGCCGCCCGCGAAGTGACTGTCGCGTTCGGCGTCGAGGACGTCGACTACCTGCGCAGCGAGGCCGGCGTCGACGCTTTGCGGGAGATTGCCGCACTGCGGCTGACGAGTGCGACGCTGGTCTCCGACATCGCCTCGGCGCGAGCACGTTTCGGTGAGCGCGCCGCGATCCTGGTCGAGACCACGCTGCTGCGCAGAAAGGCGACCGCGAAACTCTCTCGCCCCGACGACTGGCTGTTCACCGACGAGGCGCTGCAGCAGGCCACCGCCGAACCGGTCGCCCGTCACCGCGCCCGACGGCTGGCCGGTGCGCGTGTGCATGACGCGACCTGCTCGATCGGCACCGAGCTTGCCGCGCTGCGCGATTCGGCTGCGCTCCTGGTCGGCAGCGACATCGATCCGGTCCGACTCGCGATGGCTCGCAACAACGTTGCCGGCGTGGATGTCTGCCGCGCGGATGCGCTCCGACCGGTAACGCGTGGCACCGTCATCGTGCTCGACCCCGCGCGACGCAGCGGCGGACGGCGCCGGTTCGACCCGCGGGACTACACACCCGCCCTCGACGAGCTTCTCGAGGTGTACCGGGGTCGCGACGTGGCCGTCAAGTGCGCTCCGGGAATCGATTTCGACGCCGTGACACGACTGGGCTTCGACGGTGAGATCGAAGTGACCTCGCTGGCCGGCAGTGTGCGCGAAGCGTGTTTGTGGTCGGCCGGACTGGCGGGCTCGGGCGTGCGGCGCCGAGCCACGATATTGGACACCGGCGAAGAGGTCACCGACGCCGAACCCGATGAGTGCGCGGTGTCGCCGGCCGGGCGGTGGATCATCGACCCCGACGGCGCAATCGTGCGCGCGGGCCTGGTGCGGCACTTCGCGGCGCGCCACGGTCTGTGGCAACTCGACCGCGACATCGCGTACCTGTCGGGGAACCGGTTACCGGAGGGGGTACGGGGCTTCGAGGTGCTCGAAGAGATACCGTTCAGCGAACGACGGCTGCGCCAGGCGCTTTCGGCACGTGATGTCGGCGCGCTCGAGATCCTGGTCCGTGGTGTCGATGTCGACCCCGACCCACTACGCCCGCGGCTTCGCCTGCGTGGCACACAGCAAGCTTCGGTGGTCATCGCCCGCATCGGAGCCGGGGGCGCAAGTAGGGCAACGGCATTCATTTGCCGTTCGTCGCGCTGACCGCACACGTATTGTGGCGGTGATGCCGGTATCCAGACCGGTGCCGGCTGCAAGGACGTCGACAATGCGCATTCTCAGGTGGACTGCCCCGTTCGCGGTCGCCGCTGTCGTGGGTGTCATCGCCGCTTCGGGTGCGGGCGCGCAAACCGGGTGCGCCGACCTCCAAGGGACCGTCGGGCCGGACCAGATATGCCGGGTACACGTCGAGAACCCGACGTACACCGTCGATTTGAGCTATCCGAACGATTACCCCGACCAAGCGCCTCTGGTGGACTATCTGAAGAAGATCCGCGACGGGTTCATCAACGTCGCCCAGAATCCCGACGCCTACAACCTGCCCTACGAACTCGACGCCGAGGGCATCGGCTACCGATCGGGGCCGCCGACCGCGGGCACCCGCAGCGTGGTCTTCACCGTCTGGCAGAACGTCGGGGGTGTGCGCCCGCAGACCTTCTACCAGGCGTTCAACTGGGACGTCGCCAAGAAGGCGCCGATCACCTTCGACACCCTGTTCAAGCCGGGCACCAAGCCGTTGGAGGTGATCTATCCCGAGATCGACCAGTACCTGCAGAGGCAGGGCATGATCGAGCCGGTGCCGCCCGGCGACGGCATGGACCCCGCTAACTACCAGAACTTTGCGTTGACCGACGATTCGCTGATCTTCTTCTTCAGCCAGGGTGAACTGTTCGCCGAATCCGCCGGTCCGGTTCAGGCGACCGTGCCGCGCGCCGCCGTGGCGCCGCTGCTCGCGCTCTAGGTCTAGGCGGGCGCGAAGCCGTACACCACACCGTCACTGGTGGCGGTGACGACGCGTCCGTCGTTCCCGACTGAGACGCCGACCGGCCAGCCGGTCGCCCTCGGCAGCGGATAGGTGTTGAGCGTGCGGCCGTCGGCGGGATCGAAGACCAGCAGCGCCTGGCCGACGTCGTCTCCGGCGCCGTCGCGGGTGACGGTGTAGGCGACGTCCGGGCCGGACCAGCTCGATGTCGTCAGCGGCCCGACGTCATCGCGGGTCCAGAGCACCTCGCCGCGGTCGCCGTCGTCTTTGATCCCGACCAACTTTGCGCCCGGGCCGCCGCCCGCCACGATCAGCCCGTCGGGTGACACCGACGGCGGAGTCTGCGCGAGGTAGTCGAGCGGAACCGACCACTTGGCCTTTCCGTCGGCGGCGTTCAGCGCCCACAGCCGCTCGTCGCGGCCGTTGATGTACACCGTCGACCCGTCGGCCGAGAAGACCGGGCTGGCCAGGGGACCGCCGCCGACGGCGTCGCTGGTCCACTCCCGGGTGAGCAGCGGTGTCTGGCCCGGCTGGTACCGCAACCCGACGACGATGGGCTTGTCGGCGTTGGGCTCCCAGAGGCTGAGCGCGATGGTCCGGGTCGCGGCCGCGAAGGCCGGCGCGGCGGCCACCGGGCACCGGGGTCGGGCGGGGCGGCAGTCGGCGAGCCCGCGCTCGGGGTCCTTGGGGTCGACACCGGCGACCAGGTCCACCGGACTGCCCACCACGGTGCCCCGGTGGGCGTCGAAGACCAGTACCTGACCCAGATGTGTCACGACCAGCAGGTGGCCCGGATTGAGGATGCGGGCGGTGGTCGGCATCCCGATGACCGGTTGGCGCCAGCGGATCCACTGCGTCGGCGGGAACGACAGCATGGCGCCGGGCTGTCCGATGTAGAGGTTGTCGAACCCATCAAAGAGCGGACTCGAAAAGCCGCCGCCCTGCACGAGCCGGGTGCACCACCGCTGCCGCGCGTTGTTGTCGGCCTCCCACACCATCAAGGAGCATCCGGCGGATGTCTGCGCGTTGACGGCCAGGTAGCTGCCCGATGCCAGCGCGACGGCGGCCGCGAGATCGCCCTTGACCGAGCGGGTCCACTCCAGGCGTAGCGTCTCGGCGCCGGCCCGCGGTTGGTAACTGCTGTTGCCGGCGTCGCGGTACTGGGCCGCCCAGCTGTCAGCGGCCTTCGCCTCGACCCAGGAGTCGGTGTTTTGACACCCTGCCAATGTGGCCGTGATCAGCGCTGTCAGTAAAGAAACAGCCAGCACGGTCAATCGCCGGAACACTCGATCCTTTCCCGTTCCTCGTCTTGAGTCCACGTGAGGGTAACCGTTCGGGATGTGATCGCTCGCGTAGGCTTTCCGGCCATGACGACGATGTGGGGCGCGCCGTTACACAAGCGCTGGCGCGGGTCGCGGTTGCGCGACCCGAGACAGGCGAAGTTCCTCACGCTGGCCTCGCTGAAGTGGGTGGTGGCCAACCGCGCGTACACGCCGTGGTATCTGGTGCGGTACTGGCGGTTGCTGAAGTTCAAGCTGCGCAATCCGCACATCATCACCCGCGGCATGGTGTTCCTCGGCAAGGGCGTGGAGATCGAGGCGACGCCGGAGTTGTCGACGATGGAGATCGGCCGCTGGGTCCACATCGGCGACAAGAACACCATCCGCTGTCATGAGGGTTCGCTGCGGTTCGGCGACAAGGTCGTGCTCGGCCGCGACAACGTGATCAACACTTACCTCGACATCGAGTTGGGCGACTCGGTGTTGATGGCCGACTGGTGCTACATCTGCGACTTCGACCACCGCATGGACGACATCAACGTGCCGATCAAGGACCAGGGCATCGTCAAGGGCCCGGTGCGGATCGGGCCCGACACCTGGGTCGGGGTGAAGGTGACGGTGCTGCGCAACACCACGATCGGGCGTGGATGCGTCCTGGGGTCGCACGCGGTCGTGCGAGGCGACGTCCCCGATTACGCGATCGCGGTCGGCGCTCCGGCGAAGGTGGTCAAGAACCGCCAACTCGCGTGGGAGACATCGGCAGCGCAGCGTGCGGAACTCGCCGCGGCGCTGGCCGACATCGAACGCAAGAAGGCCTCGCGCTAGCGGTCCTTCGCCATTTTGCGTATTGCGTTTTTGCGCGACCGTGCGTGTGTGCATACGACACGCCGCCGGAATTCAGCAGTTTGCGCACGCTCGCGCGCACTGTTCTGTCCCCGCGACCCCCTAATCCCCTAACGGAGACGGGTTGTCGAACCTGTACGGCGCGTTGCAGCAAGGGGGCGGCGACCCGTTTCGCCGGGTTTTCCGAATCCATAACGTTTCGACCAGTTCACCGGACGGCCCGGTGACCAACTCCCAAGCGACACACTCGAAAGGACCACGGAGATGACGAACGTACTCGATTGGATTCTGAACCTGTTCCGCGACGAGGTTTCGGCCCAGGCCTTCCTCGATGACCCGGCTCGGGCAATGTGTAGTGCCGGCGTGCCGAACGTCTCTGCGGCGCAACTGCAGCAGGCGGCCACCGTGGCGCCGGCTGCGGTGGTGCATGGTGGGGGTGATCCGGTGCTGGGTTTGCAGCAGGCGGTGGCCCAGACTCATGGGATCGCGTTCGCTCCGCAGCGCCAGACCGATCTGTGGTCGAACAACGACACCCTGAGCCACAACGACACGCGGTTTTTGAGCCCGGAGACCACCACCGTCAGTCATGCCGGTGAGGATCAGCAGCAGGGCATCGGCAATGTCGGGTTGGAGTTCGGTGACATCACCTTCGGTGACAAGACCACCAACACCGCCACCGACGGTGGTGTGGTCAACACCGGCACCGCCGGGGACATCGACGCCACCAACGTCGAGGGTGACGGCAACGTGGTCGGTGATGACAACGAGAACGTCAACACCGGTGACATCGAGGATTCCAACGTCAACATCGGCGAGGACAACGAGATCGACGACAGCGGCGATCAAAGCGCCGGTGGGGACATCATCTCCGACAACGAGGGCCCGGTGATCAACGACGTCGACATGAGCGGCGGTGCCGGTGGCGGCGCGGTCGGTGGCGATGGTGGCGGCGGGCTGATCGGGGTCGGCAACGACGGCGGCAACGCCGCGGGCGGTGCCGGTGGTGCCGGTGGCGGCATCGTGATCAACGACAGCGACACGAGCACCACCAACGTCGATGGCAACCAGACCACCGTCGGAGACATCGACGGCGGGGTGTCCGGCGGCATCTCCGGGGGCTCGAGTGTGGAGGACAACTCGGTGGACAACTCGGTGGACAATTCCGTCGACAACTCCGGGCAGGACAACTCGGTCGACAACTCCGGTCAGGTCAACACCGATGTCGATGTCGACACCACCGTCGACGCCGGCCTGTTCTGACCCACAACCACACAGCGCAACTGGCGGGGATCAAACCACGATCCCCGCCAGTTGGCATGACCGCGAACGGAATTGGCGGCCGCACCGCCGTGGGATCTAGCGACCCGGCAGCGCGTGCTCGACGATCGCGCGGCGCCGGTGCGGTTCGCGTTCCCGCCGTTTGGCCGCCAGGTACACCTGCGCAGTTTCATCTGCGATCGTGTGCCATTCGAATTCGGAGGTCAGCCTTTCGCGGGCGGCGATCGCGCGCTGCTGAGCGGCCTGCGGATCATCGAGCACCGAGCGCACCGCCGCGGCGAGCGCGGCCACATCTCGCGGGGGATACGAGACGCCGGTCTGGCCGTCGATCACCGCTTCCCCCAACCCGCCGACGTCCGAGGTGACCAACGGAATCCCTGTCGCCGCGGCCTCCAAGGCCACGATGCCGAATGGCTCGTAGTGGCTGGGCAGTACGGCAGCGTCGGCGGTATGCAGCATTCGCACCAGTGCGTCGTGATCGAGATGGCCGGCGAACGACGTCGCCTTGAGCACCTTGTGTTTTCGCGCTTGTTCGACGAGCCAGTCCTGTTGAGTGCCTTCGCCTGCGATGGTCAGCGTCGTCCCGGGATGAGTACGCCGGATACGCGGCAGCGCCGCGATCGCGTCGTGAATGCCCTTCTCGTACTCGAGGCGGCCCAGGTACAGCAGGTGCGCGGATCCGGTGCGGGGCTGGCGTTCGGCGAAAGGCCAACGCGCGGCGTCTATTCCGTTGCGGATGACACGGGTCTCGGCCAAGCCGGGGCCGAACAGCTCGGTGATTTCGTCACTCATCGACCTCGAACACGTGATGAGCGAGTCGGATTCGTGCACCATCCAGGACTCCACCGCGTGCACCTGTCGGCTGATGCGGCCCGACACCCATCCCGAATGCCGGCCCGCCTCGGTGGCGTGAATTGTCGAAACCAGTGGTACGTCGAAGTATTCGGCGAGTGCGATCGACGGATGGGCGACCAGCCAGTCGTGTGCATGTACCACGTCGGGGCGCCACGGCCTGCCGCGTCGATCCCGGACGCCCAGGCCCGAGCGGACCATCGCGTGGCCCATCGCCAGGGTCCATGCCATCATGTCGCTTCCGAAGTCGAACTCGTGCGGGTCCTGCGCCGCCGCGATGACGCGCACCCCCTCGGCGATGTCATCGGTCGACGGATGGGTGCTGGGGTCGGTGTTCGTCGGACGACGGCTGAGTACTACGACCTCGTGGCCCGCCTCGGCCAACGCGGTCGCCAGGTGATGGACATGTCGGCCGAGCCCGCCGACGACCACCGGCGGGTACTCCCACGACACCATGAGGATCTTCATCGCGCGCTCACCGCCCGCGAACGTGCGCAAATTGCCCCATTCTCCGCGGCGTGTCGTGTGCGAACACGCACGCTCGCGAAAACGGGGACCGCCGTCATCTCGGTAACCGTCTGGCGTCGAGCGCGCCGAACAGGCCGTCGGCGCGGTTCCAGCCCGCGGCGAGGCGCTGGGCCTGTTCCTCGCGGCCGGACGCCAGCGCGTCGACGATCTCGCGGGTGGCGTGGGCGTGCAGATGCGCGCGGTAGCGCGCATAGTCGGCCGCGGAATCCTTGCTGACCATGAACGGCCAGTCGCTGGACACGGTGAGCAGCGTCTCCCGCAGGATCTGGTCGGCGACGAAATCCCGAGGGGTGGGCGCGCCGACTGACGCGTTCTGCTCCAGCGCCTTGTCGACGGTGGTCAGCGCGGTGTCGACGACCTCGGTGTTCAACTGCACCAGGTCGGCGACCTGCTCGCCCGCCCACACCTGCCAGTCCTTACCGGAACCCCAAGAGCTGGGCGGCAATTCGACCGGCGAGCCGATGTAACCGTCGTTCTTCGCGTCGGCCAGCGTGCCGACGCGCACACCGGCATCGGGCAGTGCGCGCAGCACCCGCTCGAGCCATACGGGGCCCTCGTACCACCAGTGGCCGAACAATTCGGTGTCGAACGCGGCGATGACGTGCGCGGGCCGTCCGATGCGTTCGCTCTCGTCGCGCAGTCGCTGCCGGACCACCTCGACGAAATCGGCGACATGGGAGTCGATTGCGCGGTCGGCACGCTCGGGGTCGTAGGGCGCCTTCGCCTCCGACGGCACATTGCGACCCGTCACCCTGGCCGGCTTGAGTCCGGTGGTGTGGTCGTAGGTGTGGAAGTCGCGATAGGCGGCATGCCCCGGATAGCCCGACTTCGGCGACCACACCCGGTAGCTGACCTGAAGATCGCGGCCGAATGCGACGACGTCGGACGCAGCGACCGGGCGGCCCAGTGCGGTGTCGCCGTGCAACGACGGCCCGTCGACCATGAAGTGGCCGATTCCCGCTGCGGCGTAATCGCTCTCCATCCCGGGCGCGTAGGCGCATTCGGGGGCCCAGATGCCGACGGGGGTATGGGCGAACCGCAGTCGGGCATCGGCCAGTCCCTCGCGAAGGGCGAACTCCCGCAGCCGCGGGTTGAGCAGCGGCTGGAACGGATGCGACAGCGGTCCGCCGAGCAGCTCGATGGTGTCGGCGTCGATCAGCTCGCGCAGCAGCGGGCTGCCGCCGTGGGACCACAGCGTCGCGAAGTCCTCGATCGCCTGCTCGGCTTCGGCGTGCTCGCGAAGGCCCAACTGCTGCAAGGGATTTCCGAGGGTGGTCGCCTCGAGCGCCCGCAGCTGCCAGTTCGCCAACCAGTGGTGCATACCCGTGAGGCAGTACGGATCGTCGAGTTGCGCGGTCACCACGGGCGTCATGCCCAGCGTCAGCTGATGCCGGCGGTCTTCGGCCGCCAGCGTCCGCAGCACCCGCATGAGCGGCAGGTACGCCGCCGACCACGACTGGTAGAGCCATTCCTCGCCGACGGGCCAGCGGCCGTGATGCGCCAGCCACGGCAGATGCGTGTGCAGGACGAAGGTGAACATCCCCGGTACGGGTTGCGCAGAAGTCACGGCGACACCGCGATCGCCACCAGGTCCAGGCTGTCATTGATGTCGCGGCTGTCGCGTCCGCCAGAATCCACCAGGTCGAAGTCGGCGCTGCGCACCGACGCCACGTCGGCGAGCAGGTCTTCGGGCCATGGCGCATCGGCCAGCGCGCGGGCGATCTGGGCGTCAATGAGCGATCCGCCGTGGCGGGCGTCGAGTTCGACGAGGCGCGGGCCGTGGAAGACGCCGAGCATCGCCTCCATCGAGAAACCGGCCTCGGTCAGTAGTTCGGTCAACTCGGCGGCGTTGAGCTCACGGGTGTGAAACGGGTTGATCGGCGTATCGCGGCCGGGGGAGAAGGTGATCCGGTTCGGCGTCGACATCAACAGGGTGCCGCCGGGACGCAGCACGCGGGCGCATTCGGCGACGAATTGCCCCTGATCCCAGAGGTGTTCGATGACCTGGAAGTTGACGACGACATCGACAGAGCGATCAGCAAGCGGAAGCTGGGCGAGGTTTCCCTGGCGCATGTCCACCCGCGGATACCGTGCGCGAACATGGGCGACCGCCGACTCGTCGTAGTCGAGACCGATCACGCGCCGGGCCACATCGGCGATCAGATCTGCGCCGTAACCCTCGCCGCAGCCGGCCTCGAGCACGTCGCGCTGCGCGCAGCGGTCGGACAGCCGCTCATAGACGACCTCGTGGCGGCGGAACCAGTAGTTCTCCTCCGCCAGTCCCGGAACCGTGCGTTCCCCGGTCAGCGGGAGGTCCGGACCGCCGGTAACAAATGCGCTCATTGCAAGGCAGGCTAACGTGAATCGGCCCACAGACGAACGGTTCACCGCCTACGTGCTGCTAGAACACGAACTTCGACCCGCTATGGTGTTCCTGCGAACCACCGCAAGTTACCGACGAGTAACATGTTGGTGGTTGCTCAAAGCGTGGTATTGCGGGCCGACCATCGGTCCCTTCGAGGAGGACGAACCAGACTCATGACGAACATCGTGGTCCTGATCAAACAGGTCCCTGACACCTGGTCGGAGCGCAAGCTGACCGACGGCGACTTCACCCTCGATCGGGAGGCCGCCGACGCGGTGCTCGACGAGATCAACGAGCGCGCAGTCGAGGAAGCGCTGCTCATCAAGGAGCGGGAAGGTGGCGACAGCACTGTGACGGTGCTCACAGCCGGTCCCGAGCGCGCCACCGAGGCCATCCGTAAGGCGTTGTCGATGGGTGCCGACAAGGCCGTGCACCTCGTCGACGACGGCATGCACGGCTCGGACATGGTGCAGACGGGCTGGGCCCTGGCCCGCGCGTTGGGCACCATCGAGGGCACCGAACTGGTCATCGCCGGCAACGAGGCCACCGACGGCACCAGCGGCGCGGTCCCCGCGATCATTGCCGAGTACCTGGGTCTGCCGCAGTTGACGCACCTGCGCAAGGTCACCGTCGAGGACGGCAAGGTGACCGGCGAGCGCGAGACCGACGACGGCGTGTTCACCGTCGAGGCGCCGCTGCCCGCCGTGGTGAGCGTCAACGAGAAGATCAACGAGCCTCGCTTCCCGTCCTTCAAGGGCATCATGGCCGCCAAGAAGAAGGAAGTCACCAAGCTGACGCTCGCCGAAATCGGTGTCGAGGCCGACGAGGTCGGTCTCGCCAACGCCGGTTCGAAGGTGCTCTCGTCGACACCGAAGCCGCCGAAGACCGCGGGTGAGAAGGTGACCGACGAAGGCGACGGCGGAACGAAGATCGCCGAGTACCTGGTCGCTCAAAAGATCATCTAGGGCGCGAAAAGACTTCCGAAAACAAGAGACGAGAGAAGAACTCATGGCTGAAGTACTCGTGCTCGTTGAGCACGCCGAAGGTGCGCTGAAGAAGGTCACCTCGGAGTTGATCACCGCGGCTCGCAAGCTCGGCGAGCCCTCGGCCGTCGTCGTCGGCGCGCCGGGCACTGCACAACCGCTCGTCGACGGTCTGAAGGCCGCCGGCGCGGCCAAGATCTACGTCGCCGAGTCCGACGACGCGGACAACTACCTGATCACGCCGCAGGTCGACGTGCTGGCTGCGCTGGTCGAGTCGGCCTCGCCGGCGGGCGTCCTGCTGTCCTCCAGCGCCGACGGCAAGGAGATCGCCGGTCGCCTGGCGGCCCGCATCGGCGCCGGTGTGCTGAGCGACGTTGTCGACGTCAAAGACGGTGGAGTGGGCGTTCACTCGATCTTCGGTGGTGCGTTCACCGTTGAGGCGGAGTCCACCGGTGAGGTCCCGGTGATCACGCTGCGCGCCGGGTCCGTCGACGCCGAACCCGCCGACGGCGCAGGCGAGGTCGTCGACATCGAGGTACCCGCGCAGGCGGAGAATGCGACGAAGATCACCAAGCGTGAGCCCGCCGTCGCGGGCGACCGCCCGGAACTGACCGAGGCCACCGTGGTCGTCTCGGGCGGTCGCGGTGTCGGCAGCGCCGAGAACTTCAACGTCGTGGAGGAACTGGCGGACTCGCTCGGTGGCGCCGTCGGCGCCTCGCGTGCGGCCGTCGACTCCGGCTACTACCCCGGCCAGTTCCAGGTCGGCCAGACCGGTAAGACGGTCTCGCCGCAGCTGTACATCGCACTGGGCATCTCGGGTGCGATCCAGCACCGCGCAGGCATGCAGACGTCCAAGACGATCATCGCGGTGAACAAGGACGAAGAGGCGCCGATCTTCGAGATCGCCGACCTCGGCATCGTCGGAGACCTGTTCAAGGTGACACCGCAGCTGACCGAGGCGGTCAAGGCCCGCAAGGGCTGATCCGTTTTCACGCAGAGCCCCCAGACGCGTCTGGGGGTTTTTGCGTTTCGGCGAGCGCCGACATCGCACACCGAGGTTTCGCATATCGGTACGGCTCAGAGGGCGCAGAATCTCGCACATGAAGATTACGGTTATCGGGGCCACCGGACAGATCGGTTCGAAAGTGGTCGACCTGCTCACCAACGACGGACATCAAGTGACCGCGGCATCGCTGTCCACCGGCGCCAACGTCGTCACCGGCGAGGGTCTCGACGAGGCGCTTTCGGGCGCGGATGTGCTTGTGGACGTGGTGAATTCGCCGTCGTTCGAGGACGGGCCGGTGGTGGACTTCTTCACTGCGTCGGCGCAGAACCTGGTGGCTGCTGCCCGACGCGGCGGGGTGGGCCATTATGTCGCCCTGTCCATCGTGGGCTGCGACAGACTGCCCGACAGCGGCTACATGCGCGCCAAGGTGGCACAAGAGAACGTCATCACCGACTCTGGGCTGCCGTACACGATCGTTCGCGCAACGCAGTTCCACGAGTTCGCAGGGGCGATCGTCGCTTCGCTGGAAGTCGACGGCGAAGTGAGGGTCCCGGACGGGCGTATCCAGCCGATTGCGGCCGCCGACGTCTCCGCCGAAGTCGCGCGGGCGGCCGAAGGCCGACCGGTCAACGGCGTCGTCAACATCGGCGGCCCAGACAAGATGAGCTTCGCTGACCTCGCGCACGCCGTGGTGGCCGAAAAGGGCGGAGATACGCCGGTAGTTATCGACGCGCAGGCCACCTACTTCGGCACCCGGATCGACGACTCGAGCCTGGTCACCGGCGACGATGGGGTCCTGTCGAGCGCTCGCTTCCTTGACTGGCTTTCCGCGAGCCGCTGATCGCCGACACGCTCTGCGGGACCGATTCGTCACCTAGCGCTCACGGACACGTCACGCGGTCGATGCCGCCCGGAGATGCGGCTGCGCGACCGTGCAGCCATGAGCAGTGCTTCTGTACTCATCGCCCCGGACGTAATCGACCACGGCGCGGCTCGGTCCGCGCCCCGCTACACCCTGTTGCTGTCGACCGACGCCACGCTCATCGAGGCCGCGCAGCGTCTGCGCCACGAGGTCTTCACCTCCGAACCCGGATTCGCGTTGCGCAGTGCCACCGGCGGCTTGGACGCCGACCGGTTCGACGAGCACTGCGACCACCTGCTGGTGCGCGAGGAGGGCTCCGGCGAGCTGGTCGGCTGCTATCGGATGCTGCCACCGGCCGGCGCGGTCGCCGCCGGAGGGTTGTACAGCGCGACCGAATTCGACGTTCGCGGGCTCGATTCGTTGCGTCCCGGCCTGGTCGAGATGGGCCGGGCGGTGGTACGGGCGGACCACCGCAACGGCGGGGTGGTGCTGCTGATGTGGGCCGGGATCCTGGCGTACCTCGACCGCTGCGGCTACGACTACGTGACCGGATGTGTGTCGGTACCTGTCCGGGGCCCCGACGACCAGCTGCCCGGAGCGCAGATCCGCGGAGTACGTGACTTCGTCCGCCGCCGGCACGCCGCCCCGGCGCAGTACACCGTGCATCCGTACCGGCCGGTGACCGTGGACGGCAGCCGGCTCGACGACATCGATCCACCCGCGCGGCTCGGCGTGCCCGCACTGATGCGGGGGTATCTGCGGCTCGGTGCCCAGGTCTGCGGCGAGCCCGCATACGATCCCGACTTCGGGGTGGGCGACTTCCCGGCGCTCCTCGACAAACGGCGCGCCGACATCAGATACCTGCGCAGGCTGAGGACGGTCGGGGCGGCCGCCGCCGTGGCCGACGGGATCGCCTCGTGAGCACCGCGAACTACTGGGTGCCGCGGGCGGCCTGCGACGCGAGCTGTGTCAGCGCCGCGGCCGGTCAGGCCGGTCGGCGGGTGGTCGTCACCTGCCGTGCTGCGCTGCGTCTCGTCCTCGCGGTGGCGCTGCTGGCGTTGGCGCCGCTGCTGGCGGTCCCCGTGCCGGGCCGATCCGGCCTCCAACGCGGCTACTGCCGGCTGCTGCTGCGCGGCCTCGGGGTGCGAACCACGGTGTCGGGCGGACCCATTCGCAATCTCAGCGGCGTCCTGGTGGTGAGCGGACATGTGTCCTGGGTGGACATCTTCGTGATCGGCTCGGTACTGCCGGGGCGGTTCGTCGCGAAATCGGAGCTCATCAACTGGCCCGGTCTCGGGCTGCTGGCCCGACTGTTGAAGGTGATACCGATCGAGCGGGGCAATCTGCGGCGGCTGCCCGATGTGGTGGACACCATCGCGAGCGGGCTGCGTGCGGGCCAGACCGTCGTGGCCTTTCCCGAGGGCACCACCTATTGCGGTCTGGGCTACGGCCAGTTCCGGCCCGCGATGTTCCAGGCCGCTGTCGACTCGGGCCGGCCGGTCCAACCGCTGCGGCTGAGCTACCACCACCGCGACGGCGCGGCGTCCACGGTCGCCGCCTATGTGGGCGACGACACACTGCTCGCGTCGATCCGCCGACTGATCACCGCGAAGCGCACCGTGGCACGGGTACGGGTCGAGTCTCTGCAGCTGCCCGGCACCGACCGTCGTGACCTGGCAACCCGCTGTGAGCGCGCGGTGCGCGGCGACACGACGCCACGCTCGGCCGGTCACGCGCTCGTGGCCTGAGCGGATCGGGGACCTACCGGCTCGGCGGCTATTCTTGACTGGTTATGACCTCGGACAAGCCGGTCTACCTCGATCACGCCGCCACCACACCGATGCACCCCGCTGCCATCGAGGCGATGACGGCTGCGATGGCCACGGTCGGCAACGCGTCATCGCTGCACGGCACGGGCCGGACGGCGCGGCGGCGGATGGAGGAGTCGCGCGAGACGCTGGCCCAACTGCTCGGCGCCCGCCCGTCGGAGGTGGTCTTCACCGCGGGCGGCACCGAGAGCGACAACTTGGCCGTCAAGGGCATCTACTGGGCGCGCCGGGACGCCGACCCGCGCCGCAGGCGCATCGTGACCACGCCGGTCGAACACCACGCCGTGCTCGACTCCGTCGAGTGGCTGGTCGAACACGAGGACGCCGAGGTGACCTGGCTGCCCGTTCAAAAGGACGGCTCGGTGACGGCGGCGGCACTGCGGCAGGCTCTGCAGGATCACGACGACGTGGCAGTGGTGTCGGTGATGTGGGCCAACAACGAGGTCGGCACGATCATGCCGATCGCCGAACTCGCGGCCGTCGCCGCGGAATTCGAGGTACCGATGCACAGCGACGCTGTGCAGGCCGTCGGTCACATTCCGGTCGACTTCACGGCGAGCGGACTGTCGGCGATGAGCATCGCCGCGCACAAGTTCGGTGGACCGACCGGGATCGGCGCGCTGCTACTGCGGCGCGACACCGCCTGCGTGCCACTGCTGCACGGCGGAGGCCAGGAGCGCGACGTCCGTTCCGGCACACCGTATGTGGCCGGCGCCGTCGCGATGGCCGCAGCGGCGAAGGTTGTGGTCGAAGGCCTGGAAATCAACAGCGCGCGGGTTTCGGCGTTGCGTGACCGCTTGGTCGAGGGTGTGTTGGCGAGCATTGACGACGTCGACCTCAACGGCGCGACGGGAGCCGCGCGACTGCCGGGCAATTCGCACTTCACGTTCCGCGGCTGTGAAGGTGACTCGTTGCTGATGCTGTTGGACGCCAAGGGAATCGAGTGCTCGACGGGATCGGCGTGTACGGCCGGTGTCGCGCAGCCGTCACACGTACTGATCGCGATGGGCGCCGACCCGGTGAGCGCGCGCGGGTCGCTGCGACTTTCGTTGGGCCACACCAGCACCGAGGACGACGTCGACGCCGCGCTCGCGGTGCTGCCTGCGGCGGTGGACCGGGCGCGGCAAGCCGCGCTGGCCAGTTCCGGGGTGGTCGACTAGTGAAGGTACTCGTGGCCATGAGCGGTGGTGTCGACTCGTCGGTCGCCGCCGCCCGGATGGTCGATGCCGGCCACGACGTGGTCGGTGTGCATCTCGCGTTGTCGTCCGCGCCGGGCACTCTGCGCACCGGGTCTCGCGGTTGTTGCTCGAAAGAAGACGCCGGCGACGCGCGCAGGGTTGCCGATGTCCTCGACATCCCGTTCTACGTCTGGGATTTCGCCGACCGCTTCAAGGAAGACGTCATCGACGACTTCGTGTCCTCTTATGCGCGCGGGGAGACTCCGAACCCGTGTGTCCGGTGCAACGAGCGAATCAAGTTCTCCGCGCTGGCAGCCCGCGCGCTGGCGCTGGGTTTCGACGCCGTGGCCACCGGTCACTATGCGCGGCTGTCGGAAGGACGGTTGCGGCGTGCGGTCGACGCCGACAAGGACCAGTCCTACGTGCTGGCCGTCCTGACCGCAGAACAGTTGCGCCACGCCGTTTTTCCGGTGGGGGATACTCCCAAGCCGCAGATCCGCGAGGAAGCCGCGCGCCGCGGTCTTGCGGTCGCCGACAAGCCGGACAGCCACGACATCTGCTTCATCCCCTCCGGCGACACACGCGCTTTCCTCGGCACCCGGATCGGGGTCCGGCGAGGGTCAGTCGTCGACGCGGCGGGCACGGTGCTGGCCGAACACGACGGTGTGCACGGGTTCACCGTCGGTCAACGCAAGGGGCTGGGCATCGCCGGACCCGGTCCCGACGGGCGGCCGCGCTATGTGACCGATATCGATCCGGACAGCGCGACGGTGCGAGTCGGCGCCGCCGCGGATCTGGACGTGTGGACGTTGACCGGTGAGCGGCCGATCTTCACTTCCGGTGTGGCGCCCACCGGTCCGGTGGAATGCCAGGTACAGGTCCGTGCGCACGGCGGCATCGGCGAGGGGGTGGCCGAGCTTCGCGACGGCATGCTGACCGTCAGCCTGCGTGCTCCGCTGCGCGGTGTGGCACCTGGTCAGACCATGGTGCTGTACCGCCCCGACCCCGCCGGCGACGAAGTGCTGGGCAGCGCGACGATCACCCGATAGCCGCGCTATTCGGGCACATTGGCGAGGATGTTCGTCATGACGATCTCGGGCACGGAGTCGGGGAACCGGCATGCGGTCACCTCCACCAGCACGGCCGACTTCACCCGGTAGTCGCGACCGCAGGCGCCTTCGGGGCGGGTCTGCAGGATGTCAGCGCCGATCGTCCAATCGCCGACGAACATCGAACCCAAAGCCGTTGCGCTGCAACCCTCCACGAGGGAGGCAAGGCCATCGAAAGCCCGGCGCGCCGTCATGGCGTCGCGGTACGCTGCCGCGCCCTCGGAGATCAGCCCGCCGTCGGGCGGGTGCTGGAAGGTGGTCTTGCGGAACTCCTCGACGTCGGGTCCGAATGTCTGTGTCTCGGCGAAGATCCATTGGCACTGCGGGGGAGTGGTCTCGGCCAGTGGCTCGATGTCGACCGGAGTCTTGGCGTCCATGGTCGGGATGATCGTGAGATCCTCGCCGGCACCGGTGATTGCGCGCATCTGCGACTGGTCGAGCATGATCGTTTCGACGTCGATCGGCGACAGCGAGTCGTCGTCGATGCCGGGGACGGCGCGCATCGCATGACCACTGATGCTCTGCGTGCACGCCGCCGTGAGCGCTGCCATCGCGCACCAGAGCACGATCGACCTCGGCACTGCGGGCATGGCGCGTCCTTCCGAAACCCTTCCGGACCGAGATTAGCCCGATCGAATACTGTCAAACGAGTGAATGCTTTCGCCGCAGCCACCGGCATCGGGTCGTGGCCAGGGACGTCGCCGCGCGAGGCCGCCGAGATCGTGATCGGCGAACTGCACACACTGCCGCATCTGCCCGAACTCCCGGACCGCGGCGTGGGCGCCGACATGATCGGGCGGGCCGCGGCGTTGCTCGTCGACATCGGCATGGACACCGTCCCACGCGGCTATCGGATCGCGTCGGGCCGCACGGCGGTGGCACGGCGGGCGGTGAGTTTGCTCGACGAGGACCTCGACGCGTTCGAGGAGGCCTGGGAGAAGGCGGGTTTGCGTGGCGGTGGCCGCACCGTCAAGGTCCAGGCGCCGGGGCCGGTCACGCTTGCTGCGCAACTGGAGCTTGCCAACGGCCACCGCGCGCTCACCGATTCCGGTGCGGTGCGCGACCTGACCGCCTCGCTGGCCGAGGGCGCGGCCGCGCACCGGGCGCAGGTCGCGCGCAGATTGGATGCGGCCGTCGTGGTGCAATTCGACGAGCCGCTGTTGCCCGCCGCGCTGGAGGGCCGGTTGACGGGGGTGACCAGCTTGACGCCTGTGCATCCGGTCGACGAGCCGGTGGCCGTCGGCTTGCTCGAGGACTGCGTAGCCGCGGTGGGCGCCCCGGTGGTGTTGCACAGCTGCGCATCTGGTGTGCCTTGGAAGGCGTTGCAGCGCAGCAATATCGCCGCTGTCTCGGTTGACACGTCCACTCTGGTTGCCGCCGATCTCGACGGTATCGGTGAGTTCGTCGACACGGGACGTACGGTGCTGTTCGGCGTGGTGCCGTCGACTGCTCCGGACGGCCGACCGTCTGTCGAAGAGATCGCCCGGGGCGCGGTCTCGGTGACCGATCGGCTCGGGTTCGCCCGGTCCGTGCTGAGCGAGCGGATCGGTATCACGCCGGCGTGTGGCCTTGCCGGCGCCACCGCCGAGTGGGCACGCGCCGCGATCGGATTGGCGCAGAAAGCGGCGGACGCCTTCGCCGAGGATCCCGACGCGTTCTGACGCCGCTCTCGAGATCTGCACGGGCTACGCTTCGTCGGAAGTCGCTGCCCTCCTGCAGAATCCGGCGACGACCCCAGCCGGATCAGAGGAAAAGGCAACCAATGGGTTGCGCGTAGCCGTCGCAGACTATACGGTGAGACGCAACTAGGAGGTTGCATATGAGTACGGATCGTATCGAGAAGGAAGTTCTGTTGAAGGCGCCGCTCGCGCGCGTCTGGCGGGCGATCAGCGACGCCGACGAGTTCGGGCAGTGGTTCGGGGTGCGCTTCGACGGACCGTTCGTGGCGGGCCGCTCGGTGACCGGCGTCATGACCCCGACGGCGGTCGACGCCGACGTCGCCAAGTCTCAGGAGCCGTATGCGGGCACGGCCGACCCATGGCACATCGAGGCGGTTGAGCCGCAACGACGATTGGCGTTCCGCTGGCACCCCTACGGCGTCGAGGAAGGCGTCGATGTCACCGACGAACCCACCACGCTGGTGGAGTTCACGCTCGAAGAGACGGCCGACGGAGTGCTGCTGCGCATCGTCGAATCCGGCTTCGACGCGCTGCCCGCCGAGCGCCGCGCATCGGCGTTCGAGGGCAACAGCGAAGGTTGGGCCGCGCAGGTCGAACTCGTGCGCAAGTACCTCGCCATCAGCGAGACGGTGTGAGCGCCCCACCGGTAGAAGCCCCGATTTTCAACGCTCTCGGCGACGTCAACCGCCTGCGCATAGTCACCCGACTGTGCGAGGGCGGGCCGAGTTCGACAACCGAGGTCACCGCGGTGGTGCCGGTGAGTCGGCAGGCGACGACCAAACACCTGCTGCTGCTGGAATCGGTGGGCTTGGTGAGCAGTGAGCGCAGTGGCCGCGAGCGCATCTGGCGGATGCAACCCGCCCCGCTGGCCGACGCAAGCGAGTACCTCGCGAAGCTGTCGCAGCGCTGGGACCACGCAATCGACCGGCTGCGCGCGTACGTCGAGGACTGAGGCTACGGTTGCTGGTCGAGTTGCGCGCGTTCTGTGGAGACGCGGGGTATGGGGTTGGCCAGCGTGCAAGAATGCTTCGCACGCGTCGTCGATCTTCTTTGCCCGAGAGGAATGTGCCCGAGTGAATCCGCGCCTCGCAGCAGGTGTCGGAGTAGTGTCCGCCGTTCTTCTGCTGGGCGGGTCCGGCGCTGCCGTCGCATCGGCCCATCCCGGGGATTCGCACGGCTCCGACCGGGGAAGCAGTTCCGACCGTGGCCGTGACAATCACGGTCGCGGATCAGACAACGACGACCACGACACCGGCCGTCGTGACCATGACAGCGGCGACCGCAACGGCACCGGCAACCGTGGCGGTGGCACCGAGAAGACGGGCGGCAGCCCTTCGTCGCGGGTCGGGTCCGGCCGCGAGGACCTTCCGCAGTTGTCTTCGAGTAACCGGTCGGCGGTCGCCGACAAGTCGGATTCGGCAGCACCCTCGTCGGTCAGCGGTGGGTCGGCCGAGCGCGTCGCGGCCAGTGGCGGGCCGGTCGTCAGCGAGTCGACCGCAGGCAGCGAAACCTCGACGGGCAGCGTGGGCGTGGCGAGTTCGCCCGGCGGATCCGATGCGCCCGGCGCACGGGTGTCGGCATTCGACCCCCCTCAGGTGACGTTCGGCAACGGACGGTCACCGGGGATCCAGAGCGGCGGATCCGAACCGCCTCGGCAGGCTCCCGCACCGGTTCCCGCCGCACCGGCGCCGCCACCGCCGCCACCGCCGTTGCCGCCGCCACCACCTCCGAAGCCAGCGCCTGCGTGGGTGCACCGGGTGGCCACGCCACCGGCGAGCGCGCGCCAGTTCGTCGTCGCGCCCGGCGCCGGGTCGACCGACCCGCTGTGGGGTATCGCCGGGTTGCTGGTCATCCCGGCGGCCGGCGCCGTGCTGGGCTACCGGCAGGCGCGCGCGGCGCAGGCCGCCGAACGGGTACGCCGGCCCTGATCAACCACGCAGGTCCTTGCGAAGTATCTTGCCGGACGCCGACTTCGGCACCGCATCGATGAACGCCACCTCGCGAACCTTCTTGTAGGGCGCCACCTGGCCGGCGACGAACTCGATCACGTCGTCTTCGGTCAACTCGGCACCGGATCGCTTGACCACGAACGCCTTCGGGATCTCTTCGCCCTCGGCGTCGTTGACGCCGACCACCGCGGCATCGGCGATGTCGGGATGGTTCAGCAGGACGGCCTCCAGTTCGGCAGGAGGCACCTGATAGCCCTTGTACTTGATCAACTCCTTGAGCCGGTCGACGATGTAGACGCAGCCGTTCGCGTCGACCTGGGCGAGGTCGCCGGTGTGCAACCAGCCCGCGTCGTCGATCGTCTCCCGGGTGGCCTTCTCGTTGCCGAGATAGCCGGCCATCACGTTGGGACCCTTGAACCACAGCTCGCCGGTTTCGCTGAGACCTTCTGCGGGCGGGTCGATTTCGGCACCGGTTTCGGGGTTGACGATCTTCGACGCCGCGTTGGACACCGTCCAGCCGACCGAGCTGAGCGGCGCGACCATCTTCATTTCCTGCTGGCCGCCGTCGAACGGCGTGATGTGGCTGACCGGGCTGAGTTCACTCATGCCGTAACCCTGCACGACGCGGCAATCGAGGCGTTTTGCGACTGCTTGGCCGAGTTCCGCGTCCAGTGGGGCCGCTCCCGACATCACGACGTTCAGAGACGACAGGTCGTATTCGTCGATCAGCGGATGCTTGGCCAACGCCACGGCGACCGGCGGTGCGATGAATACGATTGTGCACTTGTGATTCGCGATGTTGGCCAGGAAGTCGGCGAGGTCGAAGCTACCCATGATGACCAACCGGGCACGCGCATGCAGGGCGGCGTTGAGCAGGACCGTCATCCCGTAGATGTGGAAGAACGGCAGAACGGCCAAAACCGTGTCCTCGGCGACCATCCCGTGCAGCGGCCGGATCTGGGCGACGTTGGCCACCAGATTGCGGTGAGTGAGCATGACGCCCTTGGGGTTTCCCGTCGTTCCCGAGCTGTACGGCAGCACCGCCAAGTGCGACGACGGCGCGAAGCTCACCCGCGGCGGCGGCTGCCCGGGCTCCATCAATTCGGCGGCGTTGGGATGCCCGTCGGTTTGGCGGCCGGCGCCGTCGAGCACGACGAGGCCGTCGTCGGGAATTCCGGCGGCCGCGGCCGCTTGCTTGGCCTGCGCCAGCAGCGGCGACACCGTCACGAGCATCTTGGCGTTCGAATCGGTCAGCTGCTTGCCGATGTCTTTGGCGGTGAACAACGCGTTGATGGTGGTGGCCGTCGCGCCGGCGCGCAGGATGCCGTGGAAGGCGACCGCGAACCCCGAACTGTTCGGCGACAGCAGGCCGACGACATCACCGACGCTGATGCCGCGGCCGGCGAGCGCGCCCGCGAACGCGTCAACGCGCGCGATCATCTCGCGGTAGGTGGTCTGTCGCCCAGACTTCGCGTCGACGAGCGCGACGCGATCCAGGTCGGCCTCGGCGATAGCACCGAACAGGTAGTCGTAGACGCTGGTGGACGGAATGTCGACTTCGGGGAACGGGCTCGCGAAACTCATAGCGCCTCCGATCGAATCATGGCCTGCTGGCCACCGGGTCAAACTTCGTCGAGCTGTTTGATGAGTTTCTTCGGGGCGGTCAGCCGGTACGAGGCGTCGATCAGCTCACGTACCTCACCCCAGTCGACTCTCTTTGCGGCCGTCAGGTCCAGACCCAGCCAGCCCGACGGGCCCAGATAGGCGGGATAGAAGAACCGACCGTCCTGCCGCAGGGCCCGTCGGTCGCTCTCGTCGACCTTGACGATGATGGCCTGGGGGTACTGCAGGTATTCGCCGCCGGTCTCGGGTCGGACGCTGCCGCCGTACATGAGGAACATCTTCGCGGCGAAGAACGCGGGCCTGCCGTGCGACACCTTCTCATAGGCCTCCGGGAACGCCAGCGCGACTGTGCGCACCCGCGCCAGTACCGGGTCGTCGTCGCGGAACATGATGGGGTGCGGCATGGGGCCAGGGTAATCGTGCGGTCCTGTCGGGCGGCTCCGTTAGCCTGCGAGAGTGACCTCCAAAGGCGCGGAAGACGCACTGGCCGAGCAGGCCGGCGAAGGCCTTGACGCGGACGTGCGTCGCCGTTGGCAGGAACTCGCCGACGAGGTCCGTGAGCACCAGTTCCGCTACTACGTGCGCGACTCGCCGATCATCAGCGACGCCGAGTTCGACAAGCTGCTGCGCGAACTGCAGGCCCTCGAGGACGACCACCCCGAGCTGCGCACCCCGGACTCGCCGACGCAGTTGGTCGGCGGCGCCGGCTTCGCCACCGACTTCACGCCGGCCGAGCACCTCGAGCGGATGCTGAGCCTGGACAACGCGTTCACGCCGGAGGAACTGGCCGCGTGGGCGGGCCGGATCAAGGGCGAGATCGGCCCCGAACTGGTGCAGGACGCGCACTTCTTGTGCGAGCTGAAGATCGACGGCGTGGCGCTGTCGCTGGTGTACCGCGACGGGCGCCTGGAACGCGCCGCCACCAGAGGTGACGGCCGCACCGGTGAGGATGTCACGTTGAACGCCCGCACCATCGATGACGTCCCCGAAAGACTCACCGGCACAAAAGAATTCCCCGTCCCGAAGGTTCTCGAGGTGCGCGGCGAGGTGTTCTTCCGGGTGGCCGACTTCGAGGAACTCAACGCCGGGCTGGTCGCCGAGGGCAAGCCGCCGTTCGCCAATCCGCGCAACAGCGCCGCTGGGTCGCTTCGGCAGAAGAACCCGGCCGTCACGGCGCGGCGCAAGCTCCGGATGATCTGTCACGGCATGGGCCGCGCCGAAGGTTTCCGGCCGAAGACCCTGCACGACGCCTACCGGGCGCTCAAGGCGTGGGGCTTGCCGGTCTCCGAGCACACTGCTCAAGTCAAGGGGATGGACGCGGTCACCGAGCGCATCGCCTACTGGGGTGAGCATCGCCACGACGTCGAGCACGAAATCGACGGTGTGGTGGTCAAAGTCGATGACGTCGCACTGCAACGCCGCCTCGGATCGACGTCGCGGGCGCCGCGCTGGGCGATCGCCTACAAGTACCCGCCCGAGGAGGCGCAGACCAAGCTGCTCGACATCAAGGTCAACGTCGGACGCACCGGCCGGGTGACCCCGTTCGCGTGGATGGAGCCGGTCAAGGTGGCCGGCTCGACGGTCAGCCAGGCCACGTTGCACAACGCGTCCGAGGTCAAGCGCAAAGGCGTGCTCATCGGTGACACGGTGATGATCCGCAAGGCCGGTGATGTGATACCGGAAGTGCTCGGCCCCGTCGTCGACCTGCGCGACGGTTCCGAACGCGAGTTCGTGATGCCGACGCACTGTCCCGAGTGCGGGACCTCGCTCGCGCCGGCCAAGGAGGGCGACGCCGACATCCGCTGCCCGAACACCCGGTCGTGTCCAGCGCAGTTGCGGGAACGCGTGTTTCACGTCGCGGGCCGCGGCGCGTTCGACATCGAGGGGTTGGGCTACGAAGCGGCGACCGCGCTGCTGCAGGCCGGCGTCATCGCCGACGAGGGCGACCTGTTCACGCTCGGCAGCCAGGACCTGCTGCGCACCGACTTGTTCCGGACCAAGGACGGCAACCTGTCGGCCAACGGCAAGCGGTTGCTGGTGAACCTGCACGACGCCAAGTCCAAACCGCTGTGGCGGGTGCTCGTCGCGCTGTCGATCCGCCACGTGGGACCGACGGCGGCCCGCGCGCTGGCCACCGAGTACGGCAGCCTGGACGCGATCATGGCGGCATCGGAGGAGGAGTTGTCGGTCGTCGAGGGTGTGGGCCCGACGATCGCGGCCGCGGTGACCGAATGGTTCACCGTCGACTGGCACCGCGCGATCGTCGACAAGTGGCGCGCCGCCGGGGTGCGGATGGCCGACGAACGCGACGCGAGCATCGCGCGCACCCTCGAGGGACTCTCGATCGTCGTCACCGGCTCGTTGACCGCGTTCTCCCGCGACGACGCGAAAGAGGCGATCGTCGCGCGCGGCGGCAAGGCGGCCAGCTCGGTGTCGAAGAAGACCGCCTATGTGGTCGCGGGCGACTCTCCCGGCTCCAAGTACGACAAGGCCGTCGAGCTGGGCGTCCCGGTTCTCGACGAAGAAGGGTTTGCGCGGCTGTTGGAGAACGGCCCCGAGGGCATCTGAGCGCTCCGGCGTTTGTCTGCCCCGCTCACCGGGCACCCGACTGGGCGAGGCGACAAGGAGTTGTGATGGCGATCTGCGATACCTGTGGCAACCACTACGACAAGGCGTTCACCGTGACGTGGCCCGACGGCCGCAGCGCGACTTTCGACAGCGTCGAGTGCGCAGCCGTGCAACTCGCCCCGGAGTGTGCGCACTGCGGGTGCCGAATCCTCGGTCACGGCATCGAGACCGATGAAGCGATCTTCTGTTGCGCGCACTGCGCACGCAAGGACACCAACGCCGACGTCAACGACCGCTATCCGGTACCTCCCGGCGCCTGACGTCAGCGGTATCCGCGCCGGATGTCGTCGACGATGCGCGGATGGTCCAACGTCGAGGGCTCCAACGACTGCGGCTGTATATCGCCGCCGAACACCGTCGCGGCGTCGAGTGCCTGCTGGTCGAGATAGCGCAGCGGCGGGGCATCGGTGGGGACCGTCGGCGTCGGTGCGGTCGGCCCCCGGCGGGCCAGCACGAAGCCCCAGTCACCGAACGTCGGCACATGTACGTGGTAAGGCGTCGCCGCGTACCCGGCGGCCCGGATCGTCGACACCGTGCGCCAGAACGCGGTCGGGGTGGAAAAGGGGCTACCCGCCTGTACGGACAACAGACCGTTCGGCGCCAGGGCGCGGCCGATCAACGCGTAGAACTCCACCGAATACAGCCGTCCCAGCACCGGGGTGTCGGGGTCGGGCAGATCGGTGATCACCGCGTCGAAGCCGCCCGGCGCGACGTCGCGTGGTGCGTCCCGCAGCCACGCCATCGCGTCGCCGATCACCACCTGAACCCGCGGATCGTCCAGCGCGCCGCCGTTCGTCTCACGCAACGTGGTGCGTGCCACCTCGATGACCGCCGGATCCAACTCCACCTGCACGATCGTGTCGATATCGTTGTCGCGCAAAACTTCCCGCGCTACCAGCCCGTCGCCGCCGCCGAGAATCAACACCGACCTGGCATCGTCTGCGAGTGCCGGGTAGACCAGGCTTTCGGTATAGCGGTACTCGTCGCGTGTCGAGAACTGCAGCCCGCCATCGAGATACAGTCGCATGTCGTCGCCGCGGCGGGTGACCACGATCTCCTGGTACGCCGAGTGCTCATGGGCGATGATCGGGTCGGCGTAGAGCCGTTGCCGGGTCGAGGCCTGGATGCCCTCGGCGCGCACCAGCAACACGACGAGCAACGCCAGCGCCGTCGCCAGCACCGCCAGGGACATGGCCAGTTCACGCGCGCTGACGATGTGCCGCAACAGGAACGCCGCAACCACGGCCGCCGCGGCGAGGTTGACGATTCCCGTGACGGCCGCACCGCGGATCATGCCCAGGTGCGGCAGCAGGAGGAACGGCCACAGCAGTCCGCCGATGAGCGCCCCCAGGTAGTCCGCTGCGTTCAGGTTGGCCAGCACCCGTCCGGTGTCGGTGGCCCCCGCGGTACGTCCGCGCTGCAGCAGCGTCATCAGCAACGGCACCTCGGCGCCGACGAGGCAGCCGATCAGCGCGGTGCCGATCGCGAGCACCCACAGCGAGCCGCCCACGAACGCGAACGCGACATACAGTGCGGCCGCCGACAATCCGCCGACGATCGCCAGCGACGTCTCGACGGCGATGAACGTGACGGCGGCGCGGTGCAGCAGCGGCTTCACCAGCAGCGCGCCCACGCCCAGCGCGGCGACGTAGCCGGCGACGATCAGCGACATCGCCACGATGCCGCCGCCGTGCAGGCTGGTCGACAGCGTCAGCAGCGCCAGTTCGTAGACGATGCCGCACGCCGCGCACGCCGCCACTGCCGAAAGTAACACCGCGCGCCAGCGCGTCACCGAACCTGCCAGTCGCGGTGCCGGGGAAGGAGCGTCGTGATCGGTCACCGTCATGACAGCGCGGCGGCGTTCACCCCTCCCACGGCGATCAGCATCACGGCGGTGGCGACGGCGCCTGGGTGCAACCGTTCCTCGGCGATCAGATCGCGGAAACGTCCGGGCACGACCGCCTCCAGCACGACCAGCGCCAGCCCTTGCAGCACCACGCCGACGAGGCCGTAGACCGCAGCGTCGACGAGTCCCTGGCCGAGTTGGCTGGAACTGGCCACGATCGCCGAGACCACCACGATGGCGAGGGCGGCATACATTCCCGACGCGACCGCAACCGCGTTGGGCCGCCGCTCGACGAACACCAACCGGCGCAGGTTTCCCGGTGTCAGCAGGTCGACCATGAGGAAACCGGCCGCGAGAACGGCGACGCCGACGATGAAGTACAAGATCGCGGCGACCACGTTCTGCGCAAGGCTCTCTCCGCTGATGGTGCCGAATTCGATCGCCAGATTCATGGGTTCTCCTTACCCGATTGGCCTTGAGGCGCGTGTCATTTCGTCCCGCCCGGTCCACCCGAGCTGCCGCCCGCCCCGCCGGCGGGCGATCCGGGATAGAACCCGGGTCCGAGAAAGATGAACGCACCCCCGCTGTATCTGCTGCCGCGAACGTCTTCGACCCGGATGGTGCACGGACGGTTGCCGTCGGGGCCGACGATCACGATGTCGTCGTCATAACGCAGATACTCGATACCGCGGTCGGTGGCCCGCGCCTCGGGACGCTTGTAGTCCGCAAGCCGGTCGGCCACTTCGCTGGGCGATCCTGTGCACTCGTAGCTGCTGGCCTCGGTCCCATGCGAGTACGCGGCGTAGTTCTCTGCGACGTGCGAGCGAATGTCGCGGTTCTGCAACGAGATACCGAGAAGCAGGCATGCGATGCCCGCCACGGCGAGCCCACCGGCCAGCCAGAACAACGCGGTTCGGCTCACGGTCGCCACCGGCTGCTGGTGTAGACGACTGTGCCACCTGCGGCTGCGTCAGGATAAAGATGCCATGTCCGCCAACGCCATCCGGTGCCGTCCGGTTCGGCGGCCAGCGCGGTCAGTGCGGCGTCGTCACCCGGGAACGCGCCGCCGAGCCATCCGTCCATTCGCTCACAGCTGCTTTGCAGGATTTGGGCGAGCCTGCGAAAACCGGCTGTGTCATACGTTTCGGTCCGTGACTCGATACGGTAACCGGGCGCGACGGCGCAGCCGGGTAAGGCGGCATCCGTGCGCGCTGTACACGAAACCTCTTCGGAGAACCTGTGTTTCGGATGCTCGACGGTGACGAGATGCGATGCGCCGAGCACGCCGAGCACCAGTGTGCTGCCATCCGAATTGGTCAGCGGCAACGTCGCCAGCGGCTGGGCTAGGGGAGCGTTCAGCGCCAGCCGCAGCGTTGTTCCCGACACGTCGGCCGGATTCACTACCAGTCGGTGAAAGGGCACCCGGTGTCCTACTCGGTGGGTGGCGGCGCGGGATACACCGTGAGTTCGCCGGGCAGCACCGGTTTCCCGACCGACACCTCCCACGGCATGTCCGGTGCCCACCGCTCGAATCCGAGGAACGAGGACTCGTCGGCGTCGGCGTAGTCGACGAACTCCATCTCGCCGCCTGCGGGCAGTCCGGTGGTGCCCTCGGTGGTGAACGACGCGCCTCCGCGTTCGGTCTCGCGGTAGCTGATTCCGTCGAGGACGAGGTCGCCTCCGGGTTGCAGTGATGCGTCCTTGCGCCGCGTCCACATCACCAGTTCGAGTCGGCCCTCGTCCTCTTCGACGCTGAACCACAACGGTTCGGAACCACCTTCGAGCAAATGCTCCCACCACACGAACGGCCCTTGCCGCAACGTTGCGGTGCCACGGACCACGTAGTCGATTCCGCCGTGGGCGACGATCGCACCGGGTCCTAGCTGGCGCGGGCCGAACTGAGGCATGGTGGCGGCGAACTTGAGCGGATCCTCACGCGCGGACTCGGTCTTCGGCTTCTTCGGCCGTCGAAGCGCTATCACCAACACGGCGACCGCCCCGAGGAGCAGTACGACGGCGAGCACGATCAGCAGCGTGTCCACGCGAAACCTTCCGATCGGCGTTGAGCGGTGCGGTTGATGGGATTGCTGCCACCGTAACAGCCGTGCCGTATGCGCACGTCAGCGCAGAATCGTGGCGACGATGCCGGCGAGATAGCCGAGCCTGGCGATCTCCGAGGGTCGGAAGAGGGGCCCGCCGGGGCGGCCCAACACCACTGCGGTGAGCGGATCGCCGAGCGGGGCGGCGGCCAGCGTGGTCGCCATGTCGCGCCACAGCTGGGGCACCCAATCGGCGTCGCCGTCCAGGGCGCGGGCTCGGTCGAGCGGCAGCCACGGCGTCTGGGCCGCTTGCGTCTCGGGTGCGCCCGGGCTGCCGACGATGCGCTCCGGCTCCGATTCCGCCAGCCGAACCACGGTGGTCCAGCCCACGCGCAGCACCCGGGGTGCCTCGTCGGCGAGGACCTGCAGCTTGTTGCGGCGGTCCGCGGCGGCGATGTGGTCGATGAGCTCGAGTTCGCGGTGCGCCTCGAGCAGCCCGGTGTGTGGGCGGATGGAGTCGACGTGGACACCGTTGAGCTGTTCCGCGGCGGTGATCAGCATGTCCGGCATCGCGCGGGCGGGCAGCTCGACCACGAGATCGTCGACGGCATAACCAGCCGACCGCTCCACCACGTCGAGCGACAGGATGTCGGCGCCCACCGATCCGAGCGCCACGGCAAGCGAGCCGAGGCTGCCCGGTCGGTCCTCCAGCTGGACCCGTAGCAGGTACGAAGGCACGCGCAACACTGTTGCACAACGCTGTCGGGTGGGCATTCCGGCGAGAGCGCCGGACGACCGCGTCGCCGCGCTGCGGTGGTGACTAGGCTTGCGAGTCGTGTCGCAGATCTCCCGAGATGAGGTGGCCCACCTGGCCCGTCTCGCTCGCCTCGCCCTGACCGAAGACGAGCTGGACAGCTATGCCGGGCAGTTGGACGCCATCCTCGGCCACGTCAGCCAGATCCAGTCCGTCGACGTCGCGGGCGTCAAGCCGACCGGCAATCCGCTCACCGACGTCAACGTGTTCCGTCCTGACGCCGTCGAGCCGAGCCTGACGCAGGACGAGGCGCTGGACCAGGCGCCCAAGGCGGCCGAGGGCCGGTTCGCGGTCCCGCGCATCCTGGGAGAGGCCCAGTGACCGAAGGCGAGCGCGAGTGAGGATCGCAGCGAAGCGAGGACCGGTGGGCCCACGCCCGCAGGGCAGGGGACGAGTGGGAGAGGCCCAGTGACAGACCTGATCCGGCTGGATGCGGCGACGCTCGGACGCATGATCGCCAGCAAGGAGGTGTCCTCGACCGAGGTCACCAAGGCATGCCTGGACCAGATCGCGGCGAGCGACGACCGTTACCACGCGTTCCTGCACGTCGCGGACGACCGCGCGCTGGCCGCGGCGGCGCGTGTGGACGCCGCGGTGGCCGCAGGCGAGGACCTGCCCTCTCCGCTGGCCGGGGTTCCGGTGGCGCTGAAGGACGTGTTCACCAGCACCGACATGCCGACGACCTGCGGCTCGAGGATTCTCGAGGGTTGGATGGCGCCGTACGACGCCACCGTCACGATGCGGTTGCGTGCGGCGGGCCTACCGATTCTTGGTAAGACGAACATGGACGAGTTCGCGATGGGTTCCTCCACCGAGAACTCCGCATACGGGCCGACCCGCAACCCGTGGGACGTCGACCGCGTTCCCGGCGGCTCCGGCGGCGGCAGCGCGGCTGCGCTGGCGGCGTTCCAGGCGCCGTTGGCCATCGGCACCGACACCGGCGGCTCGATCCGTCAACCGGCCGCGCTGACCGCGACGGTCGGGGTGAAACCGACCTACGGCACGGTGTCGCGCTACGGGCTGGTGGCCTGCGCGTCGTCACTGGATCAGGGCGGCCCGTGCGCGCGCACCGTCGTCGACACCGCCATGCTGCATCAGGCGATCGCCGGTCACGACGCAAAAGACTCGACCTCGGTCGATGCCGCGGTGCCCGACGTCGTCGGTGCGGCCAGGGCGGGCGCGGCCGGTGACCTGGCCGGTGTGCGGGTCGGCGTCGTCAAGCAGTTGCAGGGCGAGGGTTACCAACCCGGCGTACTGCAGTCGTTCCACGCCGCCGTCGAACAGCTGACCGCGCTGGGGGCCGAGGTCAGCGAGGTGGACTGCCCACACTTCGACTACTCGCTGTCGGCCTACTACTTGATCCTCCCGTCCGAGGTGTCGAGCAACCTCGCGCGGTTCGACGCGATGCGATTCGGGCTGCGCGTCGGCGATGACGGCACGCACAGCGCCGAAGAAGTCATGGCGTTGACCCGAGCCGCGGGATTCGGTCCGGAAGTCAAGCGCCGCATCATGATTGGTACGTACGCGCTGTCGGCGGGCTATTACGACGCGTACTACAACCAGGCGCAGAAGGTGCGCACGCTGATCGCGCGTGATCTCGATGCGGCGTATCAGAAGGTCGACGTGTTGATCTCGCCGGCGACGCCGACCACCGCGTTCGCGTTGGGCGAGAAGGTCGACGATCCGCTGGCGATGTACCTGTTCGACCTGTGCACTCTGCCGCTGAACCTGGCGGGCCACTGCGGAATGTCGGTGCCCGCGGGCCTGTCGCCCGACGACAACCTGCCGGTGGGGCTGCAGATCATGGCGCCCGCACTGGCCGACGACCGGCTGTACCGGGTCGGTGCGGCCTACGAAGCCGCGCGCGGACCGCTGCCAACGGCGGTCTAACGGGGGAGGATGTAGTCATGCGCATCGGAGTGCTGACCGGCGGCGGTGACTGTCCGGGACTGAACGCTGTCATTCGGGCGGTAGTGCGCACGTGCGACGTGCGGTACGGCTCCTCGGTCGTCGGCTTCCAGGACGGCTGGCGCGGTCTGCTGGAGAACCGGCGCATCCAACTCGCCAACGACGACCGCAACGATCGGCTGCTGGCCAAGGGCGGCACCATGCTGGGTACCGCGCGGGTGCACCCGGAGAAGCTGCGCGCCGGGCTGGACCAGATCAAGCAGACGCTCGACGACAACGGCATCGACGTGCTGATCCCGATCGGCGGTGAGGGCACGCTGACCGCGGCGCGTTGGCTGTCCGAGGAGAACGTCCCGGTGGTCGGTGTGCCCAAGACGATCGACAACGACATCGATTGCACGGATCTGACGTTCGGTCACGACACCGCGCTCGGCGTGGCGAGCGAGGCCATCGATCGGCTGCACAGCACCGCGGAATCGCACCAGCGCGTGATGCTCGTCGAGGTGATGGGCCGCCACGCCGGATGGATCGCGTTGAACGCCGGGCTGGCCTCCGGCGCCCACATGACCCTGATCCCCGAGCAGCCGTTCGACGTCGAAGAGGTGTGCCGGCTGATCAAAGCGCGCTTCGTGCGCGGCGATTCGCACTTCATCTGTGTGGTGGCCGAGGGCGCGAAACCCGCCGAGGGGTCGATGCAACTGAAGCAGGGCGGTGTAGACGAGTTCGGCCATGAACGCTTCACCGGCGTCGCACAGCAACTCGCGCTCGAGGTGGAGAAGCGGATCAACAAAGAGGTGCGGGTGACGGTGCTCGGTCACGTGCAACGCGGCGGCACCCCGACGCCGTTCGACCGCGTGCTGGCCACCCGCTTCGGCGTCAACGCCGCCGACGCCGCGCACGCCGGTGAGTACGGGATGATGGTGTCGCTGCGCGGGCAGGAGATCGGGCGCGTCTCGCTGGCCGATGCAACCCGTCAGTTGAAGCTGGTCCCGCAGAGCCGCTACGACGACGCCGCGGAATTCTTCGGCTGAGCCGCCTCACTAGGATCGCTCACATGACTGTCGCCACCGCCGAACTCGTCGACTACGACGACGTCGTCGCGCGTTATGAGCCGGTGCTCGGCCTCGAAGTGCACGTCGAGTTGTCCACCGCCACCAAGATGTTCTGCGGCTGCGCCAACAAATTCGGCGCAGAACCGAACACGCAGGTGTGCCCCGTCTGCCTGGGGCTGCCGGGGTCGCTGCCGGTGCTCAACGAGCAGGCCGTCGAGTCGGCGATCCGGATCGGGCTCGCGCTGAACTGCGAGATCGTGCCGTGGTGCCGGTTCGCGCGGAAGAACTACTTCTATCCGGACATGCCGAAGAACTACCAGATCTCGCAGTACGACGAGCCGATCGCGATCAATGGTTATCTCGACGTGCCGCTCGACGACGGGTCCACCTGGCGGGTCGAGATCGAGCGGGCCCACATGGAAGAGGACACCGGCAAACTGACGCATCTCGGCAGCGACACGGGCCGCATCGAGGGTGCGACGACCTCGCTGATCGACTACAACCGGTCCGGTGTGCCGCTGATCGAGATCGTCACCAAGCCGATCGAAGGGACCGGTGAGCGCGCTCCCGAGATCGCCCGCGCGTATGTGACCGCGCTGCGGGACCTGTTGCGCGGCTTGGGTGTATCCGACGTACGGATGGACCAGGGTTCGATGCGCTGCGACTCCAACGTCTCGCTCAAGCCGACCGGGCAGAAGCAGTTCGGGACCCGCACCGAGACCAAGAACGTCAACTCGCTCAAGAGCGTCGAGGTCGCCGTCCGTTACGAGATGCGCCGCCAGGCAGCGGTTCTCGATTCAGGTGGTCACGTCACGCAGGAAACCAGACACTTCCACGAGGACGGCTACACCTCGCCGGGCCGGAGCAAGGAATCCGCCGAGGACTACCGCTATTTCCCCGAACCCGATCTCGAGCCGGTGGCGCCTGACGCCGAGTGGGTCGAGCGTCTGCGTCGCACGATCCCCGAACTCCCGTGGTTGCTGCGCAGGCGGATTCAGGACGACTGGGGTGTTTCCGACGAGGTGATGCGCGACCTCGTCAACATCGGAGCGCTGGATCTGATCGCCGCGACCGTCGCACAGGGGGCGTCCAGCGAGGCGGCCCGGGCATGGTGGGGAAACTTCCTGGTGCAGAAGGCCAACGAGTCAGGCGTCGAACTGGACGCGCTGCCCATCACGCCTGCGCAGGTGGCCGCGGTGGTCAAGCTCGTCGACGACGGCAAGTTGTCGAACAAGCTGGCCCGCCAGGTCGTCGAGGGTGTGCTCGCCGGCGAAGGTGAACCCGAACAGGTGATGAAGGACCGCGGACTGGAGGTCGTGCGTGACGACTCGGCGCTGCAGTCCGCCGTCGACGAGGCGTTGGCGGCCAACCCCGGCATCGTCGAGAAGATCCGCGGCGGCAAGGTGCAGGCCGCAGGCGCGATCGTCGGCGCCGTCATGAAGGCGACCAAGGGACAGGCCGACGCGGCCCGGGTGCGCGAACTGGTACTGGCTGCTTGCTCCTAGCCGCGAGACTGCGCTGAGGGCTGTTCGCCCGGCACCACAGCCCTGATTGCAATTTCGCGCCTACTGCGCGCGAACGAGACTGTCCCACGCCGCGATCGCGGCTTCGGCGATCGCCGACAGCTTGGTTCGGTCTGCACCGTCACGGGCCTGGATCGCCATCCCATGGTTCACGGTGTTGTAGAACGCGGCGATCGTCGCGGCATCGGCACCGGCGGGTACGTCACCGTCAGCGATGCCGCGCTCGACCCGCGCGCGGAAGGCGTCCTCGGTGGCGATCCGCCACTGCGCAAGGTGTTCATGCACTGAGCGGGTGCGGTCGGTGCATGTGGTGGCGGCGAGCACGATCATGCAGCCGCGGGGTTTGTCGGGATCGCAGAACACGTGGGCGTGGTGCCTCAGTACCGCCGCGATGGCCTCGCGCGCTGTTGGCCGATCGCGCAAATCGGCGGCCGCCGTGGCACCCAAAGTCTGGTCGTAGTGTGCGACGGCTTCGCGGAACAGTTCCTCCTTGGAGCCGAACGCCCCGTACAGGCTCGGCGAGTTGATTCCCATCGACGTGGTCAGCTCGGTCATCGACGCACCGTCATAGCCGTGTTGCCAGAACACCTCCATGGCCCGCTCCAGCGCCTGCGTCCGGTCGAAGGTGCGGGGTCTGCCACGCGACGCCATGCGCACCCCCTCATTCTATATCGAACGACAAAGAAATCATTGACAAGTATAACCAGGCTCGATGATTATGTATCGAACGACACAAAAAAGGGAGGTCGAAATGTCGGATCTGTCGGGAAAGACCGCGCTGGTTACCGGCGGCAGCAGGGGCATCGGGGCTGCCATCGCCGCTCGGCTCGCCGAACTCGGCGCGGATGTCGCCATCACCTACGCCCGGTCCAAGGAGCGTGCCGACGAAGTGATCGACGGGATTACCGCGCAGGGTCGCCGCGCCCTGGCCATCCAGGCCGACAGCGCCTCAGTCGACGTCGTGGCCGCCGTCGAACAGACGAACGCCGAGTTGGGCCGGCTCGACATCCTGGTCAACAACGCGGGCGTCTTCCCTACGGCCCGATCGACGACGTCTCGGTCGACGAGATCGACCGCACGCTCGCCATCCACGCCCGCGCGGTTTACCGGGCCAGCCAGGCTGCGGTGCGGCACATGCCCGAGGGTGGCCGCATCATCAGCATCGGCAGCAATCTGGCCGAACGTGTGCCCTTTCCAGGCGTCACGCTGTACTCGATGAGCAAGGCCGCTCTCATCGGGTTCACCAAGGGCCTGGCGCGCGACGTCGGCGCTCGGAACATCACCGTCAACCTCGTGCAACCCGGCTCCACCGATACCGACATGAACCCCGCCGACGCTGCCGGAGCCGACGAACAACGGACGATGAGCGCGCTCGGCCGGTACGCCGCGGCCCGTGATGTCGCGGATTCTGTCGCCTTCTTGGCGGGCCCTGGCGCGTCCAACATCACCGGCGCGGTGCTCACCGTCGACGGTGGAACCAATGCCTGACGCCGCGATGGCATCGATAGCTGAAACCGGTTGTCACACAACAGATCAGGTGTTGTCGGCGTTCTGCCGCGGGAACCCGCCACCCTGCGGGAACAACGGGAACACGACGTCGTCGAGTCGCTGCGCGTCGCCTGCCGTCTTGTTGACCGTCGCGCCCCAGACGTTGCCGTCGGGCGACATCGCCAACGCCCACGCGTGGCCGTGCTGATCCTGCCGCACGACCTCGGGGTCGCCGGTGACCGCTCCGGTATCGGGAGCCAGCCGCACCGCGACCGTCTGCTTGGTGTTGACGAGATTGACCAGCACCGTGCCGTCGAGCGCCGCGCAGCCCGCCACGCCCGGACGGTCGGGCCAGGTCCACACCGTCGACGTCCGCGAGTCCTTGGTGATGCGCTGCAACCGGTCACCGGACGGCGCGCGGTCGGTGACGTAGAGCGACTCGTCCGACTGGTCGATGCACATGCCGCCGGCGGCGCCCAAGCCCGACAGCGCCGTCGTCGTCGGCGCTTGATCGACCGTGGTGGGCTGTTCGATGCGCAACACCTTGCCGGCCAGCGATCCGGGATTCGCGGCGTCGGCGGGGTTGCCCGCGTCGCCGGTCTGCACCAGTAGCGTCGTGGGGCTGGTGAAGATCAATGCGCCCGTGTTCCCGGTGGCGCCCTTCGGAATGCCGGTCAGGATCGGCTTGGGAATGTCGCCGTCGGCGATGCGGATGACGCGGTTGTCCGTCGGCGTGCTGACGTAGGCGTACATCAGCCGGTCCTGTTGATACGTGGGGGACAGCACGATGTCCATCAGCCCGCCGTCGCCCGAGCCGTCGACCGGCAGTGTCGTCTTGACCTTCGGTTCAGCCCGGACCGAAACCTCCTTGACCACACCGGTCCTGCGCTCGGCGACCAGAGCCGACTGGCTGTCGGGCAGCATGATCAGTCCGCTCGTACTCTCCAGGCAGCCCTGCATGACGCCGGGCGCCGGGCACTCCTTCGGGAACGGCGTCGGAGGCAGCGGAGGTGGGGGTGGCGGCGTCGACGTCGGACCCGGCGCGAGCTTCGGCTCTGTGGTGAACGGTTGCGACTGCGCGTCATCGAAGCGCGCACACCCCGACCCGACGAGCGACGCCGCGCACAGCACGACGAGCACGCCCATCATCGACCGGCGCAGTTTCATGCGAGCCAGGTTACGGATCATTCGGCGGGACGCGCCACGCACGCCCGGCTGGCATCGCTGCGGTCAGCTCGTGAATTAAGGTCCGAGAAAGCACCGCGCCAATACCCGACTAGCGGGTGACTAGCATTTACGCTGGCAGTGTGACCAGTCATTCCAATGACCCACTCGCCTGGCAGCGGCCCGACGACGCGGCTGGGCGGCCCGTGTCGGCGAGCCTGGTCGACCCCGAAGACGATCTCCCGTCCACCAACTACGCGGGCGATTTCGAAACCACCGCGATCCCGCACTACGACGCCAATGGTTCCGCTTCGGGTACGCCGGGGTTCGGGTTACTCAACGAACCCGAGCCGCTGCCGTACGTGCAGCCCGGCGGCCGGCATTCGATGACCGGCTTCGCGGCCGAACCGGCTGAAATCGAACCGGAGTCGGTGGGTCGTGCGACGGACCGTCGCGGCACCCTCGACCTCGGCATTCTCCTGTTGCGCCTTGCGATCGGCGCGCTGTTCATCGGCCACGGCCTGCAGAAGGCCTTCGGCCTGTGGGGCGGGCCCGGACTCAACGGGTGGGAAGCGGAACTGTCCGACATGGGCTTCCGGTACGCCGACATCCTGACCTACGTGGCCACCGGCGGTCAGATCGCCGCCGGGGTGCTGCTGATCCTGGGTCTCTTCACGCCGGTGGCGGCGGCCGGCGCGCTGGCATACCTGGTGACCGGCGTGCTGGCCGATGCAATGGAAGCCCACGAAGCGGCGCGGTTGTCGGATTTCCTCACCGACGGGCACGAATACAAGGTGTTCCTGGCGTGCGCGGTGGCCGCTCTGGTGCTGACCGGGCCGGGCCGGTACGGGTTCGACGCGGGCCGCGGGTGGGCGCGCCGGCCGTTCATCGGGTCGTTCGGTGCACTGGTGCTCGGCGCGGGCGCGGGTATCGCGATCTGGGTGCTGTTCAACGGCGGCAATCCCTTCGCCTAACCCTGCGAATACGGGTTCGGCACGCGGCCGCCGCTGGCCTCGGTCAACAGTGGCAGCGTCGCGAACGTCACCGCCGGGAGACGCAGGTCTCGACCGTCCTTGAGATGGGCGTAGGCCGAAGACCCCTTACCGAACCGCAGACCGTCGACGTCGTCCCATCTCACCGTCTCGCTGCCCAGTAAGGATCGCGCGGTGACCGTGTCGCGGTCGGCAACGGTGCGATAGCGCACGACATAGATCGACAGTCCGATCGGAACGATCAACAGGACGGCCACCCAGGTCAGCCCCGCCAGGACCAGCGAAAGCAGGCCCAGCGCCAGAAATCCCACCGCGAAATGCGCCATCGGCGAGATTCGGATGACGACGGGGGCGGGTTCGGCGTCTGGACTCACCTGGCCATCTTCGCACCGCTGCGCCCCGGGCCCGGAAATCGACCGCCGCGGCGCCGCAATTTGACCTGTGACCAGTGCGGAGGCTACCGTCGACGGTTATGCACGCCGTGGGGTTGCTCGTAGTAATTGGGAAGCGCGTTGATGCCGCGCTTGCCCTTACTCGGGCATAACCACCGGCACTGACGCGCGACCCTCGTACAGCAGTCCAGCTGACGGGGGTTTTTTCTTGCCCGACCACTGATTTGAGACCCTAGATACGGATCCGGAACAGGATTTAGGAGAACGAACACCGTGAGCGCACCAACCACCCGACCGCTGGAGCAAGCGGCGGCCACCGTGCCCGATGACGGACATGCCGCGAAACCGGCGGCGAAGCCGGCGCCCACGCCAGCCAAACGGCTTGCACCGCAACAGATGACCGGCGCCGAGGCGGTGATCCGATCGCTCGAGGAACTCGACGTCGACACGATCTTCGGGATCCCCGGCGGCGCGGTGCTCCCGGTGTACGACCCGCTGTTCGACTCGCAGAAACTGCGCCATGTGCTGGTCCGCCATGAGCAGGGCGCGGGACACGCCGCCAGCGGATACGCGCACGCGACCGGCAAGGTCGGCGTGATGATGGCCACCTCCGGTCCCGGCGCCACGAACCTCGTCACGCCGCTGGCCGATGCGCACATGGACTCGATCCCCGTGGTGGCGATCACCGGCCAGGTCGGTCGCGGCCTGATCGGCACCGACGCGTTCCAGGAGGCCGATATCTCCGGCATCACGATGCCGATCACCAAGCACAACTTCCTGGTGCGCAGCGGCGACGAGATCCCGCAGGCGATCGCCGAGGCGTTCCATATCGCGTCGTCGGGCCGCCCCGGTCCGGTGCTCGTCGACATCCCCAAGGACGTCCTGCAGGCCCAGTGCACGTTCAGCTGGCCGCCGCGCATCGACCTGCCCGGCTACAAGCCCAACACCAAACCGCACAGTCGTCAGATCCGCGAGGCCGCCAAGCTGATCGTGGCGGCCCGCAAGCCGGTGCTCTACGTCGGCGGCGGCGTGATCCGCGGCGAGGCCAGCGCCGAGCTGCTGGAGCTGGCCGAGCTGACCGGCATACCCGTCGTCACCACGCTGATGGCGCGCGGCGCGTTCCCCGACAGCCATCCGCAGAACATGGGCATGCCGGGCATGCACGGCACGGTGGCCGCGGTGGCCGCGCTGCAGCGCAGCGACCTGTTGATCGCGCTGGGCACCCGCTTCGACGACCGGGTGACCGGGCGGCTGGATTCCTTTGCGCCCGAGGCCAAGGTGATCCACGCCGACATCGACCCGGCCGAGATCGGCAAGAACCGCCACGCCGACGTCCCGATCGTCGGTGACGTCAAGGCGGTGATCGTCGACCTGATCGCGGCCCTGCGCCGGGACAGCACCGTCAGCGCGATCCACATCGAGAACTGGCTGGAGTACCTGCGCGGCGTGCAGTCGACCTACCCGTTGAGTTACGGGCCGCAGAGCGACGGCAGCCTGTCGCCGGAGTACGTGATCGAGACGCTCGGCAAGATGGCCGGGCCGGAGGCGGTGTACGTCGCGGGCGTCGGCCAGCACCAGATGTGGGCCGCGCAGTTCATCTCCTACGAGAACCCGAAGACGTGGCTCAATTCCGGCGGCCTGGGCACCATGGGCTTCGCCGTGCCCGCGGCGATGGGGGCCAAGTTCGGCCGCCCGGAGGCCGAGGTGTGGGCCATCGACGGCGACGGTTGTTTCCAGATGACCAACCAGGAGTTGGCCACCTGCGCCGTCGAGGGTGCGCCCATCAAGGTGGCGCTCATCAACAACGGCAACCTCGGCATGGTGCGGCAGTGGCAGACGCTGTTCTACGAAGAGCGGTACAGCCAAACGGATCTGGCCACGCACAGCCGTCGCATCCCGGACTTCGTCAAGCTGGCCGAGGCGCTGGGCTGCGTCGGGTTGCGTTGTGAGCGAGCCGAAGACGTCGAGGATGTGATCAGGCAGGCGCGTGAGATCAACGACCGCCCGGTGGTGATCGACTTCATCGTCGGCGCGGACGCCCAGGTGTGGCCCATGGTCGCGGCGGGCACCAGCAACGATGAGATCCAGGCCGCCCGCGGTATCCGTCCGCTGTTCGATGATCCGGAAGAAGGCCACGCATGAGCACCACCACGCACACGTTGTCGGTGCTCGTCGAGGACAAACCCGGCGTGCTGGCCAGGGTCGCGTCGCTGTTCTCACGGCGCGGCTTCAACATCCAGTCCCTGGCGGTCGGAGCGACCGAGCAGAAGAACATGTCGCGGATGACGATCGTCGTCAGCGTGGAGGAAGCACCTCTGGAGCAGATCACCAAGCAGCTCAACAAGCTGGTGAACGTGATCAAAATCGTTGAGCAGGAAGAAGAGAACTCGGTCTCCCGTGAGCTTGCACTGATCAAGGTGCGCACCGACGCATCGACCCGCGGTCAGGTCATCGAGGCGGTGAACCTGTTCCGGGCCAAGGTCGTCGACGTGTCGACGGAATCGTTGACGATCGAGGCGACCGGCACGCCCGAGAAGCTCGAGGCGCTGCTACGGGTGTTGGAGCCCTACGGAATCCGCGAGATCGTGCAGTCCGGAGTGGTGTCGCTGTCCCGCGGACCCCGCGGTATCGGCACCACCAAGTAAGCCCCCACATCAGGTGAGAGATAAGGAAAAATCAGTGTCTTCAACAAGCCCAGAGATGTTCTATGACGACGACGCGGACCTGTCGATCATCCAGGGCCGCAAGGTCGGCGTCATCGGCTACGGGAGCCAGGGCCATGCGCACTCGCTGAGCCTGCGCGACTCCGGCGTGCAGGTGAAGGTCGGCCTCAAAGAGGGATCGAAGTCGCGCGAGAAGGTCAGCGAGCAGGGCCTTGAGGTCGACACCCCCGCCGAGGTGGCCAAGTGGGCCGACGTGATCATGCTGCTGGCGCCCGACACCGCACAGGCTGAGATCTTCTCCCGCGACATCGAGCCCAACCTCGAGGACGGCAATGCGCTGTTCTTCGGCCACGGCCTCAATATCCACTTCGACCTGATCAAGCCGCCGGCGAACGTCACCATCGGCATGGTCGCCCCGAAGGGCCCCGGCCATCTGGTGCGTCGCCAGTTCGTCGACGGGAAGGGCGTGCCATGCCTGATCGCGATCGACCAGGACCCCAAGGGCGAGGGCCAGGCGCTGGCGCTGTCGTACGCCAAGGGCATCGGCGGCACCCGCGCCGGCGTCATCAAGACCACGTTCAAGGACGAGACCGAGACCGACCTGTTCGGTGAGCAGGCCGTGTTGTGCGGCGGCACAGAGGAACTCGTCAAGACGGGCTTCGACGTGATGGTCGAGGCCGGGTACGCGCCCGAGCTGGCGTATTTCGAGGTGCTGCACGAGCTCAAGCTCATCGTCGACCTGATGTACGAGGGCGGTATCGCGCGGATGAACTACTCGGTGTCCGACACCGCCGAGTTCGGCGGCTACCTGTCAGGGCCGCGAGTCATCGACGCGGACACCAAGGACCGGATGCGCGACATCCTCAAAGAGATTCAGGACGGCACCTTCGTCAAGAAGCTGGTCGCCAACGTCGAGGGCGGCAACAAGGAACTCGAAGGGCTGCGCAAGCGCAACGCCGAGCATCCGATCGAGGTCACCGGCAAGAAGCTGCGCGACCTGATGAGCTGGGTCGATCGGCCGATCACCGAGACGGCTTAGCGGCGGTTTGTGGAGCCGCAGCGGCGGTGAGCGCCGCCAAAACTCCACAAATCACTCGTGGGGGCGGCGTTCGTGACCCGGCTTGCCGTGGGTCCGGCGCCGCTCCTTCATCTCGGACTCGTATACGTGTCTGCGGCCCTGCTGTAGCTCGTCGCGCACCCGGCGTTCGTGGTCGCGGAACACCGACCAGTAGCAGTCGTCGAACTCCTCGACGATCTGGAACGTCCAGCGGCCGTGGAGGATATTGCGACCGACGAGTTCGTCCTGGAGCCGGTCGGCGACCGCGGCGTGACCGGCGTCGCGCAATTTGTCGCAGGCCTCGCCGAGCAGAAGGTCCGCCCGCCCCATCAACTGATGGAACGAATACAGTCCGCCGCGCGCGCGTTCCACCCACTCCAGCGCCTCGGACACGGCGCCGACGGCTTCGACCGTCGCGTCGTCGAGTCCCTCGGGACGGCTGTTGTGGTCCTGCTTCTGATCGGTCATGAGCTACAGTTACCCGCTTCGCGGCTCCGCAATATCCAGTAGACGAATCGCTGCATCGGTTGTGCGTTGATGGCTTCGCCGCCGGGTTTACTGTGACGAGGTCGACACCGCAGCGCAAAGCCCGATGGACGACGCTGACAAGCCCAGGTACACGGTCCGCGTCGTAGCCGAACGTGTCGGTGTCCCAACGGCGACGCTGCGCAGTTGGAGTCAGCGCTACGGCGTCGGCCCATCGCGCCACCGCCCCGGCCGGCACCGGCTCTACAGCGAGAACGACGTCGTCGTCGTGCGGCAGATGCACGAGCTGATCGGCCAGGGCACCAGCGCGCGCAGCGCGGCGCGACTGGCGATGGACTCCGTCATGCTCCCGCGTGGCGACGTCGACTCGTTGTTGTCGGCCGCGTTCGAACTCGACCTCGTTGCGCTGGGCCGGCTGCTGGAGTCGCATCTGCGGCACTTCGGCGTGCTCGATACGTGGGACCTGATCGTGCGGCCGGCGTTCGCGGCCATCGTTGCCAGGCAGGATGCGAGCGGCGGGTGTATCGATGTCGAGCACGCGCTGTCTTGGGCGGTGTCGCGGGCGCTGCAGCGGGCGCCGCTCGCGCCGCTCGATCCGTCGACGTCCGTGGTCTTGGCGTGCACTTCGCGGGAGACGCACGCCCTGCCGCTCGAGGCACTGCGCGCCGCGCTCGGGGAGCGTGGGCACGGCGCGCTGACACTGGGCGCGGACGTTCCGCTGCCGGCGCTGACCGACGCGATCGCCCGAGTGCGACCGCCTGTCACGGTGATGTTGTGGTCGCAGACCGCCGAGACCGCCGACCGGGAAATGGTTCGGGCGGCAGCCGCTGGTGCCGAGGTACTGCTCGGCGGCCCGGGGTGGGAGGCCCTGCCCGAGGTGAAGCCGGGCGTGCGCGTGCACAGCCTGCGCGAGGCCGTGCAGTGCTGCGTACCGGGCTCGTGACGCCTGCGCATCGACTTCGCGTCGGTTGGCCCCGTTCTGGGTATGTATCTGAGGTGTCATCATCGACCACCGCCACGACGGATGAGTCCGTTGTGCTGCTCGACGAGGACGGGCGCCACATCGGCACCGCGTCCAAGACGACCGTCCACCACGCCGCGACACCCCTGCACTTGGGGTTTTCCTGTTACCTGTTCGACGCGGACGGTCACGTGCTGCTGACCCGTCGCGCTCTGGGAAAGACGACATGGCCGGGGGTGTGGTCGAACTCGTTCTGTGGACATCCGGCACCGGGGGAGCAGGTCGACAACGCGGTGCGCCGCCGTGCCGCACAGGAACTGGGTGTGTCGATCGAGTCGCTGGTATGCGTGCTGCCCGACTTCCGGTATCGCGCCGTGGCCGCGGACGGCACCGTCGAGAACGAGATCTGCCCGGTGTTCTTCGCCCGCTGCGACGACCGGCTTCAACCCGATCCGGACGAGGTCATGGAATGGATGTGGGTCTCCTGGAAGCAGCTTCGCTCGGCCGTCGGACTGCCGTGGTCGATCAGCCCGTGGGCCATGGATCAGATACCGCTACTCGACGAGCGCTACTTGCACGGATCGTGGCCCCAGTTCATCAGCGAGTAGCGAAGACTCAGGACCGGTTGCGGAGACGATAGAGCCGCTCGGCGTAGGCGAGGTCGTCGCGCCACAGCCGCGTGGCCGCCCGTCGCATGACCGGGGTGATCAACGGTGCACCGCGCAGCGCATGGACGAAACCGGGACGGTCGGAGTGCGCGATGACCGCTTCGATCACCGCGGTGCGAGGTGATCCGTCGCCATCGGTCCCGAGTGGGGTCGCGTGCGTTTCCACCACGCTGCCTGCACCTTCGCCGTCGATGATGCGCATCACGATCGTGCGCGGCTCCGGAGTGCTGAACTCCGCGATCACGGGGACACCCAGACGACCGATCCGAAATGTGACGGCGACCAGGAAGCGGTCCGCCTCCTCCGCCAGCTCGTCGTCGGCGGCCGGCGAGGAAAGCACCTCGAGCCGCGTGAAGGAGTACGGGTGGAACCACGCGCCGTGCCAGGGGTCGAGCCGGTTGGCGATCACGTCGCCGGGTTCGCAGGTGCCGACCAACCGCGTCACAGCGGACAGCTGCGGCCCACGCGGCCGCTTCGGCAATATCGGTGCCGCCGTGGGTGTTTCACCGCCGAGGGCGTCGAGCCGGACCCAGGCGAGCACCCCGTCGTCATGCGCCGGATAGGGTCGCCAACTCCATGTCCGGGCGCCGCCGAAGCGCAAGCCGTGCCACGGGCAGATCAACGTTCCGCAATCGTTCGTTCCCGTCGAAAGGTCCGCGCCGAGGTGTGGGCAGGCCGCGGGCCCGACCGCGAGCGCGCCGTCCCGGGTGCGCCAGGCGACCAGTTCGATCCCACCGACCGTGGCGCCGACCGGACGCTTGTCGATGGTGTCGCTGGCGGCGAACGCATACCAGTTTCCGCTGGGCCTGCGCTGGGAGCGTCGCAGCGCGGAATGGATGACCGCCGGTTCGGCGTCGCGGTAGGTGGGCCGCTGTCCGGACCACGGAGCGCGTGGAAGCACCTCGAAGGGTGTGGTTTTCGCCAACCGGGCTTTCAGCTCCGCGAGCATGCTCATGTGAGCTGCCTTTCGGCCAGCCGTCGCAGCGGTGCGAAGCGGCCCTGGGTCGGCACGGTGTGCAGATCGTGTCCGGTGAGACCGAAGCGCTCGAGGAGCAGATTGGCCGCCGACCATCCGGTGGTGGCGGCCCGCTCCATCAGTGCGACCGGCAGGTCGACGCGGATACCGTCGCCGGCCAACACCAAACCGGCCTGCGGTGTCGCGACCGTCGGGCGGCGCGCGAAGTCGCCAGGGGCGAAGCGCGGGCAATCCTGGCGGCACAGCACCCGCTCACCGAGGATGTTGGCGCCGGCGGTCTCGGGATACAGTTCGCGCATCCGCACCGGCATCCGCTCACGCACGTCGGACGGCCCGTCGGTGACCGCGTACGAATGCAACTCCACCACGGAGCCGCCGGTGCGACGCGACCAGGCCAGGGCCTCACGCTCGTATCTCTGGAGCACGCTGACATTGTCCAGCGGCGGTCGCCCGCCCGTCCCGAGAAACGCGGCGCGGTCCGCATTCACCGGCCGGTCCAGCCACAGTCGCTGTACGACGAACGGTGCCGCGGTGCGCATCGCTGCGATCCGGGATCGCCAATCCGCGTCGCCGAGGGAAGGCGAGGCGTCGACGATGCGCTGCAGACCCGCCACGTCGGTCGCGAGCACGACTCCGTCCGCCTCGATGCGGTCGCCGCCGTCCGAGCGCACGACGAAGCGGGCACCGCTGCGCACCTCGGTCGCCGACACTCCGGTGTGCATGCGCACTCCCAGCGAATCCAGATATGACCGCAGTGGATTCCACAGCGCCGCATCGAAGTTGGCGTTCGCGACGTCGAAGACCAGGCCTTCGCTGGAGCCGAGGAAGTAGATGTGGAACATCGTCGCCAACTCCGCGGCGGAGAGGTCGGCCGGCTTGGAGAAGAAGCTTCTCGAGAACACCTCGAAGGCCAGGTGGCGTGCGGGCTCGGGAAAGTTGATGTCGCGCAGGAAAGTGTCGGCATCGAGGTGGTCCAGCTCGTGATAGATCCCGGGCACCGCGACCGCGGCCAACGGTGCTGCGGCGCGGGCATTGAGCCGCGCCAGGTCGCGCAACCGGAAGGTGGGGCTGCGCAGCGCGAAGGCCAGCGCGTTCAACGGTGGGGTGCGCGGCAGACCGCGGAAGGTGTCGCGCCTGCCGTGCGCGTCGACCAGCGGGTAGTCCAGCACGGGACTGAGCATCCGCAGGGCAGGACCGATGCGCCGCAACAGGTTCCGCAGGTTGTAGTACTGCCGGAAGAATGCGTGGAAGCCGCGGTTCATGGCGACCGGAGTGCCGTCTTCGAGCGACTCGGTCCAGCCTCCGACGCGGCCACCGAGGTAGGGCTCGCGTTCGAGGACATCGACGCGCACCCCACGTTCGGCGAGACCGGTGGCCGCGGCCAGGCCGGCGATGCCCGCGCCGATGACCACCACATGCGGTCTGTCCGGCAGCGCGGCCGCGACCGGGGCGCCGGTCGGCGCGGCGTGTGTCACTCGGCGCGGATCGGTCATCTCGGTGCCTCGGCGAGGAAGGTGTGCACGATGTTGCGCTGCCAGCCGGGCATCGTCTCGCTGCGTACCGCCGTGAACCCGTTACGGCGCAGTCGTTCACGGAACTGGGCGGCGCCGTCGAAGCGGTTCACGCTGCGCCGCAGATACCGGTACAGCGACGCATCACCGCTGCGGAGCCGACCGCTCGGGATGATGATCGCGGCGCAGACGGCGTTCCACACCGCGGTGGCCAGCCGGGAGTCGCGCACCGAGTACTCGTGCACCGCCAGCGTCGCGCCGGGCCGCAGCAGTGAACGGAACTCGCGCAGCTGCGCGTCGGGGTCGGGCAGGTTGCGCACCAGGTAGGCGGCGAACACGCCGTCGAAGGGCCCGTCGACGCCGGCGTCGCCGAGATCCTCGATGCGGCTGTGTACGAACCGAACTGTCGCCGGCCACTGCTTGGCGCGCGCCTCGGCAAGCATGCCCTGCGAGCCGTCCACGCCCACGATCTGTGCGTGCGGCGCCACGGACAGCAGTGCGGCGGTGGATGCGCCGGTGCCACACCCGGCGTCGAGTAGCCGCAGCCCGCGGCCGGAGTCGGGGATCTGCATCCGCTGCGCGGAGATCCGCAGGTGCGCGTGGTATCCCGGATTCGAGTCGACCAGCGTGTCGTACGCCGGTGCGCCGTCGTCGAATGCGGCCGGGACATCGGAGGGGTCTTCGGAGTGACGGCCCGCACTGACCTTCACGACACGTCCCTTCTCTGTGCGCGTAGCCGCTGCCGCTCCCACAGCAGCAGCACCGCGGTGACCATCGCCCATCCGAACAGGAAGTCTTCGACGGGGATGTCGAACGGGAAGCGGATTCCGCTGGTGTGTTTCTCGTCGTAGATGACGATGGGTGCGCTCAGCTTGGTGAGCCAGCCGTCGACCGGGATCTGGAAGCCGGTCACGATGACCATCGAGATCCAGTACGCCGGCCTGCGGAACAGTCCGGTGTGCAGAACGACCAATTCCATTGCGCAGACGGCGATCACGGCCAGCACGGCGGGTACCGTGTATCCCAGTCCGGTCACTTCGCGTGCTCCGCTCGGTTCCGAATCCGTTGCAGCCAGCCCAGTATGGTGTCGACGGCGTTGTAGGTCAGCAGGCCGCATAGCGGGATCACCACGAAGAACAGGAGTTCCTCGACGGGCATCACGCCCGGCACGGCGATACCGGTGACGTACTGCGGGTTGTACGTCCACACGTCGGCGGCGATCGCGATCGCATCCCAGAGGACGAACACCGCCGCGACGGGGAGCACTGCGGCGGCGGCCCGTGGCGCCTGCCGGTAAACCCCGGCGCCGAGCAGCTCCAGCGGCGCCGTGATCGCGAGGCAGGCAGCCAGCACGAGGAGGTACTGCCAATTGTCCATCGTCACACCCTGTGGTCCCGATGCCGTGCGGCCCACGCCTTGACCAGTCCGGTCCCGCCGACCCGGATACGGCGGCCGACGCCGACGGAGGCGCGCTGGCTGAACACGGCGAAGTCGATCTCCTCGATGCGATCGAGAATTTCGGAGTACAGCGTCAGGGCCGCCGTCACACACGGCCGGGAACGAGGGCGCAGCTGGGCGATACCGCGCCGCGCGTAGTCGTAGACGCGCCGGTTGATGGCATGTTGTTCGACCAGCGCGCGTCGCACCTTGGCGTCGGTGCGCCGGTTCTCGCGGCACCACGTCAGCACGTCCCGGTCCACCCCGTGCGCGGCCAGTTCGTCGGCGGGCAGGTAGACCCTGCCGCGCTCGAGGTCCTCGTCGATGTCCCGCAGGAAGTTGGTGAGCTGGAAGGCCTTTCCGAGCGCAGCGGCATACGGCGCGGCTTCCTCGGGCGGTCCGACGGTGCCGAGCACGGGCAGCAGTTGTAGCCCGATGACCTCCGCCGAGCCGTACATGTAGCGGTCGAGCGCGGCCCGGTCGGGATAGTCGGTGACCGTCAGGTCCATGCGCATCGAGCCGAGGAAGTCGTCGAACAACTCCCACGGGATGTCGTACCGGCGCGCGCAGTGCACGACCGCGGCGAGCGTCGGGTCGTCGTCGTCGCAGCTGCCCTGCGCGAGGCAGTTGAAAAGCTCGGTGGCCAGCCGCTGCAACTGCTCTGCGCGTTCACTCATGCTGACTACGGGGTCGAAGTCGTCGAGGATGTCGTCGGCGCGGCGGGCGAAACCGTACAGAGCGTGCACGGCGGGACGCTGTTCGGGGGCAAGCAACCGGGTGGCCAGGAAGAACGTGCGGCCGTGCTCGGCGTTGATTGTGCGGCAACGTCGATAGGCCTCGCGCAGGGCCGGGTCATGTACGCCCGCGGCGTCGAGTTCGGAACCGATCATGCTTGCACCACCTGGCTGCGGGCCCGCCGTATCGGTAGGCCGGTGATTCGGTCGGCGGCCAACCGCCCGGACAGCAGCGCGGTCGGCACGCCGACACCGGGGACGGTCGACGACCCGGCGAGCACCACATTCGCGATGCCGCGCACGGTGTTGGCGGGACGGAAGGGGCCGGTCTGGCTGAACGTGTGCGCGAGGGCGAACGGGGTGCCGGCGGCCATGCCTTGACGCGCCCAATCCGCCGGATCCACGATGTGCAACACCTCGGCGTCCGCTCCCAGCCGGGGTAGCCGGGTGGTGACGACGTCCATCATCTGGTCCACATAGCGGTCCCGCGTCGACGCCCAGTCGACGTGTCCTACTTGGAGATTGGGTGCCGGCGCGAGGATGTAGAGCAGCTCGCGGCCGACGGGTGCCAGCGAGGGGTCGCTCGCGCTGGGCCGGGTGACCAACAACGACGGATCATTCATCACACGTCCGTCATCGATGATGTCGGTGAACGTCCGCTCCCACTCGTCACCGAAAACGATGGTGTGGTGACCGATTTCGGCGACATCCGGTCCGACCGCGCGGCAACCGACATGGGCGACGACCGCCGACGGCGCGGGTCGAAGCGCAAGCACGCGACGCGGTGTCCTTTCGAGCAGCCGATAGGTGTCGGGCAGCTCGGTGGTGAGCACCACCGCGTCGGCGGGTATTCGCTGACCGCCGTCGGTGTACACGGCCACCACGCGGTCGCCCCTGCGTTCCAGCGCCGACACCGCGGAGCCGTAACGGAATTCGACGCCCGCGTCGGATGCGGCCGCGGCCAGCGCATCGGGAAGCGCGCGCACCCCGCCGCGCGGGAAGTAGACGCCCGCGATGGTGTCCATGTAGGCGATCACCGCGTACACCGCCAGCGCCCGATGGGGCGGCACGCCCGCATACAGCGCCTGGAAGGTGAACACGCGCTGAAGTCGCGCGTCGCGCAGATAGCGGCGCACCATCGTGTCCCACCGGCGGAAGCCGCCGATGACGGCCAGTCGGGCCAGTTGCGGAGTGAGCAGCGATAGCGGTGAGTCGAAGTTCGCGGCGATGAACCCGTCGAACTCGACCTGGTACAGCTTCGACAACCAGTTGCGCAGGCGCACATAGCCGTCGGCTTCGGCACGGCCGGCGAAGCGTTCGATCTCGGCGGCCATCGCGTCGGGATCGCTGCGCACCTGCAGCGTGCTGCCGTCGGCGAACGACGCGCGGTATGCCGGATCGACGTCGACCAGGTCGAGTCGGTCCGAAACGGTCTCACCGACCGCGGCGAACGCGTCGTCGATGATGTCGGGCATCGTCAGCACTGTCGGGCCGGTGTCCAGGCGGTAGCCGCCGATGTCCATCCGGCCGACCCGTCCGCCAGGGTGCTGTCCGCGTTCCACGACGGTCACGGTGCGGCCACGGCCGGCGAGTTGCAGTGCGGCCGAGAGTCCGGCGAGCCCGGCGCCGACCACCACAACGTGGTCAGTGCTGCCCCCGACGGTGCGCATCACGCAGCCCGTTCGGTGCAGGCCGCGGCCATGTCGGCCAGCGCGGTGCGGATCACCGGATCCAGCGCTCTGGTGTCAATCACATCGAGCGCGCGGGTGAGGCGCGAATCAATGAGCTGCTCAATCCATTCCACGGCACCGGTGGCGACGATCAGCTTCCGCCACCGCCGGATGTCCGTGTCCCGGAGGTCGGAGGTGCTCATCAGCTGCGTCAGCTCGCGGCGAAGGGTCGCGTCGGCAAGGTGGTAGGCCGCCACCACGACACTCGTCGCCTTGTGCTCGAAGAGATCGCTGCCTGCGGGCTTACCGGTGATATCGGGCGAGCCGAAGATACCCAGGACGTCGTCGCGCAACTGGAACGCCTCGCCAACCGCTTCGCCGTACTCCCCGAGCAGCCGCAGCAGAGACGGCTCGCATCCGGCCATGGCGGCCCCGATCTCGAGCGGCCTGCGCACGGTGTAGTTGCCTGATTTGCGCCGTAGCACGTCGAGAACCCGCTCCCACTCGGGGAATTCGGCGGCGTCGTTGACCAGGTCGGCGAACTGGCCGACGGCGAGTTCGGTGCGCATCGCGTCGTAGCGTGGCCAGGCGCGGGCCAGCGCGATGTCGTCGACTCCGCTCTCGCGCATCATCTGCTGGGCCCAAACCAGACACAGGTCACCGAGCAGGACCGCGGCCGCCTCTCCGAAGCGCTCCGGTGAACCCGACAGCGCTCGCTCGCGGTGCCACTGCGCGAACCGGACGTGCGCCGCGGGGCGTCCACGCCGCAGCGTGGAGCCGTCCATCACGTCGTCCTGCAGCAGCGCGAACGCGTGGAGCAACTCGAAACTGGCCGCAGCCCGCAACGCGCCCGGATCGTCGACGGCGCCGCACCGCCAGCCCAGATACATATAGGTCGAGCGCACACACTTGCCGCCGGCGACGAAGGCCTCCAGTATGTCGGCCGCGACATCGACTCCGGCGGCGCTGAGGTCATCGACGCAGCGGGTACGGACGAAATCGGCGAGGGTCCGCAACACCTCATGCCTCAAGGCGCCGCTCCATGTCGGAAAGGATGCGGCCAGCAGGCTCGGATGCGGAGCGGTAGCGGCCGCCGTCGCCAGCAGCGGGGCGCGCATGTGTCCGTTGATACCGCTCAAGCAGTGCCCCTTCACTCGATGCGACGACAAGTACCCGCTTTGGGGCAACTCAATCGGGGGTACCCCTGAGTGGCCGCATCTACGCATCGACTTTGCATCGATGGTTGGGGAGTGATGCGCCCAGGCCTCAGGGGGACACTGCGGGCATCGTCTTGATGCCGAACTCGCGGCGCAGCACGGTTCGGGCGGCGAAATATCCCGCCATGCCGTGCACGCCCCCGCCGGGAGGGGTGGCCGAAGAACACAGGTACACCCCGGGAATGGGTGTGCTCCACGGATTGAGCCGTGGGGTCGGTCCGCCCAGCGCGTGCATCAGCGTGTTGCCGCCGACGCCGATGTCCCCGCCGACGAGGTTGGCATTGTGCTCTCCCAGCCGCGCGGCGGGCACGGACCGGACCGCAACCACGATGTCGCGGAAGCCGGGCGCGAAGCGCTCGAAGATTCTGGTGACCGGCTCGGCCTGGTCGACGGTCGAACCGGACGGCACATGCGCGTAGGTCCACATCGGCCGCCGGCCCTTGGCGTCGATTCGACCGGGATCCAGCAGGTGTGGCAGGGCGGCGAGCACCATCGGCCACTCGGGGTGTCGGCCGGCGACGATCTCGCGTTCGGCGTGGGCCATCTGTTCCCGGGTGCCACCCATGTGCAGGGTCGGTGCACGGCGTAGTCGCTCGTCGGTGAACGGCACGTCGTCGGACAGCACGAAGTCGACTTTGGCCACCCCGGGGCCGAATCGGTATCGCTGTAACGCTTTTGCGTACCGGCGAGGCAGCTTGTCGCCGTAGATGGCGGCCAGCGCGGTGGGCGCGGTGTCGAAAAGCGTGACACCGGTAGGCGGTTCGGTGACCTCACGGTCGGCGATGAGTACGCCGCCGTGTGCGCGTAGGTCTTCGATCAGCGCGTCGGCGATGGCCTGGCTGCCGCCGACGGGGATCGGCCAGCCGACAGTGTGCGCGAGCGTGCCGAGCATCAGCCCGCCGCCCGCCGACACCAGCGACGGCATCGGTGAGATCACATGCGCGGCAACACCACTGAACAACGCACGCGCATCCGCGCCAGACAACGCACCCCACGCCGGCGTGCCCTGCTCGAGGAGCCGGCGGGCCACCTGTACGGCGGCAACCGGATTCGTGGGGATCGAGCGCTTGTCGCCGAGCAGCAGGTCGAGCACCGCGGCGTCGCGTTCGACCATCGGCCCGAACAGCCTGCGCCACGACTGGCCGTGTTCGAGTTCCGCGGCGGTCCGGTCGAGGTCGTGATAACCGACCGCAGAACGCGAGCCCGGAAGCGGATTGGCGTAGGACACTTCGGGCACGTTCAGGGTCACGCCTCGGGCGGGCAGATCGAACTCGGAAAGGAACGGCGATGCCAGCGCCAGCGGATGCACCGCCGAACAGATGTCGTGCGAGATCTCCGGGAACTCGGGATCGGGCAGCGTGCGCGCGCCGCCACCGAAGGTGGGTTGCGCCTCCAGCACCTGCACCGACAGGCCGGACCGAGCGCAGATGACGGCGGCGGCCAAGCCGTTGGGTCCACTTCCGACGACGGTGACGTCCACGCTCGCGTTTCTCCCACCCGCCACCCGAACATTCAAGCCCATTAGGCTGACCGCGTGAGCCTGCCCGTTGTACTGATCGCCGACAAATTGGCTGAGTCGACGGTCGCCGCCCTCGGCGACCAGGTAGAAGTCCGCTGGGTCGACGGCCCGGACCGGCCGAAGTTGCTGGCCGCGGTGCCCGAAGCCGACGCGCTGCTGGTGCGCTCGGCGACGACGGTGGACGCCGAGGTGCTCGCCGCGGCGCCCAAACTCAAGATCGTCGCCCGCGCCGGCGTCGGCCTCGACAACGTCGACGTGGACGCCGCCACCGCCCGCGGGGTGCTGGTGGTCAACGCGCCGACGTCCAACATCCACAGCGCGGCCGAACACGCGCTGGCGCTCATGCTGGCCGCGGCGCGCGAGATCCCCGCCGCCGATGCGTCGCTACGCGCCCGCACCTGGAAGCGCTCGTCGTTCTCGGGGACCGAGATCTTCGGCAAGACGGTCGGCGTGGTGGGCCTGGGCCGCATCGGCCAGCTGGTGGCCCAGCGCCTGGCCGCGTTCGGTACCCACGTCGTGGCCTACGACCCCTACGTCTCGGCGGCCCGCGCGGCGCAACTCGGTATCGAGCTGCTGACCCTCGACGAATTGTTGACCCGAGCCGACTTCATCTCGGTGCACCTGCCCAAGACGCCGGAGACGGCGGGGCTGATCGGCAAGGGCGCGCTGGCGAAGACCAAACCCGGCGTGATCATCGTCAACGCGGCCCGCGGTGGGCTGATCGACGAGGATGCGCTGGCCGAGGCGGTCAGTTCGGGGCATGTCCGGGCGGCGGGCATCGATGTGTTCGCCAAGGAGCCGAACACCGAAAGCCCACTGTTCGAGTTGCCTCAGGTCGTCGTGACCCCCCACCTGGGCGCATCGACCGCGGAGGCGCAGGACCGCGCGGGTACCGACGTCGCGGCCAGCGTGAAGCTGGCACTGGCCGGGGAATTCGTACCCGACGCAGTCAATGTCGGCGGCGGAGTCGTCGGTGAAGAGGTCGCGCCGTGGCTGGATCTGGTCCGCAAGCTCGGCTTGCTGGTCGGCGTGCTGTGCGACGAGCTGCCGGTGTCGCTGTCGGTTCAGGTGCGCGGCGAGCTCGCGGGCGAAGACGTTGAGGTGCTGAGGCTTTCGGCGCTACGCGGGTTGTTCTCGGCCGTCATCGAGGATCCGGTGACATTCGTGAACGCGCCGGCGCTCGCCGCCGAACGCGGAGTGCAGGCCGACATCACCACTGCGACCGAGAGCCCCAACCACCGCAGCATGGTCGACGTGCGAGCGGTCTACGCCGACGGATCGGTCGCCAACGTGGCGGGCACGCTGACGGGCCCGCAACTGGTCGAGAAGATCGTCCAGATCAACGAGCGCAACTTCGATCTGCGCGCCGAAGGCGTTTACCTGATCATCAGTTACTTCGACCGGCCGGGCACGCTGGGCAAGATCGGAACCATCCTCGGTGGTGCCGGCATCAACATCCACGCCGCCCAACTGAGCGAGGACGCCGAGGGGCCGGGTGCGACGATCCTGCTGCGCATCGACCGCGACGTGCCCGACGATGTGCGGTCCGCGATCGCCGAACAGGTCGGCGCCAACCTGCTGGAAGTGGTTGACCTGTCATGAAACTGGCGATCATCGCCGGCGACGGCATCGGCCCGGAGGTCGTCGGCGAGGCCGTCAAGGTGCTCGACGCGGTGGTGCCCGGGGTGGACAAGACGCGCTACGACCTGGGGGCGCGGCGCTATCACGAGACCGGCGAGGTGCTGCCGGACTCGGTGCTCGACGAACTGCGCGAGCACGACGCGATCCTGCTCGGCGCGATCGGTGATCCGTCGGTGCCCAGCGGCGTGCTCGAACGCGGTCTGCTCCTGCGCATCCGGTTCGCCCTCGACCACCACATCAACCTGCGGCCGGGTCGGCTCTATCCCGGCGTGACCACTCCGTTGGCCGGCGACCCCGACATCGACTTCATCGTCGTGCGAGAAGGCACCGAGGGTCCGTACACCGGTACGGGCGGGGCGATCCGCGTCGGGACCCCGCACGAGATCGCCACCGAGGTGAGCGTCAACACGGCGTTCGGCGTGCGCCGGGTCGTGACGGACGCGTTCGGTCGGGCGCAGCAGCGCCGCAAGCATCTGACCCTGGTGCACAAGAACAACGTGCTGACGTTCGCGGGGGCGCTGTGGTCGCGCATCGTTGAAGAGGTCGGCGCCGACTACCCGGATGTCGAGGTGGCCTACCAGCACGTCGACGCCGCGACCATCCATCTGGTGACCGACCCGGGCCGGTTCGACGTCATCGTCACCGACAACCTGTTCGGCGACATCGTCACCGATCTCGCTGCCGCGGTGTGCGGGGGTATCGGCCTGGCGGCCAGCGGCAATATCGATGCGACGCGGACCAATCCGTCGATGTTCGAACCGGTGCACGGCAGCGCCCCCGACATCGCGGGGCAGGGGGTCGCCGATCCGACCGCTGCGGTGATGTCGGTCGCACTGCTGTTGTCCCACGTGGGCGAGATCGACGCGGCCGCCCGCGTCGACAAGGCCGTCGAACAACATCTGGCCACCCGCGGCGGCGCCACGCTGAGCACCACCCAGATCGGTGATCGGATCGCGGCCAACCTCTGATCGTTTTCGCCAGACTTACACCAGGGCCGTGCCGTCGCCCGAAATCACGGCCATGGTGTAGTTCTCGCGAGGGCGGATTCGTCGGTGGGCACGACGGGGATCGCGATAAGCGGTAGCAATGCGCTCACCGCGAACGCCGCGGGATACCCCGCCACGCCTATCAAGGCCCCGAACAGCGGGGCAGCGGCCGCCGATGCCAGGTGCTGACTGGTGTTCTGGGCGCCCAACGCCCGTCCGCTCCAGAACGGGCCGGCGATCTCGGCGATGGCGGTGAACGCCAACCCGTTGTCGGACACGGTGATCACCGAAGCGACGACCATCAGGGCCACACTCACCGGTGAGCTGAGCCAGTCCGACAGCGCCAGCAGGCCCATGGAGAGGGCGGCGCACGCAGCGATCCACCGGATCGGCCGCAATCGCCGACCCAGTCGGTCGGACCAGTGCCCCGCGGCGATCCGGCCACCGGCACCGAGTATTTGAGCCACCGTGACGAGGACGCCCGCCGAGGCCGCCGACCAACCGCGGTCGGTCATCAGCCACACCAACGTGAACGTCCACAGGACCGCCTGTGGCACGACGAGCAGCACCGACACGGCATGGATGCGCCACAGCACGGTCGATCCGCGATAGGGGTTGGCCAAATGATCGGCGGGCGCTTCGGAGCGCGGCGGCCGGGGTGGGTCGATCACCGCGACCGCGCAGACCGCCGCCGACACGGCACATACGATCGCCGGGAACAGCAATGCCGCTGACACACCGTGGCTTTCGGCCAACCGCGGAATCACCAGCGCGCCGAACCCGACGCCGAGCGGCGTCGCGGTCTGGCGGATGCCCATCACGAGCCCACGCTGATCCGGCGGAAACCAGCCGACCACCAACCGGCCGCTGGCCGAATTGCTGCTGGCGGCGGCCATTCCGCCGAGAAGCAGGAAGGCGCCGATAGCGAACAGTGAATCCACCGAGGCCGCCGCGAACGCCGCGGCGGCGATCAGGCCCGAGCCGACCGTCAGCACGAAGCGTTCCCCGACGCGGTCGACCACATAGCCCCACGCGATCAACGTGATCACCAGCCCGAGGCTGGGCATCGACGACAACAGCCCGGCCGCGGCGAGGTCGAGTCCGCGTTCGGTGTGCAGCGTCGGAATGAGAAACGCCGCGCCGTTGATGAACACGTTGGCGCTCGTCGTCGCCGCGAGCGCGGTCCCCAGCAGTGACCAGCGCCGCGCGCTGCTGATCGACTCGACGGGCATCGGTCCATGGTGGCACAGGGAATCTCACGATGCTGAATCCGCTTCTCATGAAGTGAGACACCAACGCTGGGGGAGCGGTCCGCGGCCGCGATGACCACGGCCACTAGGCTGACGACATGCGCCTTGGCCGAATCGCCAGTCCCGACGGAGTCGCCTTCGTCAGCGTCGAGGGCCCGCCCGACGATCCCGCCCAGGCGGTCGCGCGCGAGATCGCGGAGCATCCGTTCGGCGATCCCCAGTTCACCGGCAGGCAGTGGCCGCTCGCCGATGTCCGCCTGCTCGCGCCCATCCTGGCCAGCAAGGTGGTCTGCGTCGGCAAGAACTATGCCGCCCACATCGAGGAGATGGCCGCGCACGCGAAGAGCAGCGGGGGAAACAGCGCCACATTCGTGGACCCGGTCATCTTCATGAAGCCCAACACCGCGATCATCGGCCCCAACGTGCCGATCCAGCTGCCCGCCGACGCCAATCCCGTGCATTTCGAAGGTGAACTGGCCGTGGTGATCGGCCGGCCGTGCAAGGACGTACCCGCCGCGCGGGCCGCGGAGAACATCCTCGGATACACGATCGGCAACGATGTCTCTGCCCGCGACCACCAGCAGAAGGACGGCCAGTGGACCCGCGCGAAGGGCCATGACACGTTCTGCCCGATCGGTCCGTGGATCGTCACCGACGTCGACCCCGCGGATCTGGAAATCCGCACCGAGGTCAATGGTGCGGTCAAACAGAACAGCCGGACGTCGAACATGATTCACGACGTCGGGGCGATCGTCGAGTGGATCTCGCGGGTGATGACGTTGCTGCCGGGCGATCTGATTTTGACCGGCACACCGGAGGGGGTCGGCCCGATCGAGGACTCCGACACCGTCAGCATCACCGTCGAGGGCATCGGCACACTGACGAATCCAGTTGTGCGCAAAGGGAAAACATGACAGCTCAGAACACCGTCCGGGTGCGGTTCTGTCCGTCACCGACGGGTACGCCACACGTCGGCCTCATCCGCACCGCATTGTTCAACTGGGCCTACGCCCGCCATACCGGCGGGGCCTTCGTGTTCCGCATCGAGGACACCGATTCGGCGCGCGACTCCGAGGAGAGCTATCACGCGCTGCTCGATGCGCTGCGCTGGCTCGGTCTCGACTGGGACGAGGGGCCCGAAGTCGGTGGACCGTATGGGCCGTACCGCCAGTCCGAGCGGCTCGACCTCTACGGTGACGTGATCTCCCGGCTCCTCGAGACCGGTGACGCGTACGAGTCGTTCTCCACGCCCGAAGAAGTCGAGGCGCGCCATCTGGCCGCCGGGCGAAACCCGAAACTGGGGTATGACAACTTCGACCGCGACCTGACCGAGGAGCAGCGTTCGGCCTACCGCGCCGAGGGCAGGCGCGCGGTCGTGCGGTTGAAGATGCCGGACGACGACATCGGCTGGCGCGACCTGGTGCGCGGAGAAACGACGTTCCCCGCCGGATCGATCCCCGATTTCGCGTTGACCCGTGGCAACGGTGAGCCGTTGTACACGTTGGTGAATCCGGTCGACGATGCGCTGATGAAGATCAGCCACGTGCTGCGCGGCGAGGACCTGCTGTCGTCGACCCCGCGTCAGCTAGCGCTGTATCAGGCGCTGATCCGCATCGGTGTGGCCGATCGGGTTCCCGAATTCGCGCATCTGCCAAGCGTTCTGGGCGACGGCAACAAGAAGCTGTCCAAACGCGATCCGCAGTCCAACCTGTTCCTGCACCGTGAGCGTGGCTTCATCCCCGAGGGCCTGCTGAACTACCTGGCGCTGCTGGGGTGGGGCATCGCCGAGGATCGCGACGTGTTCAGCCTCGACGAGATGGTGACCGCGTTCGACGTCGCCGACGTCAACTCGAATCCGGCCCGCTTCGACCAGAAGAAGGCTGACGCGTTGAACGCGGAGCACATTCGGATGCTGAGCGGGCAGGATTTCACGGCTCGGTTGGCTGCCTTCTTCGCCGAGCGGGGGTACGACACTGGCCTCGACGAGAAGGGGTTCGCCGAAGCCGCCGCGCTGGTGCAGACCCGCATCGTTGTGCTGGGTGATGCGTGGGATCTGTTGAAGTTCCTCAACGACGCCGGGTTCGCACTCGACGAGAAGTCCGCGGGCAAGGAGTTGCGCGCCGAGGCGGTTCCGGTCCTCGACGCCGCACTGGCCGCGCTCGAAGGCACCGGTGACTGGACCACGGCGGCAATCGAGGCGGCACTCAAGGAGGCGCTGCTCGAGGGTCTGGGGCTCAAGCCACGCAAGGCGTTCGGGCCGATCCGCGTCGCCGCCACCGGGGCGTCGGTCAGCCCGCCGCTGTTCGAATCGCTCGAGCTGCTGGGTCGCGAGCGCAGCCTGGCCCGGTTGCGCGCCGGCCGTGCGCACGCCGCTGCCGCAGTCCAGGCGTGAATAGCGGCTCACAGATCTTTGGTAGTCTGCACGTCGGTCCGATACCACGCGAGACGGGATCCACTCGTCGCCGCGGGGCATCAAAATAGTCCCGTGACCTGCGGTTATGGGGGCCAATGGGGTATGGTGTAATTGGCAACACAGCTGATTCTGGTTCAGCCATTCTAGGTTCGAGTCCTGGTACCCCAGCCAATGACCGTGATTAGGCCGACAATTCTTGCTGAGATATGCTGGCGATCCGGAAAACCAGTTCTAGCCCCCGTCGTCTAGCGGCCTAGGACGCCGCCCTCTCACGGCGGTAGCGTGGGTTCGAATCCCATCGGGGGTACATCCTGCGAGAATTCGGTGCGCTACTGATCGCTGAGCGACTTGTGGTGTCTCGGGACATCGCTGACAGATATGTCTCGGGACATCGCTGACACTCATGATGACGGTTTTGGTTCGCGGGTGCGGTAGGTCCGTGTGTTGGGTGCGCACCGCTGGTGGTAGCGGGTGGGGTCGGCGGTGAGTTCTCGGATCAGGGTGGTGCCGCTGAAGATGGCGATGTGATCGCCTTGTCGGATGACGTCGCAGCTGTGTCCGGCCCAGCGCAGACCGATTCCGATGCGGTAAGGCTTGACGTGGAGGTTGCCGGACTGTTCATCAACGCTGTGGCGGCTGACGAAGACCGGTGCTGGCATCGCGTGTTGGGCGGGGTGGGCTTTGGCGGTGGCGTTGAACGCTTGGCCGGTGTGGCCCCGCGCAGGGCGCGGTGGGGGCGGTGGTAGTTGTAGAACTCGCGGAACTGGTTGAGCAGCTCGTTGAGCTCGTCGATGGTGGCCGGGGCAGGGCGCGCGCGTAGCCATTTCTTCAGCGTCTGCCAGAACCGTTCGATCTTGCCGCAGGTCTGCGGATGAAACGGGGTTGAGTTGATGGTGCGTGTCCCCAGAGCGCGAAGGTTAGCCTCGAACGACGCCTCATATCCTTTGCGTCGGCCGGTGTAGACGATCCCGTTATCGGTCAATGACATTGCTGGGACACCACATTCGGTGATACCGGCCAACATCGTCGACCACACCAACTCGGCGGTGCCGTGCCCGATGTCGGCCGCCAGCGCGGGCAGGTACCGGGAATGGTCGTCCAGGGTGCCAGCGATAGCCACAGCGGTGCCATCGGCGAGCATCCATTGTGTCCAGTCGGACTGCCAGCAGTCGTTGGGCCGGGTGAAGCAAAACCGTTTTGTCGCCGATTTGGGCCGCTTCTGGGGCTGAGCGACGATCACCCCATGGCGGGTCAGAATCCGCCACACCGTCGCCCGCGACGGCACCTGTGGGTGCTTTTCGCGTTGCAGGGTCCACACGATCGACTGTGGACCGTGATCAAGACCAGCTTCGAGCAGCTGTTTGCGTTTGCGCAGCACCGCTTCTTCGACCTCGGCCGCGGTCTGACCCGGCGAGGATATGGGCCGGCGCGAGCGCTCCTCGAGCCCGTCCAGACCGTCCTCACCGAAGCGGCGGCGCCACTTGTAGAACGTCTGCCGGCTGATCTGCTGATCGCGGCAGAACTGCGACACGTTGCGGATCTGTCCAAATGCCGTCGCAACAAGAATGTCCATCGCCGTCACCTTCTGGGCCATGAACCATCCTGGCCAGGCCCTTACTCAGGTGTCAGCGATGTCCCGAGACATACACCTGTCAGCGATGTCCCGAAACAGGACAGATCGCTGAGCGACTGGTAGCGCACCGAAATCACTCATTACCGTCAGAGGCGGCGGGTCAACGCCTCGGCAGCCGCCAGCAGGTCCGCGGCCCATCGCGCACCCGGCCTGCGGCCCATCCTGTCGATGGGGCCGGACACCGATATCGCGGCGACGACCGTGCCGCGACCGTCACGTACCGGCGCCGACACGCTCGCCACACCGGGTTCGCGTTCGGCGGCGCTCTGCGCCCAGCCACGCTTGCGCACCTCCGCGAGAGTGCGATCGGTGAACTTCGCCGTCGGCAGCACGGCCTGTTGGGTGGCCTCGTCGGCGTAGGCCAGCAGCACCTTGGCGCCCGAGCCTGCGGTCATCGGCAACCGGCTGCCGACCGGCACGGTATCGCGCAGTCCGGCAGGTGGTTCCAGCGCGGCCACACAGATTCGTGAGGTTCCGTCCCGACGGTAGAGCTGGACGCTCTCGCCGGTGATCTCGCGCAGCCGGGGCAACACCACTGCGCCCGCGGCCACGAGAGGGTCGCTGACCTGCCCGGCCAATTCGGTCAGCGCGGAACCGAGCCGCCAGCGCCCATCGCCGTTGCGCGTGAGCAGGCGGTGAACCTCCAGCCCCGCGGCCAGCCGGTGCGCCGTGGCACGTGGCAGTCCCGTGCGCTCACACAGTTCGGCCAGCCCGCACGGGGACTCGGCCACCGCATGCAGCACGCCGACGGCTTTGTCCAACACGCCGATGCCGCTATCCTGTCTCATAAGGAGATACTAACGTCCCAGATTGTGAGATAGCCAATGTTCACCGGTGTGTCCGATGCTCCTCGCGTGCCCGTCGACAAGCCCAGGACCATGGCCGAGAAGGTGTGGGCGGACCATGTCGTCGTCGAAGGGGCCGGTGACGGTGCAGCGCGAGAACCCGACCTGATCTACATCGACCTGCATCTGGTGCACGAGGTGACCAGCCCGCAGGCATTCGATGGGCTGCGGCTGGCCGGGCGCCCGGTGCGCAGGCCGGATCTGACCATCGCCACCGAAGACCACAACGTGCCGACGATCGACATCGACAAGCCGATCGCCGACCCGGTGTCGCGGACACAAGTGGAGACGCTGCGACGCAACTGCGAAGAGTTCGGCATCCGGCTCCACCCGATGGGCGACGCCGAACAGGGCATCGTGCACATCATCGGACCGCAGCTCGGTCTGACGCAGCCCGGCATGACGGTCGTTTGCGGTGACAGCCACACCTCCACCCACGGCGCATTCGGCGCGCTGGCCATGGGCATCGGCACCTCTGAAGTCGAGCATGTGCTCGCCACGCAGACGCTGCCGTTGCGTCCGTTCCGAACCATGGCGATCAACGTCGACGGCGAATTGCCCGACGGTGTCAGCGCGAAGGACATCATTCTTGCGGTGATCGCCAAGATCGGCACCGGCGGCGGACAGGGTCATGTCATCGAATACCGCGGCAGCGCCATCGAATCGCTGTCGATGGAAGGGCGGATGACGATCTGCAACATGAGCATCGAGGCCGGTGCGCGGGCCGGAATGGTGGCGCCCGACGACACCACTTTCGAATTCCTGCGCGGACGTCCGCATGCGCCGCAGGGTGCGCAGTGGGATGAAGCGGTCGCCGCATGGCGGCGGCTGCGCACCGACGACGGCGCCGAATTCGACACCGAGGTCTACATTGACGCCTCGACATTGAGTCCGTTCGTCACCTGGGGAACCAACCCCGGGCAAGGAGTGCCGTTGTCGGCTTCGGTGCCCGATCCCGAGCTGATGCTCGACGACGGCGAACGCCAAGCGGCCGAAAAGGCGTTGACCTACATGGACCTTCGCCCAGGAACGGCGATGCGTGACATCACCGTCGACACCGTGTTCGTCGGCTCGTGCACCAACGGCCGGATCGAGGACCTGCGGGTCGTCGCCGATGTGCTGCGCGGGCGCAAGGTCGCCGACGGCGTACGCATGTTGGTCGTGCCCGGGTCCATGCGGGTGCGCGCGCAGGCCGAATCCGAAGGCCTCGGCGAGATCTTCGACGCGGCAGGGGCGGAGTGGCGTCAGGCGGGCTGCTCGATGTGCCTGGGAATGAACCCCGATCAGCTCTCGCCGGGCCAACGCTGCGCGTCGACCTCCAACCGAAATTTCGAGGGCAGGCAAGGCAAGGGCGGCCGTACGCATCTGGTGTCGCCCGCGGTCGCCGCTGCCACCGCGGTCCGCGGAACGCTGTCCTCGCCCGCAGACCTGACCAATTAGAAGGAGAAGCGATGCAGGCTTTCCACACCCACACCGGGGTAGGCGTCCCACTTCGTCGGTCGAATGTCGACACCGACCAGATCATCCCGGCGGTCTATCTGAAACGGGTCACGCGAACGGGTTTCGAGGACGGCTTGTTCGCCGCCTGGCGCAACGACCCGTCCTTCGTGCTGAACCTGCCGCCGTTCGACAAGGGATCGGTGTTGGTCGCCGGCCCCGATTTCGGCACCGGCTCGTCGCGCGAGCATGCCGTCTGGGCACTCATGGATTACGGGTTCCGGGTCGTCATCTCGTCACGCTTCGCCGACATCTTTCGGGGCAATGCGGGCAAGGCCGGCCTACTGGCGGCCGAAATCTCGCAAGATGATGTCGAAATTTTATGGAAGCTCATCGAGCAGCAGCCGGGCCTGGAAATCACTGTGAATCTTCAAGATCGGAACATCACCGCTGGAACGGTCATGGTGCCGTTCAGAATTGACGACTACACGGCCTGGCGACTTCTCGAGGGACTCGACGATATAGGTCTTACGCTGCGAAAATGCGAAGAGATCGAGGCCTACGAAGGGGCCAGGCCAAGCTGGAAACCGCGCACTCTGCCGGCCTGAAAAAGTCAGCGGTGAGCCGAATTCACCGCCCCTGAACCCGGTTCTTCGGGGGTCTCTCAGGAGGCCAAGGGAGGCAAGAAAGTTCGCTAGCTACGCCTGAAACTGCGCGTGGCTCTTGGAAATCAATGGGGAATGGGTTTACCGTGTCCTCTAGTCGGTCCAAAGAGGGCCACTGGTTTCCGGAGGTTATGCATGAACAAAGCAGAGCTCATCGACGTACTCACGGAGAAAATGGGCTCGGATCGTCGGTCGGCAACCGCTGCGGTGGAGAACGTCGTTGACACCATCGTGCGTGCGGTTCACAAGGGTGACAGCGTCACCATTACCGGCTTCGGCGTTTTCGAACAGCGCCGCCGCGCAGCACGCGTCGCGCGCAACCCGCGCACCGGCGAGACCGTGAGGGTCAAGCCCACCTCCGTGCCGGCATTTCGGCCCGGCGCACAGTTCAAAGCCGTTGTCTCTGGGGCGCAGCGCCTCCCGGCGGAAGGACCAGCAGTGAAGAGAGGTGTTACGGCGGGAAGCGCCCGCAAGGCCGCGAAGAAGTCTCCGGCCAGGAAGAGCGCGGCGAAGAAGTCGCCGGCCAAGAAGGCGGCGACCAAACGGACAGCGGCCAAGAAGACCGCTGCCAAGAAGTCGCCCGCCAAGAAGGCGGCGACCAAACGGACGACGGCCAAGAAGACCGCCGCCAAGAAGTCGCCCGCCAAGAAGTCCGCCGCGAAGAAGTCCGCCGCGAAGAAGTCACCGGCCAAGAAGGCGGCGACCAAGCGGACGGCTGCCAAGAAGACCGCGAAGAAGTCGCCGGCCCGCAAGGCGCCTGCGAAGCGCGGCCGCAAGTAGTTTTACACCGGAGGCGCCGTGGGTCACTGCGACCCGCGGCGTCTTCGGGCGCGTTCCGGTCTTAAAACATCTCCGGCTCAATCTTTTCGGGCGCGTCGCGACCCGAAGTTGTATTCATCACCCCGGTTGGTTTCACTTCTCCGCCAACGGGCTGCCGATGTGGTCCGCCGCCACCAACCGCCCGTCGTACAGCGACATCACCCATGTGCTGCCCTTGCGGTTGCGGGACTTGTCGGGCCGCACGCCGTCCCGCTCGCACCACCACTCGACCAGATCGGGGATCACCTTGCCCTGCGTGCAGATCACCGGTGTGCCCGCGGTGTCGGCGATTTCGAGAAAACGGCGTCGGGCCGCCTTGCGGTTCTCGGCGTAGGCTTCCTCGGTCAGCAGTTCATCGCTGTCGATCGTGGCGCCGAGTTCGTCGGCCAACGGTTCCAGTGTCGACACACAGCGCACCCTGTCGGCGGCGTACAAGTGGTCGGCGCCGAACGCGAGCAGTACTCCCACGAGCGACTCCGCCTGCGCCCGGCCGTTCTTGTCCAACGGCCGTTTGCGGTCGTCGCCTTTGAAGCGCGACTTGCTGCCCGCGGTCGCGTGGCGCACGATGAGCACCGTCTTGGTGTCGACCGGATGCTTCATGAAGCGGCGCAGAACCTTTCGGTCGTGTAAATAGTCCAGCTGCTTGATCGCCGCGGGAACGGGCAGCCACTTGAGCTCGTCGACCTCGTCGTTCGGGTGGAAATCGCCGTGGACCTGGCGCGCCGCCCAGTAGCGCACCTTCTTCTTGCCCTGCTCGACGGAATAGCTCACCGATGCCAGCCGGCGACCGAGATGCGCCGTGTATCCGGTCTCCTCGCACACCTCGCGAACCGCGGTGACCGGTTCGGTCTCGCCCGGATCGACTTTGCCTTTCGGCAGGGACCAGTCGTCGTAGCGAGGACGGTGGATGAGCGCGATCTCCGGCGCATCGGGATTTCCGTTGGCCCGCCACAACACCGCACCGGCGGCGAGGATCGTCTTCGCCGCATCGTCGGTCTCGGATGTGTGCTTCGGCACCTCAACTCCTGCAGGTCATTCCGAGTGTCACCGTTCCTCGCCGACGGATGCCGGGATGGATGATAGCGGTCACGGTTGCCGGTGGCGTTGCATCAACGACAGCTGGTGGTCGCGAACCGTCCGGCCCTCCTGCGGTGACGCCGTCCACTTACCGTCCATGCCCAGCTCCCAACACCGGGTCGCCGGGTCCATCGCCGACTCGAAAATATCGTGCAGTTGTGTTTTCAGCCTCGGATCCTTCACTTCGGCCATCACCTCGACCCGTCGGTCGAGATTACGATGCATCATGTCGGCGCTGCCGATCCAGAACTCGTCGATGGCGCGGAAGTGAATGATCCGTGAGTGTTCGAGGAACCGGCCGAGAATCGAGCGGACCACAATGTTGTCGGAGTAACCCGCCGCCTGCGGGCGCAGCGCGCAGATGCCTCGCACCACGACCTCGACTCGCACGCCGGCCTGCGAGGCGCGGTAGAGCGCGTCGATGACCTGCTCGTCCACCAATGCGTTGGCCTTCAGCCTGATCCGCCCGTCTGCGCCGTCGCGGGTGGCGGCGATCTCACGTTCGATACGTTCGATGATGCCCCTGCGGACACCCTGTGGGGCCACCAGCAGGTTGCGGTAGGAATCCTTGCGCGAGTAACCCGTCAGCGAGTTGAACAGATCAGTGAGGTCCGCGCCGATGTCGGGCGCTGCCGTCAGCAGACCGATGTCTTCGTACAACCGTGCGGTTTTCGGGTTGTAGTTGCCGGTACCGATATGGCAGTAGCGGCGGATCAACGAGCCCTCCCGGCGGACCACCAGACACGTCTTGCAGTGGGTCTTGAGGCCGATGAGCCCGTACACCACGTGCACACCCGCGCGCTCCAGCGCACGGGCCCACTTGATGTTGGCCTGCTCGTCGAACCGGGCTTTGATCTCGACGAGCGCGACGACCTGCTTACCCGCTGCGGCAGCGTCGATGAGCGCGTTGACGATTGGCGAGTCACCCGAGGTGCGGTAGAGCGTCTGCTTGATCGCCAACACGTTCGGGTCGGCGGCGGCCTGCTCGATGAACCGTTGCACCGTGGTGGAGAAGGAGTCGTACGGGTGGTGAACGAGCACATCCCCGTCGCGCAGCGTGGAGAAGATGCTCTTCGGCGTCTCGCGTTCGCCGAACGCCGGCGGGGTGGCGGGCACGAACGGCCGGTCCTTGAGCGCCGGTCGATCGAGATCGTAGATCTGCCACAGCGAGGACAGGTCGAGTAGGCCGGGGACCTCGATGACGTCGCCCGGCGCGACATCGAGTTCGCGCAGCAGCAACTCGAGCATGCTCTCGGTCATGTCGTCGGAGACTTCCAACCGGACGGGAGAACCGAACCGGCGGCGAGCCAACTCGCGTTCGAGCGCCTGCAGCAGGTCTTCGTCGCGGTCCTCTTCCACCTCGAAATCCGCATTGCGCGTGATGCGGAACGCATGGTGCTCGACGATCTCCAGGCCGGGGAAAAGAACGGGCAGGAACGCCGCGATGAACTCCTCCATCGGCAGGAACCGCACGATCCGCGAATCGCCTTCGCGGGGCGACAGTTCGACGAAGCGGTCGACGTTGTCGGGGACCTTGATCCGGGCGAAGTGCTGACCGCCGTCGTCGGGATGCTTGACGGTGATCGCCAGGTTCAGGCTCAGCCCACTGACGAACGGAAACGGATGCGCCGGATCCACCGCGAGCGGAGTCAGCACTGGGAACACCTGCTCGTGGAAGTAGGTGGACAGTCGCGTGCGTTCAGGTTCGTCGAGTTCGGCCCACGTGACGATCACGATGCCCTCGTCGGCCAGCGCGGGACGTACCGAGTCCAGGAACACGTGCGCGTGCCGATCCGCGAGGTGCTGGGTGCGTTCGTTGATACGACGTAACTGCTCGCGCGGCGAGAGTCCGTCGGCGGAGCGCACCGACAGCCCCATCTCATCGCGCCGCTTCAACCCCGCGACTCGGACCATGTAGAACTCGTCGAGATTCGACGCGAAGATCGCAAGGAACTTCGCCCGCTCCAGCAGCGGCAACGACGGGTCGGCGGCGAGCGCCAACACCCGGGCGTTGAAATCCAGCCAACTCAGTTCACGGTTGAGATAGCGGTCTTCGGGAAGCGCGTTCTCGATCGCAGGCGAGGTGGCCGCGGGCGGCGCCTCGGGCGCCGAATCAGCCGAGCCCGGCGTGACGGGCCGGACGGCCACGGACACCGACTCGTTTTCGCTGTCACGAACCTGGGTCTCGGCTTCCGTCATACCTGCGATGATTCCCTATACATCGGTGATCGTGCTACCGCAGGCGTATCCGCTCACCCTGCCGCGCCGATGGCCGCCGACGTCGCCGCACCGACTCCGAGACGGCGCGCGACCAGCAGGTCGTCGGGTGTGTCGATGTCACAGCGCAGACCCGGCCACGCGCCGGTCAACTCGATGGCGCCGGAACGGCGATGGCGCTGGGAGGAGTCCGTGCCGAACTGCGGGTTCAGGGCGACGCTGAACGAGAAGAGGGCCGATGTGCCGGTGCCGTGCCGGTCGCCGACAAAGCTGCGCCGGTGTTCACGAGCGGCTGCCACGGCCCCGGCCAGCTCGTGTGGCTGCAGCGCGGGCAAGTCACCTTGCAGCACAACGACATTGGAGGTTTTGCGGCGGACCTCGGCTTCGGCGGCGGCGATCGCGTTGTTGAGCGGGTCGGGATGGCCCTTGGGCGTCGGGTCGATGAGCACCCCCGCTCCGAGTCGGCCGGCGGCCTCGGCAGCGGTGTCGTCGGGCGTGACAACGGTGATCGCGTGCACCGCCGGGACCGCCGAGGCGGCCGTGATCGTGTCGATCAGCATCGCCAGCACCACCTTCTCGCGGATGGGTGCTGGAAAGACCGGAGCCAGCCTGGTCTTGGCGGCGGCGAGTCGTTTCACCGCGATCACCAACCCGATGTCGCCTTCCGGTGACCCGCTCATGTCCGTCATCCTGCCAGCACGCCGACCCGGGTTAGGCTGAGGCGTGGTCGAGGCAGCGGTGTTGGGCGCCGGTGCGTGGGGTAGCGCACTGGCCAAGGTCCTTGCCGATGCGGGCACCGAGGTGAGGCTCTGGGCCCGGCGTCCGGAGTTGGCCGACGAGATCAACGACACCCATCGCAACTCGTCCTATCTCGGGGATATCGACCTGCCGAAGACCATCAGGGCCACCAGCGACGCGGCCGAAGCGCTGGATGGCGCCTGCACGGTGCTGCTCGCGGTGCCCGCCCAGACGTTGCGGGGCAACCTCGAGCGGTGGGCGGGTCTGATCGGCGACGACGTCACCATGGTCAGCGTCGCCAAGGGCATCGAACTCGACACCCTGATGAGGATGAGCCAGGTCATCGTCCAGGTCACCGGTGCCGACCCGGCGCGGGTCGCCGTGGTGACCGGTCCGAACCTCGCCAGCGAGATCGTCGAGGAACAGCCGGCGGCAACCGTTGTCGCCTGCAGCGACTCCGGGCGCGCGGTCGCCCTGCAGAGGGCGCTGTCGACGCCGTACTTCCGGCCCTACACCAACGCCGACGTCATCGGAGCCGAGGTGGGCGGCGCATGCAAGAACGTCATCGCGCTGGCGAGCGGCATGGCGGCGGGCGTGGGGTTGGGGGAGAACACCGCGGCCGCCATCATCACCCGTGGGTTGGCCGAAATCATGCGGCTCGGAATCGCATTGGGCGCCAAGCCCGCGACCCTTGCCGGGCTGGCCGGGGTCGGCGATTTGATCGCCACATGCACATCGGCGCATTCCCGCAACCGCAGCTTCGGCGAGCGACTCGGCCGGGGCGGGACGATGGAGTCGGCGATGCTCGCCACCGGCGGTCATGTCGCCGAAGGTGTCGCATCGTGTGAGTCGGTGCTGGCGCTGGCCAACAGCTATGACGTCGAGATGCCGCTCACCGACGCTGTTTTCCGCGTGTGTCACAAGGGGTTGTCGGTCGACGAGGCCGTCGCGTTGTTGCTCGGACGCACCACCAAACCGGAGTAACCGGTGGACGGTCAGTACGGAGATTCCACTCGCAGCGTCAAAGCGATTGCCTCAGAAGCGGTTCCAGGGCAGCCGGTCGGGCCGTCGCCGGTTCCCGCGGCCGCCTTCCATCTGTCGTCGCAGCAGGACGACCCGCTGGACGCCTACGGTCGCAGTTCGAATCCGACATGGCGCCAACTGGAGTCGGCGCTCGCCCAACTCGAGGGGGCCGCCTCGGCGTTGGCATTCGGATCCGGGATGGCTGCCATCTCGTCGGTCTTACGGGTGCTGGCCAAGCCGGACAGCACACTGGTCGTGCCCGCCGACGGTTATTACCAGGTACGCCGCTACGCTTCGGAATACCTTGCCGCGCACGGTGTGACCGTGATTCCGGCCGCCACCCGCGACATGGGTGCCGCCTCGGCGGAGGCAGACGTGGTACTCGCCGAGAGCCCGGCCAATCCAGGGTTGGACGTGGTGGACCTGCACCAGTTGGCGATGCAGTGCCGCCGCCGCGGCGCCATCCTCGTCGTCGACAACACCACCGCCACTCCGCTGGGCCAGCAGCCGCTTTCGCTGGGCGCCGACGTCGTCGTGGCCAGCGCGACCAAGGCGCTGTCGGGCCACAGCGATCTGCTGGCCGGTTATGTCGCGAGCAGCCACGCCGAGCTGATTACCGCGGTGGCGCGGGAACGGCTGCTGTCGGGCGCCATCCTCGGCGCGTTCGAGGCGTGGCTGCTGTTGCGCAGTCTGGGCACCGCGGGGCTTCGATTCGAACGCCAGTGCCACAACGCGGCGGCGCTCGCCGTGACGCTGAACGCCCATCCCGCGGTGCGGGCGGTGCGCTATCCCGGCCTGCCCGACGATCCGTCGCATCGCATCGCGTGTGCGCAGATGAAGAGGTTCGGCGGCCTGATCGCAGTCGAGCTCGCCGACGCCGACGCAGTGCACGCCCTCGTCGAGCGCAGCGGGCTGCTGATCGCGTCGACGAGTTTCGGCGGTATCCACACGTCGGTAGACCGCCGCGCCCGCTGGGGCGACGAGGTCAGTGACGGTTTCGCGCGCATCTCGCTCGGAATCGAGGACACCGACGACCTGATCGCCGACATCGAGCAGGCACTGGGCTGAAACCGCGGCTCGCCCGAAACCGGGACGACTTGTGGCCGGGCCGGACGGTAGCGTCTCTAGCTTGTGACTGCCCGCCATGACCCCGGAACCGCCCGGCCGGTGCCATCGGGCCGGAGCTCGGGGCGCGTCCGGGTCGCCGTCGTCTACGGCGGACGCAGCTCCGAACACGCGATTTCCTGCGTATCCGCAGGCAGCATCCTGCGCAACCTGGATCCGGCGCGGTTCGACGTCGTCGCGGTCGGCATCACTCCCGACGGGGCGTGGGTACTGACCAACGCCGAACCGGACACCCTCGCGATTAACGATGGCCGGTTGCCGGAGGTGACCGCCGCGTCGGGCACCGAGCTGGCGTTGGCCGCCGATCCGCGGCGGCGTGGACAGTTGCTGTCGCTCGGTCGGGGCGCCGGTGAGCTGCTGGCCGCGGTCGACGTGGTGTTCCCCGTGCTGCACGGCCCGTACGGCGAGGACGGCACCATCCAGGGTCTGCTCGAGCTCGCCGGCGTGCCGTATGTCGGGGCCGGTGTATTGGCCAGTGCGGCGGCCATGGACAAGGAGTTCACCAAGAAGCTGCTGGCCGCCGCGGGGTTGCCGATCGGAGACCAGGAGGTGCTGCGGCCCGGCCGGGACACACTGAGCCTGGACGCACGCGAGCGCCTGGGCCTGCCCGTTTTCGTCAAGCCCGCGCGCGGCGGATCGTCGATCGGTGTCAGCCGGGTCACGGCATGGGATCAGCTGCCGCCGGCCATCGAGGCGGCCCGCCGCCACGACCCGAAGGTGATCGTCGAAGCCGCGGTGCCGGGCCGGGAACTGGAATGCGGAGTGCTCGAGTTCCCCGACGGCCGGGTGGAGGCGAGCACGGTCGGCGAGATCCGCGTCGCCGGCGTGCGCGGGCGCGAGGACGGGTTCTACGACTTCGCGACGAAATATCTCGAGGACGCCGCCGAACTGGACGTGCCCGCCAAGGTCGATGACGACGTCGCGGACGCGGTGCGCCGGTTGGCGATTGCGGCTTTCGACGCGATCGACTGTCAGGGCCTGGCCCGCGTCGACTTCTTCCTCACCGAGGACGGGCCGGTGATCAACGAAGTCAACACCATGCCGGGGTTCACCACGATTTCGATGTATCCGCGGATGTGGGCGGCCAGCGGCGTGGACTATCCGACCCTGTTGGCCACCATGGTGGACACCGCGCTCAAGCGCGGTACCGGCCTGCGCTGAATCAACGCACCGGTGCCGGATCAACGGGCTTGGCTGGCAACGTCTTTGCGATGACCGCGGAAAGCTGCTGGATCGCCGTCGGGCCCGAACCCTGCGGAAGGGTCAACGCCACGTACACGCCGCGGTCGACGGCGTACCACGTGCTGCGTTGCTGCTCGGTGCTCAGATCTTCGGCGCCCGCCTCACCGACCCGAAACCACTGCACGTCGTCCACGACCTGCAGCGGCGCCCCCGCGACGAACTCGGCGGGTCGGTCCAGCCCGCAGCGCAGGATGATCGGCTCACCTGCGCTGTCGGCGCGCCACGCCGCTGCGCCGGGCGGTGCGGGGTCGGCCAGTTCCGCGCGGGAGGCGTCGCCGAGTTTCTCAGGCAATGCGGCTGCCAGTGCGGAGCATTCGGCGGTGGAGGCCTGCGGTGCGGGCACCGCGGCCACCGGAACGGGTTGCTGCTGCGCCGGTTCCTGCCGCAGCACCGCCACCACCAGGATCGTCACCACCGCCGCGACCGCCACCACGGTCGCCGCGATCAGCAGCGCCCGCGGCGGGCCGTCACCGCTGTCGGAGTCCACGGCTCAACTCTAAAGATGCATAGACTCCAGGCCACGGTGCGGCCGCGACAGGAGGTGAACATGGCGACCGACGATGCGGCTGAAACCCTGGCGCAGGTGGGTGAGTTCGCGGTGATCCAGCGGTTGGTCGCGGGTCGCCATCAGCCGGGCGTCGTCGCGTTGGGGCCCGGCGATGACGCGGCGGTGTTGTTCGCCCGAGACGGGAGGACGGTGGTGTCCACCGACATGCTGGTGGCCGGCCGCCACTTTCGGCTGGACTGGTCTACGCCGCACGAGGTGGGACGCAAGTCGATCGCGCAGAACGCCGCCGACATCGAGGCGATGGGAGCGCGTGCGAGCGCGTTCGTCGTCGCGTTCGGCGCGCCCCCGGACACGCCGGCGACGCAGGTGCTGGAGCTGGCCGACGGCATGTGGCAGGAGGCGGGATCGATCGGCGCGGGTATCGCCGGCGGCGACCTGGTCAGCGCGCCGCAATGGGTGATCTCGGTGACGGTACTCGGTGACCTGGACGGCCGTGAGCCGGTGCGCCGCAGCGGGGCGAAGTCAGGCGACGTCGTGGCGCTGGCCGGTGACGTCGGTCGTTCTGCCGCAGGGTTTCAGTTGTGGCGCAACGGCATTGAGCGGTTCGACGATCTGCGTCGGCGTCACGTCGCCCCGGAGCCCCCGTACGGACAGGGCCGCAGCGCCGCCGACGGGGGCGCCACCGCGATGACCGATGTGTCCGACGGGTTGCTGGCCGACCTCGGCCACATCGCCGAGGCGTCCGGCGTCGGGATCGACCTGTCGACGGCCGCGTTGTCCGCTGACCGGGACGTGCTCGCCGATGCTGCCGATGAGCTCGCGACCGATCCGTGGGAGTGGATCCTCGGTGGCGGAGAGGACCACGCGCTGGTCGCGACCTTCCCCGATGCGCCGCCTTCCGGGTGGCGGGTGATCGGGCGGGTGCACGACGGCCCGCATCGGGTGCTCGTCGACGGCGCGGTGTGGAAGGGCAATCCGGGCTGGCAGTCCTTCCACTAGTTAGGGTGGCCAGTCGTGACGCTGATCCAGGGACTCACATGACCGCGCGGCCGCTGCACGAGCTCGTCGACGAGGGCTGGGCCAGGGCGCTGGAGCCGGTGACCGCCCAGGTCGCGCAGATGGGGGAGTTCCTGCGCGCCGAACTCGCCGCGGGCAACGGGTATCTGCCGGCAGGTCGAAACGTGTTGCGCGCGTTCACCTTCCCGATGGACGACGTGCGGGTCCTGATCGTCGGCCAGGACCCTTACCCGACGCCCGGTCATGCTGTCGGCCTCAGCTTCTCGGTGGCGCCCGACGTGCGACCGCTGCCGCGCAGTCTGGAGAACATCTTTCGGGAGTACACCAGTGACCTGGAATATCCGGCTCCGACCACCGGTGACCTGACACCGTGGGCCGAGCGCGGGGTGATGCTGCTGAACAGGGTGCTCACCGTCCGGCCGGGCAGTCCGGCGTCGCATCGGGGTAAGGGCTGGGAAGCCGTGACCGAGTGCGCCATCCGCGCACTGGTGGCGCGCAAACAGCCGTTGGTGGCGGTGCTGTGGGGCCGCGACGCCTCGACGTTGAAACCGATGCTCGACGGCGCCGACTGCGTCGCGATCGAGTCGCCGCACCCGTCGCCGCTGTCGGCGACGCGCGGCTTCTTCGGCTCACGGCCATTCAGCCGGGCCAACGAACTGCTCGAGAAGTTGGGCGCCGAGCCGGTCGACTGGCGCCTGCCCTAAAAGTCCCGTGCTATCCGACGCCGGGGATCGGCGGCGGCGACGGAATCGGCGGGGGAGAGGGGATCGCCGGCGGCGACGGGATGTCGGGCACGGGGATCTCGATTGTGCCGTCGCCTTCGGTGGTGGTGGCCGGCGGCTCCGGGTACGGGCTGGTGGTCGCGGGCGGCACCACGGTTTCCGTCTCGACGGTCACAGTGGTCGTCGGCGAAGTCGTGGTGGTCGTCGTGGTGGTTGTCGTCTCCTCGCCGGAGGAGTCATCGCCACCGCAGGCGGCCAACAGAGACGCCACCGCCAAGCCGGACGCCAGGACGGTCAGAGTGGGTTTTGCAGCTGCGCGTGAGGTCATGGATCAGGTCTAACCCGACCCTGCGGAGGCTAAACCGCGCTGTGCGAGCACTGTGGCGGCCTCAGCCGCGCGCGACCTTGCCGGCCTTGATGCACGACGTGCACACGTTCATCCGCTGCTTGTTGCCGCCGGGGCGGGTCACGGCGCGCACGGTCTGGATGTTGGGATTCCACCGACGGCTGGTCCGGCGATGGGAGTGCGAGACCGACTTGCCGAAGCCGGGGCCCTTCCCGCAGATATCGCACACGGCAGCCATATGCTCCAACTCCTGTCGATCAGTACGTGGGGGTCCGGGCCGCTGCGCCGCGACCGGCGCGGCTCGACCCGACAACCTGACCAGGATACCGGCCGGCGCGGTGATCGCCAAAACGCTGTCCCCATGCTGCGCGCGGGCCCTCAGAAGCTCGTCCACCGGCGCTGACGTCATCACGGCTTCATGACGGCACTGTCGGGACCAGTGGCTAGGCTGACCCGCACGGCGGGGGCGTGGAGGACGCCACATTCTGTTGGAGGTTAAGCATGTCGGCTCGACTGCTCGATGCCTCCACGCTGCGGGAATGGGCGCACACCGCGGTCGGTGACCTGATCACCCACGCCGACGAGATCAACCGGCTCAACGTGTTCCCCGTGGCGGACGCCGACACCGGAACGAACATGCTGTTCACCATGCGGTCGGCATGGGCGCAGGCCGACGCGCTGACCGACATCGAAGACGTCGCCGAGGTGGCCGCGGCGCTGGCTCGCGGCGCCCTGAACGGCGCTCGCGGCAATTCCGGCGTGATCCTGTCCCAGATCCTGCGCGCGTTGGCCGAGGTCACCGCAGCAGCATCCACCGTCGACGGAACGCTGTTCGCAGCTGCGCTGCGCCACGCCGTGGATCTCACGGTCGAGTCGATGGGGCACGCCGTGCCGGGCACCATCGTCACCGTGCTCGCGGACGCGGCCGACGGCGCCGCGCGTGCCGTGGCCGACGGCGTTGCACTCGCCGATGTGGTGATCACGGCGGCCGACGCTGCAGCGCGGTCGCTGGACCAAACCACCGGTCAACTCGAGGTGCTGGCCCGGGCCGGCGTGGTGGACGCAGGGGGGCGGGGCCTGCTGGTCCTGCTCGACGCGATGAGCAAGGCGCTGACCGGGCACGCGCCGCGCAGAGCGGAGTACGTGCCGGCGCCGCCACGCACCGATGCGGCTGCCGGCCACGCCGTCGCCGCCCCGCAGTTCGAAGTGATGTACCTGCTCGGCGGGTGTGATGCGGCCGGGGTGGAGAAGCTGCGCAACGAACTGGATGCGCTGGGCGACTCCGTGGCGATCGCCGCCTCGTCGGGTGGCACCGGGCAGTACTCGGTACACGTGCACGCAGACGACGCCGGCGCGGCGGTCGAAGCGGCCTTCGCGGTGGGCACTCCCAGCCGCATTCAGGTCACTGCGCTCACCGGCACCGCAGGTGCGCGGCCGGTGGCCGGGTGGTCGCGCGGCCGGGTGGTGCTGGCGGTCGTCGACGGGGCCGGTGCCGAGGAGTTGTTCGCGGCCGAGGGCGCCCAGGTGCTGCGGATCGAGCACGACACGCCGGTCAGCGCCAAGCAGCTGCTGCACGCGCTGGTCAACGCCGATGCCGGACAGGCGATGATCCTGCCGAACGGGTATGTCGCCGCCGAGGAACTCGTCGCCGGGTGCACGGCGGCGATGGGGTGGGGCATCGACGTGGTGCCGGTGCCCGCCGCTTCGATGGTGCAAGGCCTGGCGGCGCTTGCGGTTCACGACGCCGAACGCCAGGCCGTCGATGACGGATACACGATGGCAAGGGCGGCCGCGGGAGCCCGGCACGGGTCGGTGCGGGTGGCCACGGAGGAAGCGCTCACCTGGGCCGGAATGTGCAAGCCCGGCGACGGCCTCGGCATCTCGGGCGACGAGGTGCTGATCGTCGGTGATGACCTGGCCGCGGCCGGGGCTGGCCTGATCGACCTGCTGCTCGCCGCCGGTGGCGAGCTGGTCACGGTGCTCACCGGCGCCGAAGTCGACGAGCGCGTCGCTGCGGCGCTGCAGGACCACGTCCATCAGCGGCACCTCGGCGCCGAGCTGGTCACGTATCACACCGGCCACCGCGGCGACGCGCTGCTGATCGGGGTGGAGTAGCCGTGGCCACGCTGACCGACCGCCTCGACTACGTGCTCGGCAAAAAGGCGGCCGATCCGCTCGAGGAGCACTTCGGCATCCGCACGGTGAACGATCTGCTGCGCCACTACCCCCGCAAGTACAGCGACGAGATGACGACCGTCAGCGACGACGGGGAGCTCGAGGAAGGCGTACACGTCACGTTCGTCGACGTCATCGCGAAAGCCGATCTGAAGATGACGAATCGGGCACCTCGGCGCGAGTACCTCGTCGTCACACTCGGCCACCGCAAGCCGAAGGTGACCGCGACGTTCTTCAACGTCAAGTACCTCAAGAAGCAATTGGTCGAAGGCGCGAAGGTGATGTTGTCCGGGGAGGTCGGCTACTTCAAGGGCACCATGCAGCTGACCCATCCGGCATTCCTGGTCCTGCACGAGAGCGGCGCCGTGAAGGGGTCGAAGTCGCTCAAGGCCATCGCCGAGGCGTCCGGCGCGACCGGCGATGAATTGCTGGCGGCCTTTGAACGGGACTTCTTTCCGATCTACCCGGCCTGCAAAAAGGTGCAGACCTGGGAGATCTACGCCTGCGTACGCCAGGTGCTCGACGTGTTGGACCCGATTCCCGAACCGCTGCCGGAAACGTTTCTGCGACAACATGATCTGATCACCGAAGACCGGGCGTTGCGTGCCGTCCACACTGCCGAGAAATCCGCCGAACGCGATGCTGCGATCGCGCGCCTGACCTATGACGAAGCCATCGGCCTGCAGTGGGCGCTGACCGATCGACGCCACGGCGAGCTCAGCGAATCAGGTCCGGTTGCGGTCCGCCGCGAGGACGGGCTAGCCGCCACCCTGCACAACCAGTTGCCGTTCGAACTGACCAACGGCCAACGCGAAGTGCTCGACGTCATCTCTTCGGAGCTGGCGTCCACCCGGCCGATGAACCGCATGCTGCAGGGCGAAGTGGGTTCGGGTAAGACGATCGTCGCCGTGCTCGCGATGCTGCAGATGGTCGATGCCGGCTACCAGTGCGCGCTGCTGGCACCGACGGAAGTCCTTGCGGCCCAACATGCCCGATCGATCTGCGACGTGCTCGGTCCGCTGGGGATGGGAGGACAACTCGGCGGTGTGGACGGCGCCACCCGCGTTGCACTGCTGACCGGATCGATGACGGCCCAACAGAAACGTGCGGTGCGCGACGAGGTCGCCGGCGGTGAGGCGGGCATCGTGATCGGCACGCACGCGCTGTTGCAGGACGCGGTCGAGTTCCACCGCCTCGGGATGGTGGTCGTCGACGAACAGCACCGGTTCGGTGTCGAGCAGCGAGACCGGTTGCGCGCCAAGGCACCCGAAGATGTGACACCGCATCTGCTGGTGATGACCGCCACGCCGATACCGCGCACCGTCGCGCTCACCTACTACGGCGACCTGGAGACCTCGACGCTGCGTGAGCTGCCGAGAGGCCGCCAGCCGATCACGACCAACACGGTCTTCCTCAAGGAGCACCCGCATTGGCTGGACCGGGCCTGGCAACGCGTCACCGAAGAGGTCCGCGACGGCCGGCAGGCGTATGTGGTCGCGTCGCGCATCGACGAGAACGACAAGGTGGACGACGACAAGCAGACCGGCGGCCCACCCCCGATCACGGTCGTCGAACTGTTCGACCGGCTGAGCCGCGGCCCGCTGTCAGGGCTTCGGCTCGGACTCATGCATGGCAGGCTGCCCTCCGACGAGAAGGACGCGGTGATGGCGGCGTTCCGGGCGGGCGAGATCGACGTGCTGGTGTGCACCACCGTCATCGAGGTCGGCGTCGACGTGCCCAATGCGACCGTGATGGTGGTGATGGACGCCGACCGCTTCGGCATCAGTCAGCTGCACCAGCTGCGCGGGCGGATCGGGCGCGGACAGCATCCCAGCCTGTGCCTGCTCGTCACCAAGCTGCCGGAAGGCTCCAAGGCCGGTGCCCGGTTGAAGGCCGTCGCATCGACGTTGGACGGCTTCAAGCTCGCCGACCTGGACCTTCACGAGCGCAAGGAAGGAGATGTCTTGGGCTTGAGCCAGTCCGGGCGGGCGATCACGCTGCGGTTCCTGTCACTGCTCGAGCACCTCGACATCATCCTGGCCGCCCGCGACTTCTGCGCGGCGCGCTACCAGCAGGATCCGGCCAACCCGGGAATGGCGGCGTTGGCCGCACCGTTCGTCGACACCGACCGCGTCGAGTTCCTGGACAAGACGTGAACCGCAAGAACATCCTGTGGCTGACCGCGATCGTTACGCTCGCGGTGGTCGTTGCCGCTCAGGCCGTGATATCGGCGGCGGACCGGACGCATTTCATCGCGCGCGCCGACATCCCGACCGTCGCGCCCGGTGCCGACGTTCTCGCGGGTCTGCCCGTCATACCGATGCGCATCCGCGGATACGACTACCGCAGAGACGCTTTCGGGGACAGCTGGACCGACGACAACTCCGCTCCCGGCGGGCACAACGGCTGCGACACCCGCAACGACATTCTGGACCGCGACCTGGACGACAAGACGTTCGTGTCGATCAAACGCTGCGCCGACGCGGTGGCCACCGGCACGTTGCACGACCCGTACACCAACGCCGTGGTCGCCTTCACCCGCGGTGAGAAGACAGGCGCCGCGGTGCAGATCGATCACATCGTTCCGCTCGCGCTCGCCTGGGATCTGGGTGCACGTCACTGGCCCGACGGCCTGCGTATTCGCTTCGCGAACGATCCCGCCAACCTGCTGGCGGTGGCCGGCGCGGCCAACCAGGACAAAGGCGATTCCGAACCCGCCGACTGGATGCCGCCCAACGCGGCGTTCCACTGTCAGTACGCGATGCAGTTCATCGAAGTGCTGCGCGGATATGCGCTGCCGATCGACATGCCGTCGGCCACGGTGCTGCGCCAAGCCGCGGCGACCTGCCCGACCGGCTGACTCTTTCCCGCGAACAGCCGCAAATTGCCGTTATTCGAGGCGTTTTCGGGGCACTTCTCGTCTGCTCGCGCAGGAAAAGCTAGGTGCCGGTGTAGGTTTCCGGGTCCGGGCGGAACCTGGTGCCCTCGTCGAGGCCGTTGAGCGCGGCCATCTGATCGTCGGTGAGTTCGAAGTCGAACACCTCGAGGTTCGAGGCGATCCGCTCCGGTGACGACGAGCGGGGGACGACCACGTTGCCGAGTTGCAGGCTCCACCGGATCAGCACCTGCGCGGGCGTCTTGCCGTGCGACTGCGCGACCGAGGTGACGGTCTCGTGGTCGAGCAACCGGCCGACGCCCAATGGACTGTAGGCCTCGGTGACGATTCCGTAGCCCGCGTTGATTTCGCGCAGTTCCGCCTGGTTCAGCAGCGGGTGCAGTTCGATCTGGTTGATCGCCGGAGTGAAGAACGACAGATCGATGATGTTCGACAGATGCTCGGCGTGGAAGTTGCAGACCCCGATCGATTTCGTGTCGCCGACCTCCTTGCGCTTCATCAGCCCGCCCCAGCTGTCGACGTACTTGCCGTGCTCGCCGGCCGGCCAGTGGATCAGGTAGAGATCGACATAATCGAGCCCCAGCCGGCCGAGGCTTGCCTTCAGCGCATCCTGGGACGACTGGAAGCCGAGGTCGGGGGTGGCCAGCTTGGTGGTGACGAACACCTCTTCGCGCGGCACACCGGACGCCTTGATCGCCCGCCCGACCGCTTCCTCGTTGCCGTACGCGGACGCGGTGTCGATCAGCCGGTAGCCGGCCGCCAACGCCGCCAGCACCGCCTGCTCGGTCTCGGTGTCCGACAGCTCGGCGACGCCGAGGCCGAGGACCGGCATCGTGTGGTCGTCGTTGAGCGTGACGGTCGGAATCGCGCCCGCGTTGCCCTGCGGTTGGGTCATCTCACCTATCCTGTGAACTCGAATGTTCGCGGATCGGGACCCAACCGAGTGCCGTCGCCGAGCGAGGAAATGGACGCCATGTCCTGCTCGCTCAGCTCGAAATCGAACACGTCGAAGTTGCTCACGATTCTCTCGGGGGTCACCGACTTCGGGATGACTATATTGCCGAGCTGCATATGCCACCTAATCAACACCTGGGCCGGCGTTTTACCATGCGCCTCGGCCACCGAGCCGATGGTGTCGTTCGACAGCAGTGAACCCTGTCCGAGCGGGCTCCATGCTTCGGTGGCGATGCCCAGCTGCGCGTGCGCCTCTCGAAGTTCCTCCTGCTGGAGCAGCGGATGCAGTTCGATCTGGTTGACGGCGGGCACGATCCCGGTGGCGTCGACCAGCGCCCGCAAGTGTTCGGGTTCGAAGTTGCTCACCCCGATCGACCGGATGCGGCCCTGCTCGCGCAGATGCGCGAAGGCCTTGAAGGTCTCGACGAACGCACCCCTGGCCGGCATGGGCCAGTGGATGAGGTAGAGGTCGAGGTAGTCGAGCTGCAAACGCTTCATGCTCTTGTCGAACGCGGTCAGCGTGCTGTCGTAGCCCTGGTCGGCGTTCCACAGTTTCGTGGTGATGAAGACGTCCTCCCGCGCCAACCCCGATCTCTTGACGGCCTCGCCGACCTCGCGTTCGTTGCCGTACGCGGCGGCGGTGTCGATGTGCCGGTAGCCGGCGTCCAGTGCGGTCGCGGCGGCGCGTTCGGTGTCCTCCGCCGGGGTCTGCCAAACGCCGAGTCCGACCTGAGGTATCGAATTACCGTCATTCAACGTGATTGATGGAGAAGCCATGACTGAAAGTCTGCCAGCCGCAAGCTCCTGGAGTCCCAACCGCCGGGAGGCTGTCGTCAACGCTGCGGCGGGTGTCACCCTGCGCGCACTTCCGCACATCCCGCACGCGGCCAAACGCGTGTTGCTCGGCGGCCGCACGGTCACCATCGACGGCAACACGCTCGACACCACGCTCGCGCTGATGCTCGCCGGCCAGAAGCTCACCGGCATCGAAGGACTGGTCAATGCCGACGACGTCGCCGCGGCCCGGGGTCAGCTGGAGGTACTGGCCGCCAGCTTCAAGCAGAGCATCCCCGTCGCCGCGGTAAGCAACATCATGATCGCAGGACCTGCCGGACCCATCCGGGCGCGTCACTACCGGCCCATCGAGGGCCAGGGTCCCCTGCTGGTCTTCTTCCATGGCGGCGGCCAGGTCATCGGAAGCATCGACACCCACGACGACCTGTGCCGCGAGATCTGCCGACGCGGCGGCATGCACGTGCTCTCGGTCGACTATCGCCTGGCACCCGAGCATCCGGCGCCCGCGGGCACCGAGGACGCGTACGCCGCGTTCCGCTGGGCGCACGACCACGCCACCGAACTGGGCGCCGACCCGGACCGCATCGCCGTCGGCGGCGACAGCGCGGGCGGTAACCAGGCGACGCTCGTCGCGCACCGCGCCCGCGCCGAGGGCCCGCTGCCGGCCGCGCAGTTGCTGCTCTATCCGGTCACCGACTACAGCGCCGAAACCCGGTCACAGGCGCTGTTCGCAAACGGGTACTTCCTGACCAGAGACGACCTCGGGTGGTTTCGAGACAAGTACCTCAGCGGGGGAGTCGCCGCCGACGACCCGCAGGTGTCGCCACTGCTGGCCGACGACTTGTCCGGTCTGCCCCCTGCATTGATCATCACCGCCGGGTTCGACCCGCTGCGCGACGAGGGCAGGCAGTACGCCGACGCGATGCGGGCGGCGGGCGTGCCGGTCGACCACCGCGAGTTCGGCCCCCTGATCCACGGATTCGCCAACTTCTTCCCGTTCGGCGGCGACAGCACCACCGCGGTCGCCGAGGTGATCTCCGCGCTGCGGGCTCATCTGGCCCGCGACTGACAGGCCGTCGCAGCACCGCCGGTACTCTTACCCCCGTGGCCTCGAAACCGAAGAAGACCCCGCGCTACGACCTGAAGGCAGCCGATCGCAACCGCAATCGGGCGGTGCAGATCGGCTTGACCGCCATCGTCGTGGTCTTCGCCGTCGCGCTGGTGCTGTACATCGTGATGACCAAGGGCGACAAGCCCGGTGAGGGTGAAGTCAGGGCGGTGCACGTGGCGTCGAGCAACGTGATCACCAAGGAGGGCACCTCCGAGCCCAAGGCCGTGCTGTCGCTCTACGAGGACTTCCTGTGCCCCGCGTGCGGCAACTTCGAAAAGCAGTTCGGGCCCACGATCAACAAGCTCATCGACAGCGGTGCCGTCGCCGCCGACTACTACATGGTCTCCATCCTCGACCGGGCGGGGCAGGGCTACTCGACACGCGCGGCCAACGCGGCCTACTGCGTGGCCGACGCGGACAAGGAGGCCTTCCGGCGTTTCCATGCCGCGCTGTTCGCCCAGCAGCCGCCCGAGGGCGTCGGCCCGTTCCCCGACAACGCCCGGCTCATCGAAATCGCCCGGCAAGCCGGCGTGACCGGCGATGTTCCCGAGTGCATCAACAGCGGCCGCTACGAGAAGATGGTCAAGGGCCTTGCCAAAGCCGCCAACGTCAACTCGACGCCGACGATCCGCATCAACGGCGAGGACTACTCGCCGTCCACCCCTGACGCGTTGATCGCCGAGATCGAGAAAATCGTCGGCGAAGTGCCCGCACTGGATGCCGGGGCCCCGCCCCCGAACCCCGATCCGACACCGCAGCCGGCGCCGTGACGGTCACCGCGCCCGGCGCCGTCTCGCCGACCGAGCCCGCGGCTGACGAGCCGACGGGCCTGCCGGTGGGGCGCCCGAGCGCGGTCTGGATCTTGATCGCCGGTGTGCTGGGGCTCGTCGCGGCGGTCCTGTTGACCGTGGAGAAAATCGAGCTGCTGATCGATCCGGAGTATGTTCCCTCCTGCAGTTTCAACCCGGTGCTGTCCTGCGGTTCGGTGATGGTCACGCCGCAGGCCTCGGTGTTCGGCTTCCCGAACTCGCTGATCGGCATCGTCTCGTTCACGATCGTCGTGGTGACCGGCGTGCTGGCGCTGGCTCGCGTCGAGTTGCCGCGCTGGTACTGGGCCGGCCTGGCCGCCGGCACGCTGCTGGGCGCCGCGTTCGTGCACTGGTTGATCTTCCAGAGTCTGTACCGCATCGGCGCGCTGTGCCCGTACTGCATGGTGGTGTGGGCGGTGACGATTCCGCTGCTGGTCGTCGTCGCCGCCATCGCACTGCAGCCCCAACGGGGGAATGCGGTCGCGCGCGTGGTGCACACCTGGCGGTGGTCGCTGGTGACGTTGTGGTTCACCGGCCTGGTGCTGTTGATACTCGTGCGCTTCTGGAGCTACTGGTCCACGCTGGTCTAGGGGCGCCGATTCGCCGGGCGATACAGTACGTGCGTGAGCGCCCGTGATTTCTAAAGTCCTGGTCGCCAATCGCGGCGAGATCGCGATCCGGGCCTTCCGTGCCGCCTATGAGATGGGGATCGACACGGTTGCGGTGTACGCACACGAGGACCGCAACTCACTGCACCGGCTGAAAGCCGACGAGTCCTATCAGATCGGTGAGACCGGACACCCGGTCCGGGCGTACCTCTCGGTAGACGAGATCATCCGGGTGGCCAAGCATGCCGGCGCCGACGCGGTGTATCCGGGCTACGGCTTCCTGTCGGAGAACCCTGACCTTGCCGCTGCGTGTGTCGAGAGCGGAATCACGTTCATCGGGCCCAGCGCGAAAGTGCTCGAGTTGACCGGCAACAAATCCCGGGCGATCGACGCGGCCCGCACCGCGGGCCTGCCGGTGCTGAACTCGTCGGCGCCGTCGGCTTCGGCCGATGAGCTCATGGCTGCCGCGTCGAGCCTGGAGTTCCCGTTGTTCGTCAAGGCCGTATCCGGTGGAGGCGGCCGCGGAATGCGACGGGTGGCGGACGCGGATGCGTTGCCCGATGCGATCGATGCCGCGTCGCGCGAGGCCGAGTCGGCGTTCGGCGACCCGACGCTGTATCTCGAGCAGGCGGTACTCAACCCCCGCCACATCGAGGTGCAGATCCTGGCCGACACCCACGGCAACGTGATGCACCTCTTCGAACGCGACTGCAGCGTGCAACGCCGGCACCAGAAGGTCATCGAGATGGCGCCGGCGCCGAACCTGTCTGACGAACTGCGGCAACGGATCTGCGCTGACGCGGTCACTTTCGCCCGTCAGATCGACTACACCTTCGCGGGCACCGTCGAATTCCTTCTCGACGAGCGCGGTCACTACGTGTTCATCGAGTGCAATCCCCGCATCCAGGTCGAGCACACCGTCACCGAGGAGATCACCGACGTCGACCTCGTCTCGTCGCAGTTGCGCATCGCCGACGGCGAGACACTGGAAAGCCTCGGGCTCAGTCAGGACATGATGACGGCGCCACGGGGTTTTGCTATGCAGTGCCGCATCACCACCGAGGATCCGGCCAACGGGTTTCGGCCCGACACCGGCCGCATCACCGGCTATCGCACGCCGGGCGGCGCGGGCATCCGGCTCGACGGCGGCACGCACCTCGGTGCGGAGATCAGCGCGCATTTCGACTCGATGCTGGTCAAGCTGACGTGCCGGGGCCGCGACTTCGGTGCGGCGGTGGCGCGGTCGCGCCGCGCACTGGCCGAGTTCCGCATCCGCGGCGTGTCGACGAACATCCCGTTCCTGCAGGCGGTGGTGAACGACGCCGACTTCCGTGCCGGACGCGTCAGCACGTCGTTCATCGACGAACGCCCGTATCTGCTGACCGCGCGAACGCCGGCCGACCGCGGCACCAAGATCCTCAACTACCTGGCCGATGTCACGGTGAACCAGCCGCACGGCCCGCGCACGGCGTCGGTGTATCCGCAGGACAAGCTGCCCGACATCGACCTCGATGCCCCAGCGCCGGCCGGCAGCAAGCAGCTGCTGACCGAACTCGGGCCCGACGGGTTCGCCCGCTGGCTGCGCGACTCAAAGCCGTTGGGTGTCACCGACACGACGTTCCGCGATGCGCACCAGTCGCTGCTGGCCACCCGCCTGCGCACCACCGGTCTGCTGATGGTGGCGCCCTACGTCGCGCGGATGACACCGCAGCTGCTGTCACTGGAATGCTGGGGCGGGGCGACTTACGATGTGGCGCTTCGGTTTCTGAAGGAAGACCCATGGGAACGGCTGGCCGCGCTGCGCGAGGCGGTGCCCAACATCTGCCTGCAGATGCTGCTGCGGGGCCGTAACACCGTCGGCTACACCCCGTACCCGGAGACGGTCACCGACGCGTTCGTCGCCGAGGCGACCGCCACCGGCATCGACATCTACCGGATCTTCGACGCGCTCAACAACGTCGAGTCCATGCGGCCCGCCATCGACGCGGTACGCGAAACCGGCACGGCGGTGGCCGAAGTCGCGATGAGCTACACCGGCGACCTGTCCGACCCCGGCGAGAATCTCTACACGCTGGACTACTACCTCAAGCTGGCCGAGCAGATCGTCGAAGCCGGTGCCCACGTGCTGGCGATCAAGGACATGGCCGGGCTGCTGCGTCCCCCCGCTGCCCACAAGTTGATCAGCGCGCTGCGCACCCGGTTCGACCTGCCGGTGCACGTACACACCCACGACACCCCCGGCGGTCAGCTGGCGACTTATCTGGCTGCCTGGCAGGCGGGTGCCAGCGCGGTCGACGGAGCGGCGGCGCCGCTGGCGGGCACCACCAGTCAGCCCGCGCTCAGCTCGATCGTCGCCGCCGCCGCGCACACCGAGTACGACACCGGGTTGTCGCTGCAGGCGGTGTGCGACCTGGAGCCCTACTGGGAGGCGCTGCGAAAGGTCTACGCGCCCTTCGACGTTGTGGCGTCGGGCCCTCCTTTCCCCACTGGGCGGGTGTATCACCACGAGATTCCCGGCGGTCAGCTGTCGAATCTTCGCCAGCAGGCCATCGCGCTCGGGTTCGGTGACCGCTTCGAGGAGATCGAGGCCAACTACGCGGCCGCCGACCGGGTGCTGGGCCGACTGGTGAAGGTGACCCCCTCGTCGAAGGTGGTGGGCGACCTTGCGTTGGCGCTGGTCGGTGCGGGCATCAGCGCCGACGAGTTCGCCTCGGACCCTTCGCGATTCGACATTCCCGAGTCGGTGATCGGATTTTTGCGCGGCGAGCTCGGCGAGCCGCCCGGCGGGTGGCCCGAACCGCTGCGGAGCAAGGCGCTGGCCGGACGGGCGCCCGCGAAACCGCAACCGGAACTCAGCGAGGAAGACGAAGCGGTGCTCGCCCAAGCCGGCCCGAAACGCCAGGCTGCATTGAACCGGTTGTTGTTTCCCGGTCCGACAAAGGAACTCGACGCCCACCGCGAACAGTACGGCGACACGTCGAGCCTGTCGGCCAACCAGTTCTTCTACGGGCTGCGCCACGGCGAGGAGCACCGGGTCCAGCTGGAACGTGGTGTCGAGCTGCTGATCGGGCTCGAGGCGATCTCCGATCCCGACGAGCGCGGCATGCGCACCGTGATGTGCATCCTCAACGGGCAGCTGCGGCCGGTGGTGGTGCGTGACCGCAGCGTGGCCAGTGACATCCCGACCGCGGAGAAGGCCGACCGCGCCAACCCCGACCATGTCGCCGCGCCGTTCGCGGGTGTGGTGACCGTCAACGTCGCCGTGGACGACCAGGTGGAGGCGGGCCAGACCATCGCCACCATCGAGGCGATGAAGATGGAGGCCGCGATCACCGCGCCCAAGGCCGGCAAGGTCAGCAGGGTGGCGGTGTCGGAGACGGCCCAGGTCGAAGGCGGCGATCTTCTGGTGGTGGTCAGCTGACCCGCATCGTCGCCGGGGTCTTCGGCGGTCGACGAATCACCGTGCCGCAGCATCGATCTGGGCGGGGAACCCGGCCCACCACCGACCGGGTCCGCGAAGCGTTGTTCAACGTGCTTGCCGCGCGCATCGACCTCACTGGGGCGGTGGTGCTCGATCTGTACGCCGGCTCAGGAGCCCTGGGCCTCGAGGCGTTGTCGAGGGGAGCGGTGTCCGCGGTCTTCGTGGAATCCGATGCCCGGGCCGCGCGCGTCATCGCCGACAACATCGCCACCTTGGGGGTGTCGCGGGCGACCGTGCGGCGGGGCACGGTGGCCGCGGTGCTCTCGGCCGGGGCGTCGTCACCGGTGGATGTGGTCTTCGCCGATCCGCCTTATGACGTCGACGCGGACGAGGTCGCGCGCATCGTGGCGGCGTTGGTCGACGGCGGATGGACCACCGAGGGCACCGTCGTCGTCGTCGAACGCGCGGCGAGCGGACCACCGCTGAACTGGCCGCCGGGGTGGCACGTGTGGCCGTCGCGCACCTACGGCGACACCCGCCTTGAACTCGCGGAGCGCTCCTAACGGCCCTGATAGCGTCATCGCTCATGAGCGGCGCGGTATGCCCAGGCTCCTTCGACCCGGTGACCCTGGGTCACATCGACATCTTCGAGCGCGCGGCCGCCCAGTTCGACGAATTGCTGATCGCCGTGCTGGTCAACCCGAACAAAAAGGGCATGTTCACCCTCGATGAGCGCATCGCGATGATCGAGGAGTCCACCGAGCACCTGCCGAACCTGCGCGTCGAGTCCGGTCAGGGGCTCGTCGTCGACTTCGCCAGGAAGCGGGGCCTGACCGCGATCGTCAAGGGCCTGCGCACTGGCACCGACTTCGAATACGAACTGCAGATGGCGCAGATGAACAAGCACATCGCCGGCGTCGACACATTCTTCGTCGCCACCACACCGCAGTATTCGTTCGTGTCCTCGTCGTTGGCCAAGGAGGTCGCGACGCTGGGTGGCGATGTCTCCGACCTGCTACCCGGCCCGGTCAACAAGCGGCTGCAGGCCAAGCTTCGGCAGGGTTGATTTCCGTCGCCGCCGGGTAGGCGTTGGGTGGCGCACAGCCCATTCGCGCCCCTGACCACACCCGAATTCACCGGAGGTTTCTGCCATGGTCGAAACGTTCGTCCAGAACACCGACGACGTCGTGAAGTTCCTCACCGATCAGCACAACCTGATCAAGGATCTGTTCGACGAAGTGCTCGGCGCCTCGGAGACGAAAGCCCGCGAGAAGGCGTTCGCCGATCTTCGTCAGCTGCTCGCCGTGCACGAGACCGCCGAGGAAATGGTGGTACATCCGCGGGCCCGCAAGGAGGTGGCCGACGGAGAGTCGATCGTCGACGCCCGCCTCAAAGAGGAGCACGAGGCGAAGGAGTTCCTCTCACGGCTGGAGAAGATGGACGTCGGCTCCAAGGAGTTCGTCGACGAGTTGACGAAGTTCCGCGACGATGTGGTCGAGCACGCCGAGCACGAGGAGCACGAGGAGTTCAACAAGCTGCAGCGCAAACTCGACGGCGACGACCTCGGGCGGATGGCCAAGGCGGTACAGGCGGCCGAGGCAATCGCGCCGACCCATCCGCATGCCGGCGTCGAGTCGGCCAAGGCCAACTTCGCGGTTGGGCCGTTCGCCTCGATGCTCGACCGGGCCCGTGACCTCATCGGTGCAGCGCTGAAGTAGCTCGGCTTCCCGTCGCCCGCTCGTCGCGGCAACCGCGCGCTTGACATAATGCGCAGAAGCGATTCAACAGGCAGTTGCGGCTTGGAGAGCGGTGCGACGGAGCAAACCGCGGGTGTATGCCGAGGATAACCGAGGTCCGAGGCGACACACCGAGGCGGGAAGCCGAGTCACACGGGCAACACCAGGCACACTGGTAACTGTCAACTACGCCTGGAGGGTGTTGCCGTGTACCGAGTTTTCGAGGCGCTCGATGAACTGAGCGCGATTGTGGAAGAAGCCCGCGGCGTGCCGATGACGGCAGGGTGCGTGGTGCCCCGCGGCGATGTCCTCGAGTTGGTCGACGACATCAAGGACGCGATTCCCGGTGAGCTCGACGACGCCCAGGATGTCCTCGATGCCCGCGACGGAATGCTTCGCGAGGCCAAGGAGCATTCCGACTCGATGGTGTCGACGGCGACCGCCGAGGCCGACTCGCTGCTCAACCACGCGCGAGCCGAGGCGGACCGGCTGCTCGCCGACGCGAAAGCCCAGGCCGACCGCATGGTGGCCGAGGCCCGTCAGCACAGCGAGCGGATGGTCGGGGAGGCCCGCGAGGAAGCCAACCGCATCGCCGCCACCGCCAAGCGCGAGTACGAGGCCAGCACCGGCCGGGCCAAGTCCGAAGCCGACCGGCTCATCGAGAGCGGCAACCTCGCCTACGAGAAGGCCGTGCAGGAGGGCATCAAGGAGCAACAGCGGCTGGTGTCGCAGACCGAGATCGTGCAGACCGCGACGGGCGAGGCGACCCGGCTCATCGATTCGGCACATGCCGAGGCCGACCGGCTGCGCGGAGAGTGCGACATCTATGTCGACAGTAAGCTCGCGGAGTTCGAGGGCTTCCTCAACGGCACGCTGCGCTCGGTCGGGCGTGGCCGGCACCAACTCCGCACCGCCGCGGGCACTCACGACTACGCAGCGCGCTGAGCGCCGAGGGCCGCCAAAAGTCCTCGCCGTAAACTCGACACTCATGGCGACGCATGCCAAAGCGGCGACGCATCGCGCGTCACAATCGCCGCTCGTTATCAACATCTCCCGGCTGGGTCGGCGGCCCGGGGCAATGATGGCTGTCTCCGAGACGGTGCCCAGCCCGTCGCGGATCGGGCTGGACCTGATCGCCATCGAGGAAGGCGCCCCGCTGGCGCTCGACCTGCGGGTCGAGTCGGTGTCGGAGGGTGTGCTGGTCACCGGCACGGTCTCCGCGCCGACGGCGGGCGAGTGTGCACGGTGTCTGACGCCGGTCACCGGTGACGTCGAGATCGATCTGACCGAACTGTTCGCCTACCCCGACAGCGCCACCGACGAGACGACCGAGGCCGACGAGGTCGGTCGCGTGGTGGACGACACCGTCAACCTGGAGCAGCCGATCATCGACGCCGTCGGGTTGGCGCTGCCGTTCGTCCCGCTGTGCCGTCCGGACTGCGCCGGACTGTGCCCGGACTGCGGCGTGGCGTTGGCGGAGGCCGAACCCGGGCACCACCACGAGCGGATCGATCCGCGCTGGGCCAAGCTGGCCGGCATGCTGGACGAGGACACGCGTGACTGACCGCGCGGCGCTGCTGGCGGCGCTGGGTGTCGACCTGCCCGACGAGCTGCTCACCATCGCGCTCACCCACCGCAGCTACTCCTATGAAAACGGCGGTCTGCCGACCAACGAGCGACTGGAGTTCCTCGGCGACGCGGTGCTCGGGCTGACCATCACCGAGGAGCTCTACCACCGGCACCCCGACCGGTCGGAGGGCGATCTGGCCAAGCTGCGCGCCAGCATCGTCAACACCCAGGCGCTTGCCGAGGTGGGTCGTCAGCTGACCGAAGACGGGCTCGGCGCGTACCTGTTGTTGGGCAAGGGCGAGGAGAACTCCGGCGGCGCGAGTAAGGCCAGCATCCTGGCCGACGGGGTCGAATCCCTGCTCGGCGCAATCTTTCTCGAGCACGGCATCACGGTCGCCCGGCAGGTCATTCTGCGGTTGTTCGGCAAGCTGTTGGACACCGCGCCGACCCTCGGCGCCGGGCTGGACTGGAAGAGCAGCCTGCAGGAACTGACCGCATCGCGCGGGCTGGGCGCACCGAGTTACGTCGTCACCTCCACCGGGCCGGACCACGACAAGGAATTCACCGCGACGGTGGTCGTCACCGACACCGAATACGGCACGGGTGTCGGGCGCACGAAGAAGGAGGCCGAGCTGAAGGCGGCCGCGGCGGCCTGGAACGCGCTGAGCGCCGCCGAGGTAGATGCCTGAGCTTCCCGAGGTCGAGGTTGTCCGGCGCGGACTGGAAGCGTACGTCGTCGACAAGACGATCACCGCGGTGCGCGTCCACCATCCCCGCGCGGTGCGCAGGCACGAGGCCGGCCCCGCCGACCTGACTGGGCGACTGCTGAATTCCCGCATCGTCGGCACGGGCCGGCGGGGCAAGTATCTGTGGCTGATTTTGGACGACGGTTCGGCGCTGGTGGTGCATCTGGGGATGAGCGGGCAGATGCTGCTGGGCTCGGTGCCCAACGAGAGTCACTTGCGCATCGCCGCCCTGCTCGACGACGGCACGGCGCTGAGCTTCGTCGATCAGCGCACGTTCGGCGGCTGGATGCTCACCGAGATGGTCACCGTCGACGGCAGCGAGGTGCCGGTGCCCGTCGCTCATCTGGCCCGCGACCCGCTGGATCCGCTGTTCAACCGCGATGGTGTGGTTACGGTGTTGCGGCACAAGCACTCTGAGATCAAGCGTCAGCTGCTCGATCAGACGGTGGTGTCGGGCATCGGCAACATCTACGCGGACGAGGCGCTGTGGCGTGCCAGGACCAACGGCGCCCGGTTGGCGTCGTCGCTGACCCGGTCCAAACTGGCGGAGGTGCTCGACGCGGCCGCCGAGGTGATGCACGAGGCGCTGGAGCAGGGCGGCACGTCGTTTGATGCGCTGTATGTCAACGTCAACGGCGAATCCGGCTACTTTGACCGGTCGCTGGACGCCTACGGTCGCGAAGGTGAGCCGTGCCGGCGCTGCGGTGCGGTGATGCGGCGGGAGAAGTTCATGAACCGCTCGTCGTTCTACTGCCCGAAATGCCAACCCCGGCCGCGAGTGCGGGGCAACTAAACTGCGCTCCGTGGCGCCGCGGAGTCACAGCAGCCACTCCAGCCCCACTGCCCGACGTTTTCCAGCTCGCTTCTCGCACGATCTCTGCGAAACGTCGATCGCTGCGACGAGCGGTACAGCAGGGAATGAGGTGGGGGCACGCGCTGTACAAATAGTTCATGACGGAACTGTGGGTTGAGCGGACGGGGGAGCGCCGCTACACCGGCCGTAGCTCGCGGGGCGCCGAGGTGCTCGTCGGCAGCGAGGACGTCGATGGAGTGTTCACGCCGGGCGAACTGATGAAGATCGCGCTGGCGGCATGCAGCGGTATGGCCAGTGACGCGCCGCTGCGACGCAGGCTCGGCGACGACTACCGCACGACGATCCGCGTCTCCGGTCCCCCCGACCGCGAGCAGGAGCGGTATCCGCTGCTCGAGGAGCACATGGAACTGGACCTGTCCGGCTTGTCAGAGGCCGAGGTCGCGCGGGTACTCACGGTGGTCGAGCGCGCGATCGACCAGGTCTGCACCGTCGGCCGCACCCTCAAGTCCGGGACGAAAGTGACGTTTGAGGTACATGATGCAGGAGTTAGCTGAGGTACGCCTGACGGCATGGGTGCACGGCCACGTCCAAGGTGTCGGCTTCCGGTGGTGGACGAGGGCGCGTGCACTGGAACTCGGGCTGACCGGCTTCGCGGCCAACAAGCCCGACGGCCGGGTGCAAGTGGTCGCCGAGGGCCGACGTGAAGCGTGCCAGCGACTACTTGACCTGCTGCAAAGCGGTGAGGCGCCGGGTCGGGTCGACAACGTCGTCGCCGACTTCACAGAACCCCGCGACTCGCTAGATGGGTTCACCGAGCGCTAGCCCGAGCGGCGGTAGTGTGGCACGTCGTGCACCTCAAGAGTCTGACCCTGAAGGGCTTCAAGTCGTTTGCTTCGCCGACGACTCTGCGCTTCGAGCCAGGCATCACGTGCGTCGTCGGGCCCAACGGTTCGGGTAAGTCCAATGTGGTCGACGCGCTGAGTTGGGTGATGGGCGAACAGGGCGCCAAGACGCTGCGCGGCGGCAAGATGGAAGACGTCATCTTCGCCGGGACGTCGTCGCGGCCGCCGCTTGGCCGCGCCGAGGTCACGGTCACGATCGACAACTCCGACAACTCGCTGCCGATCGAGTACTCCGAGGTGTCGATCACCCGGCGGATGTTCCGCGACGGCGGCAGTGAGTACGAGATCAACGGCAGCAGTTGCCGATTGATGGATGTCCAGGAACTGCTGTCCGACTCCGGCATCGGCCGCGAGATGCACGTCATCGTCGGACAGGGCAAGCTCTCGGAGATCCTGGAATCGCGGCCCGAGGACCGGCGGGCGTTCATCGAGGAGGCAGCCGGCGTTCTCAAGCACCGCAAGCGCAAGGAGAAGGCGGTCCGCAAGCTCGATGCGATGTCGGCCAACCTCAACCGGCTGAGCGACCTGACCACCGAACTGCGCCGTCAACTCAAGCCGCTCGGGCGGCAGGCCGAGATGGCCCGTCGCGCCCAGACGATTCAGGCCGACCTGCGTGACGCCCGGCTGCGCCTGGCCGCCGACGACCTCGTCACACGCCGTGCCGACTTCGAGAACACCAACCAGGCCGAAACCACGCTGCGCCGCGAGCACGATGAGATCGCGACACTGTTGGACGCCAAGACCACGGAGCTGGCCGCCCATGAAGCGGCGGTCGCCGGCCTCAGCGAACGCGCCGACGCCGCACAGCAGACCTGGTTCTCGCTGTCGGCGCTCGCCGAACGAGTCAGTGCAACAGTGCGCATCGCCAGCGAGCGAGCGCAGCACCTCGAAATCGAGCCCGAGGCGTCGACGGGGCCTGATCCCGATGCCCTGGAAGCCCAAGCAAACGAAATCGCCGCCCAGGAGCGGCAACTGCTCGACGAGCTGACCGAATCCCGCGCGAAGCTGGAGGCGGCCCGTGCCGAGCTGGCCGAGCGTGAGCGCGTCGCCGCCGAGGCCGAACGTGCGCACATGGCCGCCGCGCGCGCAGAAGCCGACCGCCGCGAGGGCCTGGCCCGGCTGGCCGGCCAGGTAGACACCATGCGCACCCGCGTGGAGTCCATCGACGAAACCGTCGCCCGCCTCACCGGCGGCATCGACGAGGCGGCCGCCCGGGCCCAGCAGACCCAGGCCGAGTTCGAGACCGTGCAAAGCCGCGTCGGTGAACTCGACGCCGGCGAAGTCGGTCTGGACGAACACCACGACCGCACGGTGACCGCGCTGCGGCTGGCCGACGAACGCGTCGCCGAGCTGCAGGCCGCCGAGCGTGGCGCAGAACGTCAGGTCGCCTCGCTGCGCGCTCGCATCGAAGCCCTTTCGGTCGGTCTGGATCGCAAGGACGGTGCGGCCTGGCTACAGCAAAATCGTGGTGGCGCAGGGCTTCTGGGCTCGATCGCCAACCTGTTGAAGGTGCGCGACGGCTATGAGGTGGCCGTCGCGGCGGTGCTCGGTGCCGCCGCCGACGCGGTCGCCGCCGAAAGCCCCGGGGCCGCCCGCGCCGCGGTCGCGGCGCTCAAGGAGTCCGACGGCGGGCGGGCGGCGATCGTGCTCGGTGATTGGCCGAATCACGCGCCGCCGCAAGCTGAATCACTGCCCGTCGACGCCGTGTGGGCGGTGGAGCTGGTCGAAGCGCCGCCGCGACTGCAGGGTGCGATCCGGGCGATGCTCTCAGACGTCGTGGTGGTGTCGGAGCTGGCCGCTGCGCTCGACGTCGTCGCCTCGCGGCCCAAACTACGGGCCGTCACCACCGATGGCGATCTGGTCGGGGCGGGCTGGGTCAGCGGCGGGTCGGACCGCAAACCGAGCACGCTCGAGATCGCCTCGGAGGTCGAGAAGGCCCGCACCGAGCTGGCCGAGGCCGAGAGGCAGGTCGGCGAGCTGACCGCGGCGTTGTCCGGCGCGCTGACCGAACAGGCGAACCGTCAGGATACCGCGGAGCAGGCACTCGCCGCGCTCAACGAATCCGACGCCGCCATCTCGGCGATCTACGAGCAGCTGGGTCGACTCGGCCAGGACGCCCGCGCCGCCGACGACGAATGGCAACGGCTGATCCATCAGCGAAACGAGTTGGAGGCCAACCGCTCGCGCACCGTCGAGGAGCTCGCCGGGCTCGAGCAGCGACTGCACAACGCCCAGCAGGAGCCGACGTTCGAAGCGGAGCCCGTCAACCGCCAGGAGACGATGGCCGCCGCGGAGGCCGCCCGCAGTGCCGAGGTGGAGGCCCGGCTGTCGCTGCGAACCGCCGAGGAGCGTGCGAATGCCGTTCGCGGCAGGGCGGATTCGCTGCGCAGGGCGGCGGCCGCCGAGCGCGAGGCGAGGCTGCGCGCTCTTCGGGCCCGTGAATCGCGCCAGCATGCAGCGGCGGTGGCCGCCGCGGTCGCGGACTCGGGACGCCTTGTCGCACAACGGTTGAGCGCCGTCGTGGCCGTCGCGTCACGCGCTCGCGACGAAGTCGCCGCCGAACGTCAGCACCGCACCGCCGCGCTGGCCAAGACGCGCGACTTGGTCAACGAGCTCACCATCAAGGTCAACGGTCTGACCGAGGCGCTGCACAAGGACGAAGTCGCCAAGGCCCAAGCGGCAATGCGTATCGAGCAGCTCGAGGAGCAGATCCTCGAACAGTTCGGCATGGCGACCGATGATCTGGTCGCCGAATACGGCCCGGGTGTTCCACTGCCGCCTACGGAACTGGAGATGGCCGAGTTCGAGCAGGCGCGCGAGCGCGGCGAGCAGGTCACCGCGCCCGCCCCGATGCCGTTCGACCGGGCGACTCAGGAACGGCGCGCCAAGAAGGCCGAGCGCGAGCTCAACGAGCTGGGCCGGGTCAACCCCCTTGCGCTCGAGGAGTTCGCCGCGCTCGAGGAGCGCTACAACTTCCTGTCCACTCAACTCGAGGACGTCAAGGGCGCGCGCAAGGATCTTCTCGATGTGATCGATGACGTCGACGCGCGCATCCTGCAGGTGTTCACCGAGGCGTACACCGACGTGGAACGCGAGTTCCGCGGGGTGTTTTCTGCCCTGTTCCCCGGTGGTGAGGGCAGGCTGTTGCTGACCGACCCCAACGACATGCTCACCACCGGCATCGAGGTCGAGGCGCGTCCGCCGGGCAAGAAGATCAAGCGGCTGTCGCTGCTGTCCGGCGGAGAGAAGTCGTTGACCGCGGTCGCGATGCTGGTCGCGATCTTCCGTGCCAGGCCTTCGCCGTTCTACGTGATGGATGAGGTCGAGGCGGCGCTCGACGACGTGAACCTGCGCCGGCTGATCAGCCTGTTCGAGCAGCTGCGCGAGCGCTCTCAGCTGATCGTCATCACGCACCAGAAGCCGACGATGGAAGTCGCCGACGCCCTGTACGGGGTGACCATGCGCGACGACGGCATCACCACGGTGATCAGCCAGCGGATGCGTGGTCAGGAATTGGTCGCAGCCACCAACTAAGGCGCGCAGGGCCTTCTCGAGCTCTAACCGGTTGATCGTCTGCACCTGATGCGAGTAATCAACCCGTTAGTGGCCACTGACCGCGGCTCGCGGCCGTGGGGGCGTCACGGGTCACCGGCTACCCGCCTTGAGACAATGGCGCGGTGACAGAAGCTGCCTGGTTGGGTTTGTGGATCGCGATTGCGGTCATCGCCGTACTGCTGGTCGTCGCGCTGGTCGTTGGCCTGGTGCGATACCGGCGCCGCCGGATCAGTTTGAAGAAGGCCGACACGGCCACCCAGATCGACCGCTCCGGGGGCTACACAGCCTCGTCGGGCATCACGTTCAGCCAGTCCGCGCCGGCGAGGCCGGCCGAGCGGATCGACACCAGCGGGCTGCCCGCGGTCGGTGATGACGCCACGATTCCGCGGGACTCGCCCAAGCGCCCGATCGCCGACGTGCAACTTCCCGAGGCGCCGGTCGAGAAGCCCCCTGAGAAGCCCGCTGCGCCGCCGACCATCCCCGCGCCCGAGAAGCCGAGTGAACCCGCGGCGCCGACCGCTGCCGCCCCGGCCGCTCCCGCGCTCGACGAGATCGCGCCGACGGAAGGCCGGCTGGAGCGGCTGCGCGGCCGCCTGGCCAAGTCGCACAACGCGCTCGGCCGCAGCATGCTGGGCCTGCTCGGCGGCGGTGACCTCGACGAGGCGTCCTGGGAAGAGGTCGAGGACACATTGCTGATCGCCGACCTCGGGCCGGTCGTGACGGAGTCTGTGGTGTCGTCGCTGCGCGCCCGGATGGCCAGCAGCAACGTGCGCAGCGAGGCAGACGCCCGCGCCGTGCTGCGTGAAGTCCTGATCGCCGAACTGCGGCCCGACCTGGACCGGTCGATCAAGGCGCTGCCGCATGCGGACAAGCCGTCGGTGTTGTTGGTCGTCGGGGTCAACGGCACCGGCAAGACCACCACCGTCGGCAAGCTGGCCCGCGTGCTGGTCGCCGACGGACGCCGCGTGGTGCTCGGCGCGGCCGATACCTTCCGGGCCGCCGCGGCCGATCAGTTGCAGTCCTGGGCGTCGCGGGTGGGCGCACATGTGGTGCGTGGCGCGGAGGGCGCCGATCCCGCATCGGTGGCCTTCGACGCGGTCGACAAAGGCGTCGAGGACGGCGCCGACGTCATCGTCATCGACACCGCCGGGCGGCTGCACACCAAGACCGGACTGATGGACGAACTGGGCAAGGTGAAGCGGGTGGTCAGTCGCCGAGCCGAGGTCGACGAGGTACTGCTGGTGCTCGACGCCACGATCGGCCAGAACGGTCTGCCGCAGGCCAGGGTGTTCGCTGAAGTCGTCGACATCACCGGCGTCGTGCTGACGAAACTCGACGGCACGGCCAAGGGTGGAATCGTCTTTCGGGTGCAGCAGGAACTGGGGGTGCCGGTCAAACTGGTTGGGCTCGGGGAAGGCGCCGACGATCTCGCGCCGTTCGAGCCTGCGGCCTTCGTCGACGCGCTGCTCGGGTAGGCGTTTGGCCTCGCCGCGCCCGGCAGAAACACGAGCGTAACGCTTCTGGCGTGCGCGTTCACTTTCTGGAAACCGAACAGAATCACCGGTGAAACGCGAGCCGAAGAGTCTCTTCGGGAGGCCGATCCGATCGGCGTACTTCCCAAGGAGGTTCACACAAAGTGGTTTCAGCCTTACCCCTGGCTCTACCCGATGATGCGTTCGCGCCGTTCGGCCCGGAGGGCTTGAGCGCGGGCGACACCGCATGGGTGCTGATGGCCGCGGCGCTCGTGCTGTTCATGACGCCCGGTCTGGCGTTCTTCTACGGTGGGCTCTCCCGGCAGAAGTCGGTGCTGAACATGATGATGATGTCGTTCGGCACCCTCGGCGTCGTGAGTGTCATCTACGTGCTGTGGGGATACTCGATGTCGTTCGCATCGGCGCACACCGGTACCGGCGACATCCTCGGCGTATTCGACAATCCGTTCGCGCTTTTCGGGTTGAGTCCGCTACTGGAAACCAAGGAGATCGGCGAGAACACCCTCTACGTCCTCGGCGGCTTCGGCACGGTTCCCGCGATCGTCTGGGCCGGCTTCCAACTCACCTTCGCGGTGATCACGGTCGCCCTCATCAGTGGCGCGGTGGCCGAGCGGATGAAGTTCGGGACCTGGCTCGTGTTCGGCGGAATCTGGGCCACTCTGGTGTATTTTCCACTCGCCCATATGGTTTGGGGCGGCGGCCTGTTGTCGGCGGCCGGCAACGGCGTCGCGGCGAAGCTGTTCGGGGTGAACGAGGAAGGCATGGCGAACGTCGCTCCGATCGACTTCGCCGGCGGCACCGTGGTCCACATCAACGCGGGCATGGCCGCACTGGTACTCGCGCTGCTGCTAGGTAAGCGGACCGGGTTCGGCAGGATGGCCTATCGGCCGCACAACATTCCGTTCGTGATGCTCGGCGCTGCCATCCTGTGGTTCGGCTGGTTCGGCTTCAACGTGGGATCCGAAGGCGCGGCCGACATGATCGCCGGCCAGGTCTGGGTCAACACCACTGCCGCGACTGCTGCGGCGATGCTCGGCTGGTTGCTCGTGGAGCGGATCCGGGACGGTCACGCGACCAGTGTCGGCGCGGCCTCGGGCATTGTCGCCGGCCTCGTGGCGATCACTCCGGCCTGCGGTGCGCTGTCGCCGATCGGGTCGTTGATCCTGGGCGTCATCGCCGGTGTGTTGTCCGCTCTCGCAGTCGGCCTGAAGTACAAGTTCGGCTACGACGATTCGCTCGACGTGGTCGGTGTGCACCTGGTAGCGGGTCTGTGGGGCACGGTCGGCATCGGCTTCTTGGCGATGGAGACCGGCCTGTTCTACGGCGGTGGCATCCGACAACTCGTCGTGCAGGTGGTGATCGCGTTGGTGGCGGTCATCTTCACTGGCATCATGACGGCGATCATTGCCTTTATCGTTAAGCCGTTGGGCTGGCGCGTTACCGCGGAAGACGAGGACACCGGCATCGATGAGACCGAACATGCCGAAACCGCTTACGAGCTCGTCTGATCGGCAACAATTTCCTCGGAAGGGATCGACTACATGAAGCTGATTACTGCGATTGTCAAGCCGTTCACGCTCGAAGACGTCAAGACCGGGCTCGAGCAGACGGGGATCCTCGGGATGACCGTCAGCGAGGTTCAGGGGTACGGCCGGCAGAAGGGGCACACCGAGGTCTACCGCGGCGCCGAGTACTCCGTGGATTTCGTGCCGAAGGTGCGTGTCGAGGTGGTCGTCGAAGACTCCGCTGTCGACAAGGTGGTCGATGTCATCGTCCAGGCCGCACGGACGGGGAAGATCGGCGACGGCAAGGTGTGGGTGAGTCCCGTCGACACCGTCGTGCGGGTGCGAACCGGCGAACGGGGAGCCGACGCCCTTTGAGCCGCTTGAAGAACTGAGAGTTCGTCTCCCAACCGACCGATCACACCGTGAGCAGTTCTCGACAGGGCGGGAGTGGACGAGATGCCTGAGCAGAAACGCGATCCCGCCACCGGTGTGCCCCGATGGGTGGCACCGGCGGCGGGCTCGTCTCGGCCGGCGACCGACCTCGCCGCCGCGAGTAAGCAATTGTTGGCAGGCACTGCCCGCCAATTGGATTCGGCAGCCCTGCGGCAGGCGCTGCAGGATCTGTACGAATTCTGGCTCACGACGAAGGCCGCCGAGGTCGGCATCACACCCACCAGCGGCTTCGCCATCGTCGCGACCGGCGGCCTGGGCCGGGGTGAGTTCGTGCCGTACTCCGACCTCGACCTGACCCTGTTGCACGACAACATGCCTCCCGACGTGGTCGGGCAGGTTGCGGAGCTGTTGTGGTACCCGTTGTGGGACGCGAACATTCGTCTCGACCACAGTGTGCGGACGGTGCCGGAAGCGCTGAAGGTGGGCGGTGAGGACATCTCGGCGGGCCTGGCAATGTTGGAAGCCCGGCACATCGCGGGTGATGCGGACCTGTCGACGTTGCTGATCGGGGGCGCCCGCCGGCAGTGGCGCACCGGAATCGCCTCGCGCTTCGACGAACTCGTCGAACACACCCGAGCGCGCTGGCAGCGCAGCGGTGAGATCGCGCACCGTGCCGAGCCGGATCTCAAGTGTGGTCGTGGCGGTCTGCGCGACGTGCAATTGCTCAATGCGCTGGCGATCGCCCAGCTGACCGATGTGTACCCCAACCGGACCTCGGCCTCGCCGCTCGGAACGCTGGGGGAGGCCCATCTGGCGTTGCTCAACGTTCGGACCGAACTGCACAGGGTCGCCGGGCGCGGCCGCGACCTGCTGCTGGCCCAGCATGCCGACGAGATCGGCGCAGCACTGCACATCGGGGACCGCTTCGATCTGGCACGCACGCTGTCCGACGCCGCACGCACCATCAGCTTCTACGTCGACGCCGGTGTCCGCACCGCGGCGAACGCGCTGCCCCGCCGCGGACTCGCGTCGCTGCGCCGCCCCACCCGCCGCCCCCTCGACGAGGGCGTCATCGAGTTCGGCGGCGAGGTGATCCTCGCGCGCGACGCCCGTCCCGAACGCGATCCAGGCCTGATCCTGCGGGTGGCAGCCGCTTCGGCGACCACCGGGCTGCCCATGGCCGCGTCCACGCTGGCCCGGCTCGCCGAGGCTGCGCCCGAGCTCCGCACACCGTGGCCGCGGCAGGCCCTGAAGGACCTGCTGGTGATGCTCGCCGCGGGGCCGTCGGCGGTCGCCACGATCGAGGCGCTGGACCGCACCGGTCTGTGGGGCCGGCTGTTCCCGGAGTGGGGTGCGGTCCGTGACCTCCCGCCGCGTGACGTCGTGCACATCTGGACCGTCGACCGGCATCTTGTCGAAACAGTCTCCCGGGCAAGCGCTTTCACCACGCGGGTGTCCCGCCCCGACCTGTTGATGCTCGGCGCGCTGTGCCACGACATCGGCAAGGGACGCGGCGGTGATCACAGCGTCATCGGTGCCGAGTTGGCCACCCAGATTGGCACCCGACTGGGCCTGTGGCCCTCGGACGTCGAGGTGTTGTCAAAAGTTGTACGCCATCATCTTCTGTTGCCGCACACCGCGACGCGGCGCGACCTGCAAGACCCGAACACGATCGCGTCGGTGGTGGACGCCCTCGACGGCGACGCCGTGCTGCTGGAATTGCTGCACGTGCTCGCCGAAGCGGATTCGCTGGCGACGGGGCCCGGCGTCTGGGGCGACTGGAAGGCGTCGCTGATCGGCGACCTGGTCCACCGGTGCAAGATGGTGATGGCCGGCGAGCCGCTGCCCGAACCGGATCCCATTGATCCGCGGTATCTTTCGCTGGCAGCCGAGGTCGGTGTGCACGTCGAGTTGACGCCTGTGGACAGCCCGCACATCTACAACGTCACAATCATCGCGCCGGACAGACGGGGGCTGCTGTCGAAGGCGGCCGGCGTGCTGGCGCTCAATTCGCTGCGGGTGCACTCGGCGTCGGTCAACGGTCACGAGGGCTCGGCGATCAACACGTTCGTCGTCTCACCGCATTTCGGCTCCCCACCGGCCGGCGAGCTGCTGCGTCAGCAGTTCATCCTCGCCCTCGACGGCGAACTCGACGTCCTCGACTCGCTCGATCGTCGTGATCGCGACGCCGCGCAGCACGGCACCGCCCGTGCGGGTGAGGTGTTGGCGGCCGTCCCGATCAATCACGTCACCGCTCCACCGCGCATCCTGTGGTCGGAGGGCGCGCACCCGGGCGAGCTGATCGTGCAGATCCGAAGTACCGACCGCGCCGGTCTGCTGGCGAGGCTCACCGCGGTGTTCGAGCGCGATGGCGTCGACATCGCCTGGGCGAAGGTGACCACGCTGGGCTCCTCGGTCGTGGACGTGTTCGGCATCACCGCCGGCCCGGCCGTTCGCGACGAGATCGAGCGTGACCTGTACACGGTGCTGCCGGCGCCGCCGCCCGCCAAGGCGGTCTCCGAGGCCAGTTAGGCTAGGCCGCAGGAGGCTTAAGTGTTTGAATCCCTGTCCGACCGGTTGACCGGCGCCCTGCAGGGGCTGCGCGGCAAGGGGCGGCTGACCGACGCCGATATCGATGCGACCACCCGTGAGATCCGGTTGGCGTTGCTGGAAGCCGACGTGTCGCTGCCCGTCGTGCGCGCTTTCGTCAACCGCATCAAGGAGCGTGCCCGCGGCGCCGAGGTGTCCGGTGCCCTCAACCCGGCCCAGCAGGTCGTCAAGATCGTCAACGAGGAACTGATCGGCATCCTCGGCGGGGAGACCCGCACGCTGGCGTTCGCCAAGACTCCGCCGACCGTGATCATGCTGGCCGGTCTGCAAGGCTCCGGTAAGACGACCTTGGCCGGAAAGCTCGCGAAATGGCTTCGTGGGCAAGGACATACGCCCCTTCTTGTGGCGTGCGACCTGCAGCGGCCCGGGGCCGTGAGTCAGCTGCAGATCGTGGGCGAGCGTGCCGGCGTCGCGGTCTTCGCGCCGCACCCCGGCGTCGGGCCCGAGGGCAGCGGCGGATCGGCGCCCGGTGATCCGGTCGCGGTTGCCGCCGCCGGTCTCGCCGAGGCCAGGGCCAAGCATTTCGACGTGGTCGTCGTCGACACCGCGGGTCGCCTCGGTATCGACGACGAGCTGATGGGTCAGGCCGCCGCGATCAAGCAGGCCGTCGACCCGGACGAAGTGATCTTCGTGCTGGACGCGATGATCGGCCAGGACGCCGTCACGACCGCCGAGGCGTTCCGCGAGGGCGTGGGCTTCACCGGCGTCGTGCTGACCAAGCTCGACGGCGACGCCCGCGGCGGGGCCGCGCTGTCGGTCCGCGAGATCACCGGTGTGCCGATCCTGTTCGCCTCGAGCGGAGAGAAGCTCGAGGACTTCGACGTCTTCCACCCCGATCGGATGGCCAGTCGCATCCTCGGCATGGGCGACGTGCTGTCGTTGATCGAGCAGGCCGAGCAGGTCTTCGACGCCCAGCAAGCCGAGGCGGCGGCCGCCAAGATCGGCAGCGGCGAGCTGACGCTGGAAGACTTCCTCGAGCAGATGCTGGCGATCCGCAAGATGGGCCCGATCGGGAACCTGCTGGGCATGCTGCCCGGCGCGGGCCAGATGAAGGATGCGCTGGCCGCCGTCGACGACAAGCAACTCGATCGCCTGCAGGCGATCATCCGCGGCATGACACCCGAGGAGCGCGCCGATCCCAAGATCATCAACGGCTCGCGCCGGCTTCGCATCGCCAACGGCTCCGGTGTGACGGTCGGCGAGGTGAACCAGCTTGTCGAGCGGTTCTTCGAAGCCCGCAAGATGATGTCGCAGATGGCCGGGCAGATGGGAATGCCGTTCGGCCGCAAGCCATCCAACCGCAAGGGCAAGAAGGGTAAGAAGGGGCAGAAGGGCCGCAAGAAAGGCAGCGGACCGACGCCGCCGAAGGCGCGCAATCCGCTCGGCGCAGGAATGCCGGGGATGCCCGCGGGGTTTCCCGATCTGTCCGATATGCCCAAGGGCCTAGACGAGCTCCCACCGGGGCTGGCCGACATCGACCTGTCCAAGCTGAAGTTCCCGGGCCAGAACTAGGGATGCGACTCCATGTGCGCGGTCGGGGACTTCCCGACGAAGAGCCCGTGGAGTGGTGGATCGTCGACGGTGTGCTGAGCGCCGAACCGGTGAGCGGTGCGCAGACCGTCTTCGGCGCTGACCGGGCCGACGGCTGGATACTCCCCGGACTCGTCGATGCGCACTGCCACGTCGGACTCGGTGCGCACGGCCCGCTCGACAACCTCGACGACTGCATCGAGCAGGCCGAGGTCGAACGCGATGCGGGTGCGCTGCTGCTGCGCGACTGCGGATCGCCCGTCGACACCCGCAGCCTCGCCGACCACGACGAGCTGCCCGAGATCATCCGGGCCGGGCGCCACCTCGCCAGGCCGAAGCGCTACCAGCGTGGATTCGCGGTCGAACTCGAAGACGAATCCGCGCTGCCGGCCGCGGTGGCCGAGCAGGCGCGGTTCGGTGACGGCTGGGTCAAGCTCGTCGGCGACTGGATCGACCGGGAGGTCGGCGATCTGGCACCGCTGTGGTCCGACGACGTGCTCGAGGCCGCAATCGATGCCGCCCATGACAACGGTGCCCGCGTGACCGCCCATGTGTTTGGCGAGGACGCCCTACCGGGGTTGATCAAAGCCGGTATCGATTGCATCGAGCACGGCACCGGGCTGACCGACGACACCATCGACCTGATGGTCGAGCACGGCACTGCACTGGTGCCGACGCTGATCAACATCGAGAACTTTCCGGGCATCGCCGACGGCGCCGCCAAATTCCCGACATATGCCCGTCATATGCGCGATCTCTACGAGCGGTGTGCGTCGCGGATTGCCGCCGCCCGTGAGGCGGGCGTGCCGATCTACGCCGGCACCGACGCTGGCAGCATGGTTGCCCACGGTCGGATCGCCGATGAGATCGACGCGCTCAAAAGCATCGGCATGAGTGCCACCGACGCGTTGGGTGCTGCCTGCTGGAGCGCCCGCGACTGGCTGGGCCGGCCGAGTCTCGAGCACGGAGCACCCGCAGACCTGGTGTGCTACGCCGACGATCCGCGGCTCGGCGCCTCCGTCGTCAACCACCCGGATCTCGTCATCCTGCGCGGCCGCACCTTCCCCTAGCCGCGAGCCCATTACCGCGAGCGCGCGTGTCTGCACCCGACACACCGCGGCAATTCCTGCAGTTGCGCACGCTCGTCGCACGTGAAAGTGCGTGCAGCGCTGAAGATTTGCGGTGTGTCGGGTGCAGACACGCACGCTCGCGCAACTAGGCAACTGGGCAAGGAAACTCAGGGGTGGGCGAAGCCCCAGTCGAAGAGGTCGATTGCCTGGCCGTAGAGGTCGCCGTTGCCGTACAACTGCGCGACCACGAGTCGGCGACCGTTGCGTTGTGCGGCGGCGACGAACGTGTCGCGGGCCAGGTTTGTGTAGCCGGTCTTGCCGACGAGCGTGCCCGGATACCTCTTGAGCAACTCGTTCTGGTTCGTGATGGTCTTCGGGCCGTCGTCGGTCGGAAACAGCGACGACGGCTGGCGCACGATCGCGGCGAACGCGGGATACCGCAGCGCTTGACGGTAGATCATCGCGAGGTCGTTGGCCGTGGTGACCGACTCCATTCCAGGATCGTCCAGTCCCGACGGGGATGAGGCTCGGGTGTTGCGCGCCCCCAGGCCCGACGCCTTGGCGTTCATCTTCGCGACCGCGACTCGATAGCCGCCGAGACCGTCGGCAAGCACATTGGCGGCGTCGTTGCCCGACACCAGCATCAGCCCGTCGAGCAGTTGACGCACCGTGTAAGCCCGTCCCGCTTTCACTCCCGCACAGGAACATTCGACGTCGGCGGCCGCCGGACTGGCCCGGATCACCCCGTTGAGCGGAAGCTGGTCGAGCACGACCATGGCGAGCAGCGCCTTGATGGTGCTCGCGGGCGCGTGCGGCTCATGGGGGTTGCGTGAAGCAAGGATCCGGCCGGAATCGAGGTCGGCGAGCAACCAGGACTGCGCCGGTCCGTCCGGCAGCGCGACGGCGCCCGACGGTTCACTTCCCGGCTGGGCGGACGCCGGTGCAGCGACGCCGATGGCCGCTGTCAGCGCGATGGCCAACGCAGCCAACATGCCTCGCATGGCCGCCGAGCGTATCGCCCGCGTTCCCCGTCCCGGTCTCGGATGCGTTGCGATTCAGCAACTCAAGGAGGCGGTCACAGCGTGCCGATACTGGCTCCCGGGCTGAGCGCGAAACCCCAGTCGAACAGGCTCGCGGCCTGATCCCAGTATGTCGGCTGGCCGGGCTTGTCCATGCCGTACATCAACGCGACGACCAGTCGGCGGCCGTTGCGTTCGGCGGCGCCGACGAAGGTCTTCTGGGCGCGGTCGGTGAATCCGGTTTTCCCGCCGAGCGTGCCCGGATACCGCTTGAGCAGCTCGTCCTGGTTGACCAGGACCTTGTCGCCGGTCTCGGTCGGAAAGACGGCGGTCGGCTGCGCGGTGATCGAGGCGAACACCGGGTTGGCCATCGCGGCGCGGAAGATGACCGCCAGATCGTGCGGCGACGACCACATGTCGATACCGGGGCCGTCGAGGCCCGACGGCGAGCCCACGTTGGTGCCGTGCGCGCCGAGCAACGCGGCCTTGGCGTTCATCTTGGTGATGGCGACGTCGTGGCCGCCGAGCATGGTGGCCAACGTGTTGGCCGCGTCGTTGCCCGAAACCAGCAGCAGCGCCTCGAGCAGTTGGCGCGCCGTGTAGACCATGCCGGGCGTCACACCTGCGCAGTTGCATTCGACCTGGGTGTCGGCCTCGTTCGCGACGACGGTGGCGTCGAGGGGCAGTTCGTCGAGCACTGTCAGCGCCAGCAGCACCTTGATCGTGCTTGCGGGCGCGTACTGGCCGTATTCGTCGCGTGCGGCCAGCACGGCGCCACTGTCCATGTCGGCGAGCACCCACGCCTGCGCGGGCCCGTCGGGGATCGGCACCGATCCCGACGGTTGGTTGACGCCGATAGGCGCGGCGGCGGCGACGGTGGTTCCCGCCGCGACCAGGCTCAGCAGGGTCGTCAAGCAGATCAACAGCTTCCGCATGGGCAGGCAGCCTAGTCGTGTTCAATCGACGCATGTTGAGCCTCGAGGAGATTTCGGACCGCTTGGAAATACAGCAACTGCTGATCGACTACTCCACGGCGATCGATCAGAAGCGATTCGACGACCTCGACCGGGTGTTCACCGCCGACGCCTACATCGACTACCGCGTCACCGGAGGCATCGACGGCCGTTACCCGGAGGTGAAGGTCTGGCTGACGGAAGTGCTGCCGAACTTCCCGGCGTACTACCACATGCTCGGCAACGTCGACGTACGCATCTCCTACGATCCGGCCGGCGACACCGCGTCCTCGCGCGCCGTCTGCTTCAACCCGATGGTGATGGGCGGGGAGGGCCAGATCTACTTCGTCGGGATCTGGTACGTCGACGAGTTCGTGCGTACCGCCGAGGGCTGGCGGATGAGCAGGCGCGTCGAGGAGAAGTGCTTCGACAAGCTCGTGTGAGCCCCATAGGAGGCCGTTAATGGGTTGATTGCCCCCGCAGGGGTGCATGGGATCAACCCGCTAACGCCCCAATAAGCGCCGACAATGCCGGATTTTTGCCGGTAGGGCGGGTTCTGGCACAATGGGCGGCTGTCTACCGCAGGACTCCGGCTCTGCGGCGGTCACACACGCAAGGCAAAACCGGGCCGAGGCAACCCGCCTCGATCGCTGAATTGCAGCGTGGCAATCACAGGAGAAGTAGCTCAACCATGGCTGTAAAGATCAAGCTCACTCGGCTTGGCAAAATCCGCAATCCCCAGTACCGCATCGCCGTCGCCGATGCCCGCACCCGCCGTCAGGGCCGTGCGATCGAGGTCATCGGTCGGTATCACCCGAAGGAAGATCCGAGCCTCATCGAGATCGACTCGGAGCGCGCGCAGTACTGGCTTGGCGTCGGCGCCCAGCCCACCGAACCCGTTCTGGCGCTGCTGAAGATCACCGGCGACTGGCAGAAGTTCAAGGGTCTGCCCGGCGGGGAAGGCACGCTGAAGGTCAAGGAGCCCAAGCCCAGCAAGCTCGAGCTGTTCAACGCGGCGCTGGCCGAGGCCGAGGGCGGCCCGAGCACCGAGGCCACGCAGCCCAAGAAGAAGAAGGCGCCCGCCAAGAAGGCCGACAAGGCCGACAAGGCCGACGAGAAGGCAAGCGGCGAGGCCGACCAGAAGGCCGTCGAGGCCGAGGCGACCGCCGACCCGTCCGGCGCGAAAGACAAGTCCGAGCCTGCGGCCGAGGGTGCGGACGCCACCGTCGACGGCGCCACGGCTGATGGCTCCTCGGGCGAGCCCTCGTCGGCAGAGAGCTGAGCAAAGACGTGAGCTCTGTCGTCGTCGACGCCGTCGAACACCTGGTCCGCGGAATCGTCGACAACCCCGATGACGTCCGCGTCGACATGGTGACCAACCGGCGCGGACGCACCGTCGAGGTGCATGTGCATCCCGATGACCTCGGCAAGGTGATCGGGCGAGGTGGACGCACCGCGACCGCGCTGCGCACGCTGGTCGCCGGCATCGGCGGTCGCGGTATTCGCGTCGACGTGGTGGACACCGACCAGTAATCCGACATGGATCTCGTCGTCGGGCGCGTCGCCAAAGCGCACGGCATCACCGGTGAGGTGGTGGTGGACGTCCGCACCGACGATCCCGAAGCGCGCTTCGCCCCCGGCGCGTCGCTGCGCGGCCGCGCCCCGAAGGGCGGTGCGGAGCGCGACTACGTCGTCGAGTCAGCGCGGGCGCACGGCGGCCGCCTGCTGGTGAGGCTGGACGGCGTGGCGGACCGTGACGCGGCCGACGCGCTGCGCGGCACGTTGTTCGTCGTCGATTCCGAAGAGCTTCCGCCCATCGAGGACCCCGACGAGTACTACGACCATCAGCTCGAAGGTTTGCAGGTGCGCACCGTCGCCGGCGATGACATCGGTACCGTGGCGGAGGTGTTGCACACCGCGGCGGGTGAACTGCTCGCGGTGCGCAGCGCTGAACGTGAGGTGCTGGTCCCGTTCGTCAGCGCGATCGTGACGTCGGTGTCGCTGACCGAGCAGCTGATCGAGATAGATCCGCCCGAGGGCCTACTGGAGATCTGAACGTGCGCATAGATGTCGTGACGATCTTTCCGGCCTACCTCGACCCGCTGCGACAGTCGTTGCCCGGCAAGGCGATCGAAACGGGCATCGTGGAGCTGGTCGTGCATGACCTGCGCCGCTGGACCCATGACGTGCATCATTCGGTCGACGACGCGCCCTACGGCGGCGGGCCGGGAATGGTGATGAAGGCCCCCGTTTGGGGCGATGCGCTCGACGAGATCTGTTCGGACGAAACGCTTCTCGTGATTCCCACGCCGGCCGGGCGGCTGTTTCGGCAGGCCGACGCACAGGCCTGGGCCGCTGAGAGGCACGTCGTGTTCGCGTGCGGCCGGTACGAGGGAATCGATCAACGGGTCGTCGAGGATGCCGTGCGCCGCATGCGGGTCGCGGAGGTGTCGATCGGCGACTACGTGCTGCCCGGCGGCGAGTCGGCGGCGCTGGTGATGATCGAGGCGATCGTCCGGCTACTTCCCGGTGTACTCGGCAATCCCGCGTCGCACCAAGATGATTCGCACTCACACGGGGTGCTGGAAGCGCCCAGCTATACCCGGCCGCCGAGCTGGCGCGGCCTCGATGTGCCCGACGTCCTGTTGTCGGGCGACCACGCGAAGATCGCGGCGTGGCGGCGAGAACAAGGGTTGCAACGCACCCGGCAACGTCGACCGGATCTGCTCGACCGCACCGACTAGATTCGGCCGTCGGGGAACATGGTCTTGACCGCTTGGGTGATCGTGTTGCGCGTCGTCACGTCGTCGGCGGCTTGCATGGAGGCGATCGCCATCACATACCGATGGTCGCCGCCGATCGCTCCGGTGGACCAGTGCACCCAGTTGCCACCGTTCCAGCAGCAGAACCAGCCCTGCTTGACTGCGACCCGGTCGGCGTAGAGACCCTCGGGGATGCCGAACCGCTGCGGGTAGACGCCCCCGGGGACGGTGCCGTCGGGCGCGGTCGGCGTGGAGGCCGCCAGGTTCGACAGGATGATGTCGGCTTTGTCCCGAGGCAACCCGCCGCTGCCCGAGAGCAGCTTGTCGTAGTACCGAACGAGGTCACCGGTCGTGCTCAACGTGTTGAACCACCGCCCGTTGTAGGGCGTGCTCGTCGCCTTCAGGCCGTACCGCGCGATGACCCGCGACACGATCTCGCTGCCGCCGCCTCGGTTCCAGAAGACCTCGGCCGCGCTGTCGTCCGAGGACCGCAACATCGCTTCGAACGCCCGCCGGTCGTCGGGGGAGAGTTTGACCTTTCCCCGCGACTCCTGCAGCAGCAGGTCGTCGGCGATGAACAGCTTGACCACCGAGGCGATTGGCATCGCCTCGGCGTTCCCATTCGAGATGAGCTGCCCGGTATTGCGGTCAAGGATCGTGACCGAGATGTCGGCGCCGGCCCCGGCGGCCTCGGCGGTGGCCTGCTGCACCCGCAACTGCAGGCCGGAGAACGATGCGGCGGGCTCGTCGGGTGCGGTCTCTGGCAGCGGTGCCATGGTGCCCTGCGGTACGACGACGGTCGCATGCGGCGCCGCTCGTTCGGGCGGCGTCGTCCCGTACACCTTGGCCTCACAACCCGCGACGACCGGTACCGCGACGACAATGGTTGCGGCAACCCTCACCAGCCTTGACGGCCGACGTCGCATGGCCCTCCTCAGGGTGCGGTGGGCGGGGAATCAGGGTCATCACCAGCGATCAGCCCCGTGAAGCCAGCCTAACCGGTTCGGATTCGCGCCGCCTGTGCAGGCGTAGGCGCGTTTTCCGGCATGTCGGGGCGGCGGCGATACCGCTCGATTTCTCCGGATTCGACCCCATCTGGCACAATTGAGCAGTTGTCTGTGCAGGACCCGGGAACGGCCAGTTCCGCCCGCTGCGAGATACACCCCGATACGCCCGATCAGATCGGCTCGGTGACGCGTCCATCGTGACAGCAGCGCCCGCAGCCGCCAACCGCAAGGAAGTGTCACCGATGAACACGCTGGACTTCGTCGATCAGACATCGCTGCGCGACGACATCCCGGACTTCGGTCCCGGCGACACCGTTAACGTGCACGTCAAGGTCATCGAGGGCTCCAAGGAGCGCATCCAGGTCTTCAAGGGCGTGGTGCTGCGTCGCCAGGGCGGCGGAGTCCGGGAGACCTTCACGGTGCGCAAGGAGAGCTACGGCGTCGGCGTGGAGCGAACCTTTCCGGTGCACTCACCCAACATCGATCACATCGACGTCGTGACCCGCGGCGACGTGCGTCGCGCCAAGCTGTACTACCTGCGCGAGCTGCGCGGCAAGAAGGCGAAGATCAAGGAAAAGCGCTGACTTTCGGGTCGGCCGCCGGCATCGAGGTCTGATCCTTGCAGCGCGAGCCGCGCGGTGCCGAGCACCGCGCTGGCTACCCTGATGCGGTGACCGGTTCCCCGAAGTCCGACGAGTCGTCAGCCGAGCGCCCGCCCGAGGACGCGGCTCCAGAACCCGACACGGACAAGCCCGAGAAGAAGAAGGGCGGCGCGCTGCGCGAATTCGCGATCCTCATCACGATCGCGCTGGTCCTGTACTACGTCATGCTGACGTTCGTCGCGCGGCCCTACCTCATTCCGTCAGAATCGATGGAACCCACACTGCACGGGTGTGCCGGCTGCACCGGCGACCGGATCATGGTGGACAAGGTGACCTACCGGTTCTCGTCCCCCGAGCCGGGCGACGTGATCGTGTTCAAGGGTCCGCCGAATTGGAACATCAACTACCAGTCGATCCGCTCGGACAACACTGCCGTGCGATGGCTGCAGAACGCGCTGTCATTCATCGGCTTCGTCCCGCCGGACGAGAACGACCTCGTCAAGCGGGTCATCGCGGTGGGCGGACAGACTGTCGCATGCCGCGCCGCGACCGGGCTGACCGTCGACGGCGAGCGGCTCCACGAGCCGTACCTGGACCCCGAGACCATGCGGGCCGACCCCGCGGTCTACCCGTGCCTGGGCAATGAGTTCGGGCCCGTGACTGTGCCCGAGGACCGGCTGTGGGTGATGGGCGACAACCGCACCCACTCGGCCGATTCACGCGCACACTGCTCAAACATTCCGGCCGACGTTCAGAAGGGCCTGCTGTGTACGGGCGACCCGATGGCGGGCACCGTCCCGGTGGACAATGTGATCGGGATAGCACGGTTCATTGCCTGGCCCCCGTCACGGTGGGGCGGCGTTGGCAGCGTGAACCCGCAGACGTGACCGCCAAAACGCAGTAGGACGCATAGGAGAGGGTGTTCTTGCCGGCGACATGGCCACCGCGCACGGTGATCCGCAAATCCTCGGGCCTGCGCACTCTGGAATCGGCGCTGTATCGCAGCGGCCTCGGGCCGGTCGCCGGCGTCGACGAGGTGGGTCGCGGCGCGTGCGCGGGACCGCTCGTGGTGGCTGCGTGTGTGCTCGGTCCGAACCGGCTCGAGAGCCTGGCAGCCCTCGATGACTCGAAGAAACTCAACGAGAAGGAACGCGAGCGGCTGTTCCCGCTGATCCGCCGGTACGCGCTGGCCTATCACGTGGTGTTCATTCCATCTGCGGAGGTGGACCGGCGTGGCGTGCACGTGGCCAACATCGAAGGCATGCGCCGGGCGGTGGCTGGTCTGTCGCTGCGGCCCGGATACGTACTGTCCGACGGGTTCCGCGTGCCCGGCCTGCCGGCGCCCTCGCTGCCCGTGGTCGGGGGCGACGCGGCCGCGGCCTGCATAGCGGCGGCCAGCGTGCTGGCCAAGGTGAGCCGCGACCGGTTGATGGTCGAGATGGAGGCCGAGCACCCCGGCTACGGTTTCGCGGATCACAAGGGCTACAGCACGCCGGCCCACAGCGCGGCGCTCGCAGAGCTGGGGCCATGCGCACAGCATCGGTATTCGTTCATCAACGTGCGCCGGGTGGCAACGGCCGGTGGTATCAGGGTCGTCACCGAGCTGGTCGATGACTGTGAACCGGATCAGCGTGGTGAAGTGGGGTAGGGGACAATAGTGCCAGTGAGAGCGCCGTGACCGACATGAAGGACAGCTGAGCTGATGAGTGCCGAAGATCTCGAGAAGTATGAGACCGAGATGGAGCTCTCGCTCTACCGCGAATACAAAGACATCGTCGGTCAGTTCAGCTATGTGGTGGAGACCGAGCGGCGGTTTTATCTCGCCAACAGCGTCGAGGTGGTGCCGCGTAACTCCGAGGGCGAGGTCTACTTCGAGCTGCGCCTGGCCGATGCCTGGGTGTGGGACATGTATCGACCCGCGCGCTTCGTCAAGCAGGTGCGCGTGATCACCTTCAAAGACGTCAATATCGAAGAGGTCGAGAAACCCGAGCTACGCCTGCCCGAGTAGCTACGCCTGCGCGAGTAGCTACACCTGCCCGAGTAGAGGATCTTCGACCTTCTCGTCGGACGCTTTTGACGTGTGCGACAATACTTATCGCGTTTGGCCCAACCGCGGCGGATAGCGGGTTTTGATACTGACCGTCTCTATTGTCATAAAAATTGCCATTTAGCCCTGCCGCGCCGCACCCTCGCGGCATGATCATGGGGCACGCGGGTTGACGGCTCGAGACTCGCGATCGATCAATCATCGGTGTCCGAGCCTAATTCTTGGTCCGCTGTGCCCTGATGCCCAAGGGCGTTGACGCACCGGTCCGTAGCGTTGCACGTGTGAGACAGAAAACATGACTTTGTCCCGTTTTTGGCCCTTGAACAGGTTCGAGCTGTATGACATCCTTGCACAGCAAACACGATATGCGGCTCGGCGGCGAAGAGGGGGTATCGCAGTCCAGGCGTTGACCACCTTCTCCTAGGAGCGATTGACCCAAAAATATGTTCCGGCGTAAAGTCCTGCACCGTCCTCGATTGCATGCTGGGGGGAAAACGGGTTTGTCATACCGAGCGGCGTGGTGCGGTTCCGAGCGCCTCGGGTGCGAAAGCGGGGTCGTTCGGTGAGACGGCATCTGCTGCGTCCATTCGTCGGATTGGTCTCCATCGTTTTGGCCGTGGCGGTGTTCGTGTTGGCGGCGAACCTGTTTCGGGGCGGCTTCTCTGACACTGTGCCGGTAACGGTGATTTCTCAGCGTGCCGGTCTGGTGATGAATCCGGACGCGAAGGTTGATGTACGCGGGGTGCAGGTCGGACGAGTCGCGTCGATCGAAGAACTGCCCAGCGGTGAGGCGGCGATCCACCTCGCGATGGATCCCTCGCGACTCGATGCGATCCCGGCGAATGCGCTGGTGGACATCGCATCGCCGACGGTGTTCGGTGCGAAGCAGGTGCAATTCGTCTTCCCCGACGAGCCATCACCGCAATCGCTGCACGCCGGTCAGGTGATCGAGGCGCAGCACGTGATGGTCGAGATGAACACCGTCTTCGAGCAGCTGACCTCGGTCCTGTCGGCAATCGAACCGGCGAAGCTCAACGCGACGCTGGGTGCCATCGCCTCTGCCATGTCCGGCCGAGGGCAGAGGCTTGGCCAGATGCTCTCCGACCTGGATTCTTACCTCGCGAAACTGGAGCCCAGCCTGCCTGCGCTGAGCCGCGATCTGGAACTCGCCCCGAATGTGCTGAGCGGATATGCCGATGCGACAGCGGATTTCGTGGCGATCGCCGATAACGCGGCAGACATCAGCGAAACGCTGGTCGAGGAGGAAGATAATCTCGACGCGGCGCTGGTGAGCGTCATCGGTCTGGCCGACATCGGCAACGAGGTGATCGGCCAGAACCGCCAGCCGTTGACCGATGTCGTGCGACTGCTGGTGCCGACCACCGAACTGACCAACGAGTACAACCAGGCGCTGTGGTGCGCCCTGGCGGGCATGGTCGAGGCGTCTTACCTGCCGCCGTTGAAGGAGCCCGGAGTAGAGGTGCTGGCCGGTTTCCTTTGGGCGCAGGAACGTTACCGCTATCCGCTGGATCTGCCGAAGGCAGGCGCCGAAGGTGGCCCGCAGTGCACCGGACTGCCGAAGATGCCGTTCGAAGGCGTCGCACCCTACGTGGTCGCCGATACCGGAACGAACCCCTGGCGACGCACCTACCCGGGCATCATCCTCAACGCGGACATCATCAAACAGATCATGTTCCCCGACACCGAAACTGCCGGACCGCCCCGCAACACCGCGCAGATCGGACAGCCCGGATGAGGCGCTCACTACGTCCGACACTGGTGAAGTTCGGCATCTTCGCGGTGGCGATGTCACTGCTCACCGCGTCGTTGTTCTTCATCTTCGGCCAGTACCGGACAGGCAGCACCAAAGGCTATTCCGCGGTGTTCGCCGATGCGTCGCGGCTCGAGGCGGGGCAGTCGGTGCGGGTGGCGGGTATGCGGGTCGGCACGGTCGACAGCGTCAAACTGCAACCGGACAAGACGGTGATCGTCACGTTCGACGCCGACCCGAACGTCCGGCTGACCACCGGAACCCGCGCGGCGGTGCGCTATCTGAACCTGGTCGGCGATCGCTATCTCGAACTGCTCGAAGGGCCGGAAGGAACACCACTGCCCCCCGGCTCTCAGATTCCGAGGGAACGCACCCAATCGGCACTCGACCTGGATCTGTTGCTCGGCGGCCTCAAACCCGTTATCCGAGGCCTCAACCCGGAAGACGTGAACACATTGTCGGCGTCGCTGATCCAGATCTTTCAGGGCCAGGGTGGCACACTTCAATCTCTGTTGACCAACACCTCGGGGTTCACCACCGCGTTGGCCGAGCACAACCAGACGATCCAGGCGCTGATCGACAATCTGCGCACACTGCTCGCCACGCTCAGCCGAGAAGGTGACAAGTTCTCCGGCACGATCGATCGTCTCGAGCAGCTTGTCACCCAGCTTGCCGCAGAACGGGATCCGATCGGCACGGCGATCGATTCACTGAACAACGGTACGGCGTCGGTGGCCGATCTGCTCGGCGATGCGCGGGCACCACTGGCTGGCACTGTGGATCAACTCAACCGGCTCGCCAACAACCTCGACTTCCAGAAGGACCGGATCGACACCGCTCTGCAGAAAGCGCCCGAGAACTACCGCAAACTGATCCGCACCGGGTCCTACGGCAGTTTCTTCAACTACTACATCTGCGAGCTCAAGTGGCGGGTGACTGACCTGCAGGGCCGCACGGCGGTCTTTCCGTGGATCAGGCAGGAAACCGGGAGGTGCACCGAGCCCTGATGTTGAAATACCGTGGCAGACAACTCATCCGCGCCGGCGTCATCGGCGTGGTGCTGATCGTGCTCGTCATAGCCGTCGGACTCGCCCCCGAACGGTTGGTGTCGTGGGCTACGGCGGTTCGGTATCAGGCACAGTTCGCCGATGCCGGCGGGGTGGCTGCCGGCAACGACGTGACGGTTTCGGGGATCAAGGTCGGGACCGTGTCCAACGTCGCACTGGAGGGCCGAAACGCGGTCGTGACGTTCACGATCGACGGATCGGTATCGCTGGGCTCGGACACGACGGCACACGTGCGCACCGGAACGCTCCTGGGCGAGCGGGTCGTGACCCTGGAATCGAAGGGCACCGAAACCCTGCACCCGATGGACGTGATCCCGTTGTCGCGCACCGCGTCCCCGTATTCTCTGACCGAGGCGGTCAGCGAGTTGACGACCAACACCGCGGGCACCGACACCGCCTCGTTGAACCAATCGCTGGACACCTTGTCGGCCACCCTGGACCAGGTCGCTCCGCAACTCGGCCCCGCGTTCGACGGGCTGACCCGGTTGTCCCAGGCGATCAACGACCGCGACGACACGCTCGGCGACTTGCTCGAGAACGGCGCCGACGTCACCAAGATCCTGTCGGATCGTAGCGAGCAGGTGAACACGCTGATCCTCAACGCCAACGACCTGGTGGCGGTGTTGTCGGCACGGCGTTACGCCATCGTCGAGCTGCTCGCGCACACCTCGGCGTTGTCCACACACTTGTCCGGGCTCATCGCCGACAACGAGCAGGAGCTCGCTCCCAGCCTGGAGAAGCTCAACCGAGTCACCGAGGTACTGGAGAAGAACCGAGACAACATCGCGAAAGCCCTTCCCGGGCTGGCGAAGTTCCAAACGACGCTGGGCGAGACCATCGGCAACGGTCCGTACTACCAGGCCTACATTCCCAATATCGACATGGCGCCGATCCTGCAGCCGTTCTTCGACTACGCATTCGGGTTCCGTCGCGGGGTCAATGCGGGCCAGCCGCCCGACAACGCCGGGCCTCGCGCCGAACTCCCGTTCCCCTACAACGGGATCCCACAGCCCCACGAGCAGTGGGGGCCGCCGCGATGAACCGATTCATGAAGCGTGCGGTCGCGGCGGCGCTGGTGGCCGTCCTCATCGGTGGCGTCATCGTCCTGATCCGGCAGACGGTACTACGGCCCACCACTGTCACCGCCTATTTCACCACCGCCACCGCGATCTACCCGGGCGACGAGGTACGCATCGCCGGGGTCAAAGTGGGCAGCATCGAGTCCATCCGGCCGGTCGGAACCCACGCGCAGATGACACTGTCCGTCGACCACGGCATCAGGGTCCCCGCCGATGCCAAGGCGGTGATCGTCGCCCAGAACCTCGTCTCGGCCCGCTACGTTCAACTCACGCCTGCATACGAATCGGGGCCCGCAATGGCCGACGGCGCGGTGATCCCGGTCGAGCGCACCGCGGTCCCGGTCGAGTGGAACGAAGTCAAAGAGCAGCTGATGCGGCTTGCGACGGATCTGGGCCCTGCGAACGGAATGTCGACCGGTTCGGTGGGTCGGTTCATCGACAGCGCGGCGACCGCACTGGACGGCAACGGAGACAAACTACGTCAGACGCTGGCGCAGTTGTCCGGCGTCGGCCGAATACTCGCCGACGGCAGCGGCAACATCGTCGACACGATTGCTCACCTACAGATGTTCGTCACCGCGCTGAGGGACAGCAACGAACAGATCGTGCAGTTCCAGAACAGGTTCGCGACGTTGACGAGCGTTGTCGACGAGAGCCGATCCGATCTGGACGGCGCACTACGGAACCTCGCCGACGTCGTCGGGGACACCACCCGGTTCATCCGGGGTACGCGAGACCAGACCGCCGAACAGATCCAACGACTGGCCAACGTACTGCAGAACCTCTCCGAGCACCGCATGGCTCTGGAGAACGTGTTGCACATCGCACCGCACTCCATCGCCAACGCGGTGAACATGTTCGACCCCCGCACTGGCGCGGCCAGTGGCGTGTTCGTGCTCAACAACATGTCGAACCCGGTGTGGTTGGTCTGCGGCATGATCGGGGCACTCGGAAACATCACCGCACCGTCGACGGCCAAGTTGTGTTCGCAATATCTCGGGCCCGGATTGCGCACCGCGAGCTTCAACAACCTGCCATTCCCGTTCAGCCTCTTCATGTCCTCGAACCCGCCGCCGCACATGCTGCGCTACACCGAACCGAGCCTGATGCCCGGTGCGGGCGGGCCGACGGACGACCAGCCCGAGGAGCCGCCCGCCGTGTCGGCCTACACCGGCGTCGGCGACGTGCCGCCCCCTCCGGGTTTCGGGCCCACTCCTGCTCCAACACCAGCACCGGCTCCCGCCGCACATAACCCGCCGACGTTGCAGGACATGCTGTTACCGGCCGAGCAGCCCCACGCTCCGGCGGCGGCCCCACCGGTGCCGAACGACGGGACGCCACCATGATCGCCCGGCGGATGGTGGCGACCGGACTCAGCATCATGCTGGCGGTCACCGGATGCTCGTTCCAGGGCGTCAACTCGTTGCCGCTTCCCGGTGCGGTGGGCCGCGGGTCCGACGCCAGTGTGTATCACGCCGAGCTCGCGAATGTCGGGACGCTGGAATCGAATTCACCCGTGATGATCGACGACGTCGTGGTCGGCAGCGTGGGCAAGATGACGTTGCACGGCTGGCATATCGACCTCGAGCTGTCGGTGAAGCCCGACGTCGCGGTGCCCGCCAACGCCATCGCGACGGTCGGACAGACCAGCCTATTGGGGTCGATGCACGTCGCGCTCGATCCACCACCGGGCGAGGCGCCCAGCGGCAGGCTGGCCCCCGGCGCCACGATCCACCTCGACAAGACGTCGACCTATCCGTCGACAGAGCAGACGCTGTCGTCGTTGGCGGCGGTCGTCAACGGTGGCGGACTGGGCCAGATCGGTGACATCATCGCCAACTTCAACGCTGCGCTGTCGGGACGCCAAGGTTCGGTGCGCGACCTGATCACCCGCCTGGACACCTTCGTCGGAACCCTCTACCGGCAGCGCGACAACATCATCGCGACGATCGAGGAACTGAACAGGTTTTCGCAACGGCTTGGCGACCAGCAGCAAGTGCTCACCCGGGCACTGAACAAAATTCCGCCGGCGCTCGACGTCCTGCTACGGGAGCGGCCCAGATTCACCACCGCGCTGGAACGCTTGGGGCAGTTCAGCGACACGGTGACCGGCTTGATCAACGACACGCAAACCGATCTGGTGAAAAATCTGCAAAACCTGGAGCCGACGTTGCGTGCGCTCGCCGACGTAGGACCCGAGATCGACACCGCGATCGCGTGGCTTCCGACGTTCCCACTGACCCAGAACCTGATCGACCGCGGTGTCCGCGGCGACTACGTGAATCTCTGGGTGACGATCGACTGGACCAACGCCAGAATCAAACGCGGGTTGCTTCTCGGCACCCGCCTCGGGCAGGACCGGGCGTCGCTGATCCCCGCGCCGGGCGACCCTGGATACGACGCGTATTACACGAAATTCCCGCTGGGAGTGGGCACTTCGCCGCCGTTCGGTCCGATTCCGAATGCGGCGCCCGCGCCTTGGGACCCAGGGGGCGGTGGCTGATGCTGCCCCCGTATGGTCCGAATCCAACTGGTGATCTTCACGATCGCGTCGATCGTCGGTGTGCTCGCGATGGTGTTCGTCTACATGCAGGTGCCCACCCTGCTGGGCATCGGGAAAATCACAGTGACCCTGCAGTTGCCTGCTTCGGGAGGGCTGTACCGCTTCGCCAACGTCACCTACCGCGGTGTGCAGATCGGCAAGGTGACCGAGATGGATGTGTCCCGCACGCATGCCACGGCCACTCTCCGGCTCGACACATCACCCAAGATCCCCGCCGATCTGCAGGCCGAGGTGCGCAGCGTCTCCGCGATCGGCGAACAGTACGTCGAACTGCTACCGCGCACCGACTCACCGCCCTACCTGCAAGACGGGTCGGTGATCCCGATGGCCGACACCATGATTCCCCAGCCGGTCAGCCCGATGTTGGATCAGGTCAACACATTGATCGCAAGTATCCCGAAGGGGCAGTTGAACGAGCTGATCGACGAGTCGTTCGAGGCCTTCGGCGGGGCGGGCTACGACATGGGGTCGCTGATCGATTCGTCGGCCACGCTCTCGGAAGCCCTGAATCGCGATGCCGACCGCTCGCCGAGATTGATCGAAGATGCAGTGCCCCTGCTCGATTCGCAAGCTCAGACGACGGATGCACTACGCCTGTGGGCCCGCAGCCTTGCGGGAATCACGGACCAGGTCGTCGTCAACGACCCGCAGGTGCGCACGCTGCTCACCGAGGGGCCGCCCGCCGCGAACGAGGCCGCCCGACTGCTCGAGCAGATCAAGCCGACCCTGCCGGTGCTGCTGGCCAACATGACCACCTTCGGTCAGGTGGCGGTGACCTATCGCCCCTCGCTCGAACAGGTGCTCGTGTTGTTGCCTCCGTTCGTCGCCAATGTGCAGTCTTCGGCTCCTCAGAACAACCCGACCGGTATCGCGCTCGGCGACTTCCGCATTCAAATCGCCGACCCCAACCCGTGCACGGTCGGATTTCTACCACCCTCGGAATGGCGCAATCCCGCGGATCTGACCACCATCGACACGCCGGACGGGTTGTACTGCAAGTTGCCGCAGGACTCGCCGATCGTCGTGCGGGGCGCCCGCAACGCGCCCTGTATGGGCGTGCCGGGTAAACGAGCGCCGACCGTCGAAATTTGCTACAGCGACAAGCCTTACGAACCGCTCGCGATGCGGCAGCACACTCTCGGCCCATACCCGATCGATCCGAACCTGATTGCGCAGGGCGTGCTTCCCGACGACCGCGTCAGGGCCGACGAGCACCTGTTCGCCCCGGTCGAAGGCACTCCGCTCCCGCCCGGAGCGGTGCCGCGTGGTCCGGTGCCGCCGGGCCCGGCGATCACCCCTCCGCTGCCGGGGGCCGTGATTCCGACTCTGCCGCCGGGAGCGATTCCGCCCCTGCCGCCGGAAGCCGGGGCGCCGGAGGAAGCCACGGCGCCGGCGGCCGCGGAGGCGTCACCGGCGGGTGCGGTGCCAGCGGCGCCGAGTGCCTTCGGCACCGGCCCGTCCGCGCCGGGTCCATCCGTCGCGATTGCCCACTATGACCCACAGAGCGGCCAATACTCGACACCGGATGGAACCGTCGGCCGCCAAACCGATCTCGTCGAGAGCCCCAAGTCATGGCAGGACCTGATCTACGAGGCGGGGCCATGATGGTTCGGATGATGGCGATTGCGGCAGCCGTCATCGCGGCGATATCCGGCGCACCTGATGCGCACGCGCGAGATGATATCGCGCTCAACGGCGTCTTCACCGCGTTCTCCGACGGCCGGTGGGCCGAAACGAACGACTCGCGCCACGATGAGCTGAGCGTGACCCAGACGTGGACGATCACCTCGACGTGCACGACCTATCAGGATTGCACCGGCCGGGTGACAAGCGACCAGGGATGGAGTTCGGATCTGGTCTATATGAGCGGCCGCTGGAAGGTCAGCCGGATCGTGGAGAACTGGGAGCCCTGCATCGACGGTACCGCCTATCCCGGTAAGCAGACATGGGTGTTCTGGCTCGGCTATCCCCAGGACCGCAATAAGTACACAGGCTGGGACAAGACCGAAGGACCCAGTGGTGCCTGCGGATTCAACAAGGTGCTCGACATCGAGATGCCGTTCACCCTCACCCGCGTAGGGTGAACCCGAGCGCCCGAAGATAGCATTCACTATTAGAACGAACGAGAACAAAAATTAGGTTATAGTCGGTCGCCGTGAGCCCTTCGGTCTGGATGCGGCGCTGATGTTCACGCTGCGGTTCGACATGCGTGCAGCCGACAGCGGCGCACCATCCACTGCGCGATGAACGTAGGAGCGGGGGAGGGGCACGCCGCGGGCCACGCAGCGATGACCGCCACCGCGATGCGGGTTGTCAATGTCATTCCCTATGTGGTTGAGGCGCCCGCCGGCCTACTCAGCTCGCTCGACCTGCCGAACAGACTGCCGCGCCATGCAGTCGACTGATAAAGGAGAGCAGCCGATGACCGCAAGCACCACGGACCTGTACTACGATCCGTTCGACTTCGCCATCGACGACGACCCGTACCCGATCTGGAAGCGGATGCGCGACGAGGCCCCGCTGTATTACAACGAGAAGTACGACTTCTACGCGCTGAGTCGCTATGAGGACGTGGCTCGCGAACTGCACAACTGGGACACGTACCGGTCGGGCAAGGGCACCACGATGGACGTCATCAAGAGCGGTGTCGACGTGCCGCCCGGTGTGATCCTGTTCGAAGACCCCCCGCTGCACGATCTGCATCGGCGGGTGCTGTCGAAGGTTTTCACACCCCGTCGGATGGAGGCCATCGAGCCGCTGACCCGCCAGTTCTGTGTGCGGGCGCTTGATTCACTGGCCGGCGCCTCACGGTTCGACATCATCTCGGATTTCGGTGCGTTGATTCCGATGCGGACAATCGGTTATCTGTTGGGCATACCCGAAGAAGGGCAGCAGCAGATCCGGGACACCACAGATGCGTCAATTGGGTTGACGGAGGGCAGCTTCCGGTCGGTGTCGGCGGCCACCTTCGAGAACTCGTACCAACTTTTCGCCGACTATATCGAGTGGCGCGCCGAGCATCCATCCGACGATCTGATGACTCAGCTGCTCAATGCCCAGATCGAGGACGGCGGAGAGCTGAGGGCGTTGACCCGCATCGAGGTCCTGACCTATACCAGCATGATCGCCGGCGCGGGCAACGAAACGACGACCCGCCTCATCGGCTTCATCGCCCAGCTCCTCGCCCAGCATCCGGACCAACGCAGAGAACTCGTCGAGGACTTCTCGTTGATCCCACGGGCGATCGAGGAGGTGCTGCGCTACGAGTCGCCCTCGCCGGTGCAGGCACGCTATGTCGCTCAGGACACCGAAGTATACGGACAGACAATCGGCGAAGGCTCAGTCATGTTGCTGCTCAACGGTTCAGCCAACAGGGACGAACGGAACTACCCGGACGGTGAGAGCTTCTACATCCACCGCATCGGGCCGCATCTGTCCTTCGGACAGGGACTGCATTTCTGCCTGGGCTCGTCGCTGGCCCGGATGCAGGCCAGCGTCGCGCTCGAGGAGATGCTCAAGCGGTGGCCCGAGTGGGAAATCGACTTGGAGAACGCGGCCATGGCGCACACCTCGAGCGTGCGGGGGTGGGGCAGTCTTCCGGTCGTCCTGCCGAACTCGTGAAAAATCTTCCTGCGCCTCACGACTCGCGGACGCTGATGCCCCGCAAAATGGTGTCGCGGGCCAGGAGCAGCGCGTTCCGCGCGCCGATTCGTTGGAGGATGTTCTCCGGAATCCATTGCTCACCGATGATGCAGCGGGCCAGCATATCGGCAGCGGGACTGTCGTTACGTATCTCCCCGGCTCGAATACCTTCGGAGAGAAGAGCTTTCATCTGGCGAATACGTGTAGTGAACGACCATGCGGGATTCGCGGTGTCCGGGGGTGTATGACGTAGCCAGGCAAGTTGGATTCGGAACTCGTCGGGGAACTGGTCGAGTGCGTTGATGTTCAGCCAACTCAGTGCGTCGAGCTTCTCGACCGTGGTGGCGTCTGACCGCACGATGTCCGTCCACGCGCCGCCGACCTTGTGTCCGAATTCCAGCATTATCGACATGAGTAGCTCGTCTTTCGAGCCGATGACGCGGTACACCGTGCCGGTGCCCAGCCCGGCGGCGGACGCGATGTCCCGGATCGTCGTCATCTCGTACCCGCGGCGGCCGAACTCGGCCCGGGCCACTGCTCGCACGTGGGCCGCCTTGAGGTCACTGTCGTCTTCGGTGTCGACCCAACTCTTGATGACGTTCTCGGCGGCCGCGAAAGCGTTCGACTTGTCCAGGTCGGAATCGGAGGGCACGTCGACGGCGAGACCCTCGAGAGCTATCCGGCTCTTCAACGTGGCCAGTTCGTTCGTCGACGCCTTGTGCCGGATGACGTCCAGGCCGACGTGCAGCATGCTCTGGCAGACCCGGTCGGCCATGGTGGGAAGGTCCAGGTCGGATCGGATGTAGCCGCTCCAGCGTCCGGCCCGCAATGCCTGCAACATCGCCGCCTGGATGGTCGACGGCGGACGCTGCGTCAACTCCATCAGCTCGGGGTCTGAGCTCGGCCCCTCGTAGAACGACATCTGCAGGGCGGCTCGATGCTCTACGGCGCAGTTGGCGATCGCACATCCGAGCTCGGTGATCTGCTCGGCGACCGGCTGCGGATCTGGTTCGTCGAGACGCTTGAGCGCCAACTCACCGACGCGGTCCAGGTCGGCGTGATACCGCCGGATCAGCTCGACGAGTATTGCTTCTTTGGAGTCGAAATGGTGGTAGAGGCTGCCCGCGAGAATGCCCGCGGCGTCGGCGATCTGTTGCAGCGACGTGCGCAAGCCTGTTGTCGCGATGACGGCGTTCGCGGTTTTGAGGATCTCCGTGCGCCGCGTCGCGTCGGCCGCCGGTTCGTCGGTGACGGCGGTGAGCTTCGCGGCGCGCTCCCCCTTCTTGGCGGCAGGCCGGCTACTTCTCGGTTTCCGCCTCACGGCGTCGGCGTCGGCCATCGCGAACTGCGTACCTTCCCTCGCGTCATCGGCTACGACAACTGAACGAGATCCTACCGACCGCCGTCCCAGCTGCGGGAAGGCGTGAGCGAGGCGCGGGGGCCGCCCGGCTCATCGATTGACTCCAGTAGGACCGGACTCTACGGTGGAACAGATATTTGGTCAACGAGCTGTTGGTCGGGGGTGATCGCGGTGAACCACGCCGAAGGTGAGCACCTGCAGGCGTTGGGAATGCTGGCGTCCGCGCTCGCCGGACGGGCCGTCGCGGTGGCGCCGCTCGATCCAGGCGAGCCCTCGTGGAGCGATGGGCAGACGATCTTCGTCGATCCGTCGGCTCGCCGGCGCGAGAACCTCGAATCGGTGGCGGTGCACGCCTCGCTGATCGCCGCGGACAGCCTGGCCCCGGACATTGTCAGCGCACTGGTCCGGCATCCGCGGGTGGCCAAGCGGTATCTGGTCCTGGAGGGACACCGGGCGCTCGCCGCCAACGGTGAGGTGCTGCCGGGCGTGCTGAGTTCCATGGCGGATCCCGCAACCGCGAATCGCAGCGACTCAGCCGAGATGTCGCTGTCCATCGCGTCGGGCAAGGACACGCTGGGCGATCCATCCGCAGCATTCGGTGTCATCCGGGCCAAGAGGGTGATGGCGGCGGGCAGTCGAGCCGCCGAACGCGTGGAGAGCGAGACCGCCGCTCACATTCCCCGGCGCGAAAGCAGGCAGGCGCTGGACGAACTCGACGACGGCGAGGTCGACGACAGCGACGATCCCGACCTGTTCACCAATCCCGTTGGAGGTGGCGGCTTCATCGGCAAGTGGCTGAAGAAGTTGTTGTCATCGGCACGCAAGTCCGGTGGAAACGGCGGCGGGCCGCCCGGTGCCGACACTCCGACCCACCGCACGAACTCGGCCAACCGCGGCGCTCTCGCGGTGGCGTCGACGGCGACAACCTCGTCGGAGAACGTCGCGGACATCACGCCGCACGGATTCACGTACCCGGAATGGGACGCCGAGCGCAGAGGCTACCGGCCGGACTGGTGCACCGTGCGCGAGCTCGAGCCGAAGATCAAGGGGTCGGCCGCCGACGCGATCGATGGTGCGATCGGAGTCCGGCGTCCGCTCGCGCGGCTGGGCATGGGCCTGCATCGCCGTCATCGGCAGTCCCAGGGTGACGACATCGACATCGACGCCGCAGTAGAGGCCCGCGTCGAAGTCCGAGCCGGATCAGTGCCCGACGAGGCGGTCTATCTCGACAGCCTGCGACGGCGGCGCGACCTGTCTGTGCTGCTGCTGCTCGATGTCTCCGGGTCGACCGCGGAGCCGGGAACGGTGGGTCGGACGGTCCATCAGCAGCAACGGACGGTGATCGCCGATCTCACCGTCGCGCTGCACGACCTCGGCGATCGCGTGGCGCTCTACGCCTACAACTCGCAGGGCCGTTCCGCTGTGAACCTGTTGCCCGTCAAGCGATTCGATGACCATCTCGATGCGCGAATGATGCGACGGCTGAACAGCCTCGAACCGGGCGCGTATTCCCGTCTGGGCGCCGCCATCCGCCACGGGACGGCAGTCCTGGAAACGCGCGGTGGCACGTCACGGCGCCTGCTGGTCGTGGTTTCCGACGGCCTGGCATACGACCACGGCTACGAGCGTGCCTACGGCGCTGCCGATGCGCGACGCGCGCTGACCGAATCCCGCCGCCGGGGGACGGGTTGTGTTTGCCTGACCGTGGGCGCCGGCACCGACGTGGAAACACTGAGGAAGGTCTTCGGGAATACCGCACACGCCACCATCGCGCGCCCCGAACAACTGGCAGGCATCGTCGGGCCACTCTTCCGGTCGGCTATCCGGTCTGCGGAGGTGCTGCGGCGCGTGTCGTGACATCGCTTGTGCGCCAACGATCAACGTGCTTGAAACAAACATCTGTTCCGATTAGGCTGGCAATCCACCGCAACGACGCGGATGGCGAAAGGGGCGTTATGGGGGCCGAGCCCAGTGTCGCGTACCAGAATGGCGCCATGCCAGAGGCCGACCCGTCGCGCCCGTATTACCGGCAGGTGGGCAACGAGGAGGCCGTGTTCAAGGCGGCCTATCGCCAGGGTCTGTCGCTGGTCCTGAAAGGGCCGACCGGTTGCGGCAAGACCCGGTTCGTCGAAGCGATGGCCCACGACCTCGGTCGACCGCTCATCACAGTGGCGTGCCACGACGACCTCACCACCGCCGATCTGGTCGGCCGGTACCTGCTGCGGGGCGATGAGACGGTCTGGGTGGACGGGCCGTTGACCCACGCGGTGCGGGAGGGGGCGATCTGCTACCTCGACGAGGTCGTCGAAGCCCGTCAGGACACCACGGTGGTGCTGCACCCGCTTGCCGACCATCGGCGGCAACTACCCATCGAACGCCTCGGGGTCACCCTCGACGCGGCACCGGGTTTCGGCCTCGTCGTGTCGTACAACCCCGGCTACCAAAGCGTTCTCAAGGATCTCAAGGACTCCACGCGGCAGCGCATGGTCGCCATCGAGTTCGGGTTCCCCGAGCCGGACGTCGAAGAGGGCATCGTCGCCCACGAATCGGGAGTGGAGCACGCGACCGCCGTCGAACTCGTCAAGTTCGGTCAGGCGATTCGGCGCCTCGAGACCGGGGGACTGCGCGAAGTCGCGTCGACGCGGGTGCTCATCGCGGCGGGCCGGCTCATCGTCGAGGGGTTGACCATGCGCGAGGCGGCCAGAGCGGCGATCGCGGGGCCCCTGACGGACGACGCCTCGGTCGGCCGCGGTCTGGACGAGATGATCGACGTCTACCTCGGCGCGGCCGACGTTGATTGACGGTACCGGCCGGCCCCGCTAAGGTCTGAACAAATATTAGGTCGTGACCCTCCCGGGAGGTCGGGTGTCCTACGAAAGCACTGCTGAGCCGATCAAGGTCGGTTATCTGATGGACTTCACGCTGCCTCCCGGCTTTCCGGAAGACCTGTTCGCGTCCTTCACCCAGTGTTTCGACCTGATCTTCTCCGAAGCCGTCGAACAGGGCCTGATGGATCGCCCGGTGCAGATGATCTACCGCGAGGTCGAAGGTCTTCCGAAAGGTTCGGTCAAGGCGGTGATCGACGCCTACGGCGAACTCGTCGACGAGGGCTGCCTGGTGGTTTTCGGTCCGAACATCACAGACAACTGCGTACCGCTTCGCGAGGCGATCGAGGAGCGCTTCAAGGTGCCGGCGATTAGCGTCACCGGCACCGACGACTGGCTGGGCGAATGGACGTTCGCCTTCCCGCAGGGATCGATGACCGACGAGCCGATATTCCTCGCCGACCTGGTCGCCAAGCGCGGACTCACCGAGATCGGTGTCCTGGTCGAGCAGAACCTCATCGGCGAGAGCTATCTGAAGAATCTCCGGAGCGCCTGTAGGCGGAAGGGAATTCGGATCGTTGCGGAGGCGGCGATCGCCCAGACCGCGCAGGACATCAGCGAGGCGGTGCGCACCCTGCACGACGCGAAGGCCGAGGCGATCGTGCATCTCGGGTTCGGCTTCGGCATCGTGTTCGTCAACCCGGCACTCGAGGCCGTCGACTGGGATCCGCCGCGCTTCACCACCACCGCCTTCCAGAACGCGTGGGTGAACCCGATCATGTGGAACGCGTTCATGGGGTGGGTCGGGATCGATCAGTACGACGAGGAGAACCCGATCGGGCAGGACTTCCTCGATCGTTACGCGGCGAAATACAACGGCAGCCGTCCCGAGTTCTGTGTCACGGTGGTCAACCGCGACGTCGCCGCGACACTGGTGCGCGCCTTCACCGATGCGCATCCGCTGAGTCCGCGCGGGGTCAAGGAGGCGCTCGAACGGGTCAAGATGATGCCTGCCGCCTCCGGCGCGCCGGGAACCCGTGTGTCGCTGGGTAAGTGGACGCGTCGCGCCTGGATGGGCTCCGGATATCTCGTCGCTCGGACCCTCGACGCCGACGGCGTCAACTCGCACCTGGTGGATCGCTTCGGCGAGGCATGAGATGACCACACAGGAATCCAAACCTGCTGAGAAAGCGCCGGATTCACCGAGCCCGCGCAACGGCCCGAATTGGGGCCGGGTGATCTCGCTGCTGGCGTGGCTCGGCTTCCTGGGCCTGTTCGCAGCCGTCGGGCGGACGGACGTCGACCCACGGGTGGCCAACCCGAACGTCAAGGGGCGGCCCCGCCCGGTCGAGTTTCTGACGGCGTTCGATCAGTGGCAGATCATCCCGCAGGTCGGCGCCGTGATCATCGTCGTGGTGTTCACCGTCGCGTTCATCCGCGGCTGGCGCACGAATCCTGGAAGTCCGGTACTGCTGATGGTTCTGGTCACCACGCTGATCGTGTGGCAGGACCCGATCATGAACTGGTCACCGTACGCGGTGTACAACCCGATGCTGTTGCACTGGCCGGAATCCTGGCCGCTGATCATGATGTCGCCGACCGTCGAACCGTTCATCGTGTTCGGCTACGTCCTGTTCTACTTCGGGCCGTACTTCCCGGCGATCTGGATTCTGCGCCGGATGCAGGCCAAGCGCGGCCCCGAGGCGTTCGTCAGCCGGCACCCGCTGATCAGCCTCGGCGGACTGGTGCTGGTGATCGGCTTCATTTTCGACGCCATCCTGGAGATCAGCCTCGTGCGCACGGGGCTGTACATCTACTCGCAGGCGATCCCGTTCGGCACGATGTTCGGAGGCACCACCTTCCAGTTCCCGCTGATCTGGGAGTCGCTGTCGGTGACGTTCGTGATGATCCCCGCGGCGATCCTCGTGTACCGCGACGACACCGGAAAGTCGATGGCGGAAAAGCTCGCCGCGAAGGCCCGGCTGTTCACCACGAAACCGGTACTCGGCACGTTCCTCGTGATGTTCGCAATCATCAACGTGTCGTACTTCGCCTACGGCGGATGGTTCTGGGCGATCAAGGCCAGCGGCCTGGCGACGTCCGTCGCCTGCCCGTGGCCCTATCCAGAGGCCAAAGTGTACGACCCGCAGGGGTATTACGAGGAGAACGGCGCCGAAGGTCCGTACTCGGTCGGAAAGTGGTCGACCTGGCAGCAGGGTCTGCCGGACGGTCGCCCCGATGTCGAGCTGGGTTCGAAGAGCAACAGGTGCGCAACGAGTGATCGCTGATGTCTGAACCCCGATCAGTCGTCATCACCGGCGCATCCCGGGGGCTCGGCCTCGCATCCGCGGCGCACCTGTACCGGCAAGGATGGCGGGTCGTCGCCGCGATGCGGTCGGTCGATGCGGGCATGGCGGCGTTGCGCACGGAAACCGCTGCTGCCGAGGGCGATCCGCGCCTCATCGGCGTCACGCTCGACCTCACCGACCTGGCGTCCGTCACCGCGGCGGCCAAGTCGATCACCGAAGCCGTCGGCGCCCCGTACGCCATCGTTCACAATGCGGGAATCTCCGCGGCCGGAATGGTCGAGGAAGCCCCGATGAGCCTCTGGGAACGCATGTTCGCCACCAACATCTTCGGGCCGGTCGCGTTGACGAAGGTGCTACTGCCGTCGATGCGGTCGGCGGGGCGCGGGCGGATCGTGCTGATCTCGAGTGCGGGTGGGATTCGGGGAATGCCCGCGACCGCAGCGTATTCGGCGGTCAAGGGCGCCCTCGAGCGCTGGGGCGAATCGATGGCCAGTGAGGTCGCCCCGTTCGGAATCGGGGTCACGATCCTGGTGACGGGCACCTATGACACCGAGATCATCACCGACGCCGGCACCACGGACAACCGCGTCCTCGACGGCCCCTACGCCCGCCACCACCGGACGATGGACAAGCGGGGTCGCGAGGCGATGAGGCGGGCTGCCAAGTCGCCGGCCCGCTTCGCCACAGGACTCGCGCAGGCGCTGGAAAGCGACAAGCCATTCGTGCGACATTGCGTCGGCCCCGATGCGCGAATGCTACTGATCGCCAACCGGATGCTGCCCGGCGCCGCAATGCACACGGTGACCCGGCTGATGATGGGAATACCGCGATTCGGCGCTTTGGGCGGCACGTCGGCCGCGACCATGGGAGCGCCAGAGGAGAACACCCAGGAGAGCGACGAGAGTGGCTGACAGCCCCGCAGTGCGCTTCGAGACCAAGATGATGATCGACGGCAAGCTCGTCGATGGGCAGGCCGGCACCTTCACCAACATCAATCCGGCGACCGAGGAAGTGCTCGGTGAGGTGGCCGACGCGTCCAAAAGCGACATGCACCGTGCCATCGACGCCGCGCGTCGCGCCTTCGACGAGACCGATTGGTCGACGAATCACGCGTTCCGCCAACGATGCCTCCTGCAGCTGCAGGAGGCGCTGGAGTCCGAACGAGAAGAGTTGCGCGAAGAGCTGATCCTCGAGGTCGGTTGCCCGCGCTCGATCACCTACGGGCCGCAGCTCGATGCGCCGCTTGCCGACGGGCTGCGGTATCCGGCCAAGCTGATCGATGAATACCCTTGGGAGACCTTGCTCGGCGATGCCATGGTGTCGGTGACGGGAATGAACACCACGCGCAGGGTGTGGCGCGAACCCGCGGGTGTCGTCGGTGCGATTGTCCCCTGGAACTTCCCGTTCGAGGTCACCATCCAGAAGATCGGCCAGGCGCTGGGAACCGGCAACACCGTCGTGCTCAAGCCGGCGCCGAACACCCCCTACAACGCCACGCGGCTCGGCAGGCTGATCGCCGAGAAGACCGATATCCCAGCCGGTGTAGTGAACGTTGTGACGGCGTCGGACCACTTCGTCGGCGAGGAACTCACGCTCTCGCCGAAGGTCGACCTCATCTCGTTCACCGGTTCCACCGTCGTCGGGCAGCGGATCATGGAAAAGGGCGCCGCGACCATGAAGCGCCTGTTCCTCGAACTCGGCGGCAAGTCCGCGACGATCGTGCTGGAGGACGCTGACTTCGCCCTGGGCTGCATGATGGGCATCGCACCGTGCATGCATGCGGGACAGGGCTGCGCGAACCCGACACGGTTGCTGTTGCCGCGGTCGCGCTACGACGAAGGCGTCGAGATCCTCAAGGGCATCTACCAAAGTCAGGCGCCCGGAGATCCACAGGACCCCGGCACGCTCTGCGGACCCGTCATCTCTGACAAGCAGCGCGGCCGGATCCGAACCTACATTCAGAAGGGTATCGACGAAGGAGCCCGACTCGTGGTCGGCGGCCCCGAGAAGCCCGAAGGACTGGACAAGGGATTCTTCGTCAAGCCAACGCTTTTCGTCGACGTCGACAACGCGATGACCATCGCGCAGGAGGAGGTCTTCGGACCTGTGCTGGCGGTCATCCCGTACACCGACGAGGACGACGCGGTGCGCATCGCCAACGACAGCCCGTATGGGCTTGCAGGAAACGTCATGGCCGGTTCCATCGAGCACGGTCTCGCCGTGGCCAGACGGCTACGGGCGGGGTTCCTCGGCATCAACGGCGCCGTCGGCTACGGCGCAGACACGCCGTTCGGCGGATACAAGGCCAGCGGTGTGGGACGGCAGAACGGCACGGCCGGCTTCGACCAGTACACCGAAGTGAAATCCGTTGCCTACCCGGCCCAATAGTAGGAGCACACTTGTCAGACCTATTCGATGACCTCGAAGACTTCGGATCCTTCGACGACGCGATCTCCGGCGACGTTCGTGACCCGTACACGGAGCTGGCGCGGATCCGCCGCGAGGAGCCGGTGCAGCGACTCGAAACATCCGGTGCGCTGCCGCACGAGGAGTCGCTGCCGATGTTCATCGTGTATCGCCACGAGGACATCCAGCAGATGCTGCGCGACAACGAGACTTTCTCGTCTGCTGCCGTCATCGCTGCCTTCGGTCCGGTACTCGGCCAAGGCGTGATGCTCGGCATGGACGAGCCGATCCATGGCCGGCTGCGTGGACTCGTCTCGAAAGCGTTTGCGCAGAAGTCCCTGGCGCGTTGGGAAGACGAGCTCGTCGCCCGGGTGGCCAACAGCCTCATCGACAAGTTTGCGCCCAACGGCAAGGCAGATCTGGTGAAGGAATTCACTTTCGACTATCCGAGCCAGATCATCGCGGGCCTGCTCGGCCTGCCAGAGGAGGACTATCCGCAGTTCCAGCGCTGGTCGATCTCGCTGTTGAGTTGGCTGATGAACCCGGAACGGGGTCTTGCGGCCTCGGCTGCGCTGTGCGAATACTTCGCACCGATCCTCGAAGCCCGCCGGGCCGAGCCGCGCGAGGATCTGATCAGTGCACTCGCGGCGGCGGAAATCGACGGAGAAAAGCTCGACGACGAGGAGATCTTCTCGTTCCTTCGGCTCCTTCTGCCGGCCGGCGTTGAGACGACATACCGCTCGCTCGGCAGTCTGCTCTTCGCACTGCTGTCCCACCCGGACCAACTCGACGCGATCCGCGCCGACCGCTCCCTGCTTCCCCAGGCCATCGAGGAGGGCGTGCGATGGGAACCGCCACTGCTGACCATCACGCGTGTGGCAACCAAGGACACCGTTCTCGGTGGGGTGGCGATCCCTGCGGGCGCGACCGTGATGCCGATGTTGGGTTCGGCCACACACCAGGACGACCGCTTCGCGGACCCCGACAAATTCGACATCTTCCGTCCGCAGAAGAGCAATCTCGCGTGGGGCCACGGCGTCCACGTCTGCCTCGGCATGCACCTCGCCCGCCTCGAAATGCGGACGGCCGTCAATCTGCTGCTCGACCGGCTGCCGAATCTGCGACTCGATCCCGACGGTGACGATCCGCACGTGCGGGGACAGGTATTCCGGTCGCCGACCGCGGTGCCCGTGCTGTTCGACGCGGTGAGGAGCCGTTCGTGACCGATTACGAGACCGTGGACTTCTTCACCGACGAATCCCTTGTCTCGGACCCGTACCCGTACTTCGAGCACCTGCGGTCGAGATGTCCGGTGGCCAGGGCCACCGCGTTCAATGTGCTGGCCGTCACCGGCTATGACGAAGCGCTGGCTGTCTACAAAGACCCGGCCTTCTCGTCATGCGTTTCGGTCGCCGGGCCGTTCTCCGGTATGCCCTTCGGGCCGGGTGAAACCGACGATGTCACGGAGCTCATCGAACAGCATCGCGACGCCGTTCCGATGGCCGAACACATCACGTCACAGGACCCGCCGGTGCACACCCGCACGCGCAGCTTGCTGAACAAGCTGATCACCCCGAAGCGCCTCAAGGAAAACGAGGACTTCATGTGGCGGCTGGCTGACCGGCAACTCGACATCTTCATCGAGGAGGGCGGCTGTGAGTTCCTCGGCGATTACGCAAAGCCGTTCTCGCTGCTGGTCATCGCCGACCTGCTCGGTGTGCCGCAGGAGGACCACGACGAGTTCAAGGCGGTGTTCGCGCTGGAGACCGTCGGCGAGTTGGGTAAGGAGGCGCCCACGTCCCACAATCCGCTGCAGTGGCTCGACGAGAAGTTCTACGCCTACATCGAAGACCGCAGACGCTCACCGCGCGAAGACGTACTGACCGAACTCGCACAGGCCAAGCATGAAGACGGGTCGACGCCCGATATCGAGGACGTCATGAATCTGTCGACGTTTCTGTTCGCTGCGGGCACCGAGACGACGACGAAACTGGTCAGCTCGGCAGTCCGATTCATCGGTGACAACGAGGGATCCGAGAAGGAATTGCGCGACGACCGCAGCAAGATTCCGGCCTTCCTCGAAGAGACGCTGCGGATGGAAAGCCCGGTGAAATCACACTTCCGGATGGCGCGTACGACGACGAAGGTCGGCGACGTCGAGGTACCTGCGGGTACGACGGTCATGCTGCTGCCGGGGGCATGCAACCGCGATGAACGGAAGTTCCCCGATCCCAATACGTTCCGAGCGGACCGTCCCAATGTGCGAGAGCAGATCGCGTTCATCCGGGGCGTGCACAGCTGCCCCGGGGCGCCGCTGGCTCGCGCCGAAGGACGAATCTCGTTGAACAGGATCCTCGACCGGATGCGCGATATCACGATCTCCGCCGAACACCACGGCCCGGCCGACAACCGCAGCTACACCTACGAGCCGACTTTCATCATGCGGGGGCTCAGCGAACTCCACATCACCTTCACACCGATCGCCTGACGTCGGCACGAGCTACGGTCGGTGCAGGAAGCCGTGCAGGATCGCCTGGACGAGTTCGTCGACGATCGCCTCCCGTGGCGGCGGCTTGGTCCCGAAGAAGGTCGACCGCAGCGCTACCATCCCGACGATCATCGCCACCGTGGAGTGAGCCGGCAGATCCGGCTGACCCGAGTGCATTCCGCGAAGGTGCATACCTTCTGCGCTGATCTGGCCCAGCAGGGCCAGCGCTCGCCTGATGTCGGCGATACCGGCGCCTTCGCTCTCCTCCTCACTGAGGCCGTCGGAGGCGACGAGGGTGAGCAAGAGACCCTTGTGGTCGACGAGGACGTCATAGAGACGCCCGACGAACTGCCGCGACAGTTCCTCTTCGTCGGTTGTCTCGGGATCCACGGCCTGCCACGTCTTGCTGAAGTCGGCGACGAACTCGGTGAACGGCAGCACGAGCGCTTCGCGGAACAGGCCGGCCTTGGAGCCGAAGTGGCGGAACAGAAGATACTCGGTCACTCCGGCGGCCTCGGCGATCTCACGAGTTGTCGTGGCCCGGTAGTCCTGGCGAGCGAACAGTTCGCGGGCGGCGTCGAGCAGGAGCCGGCGCGCCTCGCCTCGGGGCCGACGAACGGACGTCGGCGACCCTGCGGACTTGGCCGACTTCTTGGGCGAACCTCGCTGGGGCATCGGTGATCACGATAGCGGTCCTTGACCTCGCCGCTGTAATAGTGTGCACTATTAACCGTCGTACGGAAGGGGTGTGGCCGTGGGCCAACTCATCATGCTCGGAACGCTCTTCGGGTTGATCGTCCTGATCTTCGGCTTGGTCCTCTACTTCGATCCCGAAGCGCGCGGCGCCGCGGGTGACGATCGCGACCGATGAACACCGAGCTGACGCCGCTACTGGCAGCGGCCAACGCTTTCGGGTGGCTCAGTGGCATCGGGTTCACCGTCGCCGGAATCTATTTGAGCGTTCGCCGCGGGCGATTGCACCCGCTACTGCTGCTGTGCATTTCGGCGATTTCGTTCTCCTGGATCGAGGCGCCCTACGACTGGGCGATGTACGCGCAGTTCCCGCCCGCGCTTCCCCGCATGCCGTCCTGGTGGTCGTTGAACATGACGTGGGGTGGGCTGCCGTCGTCGGTCCCGTTGGGCTACATCGGCTATTTCTGCATTCCGGCCGTCGTCGGTGCAGCGCTCGGCCGACGAGTGAGCGTGCGGTTTCGATGGCGCGCGCCGATCACGCTCTTGAGTGTCGGCTTCGCCGTGGGCTTCTGTTGGGCCTTGCTGTTCAACGGTGGCCTCGGCGCCCGGCTCGGCGTCTTCTACTACGCCTACGTGATTCCCGGACTCGGGCTGTTCGAGGGGACGCTGCACCAGTACCCGATCTATGACGCCATCGCGATGGGCATTCAGATGATGGTGTTCACGTACCTGCTCGGCCGCACGGATTCGCAGGGGCGAAATGTGATCGAGATGCTGGCCGACAAGGTGTCGAAGACACGGGTCCAGGCGGCGATCGTGTCCATTGTTTCCGTCGTCGTCGTCGGAAACGTCCTCTACGGTGCTGTGTTCGCACCGCACCTCCTGACGAAACAGCTGGGCTATGTGACGTCGGGTCCAAGCGTGCAGTTGTTCCCCGGTGTACCGAATCAACCGAGATAGGTTGTCAGACCGAGTGCACGGGCTCAGAGTCCGCGGCTCGTATGACACTCCGTGTTCATGGTCGCCAGGTTGTGCCAAAGATTGCGCAAGCTGTCCGTGCCACCGAACAACGTAGTGAAATGAGTGGAGTCGATGAGAACGATGTCGCCGGCGCGGGCGCCCGACGGTGGCATCCATATCAGCGCGTTGAACTCGGTGTTGCCGTCCGACGTGAATGGATGTGGCCGACTGAGGTCGACCCGCTGACGGCCCAGCACCCGCAGTCCGTCACCTTCGGCAGCGGTGAGCTCGTAGTGCGGTAGGTGAGGATGGAAGTTGAAGGTGGTGACGTTGTCGAGAAGTCTGGCGGTGTCGAGGTCGCGGAAACCTGTGATTGGCGCGATCTCCCGGGTGCCGTCCACGACGGCCGGACGCAAACCCCAGGTGTTGTTAACCGGTACGTCGAGTGCCCTCATCAGCGACCGGGTGTACTGGCCGAATCGCTGTTGCCGAGGCACCAGTGGATCACCGTGGTGCGCGAATTCCATTGCTCGCTGGTCGAAGTCGTCGGTGAAGCCGACGTCGTGGTGCGGCGCGAGAAGCAGGCAGGTTCCCTCCCGCTGCAGCCACTGGCGGATCGCCGCGATTTCGTCTGCCGTCGCTTCCTGTTCGGAGAGGATGTGGTCGAGACCGAAGACCATCAGCGTGTCGGTGTCGGCGAGGATCCGGTCATCGATCGGCAGCAGGTAGCCGGCCTGGTCGATGCGTTGGAACACCGCGACGGGGTGGCCCGTCGCCTCACCGGCGAGATCCTGGAAGGCCAACGTTGAGCGGTGGAAGAGCTCGAGAGTCCCGGCGATGCCCTGAAGGAAGTGGGCTTGGTCGTACTCGACGGTTTCGTAGTTGGGCCACAGTGCGTTCCGCACTTCGGTCATCGTGGAGAAGCGGTTGTACATCTCGCCCGGGTCGCGCTGCGCTTCCCACGGGTAGCTCCACGTCCAGTAGATGCTGATCCGTCTGCGGCCGTCGTGTCCACGCGAGATGTGGCCTTGGTTGTATGTGCGAGCCGCGAGGCTCATGATGTCTCTTCCAGAGTGGCGAGGTAGTTCAGGCCGCGGATGCCGGGCATGAAGAAGTAGCCGCCTCCCCGCAGGGTCGTGAATGCCGGAATGCCTTTGTGCACCTTCCGGATGGGTCGCTTGGGCACGGTGAAGTCGAGTGTGCCGTCCTGCGTCCCGCAGATTGGGTCGTGCTCGTTGTCGAGTTCATGAAATGTCTTGTCATTGATCCAGACGTTCTGTGCGAACTCGAACTGTCGCACCAAGTCTGCGCAGATGATGAACGCGGCGATGCCGCGCTCGACCCCGTCGTCACCTGCACCGTCGGGCAGCGCGGGGCCATAAGTCGCGCCGCGACGGATCATTCGCCGCCGGTTCATATAGTGCGCGGTATCGCGCGGGTTGAGCCGCCTGGCATGCGAGCCGAGAGGGCACGCATACCCGAACGGGTCCATCTCCCCATAGTTGAAGTCGTTGTTGCGCATTGGATCTGCGCCTAGTTCGGGATCGTCCTTCTCGGGCGCGAGAACCAGAGACGCGCCGCTTCGCCAACGGCCCATGAACTTCGCGGCGAGGAGTTCTTCACCGGCTGGGTCAGTGGAGTTCTCCTTCAGATAGGTGCGGAACGACACGACGTGTTCCTCGAGTCGGCGGTAGGCCATGTAACTGCCGTTGCGTGACAGAGATTGGGGCTCGGGCAGATCCAGGACAGGCCCATTCTCGTCGGCGTAACCGAGGATGAATTCGCCCGCTGCCAAAGCGTCTCCGGAGCCCGGCGTCGGCTCTTCACCGGAGCCTTCGATCACCGGCTGAGACAACCGGTCGCGGAAGCCGAAGTGGTCGTGGGCGTAGTTGAACGGTGGAGTCGCATTCAGGTCGAGGTGCGAAAGGCTGCGTACCCCGCCGGTGCGTGCGAGCAGCTTGTCGTGTTCGCCGATGGATCTCCGGCACTGCTCGTCGGTGCGGGAGAACAAGATTGCGATCGCGTGGAGGTCGTCACCGCCGAGCCCCCCGAGCCAGTGGTCAGGTGCGGCTGCTCCGATATCGCCCAAGATGGTCGACCGTGCAGCCATGCCCTCGCGGAACTCCTCGGGAAACGTGGCCAGCGACTCCGCGGGCACTCCGAGCGCGCGTAGACCCTGCCACGTGAAGGCGAGGGTCGCCCAGCGGTCCGAAGTGTCCATGGTGGCGCGGACATCCGCGGCGGACTGCACCTTCTCGAGCAACGCGGCGAGCCAGGACCTGCCGCCGGACGGCGTGTCGAACGTGAGGAATTCGTACCGTCCGGTGATCGCCGGCGTCCGAGTCAGCAGGATGTGCTGAATGTCGTGTAGTTCGAGCATCTGGGCGGGTCCCAACGCTACTGCATCTGGTCGAGCATGGTCGAAAACGCCGCCTTCAAACGCAGTGCCTTCTTGATCTCGTCAGACGTGACGAAGGGATACTCACCGTACTCCAGGAAGCTCGGAACGTGATGATCCCGAACAAATTTCACGAAGGCATCAGGGTTTTCCTTCCAGTCCTCGGGGAAGCCCTCGAGGTTGGTGAACACCGTCGTAATCCCCGTCTGACTGAACAGTTGCACCGCGTCCTCGGTGTACTTGTCGAAGTCGGTGTCGAAAATGCCCTGATACTGAAAATGCAGGCCCGCCCCGACGTCGAACAACAACCACCGCAGGTAGTGCAGCCGCAGTGGTGCAAGGACGTCGGGGGTACCCGCGACGGCCTCCTCGATCTGCTTTCCGTGCGCGCGTACGGCCGCTTCGCAGCCTTCTTTGACCTTCGCGATGATCGAGAATCCGTAGCAGGCCGGCGTCCTGGGGAACACCGGGCCATAGCGGCCCCGTTCGAGCTCGAAGTAACCCTCTTTGGGGATGGCCATGGCCGCCGGTCGCGTCCATTCTCCGTTGTTCGTTGCCATCAAGTCTCCCTCTTTCAAGCCCAAGAAGAGATTAAGCGCCGCTCAGGATTGCTGAGGTCTCAGTTTTCTCCGAATCGCACAAATTTGAAAGACTTCCGCCGAACTATTCGCCGAGAATACAGCGATGTGGTCGTAGCACAACCTGCAGAAACGCGGGGTTGCTCGACCCGATCTGGTGCTGCGCTGGTTAGCAGAGCAATCCAGATCGCGAAAAATCGCGGATAAGAGGAGACTGCCGAATTTGGACGCGGACCTACGAATTTTCCCACGGACGAATCCGCGGCGAATTACGCTGCGGATATTCCGGTAATCCGGAGCGCCGCCGGGAAACGCAGGGGCACGCCATCCGATCACGAGAGGGGAGGGGCCATGAGAGCGCGTTACACCGTGCTGGTGTTGTCGCCAATTGCGGCCTTGATGCCGATCGGTGTCGCATTTGCTCCAGTCGCGTCAGCGGACTGCACGAACGCAGGTGCCGCCACCGTGTGCGCACAGGGATCCGTGCGTGGTGGCGGTCCAGATGCGCCTCATGCCGGGCCGGTCTACCCGGGATACTGCGCTGACCCCTGGTATTGCAACGATGACTGGGGCATCGACATCGTCATCGACCGTCCCGACCGTCCCGATCGTCCCGACGGCGGTGGCCGCGGACCGCGTTGAGCACCAACCATTCTCGTCGACCATCCGAGTGAGGAGTCCATATGTTGACCCGTAAGGCAATCGGCGCAAGCCTGGTCTCCGGCGCGATGCTCTTCGGCACCGCGGCCACCGCCGCCGCCGATCCGCCGAACTGCACGGCCGCCGATCTCGCCGGCGTCATGGCCGGCGTGTCGGCGGGGACGTCGTCGTACTTGTTCACGCATCCGGACGTCAACGCATTCTTCACCGGTCTCAAAGGCAAGCCGCGGGAGCAGATGACGGCGGAGATCCAGGCGTACATGGACGCGAACCCGCGGGTCCGCGACGAGCTGAGGGCGGTTCGACAGCCGGCCGCCGACTTCCGCGATCGCTGCAACGTGGCGATGCCCGACTTGCCGATGCGCTAACGATCGAGTGCGGAACTGACACACTTGGGGAGTGCGCGACACCCCGAAGTGCTGGCTAACCGACATGGATGGTGTGCTCGTCCGTGAGGAGCATGCGCTGCCCGGCGCGGCCGAGTTCCTGCAGCGATTGAGCGACCGTGCCCGGCCTTTTCTGGTACTCACCAACAACTCGATCTTCACGCCGCGCGACCTGTCGGCCCGGCTGCGGCGCAGCGGCCTGACCGTGCCCGAGGAGTCGATCTGGACATCGGCCCTGGCGACGTCGGCATTTCTCAACGATCAACTACCCGGCGGGTCGGCTTACGTCATCGGTGAGGCCGGGCTGACCACGGCTCTGCACGGGGCGGGATACACGATGACCGACATCGATCCCGACTTCGTGGTGCTCGGCGAAACCCGCACCTACTCGTTCGAGGCGATCACCAAGGCTGTCCGGCTGATCCTCGCCGGCGCCCGGTTCATCGCGACGAATCCCGATGTGACCGGACCGTCGGCCGAGGGGCCGCTACCGGCCACCGGTTCGGTCGCCGCGATGATCACCAGGGCGACGGGGCGTGAGCCGTACTTCGTCGGCAAGCCGAATCCGATGATGTTCCGCAGCGCGCTCAACCGGATCGAGGCACACTCGGAGAGCACGGTGATGGTGGGCGACCGGATGGACACCGACGTCGTCGCGGGTATCGAGGCCGGCTTGGAGACCATCCTGGTGCTGACCGGGTCGACGTCAGTGGAGGAGGTGGAACGGTACCCCTTCCGGCCCAGCCGGGTCCTGCCGTCCATCGCCGAAGCCATCGAACTGGTGTGATCGCCGCCGATTCAGCCACTGCTTACACTGTGCCCGATGACCGACACACCCGACGCGACGCTGCCACTGGCCGGCGTGCGCATCGTCGAGATCTCCAGCTTCGTCGCGGTTCCGCTCGCTGGGATGACTCTGGCCCAACTCGGGGCGGAGGTGACGCGCGTCGACCCGATCGGCGGTGCCGCCGACTATCACCGCTGGCCGGTCACCGACGGCGGCGAGAGCATCTACTGGGCGGGCTTGAACAAGGGCAAGCGATCGGTCGCCGCCGACGTGCGCTCCGAAGAGGGCCAGGCCGTGATCCAGCGGCTCATCGCCGGCGGCGGTGTGCTGATCACCAATGTCGCTGGGCGACAGTGGCATTCGTATGACACCCTGAGCGGGCTGCGGCCCGATCTGATACACGTCGAGGTCTCCGGGCGCGCCGACGGTGGCACCGGGGTGGACTATACGGTCAACGCGGGCATCGGTTTTCCGATGGTGACCGGTCCGGCCGAACTCGGTACGCCCGTCAACCACGTGCTGCCCGCCTGGGATGTCGCATGCGGAATCTACACGGCGCTGGCCGTGGTGACCGCACTGCGGCAACGGGATGCGACGAGCCAAGGGCAGCGAATCAGTATTCCGCTGGAGAACGTGGCTCTGGCCACGGCGGGCAACCTCGGCTTCCTCACCGAGGTGATGGTCAACGGCACGGCGCGTGAGCGCATCGGCAACTCGGTGTACGGCCAGTACGGTCAGGACTTCCTCAGCAGCGACGGCGTCTCGTTCATGATCGTCGCGCTCACCGGCAGGCACTTCCGCGCCCTCGCAGAGCTCACCGGTACGACGAAAGCCGTTACCGCGCTGGAGCAGACGCTCGGGGCCGACTTCACCGACGAAGGGCAGCGATTCGAGCACCGCGAGGCGTTGACGGGGTTGTTCGGCGAGTGGTTCGGCATGCACACCGCCCAGGAGATCACCGCCGCGCTGTCGGCCACCTCGGTGTTGTGGGAGCGCTACCGCACTTTCGCCGAAGCGGCAACCGACGAGAAGGTCACCGCGAACCCGTTGTTCACATCGCTGGATCAACCGCGGATCGGCACCTATCTTGCGCCGGGCCTGCCGATGTCGATCGGCGGGAGTTATCCGCCCGCCGCTGCGTCACCCGCGCTGGGCGATGACACCGTCGACGTGCTGCGCGACTGGCTGGGTATGTCCGCCGACGAGGTCGACCGCTTGGTGCGGGCGGGCACCGTGGCGGCAGGAAATGCCGAGTGAGCGCCCTGCTCACCCTGCTCAATCTGCGGGCGGGTTCCGATGCCGAGTCCTGGATCGGCCCGGCGAGCGGTCCGCCGGAGAAGCGGGCCTACGGCGGGCAGTTCGTCGCGCAGAGCCTCGCTGCGGCATGCCGCACCGTCGACACCGATCGGTTGCCCACCAACATGCACTTGCAGTTCCTGCGTGGGGGTGAGGCCGGCGCCGCCGTGGAGTACCGCGTCACAAGAGTTTTCGACGGCCGCACGTCATCGGCCAGGCGAATCGAATCCCGCCAGCAGGGAAGGCTGTTGACGACGGCCACGGTGTCGTTCGCATTGCCTGCCCGAGGCCCGGAACATGGGCACGGGGCTGCGGCGCCGCACGATCCGGACTCGCTGCCGAAGACCGGGCCCGCCGGTCCGGCGCCGTCGATGCCGCTCGAGGAACTCGACATCAGAATCGCCGACGACAGGTCGACCGGCGAGTTCGTCCGCCGGCTGTGGTGGCGCGCGACCGTGCCGCTTCCCGACGACCCGCTGATGCACACCCTGATCGCGGTGTACGTCTGCGACGTCTACATGATCGATCCCGCCCTGCAGGTCCATGGCCACTCGATGCAGGCGCGGACACACCGCAGCGGCACAACGGATTCGGCGATCTGGTTTCACCAGCCGGTGTTCGCCGATCAATGGAACCTGCTCGAATCGACCTCGCCCGCCGCGGCCCGGGGACGGGGTGTGGTGACCGCCAGCCTGATCCGCGCAGACGGTGTCGTCGCCGCCACCCTGGCGCAGGAAGGACTTATCGCCGAGCGGGAACCATGACCGAGTCGGGCGAACCGCTGCGTACCCGGCGCCGCAGCATCGTCAGCAGGTGTGTGAGCAGGATCCCCGCGCCCAGTGATGCGGCCATTCCGATCGCGGGGTGGCCCTCGAACAGCGCGTACACCTGATAGTGCACCAGGTAGGTGTAGAGCGACGCTTCGGCGAGGACGCCGGCCACGACGGTCAGCGCGGCTGGACAGCGGATCGTCGGCAGCCAAATCACCAGTGCGAGACCGCCGAACACCAGCAGTGCGCGCGTCATGCTGTCGAAATAGCCCTGCAGCGCGACCGCCAACACCACCGTCAGCAGCGCACGCTGGACTGCCGTGGTGGCTTTCGAAGCCGCCCATCCGATCGCGAAGAACCAGAACGCGAGCATGGTGAACCATGCCTCGCGGCCCATGTCGAGCCCGAGGACGTCGTAACGCAACGCCAAGCCGACGGCCAGGAACACCGCCGCGACGGCGAAAGGCCGGTGTCGCTCAACGCGATCCATCGCCGGAATCCAGAACAGCAGCGCGAGCGCGACCAGTGTCCACACCAGCACCTCGACGAACCACAGCCGGCCCGCCGTCATGCTATCGGGCGGACCCAGGATCTTGTTGGCCAACAGCAGGTTGGTCCAGGTGTAATCGTCGGTCATCACCAGCGCGATAACGACCCACAGCACCGAGGGCACCGCGATCCAGCCGATGGTGTTGCGCAGATGGCGAACCCGTTCCGTGCGAGGCAAGGGTGTCAGGCAGAATCGGCCGAAGTTGTATCCCGCGATGCCGAGCAGTAGGTGAGCGCCGCCCCACAGCTCGAACAGTCCGGCGTGCGAGCCGACGATCAGCACGATCGCGGCGGCGCGCAACGCGACGCTGGTTTCCAGCGTCGCGGTCCGAAACCGCCGCCGTCGCCTCGCCGGCTTCGAAATCGACTCGAGTTCGCGTAGCGGCCGCAGGTGCCACTCGGCGGGCAGCTGCCCCAGCGCGCGCTCCAACCGCACCGACATCGCGACGTACGTCAGCGAATTGCCACCCAGGTCGACGAAGCTCGCGGCCGGGTCGATGTCGGCCCGAGCCAATTGCAGGACGTCGGCGAACAGTTCACGCAGGTTCGCCGGAGGTCGTTCGTCAAGCTGGTGCGCACGGTCGCGCACCGCGGAATGGTCCGGTTTGCCCGACGGGAGTAGCGGCAGTTCGTCGACGGTGACGGCGCGCACCGCCGAGGCCGGGACACCGGCAGCCTCGGCTGCGATGCGCTGGACGTCGTGGCCGGCGACCGCGCCCGTCGCCGCGACGAGCAGGCGGTCGTCGTCGTTGGTGCAGAATGCGGTGATTCCCTTGGCGCTCAGCGTGGATTCGACGCGCTGCAGATCGATGCGCAGGCCGTACATCTTGACGAAGCGACTGGTGCGCCCGACGATCTGATAGAGCCCATCGGAGGTCTGGCGGGCCAGGTCGCCGGTGCGCAGTGACTCCACCGTCTTGCCGAGCGCGAGGTCGGCCGGTCCGTGGGCGTAGCCCATCATGACGTTGGGCCCGCGGTACACCAGTTCCCCGACCTCTTCGTCGGATCCGTTCTCGAGGGGCTCGACGGTGAACGATCCGCCGGGTATCGGGTTACCGATCGTTTCGGGATGTGACAACGCGAGTTCTGGTGGGAGGTAGGCCATTCGCGCGGTGGCTTCAGTCGCCCCGTACATGACGAACAGCTGCCAGCCGCCGTCGCGGGCAAGTTCGGCGAATCGACGGACACGCTCGGGCGGCATCCGCCCGCCGGCCTGGGTGATGTAGCGCAGATCGGGCAGCTCCAGTGCCTCGAACGAGATCCGTTCGAGCAGTTCGAACGTGTAGGGCACACCGGCGAAGGAGGTGCCGCGGTGTCGACGGAACAACCGCCAGAACCGCGCGTCGGTGACCGAGTGGTCGGTGAGCATGAGGCCGGCGCCACGGATCAAATGGCTGTTGATGACCGACAATCCGTAGCAATACGACATCGGCAATGTCGTTGCGGCAACGTCTGTCTCGCCGATCCCGAGGTAGTCGGAGATGGCGAGCGCATTGGCGATCAGGTTGGTGCGCGAAAGCCGCACCAACTTCGGTGAGCCGGTGCTGCCCGACGTCGACATCAGCATGGCCAGGTCGTCGTGCAATCGGTGGGTGCCCTCTGCGCGGCGGTGGTGAACGACACCGTCGCCGACGATCGAGTCGAAAGCGTAGGTCTGCAGCAAGGTGTCGTGCTTGCGGCCGGCGGGGACGGGCAGCACGACATGGCGATGAGCCAGCGCGCCGAGATACTGCACGAGTGTGAAAACGTCGTTGCGGGCCTCGAGCAGTATCAACCGTCGGCGGTCGCCGAAAGTCGCTGCCGCTGCCTGCACCCGGTCGGCCAGTTCGGCATAGGTCAACGTCTGCGAATCGGTGTAGACGGCCACGGTTTCGCCGTACGCCCGCAGGTGGTCGATGAGGTGTCCGGTCACAGCGCAACTCCGCTGCCGATGACCTCGATGTGCACCTTCGCGTCGACAGGGGGCGGATCGAGACTGTGCTGGCGCACGATGAACGGGTCCGCGTTTCCGGCGGGGTCGACGGTCAGCAGCACGTCGTGGCCGAGGAACTCGACGGCCAGGACGGTCGCGACTCCTTCGTGTCGCTCGATATCCGAAACCACCGTTGCGACAACCTGTTCAGGTCGCAACAGCAGAGTGGCGGGACCGGCGGTGCTTGGTTCGCCGCCGCGTACGGGGATGCGACCGAGCGCACAATCGGCGACGCCGTCACTGATGGTGCAGGGCAGTGAGATGCAGTCGCCGAGAAAGACGGCGGTGAAATGGTCGTTGGGCTCGCGGTACACCTGCTGTGGCGGACCGACCTGGGTGAACCGCCCGTCGCGCATCACCGCGACCTGGTCGGCGATGGACAGCGCCTCCTCTTGGTCGTGGGTGACCAGCAGTGTGGTGACGCCGGCGTCGGTGAGCAGGCGCGCTACAGCCTTTCGGGTGGACGCGCGTAAACCGGTGTCGAGTGCGGTGAACGGTTCGTCGAGCAACATCACCACCGGTTTGCGGGCCAGCGCCCGGGCCAGCGCGACGCGCTGCTGCTGTCCACCCGATAGTTGATCGGGTCGGCGCGCGGCGTAGGAGGGGTCGAGCGAAACCGTTTCGAGCAGTTCGGTTACCCGGTTGCGGACGTCGGCGCGACGCAGTGAGCCGGTCAGGCCGTACGCGATGTTCTGGCCGACCGTCAGGTGGGGGAACAGCGCGCCGTCCTGCGCGACGTAGCCGACCGCACGGCGATGCGGCGCGACCGCAGCCGCGGGACTGGCCACCTGCCGCCCGGCAATGGTGACCGTGCCGGCGTCGGGATTCTCGAAGCCGGCGATCAACCGCAGCAGCGTGGTCTTGCCGCAGCCCGATGCTCCGACGACCGCGGTGACGGTGCCCTCGCGCAGATCGAGGTCGATGTGGTCCAGCACGGTGTGGCCGTGGAACGACTTGGCCAGTCCGCGGGTTTGCAGGATGGTCATAGCGCCGCCGCCTTCGTCGACTGGCGGTACAGCAGCAGCGTGACCGGTATCGCGAGAACCACCAACGCCAGCGCGTACGGCGCGGCCGCGGCGTAGTCCAGTTCGCTGGAGAACGACCAGAACAACATCGACAACGTGCGGGTGCCGGTCGGCGCGAGCAGCAGCGTCGCGGTCAATTCCGTTGCCACGGCGACGAATACCAGCGAGGCTCCGGCCGCCGCGGCGGGCGCTGTCAGGCGTAGCGTAACCCGCAGGAACGTTGCGGTCGGTGACCTGCCCAGTGACCGGGACGCCTCCTCGAGGCTCGTGGGTACCTGAGCGAGGCCGGCACGGACATTGACCAGTGCACGCGGCATGAACAGCAGAACATAGGCGAACACGATCAGCGCCACGCTCTGATAGAGCGGACGGGCGAAGTGGATGGTGACGGTCACCAGCGCGAGGGCGGTGACGATGCCCGGTAGAGAACTGGTGACGTAGTTGGCGCCTTCGACGGCGCGCGCGAGAAAACCGCTGGAGCGCACTGCCACCCATGCGATTGGGAACGCGAGCACGGTCGTCAGCACCGCTGCAGCGGATGCCAACCCGATGGTTTGCCCGAGCGCGGTCACGATTTCGTCGACGATCCACACCTCGGCACCGCCGAGCCACAGCCAGCGCAGGATCGTCCACACCGGAACGCCGATGGCGAGCACCGCCACCGCCAGCAACACTGCGAGAGCTGGAATTCTGCTGTGGCGCAGATCGATCGGCACCGCAGCGCGCGGGGCGCCAGACCCGGTCCGGGCGAGGCGGGCGCTGCCTCGAGCCGCGGCCTCGGCCGTGAGCAACGCCAGACACAACAGGACGAGCACGCCGGCGAGCATGCTGCCCGCCGCGCCGTCGAAGGTGGCCTGGAACTGCTGGAAGATCGCGACGGTGAACGTATCGAAGCGCACCATCGCGAACGCGCCGAACTCCGCGAGCAGGTGCACACCGACCAGCAGTGCGCCACCCAGGATCGCCAATCGCAACTGCGGCAGCACAACCCGGAAGAACACCCCGGCCGAGCCCGATCCCAACGCCCGCGCCGACTCTTCGAGGGCCGGATCGAGCCTGCGCAACGTCGCAGCTGCCGGCAGGTACATGAACGGGAAGTAGGACAACGTGGTGACCAGCACTCCGGCCCACAACCCGTGCAACGACGGTATGACGCCGACCCAGGCGTAGCTGTTGACGAACGCCGGAATGGCAAGCGGTGCAACGAACAACGGTCGCCATAGCGCCCTGCCGGGTACATCTGTCCGTTCCACCAGCCAAGCAACCCCGACGCCGATCACCACGCACAGCGGAACGGTGATGCAGACCAGTGCGATCGTGTTGACGAGCAGTTCGCCGACGTGCGGCCGCACGATCAGTTCATAGGCCCGCGTCCATCCGACCGAAACTGCCGCCCACGCCACGTATCCCAGCGGTATGAAGGTCGCCGCGACCAGAACGGCGACGGTCACCGAAACCAGGGGACCTGGGCGGACCGTCTTGTCGGACCGCGAGACCGGGGCCGCGGGAGGTGGAACGGGCGGGGCGGCGGCGACCACCTACAGCAAGCCAGCCTTCGTCATCAGGTCGGTCACCTTCTGCGCATCCAACTTCGACGGATCGACATTGGGCGCCTGCAGCGTGTCCAGCGGCGGCAGAGCGGGATTCGCCGGTACACCGCTGCCCACGGGGTATTCGAACGAGGTGCCCTTCTCGAGCACCTCCTGACCCGCCTTGCCGGTGATGAACCGGATGAACCGCTGGGCCTGGTCCATCTTGTCGCTGGAGGCCAGTACCCCGCCTCCGGACAGGCTGACGAACGCGCCGGGATCTTCGTTCTTGAAGTAGTGCAGCGCGGTATTGCCGCTCATCTCCTTGGTTTTGGACTGGTCACGGAACCAGTAGTAGTGGTAGATCACACCGCCGTCGACCTGGCCGGCGTTGACGGCCTTGAGGGTGGCGATGTTGTCGTTGTACAGCTTTGCGTTGGTTTTCATCGCGGCCAGCCACTGCGCGGTTGCGGCTTCACCCTTCAACTCGAGCAGTGCCGAGACGATCGCCTGAAAGTCCGCCTTGGAGGGCGGCGCGCCCCATCGGTCCTTCCATTCGGGCTGCTGCAGGTCCAGCAGCGACTTCGGCAGTCGATCGGGCTGCAACCTGTCCGTGTTGTAGACGAACACGGTGCTGCGTGCGGCCACCCCGGTCCACTTGCCGGTCGGCGGACGGTACTGCGGCGGAACCTGTTCGAGAGTCTCGGATTCGAGGTCAGCGAACAGGCCGGCGCGCTCGACGGCCGCCATCGCCGGCGAGTTCTCGGTCAAGAACACGTCGGCCGGCGAGGCTTCCCCTTCGGCCACAAGCTGATTGCCGAGCTCGGTGTCACCGCCCTGGCGGTAGGTGACCTTGATTCCGGTTTCCTCGGTGAAGGCGTCGATCCACTCGTTGGTCAACGACTCGTGCTGGGCGTTGTAAACCAGCAGTTCGTCGGTGTCGCCCGAATCCGAGCACGAGGTGGCCGCGGCCGCCACGGCGAGGGCCGAGAGGACTGCGGCGATCCGCCTCCACTGTAGTCGCATTCAGGGGATCCTTTCGCCGTTCGCGCAGGTCAGATCGCACTTGAGGGTTACCTGATGAACATACCGTTTCGGCCCGCGCTTGCACTTCCGATGGAGTGAGCGCTACATCCTCCCGTGCCGAGCCCGCACGAAGTTGTAGGCGCCGAACGCCGCGATACCGACGGCCGCGAGCACGAGAAGGATCCTGCCGAACGGCGCCTGCCCCAGCGTCTTGACCGCCGCGTCGAGCCCGCCCGCCTTGGCGGGATCGGCTTGCAGTGTGGCCACGATCACGAGCAACCCGGCGCCGGCGAGGACCAGACCTTTGGCCACATAGCCCGTGACCCCGACAGCGGTGACGCCGGTGCCACCGGAGACGCGCAGGTCTTTGCGGAACTTCTTTGTCGCGCCCTTGTAGACGTGATAGCCGCCGACGGCGATCAACCCCAGGCCCACCGCGACCAGCACGGCCTTGCCCCATCCGGACTGCATTATCTGTGCGCTGAGCCCGGCGTTCTGCTGACTGCTCTGCTGTCCACTGCCGGTGGCGAAGCGCGCTGCTGAGATTGCGATGGCGACGTTGACCGCGGCGAGGCCGAGCGATTTCGCCCGCTTCCACGCCGGGGTGTCGTCGTTGTGCGGTCCGGACCCCTCTCCGGGTCTGGCGCCCACGACCGCTTCGGCGATCCGCCACAGGCCGAGCGCCAGCAGTCCGGCGGTGACCACCCACAACAGCACGGCGCCGCCGGTCTGTTGTGCCAGCGTCGCCAGCGCCCCGGACTGGTCGGCGTTGCCGCCAGAGCCCAATGCGATTCGCAGAATCAGATAGCCGATGAGCAAATGCAGCACGCCGCTGATCGCGAAACCGGCACGCGCGGTGTATTCGAACGCATCACTGTCGGTGGCTCGGTCGGCAACACCGTGTAACGACTTGTCGGTCATGGCGGCGTGTACCCCAGATTTGACGCCGGCGAAACAACGCGAATCCGATCTGTGGATGAATCGCTGGTTGGGGATGAGTGCGGGCAACGGCGCCCGAATGCGGCCGAGGTGTCGGTCGCCTACTCGACGGTGATGGCATGACTTCACTGACCCGCGCCGAGATCGGCGCGCTGGGAGAGCAACTCGCGGTCGATCACCTGCGCTCACTGGGGCTGCGGGTGCTGGGCCGCAACTGGCGGTGCCGGTATGGCGAGCTGGATGTAATCGCAGTCGACGACACGGCCCGCATCGTGGTGTTCGTCGAGGTGAAGACCCGCACGAGCGATCAGTTCGGCGGCGTCGCGCAGGCCGTCACCCCGCAGAAAGTGCGCCGGTTGCGGCGGCTCGCCGGGTTGTGGCTGGCGGCCCAGGACACCGGATGGTCGCAGGTGCGCATCGACGTCGTCGGGGTGCGGATCGGCCGGCGCCGCACACCGGAAATCACCCATCTCCAAGGGGTGGGGTAGATGGCGTTGGGGCGCGCGTTCTCGGTCGCGGTGTCCGCGTTGGACGGTCGGATCGTCGAGATCGAGGCCGACATCTCCTCCGGTCTGCCGGGTGTGTACCTGGTCGGCCTGCCGGACGCGGCTCTGCAGGAGTCGCGCAACCGGGTCCGCGCGGCGATCACCAACTGCGGCGACGACTGGCCGCAGTCCCGGCTGACGCTGGCGCTCTCGCCGGCGACGCTGCCCAAGGTCGGGTCGGTGTATGACCTGGCGCTGGCGTTGTCGGTGTTGTCGGCGCAGGCGAAAAAGCGTTGGGCACGGCTCGAGAAGACCGTGCTGCTCGGCGAGTTGGCCCTCGATGGACGGGTCCGGCCCGTCAAGGGCATCCTCCCGGCGGTGCTGGCCGCCAAGCGGGAGGGCTGGCCCACGGTCGTCGTCCCTGCCGAGAACCTCGCCGAAGCCAGCCTGGTCGACGACATCGAGGTGTGGGGAGCGCGCACCCTGGGTCAGCTGAAATCGTGGATCAAAGGCAAGGGGCAACTCGAATCCCGCATTGCGTCGCCGTCGTCGCAGCCCGAACCCACGGCCGACCTCGCCGATGTGGTCGGACAGACCGAGGCGCGATACGCCGTCGAGGTGGCCGCGGCCGGTGGTCACCACCTCATGTTGACCGGGCCGCCCGGCGTGGGGAAAACGATGCTGGCGCAACGCCTTCCGGGCTTGCTGCCGCCGCTGTCGGAGAGTGAGGCGCTGGAAGTCACGGCGATCCACTCGGTGGCCGGCCTGCTGTCCGAGGACACCCCGTTGATCACCCGGCCGCCGTTCGTCGCGCCACATCACACGTCGAGCGTGGCGGCGATGGTCGGCGGCGGCACGGGGATGGCGCGGCCGGGCGCGGTCAGCCGCGCGCACCGCGGGGTGCTGTTCCTCGACGAATGCGCCGAGATCGGTTGCAGTGTGCTCGAGGCGCTTCGGACACCGTTGGAAGACGGCGAGATTCGCCTCGCCCGCCGCGACGGTGTCGCACGATACCCGGCGCGGTTCCAACTGGTGTTGGCCGCGAACCCGTGCCCGTGCGCGCGGCCCGACCCTCGGGACTGCGTATGCAGCGGCCACGAGAAGCGGCGTTACCTCGGTAAGCTCTCCGGCCCGCTGCTCGACCGGGTGGACCTCAACGTTCGAATGAACTCACTGCGGGCGGGTGCGATCGTGGCCAAGGACGGCGAATCCACGGAAGTGGTGCGCGAGCGGGTGGCCACAGCGCGAGCAGCCGCCGCCGAACGATGGCGGTCCTACGGCATCGGCACCAACGTCGAAGTCAGCGGTTCGCTGCTGCGCCGCAACTTCCGGCTGCCCCCGACCGTGATGAAACCGTTCGAGGCGGCGCTCAATCGTGGCACGCTCAGCGTCCGCGGAATGGACCGCACACTGCGCGTCGCGTGGACCACATGCTAGCATATGTCGCATGCGTGTCGCTGTCTACCTCCGACAAAGCCAGGACCGACAAGGCGACCAGCTCGGTATCGACCGCCAGCGGCAGGATTGCCAACGGCTCATTACTGCGCGCGGTTGGTCTATCGCCGCCGAGTTCGTGGATAACGATGTGTCGGCAACGAGCCGCAAGCCGCGACCGCAATTCGACGCGATGATGCGTCGAGTGGACGAGGGTGACTTCGACGTGATCGTGGCGCGCCACATGGACCGCCTTCTACGTCGCGTATCCGAACTGGAAAGCGTCTTAGAGCGCTGCGAGCGACACAAGACGTACATAGTCACGGCCGCCGATAGCGTCGACACGTCAACGGATGCAGGCAGATTGGTGGCCCGCATCCTCTCGTCGGTTGCTCAGGGAGAAGTCGAACGCAAGGGCGCCCGCCAGCGTTCGGCCGTCCAACAGGCCGCAGAGCAAGGCCGTTGGGTTGGTGGTCGCAGAGCCTTCGGGTACGAGCCGGATGGCGTCACCGTGCGCGAGAACGAGGCCGCACTAATCAGGCAGGGCTACGCGGCGGTCCTTGCGGGGGACTCACTCGCCGAAATCGCGCGCTGCTGGGATGCCGCCGGTTTCATCACGACCCAGGGCGGGCCGTGGCAACGGCAAGCTGTGAAAGACGTTCTCACCAACCCGCGCAACGCCGGAATGCGCCGACACCGGCCGCAAGAGGATCGTCGCGCGATCCGGCAGAACCCCGAATTGGGGATCACCGGACGGGCGAAGTGGCCCGCCATCGTGGACGAAACCACCTGGCGCGCCGCAGTTCGGATTCTGTGCGACCCTTCGCGGCGCAGGCCCAACGGTGCTAAGCGACTGCTGACCGGTGTGGCCGTCTGCGGGGTGTGCGAGGCCCCGGTTCACGGGGGCGCCGCCGCCAGACCTGGTACGGCGACGTATAGATGCACCAGTGGCCGGCACGTCTCCCGCATGGCGGACCCGGTGGACGAGTACGTCACCGAAGTCACTCTGGACAGGCTCACTCAACCGGACGCCGCCCAACTGTGGACGCCCGAACTGGCCGACGCTAAAGCACTGATGGCCGAGGCGGACACGTTGCGGCGGCGGCGCAGCGACATCGATCAGGACTACGCGGACGGCATCCTCTCGCCTGCGCGATTCCGCGCGATGAACGGGCGCGTAGCTTCCCGGCTAGCCGATGTGGAGGCGCAGATTGCGACGGCGGGCCAGTCGTCGCCGCTTGCCATCGTCGCCGCCGAGAACGTACGTGCGACTTGGGCAACGCTGTCGAATGCTCAGCGCCGCGGGATCATCGCCTCACTGATGACGCCAGTCCTGCACCTGCCTGGACGGGGTACCCGAACGTTCAGACCCGAGACGGTCGAAATCCGGTGGAGGGTGCCTGTCTGAGCCTGGGCTACACTCGAAGCAGCAAAACGATCCGGAGCACCCGTCAGCCTGGGGGCTGGGAAGCGTGACGACCGGCGAAGATAACCACATCAGCTCGACCCGTAGCTTGTACCCCATCGCGCGTGCGAATCCCGCGGACGGGGCCGGGTCGGCAAAATTGCACCAAATAGCTTGAACTGAAAACACCAGCAGCCTGCCATTCTGGCAGGCTGCATTTTTATTTGCTGACTTCAGCGGCGACGGTTCCGACCGCCGCCGCATTTTTATGTCTAAAAGGGGAAATGCCGAATGGAAGTTTTGACTGAGGAGTCTTACGAGTTTGCCGATCAGGTGGCCGAGGTCGTGGCGGCGGCGCCGCCCATGACGCCCGACCAGCGGGACCGGATCGCATCCATCCTGAATGCTGCCCGCGCGGCTGACGGCACAGATTCGTCGGGGTGGGGGTTGGTCGGGTGACCGGGCGGTGCGCGAGCATGAAGGTAGGCGACCGAGTCCGCATCGAGCGCGACGAGAACCGCTATCTGTCGAAGGGCACCTGGCTCCAATTCCGCGGCCAGACCGGAACCGTGGTGGAGATCAACGAGGACCGCAAGCGTCCGCACCTGACGGAGTACGGGGTGGCGTTCGGAAGGGTGCGTAGAAGGCCGGACGGCTCGCTTCACGGCGATGACGTCACGACATGGTTCAAGCCGTACGAGCTTGTGGTGACGGTGGCGCTGGCCCCTCAGCGCCACGCTGACGGCACAGACGCACCGGGGTGGGGGTGGTGCGGTGACGGGCATCAGCACTGACGCCGACCTCGTCGCCGCGGCGCGCTCCGCGTACCGACACTTCCATCACGACGACGGCGCCTGCAAAGACCCGAAGCGGTGGGCCGAATTCACAGCGGAGCATCCCGAGCTAGCCGAGGTCGTACAGCGGCCGAAGCCGAACAGGGGCATCGGGTCCGGCTCGGATATGACAGCGGGGCGGTGCTGGCGGCAGTCAGACAAGCAGCGGCAATATCGCAAGCCGACGTCGGCGCTCTCGATGCTGGCGGTAGCGGACGAAGGCCTGACTAACAATGTCGATGAAATCCTCGCCGCCTCCAGAGGGGACAGCTCCACGGAATACGCCAGGGACTCTGACGGGGCCGACCCCAGTGCCGAACTGCCGGATGAGGGCGAGGATTTCACCGCCGACGAACCGGGCGGTTTCCATTTCGTCTCCGAGTACGAGCACCGGAGCGAGCAGACCTCAAGTCGGTTGCTGGAAGTGTGCGTGCGGTGCGGGTGGCCGCTGGCGCTCGCATGGGAGCCGGCGTGCGAGTTCCCGGAATCTCCGATGTTCTGGTTTCAGTATTTCGAGGCATGCCATTGCAACGGATGCCTCAGCGGGATTAAGCGCAGGCCCGGTACCCAACCGCGTTATTGCGCGGATGGGTGCAAACGCGACGCCGCCAATGCGCGGCGGCGTAGACGGCGCGGACGGGCCGAGGAATTACCGTTACCTGACATGCCCGTGCGCAAATGCGCGCACTGTACTTGCCTGCGGTATGCCGAATGCGGGCGGTCGTGCTTAATGAAATGCGATTGTGGTGAGAATCACACCGATTATTCACCGGAGGACGGCTGCTTATGGTGTCGCAAATGACATATAGGTAGAGGGAGTCAGCCCTCAAAATTTTTGGCAACCATCCGTAACCCTATAGGGGGAACCATGCTGTGCAAAAGGGGTGAGCACGAATTGCGGGTTCCGGCCGATTACATCGGCAGCGAGTGCCGCCCGTGCTTCAACGAACGTCAGCACCGCTACGACGTGCGCCGCAAATCTGCAATGGCGCTTCTCCGCGATATCGAGCGGCGGCGATCCAAACTCATCAGAAAGTAAAAACATGATCTATAAAATCCCGGGCGCGGACTTCACTGTCCGCCTTTCCGACCAGGGCGGGCGGGCCATCATCTTGGAAATCTGCTCGATTGAGGGCGATAAATTCATCGTCCCGATTAATCCCGATACCGCCGACGATTTAGGCCGCGAGATTCTGGCCGGCGCGATGGCGTTGAATGGCGGGCTTGCGGCGAAGGTCTGAGCCTTTTAGGGATGAGATAGGGGAACGAATGGCGAGGAATCCGATCAGGCTCTCGCGCCGCCGCTGCGGGGGAATGCAGATCGCTCAAGGGCGCAGCTTCATTCTACTCGACCGCGATGAGGCGATAGGCCTGATAGCCGATGCGCAGAAAATCATTGATTCACAAGATGATGGCCCAGAGCGGGCAGATACGGTGAGCAAGGTTGAAATCCACACGTAAGCGACCTTCAGACATGGGTCGAGGCGATCCGGCCGCAATACACTTTCACTCATTTTGGAGCGACCGGGCTAAAGAGAAACTACCGCTTTGGTTGCGCATTGTTGCGCTGGCCTACAGCCACCACCGAAAGAATGGCCATGCCCCATTTCGGATGGGTGGCGAATCCGTACTGCCCGAAGTGCTCGGCAAAGGCAAGCGCCAGTTACAAAATGAGATCAGGCGGGCGATAGGGCTCGGATTCCTCGCCGCGGAGTCGAACATCATGTGCCTGGTGCTGCCGGATGAGATTTGCGGTGGCGCCGAGGGCCACCACCTCTCGGAGTGCAAGCTGCACCCGTAACACTCAGTGTTACGCCCGGTAGGCGGCGACCTGCGACTTTGCCGTATTCCGTAACACTCAGTGTTACGCCGGTAATACTCAGTGTTACGGCTATGCCCTCTGACCTGCGACGGGGCACGTTCTTCATATGACTCTCTCTCATGCGTACCAGGTAGCCCGCCGAGGAACCGGTTCGACGGTTCGTATCCAGTGACGAAAAACCCAACCCCGGTGCGCGGTGGCGCGGTAGGCCCCGTAACCCGAGTGGGCTGGTAACTGGGTGGTTCGCTACCTAGCGGGAGGTTGCAACTCCCGTTGAGGGACTACTCACCCACGTGATTACTTTCCTTCGGGAGGTAGCAACCTCCAGTTGAGGAACTACTCACCTTGTGTGGATTTTGCCCTTGGGGCGTTCGAAAAAAACCCCGTTGCGGAGCTACTCGCTTTTTTGTCGAACCGTTCGCCCGGCGAAGTAGATCAGGGGTTTCGGCACGGCGATGCCAGCTCCGCCCTTACTGGTACGCCTGAAACAAGACATTCCGCTTGTCTAGTCCTGCTAATAAATACTTCTAATAGGGGAGCAAGTTTGACCGCTTATTGCAGGCCGTTCACCGTCACCGAGCACGACGGCGGTTGGCTCGTCACGGTCGGTTACCGCCAGTTCCGACTCAATAAGGCCGAGGCCGAGGAACTGGCGCGCATTGTCAGCGGTCGGCCGTACATCATGCGTTACCCGGCTGATCAGTGACCACCATCGCCGCCGCCGTTGGTGAGCCATACACAATCGGCCTCACCCGAACCGGACTCATCAGGCTTAGCCGCAAGGTACGCGGGACCGAGCATTTCATCATCTTCGACCGGACCGCCGCCCTCACTGTCTGTGACGCGATTGTCGACTTTGTCGAGCAGCAGGATTAAAGCCCCCGGCTGCCGCGTCAGCAGCACACAGCGCGACGAACGGGCCGCTTCCGGCTAGACGGTACCGGCCGAGCCATCTAATTTGCTCAGAATCCTACTGAGATTGCAATAACGCTTATTCCACCGAGTGAGCATTTGCTGTAGCACTCACCACAAAGACTGACCGCGGCCGGTCCTTCTCCTTCGGCCCGGTCACACGACGCCGCGTTAAGCGGGGTTCTTTACTCCTTTCTTGCCCCGCGCCCCGCCGAGTGCCCTCGCTGTAGCTGCCCTTAGGCGCACGCGAGACGGCGGGCGCGGCGTCGTTCCCAAACTTCCACCCTTAAGGATTGACCTTGGCTGAAATCAGCATCGACGTAAAGGCCGCACTGGACCGCCGTGCCGCGGCCCTTGCGGCCCGCCAACTCTCCAACGAGTTTCAGGATGCGGGGCAAACCGCTGGGCAGCAGTTCCGCCGCCAGCTGGAGCAACCGCTAAGGAACATCGACGCTTCCGATCCGGCACGACGAGCCGCGCGCGACTTCGCCGACGCAGGCACCGATGCCGGGCGGCGGTTCAGCTCCAACGCCGCTGCGGGGTTGCGCAATGGTGATTTCGACCGCGCCGGCCGTGAGGCTGCCCGCGATTTTCAGAGGTCCTTTGAGCGGATCGCGAAACCCACTGTCGACATCGACGCACGGTCATCCGCCGCGAGCGCTGGTGATGACGCCGCGGATAGCTTTCTCGGCGGATTCGCCGGGGCGGGCGCCATGTCGAAGCTCGCCGGTAAAGGCGGGCCAATCGCGATGGCGATCATCGGGGGCGTGACGGCTGCTATCAAAGTCGTTGGGCCGCAGATGCAGGCGGCCATGTCTAAGGAACTTGCGGTTGACCTGACCCAGGCCCGCTTGGGTATCAACGCCGAATCGATGGCGAATGTTGCCACCGCCGCGGGTAAGGCGTGGTCGCAGAATTTTGGCGCGAGCGTCGAGGAGAACCTTGGCACCGCCACGGCGGCAATTCAATCGGGCTTGGTGCTGCCCAACGCCGATGTTGGCACGCTGCAGAAGACCATCGAACAACTCACGTCGGTGAGCACGATTCTCGGTGAGGATATCCCCGCGGTGGCGCGCTCGGCATCGCAGATGATCAAAACGGGGATGGCCACCGACGTGACCAACGCTTTCGATCTGATCACCGCGGGCCAGCAGCGCGGCCTGAACGTCAGTCAAGATTTTTTGGACACGATCAACGAGTATTCGACTGAGTTTCGCTCGCTCGGATTGACCGGCGCCGAGGCGTTCGGCTTGATGACTCAGGCCATTCAAGGCGGTGCCCGCGACACCGACATCGCCGCCGATGCCCTTAAAGAGTTCTCGATCAGGGCCGTCGATGGCAGCAAGACGACGACCGACGCCTTTACCGCTCTCGGCCTGAACGCCGACGATATGGCCCGTAGGTTCGGCGAAGGCGGCAGAGCATCGGCCGAGGCCTTTGATCTAGTCGTCGACAAAATCCGAGCGATTCAGGACCCCGTTGAGCAGTCACGGGTCGCGGTGCAACTCTTCGGAACTCAGGCCGAGGACTTGAAGGGGGCGATGTCCCGATTCGACTTGTCCACCGCCGTAAACGCATTCGGCCAAGTCGAAGGTGCCTCCAAGCGGGCCGCTGACACAGCGGTCAGCAACTCTCTTAACGAATGGCAGACCGCCGGGCGGAATATTCAAAGCGTCATCGCCAGCATTCGCGACAGCTTGAATATGGATCAGTGGTTCGAGGACATCCCCCGCGCCATCAATGACATTTTCGATTCCGTGCCGAAACGGACACGGGGCGCACCCGGTGTCCCCGGGGTGCCGTCGACCTCGGAGGACGGCGGGCCGGCGATTCAGCCGTCTACGCCGGTAGCGCCGTCGCAACAACGAAACCCGCTTGACGTCTTCGCGCCTGTACCCCGCGCCGAGGGCGGCATCTTCGGCACTCTGCCGACTTCCGCGGTGATCCAGCCGGCAACCGAGGGTTTGGTGCAGTGGGCCGAACCGTCAACGGGCGGTGAGGCCTTCATTCCCCTTAACGGCGGGCAACGCTCCCTGGCGATCTGGGCTGAGACGGGTAGACGCTTGGGCGTCCGTGGATTCGACCAGGGCGGTATCACCGGCCCGTACTCACCCTATGGTCCCGCAACAGCGCTCGAATCGCTGGCGCGGTCCAGCAGCGGCGGTCAGTACGACTGGGGCGCGTCCGATCTGGTCAAGGGACTCAGTGACTGTTCGGGCGCGGTCAGCGACTTGGTTGAGCTGCTGATCAAGGGCGAGACCGACCCGAGTCGACTGTTCACCACCCACACGGCAGGCCAGGTCCTCCAATCGCTCGGCGCAACCCGCGGTTACGTTCCCGGCAACCTGAATATCGGTATCAATCCGCAGCACATGGCCGCCACCCTGCCGAGCGGGGTCAACTTTGAATCGGGCGGCGGGACAGGGCAAGGCGCAACCTACGGCGGCGCCGCTGTTGGTGCGCTTGATCCGCAGTTCAGCGAACATTGGAGCCTGCCCGTACCTGGTGGGCTCACGGACGGCGCCGTGCCTGTCTATCTGCAAGGTGTGGATCACGCGGCCTTCGCTGACTCTGCAACCGGTGCCGCGACCAGCGCGCAGCCTGTGCAGCAGCAGATCGGCGCACCGATAGACTCCGATTTCGGTTTCTCGCAAGGAATGCCGGGCGTCTTCTCAAACATCTTCAAGGTGCTTGCGAATACGGCGATGGCCCCCGCGATTGGCGCATTGACCGGCGCGACAAACGTATTCGGCACCGCTGGGCCGGGTTCCGGTCTGTTGGGCATGCTTTCGCCGCGCCAGAGCATGTTCGGTACTCTTCCGAGCATCACGGGTTATCTTCCCGGCGGGACGACGCCGACCGCACCGTACTCGTCGGGTGCACCGACCACGCCGCCCTCCAGCTACACACCGGGCTTCGGTGCCACACCGATGGGTATCCCCGGCGCTTCGCCGATGGGTGCGCCGTTCGGTACTCCCGCCTCGGGTATGGGATTAGGTCCAGCGCCCGGTCCCGTTCCCGGTACCCCTGGTATGGCGCCGGCGACACAGCCGTTCGGCCCAACCGGTCCCACCGGCACCGCCTCAACACCCGTGATGGGTCGCGCTTACGCGGAGGGCAAGCCCGCGCAGGAGGGTTTTGGTCTGAGTGGTGGTGGCTTGATCGGCCTTGCCCAGTCATTGCCCGGTGCGGCCATGAGTGCAGCGGGAGGCATGTTCCCCGGTGGCGGTGCAGCGGGTGCTGTTGCGGGACAAGGGGCTCAGATCGCCATTGACGAGATTAATAGGGCCGTCCAAGCCGGTGCTGAACTCACCGCAATCGGTGTCGAAGCACTCGCCGAGACGTTCCTACCCGTGGAATCCCAATTGGCCGACCCGGCTCGTGGATGGGCCGGCCGGATTCTCGGCGGCATCGCGGGCGTCAAGCCCGTTGCTCCAAATCTCGCAGGCAGCTTGACAGATGCCTTGCAGGGCAACGGCGATAAGCCGTTGAGCGCCGAGCAGGTCGCCGCGAAAGAGGCTCAGCAGGCGCACCAAGGCAACGGTCAGCCGCCGGGACCGCCGCAGGTCAATGTCAACATCGACAATTCGAAGGTCCCCGACCTCGCTAGTGATGTCTCGCACCATACGCAGGCGATGAATGCCCAGCCGGGGGCGCGATGAGGCAGCCCCCACGCCCGTGCCTCGACTGCCCGCGGATGGCCCGCCCTGGTGGCTCGCGGTGCCGTGGATGTGAACGCACTTGGCGCGCACAGAGGTACGAGCATCCGAGCTACCGCGCTCTACCGAAACCGCGGGGTGGGTGCACGTTGCGCATATCGCCGAAGTGCACGGGTGTGGCTACGTCGTATGACCACCTTGACGGGGATGCCCGCAACCACGCCCGAGCGAACTTGGCGCCTGCGTGCATCTTCTGCAACTCAGCGAAAGGCGGGCGACCCCAATGAAGGTGAGCATCGACCCACGCGAGATTGAGAAGGCCATCGCCGAAGAGGCCAAGAGCAGCAGCGCCGTTCGCAGTGAGCTTGATGAGTTCGTCGAGGAAGTAGCCGAGACCGTGCGCTCCCTCGCCCCTGTTGATACTGGCAAGTTTCGCAATTCGATCAAGGCTCGCAAGAGCGGCCGGCTCAACGGCATCGACAAAGGCAGCGGCGTTCAGGTTGGCGAGGTGTACAGCGATGACCCTGCCGCGCCATTTATCGAGCACGGCACGGGCGATACCCCCGCGCACGCGCCGTTCCTGCGCACCGCATTCCGGTACGGCGGAACCGGCGAGTAGGCATGGCCTCAGGTCAGAGGGCTAAAAGTTCGCAACCTGCCGCCTCTCGCCGACCCTTCGGGCGTCTCGCACGCTTATAACGAAACCCGACTTCCACAGCAAACCCGCTGGTAGGCGGGCGTTTCGCGCGTGCAACAACATCGTACGTAGCCAGCAAACGCGCAGGTCGCGGATGTAACGCAACGCCTCGGAAGGGAGGTCAATGAACGGCAATGCCCGAAGTAGGTTCGAAGACCTCTCCGAGCCGCCTTGGTATCGCTGGCGTGAGAAGGACACCGCACAGCGGGCCATCCGGTTCATCCAGACCTACTGCAGAAGCCCGAAGGGGCACGGCCACGGTAAGCCGCTCAAGCTGGCCCGGTTTCAGAAGGATTGGATAGCCGAAATCCTCTCGCCCGTCGTTCGGCAGGCCGTCCTGCAATGCCCGCGCGGGCAGGGGAAATCAACTCTTCTCGCGGCGCTGGCGGTGTGGGCGACGTTCGACCGCTACGAGGACGGCGCGCCACAGGTGCCGGTGATGGCCACGACTGTCGGGCAGGCTAAGCGCTCGGTCTACGACGTGGCGGTGGCGATGATCAACGCCGAACCGGAGCTAGCCAACCGTTCGATCCGCTACACCGCCATCGGTGATAGCCGGTTCGTCGTCGGATACAGCGGCGGGGTCTGCTTCCCGGTCGCGAATGATCCCGATGGGTTGCAGGGGTTGGACCCCGGCCCGGTAGCAGTGGTCGATGAAATCGGTTTCCAGCCGGTCGAGTCGTGGTCGTCAATGGTCTTGGCGTCGGGTAAACGGTCGCGCTCGGTGATCGTTGCCATTGGTACGCCGGGACTGGACCGCGAAAACGCACTATGGCATCTGCGGAGCGCCTGGCTGGACGGTAGGCGCCCGCCGGGGTTTTCGTTCACCGAGTATTCCGCTCCCGACGAGATGGACCCCTACGACGAGAAGACGTGGCGTCATGCGTGCCCCGCGTTGGACGCCGGGTATCAGTCCATCGACGCGCTACGGGTGGCCATCGAGACCTCACCGCTGTCGCACTTTGAAATCTTCCACCTTGGGCGTTGGGTCGACGGCGTTGACTCATGGCTAGGGCCGGACGGGCGCACCATCTGGGGCGCCCTGAAGAGCGACTACCAGCCCAAGCCCAAGGCACCCACTTGGGTCGGCATCGACGTGGGCATCAAACGAGATACCACCGCCGTTGTCTACGGCCAGCACCGCCCCGATGGGAAGTTCCACACCACCGCGAGAATCTGGACACCGACCAAAGCCGAAACCATAGACCTGTCGTCGGTGATGCAATTCCTCCGCGAACTGGACAGCCAGTACGACCTCCAGGAGTGCGCCTATGACCCGCGGCTGTTTGAAATACCGGGCCAGATGCTCGCCGATGAAGGGATGCCGATGGTGGAGTTTCCCCAGTCGTTGGAGCGGATGTCGCCGGCTTACGTCGCCTTGTACGAGGCCATCGTTACGGGCACCGTCTCCCATGACGGTGACGAGCTGTACACCCGCCAAGTCTTAAACGCGATACCCCGCTATAACGAGCGGGGTTTTCTGCTGGCTAAGAACAAATCCCGCGGCAAGATCGACGCCGCCGCCGCGCTGGCGATGTGCTTTGACCGCGCTTCGCATCCGGCACCGAAACGTCACCCCCTTGTTGCCCTCATCGCAGGAGTCCGCTAGTTGTCTTTCCTTTCCCGATTATTCCGAATCCCAGAACCGTACGAACCGCCCGAAACGCGCGATTGGAGCATCGCCGATCCCTTCGCCGCCCACTTGTTCGGCGGCGGGCCAGCCCTTTCCGGCGTCAGCGTCACTGAGCAATCCGCTATGGGGCTATCAGCCGTCTACCGATGCGTTCAACTGCTCAGCGGGACTATCGCCACCCTGCCGCTGCGCACCGTCCACACCGACGCTGACGGCACCACACGGCGCGTCAGTTCGTGGCTGGACAACCCTGCCGGCCCCGATGGGCCGACCGCCCACGAGTTCATCGAGGGCCTGATGGTGGCGCTGCTGCTCCGAGGAAACTTCCACGCGCTGAAGGTGTTCAACGGCGCTGGCGTGTTGCACTCTCTACAGCCGCTACCGTCGCAGTGTGTCGGTATCGACATAAAGAACGGCCGCAAGGTCTACCGCGTCCAACTGGAAAACGGCACGTCCAAGGAACTCACCGACCGCGAGATTCTGCATATCCCCGGGCTGAGCCTGGACGGAGTACGCGGCGTTTCGCCGATATCCATTGCCCGCCAATCCCTTGGCACCGCCATCGCCGGGGAGCGTTCGGCCGGAAGGCTATTCCACAACGGCGCGCTGATGAGCGCGATTGTCACACCGACCGAAGACCTCACTTCCGACGAGGCCGAGGTAGTGCGCGACACCCTGGACCGCGTTGTCGGTGGCGAACGCAACGCCGGATCGATGGCGGTCTTTTCCAAGGCGCTCAACGTGTCCCAATGGTCGGTGGACCCGGTCAATGCCCAATTTTTGGAAAGTAGAAAATTCTCCACCTCCGAAGTAGCGAGATGGTTCGGAGTGCCCCCACACCTTATCGGCGACGTGGAGCGCTCCACGAGCTGGGGAAGTGGAATTACAGAACAAACTTTGGCGTTTCAGAAATTCACTCTACAGCAATGGACCTCGCGCATCGAGGCGAGGCTATCCCGATTGTTCGACGGCAGCCGCAAGGTCGAGTTCGATTTTCGGCAACTGTTCGCAGGAACGCCCGACCAAGAGATTGAGCTGCTGATGAAGCAGACCGGCAACCAACCGATCCTCACCGTTGACGAGGCTCGCCAGATATTGAATCGGCCGGCGATGCCGCAAGTCTCACAAGAGCTACCCGAGGGCGACGATGCTTAGCCACTTCAATGTCGAACTCCGATCCGAAATCACCGGCGACAAACTCACCGGCCGGGCGGCGGTGTTCAGCCAATACGCCGACTTCGGCAGCTACCTAGAAACGCTGGCGACCACCGCGTTCGACGCCACGCTAGCCGATCCGGCAACCGATGTGCGTTCGTTCTATCAGCACGACTCGGCACGGCTGCTGGGTCGCCAATCGTCGGGCACGCTCCGACTGAGCACCGACAGCACGGGACTCCATTTCGAGTTGGATATCCCCGACACCAGCGACGGCAGGGACCTACGCGAGCTAGTCAAGCGCGGTGACCTCACCGGCATGTCCTTCGGATTCATCGCGGGACAAGAGGACTGGGGCCACACACCAGACGGGCGCGAACTACGTACCCACACCAGCGTGGCTCGCTTGATCGAGGTAAGTCCGGTCAGCCAGCCCGCCTATGCGGGCACATCAGTACAACTCCGCTCTCTGAGCGATATCCCGGCCAGACCCAACGGCCAAACCCAAATCATCCGTGCAAAGGCGCGGGCTCACCGAAAGGTAACTCACTAATTGTCTATCGAAGAGATTTTGGCGAAGCTTCAGGAAATCGCCGACGCAGGCGAAACCCGTTCGCTGACAGACGACGAGGTCCAGAGCTACGAGGAACTGGAAGGCCAACTGAAGGCCGCCCAGAAGACTCAGGAGCTTCGCGCCCGCCAGTCGGCATATATGGCCCCGAACGCCTCTGTTGCTGCCGCTGTCAACGTGGCTACCGTCAAGCAGGATGACACCCTGGACCGCGCCTTTGAAAGCTACCTGCGCACCGGCAGGGCCAATCAGGACATTCAGGAGCTTCGCGCGCAGCAAGTCGGCACCGACTCCGAGGGCGGCTATCTGGTCAGCCCCGGCTTCCGCCAAAAGCTGGTCGAGGTCCAGAAGGCATTCGGCGGCTTGGCCAACGAGGTCGACACCTTCACCACCGAAAAGGGCGGCGCCATCGAGTATCCGACTCTCGATGATACGGCCAACAGTGGCAGCATCACCGCGGAAGAGGCCGCATTCGCCGATGGTGCCGATCTGACGTTCGGAACGGTGAACCTTGGCGCGTTCAAGTACACCAGCTCTGGCGCGGGCACGACCACTCCGCTGCGGGTGAGCGTTGAACTGTTGCAGGATGCCGAGTTCGACATTCAGGGCCTTGTGGCGCGCAAGCTCGGTGAGCGCATCATGCGCAAGCAGGCAAGCGACTGGGCCATCGGCACCGGAACTACATTGCCCTTCGGTATCTGCCACGCCGGTCTGACTCACGACCACGAACTGGCCACCACGACCACCATCACCTATGCCGATCTGCTGGACCTGGAAGCCAAACTTGATCCGGCCTACGAGCAGAACGCGAAATGGGTGTTCAACAAAGCAACGTGGACCGCGGTACGCAAGCTGGTAGACGACAACGGCCGTCCGTTGATCTTCGATCAGGCCGCATCGGGCGCCGGTCAGGCGCCGCAGAAGACCCTGCTGGGCTACCCCGTGGTGCTGGATCAGTCGTTCCCGAGTCCGGCTGGCGATTCCGCCAATTTCACTGTGCTGGGCGACCTTCGGGAAGCCTACGTGATTCGCCGGGTTGCTCCGCTGACGGTGGTGGTGAACCCGTACACGCGCATGAATAACGGCCAGGTCGAGTACGTGGCCTGGGAACGCGCGGACGGCAATATCCAGAACCGGAAGGCGTACGTGGTGCTGGCAACGGAGGACGTGGCGTAAAGGATGCCCACCAGGACCATTGCACAACTCGCCGCGCGCGAGGCTGAGCTGGTCACCGAACTGTCCGAGGTCCGCGCGGAAATCGCCGCGCGGGCCGGACAGGTCGACCCGCCCGCAAAGCCTGCGCCGAAGAGGCGCACCAGAGTCAAAAGCTAAGGGGCAGTTATGGCATGGGCACCGCAATATGTCACCGCCGACGAACTCGCCGCGTGGCATTCGGAATCTATCGACCCGGTCGAGAACGAGGCTGAATTGACCCTCGCTGTCGAGGCCGCTTCCCGCGCCATCGACAAGGCGACCGGGCGATGTTTCGGTCAGGTGGCCAGCAACGAAACTCGTTGGTACACCCCCGAGTTCTACCGGGACCGATGGCTGATCGACATTGACGATCTGATGAGCGATGACGCACTCGTCATCGAGGTCGACCGGGACGGCACCCCTGAAGCCGCGATCACCGCCTACAAGCTCACCCCGATCAACGCCGCCGCTATCGGCCGGCCGTGGACTCGGATAGAGGTTCTGCCGTCATCTGCGGTGAAGCCCAACGGTTTGCGGAACGGCGTGCGGGTGTCGGCACGGTGGGGATGGTCGGCGATTCCAAGCGCCATCCGCTACGCCACTTTGGTTCAGGCTGCGCGGTTTTACGACCGCCGCAACGGGATCGGCGGAACGCTGACTAGCAAGCAAGTCGATGACGTCAGCATGGCTTGGGCCGCAAGTGCGATCCAGGATTTGGACCCCGACGTGCTGACCACTATCGCGGGGTATCGGCGGCTTTGGGCCGCGGTGTGAGGTTCGAACGACCAACGCCGACTTGTGCGCCGGTGCGATAACGGACGGTTTGCAACTTGGTCAACGCGGGGGCGAGGCATACCGGCGTGCATCTACTATCTGGCTGATCGCTGAAAGCGACGCCGGGGGGCGACGTACCGAGCCGTGGGGAGGAACCAAGTGGCGATTCCACCGACCGGTGGACGGTACGCGACTTTGCCAGTAGGACGGCATCAGGCGACCTTTGAGCAGGTCTACGAAGCATTTGTTGAGAATGCTCCGTTCCGCGATGACCGTGAAGTCATCTTCGAAGCGTTGACGCTGTATGCCAAAATCGTGGCCAATCTGTGCCCTGGCCTGGCATTATGGGTAAATGGAGGGTTTATAACACACAAGAGCTGGGCCGCGCCGAAAGATGCGGACGTCGTAGTTGTCGTACCCCAGGCGCACTATCCGAACGTGTGTTCGAATCCTAGCGTCTGGACCTACATCACGCTCCAAGGGGTCATTGTGTCCGACCCCTCCACGGGCGGTGGACGAATCGGGCGCATACAACCAATGGCCGGTTTAATCGACGGATTCATAATCTCCGACGATCCGACCCTTTCGGACGTATGGGCTTACCGCTGGTCGTTAGTGAACGACGAGGATGGCAACCTCTTGCCCGACACGACTCGGAAGGGGTTTTTGGAGGTGAAGCTGTGACAGAACCTAGCGGTGAACTAGCGAGTCTGGTGACACGGGCACTTCAGAGCGCCCTTGACGATTCGCCCGCAAGTGCATTTACGAGGATGAATATCCGCACCGGAATCGTCGGCGATAACCCAGTGCTGGTAGACATTTTCGAACGGATCGCGGGTCCGGACCAGGCGGAGGTAGATCTCCACTTGGAAGGCCCTGGGGTAGAAAACCACGCTACCAACGCCAAGTACTTTGCTCAATTCGTCAGCGGTATTAGCGATGCCGTAAAGGAAACGGCTAAAGCCCGAGCCGGCAAAGGCCGATACTCTGAGCATCTCCTAATAGAGGGTGTAGGCCCCGGCTCCGTTAGGGTTGTGTTGCGAGCGCCGACACCGACTGTCCCCGAAGGGGACCGGCCAATCGACGAGATATCAGCCTCATCGGTTGATTCAGACGCTTTGCGTTCTATTGTCGCCATTCTTACGCACGCGAGCAGCGATGACGACGAGAGCCCACTGGTGGCCGAATTACTGGACCTGCCGCCCCAAGCGAGGCGAGGCCTCAAGCGCGCCACCAAAACAACGAACGAAGCGGGCTGGAATATCAGGGGCAGCATTCGCCAGCGCAACGTCGGTGCCGAAGATGTAGCCCTTACGCCACAAGGAGCGTTTCGGCTTCGTCAAGGTCTGGATGCTCAAGTCGAAAGTCGCACCGAGGAAACGATGGCCGGGAATATCGACGGGTTCCGTCGTTCCCTGTCGACTCTCTATTTCCAACCCGAGAATTCTGCTCGGATCATCCAGGCTGCGGTATTTGATCCCGAAATCGCGGCGGCTATTACCGACCTCTTCTCGGAGCCAGATTTAATGGTCGAAGTGGTCTTCGAAGTCATTGAGTCATACCTACCGGGCGACAAGACCCACCCCCGCCGCAGCCGATCCGTGCAATCAATTCGGCGCATCGGCGTAGGTCGCCAACTGACAATAGGAGCCGACGAAACGTCCCGATCCGGGCGATAGATGGGATGGGGCGTCGCCAGTACAGTTCAGTTCAATCTCCCCGGCCCGAGCGCGCCGTAGCAGTCCCGCGCGACTGTGATCATCCGCCGCCGGTGCGCGTCCTCGGGGTCTGGGAACTGCGACAGGAATTGGTAGTTCAGTCCTCTGCCGTACAGCAGTTGCAACGTGATGGCGTCGTCCCAGCGCTGCAAATCGGTGATCTGCTCGGGCGTGAGCAAGTGGGCGTAGTCGTACCAGCTTTCGGGTTGCGTAGCCTTCTGCATGTCGAACCCCCTAGCGGGTGCGGTCGTTGGCAACGCAGGCCTGCACCGCTTTGCGCCGTACTCATCGCCGGCCGAGGCGAAGTCTCGACCATCCGGAAACAGAGTCCGCCGACGCGCATCGCTAGACAGCGCGAACACCTGACCGCGTTGGGCAATCCACACATCGCCAGAGGACACCCGTTGCCCGTTGGCGTCGATATTCCCGCCGACGTATATCCCGCCGGGTGCGTACACGGCTTGCGCGCTCACCAGTCGCTCCCCGCCGGTGAACGCCTCACTTATCGCAGCGACGATATCCGGCGGTGCTTCTTGGCAGCGATGCGTGACAGCGGGGCTTATCCGCGGCGGGGTCTTTTCGTCCACCGCGGCGGAGCATCCGGTCAGCGCTGCGGCCGTGAGGGCGAGGGCGGCGATAGCGCGGCGGCTCGTCGTCATAGTTTCTCCTATGTTATTGGGCAGTCCATGCGGTGGCGTGGACGCTCGCCGACCTCGCCGGCCGGACGTCGCCGACTTTGGACGACGTCACCACCGCGTTGAGTTTCCGACCGGCCGGAGGTGTGAGATGACCGACGAACTCGCCAAAGCCTGGGCGTACCTCTCGCGAGTGGTCGAACCGCCGTGTCCCGCGCTGGCGGCGCTGGTGCAGCGGGTGGGCGCGGTGGAGGCCGCGGAGCGGGTGCGGCGCGGCCGAGCGGGCGACGAGATCAACCGCTACGCCGAGGCTCGCCGTGACATCGACTGCACCGCAGACGATCTCGCCGTGCTGGCGCGACTCGGCGGACGGCTGCTCACCGCCGACGACGACGAGTGGCCGCTGCTGGCGTTCACGGGGTTCGCCGGGATCGGCGAACGGCGACCGCAGGCGCACCCGCCGATGGCGTTGTGGGCCGTCGGGCCGGCGGCTCTCGACGACGTCGCCTGGCGGGCGGCGGCGGTCGTCGGTACCCGGGCGGCCACCGCGTACGGCGAATACGTCGCGGCCGACTTCGCCACGGGTCTCGCGGAGCGCGACGTCGCGGTGGTATCCGGTGGCGCATTCGGCATCGACGGCGCGGCACACCGCTCGGCGCTGGCCGCCGACGGATTGACCGTTGCGGTGCTCGCCGGAGGTATCGACGTCCCGTATCCCGCGGGGCACGCAACGCTTCTGCGGCGGATCGCCGAACACGGCTTGTTGCTCAGCGAATATCCGCCCGGCGTGCGGCCCGCGCGCCACCGGTTCCTGACCCGCAACCGATTGGTCGCCGCACTGGCGGGGCCGCGGTGGTCGTGGAGGCGGGGGCCCGCAGCGGTGCGGCGAACACCGCGGCCTGGGCACGTTCCCTGGGACGTGCGGTATGCGCGGTGCCCGGCCCGGTCACGTCGGCGGCCTCGGTCGGATGCCACGCCCTGCTTCGCAATGGAGCGCACATCGTGACGCGCGCAGAGGACGTCGTCGAACTGGTCGGAAGCATCGGGGAGCTGGCGCCCGACGAGCAGCGCGCCGTCTCGCCGCTGGACGCGTTGACCGAAACCGACAAACGGGTGTACGACGCGCTGCCGCGCCGTGGGGGACGGACGGCCGACGAGATCGCGGTGACCTCCGGGCTGCCGGCTCGTCAGGTGCTGGGTCCGCTGGCGAACCTCGAGCTTTCCGGCCTGGTGGTGTGCCGGGATGGGAGGTGGAAACTGGTGCCGCAATGAAGTGCACAGGCCCCCGGGCGAGGTAGCACCCCGGCCTGCGAAAACCGCTCGTATAGTCGATAAGACCGGCTAATTGACGACCGGTCGAGTTTGGAGGATTTCACGTGGCAGGGCGTCCGATACACACCTTCGAAGTGGTGCGAACCGAGCAGTTGACACCGCATCTCATCCGGGTGGTGCTGGGTGGCCGGGGATTCGACACGTTCACTCCGAACGAGTTCACCGACGCCTACGTCAAGATCGCGATCGTGAACTCCGACATCGACGTCGCGAGCCTGCCGCAGCCGTTGACGATGGACAGCTTCTCGTCGCTGCCGGCGGAGCAGCGGCCGACGGTGCGCACCTACACCGTGCGTCACGTCGACTCCGAGCGTCGCGAGATCTGCATCGACTTCGTGGTGCACGGAGAGCACGGTGTGGCCGGACCGTGGGCGGCCTCGGCGATGCCCGGTCAACCCGCGTATCTGATGGGACCCAGCGGAGCGTATGCACCAGACCCCGATGCGGACTGGCATCTGATGGCCGGCGACGAGGCAGCCGTGCCGGCGATAAGTACGGCACTGGAAGCATTGCCCGACAATGCGATTGGCCGAGTGTTCATCGAAGTTGCGGGACCCGACGACGAGATCCCGCTGAAGAAACCCGACGGCGTCGAAGTGCGCTGGATCTACCGCGGCGGCCGCGCCGACCTGGTGCCCGAGGATCAGGCCGGCGACCACGCCCCGCTGATCGCCGCGGTCAAGGAGACGCCATGGCTGCCGGGTCAGGTGCAGGTCTTCATCCACGGTGAGGCACAGACCGTCATGCACAACCTGCGGCCCTACATCCGCAAGGAACGCGGCGTGCCGGCCAAGTGGGCGTCGTCCATCTCGGGGTACTGGCGCCGTGGCCGCACCGAGGAGACCTTCCGCCAGTGGAAGGCAGAATTGGCCAAGGCCGAAGAAGGGGCCAACGCATGAGACCCCGCCTGGCACGCTGACCGCATGACGTTCGGTAACTACCAGTTCGAGATCTATCTGCAGGGCCTGTCCGGCATCGTGCCGAAGCTGCCGATGACGTTCGCGGAGTGGGAGGCCAAGGCGGAGTCGGCCATGCCGCCGTCGGTGTACTCCTACGTCGCGGGCGGAGCGGGCGACGAGCGCACGCAGCGGCTCAACCGCAGCGCGTTCGACAGCTGGGGTCTGATGCCCCGGATGTTCCGCGCGACCCGCGAACGCGACCTGTCGATCAGCCTGTTCGGCATGACGTTGCCGTCCCCGGTGTTCATGGCGCCGGTCGGGGTGATCGGCATCTGTGCGCAGGACGGGCACGGTGACCTCGCCACCGCTCGCGCCGCGGCGCGCACCGGCGTGCCGATGGTCGTCTCGACGCTCACCGAGGACCCGCTTGAAGACGTCGCGGCCGAATTCGGCGACACGCCAGGCTTTTTCCAGCTGTACACACCCACTGACCGCGAATTGGCCGCCAGCCTCGTCCACCGCGCCGAGGCCGGCGGATACAAAGGCATCATCGTCACCCTCGACACCTGGGTGCCCGGCTGGCGGCCCCGCGACCTGTCCACGTCGAACTTCCCGCAGCTGCGCGGCCGCTGCCTGGCGAACTACACCAGCGACCCGGTCTTCCGCGCCGGACTGCAACAGCCGCCTGAGGAAAACCCGCAAGCGACCGTCCTGCATTGGGTCGGACTCTTCGGAAATCCGCTGACATGGGACGACCTGCCATGGCTGCGCTCGCTGACCGACCTGCCGCTCATCGTCAAGGGGATCTGCCATCCCGACGATGCGCGGCGCGCCAAGGACGGCGGCGTCGATGCGATCTACTGCTCCAACCACGGTGGACGGCAGGCCAACGGCGGGCTGGCGGCCATCGACTGCCTGCCGGGCGTGGTGGAGGCGGTCGATGGGATGCCCGTGCTGTTCGACTCGGGTATCCGCAGCGGCGCCGACATCGTCAAGGCGCTCGCGCTGGGCGCCACCGCGGTCGGGATCGGGCGACCGTACGCGTACGGGCTCGCACTCGGCGGGGTGGACGGAGTCGTGCATGTGCTGCGCTCATTGCTCGCCGAGGCTGACCTGACCATGGCCGTCGACGGTTATCCCACGCTGGCCGATCTCACTCCCGACACACTGCGGCGCGTCACCTGAGCGTTGCGGTCGGCTTCTGCGACGGTGAGGACGTGGATGCCGTCCTCGAGGAGTTCGACGAGTACCTCGCGCTGGAGCGAGGCCGCTCCGAGCACACCCGCCGCGCCTATCTCGGTGACCTCCGGTCGCTGTTCGAGTTCGTGGCCGACAGCGGGGGAGAGGCCGGACCGGCGGGTTTGAATCTGCCGCTGCTGCGGTCCTGGCTGGCCGCTCAGGCGGCCGCGGGCGCAGCGCGCACGACGCTGGCGCGGCGAACGTCGGCGGTCAAGACGTTCACCGCGTGGGCGGTCCGGCGTGGGTTGACGACGAGCGATCCGGCCGCCCGGCTGCAGTTGCCCAAAGCTCGCCGCACGCTGCCCGCCGTACTGCGCCAAGACCAGGCGCTCGACGCGATGGCAGCCGCGAAATCCGGTGCGCAGCAGGGTGATCCGCTGGCGATTCGCGACCAGTTGATCGTCGAGTTGTTGTACGCCACCGGAATTCGCGTCAGCGAGCTATGCGGGCTGGATGTCGATGACATCGACACGTCGCGGCGCCTGCTGCGGGTGCTGGGCAAGGGCGACAAACAGCGCACCGCGCCGTTCGGTGTGCCCGCGCAGGCGGCGCTGACGGCGTGGCTCGACGACGGCAGGCCCCGGCTCGCGACGGCGGATTCGGGACCGGCCCTGCTGTTGGGTGCGCGCGGGCGTCGGCTCGACCCGCGGCAGGCCCGCACCGTCGTGCATCAAACCGTCGGCGCGGTCGACGGCGCGCCGGACATCGGGCCGCACGGGTTGCGGCACAGCGCCGCGACCCATCTGCTCGAGGGCGGGGCAGACCTGCGCGTGGTTCAGGAACTGCTCGGCCATTCGACGCTGGCCACCACGCAGCTCTACACGCATGTCACGGTCGCCCGACTGCGGGCGGTGCACGACCAGGCGCACCCGCGGGCGTAATTTGGCGATTTCGGTGTCCTTGGTTGCGCTGAGCGCGACGGCGGGCACCGAAATCACTGAAGGAGGACACGTGAGCAGGTCGACAGTCGAGCTGTCGTGGGGCGCCGTCTCGTATCTCAAGTGGGCGCCTGAGAAGGCCGGCAGCGCACCGACTGTGTTGTTGCTGCACGGCGGCGGCGTGGATAGCGCCTCGCTGTCTTGGGATGGCGTCGGACCGCGACTGGCGGCGGGCGGTTATCGCGTGCTCGCCCCCGACCATCCGGGCTACGGCCAGAGCCCGCCGGCGCCGTGGCCGTCGACCCAGGATCAGTTGGTGGGCTATGTGGGCGATTTCGTCGACGCGCTCGGTTTGGACCGCTACGCGATCGGCGGATTGTCGCTCGGTGGCGGCATGACGATCGGGCACGTGTTGGACCGTCCGGAAACGGTCACGGGGGCAATGCTATTGGGCAGCTACGGGTTCATGTCCCGGCTCTCTGAAGGACCGCTGTCCGGTGCTCGGCAGGCGATGACCTGGGCCATGCTGCGCACCGGTCTGCTGGGCGCCGTGAGCCGGTGGTCGGGGCGAAGCAGGCGTGCCATGGCGTGGATCATGCCGGCGTTGATCGGCGACCCCGCTCAACGAACGCCCGAGCTGGTCGACGAGATACTGTCGGCGGCCCGAGCGGACCACGCATTCGATGCGTTCGGGCAGTGGCAACGCGATCAGGTCCGATGGAACCGGCTTACCACCGACTACCGCGCCCGGCTCGCGACGTTTCCGCGCCCCGCGCTTGTCATCCACGGAGACAACGACACCAGCGTGCCCGTCGCGGCGGCGCGGGCGGCAGCCGATCTCATGCCGGATGTACGCCTCGAAGTGGTTGAAGGTGCCGCACATTGGGTGCAACGGGATCGGCCCGACGTAGTCGTGCCCATGATGCTCGAGTTCCTCGACACGCTCAACGCAGAAGCTTGATCACCTCGGCAATATCCCGCATCGTTGAGGCCCGTCCGGGCAACTCGTCGAACACGGTCCAGTAACTCACGCCGAACCGCTGCTGTCGTTGTGCGAGTTGCTCGGCCATCTGCTCGTGTGTGCCGATCAAGACAAACGGCGAGTCGAGAAGTTCGGCGGGCGAGGCACCGCCGATCGCGGTGGCCAGTTCCTCGGCGGCCTGCCGCGGCTTGTCGGTGACGACGACAGCCTGGATCAGCGCGTTGAGTTCGACCTCCTCGAATCGTTGGCCCGCCGCTTCTCGGACCACCGCGACGCGGTTCTCGAGCCCCGCCGCGCCGAAGTGGCTCAGCCGAACCTCGGTGGCGTCGCGATTGTGGGTGATCCCCGCGAGGCCGACGGTGTCGGCGAGCCGTCCAGCGAGCTGAAGGACGCGAGTCCCGTTGCCGCCGATCAGCATTGGGACCTTTCGCGTTGGCTGCGGCAGGAGCTGACCCGCGTCGGCGTGCACACGGTAGTGCCTGCCGTCGACGTCGACGGGCTCGCCGTCGAGCAATCTGCGGATCAGCCCGGCGGCCTCCGCCAACCGCGACACCCGCACGCCACCGCCGTCGAACGGGATGCCGGCGGCGTCGTACTCGGATTTCATGTGGCCGGCGCCGATGCCGAGTTCGAACCGTCCGTCGGAGACGAGTGCCAGACCTGCTGTTTCGCGGGCGGTCTCGACGGGATGGCGGAAGTCGTTGTTGAGCACCAGTGTTCCGACGTGCAGGCGTTCGGTTGCCATCGCCGCGGCTGTCGCGCTGCTGAACGGCGGCGCCAATGGCCCCAGGTGGTCGGCGAAGGTCAGCACGTCGAACCCGGCGGCCTCGACCGCCCGGGCGAAATCTCGCGCTTGCGGCCCGGGGCGCGGGAGACCGGCGGTCAATCCGAAGCGGATCGGGCGGGAGCGGTGAGCATCCGTGGTCATAATTCCGACGGTAAGTGCGCGCTCGTCCTCGTGCGAGCGTGCGGAAAATGTTGATTAGTCGCGGCGTGTCGTGTGCAAACACGCCCGCTCGCGTTAACTGGGCCGGGTGGGTTTCAGGCGGATCGGGGTGCTGGCGACGAGGCCCAGTGGATCGACATAGTCGGCATTCGCGGCGCGCCCCCACATCGCGCCCCAGTGCAGGCAGGCCTGCCGGGGGCAGCCGCGATGGCCCGCCTGCAGCACACCGATGACCGCGCCGGGCGCGACGCGCTGGCCCGGCCGAACCGTCGGACGGACCGGTTCGTAGCTCGTCCGCAGCCCGCCGGGGTGCGCGACCGAGACGACGGGCCTGCCGGCCAGTTCGCCGGCGAACACCACCGTCCCTTCCGCCGCCGCGTACACCGACTGACCCGGCGCCGCCGCCAGGTCGACACCGCGATGCCCGGGTGTCCAGTTCGGCGACGGCGCGTCGAATGTCCGCGTCACCTCCGGGCGCGGCCGCAGCGGCCAGTCGAGCCGATCACCGGCGGCCACCGCGGGCGCCGCCCACACCGGCCCGAGGACCAGCGCGACGACGAAAAGCATGAGGCATCGCATCTGCCCAGCTCAGCGCACCGAGAGCCATCGACGCCAGCCCAGGGCGCCGATCTGTGGATCGCCAGGTCACTGTGGAAAAACCACCCCTGTGCACGGTGTAAACTGCTAACCGCAGCTCGCTTGCGCGGGCTGACTTCGCGTGTCTGCACCACGACCCGGTTCTTGCAAGGTCGTATCCCGGATGCCGTCGGTCCCGTCCCCGGACGGGTCTGGCATTCCGAGCAGTCACCAGGGCTCGGCGTCACCCGACGCCGGCGTCAACCGACAACACAAAGGAACCATGCACTCATGGCTGTTGTGACCATGAAACAGCTGCTCGACAGCGGCACCCACTTCGGGCACCAGACCCGTCGCTGGAATCCCAAGATGAAGCGGTTCATCTTCACCGACCGCAACGGCATCTACATCATCGATCTGCAGCAGACGCTGACCTACATCGACAAGGCCTACGAGTTCGTCAAGGAGACCGTCGCGCACGGCGGCACGATCATGTTCGTCGGCACCAAGAAGCAGGCCCAGGAGTCGATCGCCGAAGAGGCCACCCGTGTCGGCATGCCGTATGTGAACCAGCGCTGGCTGGGCGGCATGCTCACCAACTTCTCGACCGTGCACAAGCGGCTGCAGCGCCTCAAGGAGCTCGAGGCGATGGAGCAGACCGGCGGCTTCGAGGGGCGCACCAAGAAGGAAATCTTGATGCTGACCCGCGAGAAGAACAAGCTCGAGCGGTCGCTGGGTGGCATCAGGGACATGGCCAAGGTGCCCTCGGCGGTGTGGGTCGTCGACACCAACAAGGAGCACATCGCCGTCGGCGAGGCCCGCAAGCTGGGCATCCCGGTCATCGCGATCCTCGACACCAACTGCGACCCCGATCTCGTCGACTACCCGATTCCGGGCAACGACGACGCGATCCGCTCGGCCGCGCTGTTGACCAAGGTGATCGCCGCCGCGGTCGCCGAGGGTCTGCAGGCCCGCGCCGGTGTGGGCCGCGACGGCGACAAGCCGGACGCCGACGCCGCGGAGCCGCTCGCAGAGTGGGAGCAGGAGCTGCTGGCGACCGCGACGAGCACCGTTTCCGCCTCGCCCACCGCCGCGGGTGCCGAGCCCGGCACTCCAGAGGCCGATGTCCAGACCGAACCGAAAAGCACGGAGAGCTGATATGGCCAACTACACCGCCGCCGACGTCAAGCGACTGCGGGAGCTGACCGGTGCCGGCATGCTCGACAGCAAGAACGCCCTCGTCGAGGCCGACGGCGATTTCGACAAGGCCGTCGAGTTGCTGCGCATCAAGGGCGCCAAGGATGTCGGCAAGCGCGCCGAGCGCGCGACCGCCGAGGGCCTGGTCGCCGCGAAGGACGGCGCGCTGATCGAGCTGAACTCCGAGACCGACTTCGTCGCCAAGAACGCGGAGTTCCAGTCGGTCGCCGAACAGATCGTCGCTGCCGCGGCGGCCGCCAAGGCCGCCGATGTCGACGCGCTCAAGGCCGCCAAGGTGGGTGACACCACGGTCGAGCAGGTCATCGCCGACCTGTCGGCCAAGATCGGCGAGAAGCTCGAACTACGCCGCGTCGCCTACTTCGACGGCACTGTCGAGGCCTACCTGCACAAGCGCGCCGCGGACCTGCCGCCGGCGGTGGGCGTGCTGGTGGAGTACACCGGCGACAACAAGGAGGCGGCGCACGCCGTCGCCCTGCAGATCGCCGCGCTGAAGGCCAAGTACCTCACCCGCGAGGACGTACCCTCCGATGTCGTCGCCAACGAGCGCCGCATCGCCGAGGAGACCGCCCGCAACGAGGGCAAACCCGAGCAGGCGCTGCAGAAGATCGTCGACGGCCGCGTCACCGGCTTCTACAAGGACGTCGTGCTGCTCGACCAGCCGTCGGTGTCTGACAGCAAGAAGACCGTCAAAGCGCTGCTGGACGAGGCCGGCGTGACCGTGACCCGGTTCGTCCGTTTCGAGGTCGGCCAGGCGTAAGCCTCGCGTGCTTGCGCGAAAGACCCCCGGGACTCTGGGGGTCTTTCCCGTTTCCGGACTACGGGCGAGATTGCATCCACGGCTGGTGCCGAGCCACGGCCCTGGATGCAATCTCGCGCATAGGAAGCAATGCCGGCACTCCGGCTCAGCGAGGTGGTACGACTTGGTACCGTCTGGCGCATGAATCGCATATCCGCCTTCGGCGACGACGCCCTGGGCGACTTTGATGCAGTCGGTCTCGTCCAACAGTTGGCCGCCGGTGCGGTCTCGCGAAGCGAACTCGTCGAGGCCGCGATCGCCCGCACGGAGGCCGTCAACCCGACGCTGAACGGCCTGGCGTACGAGGCGTTCGACCGGGCCAGGACCCGCGCCGCCGCGGCACAGCCCTACGGCGGCTACTTCGACGGCGTGCCGTCCTACCTGAAGGACAATGTCGCGGTCGAGGGCATGCCGACGATGAACGGCACCGACGCGTGGAATCCGCGCCCGGAGCGGGGCGACGGCGACTTCGCGCGTTCGTTCCTCGCAACGGGTTTGGCCCCGCTGGGTAAGACGCAGATGTCCGAGTTCGGCTTCAGCGCGTCGGCCGAACACTCTCGGCTCGGCCCCGTGCGTAATCCATGGAATCCCGAGCACACCGCGGGCGCGTCGTCGTCGGGTTCCGCCGCGTTCGTCGCGGCCGGGGCGGTGCCGATCGCGCATGCCAACGACGGTGGCGGCTCGATCCGGATTCCCGCGTCCTGCAATGGATTGGTGGGTCTCAAGCCGTCGCGTGGCCGCTTGCCGCTGGACCGCAAATTGCGGCAGATGCCGCTGCGCATCGTCGCCAACGGCGTGGTCACCCGCTCCGTGCGCGACACCGCGGCGTTCTACCGCGAGATGGAGCGGGTGTATCGCACCCCGCGGCTGCCGGCGATCGGCGACGTCACGGGGCCCGGTGCGCAGCGGCTGCGTATCGCGATGTGCACCCAGTCGATCACGAGGGAAGCCAGCCCGGAGGTGCGCGAGCTCACGCTGAAGACTGCCGCGCTGCTCGAGGAGTTGGGCCACAAGGTCACCACGATCGACAATCCTGTGCCGCCACGCTTCATGAACGACTTCCTGCTCTACTGGTCCTTTTTGGCGTTCGCGCTCGTGCGCAGTGGACGCCGCACGCTGGGCCCCAGCTTCGACCGCGGGCGTCTCGACAACCTGACGCTCGGGCTCGACCGCTACGCGTCGCGGAACCTGCACCGGCTGCCGTCGGCGATCGCGCGGCTGTCGCGGATGCGCCGGATCACCTCGAGGGTCACCCAGTCCTATGACGTGGTGTTGACCCCGACGCTGGCCGACGTCACGCCGCGGATCGGGCACCTCGACCCCACCCTGGACTACCAGCAGATCATCGACCGGCTCGTTGAGTGGGTGGCCTTCACCCCTCTGCAGAACGCCACCGGCGAGCCCGCCATCTCGCTGCCACTCGCGGAGTCCGCGTCGGGTCTGCCGGTCGGCATGATGTTCGCCGCGCCGTGGGGCCATGAGGGCCGACTGCTCCAATTGGCGTACGAGCTCGAACACGCCCGCCCCTGGCGACGCATCCAGGACTGAGTTTCACTAGGCAAGGTCGCGGCAGATGTCGGCCACTGCGCGCGTCAGCGACTCGGCGCCGTCACGCAGCGCCCGCTCGATCGGCGTGCCATCGGCGGTGATCGCGACGAGTCGTTCGACGCCGTGATCCAGTAACACCGCGGCGTCCGCTGCGACCCGGCCGGCGAAGATGATCACCCGCGCGCCGGCGCGCGCCGCGGCCGCAGCGACGCCGAAGGGGGTCTTACCCATGACGGTCTGCGCGTCGACGCTGCCCTCGCCCGTGAACACCCAGTCGGCGCCGTGCAGCGCCCGCTCCAGGCCCACGGTTTCGGCCACCTCTTCGACACCGGATCTGCTTGTTGCGCCGAGGAATTCGACCAGTGCGAACCCCAGGCCGCCCGCGGCGCCCGCTCCTGGCAGTGCTGGCCGCGTGCCACCGAGCGTCGCGGACGCGACAGCGGCCAGCCGGGACAATCCCGACTCCAGTCGCGCCACGTCGGCCGGGCTCGCTCCCTTCTGCGGCCCGAACACCGCGGTGGCACCGTTGGGGCCGAGCAGTGGCGCGGTGACGTCGGAGGCCACGCGGATACGCACGTCACGCAGGCGTGGATCGAGTCCGGTGAGGTCGATGCGTTCGAGCCGCTCGAGGTTCGCGCCGCCGGGTCCCAGCGGCCGCCCGTCGGCGTCGAGGAATTCCGCTCCGAGCGCGGTGAGCATGCCGGTCCCGCCGTCGTTGGTCGCCGACCCGCCCAATCCGATCAGGAAATCCTCGGCGCCGCGATCCAGCGCGGACCGAATCAATTCGCCCACGCCGAATGTGCTGGCGCGCAGGACATCCCGCTGACCGACGGGGATGAGTTCCGAGCCCGCGGCGGCTGCCACCTCGATCACCGCGAGCTGACGCAGCGGCACATAGCCGTACCTGGCGGTGACCCTTCGCCCGAGCGCATCGCACACCGGGACGTCCAGGTGCTGGCCGTGCAAAGCCGCGACGACGGCATCGACGGTGCCTTCTCCGCCGTCCGCCATCGGTACGCCGACGACTTCGGCGTCCGGCAGCACCGCCGCCACGCCGGCACGCATCGCGGCGACCGCTTCGGATGCGGTCATCGACTCCTTGAACGAGTCCGGCGCCAGCACGATCTTCACCGTCTCAGTCTCGCAGGGTTTCAATCCGTACCGAGCGCCGCGAGGATCTGCTTGAACTCCCGTTGTTGTCGCTGCGTCAGATTGGCCATCAACTTGTCCTCGGCCGCGCGCACCCCGGAGTCCGTGCGTCTTAACAACTCCCGGCCCTCGCGGGTGAGTTGCGCCGGCAGTGATCGTCCCGACGACACGCTCGCGGGCCGGCTGACCAGCCCGCGGTCCTGCAGGCCGCGCAGCACCATGTTCATCGCCTGCGGCGAGACGTTGAAGTCGCGGGCCAGTTCGGCGTTGGACCGACCGGGGTGCTGCGACAGGATCCGCATGCACAGGTACTGCGGGAAAGCCACATCGAGCGGTTCCAGCACCGTCGTGGTGACCTCGGCGCGCAGTGCGTTCGCCACCCGGGAGAGCAGAAAACCGAGCGGCTGTTCTGCGAGCGGCCTGTCCATATCAACCATATTGACATATATCAACCAGATTGATATCAACGAGTCATGACCGAACCCACCAATGAGATGTTCGACAGCGCCTACAAGGGCGAGGCCCCCGAGATGAGCGGCGCGAAACCGCCGTGGAGCATCGGCGAACCGCAGCCCGAGCTCGCCACCCTGATCGAACAGGGCAAATTCCACGGTGACGTGCTCGACGCCGGGTGCGGCGAGGCCGCCATCTCCCTGTACCTGGCCGAGCGGGGCTTCACGACAGTCGGTCTCGACCAGTCACCCACGGCGATCGAGTTGGCCAGAGCAGAGGCCGCGAATCGCGGGCTGACCACCGCCAGCTTCGAGGTGGCCGATATCAGCGACTTCGGCGGTTACGACGGGCGGTTCGGGACGATCGTCGACTCGACGTTGTTCCACTCGATGCCCATCGAACTGCGCGAGGGCTATCTGCGCTCGATCGTGCGGGCCGCGGCTCCCGGTGCCTCGTACTTCGTGCTGGTTTTCGACAAGGCGGGCATGCCCGGTGGTCCGGCCTTCCCGGTGACCGAGGACGAGTTGCGCGACGTCGTCTCGAAGTACTGGACGATCGACGAGATCAGGCCCGCGCGCATCCACGCAGTGTTCCCGGACGGCTTCCAGGAGTTCTTCCCGGTGACCGACGTCCGGGACGAGCCCAAAGGGCGCAAATCGGTGCCCGCCTGGCTGCTGAGCGCCCACCTGCCGGGCTGACCCGGCGAGTCGTGACCCGGAGGCGGCTGTAGGGCCGACCATGAGGCAGGATGAGGGGCATCTCAGCGAGGACCTCGAAGGAGTCGGATGGCGGACCCCAATGTCTCCGGCGCGGCAGTTCCTGATTCCAATGTCGCCGGCGCGGTGGCAGCAACCGGTCCCAACGGAGCGATCCGCCCGAAGTACAGCCGCGTCCTGCTCAAGCTCGGCGGCGAGATGTTCGGCGGCGGGGATGTAGGCCTGGATCCGGACGTCGTGCACCAGGTGGCCCGCCAGATCGCCGAAGTGGTCCGCAGCGGTGTGCAGGTTGCCGTCGTCATCGGCGGCGGCAACTTCTTCCGCGGTGCGCAATTGCAGCAGCGCGGCATGGAGCGAGCCCGAAGCGACTACATGGGCATGCTGGGCACCGTCATGAACAGCCTTGCCCTGCAGGATTTCCTGGAAAAAGAAGGTATCGACACCCGGGTGCAGACCGCGATCACGATGGGACAGGTCGCCGAGCCCTACATCCCTCTACGGGCGGTGCGGCACTTGGAGAAGGGCCGCGTGGTGATCTTCGGAGCGGGCATGGGCCTGCCGTACTTCTCCACCGACACCACCGCCGCGCAACGCGCGCTGGAGATCGGCGCCGAGGTGGTGCTGATGGCCAAGGCCGTCGACGGCGTTTTCACGGCCGACCCGCGCCAGCACCCCGATGCCGAACTGCTCACCGCGATCAGTCACCGCGAAATCATCGACCGCGGCCTGAAGGTGGCCGACGCCACCGCGTTCAGCCTCTGCATGGACAACGGCATGCCGATCCTGGTGTTCAACCTGCTCACAGATGGCAATATCGCGCGAGCGGTCGCGGGTGAGAAGATCGGAACACTGGTCACCACCTGAGGGCAGTGCACGCGAGAAGCATGACGAAGACGCGCACGCGGATGAAGGAGAAGCACCGTGATCGACGAAACCCTCTTCGACGCCGAGGAGAAGATGGAGAAGGCGGTGTCTGTGGCTCGTGACGACCTGTCGTCGATTCGCACCGGCCGCGCAAACCCCGGCATGTTCGCGCGCGTCAACGTCGACTACTACGGGTCCGCCACGCCCATCACGCAACTGTCGAGCATCAACGTTCCCGAAGCGCGGATGGTGGTGATCAAGCCCTACGAGGCCAACCAGCTGCGCAATATCGAGGATGCGATCCGCAACTCCGACCTGGGCGTCAACCCGACCAACGACGGCAACGTCATCCGCGTCGCCATTCCGCAGCTGACCGAGGAGCGGCGCCGCGACCTGGTCAAGCAGGCCAAGGCGAAGGGCGAGGACGCCAGGGTGTCGGTCCGCAGCGTCCGTCGTAAGGCGATGGAGGAGTTGCACCGCATCAAAAAGGAAGGCGAGGCGGGCGAGGACGACGTGGCCCGCGCGGAGAAGGACCTCGACAAGCTGACCCACACCTACAGCGCGCAGATCGACGAGCTGGTCAAGCACAAAGAAGGCGAGCTGCTGGAGGTCTAGTGACCGAACAGCGCAAGGGTCCCGTGGCAGAGACGCCGGTCGACGAACCGCCCAAGAAGAAGTCGCGGGCGGGCCGTGACCTACCCGCGGCGATCGCGGTCGGTGTGCTGCTGGGCGCGATGGCGATCGGGGTCCTTCTCTTCGCGCCGATCGGGTGGCTGCCGGTGCTGGCGGTCTTCATCCCGGTCGCCACGGGAGAGGTGATCCGCCGGCTCCGGGACTCCGGTTACGCACTGCCCGCGGTCCCGCTGCTGGTCGGTGGCCAGGCGATGATCTGGTTGACGTGGCCGTTCGGCGCGGTCGGTCTGCTCGGCGCCTACGGCGGGACGATCGTCGTCTGCATGGTGTGGCGCCTCGTCGGGCAGGGCCTGCGTAAACAGCCGGTCAATTACCTGCGCGACATCTCCGCCTCGGTGCTGCTCGCGACGTGGGTGCCGTTCTTCGCCAGCTTCAGCGCGCTGCTGATCTTCCAGGACCACGGCGGCGGCCGGGTGTTCACGGTGATCGTGACCGTGGTATTCGCCGACATCGGCGGTTATGTGGCCGGGGTGCTGTTCGGTAAACACCTGATGGCGCCGGCGATCAGCCCGAAGAAGTCGTGGGAGGGTCTCGGCGGCTCGCTGGTGTTCGGCGTCACCGCCGCAGTGCTGTCGGTGACGTTCCTGATGGACAAGCCCGCCTGGGTCGGGGTGCCGCTGGGCCTGATGCTGGTGATCACCGGGGTCCTCGGCGACCTGGTCGAATCGCAGGTCAAACGCGACCTCGGGATCAAGGACATGGGCACGCTGCTCCCGGGGCACGGCGGCATCATGGACCGCATCGACGCGATGCTCCCGTCTGCGGTGGCCGGCTGGATTGTGCTGACGCTGCTGGCGTAGCCCGGCCCGGCATACTGGTGAGACACCATGGCTGACTCTCCTGCGGCCCTGCCGCTCGTCTTCGATCCGCCGCGCCGCGCAATGCCGCCGCGGCATTTCGCGGACCTCGACGAGGATGGCCGCGCCGCCGCCGTCGGCGAACTGGGACTGCCGGCGTTCCGGGGCAAGCAGTTGGCCAACCAGTACTACGGCAGGCTGATCGCCGACCCGCATGCCATGACCGACCTGCCGGCCGCGGTGCGCGACCACGTTGCCGATGCGCTGTTCCCGGCGCTGCTCGATGCGGTGCGCGAGATCGAGACCGATGCGGGCGAGACGCGCAAGATGTTGTGGCGCGCGGTGGACGGCACCACGTTCGAGTCGGTGCTGATGCGTTACCCGCAGCGCAACACCGTGTGCATCTCCTCGCAGGCGGGATGCGGCATGGCCTGCCCGTTCTGCGCGACGGGCCAAGGCGGGCTCCAGCGCAACTTGTCGACCGCCGAGATCCTCGAGCAGGTACGCGCCGCCGCGGTGGAGTTACGCGACCGCGATGGTGACGGGATCGCGCTTGCGGCCCGCGGCGGGCGGCTGTCCAACATCGTCTTCATGGGCATGGGGGAGCCGCTGGCCAACTACAACCGGGTGCTGGCCGCGGTCCGAAGAATCCTCGCGCCGCCTCCGAACGGGTTCGGCATCTCGGCCCGCTCGGTCACCGTGTCGACGGTCGGGCTGGCGCCCGCGATCCGCAAGCTCGCCGACGAACGACTCGGGGTCACGCTGGCGTTGTCGCTGCACGCCCCCGACGACGAACTGCGCGACACGCTGGTCCCGGTGAACAATCGGTGGAAGGTGTCCGAGGCGCTCGACGCCGCGCGGTATTACGCCGACGTGACCGGACGGCGAGTGTCCATCGAGTATGCGCTGATTCGCGATGTCAACGATCAGCCCTGGCGCGCAGACCTTCTCGGGAAGCGGTTGCACGGCGCGCTCGGCCCGCTGGTGCACGTCAACGTCATTCCGCTGAACCCGACGCCCGGCAGTGAGTGGGACGCCAGTCCCAAACCCGCCGAGCGCGAGTTCGTTCGCCGCGTGCGCGAGCGGGGCGTCTCGTGCACGGTGCGTGACACCCGCGGCCGTGAGATCGCCGCCGCCTGCGGGCAATTGGCGGCCCAGGGCTGAGCCTCTGTTCGTCCAAACTGCGGTGAGATCGCGCTCTCGAGCGAGTTTGCGATCTGTGCGCAGTCTCGACGCTCAACTCCGCGGTTCGGGTAAGAGCGGACTGTCGGCCGGGGGCGACAACTGCCATGTGCTGAAGGCCATCGCCAGCATCGCGTAGGTGCCGACCACGAAGACGAGTTCCATCGCCTGGTGCGTACCCAGTTCGTCGGCGAGGCGTTGCCACGTCGCAGCGTCGGCGTGGCCCTGAGTCAGCAGTTGATCGGTGGCCTCGAGCACCAACCGGTCGACACCGGCGAAGCCGTCGTTGCCCTCGGCTAAGTGGTCGATAACGTCGGAGGGTAGCCCACCTTCGGTGGCGACCTTGGAGTGCTCGGCCCAGAAGAACGCGGACCGGCGGGCCTGAGCGACGCGCAGGATCGCCAATTCGCGCAACCTCAAGGGCAATTCGCCGCGCTGCAACAGCCAGCCGTTGAACGTCAGGAAGTGGCGGGCCATCTTTGGGTGACGAGCGAGCAGGCCGATGATGTCGAAGTTGAGCGGGTCGGCGGCATGGCCTGAACCAGCGCGCGGAACCTTCTCGCCCGGGAGGCCCAGTAGCGCGCCGAACGCGGCGTACTCGTCGTCGCCCCATTCGTCAGCCGTCAGCGGCGTGAGGAGCGGTCTGGTGTTGTGGGTTGAGGTCATGTCCGGCGCCCCCCGTTGACGGGAATGACTTGGCCGGTGATGTAGTCGGATTCGTCCTGACACAGGAAGATAGCCGCGTTGGCGATGTCCTCGGGCCGGCCCGCGCGGCGGACCGGGGTGATCTTGGCGAAGTGCTCCAGTGACGCGGTGAACCGGCCTTCCTCGATCGCCTTTTCCAGCATCGGAGTGACCACCATGCCGGGTGGAATGGTGTTGACCGTGATGCCTTTCGGCCCGAGTTCGAGCGCGAGGCTCTTGGTGAACCCGATCACGCCGGCCTTGGAACTGACGTAGGCGGCCATGCGTGACTGCCCGCCCTGTGCGCTCGACGAGGAGATGTTGACGATGCGGCCCCATTGGGCCCCAATCATGTCGGGCAGCACCACCTGCGTGCAGATGAACGGCCCGCGCAGGTTGACCGCCATGACATGGTCCCATTGCTCGTCGGTGATCTCGGCGAACTTGCCGAACTGCTCGATGCCGGCGTTGTTGACCAAAATCAGTACGGGGCCCAGATCCGCCCGCACCTGCGCCACGGCAGCTTCGACCGCAGTTCGGTTCGAGACGTCTACGACGTAACCTGCGATCTTCGCGCCTTCGCCGCGCAAACGGTCGACCTGTGTGTCGATCTGCTCCGCGGCGATGTCGAAAATCGCGACCTTGGCGCCGCGGGCGGCAAGTGCCTCGGTGATCGCCAGCCCCAGGCCGGCCGCGCCACCGGTCACGACGGCGGTGGTGTCTTCAAAGGACATGGTGTCAGTCGAAACTCGGCACCGAGCCGGTGTTGGGCAGTTCCATCTGCAGGTAGACGGCGATGCGTTCAACCTTGTTGTCGGCGTTGAATTCGTAGACCGAAACGGTGTTCACCACGCTGGTGAAATCGCCGACGCGGCTGCGCTCCTCGAGTTCGAGGAACACTACGTCCGGCGTCTCGGTCAGGCGCTGAAACGTGCAATCCCACTCCGACGACTTCGCCCAGTTGGTCAGGAACTCCGCATAGGAAACCCAATCCATCACCTCTTTGAACGGCCCCACCCGCACGAAGTTGTCGACATCGATCAACTCGGCCAGCGGCGCCCAACCCGCCGACGTGAACTCGGGATCCTTGGCGGCATCGACGAGGCGTTTGGTGGTCTGGCTGTACCCCAACACAATCCGAGACCGACCGGTCGCCGTCGCGAGGGCTTCATCGAGGGTCGTCACGCCGTCACCCCGAAGCCAGCCGAGCGGCGTCCCGCCGGCTCGGCCATCCTGGTGGCGATTCGATCGTCGGGAGTCATTGCCTTCCTTTCGGGTTGGTGCTCGCGGTCAAGACGTGGCTTCGGCCATGTATCGGTCGATGACGGAGTGAAAGTGGCCGATCACGACCTCCTCCTTCACCAGCGACATGTGATCGAGCCGGTTGTTGCGCAAACCCTTCTGCTGGCGGGGCATCTGGACGTAATCCTGGTGCAGCGCCTCGAAGTACTTGTAGCTCCCGGGCTCTTCGACCTCGATCAGATCCGCGCGGAAGGCATCTCGGTGTTCGGCGGGCAGGAACATGTAGCTGCTGACGTGCCAGATGCAGCGGTTCGGGTCGCCGTCGGGATGTGGCACCGCCATGATGATGTGGCATTCGCCGGCCCGGACAGTCATGAAGAAGTTCGGGAACAGCACCCAGCCCTGGTTGTCGCTCATCTGGTCATCGGTGAGTCCGCTGACGTCGAGACCGAAGCCGGTGAGGGTGTCGCGGGTAGCCTGCTGCAGCAGGCTCCGTGCCGTCACGCTCTCGGGGAATTCCACCTCACCGTCCGCGTTCTGGTAGGGCGCCACGAGCTCCTGGAAACGCGGAATCACCGCGGCCGTGCCCGGAAACGTCTCCGGCAGAGCCATGATGCCGTCGACCTGCTTCTGTGCGCCGGCGCCTTGCACTTCGAACGGTGCCACGGCGACGCTGTGGTTCTCGAAGAACTGGTAGCGGGTCGTCGCCGGGTCGATGTTGAGGACGGCGAGCAACTGCGGGTGGATTCCGTTGATGTGGTAGCCCTCTTCGAAAGCGTCCATGACGACTTTCCAGTTGCAGTCTAAGGCCTCACGGACGTCCATCACGGTGGTCATCTGGTCGAGGCGGTAAGGCTCGATCAGCTCGATCACCTTGTCGCCCAGGTATTCCCGAAGGGGTTGGGCATCGGGGTCGGGATTGAGGAAGATGAACCCACCGAAGGTGTCCACCGAGACCGCCAAAAGCGAGTTATCGCTCTTGTCGATCTGGCCGGACAAGTTCTCCCGCAGCACACCGCGGAGCTTGCCTTCCAAGTCGTAGGACCACAAATGGTACTGACACAGTAAGCCACGCTTGGCATTTCCCGTGTTCGTCATGCACAGCATGTTTCCGCGGTGCCGACATGCATTGACGAAGCCCCGCAGTTTCTCGTCCTTACCGCGGACGATGACGTAGGACTGGTCGAGGATCTGATACCGCTTCCAATCGCCGACCTTGGGCAAGTCGTCGACGCGCCCGACGACCTGCCACACCCGCGACCAGATGCGTTCGCGTTCGAGCGCAGCGTACTCGGGGCAGGTGTAACGGTCCGTTGAGATGCTCATGTTGAACGTCCCCGGCTCGACGTCGTCTAGGCCGAGGCCGATACCTGAATCCGGTCTGAGCCACTCGCCGGAGCGGATTACCTGTGTCATTGCCAACCTCCTGGTCACCGGATGCTCACTGGGCTTGAGCTGCACATGCACGCGCTGCAGCTGTGACGACAGTCACCATATACATTGATGTATTAGATATACAACAATGTATCAAAGTGGTTTGGGTCACATACCTCGCGGTCTGGTGCCCCGGCCCGACAGGAAGGAACCGGCGATGGACTCTGTGCTCGACATCGAGGCCGCGGAGGCGGCGGAGCTGATCAGGGTCGCGGGCGGCTGGCTTTGCGACCGCGCGATGGCCGGTTGGACCGTGACGGTGTGGGTTCCGACGCTCGACTATGCGCGGAGCCTGTCGATCCTCGGTTTGACCACTCGCGCGTCGACCGTCGAGGTCGATGCGCTGGTCGTACACGGCGCGGTCAGCTACCGGCACGGCTGCGTGCGTCATCGCGTCAGCCGCGCCGCGCGCGCCTTCAAGGCGGGCGTTACTCGCCGCCGGTCTGCCGCCTACCGCCGATCTCGAGACGTTCTGGCTTGGTGCGTCATCAAACCTCTTGGTGCCGCGAGAATTCGCGCACATCCAGCCATCGGCTTTGGCGTCGCCGTGACGATCCGAACTTGTGCAGTGCTGTGGGAGGATCGGCGAATGCCGGAGCGGTGGACCAGGGAGCGACGTCTCGAGCACACGCGCAACCTGCTGCTCGACGCCGCCGAGGATGTGTTCGCCCGCAAGGGTCTGACCGGCGCCGCGCTCGAAGACATCGCGGACGTGGCCGGCTACACCCGCGGCGCGATTTATTCGCACTTTGGCGCCAAGGAGGAGTTGTTCTTGGAGGTCGTGGACCGGCAACGGCAGCGATTCCTCGACGGCTTCAACGACATCATCCAGTCCTTCGCTCGATTGGACGAACTCAGCGTCGACGAACTCGCCGAGCGGTGGCGCCAAGTGGGCAGCGACCCTAACCGAGCGGCCCTGAACTACGAACTCACGCTCTATCTGCTGCGGAATCCGGAGGCTCGCGAACGACTCGATGCGCAACGGCGCGAAACCGTTCGATCGCTGGCAGAGTTCATCAGCAAGAACGTCGCCCGGATGGGCGCAAAACTCACCATTCCCGCCGATTCGTTGGCTCAGTTGATCCTCGCGGTCAACGACGGCGTGACGCTCGGCAGCCATCTGGACGGGGCGGACCTCTACCGTCCGTATCTCCAGCTGATTGTGGGGAGCATCGTCGCGCAGGGCTGAGCGGTTCCGCGTCGAGACCGACGCTTTGGCGGGTTTTGCCCGCACTTTTCCGCCAAAACGTCTGTCTGGGCGTTACTGAGCGGGGCCGTTGACGAACCAGACGTTTTCCTCGCGCAGGTTGCGGCTGCGCCAACCGTCTGAGGTGCGCACCAATTCGTGGTGGTAGTAGCCGCCGCAGCTACTGGGCTCGGTCGTGCCGGGCAGCTGCATCGGGTTGTAGAACATCGCCCTGACTTTGGCTGCGTCGCCGTGGATTTCGGCTTCGATGTTGGTGATGTAGTGCATGCTCCACTGAATTACGCCGAAATTCGCGGAGAACCAGTCGACCACCTCGTCGCGGCTACCCACGACGGCGCCCGCCGACGAGTAGTCGATCACCGCGTCGTCGGTGAACACCGAGCGGTACAACTCCCAGTCCTTGGTGTCGACGGCGCGGGCGTAGCGGTACAGCAGAGCAGCGATCTCGGCCTCGTCACTCTTGGCCTGATTCACGGTTCAACCGTGTCCGGCATGCCGATGGTCTTCGCTTCCAGGTACTCCTTGTAACCCTCTTCGCCGTTGCGGTATCCCAGACCGCTCTGCTTGGTGCCACCGAACGGGCTTGCGATGCCGAAGTGGCTCTTGCCGTTGATCGTGACGTTGCCGGTGCGCATCCGGCAGGCCACCGCGAACGCGCGGTCCACGTCGCCGCTGCTCACCTCGCCGGACAGGCCGTAGATCGTGTTGTTGGCGATCGCGACGGCCTCGTCGTCGGTGTCGTACGGGGTGACCGTGAGTACGGGGCCGAAGATCTCCTCCTGCGCCACTTGCGAATTGGGGTCGACGTCGGCCAGCAGTGTCGGCTGGGTGTAGTAGCCGGTCGGTAGGTTCTCCGGGATGCCGCCGCCGGTGACCAACCGCGCACCCGAGTCGATGCCACTCTTGATCAAACCCAACACCTTCTGGCGTTGGGTCTCGCTGATCTGCGGGCCCTGCATGTTGCCCGGCGTCCACGGGTCGCCGACCGGGAAGCCCTCCATCATCGTCTTGAGGACCTCGACACCTTCGTCATAACGGCTGCGCGGCAACAAGATCCGGCTCGGTAGGATGCAGGACTGCCCACTCATGACGCACGCCATCATCGCGGCCATCGGCAACGCCGAATTGAAATCGGCGTCGTCGAGCACGATGTGTGCGGACTTGCCGCCCAGCTCCAGCAGCGTCTTCTTCACCGTCGGTGCACCCGCTGCCAGGATCGCCCGCCCGGTCGCCGTCGACCCGGTGAACGTGATCATGTCGACGCGCGGATCCGCCGACAGCGCCGCGCCGACCTCGTTGGCATTCGACACCACGACGTTGAACACGCCGGCGGGGATGTCGGTCTCCTCGGCCACGATGCGTCCGTACTCGCTGCCCGACCACGGCGTCAGCTGCGCGGGCTTGAGCACCACGGTGTTGCCGGCCATCAACGCCGGCACCGTCTCGGCGACGTTGAGATAGAACGGCACATTCCACGGCGTGATCGCCCCGACCACGCCGACGGGCTCGTAGTGGATCTTGCGCCGCGCCGGGCCCAGCGGGGTGTCGTGCACACCGTTGTCGACCAGATAGTCGAACGCGCGTCCGTGCTCGGCCCAGTGCTTAACCTCTTCGATCGGGCTCTCGATCTGGCTGCCGGTCACCGAGACCGGACAGCCGACCTCGGTGATCAGGACCCGGCGCAACCTCTCCTTGTTCCGCTCGAGGGCGTCGTGCAGCTGGGTCAGGCAGTGGTAACGGAACTCCAGATCACGCGACCAGTCGGTCTCGTCGAACGCGCGCCGCGCCGCGCCGACCGCGCGCGCCATGTCCTCGACCGTTCCGTCGGTGGCCCGGCCCGCGACCTCCTCGCTGGCCGGATGGATCACCTCGAACGTCGCTCCGCTGGCGGTGGTCTGCAACTCGCCGTCGATCAACATCCGCTCGTCGCCGGCCAACACACCGCTGTCAGTCTGTACCTGGGTCATGCGGACAGCTTTACAAATTTTTGCGCGAGTGTCAGCCTTTCGGCGGAGCCGAGAATCAGCCCTGCGGCTTGAGTCCGGCGGCGTGCCGTAGCTGGGCGAGGAACTGATCGTCGTCGTCGCTGCGCACGATGTAGTGCGAGATCGCGACGCGAATTGCGGTCGCCGCCTTGACCGCTCCGTTCGGACCACTCAGCAGTTTCTGCAGCCGTGCGCGCATCACGGGGATGATCTTCGTCAGTTGAGCGATGACGACCTCGGGTTCGATGTCGACCAACCGCACACCCGAATACGAGTGCTGGTAGTCGACGATGAACCGAAGGGCGGCGTCCAGTTTCTCGGTGCCGCGCAGACCGGCGGTCGCCTTGCTGATGCCGTTGTCGAACAGGTCGCGCTCGTAGACGCCGAACGCGTCGAGCAGTTCACCCTTGGACGCGAACCAGCGGTAGAGCGTGGGCCGGGACACCCCCGCCTGCAAGGCAACCTCCGAGAGGCTGAGCTTGGTCTGTCCGCTGCGGGCCAGCACCTCCGCTGTGGCGACGAGGATCCGGTGCCGCGTCGAGGTGTCCTCGATTCCGGATGTGTCGCGCAGCGGTTCGTTCACGTGCCGATCGTAGATCCTTCCTCACATGGACTTCTGCAGGACGGCGACAGTGTCGAGATCTTGTAGCGCCGCCACGCTCCGGCGCAGGCCTTCGAGCGCGATGTCCTCGGCCTGCATTCCGCCAATTCCGGCGGTGATCAGCGCGGCGACATAGGCGTAGAGCGCCCCTTGGCAGTAGCGATGCCAGAGTTCATCGCGGTCGAGGGGCGGCCCACCGGAGGCGGCGAGCGCCTGGCGGTACAGGTCGAGCAATTCACCCTGGTGTGCGCGGCGGTCGTCGGGCGTCATGCTCGTGACCAGCGTGTAGGCCAGTTCCCTGCCGGGATGGCCGCGCCGCACCGCCTGCCAGTCGAACAGCCCGGCCGCGCCGTTTCGGAAGTAAACGTTGCCCGGGTGGGCGTCGCCGTGCATGACGGTGTGGGGCGGTTCGTCGATGAGACGGGCGACGGCGCGGTAGTTGTCGTCGATGAAGCGACCGGCGGCGACGTCGATGTCGATCCGTTCGGCGAGGCGGCGCGCCGACGTCTTCAGCAGCGACCCCGTGAGCAACGACGCGGTGTCCCCGGACGCGGTATACAGCCAGGCGGGGACGCGGCCCCAGAACCTCGCGTGCAGCCTGGCCAGGAGTTCGACGATCTTCGCCGCCCGGTCGGCACCGATCGGATGAAGGGTGTCGGGGAACTCGCATTCGTCGGCGGACAGGTCTTCCAGCACGAGCACGTAACGCCCGGTCATCGAGTCGAACGCCGAGCCGTAGTAGACCGGAACTCCGGTCAGCCGCGGGGACAACTCGCGGTAGAAGCGTGTCTCGGTCGCCCCCAGTCGACCCATCTCGCCCATCAGGCGGGTGGCGACCGTCTCGGCGGCCATTTTGACGAACACCGTCGACGGGACGTCGTCACCGACCAGGGCGAGCCGGGCGCGCGACGACGTGCCGGCGTCACCGCCCAGCACCGACACCGACGTGACGCGACGTCCGATGATCCGCGACATGGCGGGCTCGTCGAGTTCGGACACGGATCGCGGAAGTGATCGCCGACGACCGATGGCGGCGTCGGTGGCGATACGTTGTATCCCGCGGCCCAGATGTGCTGCCAGGCCCACGGCCGGCGGGGCGTTCTTCACCACGCCAGTTTACAAATCGCCGCTTGAATGTAAAGAAGGTGTCGATGGCAGGTCCACTGGAGGGCGTGCGGGTCGTCGAACTCGGCGTGTGGGTGGCCGGACCAGCCGCCGGGGGAATACTCGCCGACTGGGGTGCTGACGTCGTCAAGATCGAACCCCCGGCAGGTGACCCTGGCCGGATGTTCGGTCGGATGCTGGGCGTCGACGGCGAATCGAACCCGCCGTTCGAGATGGACAACCGCGGCAAGCGCAGCATCGTGCTCGAGCTGACGTCGGCCGCCGGTGCCGCGGCCGTTCGCGAATTACCCGCTGACGCAGACGTTTTCCTGACCAACGTGCGGCCCGCGACGCTGAAGCGCATCGGGCTGGACTTCGCGGCGGTGACGGCGGCCAATCCGCGGCTGGTCTACGGGCTGATCACCGGTTACGGCGAGATTGGGCCGGATGCCGACAGGGCCGCCTACGACGTCGCGGCGTTCTGGGCGCGGTCGGGACTGGCGCATCTGCTCACCCGTCCCGGTGACACGCCACCCTTCCAACGCGGTGGGATGGGCGACCACATGGCGGGCATGACGCTCGCCGGGGCGGTGTGTGCGGCGCTGGTCGCCCGCGCCCGCACCGGCGCGGGGCAGCTGGTCAGCACGTCGCTGTACCGCCAGGGGGCCTACACCGTCAGCTTCGACCTGAACACGTTCCTGCTCACCGGAAACACCATCGCGATCGGTCAGCGCGAAACCATGGGCAACCCGTGCATGAACAACTACGTGGCCGCCGACGGGCGCCGGTTCTGGATCGTGGGTCTGCAGGCGGGCCGGCACTGGCCGCCGCTGTGCCGCGCTGTCGGACGGCCCGAGTGGCTGACCGATCCGCGCTTCGACACCCCGCAGGCCCGCGCCGCCAACGCCGTTGAACTGATCGCCGCACTCGACGAGGTATTCGCGACCAAGCCGCTCGACGAGTGGTCCGAAACCTTTGCCGCCGAACCGGACTTGTTCTGGTCGCCGATCAACACGCTGGAAGACGTGGTCGGCGACGAGCAGTTCCACGCCGCCGGCGGGGTGGTGTACGTGCCCGACGGCGACGGCAGTACACCGATGGTCGCCACACCGGCCGACTTCCACGGCACCCCATGGGAGCCGCGGTCGGCCGCACCGAAGCTCGGACAGCACACCGACGAAATTCTGGCTGAACTCAAGGCGCGTGATGCTTGACCCGCGCGGCATGGCGCAGTTGCGCGAGGAAGTCGTCGTCATCGTCACTGCGCACCAGATAGTGCGACACCGCGACGCGCACCGCCGTCGACACGGCGAGTGCCGGGTCGGGACCGGTCGAGAGCCGTTCCAGCCGCTGCCGCATCAACGGGATGACGCGGGCGAGTCGCTTGATGACCTGTTCGGGTTCGATGTCGATCATGCGCAGCCCCGGATAGGACTGCTGGTATTCGACGATCACCCGCAGCGCCGCGTCGAGTCGTTCACCCGGCGGCAGGTGCGCGGTCGCCACAATGACCGCGCGTTCGTAGTACTGGCGCTCCCAGACCACGAACGCGTCGAGCAGGTCACGCTTGCAGGCAAACCAGCGGTAAAGCGTGGGCCGCGAAACCTGCGCCTGCAGGGCAACTTCGGAGAGGCTGAGCTTGGTCATGCCGTGGCGGCCGAGCACCTCCGCGGTCGCGGCCAGGATGCGTTCCCGCGTCGAAGAGTCCGCGTCGGTTACCGGCACCGTCATAGCTTTACAAATTTTCGAGGAAGTGTCACGCTAATTCGGTGACATCAGCCCGTGAACACAGCGCGGTCGACATCACGTCGGAGGAGTTCTGGAGCCGGCCGTTCGCCGTTCGCGACGAGACGTTCGCGCGGTTGCGTGCTGCCGACGGGTTGACCTGGCACCCGCCGTTGCCGTCGATGTTCCCGATCGAGGAGCCCGGATTCTGGGCGTTGACGCGGCGCGCCGACATCGTCTACGTCAGCCAGCATCCCGAACTGTTCACCTCCGCGCAGGGGGTGGCGCTGAATCCGATGCCCGCCGAGATCCAGCGATTCGCCTCCTTCTTTCTGACCATGGATCCGCCGCAGCACACCGTGTACCGCCGGCTGATCAGTTCGGCGTTCACCCCGCGCAACATCCGCCTGATCGAGGAACAGATCCACAAGAACGGGGTCACCATCGTCGAAAACCTCGTCGGTGCGGGCGAAGTCGAGTTCGTGTCGGCGTGTTCGGCAAAGCTGCCGATGCTGACGATCATGGACATGCTCGGCGTACCCAGCGCCGACCAGCCCGCCGTCGCCTATGCCGCAGAGAAGCTGTTCGGCATGAGCGACGACGAGTACGCCACCGAGGACGAACGCCTGGCCGACCCCGTCGCACAGATCGCGCTGCTGTCGAACACCGGCGTCGAACTGGCGAAGTTCCGGCGCACCCACCCCGGCGACGACCTGATGACCAGCATCGTCGACGCCGAGGTCGACGGTCACCGGCTGACCGACGAAGAGATCGGCGCCTTCCTGATCCTGCTCGCCTCGGCAGGTAACGACACCACCAAGCAGGCGACGACGCATGCGATGATGGCCCTGGTCGAACACCCCGAACAGCGCGACTGGTTGATGGCTGACTTCGACGGTCGGATCGGTTCGGCGATCGAGGAATTCGTCCGCTGGTCGTCGCCGGTGCTGCAGTTCGCCCGCTTTGTCACCGAGGACACCGAGATCAACGGTCATCCGGTCGCGGCCGGCGACAAGGTCGGCCTGTTCTACTGCTCCGCGAACCGGGACGAGGCCGTGTTCGATGCTCCCGACACATTCGACCTCACCCGTTCGCCCAACCCGCACCTGGGATTCGGCGGCGGTGGCCCGCATTACTGCCTGGGCAGTCAGCTGGCCAAAGCGGAACTTCGAAACCTCTTCCATGAGTTGCTGACTCGGCTGAAAACCATCGAGTTCTCCGAGCCCGACCTGCTGTACAGCAGCTTCGTGCACGGCGTCAAACGGCTGCCCGCCGTCGTTCGTTAGGGGAGTGAGCATGCGTGTCGCGGTCGACCTCGACAAGTGCACCGGACATGGAATCTGCGAATCGATCGCCGAGGAGGTGTTCGAGGTCGGCGATGACGGCGTCGTGTTGATTCACGAGCCGGACCGGCCCGAATCCGACCGCGACCGGATGCAGCAGGCTGTGACACAGTGCCCCGTCGCGGCATTGCGAATGGTCGACTGACTGCCCTTGTCGCGATGCCGGGCGGCTATCGTTTCCGCCATGAGGCCGAGAAGACTTGCGGTCTGCCTGCTCGCGACCGCCCTGTCGATCGGCGTGCCTGGCTGCGGCAAGTTCACACAATCCCTGGACGTCGCCGTCGACGCCGAACCGACCGATGCCGTCCCGATCGTCTCGGTCGCCGCACCCGACGCCACGCTGGCCGACAACGCGGTCGTCGCCGACGCTGCGCGCAGCGTGGTCAGGATTCAAACCCTGGCGCCGTCGTGCCAGAAGACGCTGGCGGGCAGCGGAGTCGTCATCGCGCCCAACAAGGTGATGTCGGCCGCGCACGCCGTCGCCGGCGCGGGCACCGTCAGCGTCTGGGTCGGCGACCGGGAGCAGCCCGCCACCGTGGTGGTTTTCGACCCCTATATGGACATCGCGGTGCTCGACGTGCCCGACTTGCACGCGCCGCCGCTGGCATTCGCCGACAAACCCGCCATCACCGGCACCGACGCCGTGGTGCTGGGATACCCGGGTGGTGGGCCGTTCACGGCCACGCCTGCGAGGATTCGCGAGGTCATCGAGCTTCAGGGACCGGACATCTACCGCACCACGACGTTGAAGCGCGAGGTGTACGTCATCCGGGGCGCTATCCGGCAGGGCGAATCCGGCGGACCGCTGCTCGGCCTCGACCGGCGCGTGCTCGGCATCAGCTTCGGGGCGGCGGTCGACGAGCCCGACACCGGGTTCGTGCTCACCGCCAAGCAGATCTACGCGCTGATGCTCGAAGGTGTCGGCGCGAGCCAGCCCGTCGAGACCGGCGGCTGCGTCATCGCCTGATCACCGGTCGGGCTCGCTGTTTCCCACCCCAACGCCGCCCATCGGGCGCACCAACACCGACTGCTGGATCGCGCCGACAGCGCCCCGTTCGTCGAACAGAGTGCCGAGCGTGGTGCCGATACCGTCTGGCCCGTAACTCGTTTCGGCACGGATGCCGATCCACTCACCGTCGGGAATCCGGTGCACGTGCACGGCGAGGTCGGTGTTCATGAATGTCCACTTGCGAATGTCGAGTTTGGTGCCGATGCCGTTGGCGTCGTCGGCGACCGCGAACAGCCGCTCCAGCGGCGTCATGGTCTCACCGTTGACCAGGTCGACCTCGGGCCTGATCCACGACTCGCCCGGGCCGTCGTCCAGCGGTCTGGTCAGCCACCGCCAGTCCAGGCTGTGGACGTAGTTGCGGTCCCAGTCCTTTTTCATGTCACGGCTTTTCGCCTCCGCGAGCGGGCGCAGTGGCGGCGCCGGCGCATGCTGCACCGCGCGGGTGTCGATGGTCTTCAACCGCCACCCGCTGGCTTTCGCGACGGGTCGGGGCTCGCTGTCGGGGCGCGAAGCCAGCAGTTCGGCACTGACCAGTTCGATCTGCTTGCCCGCGCGCTCGATTCGCGATCGCACCCACAGGTCTCCTTCGGCGGGAACACCGCCGAGCAGGTCGATCAGCACCCGGCTCAACCGGGTGTCGTCGCGGATCTCACAGCGCTCGAGCGCCCGCACCAGAAGCGCGGACACCGGCGCACCGTGCTGGATCGCGGCCGACCAGGTGCTGCGCACGAGATCGGTAGCGCGGAACTTCTCGCCGAGCGGATCGGCGTCGTCGACGAGTTCGTAGTAGGCGTCGCTCACGGTAATCCCGCTCCCGGGACGTCGACGGTGGTCGCGTCGATGCGGGACAGCCTGGTGCCGATGAGCCGCTGCGGATACGCATCGGTGCTGGACAGCAGGAACAACGTGCGGCGTCCGGGACCGCCGAGTGCGCAGGCGATCGCGATGCGCTCACCGATGTCGACGCGGTCGGTGACGGTGCCACCGTCGGTGATCCGCGCGAACTCGTGAGCCAGCGTCATCGCCGTCCACACGCCGCCTTCGGCGTCCAGGCAGATGCCGTCCGGCGGCCCGTCGAGCCCGTCGGCGAACGTCCGGCGACCGGTCAACGCACCGTCCGCGGCGATGGAGTACGCGGTCAACCGCCTACCGGTCGACTCCGCGACGATCAGCGTCGTGCCGTCCGGCGCGATCACCATGCCATTGGGGAAGTCCAGGTCGGTGGCGACGACGCTGGACGAACCGTCGGGATCGAGTCGCACGATCACCCCGCCTTCGCGGGCCTGCGATCCGACGTAGGCGCGGCCGCCGTCGTCGACGACCATGTCGCCGAGGGCGGCCGGCACCGAGTCGGACAGATCGGCGACGGCTGCGACGTTCTCGCCGTCATAACGAAGCACTTGGCGCTGTTCGGTGGAGGAGATCAGCAGCGACCCGTCGGGGCGAAAGCCCAGCCCGGCGGGGGCATGGCCGGGCAGCGGCAGCGTCGTCATGTCACCGTGCAGGTCGACGGTGTGCACCGCTTCGCCGAGCATGTCGGAGAACCAGAGCAGGCCCTCGAACCACCGTGGGCCCTCACCGAAGCAGAGCCCGTTCGCCAAAGGCGTCAGCGTCATCCGGCCGCCGTCCTCACACCTTTACAAAACACGCGATAAGTGTCACGCTCGCAGGGTGCCACTGTCAAATGGGTGCAGGTCTTGAAGAAGTTCTACGGTCACACGCTGCTCTACTTGCATGAAACCATCGCGCTCGGCTCGGGACGCGCCGAGCAATTCACTGAGGCGTTCAGCGAGCTCTACCAGCCGATGATGGCCGAGCTCGGCGCGCGACTGTTCGCGATCTGGGAGACGACGCCGTACAACGGGCATTGGCCGCAGGTCACGATCGTCTGGGAGATCGACCAGTTCGCCGACTACGCCCGCATCGGCAAGGCGCAGGCCCGGGGCGGCTCGCATGAGGCGGTGGCGGCGAAATGGTCGACGTTCCTCGCCGAGATCGGCGCGTCGGGCGAAGGCCGCATCATGTACGCGGGCAAGTACAACCGGACACTTGCGCAGCTGCGCGAAGCGAATTTCGGCGCCGGCCTGGTGATCCAGGAGAGCATGCAGACCAAGCCCGGCCGTCAGGACGACTACATCCGGGAGCTGGAACGCCTCTACGTCCCGTGGTCCGAGCGCACCGGAAAGCGTTGGCTCGGTTCGTTCATCACCACGTTCCGCTCCAACGAGGTCATCCATTACTGGGCGCTGGATGACGACTGGGACTGTTTCGCCAACCATTACCCGTCATGGAAAGACAGTCCGCCCCCCGAGATCGTCACCTGGATGAGTGTCGCGCCCGCATTGCGTGACGGCTGGGAAGATTCCATCCTGGCGGCCCTACCTCCTTCACCGCTGCAATGAGGAGCACAGTGCTGCAAGGCTTCACCTACGATCCGTTCGACCCCGCGGTGATGGCCGACCCGCTCCCGTACTACCGGACACTGCGCGATCAACATCCGGTGTACTACCTCGGCAAGTGGGACACCTACGCGCTGTCGCGGTTCGACGACATCTGGCGGGTGTTGGAGGTCAACGACGGCACCTTCGTGGCGTCGGAGGGAACGTTGCCCGCCGCAACGGTTCTGGCGAAGCGTAACGACGGCCCGGTACCCGACCCGCCGCTGCACCCAATGCCGTTCCACGCGAATTTCGATGCGCCGATCTACGACACCGTGCGCCGCTGCACCTCGCCGCCGTTGCGGCCGAAATCGGTCGCCAAGCTGGCCGACCGCATCCGGACGCTGGCCAACGAACGCCTGGACGAGCTTCTACCGCGCGGCACCTTCGACCTGACCCAGGACTACGGCGGGATCGTCGCCGCGACCGTGGTCTGCGAACTGCTCGGCCTGCCTGCCGATCTCGCGGGCGATGTGTTGGCCACCGTCAACGCCGGCAGCCTCGCGCAGCCGGGCAGCGGCGTGGAGGTGGCCAACGCCCGCCCGGGATATCTGGAGTACCTCGTGCCGATCGTCGGTCGCAGTCGCGCCGCAGCCGGACAGAACCCGATCGCCGACAACCTGATCGACTACCGTCTGCCGGACGGATCGGCGTTCAGCGACATCGAGGCCGCCACCCAGATGCTCGGAATCTTCATCGGAGGAACCGAAACCGTGCCGAAGATCGTCGCACACGGCCTGTGGGAGCTGGGACTTCGACCCGATCAATTGGTTGCCGTCCGTGCAGATCCCGACGCGAATGTGCCCGTGGCGCGGGAGGAGATGATTCGCTACTGCGCACCGGCACAGTGGTTCGCACGCACGGTCCGCAAGCCGTTCACGGTCCACGACACCACGATCCGTCCCGGTCAGCGGGTCATCACGCTGCTGGCATCGGCCAACCGCGACGAACGTGAGTATCCCGACCCGGACGCGTTCATCTGGAACCGGCCCATCGAGCGGTTGCTGGCTTTCGGCCGCGGACAACACTTCTGCCTCGGTGTGCACCTCGCGCGGCTGGAGATCGGGATCCTGGTGAACGAATGGCTCGACCGCGTCACCGAATGGCGCATTGACGACACTGCCGCATCGCGGCCACCGTCGAGTTTTCAGTGGGGCTGGAACAGTGTTCCCGTCGAGGTCCCGGTGGAGGTGTGAGATGTGGGCGTATCGACTGGTTGCGCCGTACACGTTGGAAAGAGCCGACATTGTGGAGCGGACGCCCGAGTCGCTGGGCGACCGACAGGTGCTGCTGCGGTTCGAGGCCGCCGGCATCTGCGGCAGTGACCTGCCGCCGTTTCGCGGGGTGCGCGGCAAGATTCCCGGCGATCGGGGCCTGAGCGCGGCCGAGATGCCCGGCTTTCCGATTCATGAGGTCGTCGGTGAGGTGGTCGCCAGCAGGCACCGCAGCCACGGCGTGGGCAGCCGGGTCGTCGGCTGGGCGTCGGGCTTCGACGGCTTGATGCAATTCGTCGTCGCCGACGGTGACGGGCTCGCACCCTACGACCACCATCTGAGCCCGCAGCATGCGGTCGCACTGCAGCCACTGGCATGCGTGCTCTACGCGATCGAACAGCTGCCCAAGCTGAAGGGTTTGCACGTCGCGGTCATCGGCCAGGGGTCGATCGGCCTGCTGTTCTCCTACGCGACCAAGGCTTTCGGGGCCCGGCGGGTGACCGGGGTGGATCCGGTCGACCGTGACGCGGTGGCCAAGGAATTCGGCGTGGACACGATCGTGCGGGCCACCAGCGACCGCTGGGTGAGCCACCTCGAACCCGGAGACCGGCCCGATGTGGTGATCGAAGCGGTCGGCCATCAGGTCGCCACCCTGAGCCACGCGATCGAAGCCGCCGCCCCGGGCGGCACGGTCTTCTATTTCGGAGTGCCCGACGACGACAGCTACCCGATCAACATGCGCACCATGCTGCGCAACAACCTGACGCTCAAGTCGGGCGTGACACTCGACCGGCGACGCATGCTGACGGCCGCCGACGAGTTCGCGCGACGCCATCGGGACCTGTTATCCGCTTATGTGACTCACACATTCGGTGTCGACGACGCCCAGGCCGCCTTCGAGACCGCCTGCCGGCCGGTGCCCGACCGCGTCAAGATCGCGATCGTCGGATGACCGCGAGCAGGCTGCAGGACACCCTCGCAGGCACCGAGAGGGTGTGGGGCGGGTGGGTCGTCGGGCCGACCATCATCGGCCCCGAAGAGTTCGCGGCGGCCGGGTACGACTACGTCGGGTTCGACATCCAGCACGGCTACCTTGACGACGCGGACGTCGCGCTGCTGCTGCGCCGGATGGAACACGTGCCGATCGCGACCGCGGTGCGGGTTCCGTCGACCGATCCGGCGCCGATCGGCCGGGTCCTCGACGCGGGCGCGGATGCCGTGATCGTCGCGATGGTCGATTCGGCCGAGCAGGCCGCCGCGTCGGTCGCCGCGACACGATACGGCCCTGCGGGCGTGCGCAGTTACGGACCGCTGCGGGCCGGCCTCGGCCGCGAGCCCGCCGAACACGAAGCGCGGGTGGACGTTTTCGTGATGATCGAGAGTGCCCAGGCGCTGGCGGCGGTCGACGAGATCTGTGCCGTAGGTGGTCTGGCCGGCGTCTATGTCGGACCGGCGGATCTGGCGCTGTCGCTCGGACATCGGCCCGCGGACGCCTGGACCGCTCCGGTGGTACAGGAGGCGATTGCACGCATTGCGGACAGCGCCACGGCGGCCGGGCTCATCGCCGGTGTCCACGCCGGGGCCGGAAAGCCCGCGAAGATGGCGGCCGAGTTGGGCTTTCGGATGCTGACGCTTGCGTCGGAGTCACAGGCCCTGCGCCACGGCGCGGCCGAGATCCTGCGGGAGGCGCGATGACGTCGACGGACCGCGTCGCCGTGGTGACAGGCGCCGCACGGGGACAGGGCGCGGCGATCGTTCGAAAGCTGCTCGAGGACGGAGTTCGCGTCGGCGCCTGTGACGTGCGGGTGGACGAATTGCAAGCGAACGTCGAAGAACTCGGCGACGACGGCGTCATTGCCGTCCCGCTCGACGTGACGTCGCCCGAGCAGTGGACGGCGGCGGTGCAAACCGTCGTCGATCGCTTCGGCTCGCTGACCACGCTGATCAACAACGCCGGCGTGCTGCACCGTGCGGCACTGGACAAGGAAACCCCCGAGGGCTTCGAGGGCAGCTGGCGGTTCAACTGCCTCGGCCCGTTCCTGGGAATCCAAGCGGCACTTGCACATTTGCGGCGAGCCGACGGTGCCGCGATCGTCAACACCGTGAGTACCGGCGCCATCCGGCCTTTCCCGAACCATGCCGCCTACGGCTCGTCGAAGTGGGCGTTGCGCGGGCTCACCCAGATCGTCGCGGCCGAACTCGCCCCAGCGGGCATCCGCGTCAACGCGGTGTTCCCCGGTCCGATCGAGACGCCGATGCTCGATGAAACGACCCAGAGCAGGCTGGCCGCCACGTTCGGCCGCCTCGGCAAGCCTGTCGAGGTGGCCAACGTCATCGCCTTCCTCGTGTGCGACCACGCGTCGTTCATCACCGGCGCCGAGCTCGTCGTGGACGGAGGGCAATGCCTGCGTCTGGGATGAGGAATGGGATGACCATAGGCATCATCGGCGCCGGGCCCGGTGGGCTCGCGCTGGGGATCTTCCTGCGTAAGGCGGGCTTTCGCGATTTCACGATATTCGACAGGGAAGACGGTGTCGGCGGTACCTGGCGGATCAACACCTATCCCGGGCTGGCCTGCGATGTGAAGTCGCATCTGTACTCCTACTCCTTCGACCTGAACGCGGACTGGTCGCGGCTGTGGTCGGGGCAACGCGAGATTCTCGAGTACTTCGAGCGTTGCGCACAGCGCTACGAACTCGCGCCCAACCTCGAGCTGAACACCGAGATCACCTCGGCCCACTGGGTCGACGACACCTGGCAACTGACCACCGCTACCGGCGAGCAGTACACGTTCGACGTGGTGGTCTCGGCGGTCGGCCTGTTCACCCGTCCCGTGATGCCCAACCTGATCGAGGAGGAACCTTTCACCGGCACCGTGATGCACACCGCGCGCTGGGACCACTCCGTCGACCTCACGGGTAAGCGGGTGGCCGTACTGGGCACGGGTTCGACGGCGGCCCAACTGGTTCCCGAGGTCGCGAAGGTCGCGGAGAAGGTGTATTCGGTGCAACGCTCATCGACCTGGATCCTGCCCAAACCCGACCGCCCGTACACCGACCGCGAGAAGTGGGTGTTTCGCCACATCCCGCTGGCGAAGAAGATCTACCGGACGCGGCTGTGGCTGCGCAGCGAGTCGAACATCTCGGTCATCGAGCACGGCAGCGACAAGACCCAGGAGTTCAAGGGCAGCGCGCTCAAGGTGCTGGAAGCCACGGTGGCCGACGACGAACTGCGGCGCAAGCTCACCCCCGACCATCCGTTCGGATGCAAGAGGCTGGTGTTCGCGAACGACTACCTGCAGACCCTCACCCGACCCCACGTCGAGGTGATCGCCAGCCCCGCACGGGCGTTGCGCGCCAACACGCTGGTGACCGAGGACGGCACCGAACTCGATGTCGACGCGGTGCTGTGCGCGACGGGGTATGCCGCCGCCGACTACCTCGGCCAGATCGAGGTCGTCGGCGAGAACGGAACGACACTGCGCGAGACGTGGAGCGACGGGGCATTCGCGTACCTCGGGATGACGGTGCCCGGTTTCCCGAACTTCTTCATGCTGTACGGGCCCAATACGAACGTCGGCTCCAACAGCGTCATTTTCATGCTGGAGGCACAGGCCCACTACATAGTCCGTGCACTGAAGTACCTGCGGCGTAAGGGCAAATCGTATGTGGCGGTGCGGCCGCGCGCAATGGCGGCATTTCTCGCCGACATCGACCGCGCGATGGCGGGCACGGTGTGGCTGACCAGATGCAGCAACTACTTTCGCGCAGCCAACGGTCGCGTCGTCACCCAGTGGCCGCGCAGCGCACGCGCGTTCTGGGCGATGACACGGCGCTTCAAGGCCTCCGATTACACATTCGACCCGCCCGAGCGGTCGAGGGTCGGCCAGGCCGAAACTCAGACGGTCGCGAGACGCTGACGCCGTGACCATCGCCGACCGGCTCGACCCCGCGCTACGCCAGCTCGCCGAGGCGCGCACCGATCTGTCGCCCGGGCTTCTCGGCGTCGTCCGCGACTCGCTGAACCAGCGCCGGGCCGAAACGGTCAAGGCGGTCAACGACATCGGCGTCGAAATCGAGAATCGGGTCGCTCACTCGGTTCCGGTGCGGATCTACCGCGGCGCACCCGCGCCTGCGCCCGCAGTGATCTATTGCCACGCAGGCGCATTCGTGTTGGGCAACCTCGACACCGACCATCTGCAGTGTGTCGAGTTCGCCAGGCGCGGTGGTTGCACGGTGATCTCGGTCGACTACCGGCTTGCGCCCGAACACCCGTATCCCGCTGCGCTCGACGATGCGCTGTCGGTGCTGGACTGGGTGGTGGAGTGCGCGGCGGAACTCGGAATCGATGCCGCCAGGCTGGCGGTCGGGGGAAGCAGCGCAGGTGCGGCGCTGGCCGCGGGGCTCGCGCAGCGCTCGGCAGCGGCATCGGCGCCGCCGGTGGTGTTCCAGTTGCTGCATCAACCCGTGCTGGACGATCGGCCCACAGACTCCAAGAAGGAGTTCGACACGACGCCGGGCTTCGACGGGCCGGCGGTCGAGTTGATGTGGCGGCACTATCTGGGGGACACGGCTGCGTGCGCCGCTGCGGTGCCGGGCCGGGTTGTGGAGTTGTCGGGCGTCCCAGACGCGTTCGTCAGCTGCTCGGACCTCGACCCGCTGCGTGACGAAGCGGTGGACTATGCGCTGCGGCTGATGCGCGCCGAGGTCGCCACCGAATTGCACGTGTTCCCCGGCACCTGTCACGGCTTCGACTCGCTGCTGCCGCAGTGGGAGACCAGCGTCCGGCTGTTCGAGCTCCAGGGTGCGGCGTTGCGGCGCGCGCTGCACCGGATGTGAGCTCAGCCGAGTTCGCGCGCGATCGCGAGGTGATAGGCGTCGATGTGCGCGGGGTTGACGGTCCGGAAGAACCCGTCGGGCAGCGGAGCGTGCCGGTACGCCTCGATCGTCATGGTCCTGGTGAAGAGTGTGAGGTCGGCGCCCGGTCGGGTGAAGTGGTATTGGACGGTGATGCGACCTTCCATGCCGCCGTTGCCGTCGCGGTCGTGCCCGAGTCGGCCGACCGAGTTGAACACCCACATGGTCGGCCGCATCGCGATGGCGAGGTGCCAGGTGAAGATGCGGCCACCGTCGGGGCCCGTCTCGGTCCAGGTGTCGCCGACGTTCAGCGGCAGGGCGTCTCCGAGCCCGCCGATGGTGACGCTGCTGGGGTAGGTCTTGGGCCAGTTCGCCGGGTTGGTGACGAAGTCGTAGACGGTCTCGGGCGCGTGCTGAAACACGGTTTCCGAGCTTGTGGTGACGACGCCCAACGTGCTGCCTTCCGTTCGGTCTCGATGAGACTTTACAACCAAGCGCAATAGTGTCACGGTGTCCAGGTGGACTTCTCCCGCGTACAGCTGAGCGAGGACGACCGGGCGTTCCGCGACGAGCTCCGCAGTTTCCTGCGTTCCCTCGTGACCGACGAGGTCATCCGTCGGGATCGCGAGACGGGCGAGAACTTCGACGAGGGAGTGCATCTCGCGCTCGGAGCGGCGGGCTATCTCGCCGCCGACTTCAAGGCCGAGTCCGAGGGCGGTTTCAGCGTGGTGCGCCGCCGCATCTGGGAACTGGAGGTCGGCCAGGCCCACACGCCGTGGTTCCACTGGGGGACGACGGCCATGGTCGCGCGCTGCGTGCAGCTGTTCGGTTCGCCGCAACTGCAACAGGAGGTGCTGCCGAAAGTGCTGTCGGGGCACTACCGGCTGTGTCTCGGCTACACCGAACCCGAGGGCGGCTCGGACGTCGCGACCTGTAAGACCCGCGCGGTGCGCGAGGCCTCGGGAGACGCGTGGATCATCAACGGCTCCAAGATGTTCACGTCGAACGCGCAGAACGCTCAGTTCGTCTTCCTGATCACCAACACCGACCCCGATGCGCCCAAGCACCAGAGCCTGACCATGTTTCTGGTGCCGCTCGCCTCGCAGGGTGTTGAGATCCAGCCGATCCGCACCGTGGACGGCGATCGCACCAACATCACCTACTACAGCGACGTCCGGGTCGATGACAAGTACCGGATCGGTGAGGTCAACGGCGGCTGGTCGGTGTTGCGCGAGGCGCTCAACGCCGAACACGGCACCGTCGAGCGTGACGACGAGGGGCTGCAGAAGCTGGCGGCGATGAGCGAGCATCTGCTGTTGCTGAGTGAGGCGGTCGACCGCGTCGCGGCGGTGGCGAGCGACGAGGACTCGGCACGGTACCGTCTCGGACGCACGGTCGCCCGGATGGAGGCCGCGGCGAGCACGCCGGAGATGTTCGGCCGGGTGGCGATCGCGCAGACGATGCGCGATGTGGCCCCGGATCTGATGGACCTACTCGGCGCTGCCGCGGCCCTGCCCGTCGGGGTCGGGGGCGCCGCCGACGGCGGGGGAGCGGAGTACATGTTCCGGTTGGCCGGGCCGACCGGGATCTACGGTGGCACCCTCGAGGTGTTCCGCAACATGATCGCCCAGCAGGCGCTGGGGCTCGGCCGCCCTGCCTATGCGCCGCCCGTGAAGCGCTAGGGCCGCGCTTTGAGCCGCACGGTGGCTCAATTTTGCGCTGAGGACTGTGATTTCGTGGCATGGGGGTGCTGGTCTGCGAAATGGTCCTAGCGCCGAGATTGCATTCAGGGTTGTGCTGATCTGAGAAGACGACCACAGCCGTGTGTGCAATCTCGAGCATAGGAAGCCGAAGACGACGAAGTAACGACTCAGGACACTAGAGCCGTGGGATCACCTCGCAAGCCAACAGGTCCAATGTCTCGTCGGAGCCGCGGTCGTGGGTGAACAGCACGATCTGGCAGAAACCCTGCGACTGCAGTTCGTGAATGCGGTCGACGACCGTCCGGGGTGTGCCGACCAGCCCTCCTTCAGCCAGACCGAACGCCGGTGCGCCGAACCGCTTCTCGGCGAGCCGACGCACGTGTGGCAGCGACGCGTCGTCGGGTGCCAGCGCCATCACCGCCTCGACCGACAGCACTATGGTCGACGGGTCGCGGCCGACGTCCTCGCAGATGGACCGCAGCGCAGAAACTTTGGACTCCAGTTCGCCGAGCGCATAGGTGGGCACGTTCCACACGTCGGCGTAGCGGGCGACCAGCGGCAGGGTGTACTTCTCGCCGACACCGCCGACCACGATCGGCGGCCTCGGTTGCTGAACCGCGCCCGGCTTGACGGGAAAGTCGGTGACCGTGAAGTGCTTGCCGGTGAAGTCGATTCGCTCGTCGGTGAAAGCCTGGGTCAGGATCTCCAGTGTCTCGCCGAGCCGTTCAGAACGCTCGCGGAAGGTCCCCCAGGGCAACCCGACCCGGTCGTGCTCGTCCTCGATCGACCCGCTGCCGAGTCCGAGCTGCAGCCGCCCCGCAGAGATCTGGTCGAGCGTGGTGACCATCTTGGCCAGCACCGCCGGATGACGGAACTGGTTGCACAGCACCATATGTCCGATCCGGATGCGCTCGGTGTTGCTGAGCAACGCGGTCGCCAGCGTCCATGCCTCCAGCGACGGGTAGTCGGGTGCGCCCGGCCCGTAGAGGTGGTCGTAGAGCCACAGCGAGTCGATGCCGAGTTCCTCGCACCGCCGGGTGCGGTGCAACATCTGCTCGTAGGTGAAGCCCATCTGCGGCAGGTACACGCCGATCTCGGGCTTGGCCGGTCCGGCGTGAGTCATGTTCGCAGTCCAATCGTCGGCGACGCTGTACTTTCCGCGGTTCGCATGGTAACGACATTCTCAGAATTCGAGAAGAATGTTCTAGGACGGGACGATACTCACATGCGGTTCACCTTCACCCACCCGATGCACACTCACCCGTACAACCCGGAATTGGTCACCGGTAAGGGGATTGCGACGGTCGCGGCCGCCGCGGAGGCCGCCGGATTTGACGGATTCGGCTTCACCGACCACCCGGCGCCGACGCAGCGCTGGCTCGAGGCCGGCGGACACGACGCGGTGGACCCGTTCGTGGCGATGGGTTATGCGGCCGCGACCACGACCACCCTGCGGCTCATCCCGAACATCGTCGTGCTGCCCTACCGCAATCCGTTCGTCGTCGCCAAGGCCGGCGCCACGTTGGATCTGCTGTCGGAGGGGCGGTTCACCCTCGGAGTCGGCGTGGGTTATCTCAAACGGGAATTCGCCGCGCTCGGAGTCGATTTCGAGGAACGGGCTGCGCTGTTCGAAGAAGCACTGGAGGTGATCCGCGGAATTTGGACCACCGACGACTTCTCGTATCAGGGGCGGCATTTCACCGCCAGCGGTATCACCGCGCATCCACGGCCCGTCAGCGATCCGCATCCGCCGATCTGGATCGGCGGCAACACCGCTGCGGCACGCAAGCGCGTTCTGGCCTACGGCGACGGATGGTGTCCGTTCCCGGCGCCTGCCCTGCTGGCACAGACGGCGCGCACCGCGACGATGGACGCCGAGACCCTCACGCCCGGAATCGACGATCTCCGTCGCCGGTTCGACGAGGCCGGGCGCGACTGGTCGAGCATCGACATCACGTTCACCAACCCCGAGGGCGGCAGCCCGGGCAGCGACGACTTCAACGCCGACGCATACCTCGCCGGCCTGGAGAAGTTGGCCGCGACAGGCGTGACGTGGGTGCAGGTCGGCTTGCCGGGCGACAGCCTCGCTCATGTGCTGGAGACCATCGAGCGGTTCGGCAAGTCGGTGATCGCGGCGGCGTGACCGTCGCGGTCGACGAGCGTTCGCCCGCTGGGCGACTCAGATGCCCGGGAGTTCCGCCAGCACCTCGGCGCGCGTGGTATCGAAGCTGAAGAAGTCCTTGACGGGCAGCGTTTCCGGCGGCGGGTCCGGATAACTCCACGCGACGTCCTCGACCACCGCGTCGCCGACGGCCGCCGACCAGTAGGTCGCGTAGCCCTTGTAGTTGCAGTAGCTGGTGGTCCGCGATGGCCGCAGCAGGTCGGTCCGCACATGCGACGGATCGATGTAGAGGCGTGGTTCCAGCGACGTCTCGAAGACGATCACCGTGTCGGTGGTGTCGACCAGCGGTTCGCCCGCCACCGTCACCCGTAGTCGACGACTTGTCGGCCGGCAGTCCACCCGGTGGTACGGGTTGGGCGGGTAGTGCACCAGTGTGCGGCCCTCTTCCAGCCAGGTGTCGACCGCGTCCCACGGCACCCGAACGAATCCTGGCGCCTCGGCTACGGGTTCGTTCGGGAGATCGCCGACCTCACCTACCGGAAACGCATAGCTGAGCGGGTGATCGCGACGGTGCACCATCAGCGCCCGCTCCGTGTCGATGACCACGCGGCCGTCGCGCAGTGCCTGCACACGTCGCGGATGGGGCTCGATGAACACCACGTCGGCGGGCAGGGGCGGCGTGAACCAGCCCGCCGGATCTTTGCTCAGCGGGCCGCGGGCGGCGACGAGACTCATGCCGCACAGCTTTACAAATCTCGACGGCATCGTCACTTCTTCGCCGAACTTGCGTGGAAATGCGGGCAATTGGGAAACCGATAGCAGCCGGCTCGCGAGGGGTGAGATGAAGCGACTCAACGGGGTGGACGCGTTGATGCTGTACAGCGAGACGCCCGAGATCCACATGCACACGCTCAAGATCGGCATCCTCGACGTGTCGGGCGTCGACGGCTACAGCTTCGACGTGTTCCGGGAGGTGGCGTATCCGCGGTTGATGGGGCTCTCGGCGCTGCGCTATCAGCTCGTCGACATCCCGCTGAAGCTGCACCATCCGATGTGGTGGGAGAACCCCGACATCGACCTCGACTACCACCTCCGGTCGGCACGCGTGCCGGCACCGGGCGGGCGCCGCGAACTGGACAACCTGATCGGCGAGATCGCCGGCACGCCGTTGGACCGCAGCCGTCCGCTGTGGGAGATGTACGTCGTCGAGGGACTCGCCGACGACCGCGTCGCGATCGTTCACAAGGTGCATCACGTGCTCGCCGACGGCGTCGCATCGGCGAATCAGATCGCCAAGGCTTTCGAACCCGGCGAGCCGTCGCCGGTCAGGGCCGTTCCCGATCCCGCCGCGCGGACCACCGCGCAACTGCTCAAAGCCGCCGGGCGCGACCACGCGCACCTCATCCGCCGGCTGCCCAGGCTGATCAACGAGACCGCCGCCGGGGTGTCGCGGGTCCGCAGGCGCGCCAGGGAGCGGGGCCGGCATCCCGATCTGGCCCGCAACTTCGCCCCGCCGCAGACCTTCCTCAACCACGTGGTGTCGCCGGGACGGCGGTTCGCGACCGCACCACTGAACCTGGCGGAGGTCAAGCAGACCGGCCGACAACTGGGCGTGACGCTCAACGACATCGTGTTGGCGACGGCCGCCGGCGCGTTGCGCACACTGCTGCTGCGCTACGACGGACGCGCCGACGCGCCGCTGATCGCGGGCGTCCCGGTGAGTACCGACCCGTCGCCGGATCGGTTGACCGGCAACGAGTTCACGTACATGATGCCGTCACTGCCGGTACACATACCCGATCCGCTGGAACGGGTCCGGCTCACGTCGGTCGCGACGAAAATCGCCAAGGAGAGCCATCAGCTGTTGGGGCCGACGGTGCTGCCGGCGTGGATGTCCTACCTGCCGCCGGCGTTGGCGCCCCGATTCTTCCGGATGCAGGCTCGCCGGATGGAGTCCGGCGCGGTGATGAATCTGACCATCTCCAACGTGGCGGGACCCCGCGAACGCGGGCAGGTCGCCGGCGGCGTCGTCAGCGAGATCTACTCGGTCGGGCCCGTCGTCACCGGCAGCGGACTGAACATCACCGTCTGGAGCTACGTCGACCAACTCGCCATCTCGGTGCTGACCGACGACCGCACGCTCGACGACCCGCACGAGGCGACCGACGCGTTGCTGGACTCGTTCGCCGAGATACGCCGCGCCGCCGGCCTGCCCGGCGAGCTGGCCTCCGTGGACTCGGCGCTGCCGTTGGCCGGCGCGACGAGCTGAGCGGCCTCGGTCGGGCCAAAAGAGACCTTTACAGATCAACACAAGAGTGTCACGCTCTAAGGGCGCCGTGACAGCCCCTTGACCGGCTCGCTGATCTGATCGGATAGGAACCATGCCAACTCGACTGCCGACTCGACCCTTCGCCGATGACTTCGTGTTGGCCGATCCAGCGCCGGCCGCCGACGGCCGAATCAACCAGCATCAACTCATCATCCTGGCCGCGAGCCTGGCCGACGTGGTCGGCATGGCCGGCGGTTGGCTGTTCGACCGGGCGCGGGCCGGGTGGGACGTCACAGTCCGAGTCGAGGGCTGCCGCGATCTGCGGCCGCTGATGATCCTGGGCGCCAACGTGGTCGACGAGTCCACCGAAACCGTCCTGTGCGACCTGGCCCCTGGGAGCGCCCTGGCGGTCAGCGCGGAACTGCTGAGCAAGGATTCGCGCGTCCACGCCCGCGTTCTCGAACTGGTGAAGAGCGGCGACGTCGAGGTGATGGCGTGGGGCGAAGTCTGGCCGGAGCAGCTGGGTGGCCAAGTCGACGCCACGGAGCACCGGTTGAGCGTCGCGGCGTGCGCGTTCAAGGCCCGGGCGCTGGCCGCCGCAGAACTGGCGCCGGCTGTCAGCGCCACCGAGACGCTCTTCGACCTGGGGGCCGAGTCGTCGTCGCGGCCGTTGTGCCTGGTCTAGCGGATCCAGCCGCGCCGGCGCAGCCACCAGTCGCGGATGACCGCGGCGACGATCAGTGCGGCGAAGCCGAGCAGAAAGAAGTCCTCGACGTGACCGACGTGGTTGCCGTGGATCAGCGCCACCAGAAACAGGGCCGCCAGCAGTCCGCCGATGTGAAAGAACTTCGGGTTTTCCTTCGACCAGCCCCATTCCGCGGACGGCACGTCTTCGACGTCGACTCCGGTGTGTCGCTGCACCTCGGTGCTGGCCACGGCTGCTCCTCACGGTCGGGCTTGGTACTCGCCCACATTCTGGCATAGGCCTACTACGCGCGGCCGTAGGGTGATGCGTCATGACCCATCAGTTCGACGGCAAGGTCGCATTCATCACCGGCGCCGCACGCGGGCAGGGCCGTGCGCACGCGGTCCGATTCGCCGAGGAGGGCGCCGACATCATCGCGGTCGACCTGTGCGAGCAGATCGACAGCGTTTCCTACCCGATGGCCACCCCGGAAGACCTCGACGAGACCGTCAACCTGGTGGAGAAGACCGGCCGCCGAATAGTGGCCGAACACGGGGACGTCCGCGATTTCGAGCGGCTACAGGGAATCGTCGCGCACGGCGTCGCCGAACTGGGCCGCCTCGACTTCGTGCTGGCCAATGCAGGGGTGCTGCCCGCCATGGGCGAGCATCGCGGCGAGGTCGCGGCGTTCGTCGACGCCGTGGACGTGATGCTCAAGGGCGTGCACTTCACGATCGAGGCCGCGCTACCGGCGATGCTGGCCCACGGCGACGGCGGGACGATCGTCATCACCAGCAGCGCAGCCGGGTTCAAGTCCGTCAGCCCCGGTGTCGACACGATGAGCCACGGCGCGGCCGGTTACAACGCCTCCAAACACGGTGTCGTCGGCCTCATGCGGTACTACGCAACCTCGTTGGCAGAGCGCAATATCCGGGTCAACTCCGTGCATCCGGGCGGGGTCGCCACACCGATGATCCTCAACGACGCGGTCGCCGGCTTCCTGACCGACCATCCGAAGTTCGGTGAATCGCAGATTCCGCTGCTGCCGGACGGGCTGGTGACACCGGAGGCCGTCAGCGACGCGATGGTGTATCTGTGCGGTGCGTCGGGCCGGTACCTGACAGGGGTCGCGCTGCCGGTCGACGCCGGCCTGGCGGTCAAGTAAGCGCGGCGTACCGGCGCAGCGCCTCCTTGCGTTCGGCGGCGTGGTCGACGATCGGCGCGGGATAGTCGGCGTCGTCGATTTCGGGCACCCAACGCCGCACATAGCTGCCGTCGGGATCGAACTTGGCGCCCTGGGTGGTCGGATTGAAGACGCGGAAGTACGGCGCGGCGTCGGTCCCGGTGCCCGCGGCCCACTGCCAGCCGTGCTGGTTGTTGGCCATGTCGCCGTCGACCAACTGATCGAGGAACCAGCGCGCCCCCCACTGCCACGGCAGGTGCAGGTCCTTGACCAGGAACGAGGCGACGATCATCCTGACCCGGTTGTGCATCCAACCGGTCTGGGCCAGTTGACGCATGCCCGCATCGACGATCGGAAACCCCGTGCGGCCGGCCTTCCACGCCTCGAACCGCTTCTCGGCCTGCGGTCCGTCGTCCAGCTTCATCCCGTCGAACGATGAGTTCCAGTTCCACCAGAGACTCTGCGGCCACTCGTTGAGAACCGCGGCGTAGAAGTCGCGAAAAGCCAACTCCCGCAAATAGGCCTGCGGCCCCTTGCCGCGGCCGATGTCGGCCGCCATGGTGCGCGGATGGATCACGCCGAACTTCAAATGCGCCGACATCCGGCTGGTGGCGTCCACATCGGGGCGGTTGCGGTCGTCGGCGTAATCTTCAAGCCCGTTGTCCACGAACGTCTTCCACTGCTTGCGGGCAGCCGTCTCGCCGGCGGGCAGATCGAGTTCGCACCCGGTATCGGGAATCTCCACTGCGCCGGGTACCTCGGACGGGTCGACCCAGCGCGCCGAGGTGGGCCCCGATGCGGCGGGTGCGCGCCAGCCATGGTCGCGCCAGGCGCCGTAAAACGGTGTGAACACCTTGTACGGGGTGCCGTCGGATTTGGTGACCCGACCGGGCGAAACCAGATACGGCGAACCCGACGGCTCCAGCGGCACCTCGCCGAGCGCCGCCCGAACCGCGTCGTCGCGCTGCCGGCCGAACGGCGAGTAGTCCGCGGAGATGTGCACCGCTGATGCGTCGATAGCCTTGGCTACCAACGGTATTCGCTGCTCGGGTCGGCCTCGCGTCACCAGCAGCTTGCCGTCGAGGTTGTCGCGCAGGTCGCGTAGCGCGTCGTAGAGGTATTGCAGTCGACGTGGTCCTGCCGATGCTTCGAGCCGAGGGTCGAGGACGTAGCAGGCGAGGGCCTCGCCGTCGGCGGCGGCCGCGTCGAGCAGCGGCGGCAGATCGTGCAACCGCAGATCGCGACGAAACCACAACAACGTGGGCATGGCATTGATGCTGCCCGGAATTCGCGATAGAGAAACAGGATGGAATTCTGGTCCGGCACCGCGTTCATGAAAACGTCAGAAATTCTCGGTCTCGCACGCACCTTCGACGAGGCCGGCTACGACGGGATGGTCTGCTCGGACCACATGATCTATCCCCGCGAGCTCGCCTCGCCGTATCCCGACTCACCGACCGGCAAGCCGATGTGGGCGCCCGAGACCGCCTGGCCGGACTGCTGGGTGCAGATCGGCGCGATGGCGGCGGTGACGAAGCGGTTGCGGTTCTCCAACGCCGTCTACATTGCGCCGGCGCGTCCGCTGCTCGAGGTGGCCAAGCAGGTCGCGACGGCCTCAGTGCTGTCCGACGGGCGGGTGTCGCTGGCCGCGGGCGTCGGCTGGATGCGCGAGGAATACGAGTTGATGGGCCAGGATTTCAGCAACCGCGGCAAGCGCCTCGACGAGATGATCCCCGCGCTGCGGGCGCTGTGGCGGGGCGGCTGGGTGTCGTGGAGCGGTGAGAACTACCAGGTGCCGGAGATGATGATCGAACCTCATCCCGTCGCGCCGGTGCCGATTCTGTGCGGAGGGGAGTCCGAGGCGGCACTCCGTCGCGCAGCACGACTCTGTGACGGCTGGGTGGGCTACGCCTACAAGTGGGACGACGCAGTCGGCTACGCGCAGAAGTTGCGCTCGCTGCTGCGCGAGTACGGCCGCGAGGGCGAACCGTTCGCCATCATGCTGGCGCTGCTGGAACCACCGTCGCCGGACTTGTACAAGCGGGCCGGAGACGCCGGGATCACCGCGGTCATGTGCAGTCCGTGGATGGGGATGGACCTGGCGTCCGGTGGTGGTGTCGAGCGGTACAAGGAGCCCATCGAGAGGTTCGCCGAGGACATCATCGCGAGGGTGCGGACCTGAGGCTGCGCCACCGAGCGGGAGGGAGAGCAGCCCGTTGGGGGATCGGGCTGCCCTCCAGTCCTGTTGTGCCGCGGATCAATTCATCGGAGGCATCAGCACCGCGTCGATGAGGTACACGGTCGCATTGGCGGTGCGCACGCCACCGCACACCACGTTGGCGTCGTTGGCCTTGATGGCCTCACCGCCACCGGTGACGTCGACCTCGGCGCCCTGCACCGTCTTGTGCGTGCCGATCACCTGCGCCGGATCTGCCTGGCCGGGCACCACGTGGTAGGTCAGGATGCTCGTCAGCAGATCCGAGTCGGTCTTCAGTTTCTCGATGGTCGCCGGATCGAGCTTTGCGAATGCGTCATCGGTCGGGGCGAACACCGTGAACTGGCTGCTGTCGAGGGTTTCGACGAGGTTCACGTCCGGGTTGAGCTTGCCCGACAGCGCCGAGGTCAGCGTGGTCAACATCGGGTTGTTCGCCGCGGCGACGGTCACCGGATCCAGCGCCATCCCCGACACCGATCCCGGGCCCGTGGGGTTCTGGGCGGCGTAGTCGGCACATCCGGGACCGACCAGACCGGCGGCCGGGTCCATCGGCCGATCCATCGGGGTGGGCGCGACGCTGGTCGCACCGGCAGTGGTCTGCGCGGCGGCGGTGGGCGCCGGGCTGGTGGTGTCGTTCGAACACGCCGAGAAGGTCAGGATCGCGGCCGCGGCCACCCCCGCCGCCGTGACGGACTTGCGGAACTCGATATTCATGCGCTGCTCCCTTGTCGCGGACGGGCCGGTGCCGCCCTCTGCTGTGACACCCGAAGATTCGGATCCACGTCGCAAGGCGGATGGATTGCGTCAGATTTGCGTCACATTCGGGTGCGCCGCTGACTCGCCGGGTGACGTCGCGCCGTGCGCAGGCGGCACAATGGTTCGGTGAGTGCAAGACGACGCGTGCTGATCCTCGGCAGCACCGGGTCGATCGGTACCCAGGCGCTGGAGGTCATCGGCGCCAATCCCGATCGCTTCGAGGTCGTCGGCCTGGCCGCCGGCGGCGGCAACCCGGACCTGCTGGCGCGCCAGCGCGCCGCGACCGGTGTGACCAACATCGCCGTAGCCGACGAAAGCGCCGCCGCGCGCGTCGGCGACGTCACCTACGCCGGACCGCAGGCCGTCACCCGACTCGTCGAGAACACCGAGGCCGACGTGGTGCTCAACGCGCTCGTCGGCGCACTGGGGCTCGAACCGACGCTCGCCGCGCTGGCGACCGGCGCGCGGCTGGCCCTGGCCAACAAGGAATCCTTGGTCGCCGGTGGACCACTGGTGCTCAAAGCGGCCCAGCCGGGCCAGATCGTGCCCGTCGACTCCGAACACTCCGCGATGGCCCAGTGCCTGCGCGGCGGCACCCCGGACGAGGTCGCCAAGATCGTGCTGACCGCGTCGGGTGGCCCGTTCCGCGGCTGGACCCCAGACAAGCTGGAAGCGGCCACCCCTGAGCAGGCCGGTGCCCATCCCACCTGGTCGATGGGCCCGATGAACACGCTGAACTCGGCCTCGCTGGTCAACAAGGGGCTGGAGCTTATCGAAACCCACCTGCTGTTCGGGGTGCCCTACGACCGCATCGAGGTGGTGGTTCACCCGCAGTCGGTCGTGCACTCGATGGTCACCTTCACCGACGGTTCGACGCTGGCACAGGCCAGTCCGCCGGACATGAAGCTGCCGATCGCGCTGGCGCTGGGCTGGCCCCAACGGGTCCCCGCGGCCGCGCTGGCCTGCGACTTCTCCACCGTGTCGACCTGGGATTTCGAGCCGCTCGACGATGAGGTGTTCCCGGCGGTGAGCCTGGCTCGCCGGGCGGGCGAAGCGGGCGGCTGCCTGACCGCGGTCTACAACGCCGCCAACGAGGAAGCGGCGGCGGCGTTCCTCGACGGGCGCATCCGTTTCCCGGCCATCGTGCGCACCATCGGCGACGTGCTGCGCGCTGCCGACCAGTGGGCCGCCGAACCGGCTACCGTGGAAGACGTACTTGATGCCCAGCAGTGGGCACGTGACCGCGCGCAGCGCGCGGTCGAGCGGGAGGTAATCACCACCAGATGATGTGGTTCATCGGTGTCGCGCTGTTCGCGTTGGCCATCCTGGTGTCGGTGGCCCTGCACGAATGCGGCCACATGTGGGTGGCGCGCGCCACCGGCATGAAGGTGCGCCGCTACTTCGTCGGCTTCGGCCCGACGCTGTGGTCCACCTGGCGCACGAACAAGCTCGGCGACCGGACCGAATACGGCGTCAAGGCGGTCCCGCTCGGCGGGTTCTGCGACATCGCGGGCATGACGTCGATCGAGGAACTCGCGCCCGACGAACGGGACCGCGCGATGTACAAGCAGAAGACCTGGAAGCGGGCCGCGGTGCTGGGCGCAGGCCCCGCCATGAACTTCGTCATCGGCCTGGTGCTGATCTACGGCATCGCGGTCGTCTGGGGACTGCCCAACCTGCATGCGCCGACCACCGCGATCGTCGGCGAGACGTCGTGCGTGAAGGCCGAAGTCAGCAAGGGCCAGCTCGGCGACTGCCTGGCCCCCTCGCCGGCCGCCGCCGCCGGCATCGAGGCCGGCGACACCGTGGTCAAGATCGGTGACACCCCGGTGGCCAACTTCGACGAGCTGGTCACCGCTGTGCGCAAACTCGACGAGCCCACGCAGTTCACGGTGCAACGCGATGGCAGCGAGTTCACCACGCTCGTCGACGTCGTCCCGGCCCAGCGCTGGGTCACCGACGGTGACACGTCCGCGCCCGAGCCGGTCGGCTCGGTCGGCATCACCGCGGCACGGTTCGGACCGACCCAGTACAACGCGCTGACGGCGGTGCCGGGCACGTTCGCGTTCACCGGCGACCTCGCCGTGGAGATCGGCAAGTCGCTGGCCAAGCTGCCGACCAAGATGGGTGCGTTGGTGCGCTCCATCGCCGGCGAGGAACGCGACCCCGAGACACCGATCAGCGTGGTCGGCGCCAGCATCATCGGCGGCGACGCCGTCGACCAGGGGCTGTGGGTGGCGTTCTGGTTCTTCCTGGCCCAGTTGAACTTCGTGCTCGGCGCGATCAACCTCGTTCCGCTGTTGCCGTTCGACGGTGGCCACATCGCGATCGCGTTCTACGAGAAAATCCGAAACATGATCCGGTCGGCACGCGGCATGGTGGCCGCGGGTCCGGTCAACTACCTCAAGCTGATGCCCGCCACGTACGTGATCCTCGTCGTGGTGGCCGGCTACATGCTGTTGACCGTGACCGCCGACTTCGTCAACCCGATCAGAATCTTCCAGTAGGAGAGTTATGTCCGTCGGCAGCATTGGGCAACAGATAGGCCTCGGTATGCCGGCCCCACCGGCACCGGTTCTGGCCCCGCGGCGCAAGACCCGCCAGTTGATGGTCGGCGATGTCGGCATCGGCAGCGACCACCCGATCGCGGTGCAGTCCATGTGCACCACCAAGACCCACGACGTCAACAGCACGCTGCAGCAGATCGCGGAGTTGACCGCATCCGGTTGCGACATCGTCCGGGTGGCGTGCCCGCGCCAGGAGGACGCCGACGCGCTCCCGGCCATCGCGAAGAAGTCGAAGATCCCGGTAATCGCCGACATCCACTTCCAGCCGAAGTACATCTTCGCCGCGATCGACGCCGGTTGCGCCGCCGTGCGCGTCAACCCCGGCAACATCAAGGAGTTCGACGGCCGGGTCGGCGAGGTCGCCAAAGCCGCAGGCGCCGCAGGCATTCCGATTCGCATCGGCGTCAACGCCGGATCGCTGGACAAGCGTTTCATGGAGAAGTACGGCAAGGCCACGCCCGAGGCGCTGGTCGAGTCTGCGCTGTGGGAGGCGTCGCTGTTCGAAGAGCACGGCTTCGGCGATATCAAGATCAGTGTCAAGCACAACGACCCGGTCGTGATGGTGGCCGCTTACGAGCAGTTGGCCGCGCAGTGTGACTATCCGCTGCATCTCGGTGTCACCGAGGCGGGCCCGGCCTTCCAGGGCACCATCAAGTCGGCGGTCGCATTCGGTGCGCTGCTGTCGAAGGGGATCGGCGACACCATCCGCGTCTCGCTGTCTGCGCCGCCCGCCGAGGAGGTCAAGGTCGGCAACCAGATACTCGAATCGCTGAACCTGCGTCCGCGGTCGCTGGAGATCGTGTCGTGCCCGTCGTGTGGACGCGCCCAGGTCGACGTTTACACGCTGGCCAACGAAGTCACCGCCGGACTCGAGGGCATGGAGGTTCCGTTGCGTGTCGCGGTGATGGGCTGCGTGGTCAACGGCCCGGGCGAGGCTCGGGAAGCTGATCTCGGTGTCGCGTCGGGCAACGGCAAGGGGCAGATCTTCGTCAAGGGTGAGGTGATCAAGACCGTCCCCGAGGCGCAGATCGTCGAGACGCTGATCGAAGAGGCGATGCGGTTGGCCGACCAGATGAACACAGAGCCCGGAACAGATACCAGCGGTTCGCCGGTCGTGACCGTAAGCTGAGTGTGATCCCACACACTGGGTGACTCCCCGCCCGGCGTCGGTTAGAAAGAGTTCCCATGTCGGCACCGCCGCTGTTTCGTCACGTCGACGAGCGACGGGTCTCCGTGGTGCGCGACGTCGGCGCGGTGATGCGGGTCCTCGACGAGGATCCGGTCGGATCCTGCATGGTCGCCTGCCGGGTCGCCGAACACGGTGTGGAGCCGTCGGCGATCGGCGGCGAACTGTGGACGCGGCGCCGGCCCACCGAATCGCTGTGCTACGCCGGCGCGAACCTGATTCCGTTGCGCGGCGCGGCAAGTGACCTATACGCGTTCGCCGAGAAGGCGATGAGCACCGCGCGGCGCTGCTCGTCGCTGGTCGGGCGGGCCGAGTTGGTGCTGCCGATGTGGCGTCGCCTGGAGCCGGCCTGGGGCAGCGCGCGTGACGTGCGCGAGCATCAGCCGTTGATGGCGCTGAGCACACCGCCGCAATGCGCCCTCGATCCGGCCGTACGCCAGGTGCGCGCCGACGAACTCGACGCATACCTCGTCGCCTCGATCGACATGTTCATCGGTGAGGTCGGCATCGACCCGCGCCTCGGCGACGGCGGTCGTGGTTACCGTCGCCGCGTCGCCGGGCTGATCGCCGCCGGCCGCGCCTGGGCCCGCTTCGAACGCGGCGAGGTGGTGTTCAAGGCCGAGGTCGGCTCGCAGTCGCCGTCCGTCGGGCAGATTCAGGGTGTGTGGGTGCACCCCGACTGGCGTGGCCGCGGTCTGGGCACCGCGGGTACCGCCACTTTGGCGTCGGCCGTGGTGCGGTCCGGTCGCACGGCGAGCTTGTACGTCAACGACTTCAACGCGGTCGCCAGAGCCACCTACGACCGCGTCGGCTTCCGTCAGGTGGGAACGTTCGCGACGGTTCTGCTCGACTGACGGTTCCTCCCCGCCCGTCTGTCCTACGCTCACGTCATGGCTGACGACGATCGCACAATCGCGCGCAGAGAGATCGCCGACACGATGGTCCGGGCGCTGGAGCGGCGGCACGAACTCCTCGACATCATCGTGGATTCCGAGGACTACGACGCGGCCATCGAGGCGATCGCGGACATGCTCGGCGCGTCGCACGTGGCCGCCGAAGCGGTGCTGCGCTTGTCGTTCGACCGGCTGACCAAGGTGTCGCGGCGCCGAATCGCCGCCGAACTCGAGGACCTCAACAATCAGCTGAGCTTCACCATGGGCGAACCCGTCCGGACGGCCGACAGCCTGGTGCTGCGTCCGTTCCTCGCGGCAGCCGACCGCGACATCTTCGCCGCCCGCACCCAGGATGTCCGCGAGGCCGGCGACGGGTCGCGAGCCCCGGCGGGCGACCTCGACGACGAGATTCGCATCGGGTTGCGGCGCGTCGACGCCGAGGAGGCCGCCTGGCTGGTCGCGGTGCAGGGCACCGAGAAGGTCGGCATGGTGTTCGGCGACCTCGTGGGCGGCGAGGTCAACGTGCGGATCTGGATCCACCCCGACTACCGCAAGCAGGGGTACGGCACCGCCGCGTTGCGCAAGTCGCGGTCGGAAATGGCCGCCTATTTCCCGGCGGTGCCGTTGGTGGTGCGGGCACCGGCGGCGGGTTCCTAGCCGCTCTCTGGCCGCGTCCGCCCACTAAGGGGTTGATCGCATGCAGCGGGTGCGGGCGATCCACCCGTTAAGCCGACTGACGGGGCAGAAACCGGTGCGCCTCCCGCGGTTGCAGGTCTCGAGTTCGTAACATCTGCCCCAATGGCAACTACAGCATCACGTGTCGCAGCCCTGCTGGTGGTTGGAGCAGTGGTCGTGAGCCTCAACAGCGCCTGTACGCCCAAGCCCGCTGGACCCGAACCGGCCGCCGAGAAATTCTTCGCCGCGCTGGCCACCGGCGACACCACCCGAGCGGCCGAGCTCAGCGACCGGCCCGCCGAGGCGCGCGAAGCGCTCAACGCGGCGTGGGCGGGTCTGCAGGCCACCCACTTGGACACCCAGATCCTGGGCTCCGAGTACGCCGAGGACACCGGAAGCGTCACCTACCGATACACCTGGCATCTGCCGAAGGACCGCACCTGGACCTACGACGGGCAGCTGAACATGGTCCGCGAAGAGGGCCGGTGGGAGGTGCGGTGGAGCACCACCGGACTGCACCCGAGACTCGGCGAGAACCAAACCTTCGCGCTGCGGGCCGACGAACCGCCGCGGGCCTCGGTGATCGAGCGTGGTGGCACCGAGGTGCTGGTGCCCGGTTACCACTACAGCTACGCGTTGGACGCCGGCGCGGCAGGCGAAGAGCTGATGCCGACCGCGCGCGCCGTCGTCGACGCACTGCGGCCGTTCGACAACACGTTGGACGCTCAGCGGCTCGCGGAGCAGGCCAGCTCGTCGAAGCAGCCGCTGAACCTGATCACGCTGCGCAAGTCCGACCATGACCGGGTGGCCGCCGCGATCGGGTCCCGACCCGGTGTGGTCATCACGCCGCTGGCCGAAATACTGCCCACCGACGAGAGTTTCGCGCCCGCGATCATCAGCGAGGTCAAGAAGGCGGTGGTCGGCGAACTCAGCGGTCAGGCGGGCTGGCGGGTGGTCACCGTCAACCAGAACGGCGTCGACGTCGGCGTGCTCAACGAGGTGCCGGGCGAGCCCGCCCCCTCGATCACGATCAGCCTCGACCGCGCGGTCCAGAACGCCGCGCAGAACGCCGTTGACTTCACCGGCAAGAAGGCGATGATCGTCGTCGTCAAACCGTCCACCGGCGAGATCCTCGCGGTGGCGCAGAACGCGTCGGCCGACACCGAGGGCCTGATCGCCACCAACGGCCTGTATCCGCCGGGATCGACGTTCAAGATGGTGACCGCCGGGGCGGCCATCGAACGCGACATGGCCACCCCCAACACGTTGCTTCCGTGCCCCGGCACGATGGACATCGGCCACCGCACGGTGCCCAACTACGGCGGGTTCGACCTCGGCACCGTGCCGATGTCGCGGGCCTTCGCCAGTTCGTGCAACACCACGTTCGCCGAACTGGCCAGCCGGATGCCGCCGCGCGGTCTGACAAAGGCCGCGGCGAAGTACGGCATCGGCACCGATTACGAGATCGAGGGGCTCACGACCGTGACCGGGTCGGTGCCGCCGACGGTCGACCTCGCCGAGCGCACCGAAGACGGCTTCGGGCAGGGCAAAGTGCTGGCCAGCCCGTTCGGCATGGCGATGGCCGCAGCGACCGTCGCGGCCGGGGAAACACCGGTGCCGCAACTCATTCAGGGCAGGCCGACGGTGGTACACGATGCGCCGGAGCCGATCAGCCAGAAAATGCTCGAGGGGCTGCGGCCGATGATGCGGCTGGTGGTGACCAACGGCACCGCCGAGGATCTGCAGGGTGCCGGCGACGTGCGAGGCAAAACCGGTGAGGCGGAGTTCGCGGGCGGGTCGCACTCCTGGTTCGCGGGGTACCGCGGCGACATGGCGTTCGCCGCGCTGATCGTCGGTGGCGGCTCCTCGGAGTACGCCGTACGGATGATCAAGGGCATGCTCGACGGGCTGCCGCCGGACTATCTGGCCTGAGTAACCTGTTTCTACAAGGCCATGACCGGTATCGAGAAGCACGACGTGATGCGCGTCTCCGACGCCGACCGCAACGGCACACTGCGGCGGCTGCACAACGCCGTCGCCCTGGGCCTGATCGACATCGAGGAGTTCGAGGAGCGGTCGGCGGCGGTGGCCCGGGCGCGGCTGCACTCCGACCTCGACGCGCTCGTCGGCGACCTGCCGGGGCCGGGCGCAATCGTCACCTCGGCAGCCGACCGGGTGGAGTTGCGCGGTGTGCTGGGCTCGCTCAAGCGACACGGCGAATGGACGGTCCCCAGCCGACTCGCGCTGCACAGACGGATGGGTTCGGTGGATCTGGACCTCACCAGGGCGCGGTTCGCCGGACCGATGGTCGTCATCGAACTCGACCTGAAGTTCGGTGGCCTCGAACTGCGGCTACCCGACGGCGCCAGCGCCTCGATCGACGATGTGGAGGTCGCCGTCGGCAGCGCGCACGACCATCGCCGGGACGCGCCCGCCGAGGGCACGCCGCACGTCATCTTGACCGGCAAGGTGGTCTGCGGCTCGGTGGACATCCGAGGGCCTCGCAAATCCTGGTTCAAGCGGGGCTAACGCCGAAACAGCGCGGCTCCGGTGCGGGCCAGCCGTCCCCAGCCGGCGGGGCGACCCGCCAGTTTCACCGCCAACGGCGCGGAGTCGAAATACGAAACACGTTCGGCGATCAAACCTTTGGTGAACGTGAACCGGTCGACCGCATCCCAGGCGATCGGCTTGCCGCCGTAGGTTCCGCTCAGCGTGAACTCGATGAACACCTCGTGGCGGCCGTGGCCGACGCGATGCACGTCGGCGTGCAGATCGGGCACCAGCGCGAACAGCCGCTGAAACGACTCCAGGCAGGCCTGCTTGCCGCGCAGCCGGCCCATCATCGGCTGGACCAACACGATGTCGTCGCTCCACAGCGCCTCGTGTTTCGCCAGATCCGGGGTGCGCCAGGTGTCGGCGAACCGTTCGGCGAACCGGGTGGCGAACTCGTCGTCAACTTCGTCGATCGTCATGGCTCAAACGCTAGCGGGGATCGAGCACCGCGAAGCTCAACGTCGAACGGGCCGCCAGGCGGTCGCGGCCGACATCGGTGACGTCGACGGCGGTGACGATCAGCCGCTTGCCGGCGCGCACGATGGTGGCCTGCGCCCTCGCGGGCCCCACGACGATCGGCGCGACGAAGTGAACGTTGAGGTCCGTGGTCGTCACGCTCTGTTCCGACCCCACGTGGCGGGCGGCCAGCCGGCCGGCGGCGATATCGATCAGCGTCGCCACCAAGCCGCCCTGCAGGGCCCCACGGATATTCGTCAGGTCGGGCCGGTTGTCCATCTCGATGACCAGCCGCTCGTCGGTCTCCACCACATCCCGCATGCCCAGCCGACCGAGCAGATGGCCTGGTGTGACCTCCATGGGCACCGACTCGCTTAGCATGGCTATACGTTAGCATTGTTCTCCGCTACGGAGATTGCCATTCTCATGGCTATCCTTGGCGTCATGCCTGTTCGTACCGCCCTTCGCCCCGGTGTGGTATCGCCCACGCTGCCGGTGCCCAACTCGATCGCCCGGCCCGAATACGTCGGTAGGTCGACGGCGCGGGAGGGCGACGAACCCTGGGTGCAGACCCCCGAGGTGATCGAGAAGATGCGGGTGGCCGGCCGGATCGCGGCGGGTGCGCTCGCCGAGGCCGGTAAGGCCGTTGCGCCCGGTGTCACCACCGACGAGCTGGACCGCATCGCCCACGAGTACATGGTCGAGCACGGCGCCTACCCGTCGACGCTGGGCTACAAGGGCTACCCGAAGTCCTGCTGCACCTCGCTGAACGAGATCATCTGCCACGGCATCCCGGACTCGACCGTCATCGAGGACGGCGACATCGTCAACATCGACGTGACCGCCTACATCGATGGCGTGCACGGCGACACCAACGCGACTTTCCTCGCCGGTGACGTGTCCGAGGAGCATCGCCTGCTCGTCGAGCGCACGCACGAAGCGACGATGCGCGCGATCAAGGCCGTCAAACCGGGCCGCCAGCTGTCGATTGTCGGCCGGGTCATCGAGGCGTACGCGAACCGGTTCGGCTACAACGTCGTTCGCGACTTCACCGGCCACGGCATCGGCACCACCTTTCACAACGGCCTGGTCGTGCTGCACTTCGACCAGCCGGCGGTGCAGACGGTGCTGGAACCCGGTATGACGTTCACCATCGAGCCGATGATCAACCTCGGTGGGCTGGACTACGAGATCTGGGACGACGGTTGGACCGTCGCCACCACCGACAAGAAGTGGACCGCGCAGTTCGAACACACGTTGGTGGTCACCGACGACGGCGCCGAGATCCTGACCCTCGCCGAATAGGGCGCTCGATTGTGAATCCGACGACGCCGAGGCGCGGATTTCCGTCGCCAAATTCACATTCGGCACTACCATGACCGGCGCGCTGCTGGTCGCAGGCACCACGTCGGACGCCGGCAAGTCGATGGTGGTGGCCGGGCTGTGCCGGCTGTTGGCGCGCAAGGGTATTCGCGTCGCGCCGTTCAAGGCGCAGAACATGTCCAACAACTCCGCGGTCACCATCGACGGCGGCGAGGTCGGCCGCGCGCAGGCGATGCAGGCCCGTGCTGCAGGCCTTGCACCGCACACACGCTTCAACCCGATCCTGCTCAAACCGGGCAGCGACCGCAGCTCCCAACTGGTCGTGCGCGGCAAGGTCGTCGACACCGTCAGCGCCAAGGACTACTTCACCCACCGCGAGCGCCTCGCCGCGGTGGTCGCCGACGAACTCGCGCAGCTGCGCTCCGATTTCGACGTCGTCCTCTGCGAGGGTGCCGGCTCTCCTGCCGAGATCAACTTGCGCACAACCGATCTGGCGAACATGGGGCTGGCACGCGCGGCGGATCTTCCGGTGATCGTGGTCGGCGACATCGACCGCGGCGGATTGCTCGCCCACCTGTACGGCACGGTCGCGGTGCTGCACCCGCAGGACCAACGGCTGATCGCCGGGTTCGTCGTCAACAAGTTTCGTGGCGACCCGTCGCTGCTGGCGCCGGGACTGGCGCAGCTGCAGGAGCTGTCCGGGCGACCGACCTACGGTGTCATTCCCTATGCCGACGGGTTGTGGCTCGACACCGAGGACTCCGTCTCGGTGGTCGCGCATCGCGTGGTCGGCGAACCGGCGCCACCGCGCGGGCAGGAGTGGTTGCGGGTGGCCGCGATCCGGCTGCCTCGCATCTCCAACTCGACCGACGTCGAGGCACTGGCGTGCGAGCCCGGCGTGCTGGTGCGCTGGGTCACCGACCCCGCAGATCTCGCCGACGCCGACGTCGTCCTGGTCCCCGGCAGCAAGGCGACCGTCGCCGACCTGGACTGGCTGCGCCGCAGCGGCCTGGCCGAAGCGCTGGACACGCACGCCGCCCGCGGCAGGCCGCTGCTCGGCATATGCGGCGGGTTCCAGATGCTGTGTGCGCGCATCGACGATCCGGTGGAGTCACGCGCCGGCGTCGTGGCGGGCCTGAACCTACTCGACGCGGACATCGTCTTCAACGACACCAAGACCTTGCGGCGTCACCAGGAACCATTGTCCGGCTACGAAATTCACCACGGCCAGGTCAGCCGCTCGACGGAGGGCGAGTGGCTTGGCTCTGGCATTTCAGTGGGCCTTCACCGCGGAGCCGTGTACGGCACACACTGGCACGGGCTGCTCGACAACGACGCCGTGCGGCGCGCGTGGCTGACCGAGGCCGCCGCCGCTGCCGGCCGCGCCGGGTTCGTTGTCGCCGACGACGTCGACGTCAGCGCCCGCCGCGACGCCCAACTCGACCTGATGGCCGACCTGCTGACCAGCCATCTCGACCTCGACGCGGTCCTCGCTCTGCTGGACGACGGCCCCCCGGCCCGGCCCACCGTCGTGACCGGACTGCGCTGATGAACTGGCGGCACGGAATGGTGGCCGTCCTCGCGGCGGTGACACTGACCGGATGCGCGCACCAGGTCGCGGGCACCGCGACCTGGCCCGGCGCCCGGTTGGACCGCGCATTGCTCACCGCCGCCGACTTCCCGCAGGGGGTGCAGTACGACCGTGTCGTCCGCGACCCGGGGCGGGGCGACGGCGCGGGACCGCCGCCGGCCATGCTGTCGCGTCCCGCGGGCTGCTCGGAGGGGCTCACCCGGGTCATCGCCGAGTCGGCCGAACGGGGGCCGGGCAGCGCCGCAGAGTACGTCGTCGGCTACGACGGTGCCCGCATCGTGATGACGGTGTTGACCTGGCATCTCGATCTCGACAAGTTGGCGGCCACCGCGCAACGCTGCGCGCGCTTCCAGACGTTCTTCGACCCGTTCTCGCCGGGCATCCCGATGACGACGACCAAGATGGACACCACCCGCGCGGACGCGCTCGTCTACGAGCAGACAATGCGCCTGAGCGGGATCGACAGCCGCGTGTATTTCTCGTTCGAGAACGTCGGAAACATGGGTGTGTACGGCGTCGCGTTTCCGGTACCGAATCCGACGATTCCGGTCAAAGCCGCGCTGCCGCAGACCTTTCTGGACATCGCGGCCCGACAGGCCGAGCGCGTCCCGACCGGCTGACGGCGGCGTTCACTACCCGCGAAACGACCGCGGCGGCCCATCGACCGCTGTAGCGTGTCCCAATGCCATCCACCACGGTCACGGTTGAGGGAATCAGCGTGCCCGTCGATGTCGCAGGTCCCGACAAGGGCTCTGTCGTGGTGGTGCTCGGCGCGGCGCACCAGTCGACCGCCGCCTACGACGCGGTCTGTCAGCGGCTGCACACGGCGTCGCTGCGCACCGTCGTCGTTCCTCCCGATCCGCGGCTGACCGCCAAGTCGGTCGTGGCCATCCTCGACGCGCTCGACGTGAAGTGGGCGCTGCTCGTCGGCGACCGCATCGGTGGGGAACTGGCGTGGGAACTCGCCGCGACCCGACTCGACCGGTTCATCGGGCTGGTCGTCATCGACCGCGGACATCCGCGGGTCGCCGACGCCGCCGGCGTCATCCGCGACGAGCACTGCCCGCCGGTGGAGATGAACACCACCGCGCTGGTCAGCACCCCCGCCGCCCGCGCGATCGCCCGGGCCAGCCAGCGTTACGTGTACGGCGACTATCGGATGGTCGACCTGCTGGGCAGGCGCAACGCTCACGAATCGACCGCGCAGCTGGCCGCAGAGATCGTGATGCGCACCAGCACCTGGTAGCTCAGGTCGCCTCTTCGGGTGTCCAGGCCTGCGGCAGCGCGGGACTTCCCGGGAACAGAAAATCGACGAAAGCCTTTGCGGTGGGCTGAGGTTCGTGATTGGCCAACCCCGGCCGCTCATTGGCTTCGATGAAGACGTACTCCGGTTCGCTGACATCGGGCACCAACAGGTCGATACCGGTCACCGGGACGCCGATCGCATCGGCCGCCTTGACCGCGACCTCGCACAGATGAGGGTCGACCTTCGCCGTCACATCGTGAATGGTGCCGCCCTGGTGCAGGTTTGCGGTCCGGCGCACCCGCAGCCGTTGCCCTTCGGGTAGCACGTCGTCAAAGGTCCAGCCCGCCTCGGTGACCGTCGCCTCGGTGACCGCGTCGATCGGAATGCGGGACTCGCCCCCGGTCGCCGCCGCCCGTCGCCGGCTCTGCGCCTCGATGAGCTCGCGCACGGTGTGGTGCCCGGTCCCGACGACCTCCGCCGGCCTACGCAACGCGGCGGCCACCACCTTGCCGTCGATCACCACCAGGCGCAGGTCATCGCCGGGCGCCCGCTGCTCGATCAACACGTGCGGATGCTCCTCGCGGGCGCGGGCCAGCGCGGCGTCCAGTTCCTCCGGGCCGCTGACCCCGACGGTGATCCCCTTGCCCTGCTCGCCCCGGGTGGGCTTGACCACGACGTCGCCGACTTCCTCGAGGAACGCGTGGTCCTTCTCGTCGAAGGTGGCCAGCCGCCCCTTGGGCACCGCGATACCGGCCTCGGCCACGAGTCGGCGGGTCAGCCGCTTGTCGTCGCAACGCGCCATCGCCACCGCGGAGGTGTACTCCGACAACGACTCCCGGGTGAGGACGCTGCGGCCGCCGTGCGACAGCCGCATCTCACCGGCCTCGGCGTCGAGCACCTCCACCCAGATACCGCGGCGCATGGCCTCGTCGGCGATGATGCGCGCGTAGGGGTTCAGGTCCTCGACGGTTTCCGGCGGATGGGTGAACAGCGGTTCGTTGATCGCGTTCTTGCGCTTGACGGCCATGACCGGGACGCGCTCGAACCCGAGTTTCTCGTACAGCGAGATCGCTGCCACGTTGTCGTGGCTCACCGACAGGTCCATGTACGCCCGGCCTCGGTCGCGGTAGATCGTCGCCAGCGCGCGGGTGAGCGCAGCGCCGACGCCGGGCAGGCTGGTGGTCGGGTCGACGGCCAAGGTCCACAGGCTCGAGCCGTTCTCCGGGTCGGAGAACAGCCGCTTGTGGTCGACGCCGGTGACGGTGCCCACCACCGCGCCGTCGTCGTCACGCACCGCGACCAGGTAGTCGAGCGCGTCCTGGGTCCGGTGGTTCTGCCACAACACCTCGACCGGCCCGGGCACCATGCCGCAGCGCACGTAGACGCGGTTCATCTCGTCGGCGTCCTCGGCGCTCTGCAGAGCCCGCACCGAGAACCCGGTCGGTGTCGGGTCCGGTTCGTGGTCTTCGGTGAATCTCAGCCGGTAGGTGTGGCTCGGATCGATGAACAGTTCGGCGGGGGCCATCGACACCAGCACATGGGGTTCGCGGGCGTAGATGCAGATGTCGCGACGGCCTGGCCCCTCGTGGCGCAACACCTCGGCGAGCTTCTGGGGGTCGGCAAACGTCTGCCCGAAAATGAGTCGGCCCCAACCCATTTCGATCACCACATCGTCGGCCATCGCATCGACGAGGTGCTGGGGCGAAGCGTGGTGAAGGCCGAGGGTGATGGCTTCGGTCTGGTCGGTCTCGGGACCGGTTGCCGTCATGCCGCGGGCCCTGTGATCCCGTGCCGCTGTAGCCACAGTTCCAGCAGTGCGAGCTGCCAGAGTTCGTTGCCGCGCAGCGGGGTGAGCCGACCGTTCGGGTCGGCGAGCAGCCGGTCGATCGCCGCGGGACGGAACAGGTCGCGCTCCTTGGCGGCGGGTGCGTACAGCGCGTCGCGCACCATGTCCAGGTACGGACCCTCCAGGTGGGTGAGCGCGGGAACGGGGAAATAGCCCTTCGGCCGGTCGATGACCTCGGCCGGGATGACCCGTCGCGCGGCCTGCTTCAGCACGCCCTTGCCCTCGTGCGCGATCTTCAGCTCGGGCGGGCAGGTCGCGGCGAGCTCGACGAGCTCGTGGTCGAGGAACGGAACCCGGCCCTCCAGGCCCCACGCCATGGTCATGTTGTCGACGCGCTTGACTGGGTCGTCGACGAGCATCACGGTGGTGTCGAGCCGCAGCGCACGGTCGATGCCGGTCTCGGCGCCCGCCCGCGCGAAGTTCTCGGTGACGAAGCGCAGGCTGGGGTCGTCGGGTGTGGCGAATGTGGGCGAGACGAGCGCCTCGTAGCCGGAGCGGTCGCGGTCGAAGAACGCGTCGCGGTAAATCCCCACCGACTCGTCGAGCGAGGCCGCGCCCGCCATCGGCGGGTACCAGTGGTATCCGGCGAACACCTCGTCGGCGCCCTGGCCGGATTGCACCACCTTGACGTGCTTGGCCACCTCCTGGCTGAGCAGATAGAACGCGACACAGTCATGGCTGACCATCGGTTCGCTCATCGCGCCGATCGCGCCGTCGAGCGCGGGCAGCATCCGCTCGGTGCCGATGCGGATCTGGTGATGGTCGGTGCCGAAGCGCTCGGCGATGATGTCGGAGTACTTGAACTCGTCGCCTGCGACGCCGCCCACCGATTCGAAGCCGATGGAGAACGTCGCCAGCCCGTGCTGACCGGCCTCGGCGAGCAGCCCGACGATCAAGCTGGAGTCGACGCCGCCGGAGAGCAGGCAGCCGACCGGAACGTCGGAAACCAGCCGGCGGTCGACCGCGACGCGTAGCGCGGCCAGAACCGCGTCCTCCCAGTCACGTTCGGACCAGTCGGCGCGGTCCGCGTGCCGGGTGAAGTCCGGTTCCCAGTAAGTCCGGGTGCTGCGGCTGCCGTCCGGTTCGATTGCCATCAGCGACGCCGGAGGCACCTTGGTCACCCCACGCAGAATCGTGCGCGGTGCGGGCACCACCGAGTGGAAAGTCATGTAGTGATGCAGGGCGACCGGGTCGATGCGGGTGTCCACATCGCCGCCCGCCAAAAGCCCCGGAAGCGACGACGCGAAACGGATGCGGGCGGGATTCTCGCTGACGTACAGCGGTTTGATCCCCAGCCGGTCGCGGCCGAGCAGCACCCGACCGCTGTCACGCTCGACGATCGCGAACGCGAACATGCCGTAGAGCCGGTCGACGAACCGGTCGCCCCAATGGTGGTAAGCCTTGAGCAGGACCTCGGTGTCGCTGTGGGAGAAGAACCGGTAGCCGTACTCGCTGAGCTCCCGGCGCAGCTGCTTGTAGTTGTAGATGCAGCCGTTCCAGGCGACCGCCAGACCGAGTTCGGAGTCGAGCATCGGCTGACCGCCCGCTTCGGACAGATCGATGATCTTCAGGCGACGGTGTCCCAGCGCGACCCGGCCCGCAGACCACACGCCCGCCGAATCCGGACCCCGTGGCGCCATCGCCTCGGCCATGGCTGACACAGCTGTGACGTCAGGCACCCGGCCGTCGAGACGCACCTCGCCGGTGGCTCCACACACGCCAAGGACTTTACCCTTGTGGAAGCTGGCGAAACCCGTGACGGGTGTGACTTGCCTCTACCCACGCTGGTGGCGCCCTAGGCCATGGCGGGGAGTCCCTCGGCGAGCAACAACCAGAACACCGAGAGGTGCAGGACTTCGCGTCCATCGACGAGCCGGGTCGTTCGGGAGTGACAATTGTAGAAGTGTTCGCTGCGAACGCCGGAGCGAACCACCGGCAATGGTTGACTACCCGTCATCTCTGGTTTCGAGGAAGGGCCCCGCAGCGGAATGAGCGTCACATCAGGCATGTTGTCGCAGGCCGATCTCGAGCGCCTGGTGGCAGCCGGAGACATCGACACGGTGATCGTCGCGTTCTGCGACATGCAGGGCAGGCTGACCGGGAAGCGGGTATCGGGCCGGCTGTTCGTCGAGGAAGTCGCCGAACACGGCGCCGAGTGCTGCAATTACCTGCTGGCGGTCGACGTCGACATGAACACGGTCGACGGATATTCGATGTCGAGCTGGGAGACCGGTTACGGCGACATGGTGATGACGCCCGACTTCTCGACGTTGCGGCTGATTCCGTGGTTGCCCGGAACGGCGATGGTGATGGCCGATCTCGGCTGGCACGACGGCACTCCGGTCCAGCAGGCCCCGCGCAGCATTCTCAACCGCCAGATCGATCGGCTCACCGAGCGGCGCCTGGTGCCCTACGTCGGCACCGAACTCGAATTCATGGTGTTCGACGACAGCTTCCGCGCGGCCTGGGCGAAGGGTTACCGGGACATGACGGCGGGCTCGGACTATAACGTCGACTACGCGATGCTCGGCTCGACGCGGATGGAGCCGCTGCTGCGCGACATCCGGCTCGGCATGGCAGGCGCGGGCATGTACTGCGAGGGCGTGAAGGGTGAATGCAATCTCGGCCAGCAGGAGATCGCGTTCCGATACGACCATGCCCGCGTCACCTGCGACAACCACACGATCTACAAGAACGGCGCCAGGGAGATCGCCGACCAGCACGGCAAGAGCCTGACGTTCATGGCGAAATTCGATGCGCGAGAAGGCAACAGCTGCCACATCCACATCTCGCTGCGCGGAGACGACGACAGCCCGGTGTTCGCCGACGATGACGATCCGGTGGGCATGTCGTCGATGTTCCGCAGCTTCATTGCCGGGCAGCTGGCAACGCTCCGTGAGCTCACGCTGTTCTACGCGCCGAACATCAACTCCTACAAGCGGTTTGTCGACAGCAGTTTCGCCCCGACCGCGATCGCGTGGGGGTTGGACAACCGGACCTGCGCGCTGCGGGTCGTCGGCCATGGTCATGGCATGCGGATGGAGAACCGGGCGCCCGGCGGCGATGTCAACCAGTATCTCGCGGTGTCGGCCCTGATCGCCGGCGGGGTGTACGGCATCGACCGGGAGCTCGAGCTGCCCGAGCCCATCGAGGGGAACGCGTATACCAGTGGCGCCGAACGGCTTCCGACGACGCTCGCCGAAGCGGCGGCGTTGTTCGAGAAGTCCGAGGTTGCGCGGGCTGCGTTCGGCGATGAAGTCGTCGAGCACTACCTCAACAACGCGCGCGTCGAGCTGACCGCCTTCAATGCCGCCGTCACGGACTGGGAGAGGGTGCGAGGCTTTGAGCGGCTCTAGTTCTCGCGCAGAGAAGGTGCGGCCGGTGCTCGGGTTGACCACGTATCTGCAGCAGGCGCAGACCGGGGTGTGGGATGTGCGGGCGAGCTTCCTGCCCGCGATCTACTCCGAGGGCGTGGAATTGGCGGGGGGCATTTCGATGCTGCTTCCTCCGCAACGGATCGACGACGACATCGCCGAGCGGGTGCTCGACGGCATCGACGGACTCATTCTCACCGGCGGCCGGGACGTCGTGCCCGCGCACTACGGTCAGCAGCCGCACCCGGCCACCGACGAGGACGTCGCCGACAACCGGCGCCGCGATGAGTTCGAGTTCGCGTTGGTGCGGGGTGCGATGCGGCGCGCCATGCCGGTGCTGGGCATCTGCCGCGGAGCCCAGGTGCTCAACGTCGCGCTGGGCGGGACGCTGCACCAGCACCTGCCCGACGTCATCGGCCACCGCCGCCATCAGCAGGGCGATGCGGTGTTCACCACCTCGACGGTGCGCACCCTGCCGGGTAGCCGGTTGGCCGCGCTGATCGGCGAGTCGTCGGACGCGCAGTGCTACCACCACCAGGCGATCGACGAACTCGGCGACGGGTTGGTTGTCAGCGCCCGCGACGACGACGGGGTCATCGAAGCGGTCGAAGTCCCGGATCGCTGGGTGCTGGCGGTGCAGTGGCATCCCGAAGAGCGCCTCGACGACCTGCGGTTGTTCGCCGCGGTCGTCGAGGCCGCGAGCACGTACGCGAACGAAAGGGCACAGGCGTGACCGCATCCGATGTCATCAACCCCGCCACCGAGGAGCTGCTGAGAACCGTCGAGCAGACCGACGAAGCCGCGGTTGACGACGCGGTCGCGCGAGCGAAAGCGACGCAACGGGATTGGGCGCGTCGGGCTCCCGCCGACCGGGCGGCCGCGCTGCGCGCCTTCGCCGCGACGGTGGACGCGCACGTCGACGAGTTGGCGGCGTTGGAAGTCGCGAACTCCGGGCATCCGATCGGCAACGCCGAATGGGAGGCCGGCCACGTCCGCGACGTGCTGCAGTTCTACGCCGCCGCACCGGAACGCCTGTCGGGCAAGCAGATTCCGGTCGCCGGCGGCATCAACGTGACGTTCAACGAGCCGCTCGGGGTGGTCGGCGTCATCACCCCGTGGAACTTCCCGATGACGATCGCGTCGTGGGGCTTCGCGCCCGCACTTGCCGCGGGAAACGCGGTGCTGGTCAAACCGGCCGAGTGGACACCGCTCACCACGATCCGGTTGGGGGAGTTGGCCATCGAATCGGGGATACCCGCCGACCTGTTGCAGGTGCTGCCCGGTAAGGGTGGGGTGGTCGGCGAGCGGTTCGTCAGCCATCCCGACGTACGCAAGATCGTGTTCACCGGGTCCACCGAGGTCGGCACCCGGGTGATGGCGGGCGCGGCCAGTCGGGTCAAGCGCGTCACGCTCGAGCTGGGTGGCAAGAGCGCCAACATCGTGTTCGACGACTGCGATCTGGAGCAGGCGGCGGCCACCGCGCCGTACGGGGTGTTCGACAATGCCGGCCAGGACTGCTGTGCCCGCAGCCGGATCCTGGTGCAGCGCAGCGTTTACGACCGCTTCATGGAGTTGTTCGAGCCCGCCGTCAAGGGCGTCGTCGTCGGGGACCCGCGAGCCAAGGACACCGAGATGGGCCCATTGGTGTCGAAGGCGCACTGGAACTCCGTCGCCTCGTTCGTGCCCGACGAGGCGCCCGTCGCATTCCGGGGGTCGGCGCCGTCGGACCCGGGGTACTGGTTCCCGCCGACCGTGCTGACGCCGCAGCGCACCGACCGCACGGTGCGCGAAGAGATCTTCGGGCCGGTGGTCACCGTGTTGCCCTTCGACGACGAGACCGATGCGATCGCGCTCGCCAACGACACCCCTTACGGGTTGTCCGGGTCGATCTGGACCGACAACCTGTCGCGGGCGTTGCGGGTATCGCGCGCGATCGAATCCGGCAACCTGTCGGTCAACTCGCATGCGTCGGTGCGCTACAACACGCCGTTCGGGGGGTTCAAACAGTCCGGCCTCGGCCGCGAACTCGGCCCCGACGCGCCGCTGTCGTTCACCGAGACCAAGAACGTCTTCGTCGCTGTCCGGGAGGCCTGATGGATCTGACGCGGCGGCTCGCCGGCAAGGTGGCCGTGGTGACCGGCGGCGGCAGTGGGATCGGGTTGGCGGCCGCGCGGCGCATGCGCGCCGAGGGTGCCACCATCGTCGTCGGCGACGTCGACCCGACAGCCGGCAAGAAGGTGGCCGACGAGTTGGAGGCGACGTTCATACCGGTGGACGTTTCCGACGTCGCGGCGGTCGACGCGCTGTTCGACACCGCCGCCGAGACGCACGGCGCCGTCGACATCGCGTTCAACAACGCCGGTATCTCTCCTCCGGAGGACGACCTCATCGAGAACACCGGGCTGGACGCCTGGCAGCGGGTGCAGGATGTCAACCTCAAATCGGTGTTCCTGTGCTGCAAGGCCGCACTGCGCCACATGGTGCCCCGGCAGAAGGGGTCGATCATCAACACCGCGTCGTTCGTTGCGGTGATGGGTTCGGCCACCTCGCAGATCTCCTACACCGCGTCCAAGGGCGGCGTGCTCGCGATGTCGCGCGAGCTCGGGGTGCAGTACGCGCGGCAGGGCATCCGGGTCAACGCGCTGTGTCCCGGGCCGGTGAACACCCCGCTGCTGCAGGAGTTGTTCGCCAAGGACCCGGAACGGGCAGCGAGGCGGCTGGTGCACGTCCCGGTCGGCCGGTTCGCCGAACCCGAGGAGATCGCGGCCGCGGTCGCGTTCCTCGCCAGCGACGACGCGTCGTTCGTCACCGCTTCGGCCTTCCTTGTCGACGGCGGCATCAGCGGTCACTACGTCACCCCGCTGTAGGCGAGCACTATTTCTGCGCGAGCGTGCGCGTCTGTCGCCGACACACCGCTGAGTTTCAGACACTTGCGCACGCTCGTGCACTCGCGAGCGTGCAAAAGCGGCGCGAAAGATCGCTTCGGCGCTTTCGTGCAGCTTCCTCGATAAACTGCGCACCATGGTCCGGTCCGGTAGCCGAACGGAAGCCAAGGATGTGACGTCCGCCTTAGCCGACGTCGACACGACCGGCTGGACGGTGCGCTTCGACCTGCTCTCCGACCCGAACCGGCTCGAGATTCTGTTGGTGCTGCACCGGGCGCCGGGCATCTGCGTCGGCGATCTGGCCGCCGCGCTCGGCCGGTCGGAGAACGCCGTGTCGCAAGCGCTGCGGGTACTGCGCCAGCAGGGTTGGGTGTCGTCCACGCGGGTCGGGCGCACGGTCAGCTACCGCCTGCAGGACCAGACCGTGCACGACCTGTTGCACTGGATCGGCGCCCGCCACAGCTGACCCGGCGATTTCCCCCGTCCGCCGCCGAACGGCGTTGCGTGACGGATCGACGAAGAAACTTTGGTCAATGCGGTCTTGCCGCTCGCCGTCGGCTGGTTGCCTTGGTGGATGAGTACGGCAGAGCCGAAACCCGACGCGGCGGATCAGGATGCCGATCGGCAGTTGAAAGCCAAACACCGTGCGCTGTGGGCATCCGGCGACTACCCCGCCGTGGCCGCGGAACTGATCCCCGGCCTGGGGCCCGAACTCGTCCGCGCCTGCGGGGTGCGAGCCGGCGATCGGGTGCTCGACGTCGCGGCCGGTTCTGGAAACGCGGCGATCCCCGCTGCGGCGCTCGGCGCGGTCGTCACCGCAAGCGATCTCACCCCGGAGTTGTTCGACGCCGGACGCCGCATCGCCGCCGAACGCGGAGTGGACCTGGAGTGGGTGGAAGCCGACGCAGAAGCGTTGCCGTTCGCCGACGACAGTTTCGACATCGTGATGTCCTGCGTCGGTGCGATGTTCGCCCCCCATCACCAGGAGACCGCCGACGAGATGGTCCGTGTCGTCCGACCCGGCGGAACCATCGGGATGATCAACTGGACCCCGCAGGGCTTCATCGGCAACCTCTTCGCCACGATGAAGCCCTACGCGCCGCCGCCACCCCCTGGCGCGAGCCCGCCGCCGCGGTGGGGCGACGAGGAGCATGTCCGGGGGCTGTTCGGCGATCGGGTCGCCGAAGAGAACATGCGCAGGCAGACCGTGCGTCTCGAGCACTGCGCGACGGCCGCCGAGTTTCGCGAGTACTGGAAGCGCAATTACGGGCCGACCATCGCCGCGTACAAGTTCAACGCCGACGACCCCCAGCGCGTCGAGGCCCTGGACGCCGACTTCCTGGCGTTCCTGGAGAAGTGGAACAACGGCGACGACACCCGGGCGTTCTGGGAGGCCGAGTACCTGCTGGTGACCGCCGTCAAGCGGTGAGGCGATTTCGGTGTCGTTGGTAGCGCTAACCGCGACCGGCGACACCGAAATCACCTCCAAGGCGCCTCCAGCTGAACATCTGTTCAGCTAGACAGGTGTCGACCCAGGTTCTAGGGTTGCGGAGTGGCTTACCAGTACGTCGCCATGCACATGAGCGACGGCATCGTCAACGCACCGACCTCCGTCATCTTCGGCCTCATCGCCGTCGTGGCCGTCGCATTCTGCGCGTCCAAGGCGCGAAACGAACTCGACGAACGCACGGTGCCGCTGGCCGGATTGGTGGCCGCATTCATCTTCGCGGTGCAGATGGTGAACTTCCCGATTTTGCCGGGGGTGAGCGGACATCTGCTCGGCGGCGCCCTCGCGGCGATCCTGGTCGGCCCCTACACCGGGGCGCTGTGCATCGCGATCGTGCTGGTGGTGCAGGCGCTGCTGTTCGCCGACGGCGGGGTTACCGCGCTGGGCACCAACATCACCAACATGGCCGTGATCGGGGTGGCCGCCGGATATTCGACGGCTGTGCTGCTCTACGCCGCGGCCCGCAGGCGGGGTGACGTCCCGGTGGGCGGACTCGGTGTCATCGCGTTCCTCGCCGCGCTGATCGGAACGATCTGTGCGGCAATGGGATTCGTACTCGAGTACGCGATCGGCGGCGCGACAGCGACGTCGATGGGCGCCATCACCGGATACATGTTCGGCACTCATGCGCTGATCGGGGTCGGCGAGGGGCTGATCACCGCGGTCACCGTGATGGCCGTCGCGCGGTCGCGTCCCGACCTGGTGTACCTGTTGCGACGGACCCGACAGGAGGTTGCGGCATGAGCGCACGCTGGCGGTTCTGGACCGTGTTCGCCGCCGCCACCCTGCTGATCGCCGGCGTGGTGTCCTACTTCGCGAGCTCGAGCCCTGACGGGCTCGACTCGGCGACCCTGCGAGGCTGCGAAATCGTCGAGACCGCCGATGGCGAGGAACTGACCGGCGAGTGCATCGCCCAGCACGCCGACGAACACAGCCTTGCGGCCTCGCCGTTGGCCGACTACGCGATCGAAGGGCGCGACGGGACCGGCGGAGTCGCCGGCATCATCGGCGTGCTGGCGACGGTGGTGCTCGCGGGCTCGGTCTTCTGGTTGATCGCCCGCAGCCGCAAGGCGGGCGACAGTAGCGGGAGCCGGCGCTAGCCATGGGCGCGGGTGCCCATCCGCTCTACCGGCACGACGACTCCGTCGTGCACCGTGCCCCGGCCGAGGTCAAGATCGTGTGCCTGCTGGTGTTCGTGCTCGCCGTGGTCGCGACGCCGCGGGAGATGTTCTGGCCCTTCGCCGTCTACGCCGCGATCGTCGTCGTCGTCTGGCGGCTCGCGCGCATCCCCCTGCGATGGATCCTGCCGCGGATGCTGATCGAGACGCCGTTCCTGGTTCTGGCGGTGCTCCTGCCGTTCGCCGAGGGCGGCGAGCGTGTCGACGTGGCGGGGTTGCAGCTTTCGGTCACCGGACTCTGGGCGGCGTGGGGCATCGTCATCAAGGGCACGTTGGGGGTGGCGGCCGCGCTGACGGTGGCGGCCACCACGTCGACGACCGAGCTGCCGATGGCGTTGAGCAGGCTGGGAATGCCCGCCGTGGTGACCTCGGTGCTGGTGCTGATGATCCGCTATGTCGATCTGCTCACCGGCGAGGCCAGCCGCATGCGGATGGCACGCCTCTCGCGCGGCGACTCGCCGCGTGCCCTGCATCAGGCGGGCGCGATAGCCAAGGGGATCGGGGCATTGTTCCTGCGCTCCTACGAACGCGGCGAGCGGGTCTACGTGGCGATGCTGTCACGCGGGTTCGACGGCAGCGCACCAGATCTGGCGGTGATCGGGGCACCGCCGCGGGCGGCCGCGTCGCAGTGGGTGGTCGCAATGACACCCGCCGTCGCTGCGGTGGCGATCGCGACGGCGGCGTGGGTGCTGCGATGAACGCGGTCACCATCGAGGCACTGCGCCACGTTTACCCGGACGGCCAGGTGGCTCTCGACGGCGTCGACCTTGCCGTCGCACATGGAGAGCGCATCGCGGTGTTGGGGCCCAACGGCGCCGGCAAGACCACGCTGATGCTGCATCTGAACGGTGTGCTCACCGCGACGTCGGGCACGGTACGGATCGGCGATGCGGTGTTGACGCGCAAGACCATTCACGACGTTCGCAGGCGCGTCGGGCTCGTCTTCCAGGACCCCGACGACCAGTTGTTCATGCCGACCGTCGCCCAGGACGTGGCATTCGGCCCCGCCAACTTCGGGTTGCGCGGCGAGGAGTTGGCCGCGCGGGTACGGGAGGCGTTGCGGACCGTTTCGCTCACCGAACAGGCCAACCGCAGCCCCACCCACCTGTCGGCGGGCCAACGTCGCCGCGCGGCATTGGCGACCGTGCTGGCATGTGCGCCCGACATTCTCGTGCTCGACGAACCGTCGGCCAACCTCGATCCCGTAGCGCGCCGCGAACTGGCCGAAACCTTGTCCGGCCTCGAGGCGACGATGTTGATCGTCACGCACGACCTGCCGTACGCCGCCCAACTGTGCGAGCGGGCGGTGGTGATGGACCGCGGCGCGATTGTGGCCGACGGGCCGATCCGCGACGTCCTCTCGGATGCGGAACTTCTTGCCGCACACCGCCTGGAACTGCCCTGGGGTTTCGAGGTGCCGGCGCCCTAGTGGCGTTTGGACGGCGGCCACGGCGGTTCACCGCAGAGCGCCAGCAGCGCGTTCTCGATGATCTCCGGTAACGCGGGATGAATCCAGTACTGCCCGCGCGCCATGTCCTGGGCAGGCAGATCGAAGGCCATCGCCTGAATGATGGGCTGGATCAGCGACGACGCCTGATGGCCCATGATGTGTGCGCCGAGCAGCAGGCCGGTGTCGTCGTCGACGACCAGCTTGGCGATACCGGTGGTGTCCTCCATCGCCCAGCCGTAGGCGACGTCACTGTAGTCCTGAATTTTGACCTTGATCCGGAATCCTTTTGCGCGCGCCTCGTTTTCGGTCAAGCCGACGCTGGCGATCTGCGGGTCGGTGAACACCGCCGAGGGCACATGGCGATGGTTGGCCGCCACCAGCGCATCCGTGTCGTCCCAGTCCTGCAGCAGATTGTGCTTGACGACGCGTGCTTCGTGGTTGGCGACGTGCTTGAGCTGAAAGTCCGAAGACACGTCGCCGAGCGCAAAAACGCCTCGCGCCGTGGTGCGTTGATATTCGTCGACGACGACCTGTCCGCCGGCGGTGACCTTCACACCGGCGTGCTCGGCGTCGAGCAGGTCGCCGTTGGGAACGCGGCCCGTCGCCACCAGCAGCGCGTCGCCGCGCAGCTTCGAGCCGTCCTGGCACGTGATCTCGACTCCTCCGCCGACCTCACGGGCATCCGCCAGTTCGTGATGGTTGCGCACCTCCCACTTCTTGGCGGCGATGTCGGTGAAGCGCATGGCGATGTCGTCGTCGTGACCGCGCAGCAGCGTGCTGCCGCGGATCAGCAGCGTCACGCGGCTGCCCAGGGAGGAGAAGATGTGGGCGAACTCGCAGGCGACGAACCCGCCGCCGACGATGATGAGGTGCTCGGGCACATCGGTGATGCGCATGATCGTGTCACTGGTGTGGTACGGCGCACCACATTCCGCGACCGCGTCGGGGACCACGGCCCGCGAACCGGCGGCAATCACCACCTGGTCGGCAGTGAACTCCTCACCGTCGTCGGTGCGCATCACGTAGCGGCCGTCGGGCCGAGTCGGCCGGAACCTCGCGTGGCTGCCGAACACCGCCACGTTGGGCGAGGACCGGCGGTAGTTCTCCCCGCTCATCGCGATCGGGTCGATCCGCCCGAACACTCGCGAGACGATGTCGGGCCACCGCACGGCGTCGACATGGGCATCGACGCCGTACCGCGATGCCTCCCTGACGTCCTGCGCGATGCCGGCCGCGTAGACGAACATCTTCGTCGGGATGCACCCGACGTTGAGGCACGTGCCGCCGAAGATCCCCTGCTCGCAGATCGCCACCTTCTTGTCGACGTATCGCTCGTCGAGAATCGTGTTGCCGGAGCCGGTTCCGATGATCGCGAGGTCGAAGTGCGTCATGGGTCAGCCTCCTCGGGATTGGGTGGTGGTATCGGAGCGGTGGGTGAGATACCAGTTGAGCCAGCCGGTCAGCTCGTCGTAGGCGGCCTGCCGCGGTTCGGGCATCGACAGGAACACGTCGTGCTTGGCGTCGACGATCGGCACGACCGTGGTCCGATTGCCGATGCATCCGGCCCACCGGGCGATCTGCCTGACGTCGAGCACCGCGTCGCCGCGCTGGATCGAGTCAGGATCCCGGGCCTCGCGAACGCTGCGGTCCGAGCGCAGGATGAGGTTGGGCACGCCGACGTCGAGCCCGCGGTGCAGTTTCGCGTGGCCCCGGCGGATGGCGTGGATCCAGCCGGTCCTGACCGGAAAGCCGCCGATCGGCTTCCACCTCAGGTCGTAGTCGAAGTCGCCGTGGTAGTCGCGGTGCAGTGTGGTGCCGTATCCACCCTCGGTCGGTGGGCGCACCACCAGCCGTTTGCGAAACCGCGAGACCGCGCCCAGCGCGGCGCGGGTCGGCGCGGCCCGCAGGATCGAGGGCCCTTGCAGATCCAGCCAGGGGCTGTTGAGCACAAGACCGCCGACGCGTTTGCGGCCGGTCAGCCCGCGGCTGCGCAACCGGTCCAGCCACAGCGACACGATGAGTCCACCGGCCGAATGCCCGTACACCAACACCTCCGCCGGTGACACCGAGGCGATGATGTCGAGCGCGCGCTCGAGCTCCACGTGGTAGCGGGTCAGGTCGGTGGTGAAGTGCGGGGTCTGGCCCTCCCGCCACGACCGGCCGCATTTGTGCAGGTCGACGGCGTAGAAGGCAAATCCCCGCACGGCGAAGTGGTCGGCGAGCTCGGTGTTGAAGAAGTAGTCGGTGAACCCGTGCACCAACAGCACCGCACGGGTGGCCGACGGATCTGGCTCACCGCGGCGGACCAGTGTCGCGACGAGTTCACCCTCGCCGTCCGGGTCTGTGCCGAGGGCCATCGTGTGTTGCCAGTAGCCCGGCAGTACGTCGGCCTTCCAGTCGGGCACGACAGCAACGATAGTCGGCGCAGCCGAGCCTTCTGCGGTGAAGCAGTCCCACTTCGTGCGCGGGGATTGAGATGCCCGTCTGCGGGCTAACCTCATGACCGACCATGACCGCGACCAAGAAGGACAACCGCGTCCAGCGTCTGGGGGACTGACAGTGGCTGACGACCAGAGGACGGATGTCGTGCTCGTCGGGGCGGGCATCATGAGCGGCACGCTGGGCGCCATGTTGCGGATACTGGAGCCGGATCTGTCGATCACGCTCATCGAGCGCCTCGACGGGGCGGCAGCCGAAAGCAGCGATGCGTGGAATAACGCGGGCACCGGCCACTCGGCGCTGTGCGAACTCAACTACACCCCGCAGAAACCCGACGGCTCGATCGACATTTCCAAAGCGGTGCGGGTCAACGAACAATTCCAGGTGACCCGCCAGTTCTGGGCGTATGCCGTGGAGAACGGGTTGATCAGCGATCCGCGCAGCTTCCTCAATCCCGTTCCGCATGTGAGCTTCGTCCACGGCGCGGCCAATGTGAAGTACCTACGGCGCCGCTACGACGCGTTGGTGACCAATCCGCTGTTCGCCGGCATGGAGTTCATCGACGACGAGGGCGAGTTCGCCCGGCGACTGCCGCTGATGGCCGAGAAGCGCGACTTCTCCGAACCGGTGGCGCTGAACTGGACTCGGCAGGGCACCGACGTCGACTTCGGTGCGCTGTCGCGCCAACTCATCGGTTACGTCGCACAGCGCGGCATGACCACCCGATTCGGGCATGAGGTGCGTGACCTGCGCCAAGAGTCCGACGGCTCGTGGACGCTGAAGGTGGAAAACCTGCGTACCGGCCGGACCAGCAAGCTCAAATCCAAGTTCGTCTTCGTCGGTGCGGGCGGCGGGGCGCTGAACCTGCTGCAGAAGGCGGGCATGAAGGAGGCCAAGGGCTTCGGCGGCTTCCCGGTCAGCGGCAAGTTCCTGCGCACCGACGTATCGAGCTTGACCGCGGCGCATCGGGCCAAGGTGTACGGCCAGCCTCCGGTGGGCGCGCCGCCGATGTCGGTTCCGCACCTGGACGCCCGAATGATCAACGGCAAATCGTGGTTGCTGTTCGGGCCGTTCGCGGGCTGGTCTCCGAAATTCCTCAAACAGGGCGACGTCTTCGACCTGCCCGAGTCCATCACGCTGACCAACGTCGCATCCCTGGTCAACGTCGGGCTCACCCAGTTCGGGTTGCTGAAGTATCTTGTCGGTCAGTTGATGCTGTCCGACGCCGAACGAATCGACGCGCTTCGCGAATTCGCGCCTAGCGCAAGGGAATCGGACTGGGAGCTTAACGTCGCCGGGCAACGGGTCCAGGTCATCTGCGGCGCCAAGGGCAAGGGTGTGTTGGACTTCGGCACGACCGTACTGGCCGCCGGCGACGGCACCATCGCGGGACTACTCGGCGCATCGCCAGGGGCGTCGACCGCGGTGCCCGCGATGCTCGACGTGATGCAGCGCTGCTTCGCCCAGCGCTACCAGGCGTGGCTGCCCAAACTGCAGGAGATGGTGCCGTCGCTGGGCCATGAGTTGTCCTCGGAGCCGGCGCTGTTCGACGACGTGTGGTCGCACGGGACCCGGGTGCTGCGGCTCGACGAATCCTCGGCGGTGACCGCCGGATGACGGTTGCGCTGCGCCGCAGCTGGTCGCGCGACCTCGACGCCGCAATGCTCTACGAACTGCTGAAGCTGCGGGTGGAGGTGTTCGTGGTGGAGCAGGCCACCCCGTACCCCGAACTCGACGGTCGTGACCTGCTGGCCGAGACACGGCACTTCTGGTTGGAAACCCCCACCGGCGAAGTCATTTCGACGTTGCGGCTGATGGAGGAACATCCCGGCGGGCAGAAGGGCTTCCGGATCGGGCGGGTGTGCACCAAGCGGGAGGCCCGCGGGCACGGGCACGGCACCCGGCTGCTGCAGGCCGCGCTGGCCGAGGTGGGGGACTATCCCTGCCGGATCGACTCGCAGACATACCTGGCCGACATGTACGCCCGCATCGGCTTCGTCCGCGACGGTGAGGAGTTCCTGGAGGACGGCATTCCGCACGTCCCTATGCTGAAGCCGTGACATACCCGTTCAGCGCGATAGTCGGACACGACCGCCTGCGGCTGGCGCTGCTGCTGTGCGCGATCCGTCCCGACATCGGCGGGGTGCTGATCCGCGGCGAGAAGGGCACCGCGAAATCGACCGCGGTGCGGGGTCTGGCCAAAGTGCTCGAGGCGGTCGACGGAGCCGCGCTGGTCGAGCTGCCGATCGGCGCCACCGAGGACCGTGTCGTCGGGTCGCTGGATCTGCAGAAGGTGCTGCGCGACGGTGAGCACGCGTTCTCGCCGGGACTGCTGGCCCGCGCGCACGGCGGCGTGCTGTATGTCGACGAGGTCAACCTGCTGCACGACCACCTGGTCGACGTGCTGCTCGATGCCGCGGCGATGGGCCGGGTGCACGTCGAACGCGACGGGGTTTCGCACAGCCACGACGCCCGGTTCGTCCTGATCGGAACCATGAATCCCGAAGAGGGCGAACTGCGTCCGCAGCTGCTCGACCGGTTCGGGTTGACCGTCGACGTGCGGGCGTCCCGCGAGGTCGACGTCCGCGTCGACGTGATCCGTCAGCGGATGGCGTACGAGACCGATCCGGCCGGGTTCACGCAGAGCTACGCCGATGCGGACACCGAGCTGGCCCGCCGCGTCGCCGCCGCACGCGCCGCGGTCGGCTCGATTTCGTTGCCGGACAGCGAGTTACGGCGCATCGCGGCGTTGTGTGCGGCCTTCGACGTGGACGGTATGCGTGCCGACCTGGTGGTCGCCAGAACCGCCGTCGCGCATGCCGCGTGGCGCGGCGCCGACACGGTGGCCGAGGAGGACATCCGCGTCGCCGCCGAACTCGCGCTGCCGCACCGCCGGCGACGCGACCCGTTCGACGACCCCGGCCTGGACCCCGGACAACTCGACGACGCGATGGCGCAGGCCGACGAGGCCGCCGACGGAGATCCCGAACCCGAGCCGGACCCGCCGAGCGGCGGCACACCGGAGAATGGTTCGGATGGCCAAGCGGCCCAACAGTCTTCGGGTGAGGCCTCGCGACCGAGTGCCCCGCCGTCGGCGGTCTTCCGCACCCGGTCGCTCGTCGTCCCCGGCGTGGGTGAGGGAGCGCCTGGCCGACGGTCGCGTGCGCGTAACCGCACGGGCAAGACGATCGCGGCCACCAGCGACGAGGCGAGCGGTCACGGCGTACACGTGTTCGGCACGCTGTTGGCTGCCGTGGAGCGCCAGCGCGGTCCGGGCCGGCCCCGGCCCGCGCCGGGCGATGTGCGGCGGGCGATCCGCGAAGGACGCGAAGGCAACCTGGTGATCTTCGTCGTCGACGCGTCGGGTTCGATGGCCGCGCGGGACCGGATGTCCGCGGTCGGCGGCGCGACGCTGTCGCTGCTGCGTGACGCCTACCAACGGCGCGACAAGATCGCCGTCATCACCTTCCGCCAGCAGGCCGCCCAGGTGCTGCTGCCGCCGACGTCGTCGGTCCACATCGCGAGCAGGCGCCTGGCCCGATTCGACACCGGCGGCAGGACGCCTCTGGCGCAGGGGCTGTTGGCGGCCCGCGACCTCGTCGTTCGCGAGAAGGCACGCGACCGCGCCCGGCGCAGCCTGGTGGTCGTGCTGACCGACGGCCGGGCCACCGGTGGCCCCGACCCGTTGGGCCGCGCGCGCGAGGCCGCCGCCCGGTTGGTCGCCGAACGCGCCGCCGCGGTGGTGGTGGACTGCGAGACCTCATATGTGCGGTTGGGGCTGGCCGAAGAGCTCGCCAAGCAGTTGGGCGCCCCGGCGGTGCGGCTGGCCGAGCTGCGGGCCGAGAGCCTCACCGACGTGGTCCGCACCGCCGCCTGATCTGGGCGCAGACGAAAGTAGGGGAAGTCACGTCATGCCTCAAGGCCAGCCGCTCACCGTCCCCGACGACGGGTTGACCACGCGCGCACGCCGCAACGCTCCGCTGCTCGCGGTGCACACCGGCGCCGGCAAGGGCAAGTCGACTGCGGCGTTCGGGATGGCGCTGCGCGCGTGGAACCAGGGCTTCGACATCGCGGTGTTCCAGTTCGTCAAGAGCGCCAAATGGAAAGTGGGCGAAGAAGCGGCCTTCCGTGAACTCGGCAAGCTGCACGACGAGCACGGCGTCGGCGGACCGGTGCAGTGGCACAAGATGGGGTCCGGTTGGTCGTGGACCCGCAAGCACGGTAACGAGGTCGACCACGCCGCCGCCGCGGCCGATGGTTGGGCCGAGATCGCGCGGCGGCTCGCCGATGAGCGTCACGACTTCTATGTGCTCGACGAATTCACCTACCCGCTGAAGTGGGGATGGATCGACGTCGAAGAGGTGATCGAGGCGATCCGCACCCGGCCCGGCACGCAGCATGTCGTCATCACCGGCCGCGACGCGCCGCAGCCACTACTCGACGCCGCGGATCTGGTGACCGAGATGACGAAGGTCAAGCATCCGATGGACGTCGGCCGTAAGGGGCAGAAAGGCATCGAGTGGTGACCCGCTTTTGCCCTTCTGCGCGAGCGTGCGTGTTTGTACACAACACGCCCGGCGAAGTAGGCCGCTAATGCACGCTCACACCGGCGCGAGCGTGCGCAAAGTGTTGAATTTCCGCGGTGTGTCGTGTGCAAACACGCACGCTCGCGGGCCGAGGTGGCCGGCGTGACGCGCTCCACGCCCGCTGTGGTGATCGCCGCGCCCGCTTCGGGCAGCGGCAAGACCACCGTGGCGACGGGTCTGATGGGCGCGCTGCGGCGCGCGGGCCGGGCCGTCGCGCCGTTCAAGGTGGGCCCCGACTACATCGACCCCGGCTACCACTCGCTGGCCGCTCGCCGGCCCGGCCGCAACCTGGACCCGGTGCTGCAGGGTGAGCGACTGATCGGGCCGCTGTACCGCCACGGCACTGCCGGCGCCGACATCGCGGTCATCGAGGGTGTGATGGGGCTGTTCGACGGGCGCATCGCCGAGGATTCGCGGAGCTCGACGTTCGGCTCCACCGCGCACGTGGCCGCGCTGCTCGGCGCGCCGGTCGTCATGGTCGTCGACGCGCGCGGGCAGAGCCACAGCATCGCCGCGCTGCTGCACGGGTTCTCGACGTTCGACCCATCGGTTCACGTCGCCGGGGTGATCCTAAACCGGGTCGGATCGCCGCGCCACGAGGAGGCCTTGCGGCAGGCCTGCGAACATGCGGGCGTCCGAGTGTTCGGCGCGATCCCGCGGACCGACGAATTGTCCGTCCCGTCAAGGCATCTCGGGCTTGTCACCGCGGTCGAACACGGCGATCGGGCGCATGCGGCGGTCGAGGCGATGACCGCGCTCGTCGGCCGCCATGTCGACCTCGTCGGGATCACCGCGCTGGCCGGCAGCCGGGTCATGGACGATCCGTGGGACGCCGAGGAGGTGACCCCCGTCGGCGGAAACGCCACGGTGGCGCTGGCGTCGGGCCGGGCCTTCAGCTTCAGCTACGCCGAGCACCGCGAACTGCTCGCCGCGGCCGGTGCCGAGGTCGCCGAGTTCGACCCGCTGACCGATCCGCTGCCCCCACGCACGTCGGCCCTCGTCATACCCGGTGGTTTCCCCGAGGAGTTCGTCGCCGACCTGTCGGCCAACGACGTCGCGCGTACGCAGATCAGGCACTTGGCTGCATCGGGTGCGCCGGTGCATGCCGAATGCGCGGGGCTGACCTATCTCGTCGACGACCTCGACGGCCATCCCATGTGCGGTGTGTTGTCCGGGTCGGCGACATTCACCGACCGCCTCACCCTCGGGTACCGCGAAGCGGTCGTAGTCGCAGATTCGCCGTTGCACTGCATCGGCGACCGGGTGATGGGGCACGAATTCCACCGCACGGCAGTCACTTTCGTCAACAGCTACGCGCCCGCCTGGATCTTCTCCGAAGCCGGGGTAACGCGGACGCAGGACGGCGCCGTGGCCGGCGGCGTGCACGCCGGCTACCTGCACACCCATCCCGTCGCCCACCCGCAAGCGATCAGCCGCTTCGTGGCCGCGGCGGCAACCTCTAAGCTCGCGCCGATGAGCCGCTTGCGCGAAGGGGATCGGACCCAGTGACGCGGACGCGAGGAGCAGTGTGATTTCCGAGAACGCCTACCTCGTCGGCCTGCGCCTGACGGGCAGGAAGGTTGTCGTCGTCGGCGGCGGCAGCGTGGCGCAGCGTCGCTTGCCGCTTCTGGTGGCCAACGGCGCCGACGTGCACGTGATCGCCCGCGAAGTCACCCCGGTGGTCGAGGCGATGGCCGGAATCACACTGCTGCTGCGCGAGTTTCGCGCCGGCGACCTCGAAGGCACCTGGTACGCGATCGCGGCCACCGACGATCCCGAGGTCAACGCCGCCGTCGTCGCCGAGGCCGAACGCCGCCACATCTTCTGTGTGCGAGCCGATGTCGCCGTCGAGGGCACCGCGGTCACCCCGGCGTCGTTCGAGTACGAGGGGCTGTCGGTCGGCGTGCTCGCCGGCGGGGAGCACCGACGGTCAGCGGCGATCAGGTCGGCGATCCACGAGGCCATGCAACGAGGGCTCATCGCACCGGACATGTCGGCGACCCCCGATGTCGTCCACGGCGGCGTGGCGCTGGTCGGCGGCGGTCCGGGCGACCCGGAGCTGATCACCGTCCGCGGCCGCCGGCTACTGGCGCACGCCGAGGTCGTCGTGGCAGACCGCCTAGCGCCGCAGGAACTGCTGGCCGAACTGTCACCACACGTCGAGGTCATCGACGCTTCCAAGATCCCGTACGGCCGGGCCATGGCCCAGGAGGCGATCAACGGCATCCTCATCGACCGCGCGAAGGCCGGCAAGTTCGTCGTCCGACTCAAAGGCGGCGACCCGTTCGTGTTCGCGCGCGGCTACGAAGAGGTGCTCGCGTGCGCCGAGGCCGGAATCCCGGTCACGGTCGTGCCCGGTGTGACGAGCGCCATCGGCGTGCCCGCGCTGGCCGGTGTCCCGGTCACCCACCGCCACGTCACGCATGAGTTCGTGGTGGTCAGCGGCCACGTGGCGCCCGGACATCCGGAATCGTTAGTGAATTGGAATGCCCTTGCCCAGCTGTCCGGGACCATCGTGTTGCTGATGGCGGTCGAACGCATCGAGCTTTTCGCCAATGTCTTGCTCGAAGGCGGACGACCTGCGGATACACCGGTGTTGGTGGTGCAGCACGGCACGACGGCGGCGCAACGCACTTTGCGTGCCACTCTGGCAGATGCGGCAGAACGCATTCGGGACGACGGAATTCGGCCGCCGGCGATCATCGTGATCGGCCCCGTGGCCGCCTTCGGCGGTTAAAGGATTCTTAAGAGTACTGTAAGGTAACCCGCATGACGGCTCTCAATGACGCAGAGCGTGCTGCCATGCGCCGTGACGCCGAGGGTGGGGCAAACCAACCGTTTTCACTACGCCCGCAGAAGAGCGCTGTGCGGTCCGCGGGGGATCGAACCAGCAGGTATCCGGCGTGGCTGCCGTCGCGGCGGTTCATCGCCGCGGTCATCGCGATCGGCGGCATGCAACTGCTCGCGACCATGGACAGCACCGTCGCCATCGTCGCGCTTCCCAAGATCCAGGACGAGCTGAGCCTGTCCGACGCCGGCCGCAGCTGGGTCATCACGGCTTACGTGCTGACGTTCGGCGGGCTGATGCTGCTCGGTGGACGGCTGGGCGACACGATCGGTCGCAAGCGCACTTTCATCGTCGGCGTCGCGCTGTTCACCATCGCCTCGATCCTGTGCGGCCTCGCGTGGAACGAGGCGACGCTGGTGGTCGCCCGGCTGCTGCAGGGCGTAGGCGCGGCGATCGCGTCACCGACCGCGCTGGCGCTGATCGCGACCACCTTCCCGAAGGGTCCCGCCCGCAACGCCGCCACGGCGATCTTCGCCGCGATGACGGGTATCGGCTCGGTGATGGGTCTGATCATCGGTGGGGCGTTGACCGAGGTGTCGTGGCGGTGGGCGTTCCTGATCAACGTGCCGATCGGGTTGGTGATGATCCACCTGGCCCGCAGGACGCTGCGTGAGACCAGCCGCGAGCGGCTCAAGCTGGACGCCACGGGCGCGATCCTGGCCACCCTCGGCTGTACCGCCGCGGTGTTCGGGTTCTCGATGGGGCCCGAGCAGGGCTGGCTGTCGCCCATCACGCTGGGTTCCGGGCTCGCCGCAGCGGCGGCGCTGCTCGCGTTCCTCTACGTCGAGCGCACCGCCGCCAACCCCGTCATGCCGTTCGACCTGTTCAAGGACCGCAACCGGGTCGCCACGTTCGCGGCGATCTTCCTCGCGGGCGGCGTCATGTTCACGCTGACCGTGCTGATCGGGCTGTACGTGCAGGACATCATGGGCTACAGCGCGTTGCGCGCCGGCATCGGGTTCATCCCGTTCGTGATCGCGCTCGGCATCGGCCTCGGCCTGTCGTCGGCCCTGGTGTCGCGGTTCCCGCCGCGGATACTGGTCATCGCCGGTGGCGTGCTGGTGCTCGGTGCGATGATCTACGGTTCCACGCTCGACGCGAATATCCCGTACTTCCCGAACCTGGTGCTGCCGATCACGATCGGCGGCATGGGTATCGGCATGATCGTCGTTCCGCTGACCCTGTCAGCGATCGCAGGCGTCGGCTTCGACCAGATCGGCCCGGTGTCGGCCATCGCGCTGATGCTGCAGAACCTCGGCGGCCCCGTCGTGCTCGCCGTGATCCAGGCCGTGATCACCTCGCGCACGCTGTATCTGGGCGGCACCACCGGACCGGTCAACGACATGAACGCCGCGCAATTGCATGCCCTCGATCAGGGCTACACATATGGCCTGCTGTGGGTGGCCGCGGTCGCGGTGATCGTGGGCGGTGCAGCGCTGTTCATCGGCTACAGCGCATCGCAGGTCGCGCATGCGCAGGAAGTCAAGGACGCGATCGACTCCGGAGAGCTTTAGCTCGACATTCGACTCCGGAGAGTTGTGATTCGGGCGTAGCTGGTCGCGCTCAGCGTTACCGACTACACCGAAATCGCACTCGGTAGGGTGGCTGTCCATGTCTGCCGTCGGTGGTTCCTCCGGACCGACAGACCGCCCGGCGCCGCCCGCCGCGTTACCGCTGGCTTCGTCGGTGTTGGGTCCGGCGATCATCGCGATCACCGGCATGCAGCTCATGTCGACCCTCGACGGCACCATCGTGATCGTCGCGCTGCCGCGGATGCAGGCGGATCTCGGCCTCACCGACGCGAGCAAGAGCTGGGTGATCACCGCCTATGTCCTGGCGTTCGGCGGCCTGCTGCTGCTCGGCGGGCGCGTCGGCGACGCGATCGGTCACAAGCGTGCGTTCCTGTCCGGCGTCGGCGTCTTCACGATCGCCTCGCTGGTGTGCGGACTGGCCACGGACCCGGCCACCCTGATCGTCGCCCGAGCGGTGCAGGGCACCGGCGCGGCAGTCGCGGCGCCCACCGGCCTCGCGCTGATCGCGACGACGTACGCGGTCGGGCAGGCGCGTAACCGCGCCCTGGCCATATCGGCGGCCATGCAGGGCATCGGCTCGGTGATGGGGCTGGTGCTCGGCGGCGCGCTCACCGTGATCTCCTGGCGGCTGGCCTTTTTGATCAACGTGCCGATCGGCATCGTGATCATCGTCATCGCGGTCACCCGGCTGGCCGAGACCCAGCACGAAAGACTCAAACTCGACGTCACCGGCGCGGCGCTGGCCACGCTGGGCTGCACATCTGCGGTGCTCGTCTTCACGCAGGGCCCGCCGCGCGGGTGGATCGATCCGCTGGTGATCGGCGCCGCGGTGGCGTCGGCGATCTTCTTCATCAGCTTCCTGCTCGTCGAGCGCACCGCGCAGCACCCGATCGTCCCGTTCTCGGTGTTCGACAACCGCAACCGGGTGATGACGTTCGTCGCGCTGTTCCTCGCGGGCGGCGTGCTGCTGACCCTGACCGTGATGATCGGGCTGCTGGTGCAGGACGTTTTGGGCTACTCGGCGCTGCAGGCCGGCATCTGCTTCATCCCGTTTGCGCTCGCGTTCGGGGTGGGCACCGCGGTCGCGGCCCGGCTGGCCCCGCACGTCGCGCCGCGCTGGCTGATCCTCGGCGGCGGGCTGTTCGTGCTAGGCGCGATGCTGTACGGCTCCACCCTGGACCGCAGCATCCCGTACTTCCCGGACTTGTTCGCGCCGATCGTCGTGGGCGGCTTCGGCATCGGGGCGATCGCGGTGATCCTGCCGCTGTGCGCGATCGCCGGGGTGGGCCCGGGCGAGATCGGCCCGGTGTCGTCGATCACGCTGATGGTGCAGAACCTCGGTGGCCCGCTGGTACTCGTCGTCATCCAGGCCGTGCAGACCTCGCGCACGCTGTATCTGGGCGGCACCACCGGGCCGGTCAAGGACATGACGCCGGCCCAGCTCGACGCGCTCGGCCACGGCTACACCTACTCGCTGCTGTGGGTCGCCGGCGTAGCGGTGATCGTCGGCATCGCCGCGTTCTGGATCGGCTTCTCGGCGCGCCAGATCGCCACCGCGCAGCACACTCGAGAAGCCGTGGAGGCCGGCGAGCTGTAACCGAGGCCATCAGTAAGGTTGTCGACTGTGATCACCCGCATGTCGGAGCTGTTCCTGCGCACCCTGCGCGACGATCCGGCCGACGCCGAAGTGCCCAGCCACAAACTGCTGATCCGCGCCGGCTACGTCCGACCCGTCGGGCCCGGGCTGTACAGCTGGCTGCCGCTCGGACTGCGGGTGCTGCGCAACATCGAGGCCGTCGTGCGCGCCGAGATGAACGCCATCGGGGGGCAGGAGATCCTGTTCCCGGCGCTGCTGCCCCGCGGGCCGTACGAGGCGACGAACCGCTGGACCGAGTACGGCGACGCGCTCTTTCGGCTGCAGGACCGCCGCAGCAACGACTACCTGCTGGGGCCCACCCACGAGGAGTTCTTCACGCTCACGGTGAAGGGCGAGTACTCCTCGTACAAGGATTTCCCGCTGCGGCTGTACCAGATCCAGACCAAGTACCGCGACGAGGCCAGGCCGCGCGCCGGCATCCTGCGCGGCCGCGAGTTCCTGATGAAGGACTCGTACTCGTTCGACGTCGACGACGACGGGCTCAAGAAGGCCTATCACGCCCACCGCGAGGCGTATCAGCGGATCTTCGGGCGTCTCGGCGTGCGCTACGTGATCGTCTCGGCGGTGTCGGGCGCGATGGGCGGCAGCGCCTCCGAGGAGTTTCTCGCCGAGAGCGAGATCGGTGAGGACACCTACGTGCGCTGCCTCGAATCCGGGTACGCCGCCAACGTCGAGGCCGTCATCACCGCCGTGCCGGACGCGCTGCCGATCGAGGGCCAACCCGAGGCCAAGGTCTACGACACCCCCGACACCCCGACGATCGCCACGCTGGTCGACTGGGCCAACTCGGCGTTGGAGCGCACCGTCACGGCCGCCGACACCCTCAAGAACGTGATGCTCAAGGTCCGTGAGCCCGGCGGCGAATGGGAACTGCTGGGCGTCGGTGTGCCCGGCGACCGGGAGGTCGACGACAAGCGCCTGGGCGCGGCGCTGGAACCGGCGGAGTACGCGTTGCTCGACGATGCCGACTTCGCCAAGTACCCGTTCCTCGCGAAGGGGTACATCGGCCCGAAAGCGTTGTTGGCCAACGGCGTTCGTTACCTCGTTGATCCGCGTGTCGTCGACGGCACGTCGTGGATCACCGGCGCAGACGAGCCGGGCAAGCATGTGGTCGGCCTGGTCGCGGGGCGCGACTTCGTCCCCGACGGCACGATCGAGGCGGCCGAGGTCCGCGAAGGCGACCCGTCGCCGGACGGGGCCGGGCCGCTGGTGGCCGCCCGCGGCATCGAGATCGGCCACGTCTTCCAGTTAGGCCGCAAGTACGCCGACGCGTTCGAGGTCGACGTGCTCGGCGAGGACGGCAAGCCGGTTCGATTGACCATGGGCTCCTACGGCGTTGGGGTGTCGCGACTCGTCGCAGTCATCGCCGAACAACACCACGACGAGATCGGGCTGCGCTGGCCGTCGTCGGTGGCGCCGTTCGACGTGCACGTGGTGATCGCCAACAAGGACAGCGCCGCGCGCGCCGGCGCCGAGGAGTTGGCGGCCGACCTCGATCGGCTCGGACACGAAGTGCTGCTCGACGACCGGCAGGCCTCGCCCGGGGTCAAGTTCAAGGACGCCGAACTGCTCGGTATGCCCTGGATCGTCGTGGTCGGCCGCGGCTGGGCCGACGGCGTGGTGGAGCTTCGCAACCGGTTCACGGGGGAGACGCGCGAGATTCCCGTCGACGCCGCGGCAGCCGACATCGCGGCGGCGCTTGCATCGCCGAACGTGCGCTGAGCGCTACTCGTTTCCGCCGGGGAACGCGACCGTGACCGGCGTCGAGCCGAGCACCCGGCTCCAGCGCGCGGCGGTCACCGCGCACTGGGTCAGCGCTGCCACGCCGAAGGCGCGGTCCTGCTCGGTGGTGGCCTGTTCGACGACCGCCCGCCATGCGACGGCCGCGTCCTCCTCCATGCGGACCGCGAGCTTCGCGGCGTCGTCCGGGGTGTCGACCTTCATCGGCAATTGGTATCCGGCGGCAGGCAGCGGGCCCTCGACCGACCGGCCGCTGAGCATGGCCAGGCCCTTTTCGCGGCGCTCGCGGTGCTCGGCCATCGCCTTCGACACCAGGTCGTTGACGTCCGGCGTGCAACGCGCCGACACCAGCCCGTACCCGTAGATCGTCGCGTGTTCGGTGGCGATCGCGTCGAACAGCGCACCGTCCGCGGGGTTAGACGGCCGCGTCGGTCCGGTCGGCTCCACCGACGTCATTGCGGCCTCCTCGGCTCGGCGAGGGCCACCGTGTACGCGGCGGTGCACGCCGCGGCGATCGACGCGATCAACCCGGCGCGGTAACCCGAGAGCTTGGCCGCCAGCTCGCTGGCGCTGGCCGCCGATGCCCGCAGCGCGTTGGCGGCGTCCTTGACGGTGGGTGGCTTCGCCGGCTCGGCGGTGGTGCTGGAGGGTGTCGTGGTGGGTGCCTCGGCGCCGCGCATCCGAACCAGCTCATCGGACAGCGCCTGGGCGTGGGCCGCGCGTTCGGCGGCGACCGCGGTCAGCGCCTCCACGACGGATCCGCGCTCCTCGGCGGCCGCATCGGTGGCCAGCTGGCTGTCGGCCCGCGCCCGGTCGAGTTGTGCGGCGAGTTCGTCGACCTCCGGCGGCGGTGGCGATGACCCGCAGGCACTCGCGGTCGCGCCGAGTAGGGCCAACGCCGCGGCCGAGGCCAGTACGCGTCGCCTGCTGATGGTCGGCGGAGTGCTCGGCACGAGCAACATCTTGCCATCGCCGTCTCGTCGCATCGGCGCGAGTTTGGGGTTTACGTCGGCGGCGCTGGCGTATCGTTGAGTGTTGGTTCTGCGGTTGTGCCGCGGAATCGGGTCCGGACAACTCAAGACGAGGAGCTCGCCGTGACGGAGCGTTCTGCGGGATTGCCGTCGCAGAAAGAGGTGATCGAGCTACTCGACGGCGAGTTCGCGCGCGCAGGTTACGAAATCGATGACGTCATCGTCGACGCCGCCGCGCATCCGCCGCGCATCACGGTGGTGGCCGACGGGGACGACGGCCTCGACCTCGAGTCGATCGCCGCGCTGTCCCGGGCGGCGTCGGCATTGCTCGACGAGGTCGACGCCAGGTCTGCGCCGTATGTCCTCGAGGTCACCTCCCCGGGGGTGGAGCGACCTCTGACCGCCGAGAAGCATTTCCGCCGGGCTTGCGGTCGCAAGGTCGAGTTGACGCTGTCGGACGGCACGCAGCTCACCGGCCGGCTCGGCGAAACGACCGGCGGCGTGGTGCGTCTGGTGGTTCGCGCCGGCCGAGGGGCCAACTACTCGGTTCGTGAATTGCCGTTGGAAGGTATCGCGAAAGCCGTTGTGCAAGTGGAATTCTCGCCTCCCAACCCGCGAGAGCTGGAGCTGGTCGGCCGATCCGGGAAGGAGGCTTCGGCGTGAATATCGACATGGCCGCACTGCACGCCATCGAAGTGGACCGGGGCATCCCGGTGGGCGAACTCGTCGAAACCATCAAGTCCGCGCTCCTGACCGCCTACCGGCACACCCAGGGACATGCCGCCGAGGCGCGCATCGAGATCGACCGCAAGACCGGTGAGGTCAAGGTGATCGCCACCGAAGTCGACGACGACGGCAATCCGATCACCGAATGGGATGACACCCCAGAGGGATTCGGCCGCGTCGCCGCCACCACGGCACGCCAGGTGATGCTGCAGAGATTTCGCGACGCCGAAAACGAGAAGACCTATGGGGAGTTCTCGGCCCGCGAAGGCGACATCGTCGGCGGGGTGATCCAGCGCGACGCGCGGGCCAACGCGCGAGGCCTCGTAGTGGTCCGGATGGGCAGCGAGACGAAGGGTTCGGAGGGCGTCATCCCGACCGCTGAGCAGGTGCCCGGTGAACGCTACGAGCATGGTGACCGGTTGCGTTGCTACGTCGTCGGCGTGAGCCGCGGCGCGCGTGAACCCTTGATCACGCTGTCGCGTACGCACCCGAACCTGGTGCGCAAGCTTTTCTCGCTGGAGGTGCCCGAGATCGCGGAGGGTTCCGTGGAGATCGTGGCCGTCGCCCGCGAGGCTGGCCACCGGTCGAAAATCGCGGTCGCCTCCCGGGTACCGGGCCTCAACGCCAAGGGGGCCTGCATCGGACCCATGGGTCAGCGGGTGCGCAATGTGATGAGCGAGTTGTCGGGCGAGAAGATCGACATCATCGACTACGACCCCGATCCGGCGAAGTTCGTCGCCAACGCGCTCTCGCCGGCCAAGGTGGTCTCGGTGTCGGTCATCGATGAGACCGCGCGCGCGGCACGCGTCGTGGTGCCCGACTTCCAGCTGTCGCTGGCCATCGGCAAGGAGGGGCAGAACGCGCGGCTGGCGGCCCGGCTCACCGGCTGGCGCATCGACATCCGCAGCGACGCGGCCCCCGCGGGCAAGGCGGACGCCGACCAGGACGCGGCGCGCGGGCCCGTCGGCGACCGCTGAGGCCGGCCGGCGCACGCGTCCACGCCGACCAGCGCACAGCCATTTCAATTACCAGCGACAGTGACGGTAGACTCACCTGTGATCCAGCGCGAGACTTCGGCTTCGGCGCAACGACGCAGCCCCGACGAACCTGTCGGACCGGTGCGGACCTGCGTTGGATGCCGAAAACGAGAGCTGGCCGTCGAACTGCTTCGAGTGGTCGCTGTCGGCGGCGGAAATGGTGTTCGCGCCGTGACCGTCGACCCGGCGAGAAAGCTGCCGGGGCGGGGTGCGTGGCTGCATCCCACTCCACAGTGCCTCGACGCAGCAATTCGGCGGCGAGCCTTCGGTCGAGCGCTGCGCATCACCGGTTCACCGGACGTATCCGCGGTGGTCGAGCACGTCAGCGCTGTGAGCAGCGCGGAAGCGCCCAGCCGCCCGGCAACAGAACAGGTAGCGAAGAACATGAGCACACCGTGAAGTCCCGATGACCATGCGTCATAGCTAACCCGAGGCGCGGCGCCTACCACCGCTGACGCCTCTAGAGATGGAGATGTAGTGGCAGGTAAGGCCCGTGTACACGAGTTGGCCAAGGAACTCGGTGTCACCAGTAAGGAAGTTCTCGCCCGGCTGAGCGAACAGGGCGAATTCGTCAAGTCCGCATCCTCCACGGTGGAGGCGCCGGTCGCGCGCCGGTTGCGCGAATCCTTCGGCGGCGGGAAACCGGCCGCCGAGAAGGTCAAGGCCGACGGGAATGGCTCATCGGCCGGCGCGCCGGCCGCCACCAAGAGCGCCGCGCCCAAGGAGCCCGCGAAAGCACCAGCCCCCAAACCTGCGGCTCCCCCGGCCGAGGCTCCGCCCGTTGCGCCTCCCGCGGCAGCGGCCGCGCCGCCGGCCGCGCCCGCTGCACCGCCAACCCGTCCGGGCCCGACACCCGGCCCCCGGCCCGGCCCCGCGCCGGGCGCGCCCAAGCCGGCGCCCCGCGTCCCGCGCGTCGGTAACAACCCGTTCTCGTCTCAGCAGCCGGTGGACCGGCCGATTCCGCGTCCTCAAGGCCCCCGACCCGGGCCCGGTGGCCCGCGGCCCGGTGCTCCGCGCCCCGGTATGTCACCGAGCAACATGCCACCGCGTCCCGGTGGGCCCCGGCCCCCGCGTCCGGGCGGCGGCCCACGACCGGGCCCCGGCGGCGGTCCTCGTCCCGGCGCGGGCCAGGGCGGCCGGCCCGGCGGTGGCGGCGGCGGTAACTACCGCGGTGGCGGCGCCGGCGGCGGCGCTCCGGCCGGTGGTGGCGGCTATCGCGGCCGGCCCGGCGGCGGTGGCCGTCCCGGCCAGCGTGGCGGTGCGGCCGGTGCATTCGGCCGTCCCGGCGGCGCCCCCAAGCGGGGTCGCAAGTCGAAGCGGGCGAAACGCGCCGAATACGAGAACATGCAGGCACCCGTCGTCGGCGGTGTCCGGCTGCCGCACGGCAACGGTGAGACCATCCGGCTGGCGCGCGGTGCGTCGCTGAGCGACTTCGCCGAGAAGATCGACGCCAATCCGGCCGCACTGGTCCAGGCGCTGTTCAACCTCGGTGAGATGGTCACCGCCACGCAGTCCGTCGGCGACGACACTCTCGAGCTGCTCGGCAGCGAGATGAACTACAAGGTTCAGGTCGTCTCCCCGGAGGACGAGGATCGCGAGCTGCTGGAGTCCTTCGACCTGTCCTACGGCGAAGACTCGGGCGGCGAGGAGGATCTCGAGCAGCGACCGCCGGTGGTCACCGTGATGGGTCACGTCGACCACGGCAAGACCCGACTGCTGGACACGATCCGTCAGGCCAACGTCCGCGAGGGCGAGGCCGGCGGCATCACCCAGCACATCGGCGCCTACCAGGTGCAGGTCGACCTCGACGGCAACGTCCGGCCGATCACGTTCATCGACACCCCGGGTCACGAGGCGTTCACCGCCATGCGTGCCCGCGGTGCGAAGGCCACCGACATCGCGATCCTGGTGGTCGCCGCCGATGACGGCGTGATGCCGCAGACGGTCGAGGCGATCAACCACGCGCAGGCCGCCGAAGTGCCGATCGTGGTGGCGGTCAACAAGATCGACAAGGAAGGCGCCGACCCGGCCAAGATTCGCGGTCAGCTCACCGAGTACGGGCTCATTCCCGAGGACTACGGCGGCGACACGATGTTCGTCGACATCTCGGCCAAGCAGGGCACCAACATCGACGCGCTGCTGGAAGCGGTCGTACTGACCGCCGACGCCGCCCTGGATCTGCGGGCCAACCCCGGCATGGAAGCCCAGGGCGTGGCGATCGAGGCACACCTGGACCGCGGTCGCGGCCCGGTGGCCACGGTGCTGGTGCAGCGCGGCACGCTGCGGGTCGGCGACTCGATCGTGGCCGGCGACGCCTACGGCCGCGTCCGCCGCATGGTCGACGAGCACGGCGAGGACGTCACCGAGGCGCTACCGTCGCGGCCCGTCCAGGTCATCGGTTTCACGTCGGTGCCCGGTGCTGGCGACAACCTCCTGGTCGTCGACGAGGACCGCATCGCACGGCAGATCGCGGACCGGCGCAGCGCGCGCAAGCGCAACGCGTTGGCAGCCCGCAGTCGCAAGCGCATCAGCCTCGAGGACCTGGATTCGGCGCTGAAGGAAACCAGCCAGCTGAACCTGATCCTCAAGGGCGACAACGCCGGTACGGTCGAGGCTCTCGAGGAGGCCCTGCTGGGCATCCAGGTCGACGACGAAGTCGAGCTGCGGGTCATCGACCGCGGCGTCGGTGGGGTCACCGAGACCAACGTCAACCTGGCGTCGGCCTCGGATGCGATCATCATCGGCTTCAACGTCCGCGCCGAGGGCAAGGCCACCGAGCTGGCCAACCGCGAGGGTGTGGAGATCCGCTACTACTCGATCATCTACCAGGCGATCGACGAGATCGAGGCCGCGCTCAAGGGCATGCTCAAGCCGGTCTACGAGGAACGCGAGCTCGGCCGCGCCGAGATCCGCGCCATCTTCCGGTCCTCGAAGGTCGGCAACATCGCCGGCTGCCTGGTCCAGTCGGGCATCATGCGCCGCAACGCCAAGGCGCGGCTGCTGCGTGACAGCGTCGTGGTGGCCGAGAACCTCACCGTGTCGTCACTTCGCCGCGAGAAGGACGACGTCACCGAGGTCCGCGAGGGCTACGAGTGCGGTTTGACGCTGACCTACTCCGACATCAAGGAAGGCGACGTCATCGAGACGTACGAGTTGGTCGAGAAGGAAAGGGTGTAATGGCCGACGACCGCTCGCGGGAGGAGAATCGTGCCTGATCCGGCACGAGCACGCCGGCTGGCCAAGCGCATCTCCACCCTCGTCGCCTCGGCGATCGAATACGAGATCAAGGATCCGCGGCTGGCCGGTGTGACGATCACCGACGCCAAGGTCACCAACGATCTGCACGACGCGACGCTGTACTACACGGTGCTCGGCTCGTCGCTGTCCGAGGAGCCGGACTACGACGCAGCCGCGGCGGCGCTGGACAAGGCGAAGGGTGTGTTGCGGTCCAAAATGGGCGCCAGCCTCGGTGTCCGCTTCACGCCGACGCTGGCGTTCGAGCGCGACACCGTTCCCGACGCGGCGGTCAAGATGGAAGAACTGCTCGCCCGCGCCCGTGCCGCGGATGAGGATTTGGCACGAGTTCGCGAAGGTGCCAAGCACGCGGGGGACACCGACCCGTACCGTGTCAGTGAGGAGGAGGGCGAGGCAGTTTCCGGGGGGCCTGACGACTCTGAGGACATCGGTGACCGCGATAGACAAGACGACTGACGTTCCCGAAGTGGGCGATCGGGTCGACGCCCACGCCGCCGCCGAACTCCTCTCGGCGGCCTCGTCGGTCGGCGTGGTCTGCCACGTGTATCCCGACGCCGACACGATCGGTGCCGGCTTGGCGTTGGCCCTGGTGCTCGACCAGGTCGGCAAGAGTGTTCAGGTGAGCTTCGCCGCGCCGGCGAATCTGCCCGAATCACTGCAGTCACTGCCGGGTGGACACCTCCTGGTCGGCCCCGACTCGATGCGCCGTGACCCCGACTTGGTGGTCACCGTCGACATCCCCAGCGTCAACCGGCTCGGCGCGCTGCGCGAGCTCGCCGACCCCGGCCGCGAAGTGCTGGTCATCGATCACCACGCCTCCAACGAACTGTTCGGCAGCGCCAACTACGTCGACCCCTCGGCGGACTCCACCACGATGCTGGTGGCCGACCTCTTCGACGCCTGGGACAAGCCGATCGACATCGGCGTCGCGCACTGCCTGTACGCGGGGTTGACCACCGACACAGGCTCGTTCCGGTGGGCCAGCCCGCGGGCGCACCGACTGGCGGCACGGCTCGTCGAACTCGGCGTGGACAACGCCGCGATCAGCCGCACGCTGCTCGACACGCATCCGTTCGCGTGGCTGCCGATGCTGTCGCGGGTGCTGTCCTCAGCGGAGTTACTGCCCGAGGCCGTCGGCGGTCGCGGCCTGGTGTACGCGGTGGTCCGATACCAGGAATGGGCGGATGCGCGACCGGAAGAGGTCGAGAGCATCGTCGACATCGTGCGCACCACCGAGCAGGCCGAAGTGGCCGCGGTGTTCAAGGAGATCGAGCCCGCGCACTGGTCGGTGTCGATGCGCGCGAAGACCTACGACTTGTCACCGGTGGCGAGCGGATTCGGCGGTGGTGGGCACCGCCTGGCGGCCGGTTACTCGGCGACCGGGTCCGCCGAGGATGTGGTCGAGGCGTTGCACGCGGCCCTTGGCTGAGCCCGCACCGCCGCCCCACGCACCGGTCGACGGCCGGCGCATCGCCGGGCTGGCGCTGCCTGCGCTCGGGGTGTTGGCCGCGGAACCGATCTACCTTCTGTTCGACCTTGCGGTGGTGGGCCGGCTCGGCGCGCTGGCGCTGGCCGGGCTGGCGATCGGTGGGCTGATCCTGACGACGCTGAGCTCGCAGATGACGTTTCTGTCCTACGGAACCACCGCGCGCTCGGCCCGCTTCTTCGGCGCCGGGGACCGCGCGGCGGCCGTCGGGGAGGGAGTACAGGCGACGTGGCTGGCCCTGGGTTTGGGCACCGTCATCGTCGCGGCGGTTCAGCTGTTCGGTGTGCCCCTGGTGTCGGCGTTGGCTGGTCCTGGTGACATCGCCGACGAGGCGCTGTCGTGGGTGCGCATCGCGATCGTCGGTGTGCCCGCAATCCTGGTGTCTGCGGCGGGCAACGGTTGGATGCGTGGGGTGCAGGACACCGTGCGGCCGCTGAAGTTCGTCGTGTTCGGGTTCGCGGTCTCGGCACTGCTGTGTCCGCTGCTGGTGTACGGCTGGCTCGGAATGCCCCGGCTCGAGCTGGCAGGCTCGGCCGTCGCGAACCTGGTGGGGCAGTGGTTGGCGGCGCTGCTGTTCTGCCGTGCCCTGCTGATTGAACGGGTGCCGTTGCAGGTGCAGCCGCAGGTGTTACGCGCGCAGGTGGTGATGGGCCGCGATCTGGTGTTGCGCACCCTGGCCTTCCAAGCCTGCTTCGTGTCGGCCGGAGCCGTCGCCGCCCGATTCGGCGCGGCCGCCGTCGCCGCCCATCAGGTCGTGCTGCAGTTGTGGAATTTCCTTGCGCTGGTGCTGGATTCGCTCGCCATCGCCGCCCAGTCGCTGGTGGGCGCGGCGCTGGGAGCCGGCCAGCTGGCGCACGCCAAGTCGGTGGCCTGGCGGGTGACGATCTTCTCGACGCTGGCGTCGGTCGTGCTTGCGGCGGTGTTCGCCGTCGGCGCGTCGGTGTTCCCCAGCGTGTTCACCGACGACCGATCCGTGCTCGACGCGATCGGGGTGCCCTGGTGGTTCATGGTGGCCCAATTGCCGGTTGCCGGAATCGTTTTCGCGCTGGACGGGGTGCTGTTGGGCGCGGGCGATGCGAAGTTCATGCGTAACGCGACGCTGGCCAGCGCGCTGACCGGCTTCCTGCCGTTGATCTGGCTGTCGCTGGTGTTCGGCTGGGGGCTCGTCGGGATCTGGGCGGGGCTGTCGACGTTCATGGTGCTGCGGTTGGTTTTCGTGGGCTGGCGCGCGTTCTCCGGACGTTGGCTGGTTCCCGGCACGGGCTAGCAGCTTGCGGTGAGCGTGCGTGCTTGCGCACGACACGCCGCAAAATCTCAGCACTTCGCGCACGCTCGCCGCCGACTCAGCGTGCGCGCGCGACGGCCGCCCAACCGTAGTCGGTCACCTTCACCCGTACGTCACCGAAACCGGCGGCCGTCAAGCGTCCCGGCAGCGTCGCCGGGTCGACGGGGTTGTACGTGTCGCCCTCGTGCGCGACGGCCAACTCGTCGCTGCCGAGGCTGTCGCTGGCGACCAGCGCCGCGCCGGGCCGCAACACCCGGGCGACTTCGGCGAAGAGCCGGTCCTGCATGTCGACGGTGGGAACGTGGTGCAGCATCGTGAAACACGCTGCGCCGCTGAAGCGGTCGTCGTCGTAGGAGAGCGCCGTCGCGTCACCGCGCACGATATCGACAGTCGGCACGTCGGCGAACCGGTCGTGCAGCATCGCGGCCAGTTCGTCGTCGATCTCCACCGATGTCAGCCGCGCCACCGATTCGCTCAACACATCGGTCGTCGCGCCGTAGCCGGGCCCGACCTCGAGCACGTCGTCGCCGAGGTCGATCTCACCCAGCGCCCACGGCAGGATGACCTCGCGGATCAACTGGCGCCACTCGTCGCTGCCGCAGTACTCGTGCGCTTCGTTCACGCTCGTCAGCCTACGAGCGTGCACAACCTGCAGCGGGATTGCGGCGTGTCGAGTGCAAACCCGCACGCTCGCGAAACAAGGGAAGACGGTCAGCGGACCTGGGCGCGGCCTCGCTGCAGCACGGCATCGCGGTTGGCGGCTATGTCCTCGCCGCTGGCGGTGCGCATCCACTCCCGCGCCGACGCCGCCTCGATCCACAGCCCCTCATTGGTCTGCGCCTCGTCGATGCGGTGATAGGACGCGAGCAGCGCGCGCACGGCGCGCTGATTGTTGCCGACGATCGACGCCGCCACCTGTCGGGCCGTCGGCATCAGCTCGGCGTGCGGCACCACCTGAGTGACCAGGCCGGTGCGCAGGGCTTCTTCGGCGGAGAGGTAGTCGCCGGTCAGGCTCATCCTGCGGGCCATGCCGACACCGACCTTCTGCGGCAACCGCACCGAGAGGCCCCAGGTCGGCAGCAGCCCGACGCGGGCATGCGTGTCGGCGAACCTGGCCTGTTCGGACGCGATCAGGACGTCGCAATACAGCGCGATCTCGAGGCCGCCGGTGACCGCGGCGCCGTTGATCGCGCCGATCACCGGTTTGGTCATCGGCGGCCACTTGGGCGAGATGTCGGGCAACTCGGTGGTGTCGCCGAGTTCCTTGAGGTCAAGGCCGGCGCAGAAAACCGGGTCGGTGCCGGTGACGATCACGACGTCCACCGCGTCGTCGCCTTGGGCGTCGCCGAGCGCGCGGTAGAACCGCCTGCGCAGGTCGGCCGACAGCGCATTGCGCGCTTGAGGGCGGTTCAGGGTGAGCGTGCGCACCCGGTCTTGTGTCGTGATGAGCAGGATGTCGTCGTCGGTCACCAACCGAACCTATCGTGGAGCCATGTGCCGAAACATCACCGAGCTACGCGGGCTGGAGCCGGCGGCGACCGACGAGGAGGTCGAGGCCGCCGCTCGCCAATACATCCGGAAGGTCAGCGGTATCACCCGGCCGACCGCCGCCAACGTCGACGTCTTCGAGGCGGCCGTCGCCGACGTCACCGCCACGACCCGACGACTGCTCGCCGCGCTGCCGCCACGGCGCCAACCGCCCAAGACCGTTCCGCCGCTGCGCCGGCCCGAGGTGCGCGCCCGCATCGACGCCGCCAAGGCGCGATAGTCCCGAATGACCACCGCGCTCAAGGAGTGGAGCGCTGCGGTGCTGGCGCTGCTCGACGGTCGGCAGACGATGCTGCTGCGCAAGGGCGGCATCCGCGAGAAGCGCTTCGCCGTGACCGCGTCACGCTTCCTGTTGTTTCCGACGGTCGCGCACAGCCATACCGAGCGGGTGCGCGCCGAGCACCGCAACCTGCTGGACGCCGCGGCGCTCGACAGTGGCGATGACGCAGTGGTGATCCGCGCGGGCGCCCGAGTCGTCGCCGCCGTCGAGGTGAACCGTCCGCAGATGCTGGAATCCATTGCACCGCTGCATATCTGGACCAACGAGTCGGTGCGCACCGACCGGCTCGACTTTCGTCCCAGGCATCGGCTCACCGCACTCGTCGTGCAGGCCAGCCCGCTGGTGCGGCCGCTGCGCCTGGCGCGCACGCCCGACTACGCGGGTTGTACCAGTTGGTTGGAACTGCCTGTCGACCCCGAGTGGGCGCCGCCGGTGCACGACGACGCGACGCTGCACGATGTCGCCGAGCGGGTGCGGCGCTCGGTCGGCTGAGTAAGGGCGCCGCTCAGTCGGCCGACGGCGGTTGCGGTCCAGCGGGCAGCAGCAGCCGGGATGCGCCGTCGCCGAGGTGCACGGTGTGCGTCGCCGACGCGAACCTACTGCCGGTACCGAGCGGTTCGCCGGTGCCGAGGTTGCGGGCGAAGCGAGGGTGCGACCCGCCGGCCACCAGCACCCGGACGCGGGAACCGGCGCGGAACCGGTGTGCGACCGGATCCAACTCGATGCGCACAACGCCGGAATCGGGGGCCGACCCGAGGTAGCCGTCGCTGACGTTGCGGGACCGTCCCTTCGCGTCAACTTCACTCACGCGCACGAACACGTCGTTGTGCGGGTTGTCGCAGGAGTGCGACAGTTCCACGACCGGCGTCCCGACGACGTACAGGTCGGCGGGCAGGCGGTCACCGGTGAAGCTCAGCACGTCGGCACGCTGAGCCAGGCTGATGTCCTTGCGGTAACCGCCCTCGCGCGACAGCAACCTGCCGCCCACGGTGGGCGTCGGATGCGCCGGGTTGTAGGTGAACGTCGACGGCGCTGCGGTCTCCGGCGGTACCGCGTCGCCGAGGCGTCCGCCCGGTTGCAGGTAGCGCACCACCTCGGGCATCGCCGGCGGCCACTCGGGCAGGTCCGCCCAACCGCGGCCGGCGACGAAGACGCGCACCGGCTGACGTCGCGCGCTCGTCCCGCCATCGAGATGCGTTCCCAACCAGTCCAGTGTCTCGCGGATGACGGTCGGCGCGGCTTTGGTCAACAGCTGGGTGTGCGTCCACGGGCCGACGGTCAACCCGACATCCACCCCGCGCTCATGCAGTCGCCGGTACTGGGCGATCGTCTGCTCGAGGAACAAGTCCTGCCAGCCGCCGATCAGCAGTACCGGAATATCGGTGCGGTCCAACGCCTCGCGCATGTTCATCGACGTCCAGAACGGATCGTCGGCTTCCGGGTGCTCGAGCCAGGACTCCCACCACGACGCGCCGGCACCGAGCAGTGCCCGGCCGGCCTCGCCTGCGGGCAGCCCCCTCGTCGCGCGGGTGACGAGCCGCCGCGACCGCGCCTGCCGCAGCATTGCCCGCAATCTGTTCCGGTCCTCCTGGTAGGCGACCAGATGGCTCCAGCTGAGAAAGTCGCTCAACCCGAAGGAGCCGGTGCCCCACCGCGGCCCGCTGACGTCGTGAGGGCCGACCGTGATGACGGCGGTCTTCATCTCCGGCGGGGGATCGGTGAGCAACGCCCATTGCGTGAAGCCCAGATACGACAACCCGATCGTGCCGAACGACCCGGTGAACCACTCCTGATCCCTCAGCCACTTGACGGTGTCGGCGCCGTCGGATACCTCGTTCACCATCGGCTCGAAGTCGCCGCCGGAGCCGAACGTGCCGCGCACGCTCTGGAAGACGACGTGATAGCCGCGCGACGCATAGACGCGGGCGTAGAGCGCGGCGATCGGAAAGTTTCGGCCGTAGGGGCTGCGAACCAGCAGGGTGCCTGCCGGATTTGCTGTCGCGGGCGCGTAATGGTGGGCCCTCAGCTCGGCGCCGTCGCGCATCGGCACACGTTCCTTGTGAATCTCGAAATCACACGTGTGCGGTGGCAGACGCAGCAGACGTGACAGCGTGCGTCCGGCGAGCCGCGCGGTCTTGGGGCTGGAGGCAGCAACGGCGACGGAGGTCACCCCGTCGAGGCTACGCATGCTGAAGCGCTCGAGTCCGATGGACCACATCGAGCACGACGGCTGAGCCGTCAAATCGAGTGAGCGGCTGAGCCGTCAAACCTCAGAACACGTAGTGCGGGATCAGCTCGTGTGCGCGTCGCAGGTTGGTCTGCATGCAGTCAGGGTCGGGGTTCGAGTAGATCGGCGAGTAGAACAGCGACTGCTGCAGCACGCCGTAGCTCGTGTCGAACGCGATCATGCAGGTGATCCACCACCGGTTGTTCCAGTCGGTCGGCTTCATGATCCAGTACTGCGCGGCGCGGTGCCCGTCGATGTCGAGTTGGACCGCGTCGGCGGGCAGCGTCTGCTCGTAGGTGCGCCAGACGATCGCCTCGACGGCCATCTGGTAGTTCCCCGCGTCGTACTTGCAGCGCAGCTGGTCCTCGGGAATCGGCGGTGTGTACGCCAGACCCATGGCCTGCACCGCGTCGAGCGGGATCTCCTTGCACGGGTTGAACGGGGACGGGTCGGTCGTCTCGATGACGGGCCACTTGATCGACGTGGTGACGTTGGTCATCGGAATGTCTTTCGCATCGACCTGCGGGGCACCCGCCGGATTGGTCTGCCACACCACGACCGCCGCGGCGACCATTGCGCACAGCACCGACACCAGGCGCAGCTTGGCGACCATCACACCCCTTTGTCCGTCGGTCCGACCCTGCGGGGAGTCTAGCGGGCGGTCACCAGCGGCCGGACAGGAAGCGAGAACCTGTTCTAGTTGCCGGGCGAGCCGTCGAGATCCGCTTAAGTACCCTGGTCAGTTGTGACACGCGACGGCCGGCGGCCCACCCTCTGGGCGATCAGCGACCTGCACACCGGTCACACCGGCAACAAACCCGTGACAGAGTCGCTGTATCCGGCCTCTCCCGACGACTGGCTCATCGTCGCCGGCGACGTGGCCGAACGCACCGATGAGATTCGTTGGGCGCTGGATCTGCTGCGCAAGCGGTTCGCCAAGGTCATCTGGATTCCGGGCAACCACGAACTGTGGACCACCAACCGGGATCCGATGCAGATCTTCGGCAAGGCCCGCTACGACTACTTGGTCAACATGTGCGACGAGATGGGCATCATCACGCCCGAGCACCCGTACCCGGTGTGGACCGAGGAGGGCGGCCCGGCCACGATCGTGCCGATGTTCCTGCTGTACGACTACACATTTCTGCCCGCCGGCGCGGCCACCAAGGCCGAGGGGCTCGCGATCGCGCGGGAGAAGAATGTCGTGGGCACCGACGAGTTCCTGCTTTCGGCCGAACCGTATGCGACCCGGGATGCATGGTGCCGCAACCGCGTGGCCTACACCCGCAAGCGGCTCGAGGATCTCGACTGGATGACGCCGACGGTGCTGGTCAATCATTTCCCGATGGTGCGCGAACCCTGCGACGCGATGTTCTATCCGGAGTTCTCGCTGTGGTGTGGCACCACCGCGACCGCTGACTGGCACACCCGTTACAACGCGGTCTGCTCGGTGTACGGGCACCTGCACATCCCGCGCACCACGTGGTACGACGGCGTGCGGTTCGAGGAGGTGTCGGTCGGTTATCCGCGAGAGTGGCGGCGCCGCAAGCCGTATCGCTGGATGCGCCAGATCCTGCCGGATCCGCAGTACCCGCCCGGATACCTCAACGAGTTCGGCGGCCACTTCCAGATCACCCAGGAGATGCGGGACAACGCCCAGAAGATGCAGCAACGGATCCGCGACAGGCAGGCCGCGCGATGACGATCGCCGCATCACTGCTGTCCGGTGTGTTGCCCGCGACGACGCATTCGCTCGCTGCGGCGGAACTTTATGGTGATCCGCCGGATCTGGCGCCGTTGCCCGAAGAGGAACCACTCGTCGCCAGGTCGGTGGCCAAGCGCCGCAACGAATTCGTCACCGTGCGGTATTGCGCCCGGCAGGCGCTCGGTGACCTCGGCATCGGGCCGGTGCCGATCCTGAAGGGCGAGAAGGGTGAACCCCGTTGGCCCGACGGCGTCGTCGGCTCTCTGACCCACTGCGACGGCTACCGCGGTGCGGTGGTCGGCCGCCGCAGCGAGGTGCGTTCGGTGGGCATCGACGCCGAACCGCACGGTGTGCTGCCCGACGGGGTGCTCGACGCGATCAGCCTGCCCGCCGAGCGAGCTGAACTGAAGCAGCTGCCCGCCGGTCTGCACTGGGACCGAATTCTCTTCTGCGCCAAGGAAGCAACATACAAGGCGTGGTTTCCGGTGACCCGGCGCTGGTTGGGCTTCGAGGACGCGCACATCGTCTTCGACGTCGACGACAGCGGTACCTCGGGTGCATTCGTCTCGCGCGTCCTGATCGATCCCGCCGCGGAGCACGGGCCGCCGCTGGAAACGCTGTCGGGCCGGTGGTCGGTTCGCGACGGCATCGCGCTGACTGCGATCGTGTTGTGACCGAGGCCGGCCTGGTCATCGTCGACAAGCCCGCGGGCATGACCAGCCACGACGTGGTCGGGCGCTGCCGCCGGTTCTTCGGCACCCGCAAGGTCGGCCACGCCGGCACGCTGGACCCGATGGCGACCGGGGTGTTGGTCGTCGGCATCGGACGCGCCACCAAGATCCTCGGCCTGCTGACAGCGACGGACAAGGCGTATGCCGCGACGATCCGGCTGGGGCAGGCCACCTCCACCGATGACGCTGAAGGTGAAGTCCTGCAGGAGGTTTCGGCCGACAAGGTCACCGATGTGCAGATCGACCGGGCGGTCGCCGAACTCCGAGGGGAGATTGAACAGGTTCCGTCCGCAGTCAGCGCGATCAAGGTCGACGGTCAGCGCGCCTACAAGCTCGCCCGGGAGGGAAGCGCCGTCGAGTTGGCGCCGCGCCGCGTCCGCATCGACCGGTTCGATGTGCTCGATGTCCGCCGGCACCCCGGACTCGTCGATGTGGATGTCGAAGTCGACTGCTCCAGCGGCACCTACATCCGCGCGTTGGCCCGCGACGTGGGCGCCGCGTTGGGAGTCGGCGGTCACCTCATCGCGTTGCGGCGCACCCGGGTCGGCGGCTTCGGGTTGAGCGAGGCCCGCACGCTCGACGATCTCGCCGACGCGCCGCGACTGTCCCACAGTCTCGACGCCGCATGCCTTCTGGCGTTTCCGCGGCGGGAGCTGTCCGCGGGCGAGGCAGAGGACACCCGCCACGGTCGGCCGCTGAAAGCGGCTGGTATCGCCGGTACTTACGCGGCGACGGCCCCGGACGGGCACGTCATCGCGTTGCTGAGAGACCATTCGGAGCGCACGAAATCCGTGGTGGTGCTGCGCCCGGCGACCTTGTAGGCCACCGCATTGGCGCGCATACTGACATCCCGTTCTTCAGATGGGAGCCGAAAATGCCGTCTCCATACAAGGCTCTTCAAATCGCACTCGCCGTGTTCGGAGTGGTCGCCATCTGTCTATATCCGTTGGCCGCGCTCTGGCCCTCGGGTTGGGCATGGCATCCGGGGCCGCCGCACCATTCGGACTACTTCATGATGATCGTCGGCCTCTATGTCACGCTCGGTGTCTTCCTGTTGTACGCGGCGCGCGACCCGCGAAATCATCTCAGCCTGATCTGGTTCGCGGTGTGGTCCAGCGTCGTCCACGCGGCGATCATGGCGGTCCAATCGGTGCGGGGCGAGCACGATATGGGCCATCTCCTTGGCGATGTACCCGCGCTGTTGTTGGGCGCAATCCTGCTGGCGGTGCTCGTGCGGGCCTCCGGGCTCACGCGGTCCGAACCGGCGACGCTCGAGCGACGTTAGCTCGCGACGACCCAGATCGCTTCTGCCGCAGGGCTTCCCAGGTCGACCGTCGTATCGTCGCCGTCAGACGATTCGATGGCCACCGAGATCATTCCCGCGAAGTCCCGCCGGGCCAGCACCCGAAGCCGCGAGTCCAGGCTGATGCCGACGCTGTCGAAGTACCGCAGCATCTCCGGATCGGCGTCGGAGATGCGCGCGATCGTGCCGGTGTCGCCGTCGTGGCAGGCCGACAACTGGCGGGCGTCCGGGGTGGGCACCTGACCGTCGGCGGCGGGGATCGGGTCGCCGTGTGGGTCGCGGATCGGGTGACCGAGCTTCGCGTCGATGCGGTCCAGCATCCGGTCCGACACCGCGTGCTCGAGCACCTCGGCCTCGTCGTGCACCTCGTCCCAGCTGTAGCCCAACTCGCGGACCAGGAACGTCTCCATCAGCCGGTGGCGGCGCACCATTGCCAACGCCGCGGCCCGGCCGGCCTCGGTCAACGTCACGGCGCCGTACTTCTCGTGGTTGACCAGCCCCTGGTCGGCCAGCTTGCGGATCGACTCCGAGGCCGTGCTCGCGGACACGCCCAGCCGCTCGGCCAGCAGCTTCGTGCTGACCTTCTCCTGCGACCACTCCTGCACAGTCCAGATGACCTTCAGGTAGTCCTGGGCAACGGTCGTCAGGTCACGCGCATCGCCGGCAGGATTCACAGTTGCAAAGTTTAGGCAATGGTCACCTCATCTGGACATCCAGCGAAGCGCCCGACCCACGATTCGCCGTAGGCTTGCCCTCGTGCAGCGCTGGCGGGGACAAGACGAGATCCCGACCGACTGGGGCCGATGCGTCGTGACCATCGGCGTGTTCGACGGTGTGCATCGCGGTCATCAGGAGCTGATCAACCACGCGGTCAAGGCCGGCCGTTCGCGTGGAGTGCCGACGGTGCTGATGACGTTCGACCCCCATCCGATGGAGGTCGTGTTCCCCGGCAGTCATCCCGCCCAGCTGACCACGCTGACCCGGCGCGCTGAACTGGTCGAAGAACTCGGCATCGACGTCTTCCTGGTCATGCCGTTCACCTCCGATTTCATGAAACTCACTCCCGAGCGCTACATCCACGAACTCCTGGTCGAACGCCTGCACGTGGTGGAGGTCGTGGTGGGGGAGAACTTCACCTTCGGCAAGAAGGCGGCGGGCAACGTCTCCCTGCTGCGCAAGGCCGGCGAGCGGTTCGGTTTCGCCGTCGAGGGGATGGCTCTGGTTTCTGAAGTAGCAGAGCCCACACACGACGAGACCGTCACGTTCTCGTCGACCTACATCCGGTCCTGCGTCGACGCCGGTGACGTCGTCGCCGCCGCCGAGGCGCTGGGCCGGCCACATCGCGTGGAGGGCGTTGTGGTGCGCGGCGACGGACGCGGCAAGGTGCTCGGCTTTCCCACCGCCAACGTGGCGCCGCCCATGTATTCGGCGATTCCCGCCGACGGGGTCTATGCGGCGTGGTTCACCGTGCTGGGCCACGGGCCGATCACCGGCAGCGTCGTCCCAGGTGAGCGGTATCAGGCCGCGGTCTCAGTCGGCACCAATCCCACGTTCTCCGGCCGCACCCGAACGGTCGAAGCGTTCGTGCTCGACACCACCGCCGACCTGTACGGCCAGCACGTGGCGGTCGACTTCGTGACCCGGCTGCGCGGCCAGGAGAAGTTCACCAACGTCGAGGACCTCGTCGAGCAGATGGGCGCCGACACCGAGCACGCCCGCACGATCCTGTCGCGGTGACGCCGAGCGCTCAGTCTCGAACACGAAACCCCAGGACGACGGGTGAACAAGCGTGCATAGGTGAGCGCTCGCGCGATTTCGCCGCACCGCACAGCCGCTGTTAGACTCCTCGCCGACCTGGTGTGCGCTGCAGTTCGCGGCGGCCACGCCTTTCCGGGGGCGCACGCCCCTTCCCCGCGAACTGAGAAGATGGAGTTTGTTTCGTGGCGCTTACTGCCGAGCAGAAAAAGTCGATCCTGAGCGAGTACGGCCTGCATGACACCGACACCGGCTCGCCGGAGGCTCAGGTGGCCCTGCTGACCAAGCGGATCACCGACCTGACCGAACACCTCAAGGTGCACAAGCACGACCACCACTCGCGACGTGGTCTGCTGCTGCTCGTCGGCCGTCGGCGCCGGCTGCTCAAGTACGTGGCCCAGGTCGACGTGCAGCGCTACCGCTCGCTGATCGAGCGGCTCGGCCTGCGCCGCTGACGCGGGATTTCGGCCCCGTACCTGCGGCAGAGTACGATGGCATCGTTCGACTGCCGTTTCGGCTCGAACGACCTTGGGTGCGGTCTTCGCAGTTCCGCGAGCACCGTTCCCGCGCGTCATAACCAGGACCCGCTCGATCGCGCGGTCTTCGGTAGTGGCTGCCGGATGAATTGCCGGCAGCTTCGATCGATGGCCGTAGCCGCATCGGGGCCGGTGGTTCGAAAGCTGTGACGACGCGAAAACAGCTGAACAGTGCAAGCACTGAACCCAGAGAGGCCATACGGACACCCATGTCTGTAGTTGAAATTGAAGACGGCGTGTACGAGGCGACCGCCGTGATCGACAACGGAAGCTTCGGCTCCCGCACCATCCGCTTCGAAACCGGCCGGCTCGCCCAACAGGCCGCCGGCGCCGTCGTCGCCTATCTCGACGACGAGACCATGCTGCTGTCGGCCACGTCGGCCAGCAAGAACCCCAAGGACCACTTCGACTTCTTCCCGCTGACCATCGACGTCGAAGAGCGTATGTACGCCGCGGGTCGCATTCCCGGCTCGTTCTTCCGTCGCGAGGGTCGTCCGTCCACCGACGCGATCCTGACCTGCCGGCTGATCGACCGTCCGTTGCGGCCGACGTTCGTCGCCGGCCTGCGCAACGAGATCCAGGTCGTGGTCACCGTCATGAGCCTGGATCCGAAGGATCTGTACGACGTGGTCGCGATCAACGCTGCCTCGGCGTCCACCCAGATCGCCGGCCTGCCGTTCTCCGGCCCCGTCGGCGGTGTGCGCGTGGCGCTGATCGACGGCACCTGGGTCGCGTTCCCAACCGTCGAGCAGCTCGAGCGTGCGGTGTTCGACATGGTCGTCGCCGGTCGTTCGCTCGAGGACGGCGACGTAGCGATCATGATGGTCGAGGCCGAGGCCACCGACAACGTCGTCGAGCTGATCGCCGGTGGTGCGCAGGCGCCCACCGAGAGCGTCGTCGCCGAAGGCCTGGAGGCCGCCAAGCCGTTCATCGCGGCGCTGTGCGCCGCCCAGCAGGAGCTGGCGGAGCGCGCCGCCAAGCCGACCGCCGACTACCCGGTGTTCCCGGAGTACGGCGAGGACGTCTACTACGCCGTCGCCTCGGTGGCCACCGACGCACTGTCGGAGGCGCTGACCATCGCGGGCAAGCATGAGCGCAACGACCGCACCGACGAGATCAAGGCCGAGGTGCTCGAGCGGCTTGCCGAGCAGTACGCGGGCCGCGAGAAAGAGGTCGGTGCCGCGTTCCGGTCGCTGACCAAGAAGCTTGTGCGGCAACGCATTCTGACTGATCACTTCCGCATCGACGGTCGTGGCATCACCGACATCCGCGCACTGAGTGCCGAGGTAGCAGTCGTCCCGCGGGCACACGGCAGCGCGCTGTTCGAGCGAGGCGAGACCCAGATCCTGGGCGTCACCACGCTGGACATGATGAAGCTGGCCCAGCAGATCGACTCGCTGGGACCCGAGACCAGCAAGCGCTACATGCACCACTACAACTTCCCGCCGTACTCGACCGGTGAGACGGGCCGCGTTGGTTCGCCGAAGCGCCGCGAGATCGGCCACGGCGCACTGGCGGAGCGGGCGCTGATGCCGGTGCTGCCCAGCGTCGAGGAGTTCCCCTACGCGATCCGCCAGGTGTCGGAGGCGTTGAGCTCCAACGGTTCGACTTCCATGGGCTCGGTGTGCGCGTCGACGCTGGCGTTGCTCAACGCCGGTGTGCCGCTGAAGGCGCCGGTCGCGGGCATCGCCATGGGCCTCGTCTCCGACGACATCGAAGTTGACGGCAAGACCGAGCGCCGCTTCGTCGCGCTGACCGACATCCTCGGCGCCGAGGATGCGTTCGGCGACATGGACTTCAAGGTCGCGGGCACCAAGGAGTTCGTCACTGCGCTGCAGTTGGACACCAAGCTCGACGGCATCCCGTCGCAGGTGCTGGCCGGCGCGCTGAGCCAGGCCAAGGACGCCCGGCTGACCATTCTCGAGGTGATGGCCGAGGCGATCGACGGGCCCGACGAGATGAGCCCGTACGCACCGCGGATCACGACGATCAAGGTGCCGGTGGACAAGATCGGCGAGGTGATCGGGCCGAAAGGCAAGATCATCAACCAGATCACCGAGGAGACCGGCGCGTCGATCTCGATCGAGGACGACGGCACCGTGTTCGTCGGCGCGACCGACGGACCATCGGCCCAGGCGGCGATCGACCGCATCAACGCGATCGCCAACCCGCAGCTGCCCAAGGTCGGCGAGCGGTTCCTCGGAACCGTCGTCAAGACAACCGATTTCGGTGCGTTCGTGTCGCTGCTGCCGGGCCGGGACGGGCTGGTGCACATCTCGAAGCTGGGCCGCGGCAAGCGGATCGCCAAGGTCGAGGACGTCGTCAAGGTGGGTGACAAGCTGCGCGTGGAGATCGCCGACATCGACAACCGGGGCAAGATCTCGCTGATCCTGGTCGCCGAGGAAGACGCAGCAGAGGCAGCAGGGTCGGCCGACACTGCACCAGCAGATGCCGCCACGGCGAGCAGCTAGGGAGTTGCGCCGCGGCGAACGCGGCGACGGGTCGTCATTGGCGGTGCGCCGCACCGTGTTACCCGGTGGCCTGCGCGTGGTCACGGAGTACATCCCGTCGGTGCACTCGGCATCGGTCGGGCTGTGGGTGAACGTCGGTTCGCGCGACGAGGGCCACAGCGTGGCGGGCGCGGCGCACTTCCTAGAGCACCTGCTGTTCAAGTCCACGCCGACGCGGTCCGCGGTGGAAATCGCCCAGGCCGTCGACGCGGTCGGCGGTGAATTGAACGCATTCACCGCCAAGGAGCACACGTGCTACTACGCGCACGTTCTCGACTCCGACCTGGAGCTGGCCATCGACCTGGTCGCCGACGTGGTATTGCGCGGACAGTGCGCAGTCGAGGACGTCGAGGTCGAACGCGACGTGGTGCTCGAGGAGATCGCGATGCGCGACGACGATCCCGAGGACACCCTCGGCGACGTGTTCCTGTCGGCGATGTTCGGCTCTCATCCGGTGGGCCGTCCCGTGATCGGCAGCGTGAAGTCGATCTCGGAGATGACCCGCGCGCAACTGCACTCGTTCCACGTCCGGCGCTACACGCCCGAGCGGATGGTGCTGGCAGTCGCTGGCAATGTCGACCATGACGAAGTGGTGGCGCTGACGCGCGAGTACTTCGGGGCTCGACTGGTCCGTGGGCGCACGTCCGTGCCGCCCCGCAAGGGCACCGGCAGGGTGGGTGGGCGGCCCAGCCTGCATCTGGTCAGCCGCGACGCCGAGCAGACCCACCTGACGCTGGGTGTGCGCACGCCGGGGCGTCACTGGGAACACCGGTGGGCGCTGTCGGTGCTCAACACCGCGCTGGGTGGGGGTCTGAGTTCGCGGTTGTTCCAGGAGATCCGCGAGACCCGCGGGCTGGCGTACTCGGTGTACTCGGCGGTGGACACGTTCTCCGACAGCGGGGCGCTGTCGGTCTACGCCGGTTGTCTGCCGGAACGGTTCAACGAGGTCGTCGGGGTGACCACCGATGTGCTGCAGGCGGTGGCCCGCGACGGCATCAGCGAGGCGGAATGCCGGATCGCGAAAGGCTCGTTGCGGGGCGGACTGGTGCTCGGCCTCGAGGACTCCGGCTCGCGGATGAACCGCATCGGCCGCAGCGAACTGCATTTCGGTGAACACCGCACCATCGAACAGACCCTGGCCAACATCGATGCGGTGACGCTCGACGAGGTCAACGCGGTCGCCCGTCGGTTGTTGAGCCGGCCATACGGCGGCGCGGTGCTGGGCCCGCAAAGGTCGAAAAGGTCGCTGCCGCAGCCGCTTCGGTCCATCGCGAGCTGATCGTCTACCGTTGGGTCGATGACTCGACTGTCGCGGCGGCATGTCCTGATCGGTGGCTTGACGCTGGCAGCCCTCGCCGCCTGCACCGAAAGGCAAGCGGCCGCCGATCCCCGGTCCGTACCGCCGATCGACGCCCGAATCGGCGAGTTCGAGCGCCAGCACAACGCGCTCATCGGGGTCTTCGCAGTCAACCTGGACACCGGACAGACCATCAGGCACCGCGCGCAGGAGCCGTTCGCGATGTGCTCGACGTTCAAGGGCTACGCCGCCGCGCGGATCCTGCAGAAAGCCGAGCGCGATGAGCTCGCGCTCTCGGATCGCGTCACCATCGACCAGACCGACATCGTGCCCAACTCGCCGGTCACCCAGACCCGGGTCGGGCAGACGATGTCGCTTGCCGAACTGTGTGAAGCCGCCCTGCAGAGAAGCGACAACGCCGCAGGCAATCTGCTGCTCCGTGCGATCGGTGGACCGCCCGCAATCACCGACTTCGCCCGCAGCATCGGCGACCAACGATCACGGCTGGACCGGTGGGAAGTCGAGCTCAACGCGGCAGTCCCCGGCGACCCCCGCGACACCACCACACCCGAGGCCATCGGCGGCGGCTACCGCTCGATGCTCACCGGCGCCGTGCTCGCGGAGCCGCAACGCCGGCAGCTCGAGGACTGGATGCGGGCCAACCAGACGTCGAGCGTGCGACCGGCGCTCCCGCCGGGGTGGACGACGGCCGACAAGACCGGCAGCGGCGACTACGCCAGCACCAACGACGTGGGCGTCGCCTATGGTCCCGACGGCCGACGGCTGCTGCTGGCGTTGATGACGCGATCGGCCGGGAATGACCCGAATGCACCGAACATGCGACCACTGATCGGCGAGCTGGCCGCGCTGCTTGTTGCTGCGCTGCTCGCCTGAACGCCCCCGAACCGCCCCGACTCCCCGCGGCCGGGGCGACCGGTGGAGCGGCTGTCCCCCCATGCGCCCCCGACGCCAGCCGCTGACGTCAACGCTATGGCACCAACGGCGGGGGAGGAATCGGGCGAATCCCTATCATTTCGGGGCCACACCGGAAGCGCGCCCAGCGCACAACCGCGCGCCCAGCGTTCAGACCAGCACTGACGCCGGATCGGTGTAGGGCAGGCCGAGATCGGCCGCGACGCGTTCGGACAGCAGCGCCCCGGCATGCGTGGACAGGCCCTTGGCCAGCGCAGCATCCGCCCGGGAGGCCGCCTGCCAGCCCTGATCGGCCAACGCCAGCACGTAGGGCATGGTGGCGTTCGTGAGCGCGTATGTCGAGGTGCGGGGCACGGCGCCGGGCATGTTGGCGACGCAATAGAAATTGGTGTCGTGCACGGCGAACGTCGGGTCGTCGTGGGTGGTCGGTCGGGAATCCTCGAAGCAACCGCCCTGGTCGATCGCGATGTCGACCAGCACTGCGCCCGGCTTCATGTGGGCGACGGTCGAGTTGGTCACCAGTTTGGGCGCCTTGGCGCCCGGCACCAGCACCGCGCCGATCACCAGGTCGGCGTGTTTGACGGCGTCCTCGAGTTCGAGGATCGACGAGTAGCGGGTCTCGATCCGGCCGCCGAACTCGGCGTCCATTTCGCGCAACCTGTCGATGTTGACGTCGAACACGGTGACGTGGGCGCCCATGCCGGCGGCCACCCGCGCGGCGTGGTAGCCGGCGGTGCCGCAGCCGATCACGACGACGTCGGCGGGCGCCACACCCGGCACACCTCCCATCACCACGCCCCGGCCACCGTGGCTGGACATCAGGTGATACGCCCCGACCTGCGCCGACAGCCGCCCGGCCACTTCGCTCATCGGGGCCAGCAGCGGAAGCGCACCATCGGCGGTCTGGACCGTTTCGTACGCGATCGACGTTGTGCCGGAAGCCATCAGCGCATCGGTGCACGGTCGCGAGGCCGCCAGATGCAGGTAGGCGAACAGGGTCTGGCCGCGGCGTATCCGGTGGTACTCCGCTTCGACCGGTTCCTTGACCTTCAGCAACAGTTCGGCCTCGGCCCACACCTGGTCGGCGCAGTTGATCACCTGGGCGCCCGCGCGCTTGAAGTCGGCGTCCGCGATCGCCGAACCCTCGCCCGCGCCGGACTGGATGATCACCTCGTGGCCGTGATGCACCAACTCCGCGACACCCGCCGGGGTGATGGCGACCCGCAACTCGTTGTTCTTGATCTCGCTCGGGATGCCGACGCGCATGGCCGCTCCTCGGGTTGAACCTTATACCTCCAGTTTGAAGAAACTTCGGTTTACCGGCAACAAATGAGCGGAAAATTCTGTACTGTCGCTGTGTGACGACGTCTTCTTCGGCCAAGCAGCGGGGGGCGGCAGAGCAGCCGAAGGATGTTCGGCCGTACGCGCTCGACGATGTCGACCGCCGGATCCTGACCGCGTTGCATCGCGACGCGCGGATGTCGAACCACGCGCTCGCCGACGCCGTGGGAATCGCGCCGTCGACCTGCCACGGCCGGGTGCGCCGACTCCAGGAGTTGGGGGTGATCCGCGGTTTCTACACCGACATCGACCCGGCCGCGATCGGTCTGCCGCTGCAGGCGATGATCTCGGTGAGCCTGCAGTCCAGCGCACGCGGCAAGATCGGAAGCTTCATCCAGCAGATCCGGCGCATGCCGCAGGTGATGAACGTGTACTTTCTCGCGGGTGCCGACGACTTCATCCTGCATGTCGCCGCGCGAGACACCGATGACCTGCGGTCGTTCGTGGTGGAGAACCTCAACGCCGACGCCGACGTCGCCGGCACCCAGACCTCGCTGATCTTCGAGCATTTGCGGGGCGCCTCGCCGCTGTAGATTCGCCGAGCGGTGTCACACGTCGACGAGATCCGGGTGGCACTTGGCCGCCATGCGGCGCAGCCCGTCGCGCCAGTCCACCGTGGTGGTGCCGACGAGCTCTCTCATTCGGCTGACGTCAACCGGGTTGCCGCGCAACGCATTCCCGTCCACCTCGAACACCGGTTCGCGGCCCACCAACGAGCCGAGGTAGGTGCACCACTCCTGGACGCTGATCATCTGTTCACCGGCCCAGTTAATGGTCGTCGCCGGAACAGATGCGGCCGCAAGCAGTTTCGGAACGGTCGCAATGATGTCGTGCTCGTGGATCGGGTTGTAGAGCGCCGGCGGGCCCGGCGGCACCGGGATCGGCGTCCCGGCCAGGATCATCTCCAGGTGGAACAACGGCCACCCTCCGTTGTCGCCGTAGGGGACGTTGAGCCGGGCGACCGTCGCCGGCACGCCGAGTGCGCGGGCCATGGACCGGACGACGACCTCGCCGGCGATCTTGGAGATGGAATACGTCGGGAACAGCTGCTTGTGGTTGTCGCCCAGAGCGGCGTTCTCGGTTCGCGGCTCGTCGTGCGGCGGGTCGTAGACCGCGGCCGAGGAGCAGTGCAGGAACGCCTTCGTGTCGGGGCAGTGGGCCATCAGCAGGCCGACCGATTCCGCGTTGGCGCCGAGGTCCTTGTCCCAGCGGCCGCTCTTGGCTACCGCGAAGTTGAGCACGTAATCGAAATCTCTTGGCAGGGAGTCGAAAACCCCTGCCGCCATATTGACGGCTTCGCAGCGCACCCCGGCCGCTGCGAGCCCGTCGCGGGCCGTGGCATCGGTGAACCGGGCGATGCCCCAGACCTCGTTGTCGGCGGCGAGAGCCTCGGCGACGGGAGCCGCGACCTGACCCGTCGCACCGGTGATCAGTATCTTGGCGTCCTGCATGCGCCGATGGTAGGGGAGGGGCGGCTGTGCCGTGGGCGGATAGGGTGACCGCATGCGAGTCGGAGTTCTTGGCGCCAGGGGCAAGGTCGGCACCACGATGGTCGAGGCCGTCGAGGCCGCCGATGACCTGACATTCGCGGCCGGAGTCGACGCCGACGACCCGTTGAGCCGGCTTGTCGACGCCCAGACCGAGGTCGTCATCGACTTCACCCATCCCGAAGTCGTGATGGACAACCTGCGGTTTCTCGTCGAGAACGGAATACACGCCGTCGTCGGCACCACCGGCTTCACCGACGAGCGGTTAGCACAGGTCCGTCAATGGTTGGACGCCAAACCGGGCGCTGCGGTTCTCATCGCGCCCAACTTCGCGATCGGTGCGGTGTTGTCGATGCATTTCGCGCAGCAGGCAGCTCGCTACTTCGAGTCCGTCGAAGTCATCGAACTGCACCACCCGCACAAGGCCGATGCGCCGTCCGGCACCGCGGCACGCACCGCGCGACTCATCGCCGAGGCACGAAAAGATATGCCTCCCAATCCAGATGCCACCAGCACCGGTCTGGAAGGCGCCCGCGGTGCCGACGTGGACGGTGTTCCGGTGCACTCCGTGCGCCTGGCGGGGCTCGTCGCCCACCAGGAGGTGCTGTTCGGCACGCAGGGGGAAACGCTGACGATTCGGCACGACAGCCTGGACCGGACCTCGTTCGTGCCCGGCGTTTTGCTCGCCGTGCGACGCGTGGCCGAGCGGCCCGGGCTCACCGTGGGTATCGAGCCGCTTCTCGATCTGTAATGGCCGACGGCGGTCGCGCAGTGCGCGTTCAACTGCTGATCGGCTTCATGTGCGTTGCGCTGGTCGTCTACTTCGTGCTGCTCGGACGCATCGCGATGGCGTTCGTCGCCACGGGGGAGGCGGCCGCCGTCGGCCTGGGCTTGGCGCTGATGATCCTGCCGGTGATCGGGCTCTGGGCCATGCTCAGCACGCTGCGCGCGGGCCTGACGCATCAGCGGCTCGCGCGCATCGTCCGAGAGGAGGGCCTGGAGCTCGACGTCAGCGCGTTGCCGCGGATGCCGTCGGGACGGATCCAGCGGGACGCCGCCGATGAGCTGTTCGCGACCGTGCGTGAAGAATTGGAGAACGACCCGGACAACTGGCGGCGGTGGTATCGACTGGCACGGGCGTACGACTACGCCGGTGACCGCAGCCGCGCGCGGGAAGCGATGAAGAAGGCCGTCGAACTGGAGGAACGCCGATGAGCAAGACGCTGTTGGTGGTCCACCACACCCCATCGCCGGGCACCCGCGAGTTGCTCGAGGCCGTGGTCGACGGCGCCAAGGACCCCGAGATCACCGGTGTCGACGTCGTCGTCAGACCGGCGTTGGCCGCAACCCTGCCCGACATGCTCGACGCCGACGGCTACCTGTTCGGGACGACCGCCAACTTCGGGTACATGAGCGGCGCGCTCAAGCACTTCTTCGACACCGTGTACTACCCGAGCCTCGACCACGTCGGCGGACGCCCGTACGGGATGTGGGTGCACGGCAACAACGACACCGTCGGCGCAGTCAACGCGGTGGACAAGCTCGCCGCGGGGCTGGCACTGTCCAAGGTGGCGGATGTGCTCGAGGTCGTCGGACCCGTTGACGCCGGTGTCCGTGAGCGAGCCTACGAATTGGGCGGCACATTGGCCGCGACCCTGATGGAGGACTAGGCATGCCGGGAATTGCCGATCTCGCCCTAGGCGCAGCGCCGATCGCGGGCGGTGCCATGTTGGGTGTGATCGCAGGAAATCTCAAACCGCCCGACGTCCGCGGTTTGATCATCAAGGATCTCGACCTGCTGGAACGAATTCCGCCAGATCAAGTGGAGCGCCGCGCCCGTCTGCAAGCCAGCATCGACGAGCGCATCGACGATCTGATCTCGGCCGGCGAACGCAGTCGCCAATTGCGCGAGGCGGCAATGTCGTACAAAGGCAATTGGCGCGACATCGTGGTGTTCATCTGCGCTCTGTTGTTCACCTTCATCTGGTGGAATGTCAGTCACAGCCGGTCCAACTGGCTGGTGATGTTCATCGCGATGATCGTGGTGTCCGTCGCGGCGGGCATCTACGCGGGCAGGGGCATCTTGCGCGCCGTCCGCCGCTTCCTGCACCGCAATGAGAGCGAGCCCGAAAAGCCTCAGTAGTGGTAGGTGTCCGACGGCGCCGGAATGTGTGCCGGATCGTCGACGTCGTCGAACGCGGACACCTCGATGCCGTATGCCCGGGCCAGTTCGAGGATCTTGTTGGCCCTCGCAATGCGGGGTAGGTCCGAGCCGTTGCGGATCTCGCCGCCGTCGCGTTCGAACTCGGTGAAAAACTCCTTGGCCCAAGCGATTTCCTCGGGTGACGGGGAGAGTCCTTCGTTGACGGTGGCGCACTGCTCGGGGGTCAGGCAGATCTTGCCGGTCATGCCGAACTCGGCGGAAACCGCGGTGGCCTCGCTGAGCTTGAGCGCACTCGAACCGACTGTCGGGCCGTCGATCGCGCTCGGCAGGTGGGCGGCTTTCGCGGCGATCGTGAACCGCGACCGCGCATACGCCAGCGTGGTCGGGCTCTCGCCGAAGCCCGTGTCGCGCCGGAAATCGCCGATACCGAAGGCCAATCGGAACGTCCCTTTCGCCGCGGCGATGGCGGTGATTCGCTCGAGCCCCCGCGCCGTTTCGACCAGCGCGACGATCGGCACGTTCGGCAGCCGGTTGGCGGTTTCGGTGACATGGTCGACGGATTCGACCATCGCCAGCATCACTCCGCCGACCGATGTCTTTCCCAGAGTGTCGAGATCGTCTGCCCACCATGGTGTGCCGAACCCGTTGATGCGGACCCAGTCGGTGTTTCCCTCATCGAGCCAGCGGACCACGTTCTCGCGGGCCAGAACCTTGTCCTTCGGGGCGACCGCATCCTCGATGTCCAGGACGACGATGTCCGCTCGGGACCGCACGGCGGGCGCGAACCGCTCGTACTGTGCCCCGTTCACCAAGAGCCAGCTGCGGGCGAGCACCGGGTCGATACGCGAGCCGACGTCGTCGTGTTCCTGGTGAGTGTCGGGTTCCAAACCGTCCATCGGATCATCGTTGCGTATCAACGCCGCGTGGCGTGCTCGGACAGGGGCAATTGGGCGTTAATTGGGCAAGGCGGATTCGAACAGTTCCTGCAGCGCGATCCAATGACGTTCGGCGGCCTCTTCGTCGTACGGCGCATTGTCGGGCACCGCGAACCCGTGTTCGGCGGGATAGAACTCCACGGTGTGGGAGACGTTGGCCGCGGTCAGCGCCTTGTCGAGGGTCTCGGCATCCTCAGTCGTGAACCCGCGGTCCTTGGAGGCGCCGGCGACATACACCGTGGCCTTGATCCGGTCGGCCAGCAGATGCGGGCTGGCGGGATCGTCGGTGACCAGACCGCCGGCATGAAAGGAGCCCGCTGCGCCGACGCGGTCAGGCACCCGGCCGGCGACGATGACCGACGTCCGGCCACCCATGCAGTAGCCGCAGACGCCGAACGTGTCGCCCTTGACCTCAGGACGGCCGGCCAGGAAGTCGAAGAATGCCGTGGCGTCGGCGGCCATCATGTCGGGCGTGATCGACGAGATCATCCGGAACAGTCGCTTGCGCTGCTTCGGGTCGGTGAACGCGGTCGTCATGTCGAAGGGCTCCCAGTCGCCGTGGCGGTAGTACACGTCGGGCAGCAGCACCGCGTGGCCGAAGCCGGCCAGGCGAGCCGCCATCTCCTGGAAGGTGTCGCGCACGCCACCGGCGTCGACGTACATCACGACGCCGGTCCACGGTCCGGTGCCGTTGGGGGTGTGCAGGGTGACAGGGCAGGTGCCGTCAGCGGTGCTGACGGTGGCGGAGATGCTCGGCATGGCTTCCGTTCTACTCGTCGGCTCTGGACGTAAGCTTGGCGGCGTGCCGATCGCCACGCCCTACGAAGATCTACTGCGGCTGGTGATGGAGCGTGGGACGGCCAAGTCGGACCGCACCGGCACCGGCACCCGCAGCCTGTTCGGCCACCAGATGCGATACGACCTGGCGGACGGCTTTCCGCTGATCACCACCAAGAAGGTGCACACCAAGTCGATCGTCTACGAATTGTTGTGGTTTCTGCGTGGCGACTCCAACGTGCGCTGGCTGCAGGAGCGTGGAGTCACCATCTGGGACGAATGGGCCTCTCCGACAGGGGATCTCGGACCCGTCTACGGGGTGCAGTGGCGGTCGTGGCCGACCCCGTCGGGTGAGCACATCGACCAGATCAGTGCCGCGCTGGAGCTGCTGAAGTCCGATCCGGACTCGCGGCGCAACATCGTCTCGGCGTGGAACGTCGGCCAGATCCCGCAGATGGCGCTGCCGCCGTGCCACGCGTTCTTCCAGTTCTACGTCGCGGACGGCAGGCTTTCGTGCCAGCTTTATCAGCGCAGCGCCGACCTCTTCCTGGGGGTTCCGTTCAACATCGCCAGCTATGCGTTGCTGACCCACATGATGGCCGCGCAGGCCCGGCTGGATGTCGGCGAGTTCATCTGGACCGGCGGGGACTGCCACATCTACGACAACCACGTCGAGCAGGTGACCGAGCAGCTCAGCCGCGAGCCTCGGCCGTATCCGGAACTCGTTCTGGCGCCGCGAGATTCGATCTTCGAATACACCTACGAAGACGTCGCGATCCTCAACTACGATCCGCACCCGGCGATCAAGGCCCCGGTTGCGGTCTGAGGTAGGGCTCATCTGGGCTCAGTCGACTTCGGGTGTCATCGGCCGTGGCGGCGGCATCCCGTGGCGGCTGCCCGAGGATCAGGCACGGTTCAAAGACCTGACGATGGGCCACACGGTCGTGATGGGCAGGCTGACGTGGGAGTCGCTGCCGGCGAAGGTGCGGCCGCTGCCGGGACGCAGAAACGTCGTGCTCACCCGCCGGGTTGGCTATGCGGCCGACGGGGCGGACGTGGTGGCGTCGCTGGAGGACGCGTTGACCGACGCTTCAGTCTGGGTGATCGGCGGCGCGCAGATTTATGCGGCGGCTCTGCCGATCGCCACGCGTTGCGAGGTGACCGAGATCGAGATCGACCTGCCGCGTCAGGATGCCGACGTGATGGCGCCGGTGCTCGACGAATCGTGGCTCGGCGTGGCGGGGGACTGGGTCACCAGCACGTCGGGGCAGCGTTACCGGTTCTACAGCTACCGGCGGGCCTGAGCGCGTCGGCTGCGCACCAGTCACACCGATCGACGTTTCGCAGAGCTGTACCCGAGCTTTGCCTGCGAATCGTCGCGCGATGTGACTGCCGAGACTCGCGCGGGATTTGTCGGTGCCGTGTTGCACGATGGGGTGCGTGCCGACCAGACTCACGGCCGATCAGGCGCGGCGTGTCGCCGTCGAGGCGCAGGGATTCGCCGATGCGAAGCCGAACGGTGCGGTCACCCGTGCGCACCTGCGCAGGTTGATCTCACGGATTCAGGTGCTGCAGTTGGACTCGGTGTCGGTGTCGGTGCGCGCCCACTACGCGCCGGTGTTCAGCCGGCTGGGGCCCTACGACCGCGATGTGTTGGACCGGGCGGCATGGAGCCATTCGGCCCGTTCTCCGCGGCTGCTGGTCGAGTACTGGGCGCACGAGGCCGCGTTGATGGCCGTCGACGACTGGCCGCTGCTGCGCTGGCGCATGCGCGAGTACACCCACGGCCGGTGGGGCACGCACATTGTCAAGCGAAACGAGAAGCTGGCCGAGCAGGTCGTCGCCGCGGTGACGGAGTTGGGCCCGTCGACGGCTGGGCAGATCGAAGCGCATCTGGGAGCCGAACAGCGCGGCCGCAAGGGTCCGTGGTGGGACCGCAGCGACACGAAGTGGGTGACCGAGGCGCTGTGGTCGTCGGGCGTGTTGACGACGGCGACGCGGGTCGGTTTCGCGCGGCATTACGACTTGACCGAACGGGTGTTGCCGGCGGAGGTCTTGGCGCGTGAGGTCGACGACGACGACGCCGTGCGCGAACTGGTGCTGCGCGCGGCCGGTGCACTGGGCGTGGCGACCGAGCCGGACCTCCGCGACTACTTCCGACTGTCACCGAGTCAGGCGAAACCCGCGATCGCGAAGCTGGTCGCCGACGGTGCGCTGGAACCGGTCGAGGTTGACGGATGGAAGGGCCCCGCGTATCTGCGGGCGGGACAGATCATTCCGCGGCGTAACCGGGGGACGGCGCTGTTGTGTCCGTTCGATCCGCTGATTTTCTTCCGGCCCCGGGTCGAGCGGCTGTTCGGATTTCATTACCGCATCGAGATCTACGTTCCCGCGGCGAAGCGCCAGTACGGCTATTACGTGTGGCCGTTTCTGCTCGACGGCGAACTGGTGGGGCGTGTGGATTTGAAGGCTGATCGGACGGCGGGCGTTCTACACGTGGTGGGTGCGTTCACGGAGCCAGACGCAGAGCGATCGGTAGTAGCACCGGCGCTGGCGGGCGAATTGCGGTCGATGGCGTCATGGCTCGGATTAGGAGACGTTACGGTCGGCGAGAATGGCGACCTGGTGTGTGCTTTGCGCCGGGCGTCGGGTTGATGTACGTCTCGCGCGAGGTCCTAGAGACGCAGCCCGACGCTCGGCGAAAGACGAATCGGTCGAGCCTGCTCAGACGCAGTCGGCGCAGATCGTCCGGTCGCCGGACTGCAGGGCGAGCCGGCTGTGGTGCTGCACCAGGAAGCAACTCGAGCAGGTGAACTCGTCGGCCTGCTTCGGGATGACCCGCACGGTGAGCTCCTCACCCGACAGATCGACGTCCGGCAGGTCGATCGAGTCGACCGGGTCGCCGTCGTCGACGTCGAGCACCGCCACATCGGCCTGTCCGCGGCGCCTGGCGGCGATCGCCTCGAGCGACTCGTCGACCGCCTCGTCGCTCTCCTTAACGCGGGGTGCGTCGTAATCGGTAGCCATCAGTCACACTCCCTCTCAAGATCGGTCCTTGGGTAACACCGATTGAGAACGGGTTTGTTCCCTGCGGGCCCACGGTCGAAACCTCGCATCTGCACGTTCCTGCAACGCGCCACACCACGGCCTGGTCGGCGGCCCACGTTAGGGTGAGCCGTGGCCGAGACCACGCCGCTGCGCGTCCAACTGATCGCCAAGACGGAGTTCACCGCGCCGCCGGAGGTGCCGTGGAGCACCGACGCCGACGGCGGGCCGGCCCTGGTCGAGTTCGCCGGTCGTGCGTGCTATCAGAGCTGGTCCAAGCCGAATCCGCGCACCGCAACGAATGCCGCCTACATCCGGCACATCATCGACGTCGGGCACTTCTCGGTGCTCGAGCACGCGTCGGTTTCCTTCTACATCACCGGAATCTCTCGGTCGTGCACCCACGAGCTGATCCGCCACCGGCACTTCTCCTACTCCCAGCTGTCTCAGCGCTACGTTCCCGAGCGCGACGCTCAGGTCGTGGTGCCACCGGGTATCGAGGACGACCCCAAACTGGCGGAGATCTTCGCCGCCGCCGCCGACGCCAGCCGATCCACCTACAACGAACTGCTCGACCGTCTCGAGGCCAAATTCGCCGATCAGCCGAACGCGGTCCTGCGGCGCAAACAGGCGCGCCAGGCGGCGCGGGCGGTGCTGCCGAACGCCACCGAGACCCGCATCGTCGTCACCGGCAACTACCGGGCATGGCGGCACTTCATCGCGATGCGGGCCAGTGAGCACGCCGACGTGGAGATTCGTCGGCTGGCCATCGAATGCCTGCGCCGACTCGTCGATGTCGCACCGCAGGTGTTCAGCGACTTCGAAATCTATGCGCTGGCCGACGGCACCGAGGTCGCCACGTCCCCTCTGGCCACTGAAGCGTGACGGTAAGCGAGTAATCTGAGCCCCGTGAGCACCAGCGGAATCGACGTAACGGCCCAGTTGGGCACTGTGCTGACCGCAATGGTGACTCCGTTCAAGCCCGACGGCTCGCTGGATACCGACGCCGCGGCCCGGTTGGCGAATCGACTCGTCGACTCCGGGTGTGACGGCCTGGTCCTGTCGGGAACCACCGGTGAATCGCCGACCACCACCGACGAAGAGAAGCTTGCGCTGGTGCGGGCGGTGCTCGAGGCGGTCGGCGACCGCGCGCGCATCGTCGCCGGTGTCGGCACATACGACACGGCCCACAGTGTGCGCGGAGCCAAGCTCGCCGCCGCTGAGGGCGCCCACGGTCTGTTGGCGGTGACGCCGTACTACTCGCGGCCGCCGCAGGCCGGCCTGGTCGCCCACTTCAACGCGATCGCCGATGCGACGGATCTGCCGGTCATCCTCTACGACATCCCACCGCGGTCGGTCATCCCGATCACGTGGGACACAATGCGCAGGCTTGCCGAGCATCCCAACATCGTGGCCGTCAAGGACGCCAAGGGGGACCTGCACGGCGGCGGCCAGATCATCGCCGAAACCGGGTTGGCGTACTACTCCGGTGACGATGCGCTGAACCTGCCGTGGCTCGCGATGGGGGCGGTCGGCTTCGTCAGTGTCTGGGCTCATCTGGCTGCCAGCCAGCTACGGGACATGTTGTCGGCTTTCCAGTCCGGCGATATCGCGACGGCCCGCAAGATCAACGTCACGCTGGGGCCGCTGAACAACGCTCAGACACATCTGGGCGGAGTGACGCTGTCGAAGGCGGGTCTGCGGCTGCAGGGTTTCGAGGCCGGTGACCCGAGGCTGCCGCAGATACCCGCAACGGCCGAACAACTCGACGCGCTGGTCGCCGATATGCGGGCGGCCGCGGTGCTGCGGTAGTGAACGAAGAACTCAACCGACCGGGGCCGCTGGCCCCCGGCGCATTGCGGGTCACCGCGCTCGGCGGGATCAGCGAAATCGGCCGTAACATGACCGTTTTCGAGCATCTGGGCCGGCTGCTGATCGTCGACTGCGGAGTGTTGTTCCCCACGCACGACGAGCCCGGCGTCGACCTGATTTTGCCCGACCTGCGTTTGATCGAGGACCGCCTCGACGACGTGGAAGCCCTGGTGCTCACCCATGCGCACGAGGACCACATTGGCGCCATCCCCTTCCTGCTGAAGCTACGACACGACATCCCCGTGGTCGGTTCGAAATTCACGCTCGCGCTGATCGCCGAGAAGTGTCGTGAACACCGGATCAAGCCCGTGTTCGTAGAAGTCGACGAGGGCCAGAGCTCCAGACACGGCGTGTTCGAATGCGAGTACTTCGCGGTCAACCACTCGATTCCCGGGTGTCTGGCGATCGCAATACACACCGGTGCCGGCACCGTGCTGCACACCGGTGACATCAAGCTCGACCAGTCTCCGCCCGACGGCAAGCCCACCGATCTGCCCGGGATGTCGCGACTGGGCGATGCCGGGGTGGACCTGTTCCTGTGCGACTCGACCAACGCGGAGATCCCCGGTGTAGGACCGTCGGAAAGCGAGATCGGGCCGAACATGCATCGGCTGATCCGCAGCGCTCAGGGACGCGTCATCGTGGCCTGCTTCGCGTCGAATGTCGGTCGCGTGCAACAGATCATCGACGCCTCGGTGGCACTGGGCCGCAAGGTTGCATTCGTCGGCCGGTCGATGGTCCGCAACATGGGGATCGCGAAGGAGCTCGGCTACCTGACGCTGACCAACGATGACGACATCATCGACATCGGCGCCGCGGAGATGATGGCGCCAGAGCGGGTCGTGCTGGTTACCACGGGGACACAGGGCGAGCCGATGGCGGCGTTGTCACGGATGTCGCGGGGTGAGCATCGCAGCATCACCCTGACGGCGGGTGACCTCATCATCATGTCGTCGTCACAGATACCGGGCAACGAGGAAGCGATCTTCGGCGTGCTGGACGCGCTGGCCAAGATCGGCGCACGTGTCGTCACCAATGCGCAAGTGCGCGTTCATGTTTCCGGACACGCATACGCCGGTGAGCTGCTCTTCCTCTACAACGGCGTGCGACCGCGCAATGTGATGCCCGTGCACGGCACCTGGCGGATGCTGCGGGCCAACGCGGGTCTTGCGGCCCGCACCGGTGTTGCGGAAGAAAACATCGTGCTGGCCGAGAACGGCGTCAGCGTCGACCTGGTGGCGGGCCGGGCATCGATCGCCGGTGCGGTACCGACGGGCAAGATGTTCGTCGACGGTCTGGTCACCGGGGATGTGGGCGACGCCGTGGTCGGCGACCGGCTCACGCTCTCTTCGGGATTCATCGGCATCACCATCGTCGTCCAGCGCGGTACCGGTAAGCCCGCGGCGCCGCCGCATCTGCACTCGCGCGGATTCTCCGAGGATCCCAAGGCGCTGGAGCCCGCTACTCGTAAAGTCGAGGAGGCGCTCGAAGCCCTTGCCGCGGAACGGGTGACCGACCTCAATCGCATCGCGCAGGCCGCGCGGCGGGGCGTCGGCAAGTGGGTGGGCGAGACGTACCGCCGTCAGCCGATGATCGTGCCGACGGTCATCGAGGTCTAGCCTCAGCGCTTGTTGATGTAGCCCGCGTCGACGGGCAGCGTCACGCCGGTAATGTAGCGCGCGGCGTCGGACACCAAGAAGGCGACCGCGTTGGCGGTGTCATCGGGGTCGAGGATTTCGACCGGTAACGCGTTGCCCATGTCGACGGGCTTGCCGGTCTGCGTGACGACGTCCTGCAGCCACCGCTGAATGAACTCGTTCTCGATCATCGGGGTCCCGACACCCGCCGGATGTATCGAGTTGACTCGAATACCGTGTGGCGCGAGGAGATTGGCGTAGACCCGCATCAGGCCGACCATGCCGTGCTTGGCGGCGGCGTAGCCGATCGAGCCTGAGTCGTCGCTTCCCCCGCCCACCAAGCCCATCACCGAACTGATCAGCACAATCGCCCCGCCGCCGCGCTCGGTCAGCGGATAGCGGGTCACCTCTATCGTGTGGAAGACGCCGGTAAGATTCACGTCGATCACGTCGAGCCAACCGGCCTCACCCGACTGCATCGGGGCGATTCCCGCGTTGGCGACGACGATGTCCAGGCCGCCGAAGGCGTCCAATCCGGCTTGCAGCGCCTGCTCCAACGATTCGCGGTCGCGAACATCGGCTTGCCGTGCCACTATTCGCGCACCGGTGTCCTCGACGAGGTTCACGGTCTCGGCCAGATCGTCTGCAGTCGCCAGCGGGTACGGGACCGACGCGATCTGCTCGCAGATGTCGACGGCGATGATGTTCGCGCCGTCGGAGGCCAGCTTGAGGGCTTCTGCCCGGCCCTGGCCCCTCGCAGCGCCGGTGATGAAGGCGACCTTGCCGTCGAGCGGAGCCATCAGGGACGCAGTGCTCCCTTGCTCGGATCGCCTGCGACGACCGGCTGCAGCAGCTTGATGTCAGGCGCACCGTCGAGATGCTCGCCCACCGTGCCGAAAAGCGTTGCGATCGCGGGCGCGGTGCTGTGGGTCTTCAACGCGTCTTCGTCTGCCCACTGCTCGACGAACACGAAGGTGCCGTTGGATTCGTGCAGGGCGTAGAGCTGGCACCCGGGTTCCTCGTGCACCGCCTCGATGGCCTTCTTGCACGCCTCCCGAACGGCGTCAACGGATTCGGACTTGGCGGTCATGGTGGCGACGACGACAACGGGCATGACGGGGGGACTCCTCGATGAGTGTCTGCAGGACGAGAGCAGCCTACCCACGCGCAGTGCGACGATCGGGAGCACCGTCTGGCTGGTCGCAGAACGGCATCAATCTATATGCAGTTGTTACTTGTGTGGCAGATGGTGAATCTGGGGCCCAAGGGACTAGTCTTACAGGCATGCCTAGTAAGACCGCCGCCCGCTCCGGGAACCGTTCGAGCAGGTCAAAGGCCGGTTCGCGATCGGGCAGCCGGACGGCGCCCCGTCGTAAGCCGGCGCCGCGTCGTACCGCGTCGCCGATTTCGTCGGCCGGCGCCACGGTGGGTCGCGGGGTGCGGGCGGGGTGGCTGATGTTGGCCAAGGGTGCCGGCAGCACCGCGCGTTCGGTCGGTCGTGCCCGCGATCTCGAACCCGGCCATCGCCGCGACGGGATCGCGCTTGCGCTGCTCGGCCTCGCCGTCGTCGTCGCGGCGAGTTCGTGGTTCGGCGCCGCGCGACCGGTGGGCGAGTGGCTCGACAGCTTCCTGCGGACGTTGATCGGCGCTGCCGTCGTGCTTGTCCCGCTTGCAGTGGCCGCGGTCGGCATCACGCTCATGCGCACCGAACCGGACCCGGACGCCAGGCCGAGGCTGATTCTCGGCTCGACGATGATCGCGCTGCCCGCGCTCGGGTTGTGGCATCTGTGGGCCGGCTCGCCCGAGGCTCCGGCTGACCGGCAACATGCCGCGGGCTTCTTCGGCTTCGCCATCGGCGGTCCGCTCTCCGACGGGCTGACGCCGTGGATCGCCGCGCCGCTGCTGTTCATCGGTGTTCTGTTCGGCGTACTGCTGGTGACCGGCACCACGATCCGCGAAGTGCCGTCGACGGTGCGAACGATGTTCTCTGCGCGAGGCTTCGGCGACTACGGCTACGACGATTACGACGACGAGGACACCGCTGTCATCGCTGAGCGCGAGGACTTCTCCGACGGCTATTACGACGACTCGTACCCGCCCGGCGACGATGCGGCGCGCGCGTGGCCCGCGGGCACGCCGATGGAGAACTATCCCATCGAGGACGAGGCACCGACGGTTCCCGAGCCAACCGCCAAGTCCCGCAAGAAGAAGCCGGCCAGACAGCAGAGCCTGTCGCTGGATCGCGTAGTCGACGGACCCTACACGCTGCCCTCGCTGGATCTGTTGATCGCGGGCGATCCGCCGAAGCGGCGCAGCTCCGCTACCGACCGCACGGCCGAAGCGATCACCGAGGTGCTCCAGCAGTTCAAGGTCGACGCCGCCGTGACCGGCTGCACCCGTGGACCGACCGTCACCCGCTACGAGGTGGAACTCGGTCCTGGTGTGAAGGTCGAGAAGATCACGCAGCTGCAGAAGAACATCGCGTACGCGGTGGCTACGGAAAGCGTGCGAATGCTCGCCCCTATCCCGGGCAAGTCCGCCGTCGGGATCGAGGTGCCCAACGTCGACCGGGAAATGGTGCGCCTGGCCGACGTGCTCACCGACCCGTCCACGCGCGGCGACCACCACCCGCTGGTGATCGCGCTGGGCAAGGACATTGAGGGCGAGTACATTTCATGGAATCTCGCGAAGATGCCGCATCTGTTGGTGGCCGGTTCCACGGGCTCGGGCAAGTCCAGTTTCATCAACTCGATGCTGATCTCGCTGCTCGCCCGAGCCACCCCCGAAGAGGTCAGGATGATCCTGATCGATCCAAAAATGGTGGAACTGACGCCGTATGAGGGCATTCCGCACCTGATCACGCCGATCGTGACTCAGCCGAAGAAGGCCGCTGCCGCTCTGGCTTGGCTGGTCGAGGAAATGGAGCAGCGCTACCAGGACATGCAGGCGTCGCGGGTGCGTCACATCGACGACTTCAACAAGAAGGTGCGCTCCGGGGAGATCACCGCACCATTGGGCAGCCAGCGCGAGTACAAGCCCTACCCGTATGTGGTGGCGATCGTCGACGAGCTGGCGGACCTGATGATGACCGCACCGCGCGACGTCGAGGATGCGGTGGTGCGGATCACCCAGAAGGCGCGTGCCGCCGGCATCCACCTCGTGCTGGCGACGCAGCGGCCATCGGTCGACGTGGTCACCGGACTGATCAAGACCAACGTTCCGTCGCGACTGGCGTTCGCGACCTCGTCACTGACCGACAGCAGGGTGATCCTCGATCAGCAGGGCGCGGAGAGGCTGATCGGCATGGGCGACGGGCTCTTCATCCCGATGGGAGCCAACAAGCCGATCCGGCTTCAGGGCGCCTTCATCACCGACGAGGAGATTCACGCCGTCGTCGAGGCGACGAAGGCACAGGCCGAGCCGGAGTACACCGAGGGCGTCACGACCGCGAAGACCACCAGTGAGCGCACCGATGTGGACCCCGACATCGGCGACGACATGGACGTCTTCCTGCAGGCGGTCGAACTCGTGGTGTCCAGCCAGTTCGGATCCACGTCGATGTTGCAGCGCAAATTGCGGGTCGGGTTCGCCAAGGCGGGCCGGTTGATGGACTTGATGGAGACGCGCAACATCGTCGGGCCGAGCGAGGGCTCCAAGGCCCGCGAGGTGCTCGTCAAACCCGACGAGCTGGCCGCCACGCTCGCGTCGATCCGCGGTTCGGACACCGGCAGCGACGACGACGACGAGTGATTTCGGTGTCGTCGGTTGCGGCAGCCGCGACCAATTACACCCGAGTCACTACAGCGTCAACAGCATTCGCGTGTTGCCGAGGATGTTGGGTTTGACGAACGACAGGTCGAGGAACTCCGCGACACCGGTGTCATACGAACGGCACATCTCCTCGAAGACCTCAGCGGTGACCGGCGTGCCGTCGATCTCCTGGAATCCGTGTTTGTTGAAGAACTCGACCTCGAAGGTGAGCACGAAGATCCGCTCGAGGTGCAACTCGCGGGCCACGTCGAGCAGCCGGTCGACGATCGCGTGCCCGACGCCGTGGCCCCTGACCTTCGGGTGCACCGCGACGGTGCGCACCTCGCCGAGGTCGGACCACAGCACGTGCAGCGCGCCACACCCGATCAGTTCCCCGTCTTTCTCGGCGACCCAGAACTCCTGCACGGCTTCGTAGAGCGTCACCAGATTCTTCTCCAGCAGGATCTTGCCGGAGTAGATGTCGACCAGAGCTTTGATGGCGGGGACATCCGAGGTTCGCGCACGCCGCACGACGACCTCGCAGGATTCTGCGCTCACAGGTGGAGAGTATCCGTTCGAGCAACCGATATTCTGTTGCGGTGTCGGGCCCACCTCATACTGATCCGCTGGTCCCGCGCGCCCGCGTAGCGAACATCGCGAACGTGCTCACCGGCGTGCGGATGGCGTTGGTCCCGGTTTTTTTGGTGGTGATCTTCGTCGGTGATGGTCATGAAACATTCTGGCGCATAGTGGCATTCGTGGTGTTCAGCGTCGCGGTGATCACCGACCGGTTCGACGGGGCGCTGGCCCGCAGCTACGGCATGGTTACCGAATTCGGCACACTGGCCGATCCGATCGCCGACAAGGCCCTCATCGGTGCGGCGCTGATCGGGCTTTCGATACTGGGCGACCTCCCGTGGTGGATCACCGCGGTGATTCTGATCCGGGAGATCGGCATCACCGTGTTGCGGTTCGCCGTGTTGCGGTTCGGGGTGATACCCGCCAGCCGGGGCGGCAAGCTCAAGACCTTGGTGCAGGCGGTGGCGATCGGCCTCTTCGTGCTGCCACTGTCCGGTGCGTGGCTGTCTTCGGCCTGGGTGATCATGTGGGCGGCGCTGGTCCTGACGGTGGTCACCGGCGTCGACTACGTCGTTTCCGCGATCAAGGATTCCAAGGGTCGGCCCGCTGATCGGTGACGACGCCGGCACGACAGTGATCTGCGCCATTCGGGAACCAACCGCCCCGCGTGCAGCGTTGCCCTTTACGAGGCTTATTCACTGACTCCGGAGGGAGAGCACGATGACGGCATTGCTTCGCGAGGTGATCGGCGACGTGCTGCGTCGGGCCCGCGTCGACCAGGGACGCACCCTGCGGGAGGTGTCCGATACTGCGCGGGTCAGCCTGGGTTACCTCTCCGAGGTCGAACGCGGGCGCAAGGAAGCCTCGAGCGAACTGCTCAGCGCGATCTGCGGCGCTCTCGACATCCCGCTGTCACGAGTGCTCTCCGACGCCGGTCTGGAGATGGAGCGCGTGGAGCGTGCCGCGTTCGCCGGCGCGGCCAACATCGACGCCACCACCAAGGTGGTCATCCCGCAGGTCGTGTCGATGGCGGTCGCCTGACCCCTGGTCCGACACCGAGTGGGTGTGGCGATGCGCGCTGACCCGATAGATTGGGCAGCACGGTAAGCCGGGCCGGCGAGTCCGAGACAACGACACGAAGGCGGAGTGAACTGACATGGCCAATCCTTTCGTCAAGGCGTGGAAGTACCTCATGGCGCTGTTCAGCTCCAAGGTCGACGAGTACGCCGACCCGAAAGTGCAGATCCAGCAGGCCATCGAGGAAGCCCAGCGCCAGCATCAGGCGTTGACGCAGCAGGCCGCCCAGGTGATCGGGAACCAGCGCCAGCTGGAGATGCGGCTCAACCGCCAGCTCGCGGACATCGAGAAGCTGCAGGTCAACGTCCGGCAAGCGCTGACGCTGGCCGATCAGGCCGTTGCCTCGGGCGATGCCGCCAAGGCAACCGAGTACAACAACGCCGCCGAAGCGTTCGCGGCGCAGCTGGTGACCGCCGAACAGAGCGTGGAGGATCTCAAGGCCCTGCACGATCAGGCGCTCAACGCGGCCGGCCAGGCCAAGAAGGCCGTCGAGCAGAACGCGATGATGCTGCAGCAGAAGATCGGCGAGCGCACCAAGCTGCTGTCCCAGCTCGAACAGGCCAAGATGCAGGAGCAGGTCAGCTCGTCGCTGCGGTCGATGAGCGAGTTGTCCGCGCCGGGCAGCACGCCGAGCCTCGACGAGGTGCGGCAGAAGATCGAACGCCGGTACGCCAACGCGATGGGCGAGGCCGAGCTTGCGCAGAACTCGGTGCAGGGCCGGATGATGGAGGTCCAGCAGGCGAGCGTGCAGATGGCCGGCCACTCGCGGTTGGAGCAGATCCGCGCCTCGATGCGCGGCGAGCAGTTGCCTGCCGGCGGCAATGCCGCGGCGCGGCCAGCTACCCCGGCGGCCAATCCGCAGCAGGCGGCGCCGGAAAATCCGCTGTCCCAATAGCCAAAGACTTCGTAGAGGTAACCAGTGAGTTCGCGAACGAGTCGACCGGAGCCGTGGCGCTCGCTGGTTCAGCGGGGTGTGGACACCGCCGCCGAGTGGTCCGACGTGTTGGCCGCCAAGCTGAACGCCGCCGCGGATCCGCGCGCGAAGTTGCTGCGCAAGCGGCGCTGGGCGCTGCGGCTCACCCTGTTCTTCACGGTTTCCTGCGTGTTCTGGATCGGCGTGACGGGATTGGTCGCGGCGTGGGACACGCCCGCCTGGGCGCTGCTCATCCCGTCTCCGATCGCGGTCGGTGCGGCGTTCCTGGCCACGCTGGCGTTCCTGCGGTACCGCTGGCTGCGACGCGAGCCGCTGCCGCCGCCACGATCCCGCACCACGCGCCGGCTTCCGCCGTGGGGGTCGGCCGCCCGCCAGCCGATGGCGGCACTGGCGGCCTCTGAGCGCGGGTTGTTCTCACTGCTGGGTGTGATGGAGCGCGGACGGATGCTGCCCGCGGACGAGCTTCGGGAGTTGACCGCCGCGGCCAATCAGACCGCTGTGACCATGGCCGCGACCGCGAACGAAGTGGTGTCGATGGAGCGGGCGATCCGGTCGGCGCCGCAGTCACGCGCCCATCTGGCCGCCACAATTGCGGCGTTCACCACGCAACTCGATCATGGCGCGCGGCAGTACAACGAAATGGTCGGCGCCGCAGCGCAACTAGTGTCTGCGGCGAACGCCGGACCGACGTCCACCTCGCCGCTGTGGCAACAGCGCTACCGCGACGAGTTGTCCAATGCCACCGATCGCCTCCTCGGCTGGGCTCAGGCGTTCGACGAACTCGGCCACGTCCGCGGCGCGTAACCGCCGGAGTTACATCGAGGGCCGCAGCGACGGGAACACCGTCGCGGCGATTCCCCGCAGCGTCGCCTTGACGAAGTCGAACATGTCGAAGTAGTCGCGCCACAACGTGATTCGGCCGGCGTGGACCTCGAACACCCCGCACACCCAGAACTGCAACCGGACCGGTCCGAAGACCAGTGCGTCGGTGCGCTCGGTCAGCACCGCGTTGCCCTCCCCGGCGACGCGGTGGATCTTGACTTCGAAGCCGTATTTGCCCTCTGCCCGTCTCATCATGCCGATGATGCGTTGACGCCCGCGGATGGTCGGAAACCCGACGTTCTGCCATTCGGCGTTGTCGGCGAGCAAGCCCTCGGCGGTTGCGAAGTCCTCGTCCTGCAGGGCGTAGAGGAAGGTCTCCACTGCCCGGATGTTGTCGACGTCGGTTTTCAGTCCGGAAGCCTGGTCGGTCATGGGCTCAGCCTAGTGCTGATGCGCTGTGGCAAGGTAGCCCAATGCGTGTGGCGGTTGTTGCCGGACCGGATCCGGGGCACGCCTTTCCGGCGATCGCGCTGTGCCTTCGCTTTCTGGCCAACGGCGATTCACCGACGCTGCTCACCGGTGTGGAGTGGTTGGAAACCGCCCGCGATGCCGGGGTGCCCGCCGTCGAGCTGCTAGGGCTGGACCCGACGGACAGCGACGACGACGCTGACGCGGGCGCGAAGATCCACCGGCGCGGCGCCCGGATGGCGGTGCTCAATGCGCCGCAACTGCGCGAGATCGGGCTAGATCTGGTGGTCTCCGACGTCATCACCACGGCCGGCGGGTTGTGCGCCGAACTTCTCGGGTTGCCGTGGGTGGAGTTGAACCCGCATCCCCTGTACCGGCCGTCGAAAGGACTGCCACCTATCGGCAGCGGGCTGGCACCAGGGGTGGGTGTCCGCGGCCGGCTGCGCGACGCGGTCCTGCGTACGCTTTCGGCCCGGTCCTGGCGGGAAGGCATCCGCCAGCGCGCGGCGGCGCGGGCCGAGATCGGGTTGCCGGCAACCGATACCGGTCCCCGCCGACGGCTGATCGCCACCCTGCCCGCCCTTGAGGTGCCACGGCCCGACTGGCCGGCCGAAGCCGTGGTGGTGGGCCCCCTGCATTTCGAGCCGACGTCGACGACGCTGGACGTCCCGGCGGGTACCGGCCCGGTGGTGGTCGTCGCGCCGTCCACCGCCACCACCGGCGCCGGCGGCCTGGCAGAGGTCGCGCTGGAGGCACTGACACCGGGACGGGTGTTGCCGCCGGGATCTCGGGTGGTGGTGTCGCGCCTCGGCGGCACGGACGTCGCGGTACCGCCCTGGGCGGTCATCGGGCTGGGCAGGCAGGACGAACTGTTGTCGCATGCCGACCTGGTGATCTGCGGCGGGGGACACGGCATGGTCGCCAAGACGCTGCTCGCCGGGGTCCCGATGGTGGTGGTGCCTGGTGGCGGCGATCAATGGGAGATAGCGAATCGCGTTGTGCGGCAGGGCAGCGCGCGGCTGGTGCGCCCTCTGGACCGGGACGCGCTGGCGCGGGCGGTGCGCGAAGTACTCGCCGAACCCGGCTACCGGGACGCTGCGCGGCGGGGCGGAGCGACGGTTGCCGACGTCGAAGATCCGGTACGGGTGTGCCATGAGGCGTTGATGTCTTCCGCGTAGGTTTGGGCTCGTGCGGTTGACGGAATTCCATGAACTCGTCGAGGGTCAGTTCGGCCCGGTGCGCGGCGCATCACTGCTCGTCGATCATGTGTTGAGCGGGCTCGGGGGGCGGACCGCCGCGCGGGCCATCGAGGACGGCGTCGACCCGCGGGACGTCTGGCGCGCGCTGTGCTCGGACTTCGACGTCCCGCGCGATCAGTGGTGAAATCGCTACTGCTTGTCCTCGGCGCGACCGGTTCCCGCGGTGTGTGACGGGCCCACCCGGTCATCGCCGCGGTCGGACTCCGGCATCTGTGCCGCCGGCTGTTCCTCGGCCGGTGATGCGGTCGACCCGCCGCCGGGCGTAGGGCCCTTGTAGCCGGCATCGGTGGCGGGCTTGACCGCTCCACCAGTCCGTGCGCCGCCCGCATCTGTGGCGTCCGCCTTCGCCGACGTTTGCCGCCCCTCGTAGGGCGGCAGCTCAGACTCGACATCCCCCGGTGGCTCGTTCGTGAAACCCGTCTCGAAGTCGGGCTTGCCGCCGTCGTCATACGACGGAACGGACTCGTCACCCTCATAGGTGCCGGAGGGCCGATCTGCCGGCCCGCCTGACGGTTCATCGGATCCGGTGCCGCGCGATCCCCGTTCTTCCGGCTTCGTCATGACTCTTCCTCCTCACCCCCGCCACATCGGATGCGGCGACGTTGTTTGTGGTCTAGGCCCGCTGGCCGAGCACGAGCGCGGTTTCGCGGTGCAACCGGCCAAAGTTGTAATAGGCCGCGCACGCGCCCTCGGGAGAGACCATGCAGGTCCCGATCGGCGTCTCCGGCGTACAGGCGGTGCCGAAAACCTTGCACTCCCACGGCTTGATGACGCCCTTGAGCACCTCCCCGCATTGGCACGCCTTGGGATCGGCCACTCGGACGCCGGGCATCTCGAACTTGACCTCGGCGTCGAACTCGGCGTAGTCCTGGTGCACCTTGAGAGCGCTCTGCGAGATGAAGCCCAGCCCGCGCCATTCGAAGTGCGGTCTCAACTCGAATGTCTCGGCCATCAGCTTCAGCGCCTGGGTGTTGCCATCCGGCCGCACGACGCGGGTGTACTGGTTCTCGACCTCGCAGCGTCCGTCGCGGATTTGCTGCAGCAGCATGTGCACCGAAGCCAGGATGTCCAGCGGTTCGAATCCCGCGACCACCATCGGCTTTCGGTACACGTGGGGAACGAACCGGTAGGGCCGCAACCCCACGACGGTCGAGACGTGGCCGGGCCCGAGGAACCCCGACAGCCGCAGGTCGGGCGACTCGAGGATGGCCTTGATCGGCGGCACGATCGTGACGTGGTTGCAGTACACGGAAAAGTTCGTCACCCCGAGCGCGCGGGCGCGCACAAGCGTCACCGCGGTCGACGGCGCCGTTGTCTCGAAACCGACTGCGAAGAAGACGACGTGGCGGTCGGGGTTGTCGACGGCGACCTTGAGCGCGTCCAGCGGGGAATACACGAACCGCACGTCCGCGCCGCATGCCTTGGCTTCGATCAGATTTCCCTTGGACCCGGGTACGCGCATCATGTCGCCGAACGTCGTGAAGATGACACCCGGTTGTTCGGCGAGCCACATCGCGTCGTCGACGCGGCCCATCGGGATCACGCAGACCGGGCAGCCGGGGCCGTGCACCAGTTCCACCGTCTCCGGCAGCAGGTGTTCGATGCCGTGGCGGTAGATGGTGTGGGTGTGGCCGCCGCAGACCTCCATGAACTTGAAGTCGTCGCCGGAGGAGAGTTCGGTGATCGATCTGACCAACGCGCGTGCGGCCGCAGGGTCGCGGAATTCGTCGACGAACTTCATGACATGCCTCTCAGGCGATCTCGGACATCATCGAATTTCAGATGAAGTGAATGCTTCGATTTCATTTGCGTAGTCGGCGCCCATCTTCTGCACCTGGTCGAGCGTCAGTTTCGCCTCGCGTTCATCGATCTTGGCCATCGCGAAGCCGACGTGCACCAACACCCAGTCACCGATCTGCAGGTTGTCGTCGGCCAGCAATCGCACGCTGATGTTGCGGCGCACGCCGTTGACGTCGATCTTGGCCAGCGATTGTTGGGCGTCGACGATGTCGACCACCTGGCCGGGAATCCCCAGACACATCGTCAATCTCCTCTCAGCAGATTCGCGGCAGCGGGTCGCCGACGAGCATGTCGACGATTCTGCTGCCTCCGAAAGATGTTCGTAGCGCGACGATTCCGGGTGGCCCGGGAACAATCTCGCCGACGACCGCGGCGTGGGCGCCTTGCGGATGTGCCCGCAGCGCGTCGATGGCCGCTGCCGTCTCGTCCGCAGGCACGATGGCGACGAATTTGCCCTCGTTCGCCACGTATAACGGGTCGATGCCAAGCATGTCGCATGCGCCGAGCACCTGCGGCTGCACCGGGAGTCTCTCTTCGTCGAGGATCAGCGCGAACGGCGAGTCCTTGACGAGTTCATTGGCCACGGTGCCGACGCCGCCGCGCGTCGCGTCGCGCATCCATCGCGTCGACGGCGCCGCCTGCAGAAGGGCTTCCACCATTTCATGCACGGGCGCGGTGTCCGAAGCGATGTCGGCGTCGATAGCCAGATCGCCGCGGGCCAGCATCACCGCCATGCCGTGCTCACCGATCGTCCCGGACAGCACCACCATGTCGCCCGCTTGCACGAGGTCGCGAGACAGCCGCCTGCCGTCGGGGATGACACCGACCCCGGCGGTGGATATGTACACGCCGTCGGCGGCGCCCTTGCCGACGACCTTGGTGTCGCCGGTGACGATCTGCACTCGCGCCTTCGCGGCCGCCTCGCTCATGTCGGCGACGATCTCGCGCAGTTCAGCGATCGGGAAGCCTTCCTCGATCACGAATGCGGCAGACAGCCACTGCGGAAGGGCACCGGACACCGCGAGGTCGTTGATGGTCCCGTGCACCGCGACGTGACCGATGGATCCGCCCGGAAAGCGCCGCGGCGAAACGACATACGAGTCGGTGGAGAACGCCAGTCGATCGCCCGAGGGGGTTCGAAGCGCTGCCGCATCACCGAGTTGCTCGAGTTCGTCGTTGCGGAACGCCTCGAGGAAGACCGCGTCGACGAGTGCCGCCGACGACTTGCCGCCAGCCCCGTGCGCGAGCGTCACCACGTCGTCGAGCAGGCGTGGCCGTCGCTGCCGGAACTTGTCGATGCGTTCCAGCACACGGTCTTCGCGCTCGGCTGACGACATTGCTTTGGTCATAGTGCACGGGCTCCGTTGCGTTGACGGGCCATGTGTTCTTGCGCTACCGACCAGAGTCGGTAGCCGAGCATGGCGTGGCTTTCCTGGATGCGGTGAATGCTCTGGCTGTGCACGGTGAAGCAGAAGTCGAGATCTTCGGCAACGGCCATCCGGCCACCGTCGTGACCGGAGAACCCGATCGTCAGCAGTCCTCGTTCGTTCGCCTCGGTGATCGCGGTCATCAGGTCTTCCGAGTTGCCCGACGTGGAGAGTGCGATCGCGACGTCGTGGTCGCGGGCGTGGGCGATGATCTGGCGCTTGAAGATCAGCTCGAATCCGACGTCGTTTCCCAACGCGGTGACGACCGCTTCGTCGGCGGCCAACGACCAGGCCGCCACCGGGCGCCCGCGCGCAGGCCGGCTGAAGAGCGACGCCAGCGTGGCCGCGTCGGTAGAGCTGCCGCCGTTGCCGAAGGTGTAGAGCCGGCCGCCGCGGCGGAACCGCTCGGCCATTTCAGACCCGGCCGCTGCCAACGCGTCGCCGTACTCGTCGAGCGACTCCGTCTGCAGGCGTACGCTTTCGGCTGCCTTGCCCCGCGCCGATGCGGCCAAGTCGTCGAGCAGGCTCGTCGCGTCGGTCTCCTCGGACTCGATGAACGGGTACAGGAAGCCGGTGCTTTCCGGCTGGGTCATCGGTTCACCTCCTGACCGATGTCGTCGATGCGCGTGATCGCCGCGCCGGCGTGCACTAGCACGAGATCGTTGGCGGCGACGTCACCGAGCATCGTGACGTCAACCCATTCCTCGCCGTTGGCGGTACGGATCAACGCCGAACTCGCGGAGTCGGCCGGTTCGAGCAGCACCTCACCGATCCGACCCTCGTCACTGCACGTGATGCACACGTCGGTGCGCTCGCCGGCCGCCGTCAGCAGACCGGGATGCTCGAAACAGACGTGGGTGAGCTCCCACAGCAGGTGGTACATCAGCACGAAGGTGCCGGTGGCCGGCACCATCGGATCGTCGGAGTCGATCCAGAGGATGTGGTTGGCCGCACCCGCGGCAGGGCGTGGGCCCGAGCCGATCCACAGGGTGAGGACGCCCCACGCCTGCGCGCGGCGCATCGCGTCGATCACCGCCGGTTCGTCCGCGGACGCGACGGCGATCAGCAGGTCTCCCGGCCGGCTTGCGACCCTCGCCTGCGCGACCGGGTCCGGTTCGACGAGCGCTACCGACGGCAGCGCGCGTTTACCCATGATGACCGGGTGGACGAATTCGACGGCGACGTGGTGGGCGTGCGGCGCCCACTGCGGGGAGACGACCCACAGCGTGGCACCGTCATGGAAGCGGCGGGCCATGTCCAGGGCGGCCGCTGCGAGGTCGGCGGACAATTCAGCATTGACGTAGGCACCACCCGGTGTTGCGGTAGCCGTCATGACCGAACTCCTTGTTCTACGGATGAATTGACCACATCGAGCGTGGACTGAGTCGCCGCTGCCAATGAATCGCATTCGGTTTCGACGAGGGTCCCGCATATCCAGTCCCAGTGGGCTGAGACACTCGTACCGGGCGTCGGGGCGGGCGCGAGCGACAGGTCGCCCTTGCGCCACCGGACTCTCTCGGTTTCCGGTGGACCCAGGGTGAGCTTGCCGTCGTCGAGTCGCAGCGGCCGCGACGACAGCACTGCGTGCTCGCCGTCGACCGATTCGACCGTTCCCCATCGGATGCGGCAGTCCTGCATGACGCGCAATGCGGTCGGCGCGTCACGGCGCAGGAACCGTACCCAGGGGTACACGACGAAGACATGAAAGCTGTGATGCGCCAGCACTTCTGAGGTGGGGGAGACCGCATCGAGCAGACCGGTGACTTGGCCCTTGAACGCGGCGCGAAGCCGGCCGAGCAGCTCCGCCGGGGCGACCTTGGACAGCGCCGGGCCGCCGATCCAATAGCTGGCAACGACGTCCTCGTCGAGCGCATCCGAGGCGCCGACGGCATCGGCGATCGCCGCCAGATACGGCCACGCGCCGTCGAATTCGCGCGCATGCGAGGCGAGGCCGGATGTGCCGCCGACATCCGTCGGACCGCAGTAACCGAGCTCGTTCGGCGGATACGCATACCGACCGAAAAGTATCTGGCCGCTCGTCAAGGCGTTCATAGGCAGTTACCCACCAGCAGCTGTCCCAATGCGATGCCGCCGTCGTTGGGCGGCACCTTGCGATGTGTGATCGCCTCGATCCCTCTGGACCGCAGTCCGGTCAGTGTCAGTTCGAGAAGCAGCGGGTTCTGGAAGACACCACCGGACAGCGCGGCCGTCTGTGATGCGTCGCGGTGTGCGTCGGCGAGATCCACGATCAGATCGGCCAGCGCGCGGTGGAATCTCGCCCCGACCACAGGTCCGGCCACGCCCGTGCGGCGGTCGCGGACCACCGCGCGGAGCACCGGGGCGGGGTCGATGATCGTCGTCGCGTCGTCGCGGTGGACCTCGAACGCGTACGTGTCGACCCCGCAGTCGACGCCGCGGGACAGACCCTCCAACTCGATGGCCGCCTGCGCTTCGTAGTCGACCACCTGCCGAACGCCGGCAAGGGCCGATACCGCGTCGAACAACCGGCCCATGCTCGACGTCGGAGCGCAGCCGAAGCCGGTTTCGAGCTGGTGGGCTAGTGCTTCCCGTTCTGCGGGTGGGCACGCCGACACCGGCGGGAGGTCGGGTGCCCAGTGGATCCCCGCGGCCCACAGATGCGCCAGCGCCATCCGGTAGGGGCGCGTAACGCTGATGTCGCCACCCGCAAGTGGAACATACTTCAGCTGAGCGAGCCGTTGGAAACCCTTGTAGGTGGCCAGCAGCACCTCGCCGCCCCACACCGCACCGTCAGGTCCATATCCCGTGCCGTCGAAGGCGAATCCGAGCACTGGGCAGGATCCGTCGAGTCCGTGCTCGGCCATCACAGCCGCGATGTGTGCGTGATGGTGCTGCACCGTCCGCACGGGTCGCCCCGAGGCGTTCCGGTTCGCCCATGCAGTGGACCGGTACGCCGGGTGCGCGTCGGCGACGAGCACCTCCGCTGCGACCGACGTCAGCTCCTGCAGGTGCTGCTGCGCCGAGTCGAACGCGCAAAGCGTTGCCAGATCGTCCATGTCACCGATGTGTTGGCTCAGCCAGGCGTACCTGCCATCCGCGACCGCCATGGTGTTCTTCAGGTCGGCGCCGACCGCGAGCGTCGGCGGTACCGGCACCGGCAACGCAATCGGCAGCGGCGCGTATCCACGGGAGCGCCGAATCGGCAACTCGTGGGGTTCGCTCCGACTGTCGGTACCGCCGACGGAAGCCACCCGCATCACGGAGTCGTCGCACGGCACCAGGATTTCGCGGTCATGCGTCAGCCAGCCGTCGGCGAGATGCGAAATGCGTTCGAGCGCAGCGTCGTCGGTATAGCAGATCGGCTCGCCCGCCAGGTTCCCCGACGTCATCACCAACAGTTGTGGCCCCAACTCGTCGCCCGGCAGTCCGAACAGCAGCGCGTGCAGGGGCGCGTAGGCGAGCATGACGCCCAGGTCGGGGTTGTGCGGCGCCACCGCAGCGGCGACCGGGGCGCCGGACAGGCGTGGCATCAACACGATCGGGCGTTGCGGCCCCGAGAGCAGCCGCGCCGACGCGTCGCCGATCTCGACGATGCGGCGCGCAGTCGCGAGGTCGGCCGCCATCACGGCGAACGGCTTGTCGCCGCGGCGCTTTCGCGCTCGCATCTCGGTGACGGCGCGTTCATCGGTGGCGTCGCACGCGAGGTGGTAGCCGCCGATGCCCTTGACGGCGAGAATGCCACCGTCGCGCAACAACCGTCGTGCGGTTCGCAGTGCGGACTCGCCGCCCGGCGTGCGGCCGATTTGATCGTGGTATGTCAGCGTCGGACCGCAGTTCGGGCAGCAGATCGGCTGAGCATGGAACCGCCGATCCGCGGGATCGTGATATTCGCGCGCGCAGTCGGCGCACATCGGGAAGGGCGCCATCGTCGTGGACTGGCGGTCATACGGCAGTGTGCCGATGATCGTGAATCGCGGGCCGCAGTTGGTGCAGTTGACGAACGCGTGCCGGTAGCGCCGGTCACCGGGGTCGCGCTGTTCAGCGGCGCAGGCCGCGCACATCGCGACGTCCGGCGAGGTCAGCGTGCGTCCGCCGTCGGTTCGTGTGGTGTCGGCAACGACGAAGCCGGTTCCGCCGACCACCGGAAGGCGTTGCGTGTCCATGGATTCGACGACGGCCAACGGAGGCGGATGCTCGCGCAGTCGACGCAGGAATTCGTCGAGGTCGTCCGCGTCGCCCTCGACCTCGATGACCGCGCCGGAGGTGTCGTTGCGCACGCAGCCGGCCAAGCCGAGCTCAGAAGCGGTCACATAGACGAACGGCCGGAAACCCACGCCCTGCACCACGCCGCGCACGCATACGCGAAGCCGGCGTCTCGTGGTCATGGCGGGTCCTCGATGCCTTGACCCCTGCCCATCAGCTCGAGGCCGGCCATGGCGGCGTCGGCGCCGGCCTTGTCCGTCTTCTCCACGACGAAACCCATGTGAATGATCACCCAGTCGCCGGGTGCGAATGTTTCCTCGGGCAGCATGCCGACGTTGACCTTGCGATGCTCGCCGACGACGTCGACCAGCGCCAGCTGACCGCCGTAGCCCTCCAGCATCGAAACCACCTGCCCGGGAATGCCAAGACACATGGCTCAGCCCTCCGCCGGCGATCGCGCCGACAGGGCGGCCACCACGCTCTGCACGGCCTGTACCGCCTCGGGAACGACTACGGTGACGGCGTCCGAAAGCCCGATGCCCTCCTCGACACTGTCGACCTCGCACCCGATGATCACCGTGTGCGGCGGAGTGCCGCCCAGTGCGTTCAGGCTGGCGAACACTGCACCGGGGTCCATCGCGTGCGCATCCAGACCCGAAGCGGCGGCCAGGCTTTCATGGTCGGCCTCGAAGACATGAAGGGAGCCCGGGGCGCCCCGGCTGGGGATCGCGTCGACGAGCACCAGCGCATCGCACCCGTCGAGCAGGTCGTACGCCAGGTGCATGCCTCTGATGCCGTAGTCGACTGAGTCGACATTCGGAAGGTCGGGAACACGGCGGATCACCTCGGAACCGAAGCCGTCGTCGCCGAGGAAGATGTTGCCGATACCGGCTACCAGAATTCGAGACGTGATATCACTCCCGTTCTCACATCTTGCGTATCTTCAGGTACCTGCGGGCATCCGGAATCGAGCGAACGCCCAGCGCGGCTCCCCCCAGAATGACAACGGCGACAACGCCTACGGCGACCCAACCCACTACTTCCATTTCGAACTCCCTTCGGTGAGTGGTTCAACTTCATCTGGGGCGAAGTACAGGTAGCGCCCGTACCAGTCGTGCATGTCCGCGGCGGGATCGTCTTCGATCACCACGCCGATGTGCTGGTCGCCGTCAACATCCTCGTGCACCGACGTGACACGGGCGATCTTGTCCACGTAGAACAGGTCCTGGGCGTCGGCCCGCCGGGACGGTCGCAAGCGGACCCGGCTTCCACGGGCGATGGCGGTCCCGTTGACCAGAACCGCGTCTAGATCCGGGCGTACTGCGGTGTCCGCCAAAGGATCCCACCAGTCGACGTCCGCCGGTATCTCCGGTATCAGTCCCGGGCCCTGGCTCGGCACATGCGGGTTGCGCAGCACGCCGTGCAGGTCGAGCATGGCCTCCGGGGACATCGAGTCGCAGCGGTCGATGATCGCCGCGGCGAGCGGGTCGGTAGAACGGGCCTGCGCCTTCTCCTCGTCGGTCATCGTCATGATCCGTAGAGTGAGGATCTCGTCGATCTCGGTGGAGTCATAGAGCGCACCCATGCTCTGTTCGGCGATCTCGGGGTGGTCGTAAAGGATGATCGGCGAGGCCAACACCAGGTCGCGCTTACCTGACGGACCGGCCAGCACCGGGAAGCACCGGTGCTGGATGCACCGCGCGACCGCATCGGCGGCGGTATCCGGTGGTTCTAGCAATGACACGAAATCGCCATCGGTGACCTCCAGCAGCAGATGGGCGCCGATCATCGATACTGCGATCGCCTCATCCTTGTCTGCGGCGGGTGGAGCGGAGTTGTGCACGTCGAAGGTGAGCCGGAGAAGATCTCCGTCCTGCTCTGCGGAGATGTCGAGCCGACCGTGCAGCGGTCGTCGGCTGCGGACCAACCTGCCGCCGTCGACTGACTCTATGTCGGTGCCTGCGGGGACCGAGATATCAACGCTACGAGGCAGACCCGTGACGGGAATCGGGTCGATTCGGACCTCGCACTCCACAGCCTCGTCCCAGCTGACCCACGTACTTGATCCGGCGACAAGTTCTTCGACGCTCTCGAAGCGGCCGCCACCGAGGTCGCGTTCGGCGCTGCGGTGCTGCAACTGCAGGAATCGCACCACCCCTGACACCACTGGCCTGCCTTGCGAAGCGATCAGCACCTGAGCCGACAGCGATGAGTCCTCACCGATTCCGCCTTCCGCCGCGCCGGAAGGGCCCAGGACGCCGAACTGCCAACGCGATTGGTTCTTACTCGAACTGGCGCGGTAGGGGTAGAGGAGGTAGCCCTCGTAGAGCACCGCATCGGCGACGGCGCGCGCATGATCCCAGTCAGCGGTCATCGCACCTCCTGCGCAGCATGCGCGGTCAACAACGAGGTGACGGCGTCGTCGAAACCCAGTAACCCACGGGCCGATTTGAATTGCGCCAGCGCGTCGAGGGTGTCGCGGTTCAAGCGCAACCAGCCGGTATTCGGATAGTGCATCTGCATGAGGTCGCGCCACGCCGATACCGGAAGGTCGTAATGGTCTTCGCGGTCCCACGGCACCTGATGCACGGAGAGGTTCCGCTCCCCCTTGGCGAAAACGGTTCCGCTGAAGAGGAACTGCAGCGGGATCATGCCGTCGCGGAGAGCATGGAAGTACTTTGCCGCCGTCACCTCGAAGTCGTAGGTGCACTCGAGCGGGAGATCGACCTGCGTGGTCCCGCTGAACCCCTGAACCATCGTGCTGCTGTGCTGCCAGAGGAAGTTGCGTTGGGTGGCGCTCCAGCGTTCGCGTGGGCCGAACAGGTCGAGCAGTCCGGCCGCCTCTTCGTCGGTGTAGCCGCGACGTAGGGGCTCGATACGCACCTGGCACCGCAATGCGATGGCGTGCACCGGATCGTCGCCGTCGGCGCCGATACCGACCCGCGCCGTCAGTATTGGTGTCATCGCATAGGGTTCGGGCACCACGTCGAGCACCGCGAACGTCATCTCGGTCACGGCGTTACCACCTTGCCGCGCGCGGCGACGAGTTCGAAGAACTCGTCGATGAATTCACGAACGTCCTGGCCGCCGTCCAAGCCGTGCCACAGCGTGCGTAGCCGACCGACGAACTCGTAGCAGGCGTCGATCGGCACCAAATGGCATTCGGGCGGTTGGGCGTCGTCGTCGGGCACCCGCACGATCAGCGCCTCGGTGTCGTCGGCTAGCAGGTCTACCCGAGGATCGGCCGCCCGAATATCCTGCCACGCGGACAGATCCAGTTCGGATTCCGTCGCCCCAGCAGGACCTGGATAGAACGCCACCGTGCGGTCCATTACCGAGTTGCGGAAGAAGAACGCCAACCCGACCGGGATTTGAAGGAGCTGCCATTCCCGGCGGCCGAGCGCGAATTCCGGAAAGGACAGGTAGCGGTTGGGCACCGCGCGGAAGCGTAGTTCGGCGTTGGTGTCGGTGAAGAGCAGGTAGCAGCCGCGGCATACGCACATCAGCGCTCGGCCCTCGACGTTCACGACATGCTGGTGCTCGTCAGCGATCCGCTCCGAGCACATTTCACAGCGCTCGCCTGCCGGCTGGGGAGCGCTGCGGGTGGCCCTGATCCGCGCCAGTACGTCGTACGCACCTGTCATGCCATTCCCGCCCCAGCCTGCTCGGTCGCTATCGCGATGGACAACGCTCCGTCACGGACGAGCAACGGAATTGGTTCGAGATGCCTACCCGGGTCGGCATTTCCGTCTACGCAGGCCCCGGCATGTACCACGTCGAAGTGTGCGCGGCACCGCGGGCAACGCAGGATCGCGTCGCCCACGGGCGCCCCCATGGGTCGATGCAGGACGGCGCCGGCCAGCGATTCTCCGCAGTTGCCACACCGGTCGTGGTAAACGAACAACTCATCGCCGACGCGGCACGCCAGCACGGTGCATCCCGCCACGCTGAACCCTCCGACGTCCCCTGGTACCAGGTCGGCGAGATCGGGGATGGGGTGCCAATCGGTGGGGCCATGATCGCCCTGGCGAACGCGACGCAGCAGTGACTCGGTTGGAATCACACTGACATTCGGCTCCGCTTCGGCGGCGATGACCTCTATCGAGGCAATCTCCGGTGCCGCCGCCCGCACTGCATCCTCGACGGTGAGCTCCAGCGTTACCGCCGAGGACGGACAGCTCTTGCAGCTGCCGGCGAATTGAAGGCGGGCCACATCGTCGACGACTTCCAGCAGTGTCACGTCGCCACCGTGTGAACCGAGGTAGGGGCGGACACGATCCAGGGCGTCCTCGATCCGACGCTCGACGTCATGCGGATGTAGCCCGTGCACCAGTAGGAGGCTGGCGACGAGATCGTCGGCGGCGAACCGTTCGGCCAGCTGCGGGTCGGCGCTCACCGCCATGCGCAGCATCCGCCCGAGGCCGGCCCCGTAAAGATCGGTCACCTCACCGACGAGTTGCACCGCCCGCTCGTGGGCAGCAGCGCCGCCCGCGGCGGACGCGTCGAGCAGGGTCTGTATCCGATCGCCCGCCGTGCGCCACTGCGAGTCGTCCTGGGTTTGGTCCGGGTCTGGCAGTGTTGGCGGGGCCATATCCTATTCCCCGGTTACGGATTGTGTGGGGGAGTGAAGCAAGTCGAGCTCCTTCCCCTTGCCGAGATACATGTGCACCCCGCACGGCAGGCACGGGTCGAAACTGCGCACTGTGCGCATCACGTCGATGCCCTTGAAGTGCTCCCTGTCGTTCTCCTCGAAGATCGGTTGGCCTTGTACCGCATCCTCATACGGTCCCGGCGTCCCGTAGCTGTCGCGCGGACTGGCGTTCCACGGTGTCGGCGGATAGGGGTGGTAATTTGCAATCTTGCCGTCGCGGATGACCATGTGGTGGCTCAGCACGCCGCGCACCGCTTCGGTGAAGCCGCAGCCGATGCCTTCGTCGGGCACCTCGAACTTCTCCCACGTCTTGGTGCGGCCGGCGCGGATCTCCACCAACGCCTTCTCCGCGAAGTGCAGTGCGCACGCGGCCGCGTAGGCCTGGAAGTACGTCCGCGCACGGTTTCGCTCGAGGGTGTTACTGCCGTATTGCGGTATTTTCCACTCGAGTTCGACGGGGCCCTTCAGTGCGGTCTTGGGCAGGTTGATCTGGACGCTGTTACCCGTCGCCTTCACATAGCCGATGTCGATGAAGCCGGCCAGCGCCGTCGCCCACAGCCGCGCCAACGGGCCGCCGCCGGTATCCAGCGCCAGGTTGTCCTTGCCGTCGAACCAGCGCGGCGACATCACCCACGTGTACTTGTCATCGAAGTCGCGCTTCTGCGGCCTCGGGTTGGTGTGCTGGTTCCACGGATGCCGCCGGTCCACCGGGTTGCCCAGCGGATCGTTCTTGACGAACATCTCCTGGTCGGTCCAGTCGTCGTAATACGAGCTGCCCAGCAGGATTCGGAGTCCCAGATTGATGTCCACCAGCGACGTCGTCACGAGCTTACCGTCGACAACAACGCCCGGAGTGACGAACATCTTGCGACCCCAGTCCTCCATGTCCTTGTAGGCGAAGTTGCACACCTCGGGGTCCTGGAAGGAACCCCAACAGCCCAGCAGCGTGCGTCGTAGACCCACCTGGTCGTAACCGGGCAACGCTTCATAGAAGAAGTCGAAGAGGTCATCGTGCATCGGCACGACCTTCTTCATGAACTCCACGTAACGCATCAGCCGGGTCATGTAGTCGGTCATCAGCTGAACCGTTGCGGTCGTGCCGATACCGCCGGGATACAGCGTCGACGGATGGACATGCCTGCCCTCCATGAGGCAAAACATCTCCCGCGTCGTTCGGCTCACCTGCAACGCTTCGCGATAGAACTCGCCGGTGAACGGGTTGAGCGAGCGCATGATGTCGGCGATGGTGCGGTATCCGTGCGCAGCGGCATTCGGCGCCTGGGTGTTCTCAGCCTTCGCGAGCACGGACGGGTTGGTCTCGGAAACCATCTTCTCGCAATAGTCCACGCCGACCAGGTTCTCTTGAAAGATGTTGTGGTCGAACATGTATTCGGCGGCCTCGCCGAGATTGATGAGCCACTCGCCGAGATGCGGCGGTTGCACGCCGTAAGCCATGTTCTGGCAGTAGCACGAACATGTTGCGTGGTTGTCGCCGCAGATGCCGCAGATGCGGCTGGTGATGAAGTGCGCGTCGCGGGGATCCTTACCCTTCATGAAGATCGAATAGCCGCGGAAGATCGAGGAGGTGCTGTGACACTCGACGACTTCTCGGTTGTCGAAGTCGATCTTGGTATAGATGCCGAGGCTACCGACGATGCGGGTGATCGGGTCCCATGCCATCTCCACGAGTTGGCCGGGGTCCCGCTTCACGTGTGACGGCTCGGGGATGATCGTTGTCATGGAACTTTGCTCTTTCCTCTAATGAGAAGCGTCACAGGGCATTCCATAGCCCGCAGACGCCCCGGAAGACCCATCACCTACCAGGTGCGGGTCGCTCCGGTCGTGAGTTTGGTACCGGGATGCCGCCACTTCGGTTCCTTGTCGACCGTGCGGCCGGTGATGTGGCGCAAGCTTTTGATAACGGATCCATAGAGGCCCGACGCCGTCGTGGAGACCTTGCCGCCCGGTGGCTCATCCATGAACGGCATGAACTTGTCCGGGAAGCCAGGCATCGTGCAAGCGATGCAAATGCCGCCGACATTCGGACAACCGCCGATGCCGTTGATCCAGCCCCGCTTGGGCACGTTGCACTTGACGACCGGTCCCCAGCAGCCAAGCTTCACAATGCATTTCGGTGATCCGTATTCGGTCGCGAAATCACCCTGCTCGTAGTAGCCACCTCGGTCACAACCCTCGTGCACGGTGGCGCCGAACAGCCACTGGGGCCGCAAAGCATCGTCGAGCGGAATCATCGGGGCCTGGTCGGTGGCCATGTAGAGCAGGTACGTCAGTGTCTCGGAGAGGTTGTCGGGATGAATCGGACAGCCGGGCACACAGACGATCGGAATGCCGGCCTTGCTCTTCCAATCCCAGCCGAGATAGTCGGGCACCCCCATGGCTCCGGTCGGATTACCGGCCATCGCATGAATACCGCCATAGGTCGCACACGTTCCCGCCGCGACGATGGCAGTCGCCTTGGGTGCCAGCCGATCCAGCCACTCGCTAGTCGTCATCGGCTGGCCGGTGGCCGGGTCATTGCCGAACCCGCACCAGTAGCCTTCGGCTTTGATCTTCTCGTTCGGGATCGACCCCTCGACGACCAGAACGAATGGTTCCAACTCGCCTCTATCGGCTTTGAAGAACCACTCGAGGAAATCGTCGGCGCCTCCGTTCGGTCCGCACTCGAAATCGATCAGCGGCCAATGGACGGCGATTTTCGGCAGCCCGGGAAGCGCGCCAAGGGCGATCTCCTCGATGCTGGGTTGGGTGGCGGCAGTCAACGCCACCGAATCACCGTCACAACTCAATCCGGCGTTGATCCACAAAACGTGGATCAAGGCCTCTTCTGCTTTGACTGCTGCCTCCAATGGCATAGGTCACAGCTTCCTGGGGGCCGGGCTGGGGCCCTCACGACCGGGAGCCGGGCTGGGGCTCCCATATCACGTTGTGTCGTGGCGCCGAATTTTTGACGCTGAGTCTGGGTTTACTCCGGGGGCTATCTCTTGTCAACGGGTGTCAGGGAACCAACGCCTTTGCGCGATCGTCGATCCAGTCGTACCAATGCGCGCTACCGTCACCCGTGGCCGCGGACATCGCGACTATTTCCGTGTCTCGGTTCAGTGATCGTACGTAGCCGCAACACTTTTCAAGATCAAAAGACACATGCGGCAGCAAATCGATCTTGTTGAAAATCACCAGCCCCGCGGCGGCGAACATGTGCGGGTACTTCAACGGTTTGTCGTCGCCTTCCGTCACGGAGATGACGACGACTTTGCTGCGCTCGCCCAGATCGAAGAGCGCGGGGCAGACCAGGTTCCCGACATTCTCGACGAACAGAAGTGAGCCTGGCTCGGGGTCGAGCGTCTGCAGTGCGCGGTGCACCATGGCGGCGTCGAGATGGCAACCCGCACCGGTGTTGACCTGCACTGCGCGTGCACCGGCGGCCTTGATGCGTTCGGCGTCGAGGAGTGTCTCCTGGTCGCCCTCGATGACCGCCACCGGCCGATTGAGGCTGAGCTCGCGGATCGTGCGCTCGAGAAGCGTCGTTTTGCCCGCTCCCGGGGAACTGGTGAGGTTGAACGCCAGGATGTCGCGTTCGGCCAGCCATGCGCGGTTGCGCTCGGCGAGCTGGTCGTTCTTCGCGAGCACCTTCTGCTCGAGCGTGATCGTCTCGGTGTGAACGTGATCATGCTCGTGGTGATGGTCGTGGTCGTGGTCGTGGTGCGGGTGGGGGTGCTCGTGAGTGTGGCCGTGTCCCGGCAGCGTGACGGTTGCCCCGTCCTCGCCGCAGCCACAGGTTGCGCACATGCTCAACTCACTTCCATAGAGAGGATCTTCAAGTCCCGCCCCGCGGTCACCTCGACATCCGCGCTGCCGCACTGGCACAACAGAAACAGGTCGGGCAGTTCGAAGTTCTGTCCGCAGGTGTGACAGCGCGCGGTGCCGGGTTGGACGTCGAGGTCGAGACGGGCGCCGTCGGCGACCGTGCCAGCGGTGGCGAGTTCGAAGCAGAACTGCATGGAGTCGGGCACGAGGGCGCAGAGAGCGCCGATCTCCAGCTTGACGCAGAGCACCCGGCGTCCCGCGGCGTGCTCGCACACCGCTTCAACGACGCTCTGTGTTATCGCCATCTCGTGCACGCGGACCCCGATTCGGGCGGGATGACTTCACCATAGGCCGCCGGAGGATCCGCAGGGAGTAGACGCAAGATTTCTCGACTGCGCGCAGTGGGGCGACCTTCTGCGCATGTGCGGACTCAACTCACCGGATCACGGCGTGTCAGACTTGAGTCGAACAGGTGTTCGTCTACTGTGGGGAGTGTTCGACGGCTAGATGCTGGTCAGGCCGACTTGTCGGTGGCTGCCTCTAGCGTCACGGCCAACTGATCGAAACCGATCACCGAACAGCTAGACATCCGAAGGACGGAGACCACCATGGCGCAGGCACCCGACCGCGAGAAGGCCCTCGAACTGGCTCTCGCGCAGATTGAGAAGAGTCACGGCAAGGGCTCGGTGATGCGACTCGGCGAAGAGGTTCGCCAGCCGATCTCGGTCATCCCGACCGGTTCCATCGCCCTGGACGTGGCGCTCGGCCTCGGCGGCTTGCCGCGCGGCAGGGTCGTCGAGATCTATGGCCCGGAGTCGTCGGGTAAGACCACCGTCGCCCTACACGCGGTGGCCAACGCGCAGGCCGCCGGCGGCATCGCCGCGTTCATCGACGCTGAGCACGCGCTGGACCCGGAGTACGCCAAGAAGCTCGGGGTGGACACCGATGCACTGTTGGTCAGCCAGCCCGACACCGGCGAGCAGGCGCTGGAGATCGCCGACATGCTGATCCGCTCCGGCGCGCTGGACATCCTGGTCATCGACTCGGTGGCGGCGCTGGTGCCACGCGCCGAGATCGAGGGCGAGATGGGCGACAGCCACGTCGGCCTGCAGGCCCGGCTGATGAGCCAGGCACTGCGTAAGATCACTGGCGCACTGAGCAATTCGGGCACCACTGCGATCTTCATCAACCAGCTTCGCGAAAAAATCGGTGTGATGTTCGGGTGTTTCAACTACAGCACCCGCGTCCAGCTGGCTGACGGCACCACGGAGAAGATCGGCAAGATTGTTAACCAGAAGATGGATGTTGAGGTGCTGTCCTATGACCCAGACACCGATCGGGTTGTGCCACGCAAGGTGGTGAACTGGTTCAATAACGGTCCCGCCGAACAGTTCCTTCAGTTTACGGTCGAAAAGTCAGGCGGCAATGGCAAGTCGCAGTTCGCCGCGACGCCCAATCACTTGATCCGCACACCCGGTGGGTGGGCGGAAGCTGGCGACATCATCGCTGGTGATCGGGTGATGGCTGCGGAACCGCATCGACTCAGCGATCAGCAGTTTCAGGTTGTTCTTGGTTCTCTGATGGGTGATGGAAATCTGTCGCCAAACCGGCGAGATCGCAACGGTGTGCGGTTCCGCATGGGACACGGCGCCAAGCAGGTCGACTACTTGCATTGGAAGACAACGCTCCTGGGCAACATCAAACATTCGACCCGGACAAATGACAAGGGCGCAATGTTTGTCGACTTCACGCCGCTGCCCGAGTTGGCTGAGCTTCAGCGGGCGGTGTATCTCGGTGACGGTAAGAAGTTCCTCTCCGAGGAGTACCTCAAGGCGCTTACGCCGCTGGCGCTGGCCGTCTGGTACATGGATGACGGAGCCTTCACCGTCCGTTCGAAGGGACTGCAGGAGCGCACCGTCGGCGGCAGCGGGCGAATTGAAATCTGTGTTGAGGCCATGAGTGAGGGCACTCGCATTCGGTTGCGTGACTACCTGCGCGACACCCACGACCTGGACGTGCGGTTGCGGCAGTCCGGCGCGGCTGGGAAGGCCGTGTTGGTGTTCTCCACGGCGGCCACCGCGAAGTTCCAGGAACTCGTTGCGCCATACATCGCACCCTCGATGGAGTACAAGCTGCTACCTCGATTCCGCGGCCAGTGCACGGTGACACCGCAGTTCGTCGAACCCACCCAGCGGCTGGTGCCGGCGCGGATCCTCGATGTTCATGTCAAGCCGCACACCCGCTCGATGAGTCGCTTCGACATTGAGGTCGAAGGCAACCACAATTACTTCGTGGACGGTGTCATGGTGCACAATTCGCCCGAAACAACAACGGGCGGAAAGGCTTTGAAGTTCTATGCCTCGGTCCGGCTGGACGTAAGGCGGATCGAGACCCTCAAGGACGGCACCGACGCGGTCGGTAACCGCACTCGGGTCAAGGTCGTCAAGAACAAGTGCAGCCCCCCCTTCAAACAAGCTGAGTTTGACATCCTGTATGGCAAGGGGATCAGCAAGGAAGGCTCGCTCATCGACATGGGCGTCGAGCAGGGCTTCGTTCGCAAGTCCGGCTCCTGGTTCACCTACGAAGGGGAGCAGCTGGGTCAGGGCAAGGAGAACGCCCGTAATTTCCTGCTCGAGAACACCGACGTGGCCAACGAAATCGAAAAGAAGATCAAAGAGAAGCTCGGCATCGGCGCCGTGCTGACCGACGGCCCGACCGAAGATGAAGTCCTCCCCGCCCCCGTCGACTTCTGAGGCCTCTCGCGAGGAGCAGGCGCGCGACGTATGTCTGCGCCTGCTCACCGTGAGGGCGCGTACCCGGGCCGAACTCGAAGGACAGCTGGCCAAACGGGGATACCCAGATGATGTCAGCACCCGGGTGCTCGATCGGCTCGAACAGGTCGGCCTCATCAATGACGCCGACTTCGCCGAGCAGTGGGTTCGATCCCGACGGGTTAGCGCCGGGAAAGGCAGACGGGCGCTGATCGCCGAGTTGCGGACCAAAGGGGTCGACAACGACATCATCGAGGCGACTCTGGCCGACGACGAACCCGGCGCCGAACGCGCGCGCGCTGAGCGTCTCGTCGCCGACAAACTGCGCCGCGAGAAGCTCGACCACGACGCCGACGACGTCAAGGTCACCCGCCGCCTGGTCGGCATGCTCGCGCGCCGCGGCTACGGCCAGAAGTTGGCGTTCGATGTTGTGAAGGTGGCGTTGGCTAACGAACGCGAACGCCGAAGGGTGTAGTTCCCGGCGCAGTCAACCTAGGGCCTGATGCGTGACGACAAGATGTGCGACCGTGAAGCCATGCGGCTGACCAACGACTGCTATCTGGTGACATTGCGGTTCAACTCGGGCGAATAGCGCTACTTCCGCAACGGACAGCGGTGGACGAAGGTCACCACCCGCGGCCGCAGGATGCCGGCGACCGCCGAACAAGTGATGAACCATCTGCTTCCAGCACTCGCCGGCGTGAAGCCCGGCATCGAGGTAATCGTCGAGCACTACGATCTCGACCACGACGCAGCCGAAACTCTGGATCGGCTGCGGACGGACAACGGGTAACTTGCGATCATGCAGTTGTCTGCCAAGCTGGCACCCACCTTCGACTATCCCGTCCTCGAGCGGTTCTGGCGGACGGCTGACGAACTCGGGTTCCCGGCCGTATGGAACTACGACCACTTTTACGGACTCGTCGACCCGACGACGCCCACGCTCGAAGGGTGGACGAGTCTCGCCGCGATGGGCGTGGTGGTACGACGCGCCCGAGTGGGCTGCCTGGTCACCGGCGTCACTTACCGCAACCCCGCGGTGCTGGCGAAGATGGCGGTGACCGTCGATCACATCTGCGGTGGACGGATGGACTTCGGGATCGGCGCCGGCTGGCACGAGGACGAACACCGCGGCTACGGCATCGACTTCCCGTCACCGGGGCAGCGCGTCGCGATGGTGGACGAAGCGCTGACCGTCATCCGCCGACTATGGACCGAGGACGCCGTCGATTTCGGCGGCCGCTACTTCACGCTCCGACAAGCGCGCTGCGACCCGAAACCCGTCCAGCGGCCGCATCCGCCAATCGTGGTCGGCGCGTCGCAGCCCAAGATGCTCAGCGTCGCCGCCCGGCACGCCGACGAGTGGAACATGCCGAGCACCGGTCCGCAGGAATGGGCGGCGGCCAGTAGCCGACTCGACGCCGCCTGCGAAGCAGAAGGCCGCGATCCTTCCTCGATCCGACGAGGAGTGCAGCTGTTCCTGCACCCGAACCAACCGGATCAGGTCGATGGCCAACTCGACTCTATCGCCGAGTACGCGCGGCTGGGCTGCCAGCACGTCGTGCTGTCCTTCTACCAGCCGCCCGACGACTCACTGCTACGCCGATGCGCGGAGCTGATTTAGCGGTCTGAAAGAATCGACGTCACACGGCTTTTGCGCCCGGTGCGCCTTCCTGCTCGACGGATTCCGTGTCGAGGGGCGCCGGACCGCGACGCGACCGCCGCATTCGCGCCTCCACCGCAGTGGCCACCCAGGACAGCGTGAAATTGACACTGATCATCAACACGGCCACCACGATCAGCGCCGGCAGGAGATTGCTGTACGCCGTACCCATCTGCACCCCCTGCCGCACCAGTTCGAGGAACGTGATGACGTAACCGATCGCGGTGTCCTTGAGCACCACGACGAGTTGCGAGATCAGCACCGGCAGCATCGACGTGATCGCTTGCGGCAACAGGATGGAGCGCATCGTCTGGCCCCAGCTCAATCCGAGCGCGAAGGCCGCCTCGGACTGCCCGCGGGGAAGCGCGTGGACGCCGGCGCGCACGATTTCGGCGATTACGGCGCCGTTGTACAGCGTGAGACCCGTGATGACGGCAGCGAGCGCCAGATGCTTGGACGGAAACATGTCATAGGCCGCGTAAAGCGCGAACGCGAACAGCATCATGATCAGCACCGGTACCGCACGGAAGAACTCGACGATCACCGCACACACCCAGCGAATCAGGTTGTGCGTCGAAAGTCGGCCCACGCCAAGCACGAAACCGAGCGCCAACGCCAACACGATCGAAACCGCGGCGGCCGTCAACGTGCCCTGCACGCCGGGCAGCACGTAGGTCCGCCACAGATCCGCTGTCAGGAACGGTTCCCACATGGCGCACGCGAGCTGGCCCTTGGCGGCCATCTGGAACAACACGACCAGCAGCACCAGCGCAGTGATCAGGATGACGATCCCCGACACCACCCAATTACGGATCCGTGCGCGTGGACCGGGCGCGTCGAAAAGAACCGACGCCGAACTCATCTGGTGACCGCCATCCGCTTACCCAGCCATCCGAAGAAGAGCCCCGTCGGCAGTGTCAGGACGACGAAACCGGCGGCGAAGATGGTTCCGACGGTCAGGATCGCCGCGGTGTTCTCGATCATCTCCTTCATCAACAACGCGGCCTCGGCCACTCCGATCGCCGAGGCGATCGTGGTGTTCTTGGTCAACGCGATCAACACCGACCCGAGCGGAATGATAACCGCGCGAAAAGCTTGCGGCAGCAGGATAATTCGCAGGTTCTGTCCGAACGTCAACCCTAGCGACCGCGCCGCCTCGGCTTGACCCAGCGGCACGGTGTTCACCCCAGAACGCACCGTTTCGCACACGAACGCGGCGGTGTACAACGCCAGACCGAGCACCGCCAGGCGAAAGTTGCTGTCCTCGATCGACGTCAGCGAATTGGGATCCGCCAGCGTGATGCCCATGGTGCCCGCCAAACCGAACGAGCAGAACAGGATGATCAACGTCAGCGGAGTGTTGCGCACCACGTTGACGTATGTCGCTCCGAGCCAGCGAAGCACCGGCATCGGCGCCAGCCGCATCGCGGCCAGCACCGTGCCGAGCACCAATGCCCCGATGCCGGAGTAGACCGTCAGCTGAATCGTCGTCCAGAACGCCTCGACGACCTGGCCGACGGGGTAGCCGGGAAGAACCTCCACCTCACCTCCTCCGAGGGCGGAGGCCTGTCATTTCTGGGTGATCTGCGGTGGCTGCGGGGCGGGAATCCCTGCCGCGCCGAGGTTGGCGTCCCACGCCTTCTTCCAGGAGCCGTCCTGCTCCATCTTGGCGAGCGCGTCGTTGATCTGCGTCAGCAGTTCGGAATCGCCTTTCTTCAAACCGATTCCGTAGCGTTCCTCGGAGAAGGTGCCGCCGACTACCTTGAATGCGCCCGGGCTCTGCGCCGCGTAACCCGCCAGAATCACCTCGTCGGTGGTCACCGCGTCGATGGCACCGTTCCTCAACGCTTCGATGCACGCCGAGTACGTGTCGTACTGCTGCAACTGGACGCCGGGAAATTTGTCCTTGATCCGTTGCGCCGGTGTCGATCCCGACACCGAGCAGAGTTTCTTGTTGTTCTCCAGTGACGCCTCGCCGGTGATGTCGGTGTTGTCCTCGCGCACCAGCAGGCTCTGCCCGGTGATCAGGTACGGCCCGGCGAAGTCGACCTTTTCCTCACGCGCATCGGTGATCGAGTAGGTCGCGACGATGAACTTCACCTGGCCGTTCTGGATCAGGGTCTCGCGCTGTCCGGACGGCGCTTCCTTCCACTCGATCTTGTCCTCGCCGTAGCCGAGTCGTTGCGCGACGTACTTCGCCACGTCCACGTCGAAGCCGCTCATGGTGCCGTCGGGATTCTTGAGTCCGAGGCCGGGCTGATCGAACTTGGTGCCGATGACGATCGTGTCGCCGTCGGCACCGCCGCCGCATGCCGTCGCCGCCAGCGGCAGCGCGACGACGAGCGCGAGCGCCCCCAGAACGCGCTTCGAGATTGATGGCATCGGTTTCCTTTCGACTAATGGTGAAGGATCTTGCCGAGAAAGTCCTTGGCACGGTCGCTTTTCGGGTTGGTGAAGAACTCATCGGGCTCGGCCGCCTCGACGATCGCACCGTCGGCCATGAAGACCACGCGGTTGGCTGCGCCACGGGCGAAACCCATTTCGTGCGTCACCACCAACATCGTCATGCCGTCCCTGGCGAGCGACGTCATCACGTTCAGCACTTCGTTGATCATCTCCGGGTCCAGGGCGCTGGTCGGTTCATCGAACAGCATCACCTTCGGGTTCATCGCCAGAGACCGTGCGATCGCGACCCGCTGCTGCTGGCCACCGGACAGCTGCGCCGGGTACTTGTCAGCCTGATCGGCGATGCCGACCCGCTCCAGCAGTTCCATTGCCTTCTCGCGGGCCTGGGCCTTCGACTTCTTGCGCACCTTCATCGGCGCCAACGTGACGTTGTCCAGGATCGTCTTGTGGGCGAACAGATTGAAGGACTGAAACACCATGCCCACATCGGACCGCAACTCCGCGAGTTTGCGTCCCTCATCGGGCAGCACCTCACCATCGATGGCGATGGTGCCCGAGTCGATGGGCTCGAGCCGATTGATGGTGCGGCACAACGTCGACTTGCCCGAGCCCGACGGCCCGAGCACCACGATCACCTCGCCGCGGTTCACGTCGAGGTTGATGTCCTTGAGCACATGCAGGGCGCCGAAGTGCTTGTTGACGCCCGACATGGAGATCATCGGCGCGGTCGAGGGGGTCGGATTGGCCTGCTCGCCATCCGACCCGCTCGTCTCCATGGGTGCAGACCTTACCCAGCGACTGTGCAGCGTGCCCGGAACTCGAGAATCCGCCCGGATCGCCATACTGACCAGCCCGTACCATGGGCCCGTGACTTCGATGGTGACGCGAGAGGCGGCGGCTGACCGGGCCGTTCGCCACGACGCGACCGGCGAGTCCGCGCGCGAGCAGGCGCCGGCGCGCACCTACCAGGTGCGCACGTACGGCTGCCAGATGAATGTGCACGACTCGGAGCGGCTTGCCGGATTGCTGGAAGCCGCGGGGTACCACCGGGCCGCCGATGGCGAGGACGCCGACGTGGTGGTGTTCAACACCTGCGCTGTACGGGAGAACGCCGACAACAAGCTCTACGGCAACATCAGTCACCTGGCGCCTCGCAAACAAGCCGATCCCGACATGCAGATCGCCGTCGGCGGCTGCCTGGCGCAGAAGGACCGCGACGCCGTGCTCCGCCGCGCGCCGTGGGTCGACGTCGTGTTCGGCACCCACAACATCGGATCGCTGCCCACGCTGCTGGAACGCGCCCGACACAACCGGGCCGCCCAGGTCGAGATCGTTGATGCGCTGCAGGAATTCCCGTCCGCGCTGCCGGCCGCGCGCGAATCCGCGTACGCCGCGTGGGTGTCGATTTCGGTGGGCTGCAACAACACCTGCACGTTCTGCATCGTGCCCGCGCTGCGGGGCAAGGAAGTCGACCGCCGCCCGGGCGATGTGCTCGCCGAGGTGAAGACCCTGGTCGACCAAGGCGTTCTCGAGGTGACGCTGCTCGGCCAGAACGTCAATGCCTACGGCGTCTCGTTCGTCGATCCCGCCGAGCCGAGAAACCGGGGCGCGTTCGCCGAACTGCTGCGCGCCTGCGGACGCATCGACGGACTCGAGCGGCTGCGGTTCACCTCGCCGCACCCCGCCGAGTTCACCGACGACGTCATCGCCGCGATGGCCGAGACGCCGAATGTCTGTCCGACGCTGCACATGCCGCTGCAGTCCGGGTCGGACCGGATCCTGCGGGCGATGCGACGGTCGTACCGCGCCGAGCGCTATCTCGGCATCATCGAGCGGGTGCGCGCCGCGATCCCGCACGCCGCCATCACCACCGACCTCATCGTCGGATTCCCCGGAGAGACCGAGGACGACTTCCAAGCCACGCTCGACGTCGTCGCGCAGGCTCGCTTTGCCGGCGCCTTCACGTTCCAGTACTCGAAGCGGCCAGGTACTCCGGCCGCCGAACTGCCCGACCAGGTATCCAAAGACGTTGTGGCCGAACGCTATCAACGCTTGATCGACCTTCAGGAGAAGATCTCACTGGAGGAGAACCGCGCGCAGATCGGACGCACCGTCGAAGTTCTGGTCGCCACCGGCGAGGGACGCAAGGACGCCAGCACGGCCAGAATGTCGGGCCGCGCCCGCGACGGCCGCCTGGTGCACTTCGACCCGGAGCGGCTCGACATCCGGCCCGGCGACGTCGTGACCACGACGGTGACCGGCGCCGCTCCGCATCACCTCATCGCCGACGCGGGCGTACACAGTCACCGGCGCACCCGCGCGGGCGACGCCCAGGCCGCCGGCCGGCGACCGCGCACCGGCGTGGGACTCGGCATGCCGGGCGTCGGTGCGCCTACCGAAACGCCGACAGCGACAGGATGTGCGCGATGACGTCGTCCGACGACAACGGCTTCGAGGAGTACAAGAGCGACATCGAAGCCGCCGAACGCCGCGTCGCAGGTGAGATCGACCCCGGCGCGCGGGCTCTGGTCATCGCGATCGGCGTCTTCGTGCTGCTGGTGTCGTTCATACTGCCGCACACCGGGGATGCCCGCGGGTGGGACGTACTCATCGGGGGCGAAACGGCGGCCCGCGAGGGGATCTCCCTGCCGTCGCGCGTGTTCGCTTGGCTGGTACTGGTATTCGGGGTCGGATTCTCGATGTTGGCGCTTCTCACCCGGCGGTGGGCGCTCGCGTGGGTCGCATTGGCCGGGTCGACGGTGGCGACGCTGCTCGGCCTGCTGGCGGTGTGGTCCCGCCAGACCGCAGCCGAACCCTATCCGGGTCCCGGCATCGGGCTCATCCTCGCGTGGATCGCGGTGGCGCTGGTGACCTTTCACTGGGCTCGCGCCGTGTGGTCGCGCACCGCGCTGCAGTTGGCCGCCGAGGAGGAACGCCGCAGGGCGGCCGCCGAGCGGCAGAAGAAGGGGCTGCTCGACGGCTTCGACGACGCCGACGGTTCAACCGAGAGCTGACCGCTACGCCGGACCGCCTACTTCTGGGTCGGACAGGCCTCGATCGGAACCTTCATCGCGAGGTCGCCCTGCTTCTCGAAGTGGAACGTCATGTCCACCGACTTGCCGGGTTTGGCGGTTTCCCGAAGCCCCTCGACGCTGGCCGTGAAGGGCCGATCTACGGCGCCATCGCCGACGTCTTCGATCGGTTGACCGGCGGCGATCGTGGTCTCGGGCGGAATCTGCAGCGTCGCGTCGGGAGAGAGGCGAATTGCCTCGGCGGCGGGTGTGTCGATGCCGAGCAGGCGTTCCGGCTCGGTGATCCTGTTGTTCGTCACCGTGAACGTGAGCGCCGCCGCGTCGCCGATCTGGATGGCGCACGACCCGGGTATGAAGCGCGGCACGATGAACGCGTTCTCGACCGACGTCGTCTCGGTCTCCGAACCCGCGCCCCGGTTCGACGAGTCCATGTTCGGATCGCCGCCGCAACCGGCTACCAGCACGGTGGTCACCAAACCGGCCGCCGCAGCGCGACGCCGTGAAACGGTACATGTCTTCATCTTGCGTTACCTATCTCGGATCTGTTGTGGGGCTGAGGTTCTGGTCCTGTGGAGCCGCCGAGGTGGTGGTGCGGCTGCCGCGCAGCTGACGCGCGGTGTTGATCAAGCCCACCAGGCTGAAGGCCTGCGGCGTGTTTCCCAGATGCCTGCCGTGCACCGGGTCGTATTCCTCGCTGAGCAACCCGACGTCGTTGCGCAGTCCGAGTAGCCGCTCGAACAGATCGGTGGCCGCCTCGATGCGGCCGATGCCCGCCAGCGCGTCGGCCAGCCAGAAGCTGCACGCCAGGAAGACGCCTTCCCCCCCGGGTAACCCGTCATCGGTTTTCTCCGGCCGGTAACGCAGCACGAACCCACCGTGGCTGAGCTCGGCCTGCACGGCGTTGACGGTGCCGGCGACCCGCGGGTCGTCCCACGGCAGGAACCCCAGCCGGGGGATGAGCAGCAGCGCGGCGTCGAGCTCATCGGAGCCGTACGACTGGGTGAAGGTGTTGCGGTCGGCGTCGAATCCGTTGGCGCACACCTCGCGGTGGATCTCGTCGCGCAACGCGCGCCACTTGTCGACGGGCCCGTCCAGACCCTGCTCCTCGACACTGCGCACCGCGCGGTCGACGCCGGCCCACGCCGTCACCTTGGAGTGCACGAACTGCCGCTGCGGGCCGCGCACCTCCCACAAGCTGTTGTCGGGCTGGCGCCAGTTCCCCTCGAGGTAGTCGAGCAGCGCGCGCTGAACGTCCCATGCGGTGTCGTTCGAGGGCAGACCGGCGTCGCGGGCCAAATGGAGTCCGTCGAGCACCTCGCCCCAGACGTCGAGCTGGAACTGGTCGGCGGCGCCGTTGCCCACCCGCACCGGTGCGGACCCCGCGTAGCCCGACAGCCAAGGCAACGACATCTCGGGCAGCCGGCGCCGGCCGTCGAGCCCGTACATGATCTGCAGCTGCGCCGGGTCCCCGGCCACCGCGCGCACCAGCCATTCCCGCCACTCGCGGGCTTCGGTGACGAACCCCGTGCCGAGCAGCGCCTGCAGGGTGAACGTGGCGTCGCGCAGCCAGCAGTAGCGGTAGTCCCAGTTGCGCATGCCGCCGATCTCCTCGGGCAGCGACGTGGTCGCGGCGGCGACGATGCCTCCGGTAGGGGCGTAGGTCAGCGCTTTGAGCAGCACCAGCGAGCGGCGCACCGCGCCTTCCCACGGTCCGGTGTAGGAGCACCGCGACATCCATTCGGTCCAGAACCGTTCGGTGTCGTGCAGGGCCTGTCCGGCGGCGACGGGCTGCGGTCGCGGCAGGTGTGACAGCTGGTGGGTGAGCACGAACGGGATGCGCTGCCCGGCCGTCACGTCGAATTCGGCGAACGTGGTCAGCTCCCGTCCCTGTGTGGGCACGGGCGTGCGCAGCCACACCGCGTCGGGCCCGGCGACAGCGGACAGGTCGTCACCGCGTCGGCGCACCCAGGGCACCACGTGCCCGTAGTCGAAACGAAGCCGCAGCGTCATGCGCATCGGCACCCGGCCGGTGACTCCTTCGACGATCCGCACCACCTCGGCGGACTCGTCGCGTGGAGGCATGAAGTCGATGACGCGGACCGTCCCGTCCGGCGTGTCCCATTCGCTGTCGAGTACCAGGGAGTCGCCGCGGTAGGCCCGCCGGGTTGCCGGCCCGCCGGAGGCCGGCGCCACTCGCCACGTGCCCGCGGGGTCGTCGTCGAGCAGCGCGGCGAAGCATGCCGGCGAGTCGAAGCGCGGCAGACACAACCAGTCGATCGCGCCTTCGCGGGAGACCAGCGCAGCGGTCTGAAGATCACCCAGCAGCGCGTAGTCCTCGATGGGCGGCACGCCGCTCACCTCTGGCCCTGGTCGAGCGTGACGACCACTTTGACGTCGTCGCTCTGGGCGGAAAAGGCCTCCGCGAACCGGGCAAGCGGCACGCGGCGGGTGATCAACCCGGACAGCCACGTCGGATCGGCCTTGGCCAGCGCCTCGGCGGCCTGACGGTAGTGGCGCAGGTTGGCGTTGACCGACCCGACCACCGCGTCGTTCTCGAGAACGATCTCGCGGTTGATGCTCCCGGCATCCACCCGCAGCGTTCGTCCGGCCGCCGACACCCCGGTCAGGCAGACGACGCCGTTGGCACTGGTGTTGGCGATGGCATCGAAGACCACCTTGCTGGCGCCGGTGGCTTCGATCACCACATCGGGTTGCAGACCGCCGGCGACCTCGTCGACATCGGCGTGGTGATAGGTCGCGCCCAGCGCCGCCACGAGCGCGGGCTTGGGACCGTCGGTGACGCGGTCGAGCACGTGGACGTCGAGGCCCCGTTGCGCGCCCAGCAGCGCGGCGAGCAGCCCGATCGGCCCCGCACCGGTGACCAGCACCCGCTCCGGCTCGAACCATGTGCGCTCGCCGACCAGGCGGACCTGCTCCCACGCCTTGGCCACCACGGTCGTGGGTTCCATCAGCACACCGACCTCGGCCAACCCGGGATCCAGCTTCACCGCGTAATCGGTTTCCACGGACCAGAATTCGCTGCCGAAGCCGTCGAGCGCCTTGATGCCGCGCTCGGTGTAGCGCCCGTTGCGGCACATGTCGAACTCGCCGCGCGCACACGCCCCGCAGGGCACCGGGTCGGGCCTGCGCACCACTCCGACGACCAGGTCGCCTTCGCGGAAGTCGCTGCCCTCGGGTGCCTGCGCGACCCGGCCGAGCGACTCGTGGCCCAACACCAACCGGTCGCGGTGCGGCGGCGGCCAGCCGTACTCGGCGCGCACGATCTCCTTGTCGGTTCCGCAGATACCGATCGCCAGCCCTTGCACCAACAACTCGTCAGGACCGGGAGTGGGATCTGCGAGGTCCTCCACTCGCAGCGATTGCGCTTTGGTCGGGTCAACGGTGAGGGCTTGCATGCAGGGACGTGTTCCCCGCGAACCGCTTCCCTATACGTCCGGCGCCCGGTCGGCGTCTCGCGACGACGCCCGCCTAGCTTGTTTGCTGGAATTGTGAGTCCGGGTTCACGGGGTCTTATCAGTTTCCTTTCAGGTTGCGGTACCCCTGCCCCGATAGTCTGCACATATCAGGCCGGTCGACAACGCCTAGCCGAACGGTGGGCGCTCCGGCCGGACGTCAATACCGAGAGGGAGGCCGTCATGGTATCGGCCCTGCTGGAGGCTGACTATCACGTCGATTTCGTGGAACCGGTGGGTGACGCGGATGCGGCGGGAACTCACGAGGACGACTACGACGACGTAGGCCCGCAGTGTTGCGAGCTGCGCCGCACACCTGAGGGGGCGCGACGGGATTCGCTTCGTTGCCGAATCATCACCAGATGTTTGCCATTGGCCGACCACATCGCGGGCCGCTTCGTCGGTCGCGGCGAATCGGCCGACGATCTGAGGCAAGTGGCCCGGCTGGGGCTGATCAAGGCGATCGACCGCTACGACCCGGATAAGGGCCCGTTTCTGGGCTACGCCGTACCGACGATCATGGGCGAGGTTCGACGCCACTTCCGCGACCACACGTGGGTCATGCACGTGCCCCGCAGGATCAAGGACACCCGTCAGCGCGTGCGCGCCGCGATCGGCCCGATGGCACAGCGTCTCGGCCGGGCTCCGACGGCGACCGAACTGGCCGCCGAACTCGGTGTCGACCGCGACGAGGTGGTGCAGTCGGTGGATGCGGCCGCCGCGTACCGACCGTCGTCGCTTGACGCAGCGGAATCCGGTGATCGGAAATCCGAACCGGTTGTGGCCCGACAAGGGCTCGACGACCCGCGCTACAGCAGTGTCGAGGACGCAATGACCGTCGCCGGACTGGTGAGCACGCTCACCGAGCGTGAGCGGCTGATCCTGCGCCTGCGGTTCTGTGAGAACCTGCCGCAGAGCCAGATCGGCCGGCGCCTCGGCGTGTCGCAGGTGCAGGTGTCGCGGCTGCTGGCCGCGACGCTGGAGCGGCTGCGGCAGTCTTGCCGCGAGGAATCCGCGGCAATGGGTATGTCAGTCGCATGATTGTGCTACGGATAGTGCTTTTCGCCGGGGTCGTCGCGGTGATCGTCGGCATCGTCGGCTTGTTCGCTCCCGTCTCGGCATCGCCCGAGAATCGGACACTCGAGTGCGGCAGCGCGGTGGCGCCCGATCTGTCCGCCGCCCGCGCCCACGACGACGGCAGCGCGGCCAACATCCCGGTTCCCGGTGGGGTGGTCGCCGATATCGACTACACGCGGCTGTGTGAGATGAATCTCGAAGATCGGCGGATATGGACGATCACGCTGGCGGTTGCCGGACTCGTCGCCGCTGTCGGTGCGCTCGTTCTGGGTGCCCGCCGGAAGCGAGCCGAGCGGTCACCGTAGCCGGCCCGTCCACCGCGTCGGCGTCACAGTCCGAACCGCCGCTTTCACATCGTCGCGCGGACCGGTGACGATTGCATACTGAACTTAGGAGGTAAACCTTTGCAGCGCAGACATTTCCGTGTCGGATCGGCCGCCGCGGCAGCGCTCGTGGCGGTCGCCGGGTGCACCGCGCAGTCGAGTCCGCAGGACGCGACGACATCGGCACCGGGAGCGACGTCGACACCGGCAGCGTCGTCCTTGACGCAGCCTTCCCCGCCTTCGGCGCTCGACCGCACCGGCTACGCCGATCTGGTGGAGCGCGTCAGCCCGAGCGTGGTGACCGTCGAACGCGACGGCGGCGCCGGCAGCGGTGTGGTACTTCGCCCCGACGTCGTGGTGACCAATGCGCATGTCGTCGGCGATGCCCGCGAGGTGGCCGTCATAACCGCCGCCGAGGAACGTTTGCCCGGCGTGGTGGTGGGCACCGACGAGGTGACCGACCTTGCGGTGGTCCGCGTGCAAGGCCCGGACCTGCCGGTGCCGCAGTTCCGCGAAGACCTGCCCCGCCCCGGCGAGATCGCCGTGGCGATCGGCAGTCCGCTGGGGTTCCAGAACTCCGTCACCGCCGGCGTCATCTCGGGCTTGCACCGAGACATCCCCGGCTCGGCGGCGAAGACGCAGTCGTTGGTGGATCTGATCCAGACCGACGCGCCCATCTCGCCGGGCAACTCGGGCGGCGCCTTGCTCGACGCCGCCGGTCGGGTCGTCGGGATCAACGAGGCGTACATCCCGCCGGCGGTGGGCGCCGTGTCGTTGGGCTTCGCGATCCCCGCGGCGACCGTGCTCGACGTGGCGAATCAACTTCTCGCCGACGGCGAAGCCACGCACCCATATCTCGGTATCTCGCTGGGCCGGTTGACCCCGGCGATCCAGCAGTTGCGGGGCGTGCAGGTCGACCGTGGCGCGTTGGTGACCAGCGTCGATCCGGGCGCACCGGCCGCCGTCGCGGGGCTGAGGCCAGGCGACCTGATCGTCGAGTTCGCCGGCAAGCCGATCGATGCCGTCGAGGACCTACTGGGTGGGTTGCGACAGACACAACCGGGTTCCGAGCAATCGATGGTGTTCATGCGCGGCGGTGACCGTGAGCAAACGACTGTGACGATCGGTTCGCGAACGGGCTGACGACTGCGCCCGGACTAGCACGCGGCCGTGATGCTGAACGGCGCGGTTGCGGTCCGGTGAGGGTCCTCGGCGAAGAACCCGTAGCCGGTGCCGTTGATCGTGATGCGGCCGTTGTCGCGGGTCGCCCGCAGTTTTCCGACGCCACCTGTCCACGCGGAACCGGTGAACCCGCCGAGATCGCGGATCTTGACGACCGCGGCGTCGGGACCGTCGTCGGTATCGACGATGGCCGTGAATCCTTTGTCCTCGTCCCCGCTTTCGATGGTCAGCAGCCACTTCACCTTGTGGCAGCTGACGTAGGACCGTTCGCCGGCGGGCTGGGAGTTGATGGACACCGTCGCGGTGCCACCCATGGTGTCGGGTGATGCCGGCGGTGGCGAGGAGCACCCCGAGAGACCAGCGGTCAGCAACAGCGCTGCCGCCGTGCGCATGACGCTGAGGTCTTCGACCATGATCGGGCTTTCGGGAGTCGGGCCAAGGTGATACCCGCAATGGCCGCCGGTCATACGCCGGACGTATACAGCAAATCTGGGCGGGGAATGCCAAAGTCAACGCCCGGCGAAGACGAGTAGCCGGAAGTCATCGAGGCGGCACCATGAACAAACGATTCGCCGTTGCAACAGCAGCCGTGCTGATGATCCCGACAGCATGCGCGTCGGGCCCGACCTTGCTGGACAAGCACCTCGTTCACGTGAGCATCGACGGAAAGGACGCCGGCGGGCATTTCGTCGAGTGCACCCAGGTGGGGTGGCTGTGGAACCTCGAGACGCTGGAGCAGACGCCCGGCCTCATCGCCCAGGTTCGCACCGGAGATCCGGTCGTCGCGCGGTCGGTGCAGATCAACAATCTGGGCGGGTTCACGGGCAGCTATTGGGACAAGACCACCGGTGAGGCCGAAGCCAGCCTGGTGGACGGCAAGTTCACGATCACCGGCACGGCGGTCGGGTTCTTCCACGACGACCCGGGCGAACGCACCACCGCGCCGTTCGAGATCTCCACCGACTGCTGAGCGCTCAGCGGCCCTTGCTCAGGGCCTCGGCGGCCGCGTCGGCCCACTGCCGCCACTGCTCGGCGTTGGCCCGCGCCTCCGCGGCGTCCTTGTCCCGCCCGGCCGCGGCCGCCTTTTCGGCCTGGCGCTCGAATTGCTCTGCGCGAGCACGGAACTGGTCGGCGCGCGCCTGCGCTTCCGGGTCCACGCCGTGCGTCGGCGCCTCGCGCACCTTCCTCTCGATCGCGCGCAGTCGCCGCTCCAACTCGGCGCCGCGCTCGCGGGGCACTTTGCCGATCGCGTCCCACTTGTCGCCGATGACCCGCAGGGCGGCGCGTGCCGCGTCGAGATCGGAGGTGTCGATCTTCTCCGCCTCGGCCAGCAGCGCCTCCCTGGCCTCGGCGTTGGCGCGGAACTCGGCGTCGCGTTCGGCGGTGAGCGCGTTGCGGGCGGTGAAGAACTTGTCCTGCGCCGCCTTGAACCGCTGCCACAGCGCATCGTCGACATCCTTGGCCGCGCGGCCTGCCGCCTTCCACTCGGTCAGCAGTTCCCGGAAGGCCGCGCTCGTCGGGCCCCAGTCCGTCGAATCGGCCAACTCCTCGGCGCGCACGCACAGCGCCTCCTTGGCCTGCCGGGCGCCCGCGCGCTCACGGTCGAGTTCGGCGAAATGTGAACCGCGCCTTCGGTTGAACTGCTCGCGCGCCGCCGAGTAGCGCTTCCACAGGGCGTCGTCGGTCTTGCGGTCCAATCCGCTGATCGTGCGCCACTCGTCGAGAATCTCGCGCAGCCGGTCGCCGGCCACCTTCCATTGGGTCGCGTTCGCGGCGAGGTCCTCGGCCTCGGCGGCCAACGCCTCCTTGCGGGCGGTCTGGGCGGCGCGGTGCTCCTCGCGGCGCGCCTTGTCGGCCTGCGCGGTCTCGTCGGCGTGGGCGATGATCGCCTGCAGCCGGGCGGCGATCGCGTCGACGTCGCCGAGCACATGGGCGGTCGGCAGCGTCTCGGCCAGCCCCTGGGCGGCCGCCTTGATCTTGCGGGCGTCGCCGGTGCCCGACTCCAATCGGCGCTCCATCAGCGCCACCTCGGTGTGCAGGTCGTCGAAGCGCCTACCGAAGTGCGCGAACGCCGCCTCGGTGTCCCCGGCCTGCCAGGAGCCGATGACCCGCTCGCCCGAGCCGGTGATCAGCCACACCGTGCCGTCGGGGTCGACGCGGCCGAACCGGTGCGGATCGCTGGACGGCGGCGCGGCCACCGTCGGCGCGGGGCGCCCCGGCCGACGGGACGCGGACCGCGGCGGAGCGCGGTCGTCATGTCCCTAACCTCGCCGCGCACCTGCCGCGCACCGCGGCGCCTGATCGCTGTCGAACGCTATTCAAACAGGTCGCTGGCACGCGTGCGCACGGGTTTCGCCATGACCTGCCTAAGCTCTTCGACTGAACTGCGATGACCGCTGACCTCGCTGCTCTGCTCGCGCTGGGGGCGGCGCTGTTCGTCGCGATCGGGGATGTGATCCACCTACGCCAGGCGCAGGGGGTGACCGACGAAACGGTCAGCCACATGGCGCTGTTCACGCGGCTGCTCCGCGATCGGCGATGGTGGTTCGGTAGCGCCGTCGCGGCAGGCGGATTCGCATTGCAGGCGGCGGCCCTGGGCCTCGGTTCGGTTTTGCTCGTGCAGGCGCTGCTGGTTACCTCGCTGCTGTTCGCGCTGCCCATCCACGCCCGGCAGGAACGGCGCCGGGTGACGCGTTGGGAGTGGACCTGGGCCGCGCTGCTGGCGGCGTCGGTCGCCGTGATCGTGACCGTCGGCAACCCGACCGAGGGGCAATCCCGCGCCTCGTGGGAGACGTGGGGGGCGGTGGTCGCCGTGCTGGGCCCGGCGCTGGTGTTGTGCGTGATCGGCGCCAGCATCTGGAAGGGCCCGGTGAGCGCGGTACTGCTCGCGCTGGTGTCAGGGGCGCTGTGGGGCCTGTTCGCGGTGCTGACCAAGGGCGTCGTCGACCGGCTCGACGACGGGCTGTGGGCATTGCTGCGCACGCCCGAGTTGTACGTGTGGGCGCTGGTCGCCGTCGCCGGGACGGCGTGGCAGCAGGCGTCGTTCCGCGCGGGTTCGCTGACCGCCTCGCTGCCGGCGATGACGGTCGCCGAACCCATGGTCGCGGCGGTGCTCGGCGTCGTCGTGCTGGGGGAGGCGCTGCGGCCGGGGGAGGCGGGTTGGCTGACGTTGATCGCGGCCGTGACGGTGATGGTCGTGGCGACGGCCGCGCTGGCCCGCGGTGAGGCGGTCAGCGCGGACCGGGCCGTCGCCCCGCATTAGCGTGGACGGCGTGCTGAGCGCCATCGCGATCGTTCCGTCGCCACCGGTCATGGTGCCCGAACTGGCCGCGGGCGCCGCACCTGAGCTGGCCGACCTCCGCGACGCCGTCTTCGCGGCGGTGGCCGGGCTGCCGCAGCGCTGGATCGCCGTCGGGGTGGGGCAGACCGACGCCGTCATCGGCGCCGACCACGTCGGCACGTTCGCCGGCTACGGCGTCGACGTGCGAGTGACGCTGTCGCCCGGCGCCGACGGCGACCCGGCTGCGCTGCCGTTGTGCGCGTTGATCACCGGTTGGGTGCGCGGTGCGGCGCGCGCCGACGCCTGCGCCGACGTGCGGGTCTACGCCGATGCACACGACGGCTACACCGCACAGGCCCACGGCAGGCGGTTGCGGGACGAGATCGACGGGGCGGCCGACGCGATCGGGGTGCTCGTCGTCGCCGACGGACTGAACACCTTGAACCCGTCCGCTCCCGGCGGTTTCGACCCCGAATCCGTTCTCGTGCAGACCGCGCTGGACGGGGCGTTGGCGACCGGCGACACTGCGGCGTTGGCGCGGCTGCCCGGGAGCGTCGTCGGCCGGGTGGCCTACCAGGTGCTCGCCGGTCTGGCGGAACCGCGGTCAGCCAAGGAGCTCTACCGCGGCGCGCCCTACGGCGTCGGGTATTTCGCCGGCGTCTGGCAGCCGTGAGCCGGCCGATCGCGATCGTCGGCCCGACCGGCACCGGCAAGTCGGCGCTCGCGCTGGCCGTGGCCGAGCGGGTCGGTGGCGAGATCGTCAATGCGGACGCGATGCAGATGTACCGCGGCATGGACATCGGCACCGCGAAGCTGACGGTCGACGAGCGTCGCGGCATCCCGCACCACCAGCTCGACGTGCTCGACGTGACGGAAACGGCCAGCGTCGCGCGTTACCAGCAGGCGGCCGCCGCCGACGTCGAGGCGGTCGGGAACCGAGGTGCGGTGCCACTGGTGGTCGGCGGCTCGATGATGTACGTCCAGTCGCTGCTCGACGAGTGGACCTTCCCGGCCACCGACCCGGCGGTGCGCGCCCGGTGGGAGCAGCGGCTCGCAGAGGTCGGGGCGAGCGGGCTGCATGAGGAGCTGGCGCGGGTGGACGCCGACGCTGCCGCCGCCATCATGCCCACCGACGGGCGTCGCATTGTGCGCGCGCTCGAGGTCGTCGAACTGACCGGCCGGCCGTTCGCGGCGTCGTTCCCGCCGATCGGCACACCGCGCTGGGACACCGTGATCATCGGGCTCGATTGGGAGACAAAATCTCTGGATGACCGGTTGGCACAACGGACCGACAAGATGTTCGCCGACGGGCTTGTCGACGAGGTGCGAACGCTGCTGGAGCGCGGGCTGCGCGAGGGTGTCACCGCATCACGGGCGCTGGGCTACGCACAGGTGCTCGCCGAACTCGACGCCGGCGGCGACGGCACCGCCGCCCGGGAGCCGACGTTCATCGGCACCCGGCGCTACGTCCGGCGGCAGCGGTCGTGGTTCCGCCGCGACCACCGCATCACCTGGCTCGACCCCGCCGCGTCCGATCTCGTCGAGAACACGCTGCGGGTGTGGCGGGACGTACCCTGAACACGTGAAGTTCGCCAAGGGACACGGCACGCAGAACGACTTCGTGCTGCTCCCCGACATCGACTTCGAGCTGCAGCTCACCCCGGCGGTGGTGGCCGCGCTGTGCGACCGGCGCCGCGGTCTGGGCGCCGACGGTGTGCTGCGGGTGACCACCGCCGAAGCGGCACAGCGGGCCGGTTTGTTCGCGCAGTTGCCGGAGGGCATCGCCGCCGAGCACTGGTACATGGACTACCGAAACGCCGACGGCTCGATCGCGCAGATGTGTGGCAACGGGGTGCGGGTGTTCGCCCATTACCTGCGCGCCAGCGGCCTGGAGCCCAGTGATGAGTTCGTGGTCGGCTCGCTGGCGGGCCCGCGGCCGGTGGTACTGCACGACTGGGATACGACGAGCGCCGACGTCACTGTCGAGATGGGCAAGGTGAACCAGTTGGGTGGCGGCGAGGCGATCGTCGGCGGACGGCCGTTCGCAGGCTTGGCGGTGGACGTCGGCAACCCGCATCTGGCCTGCGTGGACCCGGACATGACGCTCGAGGAGCTGCTCGCACTCGATGTCGCAGCGCCGGTGTCGTTCGACGCGGCGCAGTTCCCTGAAGGGGTGAACGTCGAGGTGCTGACCGCCCCGGTGGACGGCGCGGTGTCGATGCGGGTGCATGAGCGCGGCGTCGGGGAGACCCGATCGTGCGGTACCGGCACCGTCGCGGCCGCCGTCGCGGCGCTGGCGTTCTCCGGTGCCACCGCCGGCACCCTCGACGTGCGGATTCCGGGCGGCGAGGTCTGCGTCACCATCACCGATGCCAGCAGCTACCTGCGTGGACCGTCGATCCTGGTGGCGCACGGGGAGCTGTCCGAGGAATGGTGGAGCGTTGCGCAACGTTAATTGGGGTGCATGAAAAGTGATCTCCGTGCGAATCTCTATTCGCCCATGACGTATCCCGATTTCCCGATCCGCGACACCCCGAGCGCGGGTGAGCTGGCCCTCGAAGACCGCACGGCGCTGCGCCGCGTGGCCGGTCTGTCGACCGAACTCGCCGATGTCTCCGAGGTCGAGTACCGCCAACTGCGCTTGGAACGCGTTGTGCTGGTGGGGGTTTGGACCGAAGGCAGTGCGGCCGACGCCGAGGCCAGCCTGGCCGAGCTCGCCGCGCTCGCCGAGACCGCCGGCTCCGAGGTGCTCGAAGGACTGATTCAGCGACGCGACAAACCGGACGCCTCGACCTACATCGGCTCGGGCAAGGCCGCCGAACTGCGCGAGATCGTGCTCGCGACCGGCGCCGACACCGTGATCTGCGACGGTGAGCTCAGCCCCGCCCAGCTGACGGCGCTGGAGAAGGCGGTCAAGGTCAAGGTGATCGACCGCACGGCGCTCATCCTCGACATCTTCGCCCAGCACGCGACCAGTCGGGAAGGCAAAGCGCAGGTCACGCTGGCGCAGATGGAGTACATGCTGCCCAGGCTGCGCGGCTGGGGCGAGTCGATGTCCCGGCAGGCCGGCGGTCGCGCCGGCGGGGCCGGCGGCGGCGTGGGTACGCGCGGTCCCGGTGAGACCAAGATCGAGACGGACCGTCGCCGCATCCGCGAGCGGATGGCCAAGCTGCGCCGAGACATCAAGGACATGAAGAAGATCCGCGATACGCAGCGCAGTGGCAGACGCCGCAGCGAGGTCCCGTCGATCGCCATCGTCGGATACACCAACGCGGGCAAGTCGAGTCTGCTCAACGCGCTGACCGGCGCCGGGGTGCTGGTGGAGAACGCGTTGTTCGCCACCCTCGAACCGACAACGCGCCGAGGCGAATTCGCCGATGGCAGGCCGTTCGTGCTGACCGACACGGTAGGTTTCGTCCGCCATCTGCCGACCCAGTTGGTGGAGGCGTTCCGCTCCACGTTGGAAGAGGTCGTCGACGCCGATCTGCTGGTGCACGTCGTCGACGGGTCCGATGCCAACCCGCTCGCCCAGATCAACGCGGTGCGCGAAGTGGTCAACGACGTCGTGGGAGCCGCTCCGGCGACATCGAGCGGGGCCGACCACGACGGCACCCCTGCGCCGGAACTGTTGGTGGTCAACAAGATCGACGCCGCCGACGGTCTTACGCTGGCGCAGTTGCGCCGCGCCCTGCCCGATGCCGTGTTCGTTTCCGCGCGCACCGGTGACGGGTTGGACCGACTAGAGCAGCGGATGGCGGAGTTGATCACGCCGACGGACACGACGGTCGACGTGACGATCCCGTACGACCGCGGCGATCTGGTGAACCGGGTGCACGCCGATGGGCGGGTGGACGCCACAGAGCACACCGCCGAGGGCACTCGGATCAAGGCTCGGGTGCCGGTCCCGCTGGCCGCCGCCCTGCGCGATTACGCGACATTCTGAACCGTTCTCACACGCGAAAGGGCGCAGAGGGATTCACCCCTCTGCGCCTTTCCTGTGGTACGAACTAGTCCCGTTCGCCGTCTGGCCGCTGTTCGGCCTCTTGACGCTTCTCAGCGGTTTTTGCCGCGGCGCGGGCGCTCTCGGCTTCGGCTTCCTTCTGAGCGGCGTTTCGCTGGGCATCCGCCTTGTCCTGCTGCGCTTGCCCCTCGCGGTACAGGTCGTCACGGCCCGCGACGGCGCCGAGCACCTCTTTGGCCTTGCCCTTCACTCCTTCGACGACGCCCTTGACGGCTTCCTCGGGTCCACTGTTGTTCTTGTCGGACACTGCGGGTTCCTCCCCTTCGGTTCAGTAGTGGCCTCGGAGTTCCCTGACGACGTTGTCCGCCAAACGAAGAGTGGGCTAGGTCACACGCCCTTGCCGCAGGATGTCGAACCATTCCGCTGTCCCGGTTTCTGCTTGCCGCGTCGGCGATCGTCTGCGTCGCCGGACGGACGACGTCGATCAGATGAGCGCACCGCCGTGGCCGAAATCGTATTCGTCAGAAACGCATGCGGAATTGATCATCGGCGACCCGAAATTGCTGGCTGGCTACGCATATATGAGCGATATCGCGTGGCAAGAGCCACCATCGAACGGCACGCGCAAACTATTTGTGGTTTGCACATCACGGTGGATGGGCGAACTCATCGGCCGCGGGCCATGGTTGTTCCGAGACAAATCCGAGCGGCACGGCGGGGTTATCCATAGCGAACGGGCTATTGGCGGGTATTTTCTTTCCGAGATCGGCGTGTTCGTTGGTTATTGACGTCTGCTGACAACACAGTTGACGGGCGCGAAATCTTCGAGCGAAATTTCGTGCCGACCAGGGAGGACGAATGATCGGGCAGAACAGCCGGGGCACGACGGTGTGGGGCCGGATGGTGATCGGTCTGCTCGCAGCCGTAGCCCTGGTCTTGGCGCCGGTGGCCAGCGCCACGCCGGAATCCGATGCCGCCAACGCCGCCATCACGGCCGCCTGGGAAGCCAGCGGCGGCGACGGTGGCCCGCTGGGTCCCAAACAGGGTGATGTGTACCCGGCGGGTGAGGGCTTCGCGCAGAACTTCGCCAGCGGCAAGATGTTCTTCACGCCCGACACCGGCGCGCACTACATGCGCGGCGCGATCTTGGAGAAGTACGAATCGCTCGGCGGGCCCGCGGACAGCGACCTGGGTTTCCCGACCATCGATGACGTGCCCGGGCGCGCTCCGGGCAGCTTCAACACCACGTTCAGCGCCAGCGACAAGCCGGTGATCTTCTGGACGCAGGAGACCGGCGCAAGGGTGGTGCGTGGCGCGATCAACGCTGCGTGGGACAAGTTGGGCGGCTCGACGGGAGCGCTGGGAGTGCCCGCTGGCGACGAGACCTACCGCGGTGACCTCATCTCCCAGAAGTTCACCGGCGGCGAGCTGACGTACAACACCCGCGACAAGACGTTCACCACCGTGCCACCCGAACTCGCAGAGCAGTTGACCGGTCTGCAGGTGCCAGGCGATCCGATCTCGCAGATCAACGCGGCCCGCCGCGCGGCCGGTGGCCCGCTGGGACCGCTTGGCGCCGCGGAAGGACCGCCGTATCAGATCGGCGAGGACGGCCTCGGGCAGAACTTCGCCGGCGGCAAGATCTTCTACAGCCCGGCCACCGGCGCGCGGGTGGTCACGGGCCAGGTTCTCGCCAAGTACGAAAGTCTGGGCGGGCCCGAGGGAGAGCTCGGGCTTCCGGTGTCCAGCGAGGCCGACGGAGGACTACCCACCGCAAGTCGCGTGGCGAGGTTCGCCGCCGAAGACAAGCCGGTGATCTTCTGGACGCCGGACCATGGCGCGGTCCTGGTGCGCGGCGCGATGAGCGCAGCCTGGGACAAGCTCGACGGCGCCGAGGGCAAGCTGGGCGCACCGGTGGCCGATCAGACCGAGAAGGGCGATGTCGTCACGCAGCGGTTCACCGGCGGGGTGGTCTCCTGGGACCGGTCGTCCGGCGAATTCAGCACCGAGCCGGCCAATCTGGCGGCCGGGTTGGCCGGCCTCGAGGTGCCCGCCCAGCAGACCCCCGAAACACCCGGCGCGCCACAGGCCTCGGACTCCGCCGGCGACAACGGCTGGTTCCAGTGGAGTTGGTGGTGGCTGCTGGCGATCGTCCCGGTGCTCGTGCTCGTCGCCCTGGTGGCGTTCGCGGCCATGCGCAACCGCCGCCGCGGTGCCGACGATCATCCCGGCTTCGACGACGACTACGGCCGGTACGGCGGCGACGGCGAGCAGGTCTACAGCACGGTGGGGGCGGGGGAGCAGGCGTCCAGCGGTGGCGACTACTCGGCGGCGATGTTCGGCGACCGCTATGCCAGCGAAGGGCTTGGGGCGCTCTCGCCGCCGGGGGAGCCCGCCAGCTCGGCTGTCGACCCCTGGGGAGCGGCGCAACGCGGTGACGATGCGGCAGCGCCGGACCACATCGACGAGGGCCTTGGCGAACGGACTGACGAGCCAGAGGAGAACCCGGACAACGTCGATACAGCGCCGACGCTGATACCGACGGCCGTCGAGCGCGATACGACCGGTGGACCGATCGAGGGCGAGACCTCCGCCGAGCCCGATACATTCGCCGAACCAGTCGAACACGAACCCGAACCGGAACCGGAACCCGAACCGGAACCGGAACCGGAACCCTTCCAACGGGATGCACTGACCGACACCGGCCGTCACGCCAAGATCATCGTCGACGAACCGGAAGTGCCGAGTCCCGCGTTCCGCCTACCGCTTGGCGGTTCCGACGAGGCGCCCCAGGGATACGCGATCAAGGCCGACACCCAGTCCGGCCGGTACTGGTTGCCCGGCACCGCCGGCTACGACGAGGTGCGCGCCGAAATCTGGTTCTCCAGCGAGGACTTCGCGCGCACGAACGGTTTCGTCAAAGCCGACTAGATCTTCCGGATGACGGTGACGACCTTGCCGAGCACCGCGGCGTCGTTACCCGGGATCGGATCGAAGGCCGGGTTGTGCGGCATCAGCCACACCTGACCACGCGTGCGTTTGAACGTCTTGACCGTGGCCTCACCGTCGATCATCGCGGCCACGATGTCGCCGTTGTCTGCGACGTTCTGCTGACGCACGACCACCCAGTCGCCGTCGCAGATCGCCGCGTCGACCATCGAGTCGCCGACGACTTTCAGCAGGAAGAGCGAGCCCTCACCGACCAGCTCGCGCGGCAGCGGGAACACGTCCTCGACAGCCTCTTCGGCGAGGATCGGCCCACCGGCGGCGATCCGCCCGAGCACGGGCACGAACATCGGCTCCGGTAGCGCGTCGGAGCCCGCGACATCGGTGGCGACGATCGCGGTCACTGCCTCGTCGGCACCACGCACGTCGACGGCGCGCGGGCGGTTGGGGTCACGCCGCAGGTAACCCTTCCGCTCCAGGGTGCGCAGTTGGTGCGCCACCGATGATGTAGAAGTCAGCCCGACCGCGTTGCCGATCTCCCTGATGCTCGGGGGATAGCCGCGTGTTGTGACCGATGACCGGATCACATCGAGAATTGTGCGTTGGCGTTCGGTGAGCCCAGGGTCAAGTGCCCGCCCCCCGCCGGTGCCGTCCGGAGTACCGCTGCTGGAGTCCATGACGCCGAATGTAACCCTCAGCACCCGATTAATCAAACATGTGTTCGAGGTGTGTCGGCTGCCGAAGTCGTGCGCAGCACGACGGATCTTTCTGTCGGTGGGGTGCTTTATCGTCTGCAACAGTTCGATCACATGTTCTATAAATCGAACGCATGAGCGAGTATGTTCGAACACAAGAGCGAAAGCAGCGGACCGGAAGGCATCACGATGACGATTCTCGAAACCCCGGAAGTTCAGGCCCCGCCGACGGCCAGGCCCCGTATCAGGCCTGCCTACGATCGCAGGCGGTCGCGGTCCACTTGCCCTGGCGGAGCATCGGTGCGTTACAGCGGTACAGGCGTGCTGATGTCGCGCGCGTCGCACCGCCGGCGGCCGATCACCCCGGGCACCACGGTGCTGCTCGCGTTGGTGGCCGCTGGGATCACGGTTTGGCTCGGCCTGGTCGCACAGTTCGGCGGCGTGGTCGGCACCAGCCCGGCCGCCGTTCCGGATCGGCTCGCGGTGGTTCAGGTGCAGAGCGGAGAGAGCCTGCACCAGGTGGCGCAGCGGGTGGCGCCCGACGCCCCAGTGGGTCAGGTGGCGGACCGGATTCGCGAGCTCAACCAGCTCGACTCGGCTGCACTGGATGCCGGGCAGACGCTCATCGCCCCGGTCGGCTGACCGTCGGCCGGCTCGCGGAAGGCCTGCCGCGCAATCGTGTTCACCGAAAGATCGTCGGCCTACGTGCCGATCGCCCCGGTCATGGGCTTCCGGAACGTGCCGCAGGTACGCTCAGAGAGGTTCGAGTTGGTCGTTTGTTGGCGCGGCGAAGGAGCGGTGATGCACTGTCCGTTCTGTCGTCACCCCGATTCACGAGTGGTCGACTCGCGTGAAACCGACGAAGGCCAGGCGATCCGACGGCGCCGTTCCTGTCCCGAATGCGGAAGGCGGTTCACCACGGTGGAGACCGCGGTGCTGGCTGTCGTCAAACGCAGCGGTGTCACCGAGCCGTTCAGCCGCGAAAAGGTGATCAAAGGCGTACGTCGAGCCTGTCAGGGTCGGCAGGTCGACGACGATGCGCTGAATCTGCTGGCGCAGCAGGTCGAGGACAGTGTGCGCGCCGCCGGTTCACCCGAGGTGCCCAGCCATGAGGTCGGCCTGGCCATTCTGGGGCCGCTGCGGGACCTCGACGAAGTGGCGTACCTTCGGTTCGCGTCGGTATACCGCGGGTTCACCTCGGCGGAGGACTTCGAGCGCGAAATCGAGGCACTGCGCGCGCACCGCAATTCACCGCAGCCGACCGCCAGCTGAGCGGCCGCGGAGGCGAAACTCAATCGATCTGCTTGACGCCGTCACTGACGACGCGGCCGGCGATGCGGACCCAGCCGTCGGCGCTCCACTCCGTGTGGATGTGCGAACCCTTGCCTTGAACGATCGTCAGGTCGCGGCTCAGGTAGTCGGTGATCCGGACGGCGGCGGCGCCGGTGGCCTCGTCCTCGGGCACGCCGAGGTCGGTCGCGAACATCCGTGACCGCACTACCCCTTGTTCCCGGTCGACCCACGTCCACAGGTAGTGGTTGACGTCGTCCGGGTAATCGGACGGGTCGACAGCGAGAAGGTCGTCGACGGAGGCGACGTCGTGGACGGCGAATTCCGGCGCCCACTCCGCCCGCGCCCTGACCGAGGTGAGGTCGTCGGTGTATGACACCTGCACGATGCCGGCATGAACCCTCAGCGTGTGAATTGGAGTGCCTCGTTCGCGAAGCCACCAGGCCGCACCGACCGTCGGATGCCCCGCGAAGGGCAATTCGACGGCCGGCGTGTGGATGTGGGCGTGCGCGGTGCTGGTGCCGGGCGACGGTAGGTCGATGAATATGGTTTCGCTGTAACCCAATTGGGCGGCTATCCGCTGCCGGGCGCCCGCGTCGACGGCGCTGGCGTCGACGACGCCCAGCGGGTTTCCGTAGTTGCCGTCGGGGTCGGTGAAGACCCGCAGCACGGTGACGTCGATGGCCATGGGGCCGATGCTACTTCTTAGCGGCGTCACAGCGGCGCCGCCGCAGTCGATGCGGCGGTCAGGTGGCGCTGCGCTCGTCGGCGCCGATCGCGTCGAGCACGGCGACCCGGGTGTCGACCGAGCCGGAGATCGTGCCCTGGTTGACGCCCGCCCGTAACAGCCCGCGCAGGTACTCCTGGTCGTAGACCGCTGGTTCGGTGCCGTCGATGAACTTCTCCACCACCTCGACGAAGCGATCGGGGTCGTCGTGGAACGGGAAATGACCGGAGCCCTCGAAGATTTCCAACCGCGAACCAGGCATCGCGGCGTGCGCCATCCGGGCGTGACTTACCGGTATCACGGCGTCACCGCTACCCCAGATCAACTGCACTGGAACCGATTGCGTCAGGTAGCAGCGGTCCAGCATGGTCACGACCTGACCGCGCCAATCCACCACGGCGCGCAGAGTGCGGGCGAACGCCGAAGACGCGGTCGGTTCGGGTAGGTCATTGAGAATGCGCAGCACTTGGGGCAGGTCGCGGCCCAGGCCGGTGGATCCGAACATCCCGCCGGCGATGCGGCCCACCGCCTGCAGTGTCGGCAGCACCAGCGGCAGACGCAGCAGTGCCAGCGCCTCACTGCCCATCGGCAGCGAAGCGAATCGCAGCGCAATGTTGACATCCTTGGTGACCCCGCCGGCTCCGACCAGGATGAGCCGGTCGACCAGTTGCGGGAACTGGTAGGCGAACTGCATGGCCACCCCGCCACCGAGGGAATGACCGATGACCGTCACCCGGTCGATGTCCAGGACGCTCAGCAGGTCGCGCATGCCGTTGGCGTAGGCGGCGACCGAGTAATCCGCGCGCGGTTTGTCGGATTTTCCGTGGCCCAGAAGATCGGGCGCGATGACCGTGAACCGCTGGGCGAGCTTCGCCTGCACCGCATTCCAGGTGGTGGAGTTGTCGCCGATGCCGTGGATCAGCAGGATCGCGGGCCCAGAACCCGCCACCCGGTACGCCCGGCGATAACCGTGGATGGTGCGGTGCTGCAGGATCGGCGTCAGTTCCCGTACCGGGCGTAGGTTCGGCTTTCGCGCGGCCATTGCGTCAACTTAGCTGGCGTTCGCGAGACGCGCTAATTATTGACGCTCAATGTCAAGCGACGTGGGCTAACCGGTGTCGTCGCCGTCCTGGAACGGATCCCCGGACTTCTTTTCGGCCTGCTGGGCGAGGAACCGTTCGAACTCCGCGCCGAGCTCTTCGCCGCTGGGCAGGTCCTCATCGCTGGCCAGCAGCGACCGGTTCTCCTGGGCGGCGATGAAGGCGTCGTACTGGCGCTCGAGCGCGGCCACCACCTGTGCGACCTCGGGGCTCTCCTCGACCTGCTCATTGATCTTGGTCAGCACTTCCGCGCCGGCTGCCACCAGGGCGTCCAGCGGGATGTTCAGCGACGCGTTCCTGGCCACCTCGGCCAGCAGCGCCTCTGCCGCGGCGGGGTAGTCGGTCTGCGCGAGGTAGTGCGGTACGTGCACGGTGAACCCGACGGCCTCGTGCCCGTGCTGCGACATCCGGAACTCGAGCAGGTTCGACACGCTGGCGGGAACCTGTACTTCTCCGACCCACGGCTGGTGGTCGGCGATGAGCTCCTTGTCGCTGGAGTGCGCCGTCATCGTGATGGGGCGGGTGTGTGGCACGGCCATCGGGATGGTGCCCAGTCCCACGACCCGGCGCACGTCGAGCCGTTCGGCCAACAGCCGCACGGCGGTGATGAACCGCTCCCAGCGAAGGTCGGGTTCGAGCCCGGCGAGCAGCAGAAATGGGGTGCCGACGCTGTCGCGCATCGCGTACAGGTTGAGTTCGGGGTCCTCGTAGTGGGTGAAGTGATCGGTCTTGAAGGTCATCAACGGACGCCGGGACCGGTAGTCCAGCAGCTCGTCGATTGCGAACGACGCCACCAGCTCGGTGTCGAGCGTGTCCTTGAGATGCTGGGCGGCCAACCGGATGGCGTGTCCGGCATCGGAGAACCCTTCGAGGGCATGGATCAGCACCGGGCCCCGGCCATCCGTCGAGGACAGTTGGGGTGCGGGGAACTCCAGCTCGTACATGCCGGATTGTTCCGGCTGGTAGCGCTGTTCGGGGTTACCAGGGTGTTCTGGGCTGTCAGCCATCGAGCCTCGCCTCCTCGCGGTGGTGCCAAGACAATCAATGCCTTCGTACCTGTGACAACTAGTCTCGCGCACGTTGCGTTCCCGTTGCCGGGCATCCCATGCCCGATCGGGCAGATTGTTTGCCGGCTCCGTTCGACGGCCATGGCCGATGCGGCTCGGCTCACGGCCGCACTCCTCAACGCGGCTCGTCCCTCGCCGCTTGATCGTCGCGCGGCTAGGTGCGGAACTGGTTGAGTGCCCGCAGCTTGTTCATCACGTCCAGCGCGGCGACTTTGTAGGCCTCGGAGAAGGTGGGGTAGTTGAACACCGCGTCGACCAGGTATTCGACGGTACCCCCGCAGCCCATGACGGCCTGACCGATGTGCACCATCTCGGTGGCGCTGGTACCGAAGATGTGCACGCCGAGCAGCTTCAGGTCGTCGGTCGAGACCAGCAGCTTGAGCATGCCGTAGGAATCGCCGGCGATCTGGCCCCTGGCCAACTCCCGGTAGCGCGACACCCCGACTTCGTACGGGATCGCGTTGCGGGTCAACTCGACCTCGGTGGCGCCGACGTAAGACACCTCCGGAATCGAATAGATGCCGATCGGCTGCAGATCGGTCATGCCCTTCGCGGGCTCGCCGAACGCGTGGTACGCCGCCAGCCTGCCCTGGTCCATCGAGGTGGCGGCCAACGCCGGAAAGCCGATCACATCGCCGACGGCATAGACGTGGTCGACCTTCGTCTGATAGTTGCTGTCGACGTCGATGCGGCCGCGCGCGTCGGTTTCCAGGCCCGCGTTGGCCAGATCGAGGTGTTCGGTCTGGCCCTGCCTGCCGGCGGAGTACATCACGGTCTCGGCGGGGATCTGCTTGCCGCTGGCCAGCGTGGTGACGGTGCCCGCCGCGCCGACGTCCACGGCCGTCACCTCCTCGCCGAACCGGAATGTCACCGCGAGGTCGCGCAGGTGGAACTTGAGGGCTTCCACGATCTCGGGGTCGCAGAAATCCAGCATGGTGTCGCGCTTCTCCACCACGGTGACTTTGGTGCCGAGCGCGGCGAACATCGACGCGTACTCGATCCCGATCACCCCCGCGCCGACCACGACCATCGTCGCGGGCAGCGACTTCAGGTCGAGGATCCCGTCGGAGTCGAGCACGCGGTCCTCGTCGAACTCGACGCCGGCCGGCCGGGCCGGTTTGGTGCCGGTGGCGATCACCACGTAATCGCCGCTGACCGTGGTGCGCTCACCGCGGGTGGGCTCCTCGACCAGCACGGTGTGCGGGTCAACGAACCGACCGTGGCCCTGGAAGAGGTCGATGCGGTTGCGTATCAACTGCGAGCGGACGACGTCCTGCTCCTTGCCGATCACGTGCGCCGTGCGTGCGAGCAGGTCCGCCGGCGTGATCTTCTCCTTGACGCGGTAGCTCGCGCCGTACAGCTCGCGCTGGCTCATGCCGGTGAGGTAGACGACCGCCTCCCGAAGCGTCTTGGAGGGAATGGTTCCGGTGTTCACGCAAACACCGCCGAGCATCCGGCCGCGCTCGACGACGGCGACCGTCTTGCCGAGTTTCGCCGCGGCGATCGCGGCTTTCTGCCCGCCGGGACCGGAACCGAGGACAACGAGGTCGTACTCCAGCATGGAACCCAAGGCACCCATAGCAACAAGGTGTACGCCGGTTGGCCGGATTCCGCAGGCCGACAGGCGGCAACCGGAAGCGAATTTCATCCCCAACCTCGAATTGATCCACAGCTTCGCCGGCCGCGACCCTCGACGGGCGCCCGCCGTCCGAGCCGCCGGGGAGGGTCGCCCCATGACGACCTCACCATCACCCGATTTCCAGCTGAACCGTCCCGCAGTCCTCATCGCGGCCCTGCCCGCCGTCCTGGGTTTCGTCCCGGAGAAATCCCTCGTGCTCGTGACCGTGGAGCGCGGCACGCTGGGATGCGTCATGCGCGTGGACCTCTCCGATGAGTTGCCCGAATCGGTCGACCACATCGCCGAGGTGGCCGCAGCGGCGCGACCGGACTCGGCGATTGCTGTCATCGTCGACGAGGACGGCGCCGGTTGCCGCCTGTGCAACGACGAGTACGGCGAACTCGCCGCGATGTTGGCGGCCGCCCTGGCCGAACGCGGCATCGAACTGCTCGCCGCGCATGTTGTCGACCGGGTCGCGGCCGGAGGGCGATGGCACTGCGCCGACGGTTGCGGCGAGGCGGGCATCGTGGAAGACCCGTCGGCATCGCCGCTCGCGATGGCCGCCGTTCTCGACGGGCGCAGGCTCTATGCCCGGCGCGCCGAGCTTCAGGACGTCATCGCGGTCACCGATTCCGCCCGCGCGGCGGCGTTGGCCGTACCCATCGCCGACGCGCAGTCCGGTCGATCGCACGCCGACGCCGGCAGCGATATCGAGGCCGTGATCGCGACGGCCGCCCGGGTCGCCGACGGTGAGGAATTGCCCGATCCCGTCGTGGCTCGGATCGCGGCCGCGCTGACCGATCTGCAGGTGCGCGACACGCTTTACGCGCTGGCGGTCGGGGAGAGCGCGACACAGGCAGAGTCGTTGTGGGCCGAGCTGTCGCGGCGGCTGCCCGACCCGTGGCGGGTGGAAGCCCTTGTGCTTCTGGCATTTTCGGCGTATTCGCGCGGTGACGGTCCGTTGGCGGGGGTGTCGCTGGAGGCGGCGCTTCGGTGCGACGGCACGCATCGGATGGCGGGCATGCTCGACACCGCGCTGCAATCGGGTCTGCGACCGGAACGAATTCGTGAGCTGGCCACCACGGGCTACCGGTTGGCCGACCAATTGGGAGTGCGGTTACCGCCGAGACGGGTGTTCGGTCGACGGGCCGGTTGACCGCGCCCGGTCGACCCGGCCCGTTGGGCACTCGCTGCGGCGAATCAGATGGCGGGTCAGACCTTCTCGACCTTGACGGCGTGCGCCATGTGGTGGGGCAGCTCGACCTGCTCGTGGCCGGGGATCACGATCATCACCCCGCCGTGCTCGTTGGTCTGCACGGTCACGCGGGCGTTGGGAACCACGCCCGCATCCTTGAGCCTGGAGATCAAATCGACGTCGCCCTGGACGTGCTCGGTCAGCTGCCGCACCACGACCGCGACGGGCATACCGGCCGGCAGCTCGGTGAGCCGGACCAGGTTCAATCCGTCGCCCGGCGACGAGTTGATCAGGCCCAACTCCGAGAGCCCGGGAATCGGGTTACCGAACGGCGAGGTGGTGGGATTGTTGAGGACCTGCACGAGTCGGCGTTCGACGTCTTCGCTCATCACGTGTTCCCACCGGCAGGCCTCGGCGTGCACTTCCTCCCAGGGCAGGCCGATCACGTCGACAAGCAGTCGCTCGGCGAGTCGGTGCTTGCGCATGACGGCCACGGCCAGGGCACGGCCCTTGTCGGTGAGCTCGAGGTGGCGATCGCCGGCGACGTGCAGGAGGCCGTCGCGTTCCATCCGGGACACGGTCTGGCTGACGGTGGGGCCGCTCTGATCCAGACGCTCCGCGATGCGTGCACGCAATGGCACCACGCCCTCTTCTTCGAGGTCGTAGATCGTCCGCAGGTACATCTCTGTGGTGTCGACTAGATCATTCATGCGCTAACCCTCCGTCAGCGATGAGTCTACCGGCCTGAGGGCCTGAACTGCGTTGTTACGTCCGCGACACCGCGGCTCGCGCACGATGAAGACGCGTCCCCGCCGGTCGTCCCGGCGGGGAATCGTCATCGATGGACTAGCTGGCGTAAGACCGCAGCCGATCGGCTCGGTCGCCGTTGCGCAGCTTGGCCATGACCTCGCGCTCGATCTGTCGCACCCGCTCACGGGAGAGGCCGAAAAGCTTGCCGATCTGGTCGAGGGTGCGCGGCTGACCGTCGTCGAGACCGAAGCGCAGCCGGATCACCTGCTGCTCGCGTTCGTCGAGGGTGGCCAGCACGTGCCGGATGTCGGTGTGCAGCAGTTCGGAGATCACGGCGTTCTCGGCGGACATCGCCTCGGCGTCCTCGATGAAGTCGCCCAGCGGCGCTTCCTCGTCGCTGCCCACCGGCATGTCGAGGCTCACCGGGTCGCGGCTGTGTTCCAGCAGATCGGTGATCTTCTCCACGGGAATGCCGGACTCGGCCGCCAGTTCCTCGTCGGTGGCCTCGCGGCCGAGATTCTGGTGCATCTCCCGCTTGATTCGGGCGAGCTTGTTCACCTGCTCGACCAGGTGCACCGGAAGCCGGATGGTGCGACTCTGATCCGCCATCCCACGCGTGATCGCCTGCCGGATCCACCACGTGGCGTACGTCGAGAACTTGAATCCCTTGGTGTAGTCGAACTTTTCCATCGCGCGGATGAGGCCCAGATTGCCCTCCTGGATCAAATCCAGCAGGGGCATGCCGCGGCCGGTGTAGCGCTTCGCCAGCGACACCACCAGACGCAGGTTGGCTTCCAGCAGATGGCGTCGCGCCGCCTCGCCGTCGCGGACCACCGCAGCAAGATCACGTTTGCGGTTCTCGCCCAAGCGCTTCCGTGTTTCGAGCAGATGCTTCGCGTAAAGCCCTGCCTCGATGCGTTTTGCGAGCTCGACCTCGTCGGCGGCGTTGAGCAAGGCCGTTTTGCCAATGCCATTGAGATACACGCGTACGAGGTCAGCCGCTGGACTCTGCGCGTCCAGGTCGTGGTCGACGCGGATAGTGCTGGCATTTGCCATGACGGCCTCCTGATCAAGTCGAACTGTCATGAGCTACAACGCCCACGAGGTTCTAAGAGTTCCCGGCGGTCGGCCGGTTCACACCTTCTGATCAGCGGTTTCTCGTCGTCGACCTGAGAATGTCCTTAGAAAAGGAACAGAAGCGGCTCAACTGGGAACATCGCCGTTGCAGGCGCGTCCGTCGGGTTGCGGCGGGGAGACGATGCCGTGTTCCAAGGCCGGCCGTTCGGCGGTCGGGAACTGCGCAGCGCGGCGCTGCGCGTCGTACCGCCGGGGTTCTTCGGGGCGCCGCGGCGGACGGTCGTTGGCGATGAGCACGGCGATCCACGGCAGCGGAATCGAGGCCACCAGAATTCCCAACGAGATCAAGCCGTTGTGCCAGATGCCGTACGCGACCGCAGCCAGGATCAGCGCCGGAATCCGAAACGACATGATGGTCAGGTACTTGCGGACCCGTTGACGGTGCTGTTCCTCGTAGGCGGGAGCGGCGCGAGTGATCAGGACGGGCCGGCCCTCGTCGTCGAAACTCAGCTCGGGGCCGTGTTTCATACCTCCACTGTCGCACATTGTCGCTCCGCTGTACGGGTCGGTTTCCTTACGGGCAAAATGGTTGTCATGCAGACCCAGACGATCGAGCGCACCGACACCGACGAACGCGTCGACGACGGGACCGACAGCGACATCCCTAAGTACTTCCACTACGTCAAGAAGGACAAGATCGCCGAGAGCGCAGTGATGGGTACCCACGTCGTCGCGCTGTGCGGCGAGGTCTTCCCGGTGACGAAGTCCGCCAAACCGGGCTCGCCGGTGTGCCCGGAGTGCAAGCGCATCTACGAGAAGCTCAAGAAGTAATTCCGTCGGCTGCCGTCTCTGGTGCCCGGCTTTCGCGTGGGCCCAGCGTCGCGGCTGCCGCCCGGCGTTCCGCGGCCGCGACGCCGTTGCGGGTCTCGGCCTTCTCCTTCAGCCACCACCGGAACCGCTTCGCATGGGTCGCAGATGCCGGCCACTCCTCCTGCACGGCGGCGTTGAGTTCGGCGCCGATCATGATTGCGAACCCGAGGAAGAACGCGAACAACAGAAAGGCGATCGGCGTTGCCAGTGCGCCGTAGGTGTAGCCGGTCGCGGTGATCCACGTCAGGTAGAAGCGCAGCCCGAACGTCGCCGCCAGGAATACCGCGGTGGCCAGCACGGAGCCCAGCAGCAGCCGGTGCGATGGCAACGGTTTCGGCAGCGACACCCGATAGAGGATGTTGACCGCCACGACGAGCCCCAGGATCAGCACCGGGTAGTAGCCGAACTGCAGGACGCGGTCCCAGCTGTCGGGTAGGTACTCGGCGATCTTGCGGGGACCCAAAGCGATGAAGGGCGCGGTCAGGATCGCGAGGACCAACATCACCACATAGAGCCCGAGCGCGTAGAACCGCTGGCGGACCGGGTGGCGCAGCGGAGTCTGGTCGTGAGCTTCGGTGATGGAGTCGACGAACGCCGAGATCGCCGACGAGCCCGCCCACAGCGAGATCACGAAGCCGACCGAGACCACTTCGCCGCGGGCGCCCTTGACGATGTCGCGGATCGTCGGCTCGATGATCTCGGCGACGACATTGGTGGAGAAGAACCTCCCCGCCGTGTCGATGATCTGGGTCTCGATGGTCGGCAGAGTCTCCGGACCGAACAGCGGAGCGATGTACGCCAAGCTGCCCAGCATGCCGAGCAGTAGCGGCGGCAGTGACAGTGCCGACCAGAACGCGGCCTGCGCCGACTCCGAGAAAATCGAATCGTCCCAGCTTTTCGACAAGGTGCGCCGCACGAGGTGTCGAATGTGGTGGCGCGACGGCTTCATCGGCAACGGCTGGGGCTGGTCACTCATGACCAGTCCAGCATTCCTGACGAAGCGTGCTCCTGCCCAGTGCGGCCTGCGCCGTGTCGGGCGTTATGCCTCCACCGGGCTGACTTCCAGAACCGCGGCCAACTCGATCAGCTTGGTCTCGTGCTCGTTGGCGTGGTGTTGGCAGAAGAGCAACTCCGCTCCCGACGGGAGCTTCGCGCGAACCCGGGCCGCGGCACCGCAACGATCGCAGCGGTCAGCCCGGCTCAAGGGGGGACTGGTGAGCGTTGCGTTCGTCATTGCGGACCTCCGTACTGTTCGCGTGCATCTACTGTCTCAGACGTATTGGCTTCCGGCGTTGTTCCCAAGGGGTTTACCGGTGTGTCGTGTCTCACCGTTACCTCGAGTTGCCGACACGGCAGGCTGGCGATATGAGCCACTCGTCGCCGGTGCTGGTCCACCTGTGTAGCACGCAGGAGTGGCGATCGGCACAAGCGCGCGGCGAGCATCGCCCCGATTCGCTCGGGGCGAACGGGTTCGTCCACCTCTCGACGCCCGAGCAGGTGCACCTGCCGGCCAACCGGCTCTACGCCGGTCGCACCGACCTGGTGCTGCTGCGCATCGACGCCGCACAGCTGTCCTCTCCCGTTCGCTGGGAACCCGGTATGCCCGCTGATCCAGTGGGAATGGTGTTCCCACATCTGTATGGGCCTTTGCCAACCGCTGCTGTGATAAGCGTCACGCCGTATCGGCCCGGTGCGGACGGTCGGTTCGCTCCGCTCGCACCGTAGGTCCGTCGCTCCCGCCGGTGGTGATCGCCGTCCACGGCCGGAAGGCTTCTACGTACACTTACAAATCGTGGGCATTCTGTTAGGTCTCGCACCCTGGATCGTCTACTGGGTGCTCATCGGCAACGTTCCGTTCACCGTCGCGGTGCTGATCGCCCTGGCGGTCGCGGTCGCGGCATTCGTGCTGGGGCAGGTGCGCGGCGGACCGGGTCGGATACTCGAAATCGGCGCGCTGGCAACATTTTTGGTACTGACAGTGTTGACCTTTACGCTCGACCAGTCATTCATGGAACAGTGGATGCAGCCGCTGAGCAACGCCGGCATCTTTCTGGTGGCGCTCACCGGCGTGCTGGTCGGCAAGCCGTTCGTGCGTGAGTTCGCCGAGGTCGGCCAGCCACCGCACGTTGTCAACAGCGACCTCTTTGCGAAGATCACCTCGCTGCTGACCTGGATCTGGGTGGCGGCGTTCGGCGGCATGACGCTGTCGTCGGCGATCCCGCCGATCGTGTACGGCGATGCGACCATCCTGGACACCAAGACCCCGCTGTCGTTCATCTGCTACTGGGTGATCCCGTTCGCGTTGTTGGCCGGGGCGGCGTTTGCGACCAGGGTGCTACCGGACCGGATCGCCGCCGGCGCGGACGACATCGTCCGCAAGACGTCGTTCGTCGCGTTCTCGGAGGCCGAGATCGATCAGTTGATGTATCTGGCCACCGAACACGCCAACCGCGAGGTCGGCCCCGGCAAGGAGGCTTACGACATCAAGATCGGCAGCAAGGGCGTGCCGTTGACCGGCGACGAGACCCGCGAGTCCTGGCCGTCGACGTACAAGGTGCGCGACAAGAAGCGATGATCCCGATCGGAACCGGCACCCAGTCGTCGCACGCCTGAAGCGAGATCGCGTCACACAACCCGACACTCGTGAGTTCGGTCCGGGATCGCTTGCCCGTGTTGCATACTTCCCTCTACGCGCCGGCAGATCGAGGAGCGCCATGGGATTCAGGGGAGTAACTGCGGCGTCGGTTCTCGCGGCGGGTGTCGTCGCGGTGGCGTTCGCCGCTCCCGCGTACGGCACGGACCAGATCACGGCGAACGCGGTCGGCACATACGACGCCGAATACGAGTGGGGTACCAAGACGTGGGTCGTCACACCGTGCGAGGGCGACGCGTTTCAGTGTGTACACGTCACCGAGTACGAGCCGGATGACACCGAGCGGAAGTCCCCGGTATGGAGTGCAAACGCCTACTGGCAGGTCGGTTGGTGGATCGCCAGGGGAGCCCCGACCCGTGATGCGCTCATGTGCGAGGACGGCTCGAAGCACGATCTGCCGATGAACTACGCATGGGACGCCGCGACGGGTGAGGCCGTGCAGTCCTTCTACGAACCCGGGCTATGTGGTGAGGCGTACAACGGCTACAACGATTTGATGCTGACCAAGACCGGACCCGCGCCGACGCCGACGTAGAGGCGCTCAGTCCAAGTAGTCGCGCAGCACCTGAGAACGGCTGGGGTGGCGCAACTTCGACATCGTCTTCGATTCGATCTGGCGGATGCGTTCGCGCGTCACCCCGTACACCTGACCGATCTCGTCGAGCGTGCGCGGCTGGCCGTCGGTGAGGCCGAACCGCAGCCGCACTACGCCTGCTTCACGCTCCGACAGGGTTTCCAGCACCGACTGCAGCTGATCCTGCAGCAGCGTGAACGACACCGCGTCGACGGCCACCACAGCTTCGGAGTCCTCGATGAAATCACCGAGCTGGGAATCGCCTTCATCACCGATGGTCTGGTCCAGGGAGATCGGCTCACGCGCATATTGCTGGATCTCCAGCACCTTCTCCGGCGTGATGTCCATCTCTTTGGCCAGCTCTTCGGGCGTCGGCTCCCGCCCCAGATCCTGCAGCAGCTCGCGCTGGATGCGGCCGAGCTTGTTGATCACCTCGACCATGTGCACCGGAATACGGATGGTGCGGGCCTGGTCGGCCATCGCGCGGGTGATCGCCTGGCGGATCCACCAGGTGGCGTACGTGGAGAATTTGTAGCCCTTGGTGTAGTCGAACTTCTCGACGGCACGGATCAGGCCCAGGTTTCCTTCCTGGATGAGGTCCAGGAACGCCATGCCGCGGCCCGTGTAGCGCTTGGCCAGCGACACCACCAGACGCAAGTTCGCTTCCAGCAGATGGTTTTTCGCACGGTCACCGTCGCGGCAGATCCACATCATGTCGCGGCGCTGCGCGGCGGGCAGCTTCTCGCCGCGCTCGGCGATCTCGGCCATCAGCTGGGTGGCATACAGACCGGCCTCGATGCGCTTGGCTAGTTCGACCTCTTCCTCGGCGTTGAGCAGCGCGACCTTGCCGATCTGCTTGAGGTAGGCGCGAACCGAGTCGGCCGACGCGGTCAGCTCGGCGTCCTTGCGAGCTTGGCGCAGCGCCTCGGACTCCTCCTCGTCCCAGACGAAGTCGCCGGAGGCCTTGTCCTTCTCCGACGGCTCGGCGATCTCGTCGTCCTCGACAGCGGCGGCCTCATCCGTGGACTCCGCCGCGGGGGTGTCGCCCTCGGCGACCGCGGCAACCTCCTCGGCAGGCTCCTCGACGGCGACCTCGAGATCCGCAAGGTCGATGTCGGCCTCCTCGACCGCGAGGTCGTCGCCGGGCTCGGCTTCCAGCTCGTCGGCCTCGAGTTCGTCGGTCTCGACGTCGGTCTTGGTGGCCTCCGGATCGGCGGCGGTGGCCTTCTTGGCGCGACCGCGGGGGGCGGCTGTCTTCGCGGCCTTCGTCGCTCGCTTGGCCGGTGCCTTGGTCGCGGTGGTACCCGATTCGCGGCTCGCCGCTGGCTTGGCGGCCTTCTTCGCCGGCGCCTTGGTGGCGGTACGCGCCTTGGCGGCCTTCTTGGCCGGCGCCGTCGCATTGGCGGACTTCGCCGCTGTCTTCTTGGCGGGGGCGGCCTTGGTAGCGGTGCGCTTCACCGGCTCATCGGTTGCCGGGCTTGCCTTTGTCGCTGCCACGTACACCCTTTCCTTGTGCTACTCGTCGGTGGGCATGGGTGTCCCCATCGAGGAGCGTCGGCTGTCGAATATTGGCGGTTGATAATCGCCGCTATCCGGGCTGCGGCCGCCGTCGACCATTGTAACGACAGTGTGGGATAACGCCGCCTCGAGCGGCAAATCCCAGGTTCCGGGCGTGGCTACTTGGCAGTAGCTGTGACGTCCACCTCAGCGGCCATCGCGGCACCTACGATGCCCGCGGTGTTCTGCAGCGCCGCGGCGACCACCGGCGTGCGGTTCTTCAGCAACGGGACCCACTTCTCGGCCTTGCGGCTGATGCCGCCACCCGCGATGAACAGGTCGGGCCAGATCGCGTTCTCGACCGCTACCAGCACCTTTGTCACCTCGACAGTCCAGCGTTCGTAGCTCCAGCCCTTGCGTTCCTTGACCGACGACGCGGCGCGGTGCTCGGCCTCCTTGCCGCCGACCTCGAGGTGGCCGAACTCGGTATTGGGCAGCAGGACGCCGTTGTGGATGACCGCCGAACCGATGCCCGTGCCGAAGGTCAACAGCACGATGACGCCCGTGTTGTCGCGGCCCGCGCCGAACTTCTCCTCGGCCAACCCGGCCGCGTCGGCGTCGTTGAGAACCGTCACCTGCTGTCCACCGAGATGGTCCACGATCACATCGCGGGCGTTCACGCCGATCCAACGCTTGTCGACGTTGGCCGCGGTCCGCACGATCCCGTCTGTCACCACGCCGGGATAGGTGACCCCCAGCTTGTCCGTCCAACCGAACTCACGGACCACAGCGGCGACGGTCTCGGCGACCGCGTCGGGCGTCGCCGGCTGGGGCGTGGGCAGCTTGAACCGCTCACCGATCAATTGGCCGGTGTCCAGGTCGACGATGCCGCCCTTGACGCCGCTGCCGCCCACATCGATGCCGAATCCGCGGCGTTGGCTCTCGGTGGTGCTCGGCGCGACGGAGGATGAATCGGTCGCGGTCATGAGCGCTCCTCCAGTTCAGCCAGGCGTGCCCGAGCCAATTCGTGCGCCCCACACCTTAGTGGCTCGCGGAAAGCCGCGCGTGGCTGTCGGGCGAGCAGGCCGCGACAACGTCGGCCGGACGTGCTGCGATGGGTCAATGCCCGACAACGACGCCGATCCCGTCCTGCTGCGCTCGGTCGCCGAGCAACTGGCCACCGAGGCGGCCGCCTTCGTGCTGCACCGCCGCGCAGAGGTTTTCGGCGACGCCGCCTCGGCACCGGAGACGCCCGGCGTATGGACCAAGAGCTCGCCCACCGACCCCGTCACCATCGTCGACACCGAGACCGAACGGCTGATCCGCGACCGGCTTGCCGTGCTGCGTCCCGGCGAACATGTGCTCGGTGAAGAAGAAGGCGGGGCACCCGCGCGACCGGGTGAATTGACCTGGGTGCTCGACCCGATCGACGGCACGGTCAACTTCGTCTACGGGTTGGACGCGTATGCGGTCTCGGTCGCCGTGCAACGCGACGGTGTTTCGTTGGCCGGTGCCGTCGCGAACGTGCCGACCGGCGCGGTGTACTCGGCCGCTGTCGGCCACGGCGCGCATCGGCGACATGCGGACGTGACCGCGCCGCTGCGCACGAGCAGTGCTGACGACTTGTCAATGTCGTTGTTGGGCACCGGTTTTTCCTACGACCGCGAGCAGCGGGCCCGACAGGCCGAGGTGCTGACCCGGATGCTGCCCGCGGTGCGCGACGTGCGCCGCATCGGATCCTGCGCGCTGGACCTCTGCATGGTGGCGGCAGGTCAACTCGATGCCTATTACGAGGACGGTGTGCACCTGTGGGACTGGGCGGCCGGGGCGCTCATCGCCGCCGAAGCGGGCGCCACACTGCGCCTGCCGCCGGGGGAAGGGTCGGAAGGCGGTCCCGGGTTCATCGTGGCCGCAGCGCCGGCCGTCGCGGCCGATCTGGACGCCGCGCTTCGCCGCGCGGGCGCGCCGTAGGTCTTCGCTAACTGGTTGCCGGACAGCCGGTTATCCGCTCAGCAGGCCCCCGAGTGGATCTCCGACAGCAGATCTGGATCGGCCGGCTGGGTGGCATCCGGACGCAGGCTGGCGAGCACTGCCTCGATGTCGTCGTTGCTGCTCAACTCGGTGAACTCGGTACCGAGGGCGAGGTCCACGCTGTCGTCGCCGCGGCCGTCCTGGAACAGTTCGGTGCACGGCGCGACCAGCCACACCGCTGCCGCCGCGGCGCGCCCGGCCTCGCCGAACCGGATTTGGCCCTGGCACTCCAGGCGGGCGGTGGCATAGAGCGGATCGTTGGCCGCGGTCGGTTCGGCGAAACCAAGATCCTTCAATGCACTGGCCACCTCGGCGGCCTGTCCACCCTGGCCGCTGGCGTTGAGCACCTTGATCTTCGTATCGGCGAGGCGGGCGGGCGCCACGTCGACCATCTCGGCGCGCGACACCTGTTCACCGACGGTCGGGGCCGGCGCGGCCGGGTCGGCGGGCGCCGGCGGCGGATTGCAGATGGCCGCTTCTTGCACGTCGGCAGGACGGTTCAGCGCGATGACCCAGACGAACAACGTCACCACCGACAGCGCGACGAACAACACGATCCCCGGCAGGTAGTACCGCCGGCGGAAGGGACGACCGTGCTCGTCGAACGCGGTTCCCTCAGTGATTTGCGCGACCACGAGTGCACTCTAAAGCCCCAGGTGCCGCATTGTTCGCGTGGCACGATGCGAGCTGTGACATAAATCACAGTGGAACGGGTATCAATACGGGCACGAATCATTTGGCGGATGCGTTCGACGCTGGTACAAAGCTCTGTCGCACAAGCTTTATTCGGAGGGGACGAGGATGGCTACCGATTACGACGCCCCACGGCGGACCGAGACCGATGACGTCTCGGAAGACTCGCTCGAGGAGTTGAAGGCGCGGCGTAACGAGGCCCAGTCGGCGGTTGTCGATGTCGACGAGTCAGAGTCCGCCGAGAACTTCGAATTGCCCGGCGCCGACCTGTCCGGCGAAGAACTGTCGGTGCGGGTGATCCCCAAACAGGCCGACGAGTTCACCTGCTCGAGCTGCTTTTTGGTACACCACCGCAGTCGTCTGGCCAGCGAGAAGAACGGCGTGATGATCTGCTCGGACTGCGCGGCCTAGTCGCGGTACTCCACTTCAACCGCGGAGCGCCCCCAGAACCCGGTCCGGATGCCGGCAGCTGACCAGCCAGTACGGCGTCGGATCATCGGGATCGTCGAGCACCACCAGAACCATCGGGCCCACCCACGCCCGATGTACGACGTAGGCGGCCGGGTCCAGTTGACGGCCCAGCGCGGCGGATTTGGCGCTGCGCGGCACTTCGGCCGAGCGCGCGATCACCTCGACAGGTAGGTGCGCGGCACCGGCCCAGAGCTCGGTGCCGTCCGGTCCGCCGACGACCCGCACCTCGGTCCGGCCCAGCCACAGCAGCACAACGGCCGCGACAGGCAGAAGCAGTGCGTAAGGCAGCCATCCGGGCACGCCCGGAACGCCCATCTGGATTTCGACGGCTATCAACGCCGCGAGGCCGAGGCCCGGCGGCCACCACCACCACGGCACCCGGAGTCGCTCGCGGTAGCGCACGGATTGCGACGTGGCGCGCGTGTCGGACACGCGGCCAAGAGTAATCTCTGACGTCGTGCCCACCACCCTGGCGGTCGTCCGCCTCGACCCTGATCTGCCGATGCCCAGCCGTGCCCATCACGGCGACGCGGGCATCGACCTCTTCAGTGCGCTCGACGTCGAACTGGCCCCCGGCCAGCGCGCGCTGGTACCGACCGGCATCGCGGTGGCCATTCCGCACGGGATGGTCGGCCTGGTGCACCCGCGCTCGGGTTTGGCCGCCCGCGTTGGGCTTTCGATCGTCAACAGCCCGGGGACGATCGACGCGGGGTACCGCGGTGAGATCAAGGTGGCGCTGATCAACCTCGATCCGCAGGTGCCGATCATCGTGCACCGCGGGGACCGCATCGCGCAGTTGCTGGTCCAGCGGGTCGAGCTGCTCGAGCTGGTCGAGGTCACGTCCTTCGACGAGGCCGGTCTCGGTGATACATCCCGTGGCGACGGCGGCCACGGCTCCTCCGGCGGACATGCGAGTTTGTGAAATGGCATTAGGAAAACACAAGAGCGACGACGACCAGGTCGATGAAAACGGCGCAGGGCAGGGGACCGGCGACGAGGTCGACGGCGACCTGGACGGCCCCTTCGACATCGAGGACTTCGACGACCCCGAGGCGGCCGCCACCGGCCGGCTGAACCTCGGCTCAGTGCTGATCCCGCTGCCCGAGGCGGGTCAGGTGCAGGTCGAGCTCACCCAACAAGGAGTGCCGAGCGCCGTGTGGGTCGTCACACGGCACGGTCGGTTCACCGTCGCCGCCTACGCCGCTCCGAAGTCCGCCGGCCTGTGGCGCGAGATCGCCGCCGAACTGGCCGACTCGTTGCGCAAGGACGGCGCCCAGGTGTCGATCCAGGACGGGCCGTGGGGCCGCGAGGTCGTCGGAGTTGCGCAGCAGGCCGACGCGGCGCAGCAAGCTCAGGCCGGCATGGTGCGCTTCATCGGGGTCGACGGCTACCGCTGGATGATCCGCTGCGTCGTCAACGGTCCCCAGGAACACTTCGACGCGCTCGCAGCCGAAGCGCGAGAAGCGTTGGCCGACACAGTGGTTCGTCGCGGTGATACCCCGTTGCCGGTGCGTACTCCGCTGCCGGTCGAATTGCCGGAGCCCATGGCCAACCAGCTGCGCGCCGCCGCCGAACAGGCCGCCCAACAGGCGCAACAAGCTCAGGAGGCCGGACAACAGGAGCCGCCCGCACAGCCCGTCGCGCGACGCAGCGCTCAGGGCTCGGCGATGCAGCAGTTGCGCACCATCACAGGCGGCTGACCCGTCCGACTTCGCGCTTTAACGGGTTGATCCCACGCACCAGGTGCATGCGATCCACCGGTTAGTGCCACCCGACCGACCGCGCGCGTTGCCGCCGCTGCCCGCTCGCTAGGCCTGCAGTAGGGCCGCTACACATGCCGTGCCGACCACTGCAGGATCGGCGCCCATCTCATCGAGTGTGAACGTGCGCAATGCCGCCTTCGGCGCCGCCGACACCCACTCGACCGCGACCTCGAGGGGATGCACCGGGTCGTCGGTCGCCGCGGCGACGCCCAGCGGGACGGTCAACCGCTCCAGCTCCGGACAAGTGGGTGCGACGTAGCTCGCCGCCTCCTCCATAGCGTCGGGCAGCGCGGGCCACTGGGCCAGCCACGACCGGGTCAACTCGTCGGCCAGCCACTGCGGGCTCGACGCCTGCATCGCCGCGGTGGCGGCGGCCAGCCCGTCGCGACGCAGCACCTCTGCGGAATGCCGCGCCGCGGCCGCTGCGGGCGCCCGGTGCGGTGAGCCCGTCCACGCCGGCAATGCGGCCAGCACCCCCACCGCCCGACCGGGATGCGCCAGTGCCCACTTGACGGCCACGGCGGCGCCGATCGACACTCCGCCCACGGCGATGGGCCCGGTGGCGGCGGCCTCATCGAGGGCGGCGCGGTAACCCTCGACGAGGCGGTGTGGTTGCGGCGCCGGGGTGATGACCGTCGCGCCGTGACCGCGCAACGCGGGGGAAAACGCCCGGTAGACGAAGTCATGGTCGGAACCCGTGCCGGGCAACAGCACCGTCGGAACGCCGCGCAGATTGACCGTCATGCGTTGATCGTGCCCGGCCCGGCGACCGCTCGGCGCGCCGACCCGACCCCGCGTGGCATATCGGAACCAAGAGGTCTAGCGTGGCGTTGGATTGGGTAGATCCATGGTGGATCTGCGATAGGTCAGGAGAGGCCATGGCAACGGCCGAAGGGTATCTGCGCCGGCTCACCCGGCGGCTGACAGAAGACCCGGAGCAGCTCGACGTCGAGGAACTCAGTGACGAAGTCGCCTCGACCGGCGCCCAGAAGGCGATCGACTGTCAACGCGGTCAGGAAGTCACAATGGTCGGCACTCTGCGCAGCGTCGAATGCAACGGCAAGGGCTGCGCCGGCGGTGTGAAGGCCGAATTGTTCGACGGTACAGACTCGGTGATGCTGGTCTGGCTCGGCCAGCGGCGCATCCCCGGCATCGAGTCGGGCCGCACGCTGAAGGTGCATGGCCGCGTCGGCAAGCTCGACAGCGGCGCCAAGGCGATCTACAACCCCCACTACGAGATCCAGAAGTGAGCGATCCCGGAACCGAACCGGGGAAGCCCTCCACCGAGCAGACCAGCAAGGCCCACGCCGTCCTGCAACAGATGGGCGGCGTCAGCGGCCTGATCTACTCCTCGCTGCCGGTGCTGGCATTCGTCCCGGTTTCCCAGATCTTCGGCTTGATGCCCGCGATCATCGCGGCGCTGGGCGTGGCGACGGTGATTCTGGCGTGGCGACTGGCCCGCCGTGAGTCCACCCAGCCGGCGGTCTCCGGCTTCTTCGGGGTGGGAATCTGCGCGTTGATCGCCTACGTGACCGGGGAGTCGGAAGGCTACTTTCTGTGGGGCATCTGGATGTCGCTGTTGTGGGCGACGGTATTCACGGTCTCGGTGTTGGTCCGGCGTCCCGTCGTCGGTTACGTGTGGAGCTGGGTCAGCGGCGGCGGCACTGAGTGGCGCCGGGTGCGCAGGGCGATGACGGCGTTCGACATCGCCACCCTGTTCTGGGTGCTGGTGTTCGCCTCCCGCTTCGTCGTGCAGCAGCACCTCTACGACGCCGGCCAAACCGGCTGGCTGGGCGTCGCGCGCATCTCCATGGGGTGGCCGCTGACTGCGGTCGCCGCGCTGGTGACCTATCTGGCCATCCGGACGGCGCAGAAAGCCCTCACCGGCACCGAGACTTCAGAGGACCTCCGCGACGCGGTGCCCGACGCGGCCCAACCGGACAGCCGCTGAGAACACCTGCCGGGCCGTGGGCCACGCCGGAGTCAGCGCGGCTGCGGGTGCAGAAGCAGATCCTGCAACTGATCTTCGACTTCGGCGACGGCCACGAACAGCAACTCGTCGCCGCCCTCGAGCGGCTCGTCGGACTCCGGCACGATCACCCGCGGCCCCCGCAGAATCGTCACCAGCGCGCAGTCGCGCGGCAATTCGAGGCGTTTGACGGGCTTACCGCCCCACGGGGTGTCGTCGGGCAGCGTGATCTCGACGAGGTTGGCCTGCCCCTTGCGGAACTCCATCAACCGCACCAGGTCGCCGACCGCGACGGCCTCCTCCACCAGGGAGGCCAACATGCGCGGCGTCGACACCGCCACGTCGACTCCCCAGCTCTCGTCGAACAGCCACTCATTGCGAGGGTCGTTGACTCGCGCCACCACCCGTTGCACCGCGAATTCGGTCTTGGCCAGCAGGCTGACCACCACGTTGACCTTGTCGTCGCCGGTGGCGGCGATCACCACGTCGAACTCCTCGAGCTGCACCGACTCGAGCAGGGACAGCTCGCACGCGTCGCCCAGCCGCCACTGCGCCGCGGGAATCGCGTCGACGTCGATGTGGTCGGGGTTGCGTTCGAGCAGCGTCACTTCGTGTGCGTCGACGAGCTCGCGTGCGATGGATCGGCCGACGGCGCCGGCCCCGGCGATGGCGACTTTCAACTGCGCCACTCCTCCATGTCGTCGTCGGCGCGCCTCATCAGCTCTCGAGATCCTCGCTGGGCGGCAGGGCGGCGATGGCCAGTGCTTCGGCGATGTGGCCGGCGATCGCGGCCATGAACACCTGGTCGCTGGCCTGGATGACGGTTTTGCCGTCGGGCAGCAGGCCCGCGCCGAAGCGGATCAGGAACGCCACCCGGCCGCCGGTGGCGGTCTCCAGGTCCGTGATCCGGCGACCCACCCAGGACTCGTGCATGGCCAGTTCGGTGACGCCGACGTTGCCGGTGGGGTCCCGCCATCGGGCCGTCTCGGTTTCGCGGGTCAGCACGTTGAGCAGCCGGTCGGTCGTCCACGGCACGGTGGCCACCGTCGGGATGCCCAACCGCTCGTAGACCGCGGCACGTTTCGCGTCGTAGATGCGGGCGACCACGCGCTCCACCCCGAACGTCTCGCGGGCCACCCGCGCCGAGATGATGTTGGAGTTGTCGCCCGACGAGACGGCGGCGAAGGCACCGGCTTCCTCGATGCCCGACCGCAGCAGCACGTCGCGGTCGAAGCCCATCCCGAGCACCCGCTCGCCGGAGAACTCCGGAGACAGCCGGTGAAATGCCGTGCTGTCACGGTCGATGACCGCGACGTCGTGCCCGATCCGGGCCAGGCTGTCCGACAGCGACGCCCCCACCCGGCCGCAGCCCATCACCACTACACGCACTCCACGGTCCTTCCTGTCGAACCCGCGCAGTCGGAACGCTACAGCTTTCTGACGGCCATTTGCCGCTGGGCTTACTCTTGGCACTCGTGTCCAAGCTATCGAGGTTCGCGCGGCGGTTGGTCCTCGGCAGGCCGTTTCGCAGCGACAGGCTTTCGCACACCCTGCTGCCCAAGAGGATCGCCCTTCCGGTGTTCGCCTCGGATGCACTGTCGTCGACGGCGTACGCGCCCGAGGAGATCTTCCTCGTCCTCTCGGTCGCCGGGTTGGCCGCCTACTCGATGGCGCCGTGGATCGCCGTGGCCGTCGCGGCGGTCATGTTGATCGTCATCGCCAGCTACCGGCAGAACGTGCACGCCTACCCGTCGGGCGGCGGGGATTACGAGGTGGTCAACACCAATCTCGGGCCGACTGCCGGCCTGACCGTGGCGAGCGCGCTGCTGGTGGACTACGTGCTCACGGTCGCGGTGTCGATGTCGTCGGCGATGTCGAACATCGGCTCGGCCGTGCCGTTCATTAACGACCACAAGGTGCTGTTCGCCGTCGTCGCGATCCTGGTGCTGGCCGCGCTGAACCTGCGCGGCATCCGAGAGTCCGGAACCGCGTTCGCCATCCCCACCTACGCGTTCATCGTCGGCATGTTCGTGATGCTCGGCTGGGGGTTCTTCCAGATCTATGTGCTCGGCGAGCCGCTGCAGGCCGAATCCGCGGACTTCGAGATGCATTCCGAGCACGGCGAAATCCTCGGCTTCGCGCTGGTTCTTCTCGTCGCGCGGGCGTTCTCGTCGGGCAGTGCGGCGCTGACCGGTGTGGAAGCCGTCAGCAACGGGGTGCCGGCGTTCCGTAAGCCGAAGTCGCGCAACGCCGCAACGACGCTGGCGCTGCTCGGGCTGATCGCGGTCACGCTGTTCATGGGCATCGTCATGCTGGCCAAGGCGACCGGTGTGCAGATGGCCGAGCGCCCGCACGAACAACTGGTCGGCGCCCCGGCGGACTACCACCAGAAGACGTTGATCGCACAGTTGGCTGACGCGGTGTTCCACGACTTCAGCGCTGGGCTGTTCATCATCGCTGGTGTCACGGCGCTGATCCTGCTGCTGGCGGCCAACACCGCGTTCAACGGGTTCCCGGTGCTCGGATCGATCCTCGCCCAGGACCGGTATCTGCCGCGCCAGTTGCACACCCGCGGTGACCGGCTCGCGTTCTCCAACGGCATCCTGTTCCTCGCGTTCGCCGCGATCGCGTTCGTGGTGGCGTTCCGCGCCGAGGTCACCGCGCTGATTCAGCTCTACATCGTCGGAGTGTTCGTCTCCTTCACGCTCAGCCAGATCGGCATGGTGCGGCACTGGACGCGGTTGCTGCGCACCGAGACCGAGCCCGTGATCCGGCGCAAGATGATGCGGTCGCGGGTGATCAACTCGATCGGGTGTATTTGCACCGCGACGGTGCTGGTGGTCGTCGTGGTGTCGAAATTCCTTGTTGGAGCGTGGATTGCGATCCTGGCGATGGGCGCGCTCTTCGGGATGATGAAGCTGATCCACCGGCACTACGACACCGTGACGCGTGAACTCGAGGAGCAGGCCGCCGCGGAAAGCGACATGGTGCTGCCGAGCCGCAACCACGCGATCGTGCTGGTTTCCAAACTGCATCTGCCCACACTGCGTGCGTTGGCATACGCCAGGGCCACCCGGCCGGACACGCTGGAAGCGATCACCGTCAGCGTCGACGACGGCGAGACGCGGGCACTCGTGCACAAGTGGGAGGACAGCGACATCAGCGTCCCGCTGAAGGTGATCGCCTCGCCGTACCGGGAGATCACCCGCCCGGTGCTCGAATACGTCAAGCGGGTCAGCCGGGAGTCGCCGCGCACTGTCGTCACCGTGTTCATCCCCGAGTACGTCGTCGGCCACTGGTGGGAACAGGTGCTGCACAATCAGAGCGCGCTGCGACTCAAGGGCCGACTGCTGTTCGAGCCGAACGTGATGGTGACCTCGGTTCCGTGGCAGTTGAGTTCGTCGGAGCGGCTCAAGACGCTGCAGCCGCAGTCCGCACCGGGCGACGCACGCAGGGGATTCCTGGATTGACCGGCGACGCCGGTGGTTCGCCAGGGCCACCGTTGGAACTCACGCTGACCGCCGGGCCGCCCGCCAACGGCGGGAGCTGTGTGGCGCGACACGACGGCCGCGTCGTGTTCGTCCGGTACGCGCTACCCGGTGAGCGGGTCAGGGTCCGGGTGCGCGCGGACCACGGAAAGTATTGGCACGCAGACGCTGTCGAGATCATCGAGCCGTCGCCCGACCGGGTCGCGTCCATCTGCCCGATCGCCGGTGCGGACGGTGCAGGCTGCTGCGACATGGCATTCGCCGAGCCCGCGGCGGTACGCACGCTCAAGGGCGCGGTCGTCGCCAACCAGTTGACGCGCTTGGGTGGCTACCACTGGCGCGACGAGGCCGACGCGACCGCCGAACCGCTCGGAAATGCGGGTGCCACGGGGTGGCGGACACGGGTCCGGCTGGATACCACCGGCGACGGGCGAGCGGGCTTTCACCGCTTCCACAGCGCCGAGTTGATCACCGAGCTGGACTGTGCGCAGTTACCCGCCGGCATGCTCGACGGGCTGGCCGACCGGAGCTGGCCGCCGGGTGCCCACCTGCACGTCGCACTCGACGACGACGGCGCGCGCCACGTCGTGCAGTCCGGGCCTCGGGCGCGGCACAACGGTGGACGCAAGGCCCACACGCAGGTGGTCGAGGGCGACTACGAAGCCGTCCAGCGCGTCGGGGACCGCACCTGGCGGATACCGGTGACCGCCTTCTGGCAGTCGCACCGTGACGCGGCGCGGCTCTACAGCGACCTTATCGCCGAGTGGGCGCAGTTGAGCGCCGGGATGACGGCATGGGATTTGTACGGCGGGGCAGGGGTTTTCGCGGCGGTCCTGGGGCCAGCGGTCGGTGAGACGGGCAAGGTCGTCACCGTCGACACGTCGAGGGGGTCGTCGCGGGCGGCGCGCGCCGCGTTGGCCGATATGGGTTGGGTGTCGGTGGTCACCGACTCGGTACGCCGCGCGCTGGTCGCCCAGCCTCAGCGGGCCGACGTCGCGGTGTTGGACCCGCCGCGGACCGGCGCGGGTCGCGAGGTGATCGACCTGCTCGCGGATGCCGAGGTGCCGCGGGTGATCCATATCGGGTGTGAGGCAGCGTCGTTCGCCCGCGACGTCGGGCTGTACCGGGGGCACGGCTATTCGGTGCGGGCGCTGCGGGTCTTCGACTCGTTTCCGCTCACGCATCACGTCGAGTGCATCGCGGTACTCACCCGCTGATCTGGGTACCCGCCCGGCATGACGGACAACGGCCAGAACGCAAAGCAGGAACAACTCGACGGATCCCGGTTCGACAAGACGACCGGCTACCTGACCACGCAGCAGGGGGTGCGCGTTGACCACACCGACGACGCGCTGACGGTCGGGGAGCGCGGCCCCACGCTGCTCGAGGACTTCCACGCACGGGAGAAGATCACCCACTTCGACCACGAACGCATCCCGGAGCGGGTCGTGCACGCCCGCGGCGCCGGCGCGTACGGCTATTTCGAGCCCTACGACGAGTCACTCGCCGAGTACACCGTCGCGAAATTCCTGACCACGCCCGGTGAGCAGACCCCCGTCTTCGTGCGGTTCTCCACGGTGGCCGGCTCACGCGGGTCGGCGGACACCGTGCGCGACGTGCGCGGCTTCGCCACCAAGTTTTACACCGACCAAGGCAACTACGACCTGGTGGGAAACAACTTCCCGGTGTTCTTCATCCAGGACGGGATCAAGTTCCCCGACTTCGTGCACGCCGTCAAGCCCGAGCCGCACAACGAAATTCCGCAGGCGCAGTCCGCGCACGACACGCTGTGGGACTTCGTGTCGCTGCAGCCGGAGACGTTGCACACGATCATGTGGCTGATGTCGGACCGGGCGCTGCCGCGCAGCTACCGGATGATGCAGGGCTTCGGCGTGCACACCTTCCGGTTCGTCAACGCGCGCGGTGAAGGCACCTTCGTGAAATTCCACTGGAAGCCGAGCCTGGGTGTGCATTCGCTGGTGTGGGACGAATGCCAGAAGGTTGCGGGCAAGGATCCCGACTTCAACCGGCGCGACCTGTGGGACAGCATCGAGGCCGGCCAGTTCCCCGAGTACGAGCTCGGAGTGCAGCTGGTGCCCGAGAGCGACGAGTTCAACTTCGACTTCGATCTGCTCGACGCCACCAAGATTATTCCGGAGGAACAGGTTCCGGTCCGGCCCGTCGGCAAGATGGTGCTCAACCGGAATCCGGACAACTTCTTCGCCGAGACCGAGCAGGTCGCGTTCCACACCGCCAACGTGGTGCCCGGCATCGATTTCACCAACGATCCGCTGCTGCAGTTCCGCAACTTCTCCTACCTCGACACCCAGCTGATCCGGCTGGGCGGGCCCAACTTCGCGCAGCTGCCGGTCAATCGACCGCTGGCAGACGTCCGCAATAACCAGCACGACGGCTACGGCCAGCATTCGATCCCGCGGGGACGGTCCAGTTACTTCCCCAACAGCCTCGGCGGCGGCTGCCCGGCGCTTGCGGACGAGAATGTGTTTCGCCACTACACCGAGAAGGTCGACGGCAACAAGATCCGCCAGCGCGCCAAGAGCTTCGAGGACCACTACAGTCAGGCGCGCATGTTCTGGAAGAGCATGTCTGCTCCGGAGGCCAAGCACATCGTCGCGGCGTTCGCGTTCGAACTCGGCAAGGTCGAGGTGGAAGAGATCCGGGCGCGCACCGTCGAACAGATCAACCGCATCGACCACGACCTGGCCGCGCAGGTCGCGGGCAAGCTGGGCCTACCGGAACCCGCCGAGCAGGCGGTGGACGACAAGATGCCCGCCTCACCGGCGCTGTCGCAGCTGAACACCGCGACCGACAGCATCGCCACCCGCAAGATCGCGGTGCTGGCGGCCGACGGCGTCGACGTGGAGGGCGCCCAGCGAACCATCGATGCGCTGCGGAAACGCGGTGCGGTGGTCGAGGTGCTGGCGCCGGTCGCGGGCGGCACGCTGTCCGGCGGTTCGGGCGGCGAACTGCCCGTCGACCGCGCGATCACGACGATGGCTTCGGTGCTCTACGACGCGGTGGTCGTGCCCTGCGGCCCGGATTCGGCGCAGGCACTCGCCGGTGACGGGTATGCGATGCACTTCATCGCCGAGGCGTACAAGCATCTCAAGGCCGTTGGCGCCTGGGGTTCCGGCGTCGACCTGCTGCCCAAGGCCGGCATCCCCGAGGAACTCGCCGACGACACGAATATCGTTGTGTCCCATGGCGTTGTCTCGACCGCCGCGGCCGCCGGCGACCTCACCGACGAGTTCGCCGAAGCGTTGGCTTCGGAGCTGGCCAAACATCGGGCGTGGGACCGCGAGACCGATCCTGTACCGGCCTGATCGGTTGCGGTGCAGACCTTCCTGCCCTGCCCGGGCTTCGACGAGACCGCCAGGATCCTGGACACGAAGCGGCTGGGCAAGCAGCGGGTGGAGGCCATCCAGGTGGTGCGGGCGCTGACGGTCCCGGGTTACGGATGGCGCCATCACCCCGCCGCGGCGATGTGGGCGGGCTATGAAGAGGCGCTGGTCCGCTACGGGCTCGACATCTGCGCCAGATGGTGCCGACTGGGGCATGCCGACACGTGCGCGGCGACGATGGTCAGCGACCTCGCCACCGGCACCGGAATCGGCACGCCGCGCACGCAAGACGAGCTGGCGGCCGCGGGGGAGATGCCGCCGTGGCTGGGCGATCCAGCGTTTCACCGCAGCCACCAGTCGGCGCTCGTGCGCAAGGACCCGCAGCACTACCGCCGGTTCTTCCCCGACGTGCCCGACGATCTGGAGTACGTGTGGCCAGGCTCCGACCGCGAGCGGCGGGTGTCGATCTGACGCCACCGGTCCAACAGCGCCGGAAGTTCCTCCATCAGGAAGGCGTAGAAGTCGCGCATCTGCGTCAGCCGCTGCCCGGCAGTGCTGTCGCGACCGGTGACAGCGATTGCGTCATCTGCCGCCGCCTGCATCGCGCCGATCACGTCATTCTGTGCGGTATACAAAGTGGCCCACGCGTCATCGCGCAGCCGGTAGTGGTCGCGCCGGCTCGCCGGCACGGGCACGCGCTCGACCAGTCCGACGGACGTGAGCATCTTGACCGCGCCCGAAATCGCGCCGGAGCTCGCCTGCAAGCGATCCGCCAGCTCACTTGCGGTCATCGCCCGTTGCTCGGTGCACAGCAGCGTGGCCAGAACGCGAGCCGTCATCCGTTGCAGACCGTGGCTGGTCAGCACCAGGGCGAGGCGTTCGGCGGCCTCCTGTTGGTCCCGCGCTCGCGACACCGCACCTCCCCTCAAAGATTCGAGCCCACAACTATCTTCAAAAATTTCTGAAAGTTCAGTATAGTAGCGGGCGGCGCTCCGGGAAGTCTGGTCGGAATCTTTGTTGACTCGTCCGCAGAAGGGATCAGACCAGCGATGGAGATCGTCGAATCGGCCAACGCACCCTCCGGTGTGAAAACCGGCGTGATCAGTGTCCGTGGACTGACGTTCACCTATCCCGAGGCCGCCGAGCCGGCGATACGCGGCATGGACTTCGCCGTAGGCCGGGGCGAGATCTTCGGCTTTCTCGGGCCCAGCGGTGCGGGAAAGTCGACGACCCAGAAACTGCTGATCGGGCTGCTGCGGGGTCACGGTGGACAGGCCACGGTCTGGGGCAAGGATCCGCGGGCCTGGGGACCCGACTACTACGAGCGCATCGGCGTCTCGTTCGAGCTACCGAATCACTACCAAAAGCTCACCGGGCTGGAGAATCTGCAGTTCTTTGCGTCGCTCTACGGCGGCGAAACAGCGGATCCGATGGCACTGCTGGAGGCCGTCGGCCTGGCCGACGCCGCGCACACGCGGGTCGGCAAGTACTCCAAAGGAATGCAAATGCGGCTGACATTCGTCCGCTCGCTGATCAACAACCCGGAGCTACTGTTCCTCGACGAGCCCACCTCGGGTCTGGACCCGGTCAACGCGCGCAAGGTCAAAGACATCATCCTGGGGTTGAAGGCGCGTGGCCGAACGATATTCTTGACCACTCACGACATGGCCACCGCCGACGAGCTGTGCGACAGAGTCGCTTTCGTCGTCGACGGCCGGATCGTCGCGCTCGATACCCCCGCCGAGCTCAAGATCGCCCGCAGCCAGCGGCGCGTACGCGTGGAGTACCGCAGCGAAACCGGACACCTCGATGTGTCCGAGTTCAGTATGGACGGGCTCGCAGACGACCCGGGCTTTCACGCCGTGCTACGCAACCAACACGTTGAAACCATTCACAGTCGGGAGGCAACGCTCGACGACGTTTTCGTCGAGACCACGGGAAGGCGGCTGACATGACGCCGGAGCCGGAATTCCGGCGACATTGGACCAGGTGGACCAGTGCGCTGCGGCTCGAGGCGACGCTGCAGTACAGGCAGAAGTTCCTGCACGCGGGCGTGTTCTCCGGTTTGATGTGGCTTGCGGTGTTGCTGCCGATGCCGCACAGTCTGCGCCCGGTCGCCGAGCCCTATGTTCTCTTCGGCGACATCTCGATTATCGGGTTCTTCTTCATCGGCGGCATCGTGTTCTTCGAGAAGCAGGAGCGCACGATCGGCGCCATCGTCTCCACCCCACTACGGTTCTGGGAGTACCTGGCTGCGAAACTCGTAGTGCTGGTGTTCGTTTCACTCGTTGTGGCGGTTGCCGTCGCGACGATCTCCAGTGGTTTCGGCTATGACCTTGTTCGGGTGGTCGTCGGTGTTGTGCTGGGCACGCTGGTGATGCTGCTGGTGAGTTTCATCAGCTCACTGCCGTTCGCATCGGTGACCGACTGGTTCCTCGCCGCGACCATCCCGCTCGCGGTGTTGAGCCTGCCGATTCTCCACTACGCCGGTGTGTGGCCGAACCCCGTGATGTACCTCATCCCTTCACAGGGCCCGCTGCTGCTGCTCGGATCGGCGTTCGGTCAGGTGACGCTCGCGCCGTGGCAAGTCCTCTACGCGGTGCTGTATCCCCTGGCTTGCGTTGCCGGGCTGTGCTGGGCGGCGAAGGCGGCGTTCGACCGGTACGTCATCGAGAGGTCGGGTGCGCTGTGATGAGCGCATCGGTGAATGCACTGGCTGCGTTCGGCCGCAACGATATTCGCGGCACCTATCGTGAACCGCTGCTGGTCATGATCGTCCTGGCGCCCGCCATCTGGATCGCCGGGGTGGCGTTTCTGACACCGATGTTCACCGAGATGCTCTCGCAGCGTTACGGTTTCGACCTGGTGCCGTACTACCCGTTGGTGCTCACCGCGTTCCTGTTGTTGACGAGCATCATCATCGTCGGGGGGTTGGCGGCGATGTTGGTGTTGGACGAACTGGACGGCGGCACGATGGCGGCGCTGCGGGTGACGCCTGTACCGCTGGCCACCTACTTCGCCTACCGCGCAGGCACCGTCTTGGTGGTGACCACCATCTATGTGGTCGCAACCATGTCCTTCAGCGGGATCTTGGAACCCGGCCTGGTTCCTGCCCTCATCCCGATCGGCCTGGTGGCCGGGTTGTCGGCTGTGGTGACGCTGCTGCTGATCGTCGCGGTGGCGAGCAACAAGATTCAGGGCATCGCAATGATTCGCGCACTCGGTATGCTGGTCGCCGGGCTGCCCTGCCTACCGTGGTTCATCGACTCGGCATGGAACCTCGCCTTCGGAGTGTTGCCGCCCTACTGGGCTGCCAAGGCGTTCTGGGTCGCCAGTGATCACGGCTTCTGGTGGCCATACCTCGTTTGCGGCGTCGTGTACAACGTGGCCGTCGCGTGGGTGTTGTTTCAGCGCTTCATGGCGAAGGCTCAGCGCCCGGCGAAGTAGCGCACGGTTGCGCGGCATTCGATTTCCGACTACAGGGCAGAAGCCGTGATGAAACGCGGCCTCTGTCGAACAAGTCGGGCCCGAGGAGTACGCGTCCCGGTATCTCAAGCCTGCCGGCCGTGACGACGGGATCTCGGAGCTCGAGCGAGCGCTGTACGCGCAGCGCTAGGCGAGCACGAAGTAGCGCAACCACAGGTAGAGCGCCGAAAGCACAATCGAAACCACCGTGATCAGAGCACCTTTGCGGGTGAACTCCCAGAACGAGATCGGGTTGTCGGCGCGGCGCGCGATGCCGAGCATCACGACATTGGCACTCGCGCCGACGGCGGTCAGGTTGCCGCCGAAGTCGGCACCCAGCGCCAGCGCCCACCACAACACATCCGGGTGCGCGAGATCCGTGATGCTCGCCGACAACTCGCTGACAATCGGTGTCATGGTTGCGGTGTAGGGAATGTTGTCGATGACACCGGACACTGGTGCGGAGATGCCGAGGATCAGCATTGTCGTCAACAAGCCGTTGCCGTCGGTGAATTCGGTCGCCGCGCGTGCCAGTTCCTCGACGACGCCCGTCTTGACCAGCGCGCCGACCATCACGAAAAGGCCGGCGAAGAAGAGCAAGGTCTCCCACTCGACGCTGGCGAGGTAGTCACGCTGCTCGAGTCGCGATATCAGAATCAAGACGCCTGCGCCGAGTAACGCGACGACCGAGGGCTCGATGTGCAGCACGGAATGGCCGATGAATGCGGCGAACACGGCTACGAGCACGATGGCGCATTTGATCAGCAGACGAGGATTCTGAATGGCTTCGCGTTCGTTCAATGTCATCACGTCTGCCGCACGTTCGGGATCGACGTCGAAGCTTCCGCGGAAGATGAAGGGTATCAACGCGACGAAAACTGCCATCACGATCAGCACGATCGGGGTCATATGGATGAGGAAGTCGTTGAAGGACAAGCCCCCTCGGCTGGCGATGATGATGTTCGGCGGATCACCGACAAGAGTGGAGGCACCGCCGATGTTCGAGGCGAGCACTTCGGCGATCAGGAACGGGATCGGGTTGATCTCCAACCGTTCGCACACCAGCAGCGTGACGGGCGCGATGAGCAGGACTGTCGTGACGTTGTCCAAAAGCGCCGACGCGAAGGCGGTGACAAGCACCAGCAGGATCATGATTCGAAGGGGAGAACCGTTGGCGCGCTTGGCGGCCCAGATCGCGATGTACTCGAAGACACCGGTCTGCCGCAGGACGCCGACGATGATCATCATCCCGAACAGCAGGAAGATGACGTTCCAGTCGATCCCGGTCTCGTGCGAGTAGAACGCGTCGTCGGCTTCTACAATCCCGAGGGCCAGCACGATCGCGCCGCCGCACAACGCCACCAGCGTCTTGTTGATGCGGTCGCTGGCTATCAGGATGTAGGCGATCACGAAGACGGTGATCGCTACGGCAGCCACGGGTGCTAAGTCCTCAGCGCGGCGTCCAGGAGCCGCGACGCGGTGATGACACCGTGCAACTTCTCATCCTTCATGACGGCGATCAACGGACTTCGGAACCGGGCCATGAGCGCGGCCACTTCGATGATCGTGTCATCGGCGTTGGCGGCGGGAACATCGGTGAGGTGTTCCGGCAGGACGTCGTGGACTTTCTTGTTGCCCAGCTTCTCCGCAGCACGATCGGCCCACGACTCGTTGATCACGCCGGCCAGCGATGGGTCGTCCTGGACATACGTCGGCACAATGAACCGCACCACTTGCGAGGCGGGCAGCACCGCATACGGCTTTCCGGACTCGCCCGTGACAAGTATTCCGGGCAGTCGGTGTTCGGCGAGTACGCGGGCAGCGTCCAGCGCGTTCGAGTCGACGGTTATCACCGGAAAGTCCTCAGCCAAGTCTTCGGCATGCATATCAGCACCCTACGACCGTCTCGTACATCATCTGTTCCCTTCAGGTGGTCCGGTCGCGGCGCTAATAGCCGAATATTCCAGTCGCGATGAGGCCGGCGCCGATCACGACGAAGCCCACGGTTGCGCCCAGTCCGGTGCGCAGTTGCGAGACTCCCTCTCCACCAATGGATCCAGACCACTGGTCGGTTCGACCAATACGAGCCAAGAAGCGCGAGTGGCGAACACGGCGACTTCGTCAGGCGGTCAACGCGAACAGCGATCTTTGACGCAGAATCTGCGTGGACCAAGGGAGAAGCGGGCACCGGAGGCCTTTCACGAGTCGGGCTAGTGACTGCCGACCCGACTTCCCGGCGCTCCAAGGGCAAACTTACCTCTGATCGACGTCGCACACTAGCCATTAACCGGAAGCGTCGATGCGTTCACTAGGATCGGGCCGGTGCCAACCAATTTGCGCCTACTCGCCCGTGGCTCATGGGCCGAGTCGCAACGGTTTTCCGAGATTCTGCGCAAGGAAACCGTCGGCGGGATTCTGCTGTTGGTTTCCGCAGGCGCGGCGCTGGTGTGGGCCAACTCGCCGTGGTCTGCGGCCTATCGCACGGTCTCGGAGTTCACCGTCGGGCCCGGGTCACTGCATCTGGATCTGAGCGTCTCAGCGTGGGCCGCCGACGGGCTTCTTGCCATCTTCTTCTTCGTCGTCGGGCTGGAACTCAAGCGCGAATTCGTCGCCGGCGACCTTCGCGATCCGCGTCGCGCAGCGCTGCCGATCGCTGCGGCTGTCGGCGGGATGATCGTGCCGGCCGCCATCTACCTCGCCATCAATGCCGGTCATCCGGAGAATCTCGACGGCTGGGCGGTCCCGATCGCCACCGACATCGCGTTCGCATTGGCTGTGTTGGCCGTCTTGTCGACGCACTTGCCCACGGCGCTGCGGACGTTTCTGCTCACGCTCGCGGTCGTCGACGATCTGCTTGCGATCACCGTCATCGCCGTGTTCTTCACCGAGGATCTGTCGCCCGGCCCGCTGGCGCTGGCGCTCATCCCGATCGGACTGTTCGGGCTCGCGGTGCAACGCGGCATTCACCACTGGTGGTTGCTGCTGCCGCTGGCCGTCGCCGCCTGGGCGCTGGTGCATGCGAGCGGGGTGCACGCGACGGTCGCCGGGGTGGTGTTGGGCTTCACGGTTCCGGTCCTCGGCAGGTTTGGGCATCCGACGGCGGAGTTGTTCGAGCACACGCTTCGGCCGCTGTCAGCTGGGTTCGCGGTGCCGGTGTTCGCGTTTTTCGCCGCCGGTGTGACGGTGGGCGGCTGGACCGGGCTCGGCGATGCGCTCCTTCACCCGATCACCGACGGTGTGATCGCCGGTCTGGTCATCGGCAAGCCGGCGGGGGTTTGGCTGACCGCCTTCCTGCTGGCCAAATTCACCCACGCCAGCCTCGACGACGAGCTCGCCTGGCGTGACGTCTTGGGCGTCGCCTTGCTCGCGGGCATCGGCTTCACAGTTTCGTTATTGATCGGCGAATTGGCGTTCGGCCACGGCACCACCGCGGGCGACGACGTCAAGATCGGCGTGCTTGTCGGTTCCGTTCTCGCAGGTGTGCTGGCGTCCGTGGTGCTATTGAGCCGTAACGCCGCCTACCGCCGAATCGAAGCGATCGAAGCCGCCGACAGCGACCGCGACGGTGTGCCCGACATCTACCAAGCGCGCCCCGACTGACCACCACAAGGCGTGCGTAAACTGAACGAATGCTTGAACAGATCCGCGGTCCCGCCGATCTGCAGCACCTGACGCAATCGCAACTCAGCGATTTGGCACGTGAGATCCGCGAGTTTCTGATCCACAAGGTCGCTGCGACCGGCGGGCATCTCGGCCCGAACCTCGGCGTGGTGGAGCTCACGCTCGCGCTGCACCGGGTGTTCGACTCGCCGCACGACCCGATCGTCTTCGACACCGGACACCAGTCGTACGTGCACAAGATGCTGACCGGGCGTAGCCACGAGTTCGACTCGCTGCGCAAGAAGGGCGGCCTGTCCGGCTACCCGTCGCGCGAGGAGAGCGAGCACGACTGGGTGGAGTCCAGCCACGCCAGTTCGGCGCTGTCCTACGCCGACGGGCTGGCCAAGGCGTTCGAGTTGTCCGGGCACCGCAACCGGCACGTGGTCGCCGTCGTCGGCGACGGCGCCTTGACCGGCGGTATGTGCTGGGAGGCGCTGAACAACATCGCCGCCGCGCGACGGCCGGTCGTGATCGTCGTCAACGACAACGGCCGCAGCTACGCGCCGACGATCGGCGGCCTGGCCGAGCACCTGGCCGGCCTGCGGCTGCAGCCGGGCTACGAACGGGTGCTCGAAGAGGGCCGCAAGGCGGTGCGCGGCCTCCCGGTCATCGGCGAGGTGTGCTACCAGGGCATGCACTCCATCAAGGCCGGCATCAAGGACGCGTTGTCCCCGCAGGTGATGTTCACCGACCTCGGGCTGAAGTACGTCGGTCCGATCGACGGCCACGACGAGCACGCGGTGGAGACCGCGCTGCGCCGGGCGCGGGGCTTCAGCAGGCCCGTGATCGTGCACGTCGTCACCCGTAAGGGCATGGGCTACGGGCCCGCGGAGAACGACGAAGCCGACCAGATGCACTCGTGCGGCGTCATCGACCCCGAGACCGGGTTGGCGACGTCGGTGCCCGGCCCCGGCTGGACGTCGACGTTCTCCGAGGCGCTGATCGGCTATGCGTCCAGGCGACGCGACGTCGTGGCGATCACCGCGGCGATGCCCGGCCCGACCGGGCTCAGCGCGTTCCGCCAGCGCTTTCCGGACCGGTTCTTCGACGTGGGCATCGCCGAGCAGCACGCGATGACGTCGGCGGCGGGGCTGGCGATGGGCGGCCTGCATCCGGTGGTCGCGATCTACTCGACGTTCCTGAACCGGGCGTTCGACCAGGTCATGATGGACGTGGCGCTGCACAAGCTGCCCGTGACGATGGTGTTGGACCGCTCCGGGATCACCGGCCCCGACGGCGCCAGCCACAACGGCATGTGGGACCTGTCGATGCTGGGCATCGTCCCCGGTATGCGGGTGGCGGCGCCGCGTGACGGCACCCGACTGCGTGAGGAACTCGGCGAGGCCCTCGACGTCAACGACGGTCCGACCGCGATTCGGTTCCCGAAAGGTGATGTCGGCGAAGACATTTCGGCCATCGAACGACGCGGCGGTGTCGACGTCCTGGCCGCGCCCGCCGACGGGCTCGCCGACGACGTGTTGTTGGTGGCGGTGGGACCGCTCGCGTCAATGGCGTTGGCGATCGCCGAGCTGCTGCGTAATCAGGGCATCGGCGTGACGGTAGTCGACCCGCGTTGGGTGCTACCGGTGCCGGAGGCGATCGCCGGACTCGCGCGCGACCACAAGCTCGTCGTGACGCTCGAGGACAACGGCGTCAACGGCGGCGTCGGATCGGCGGTCTCGGCGGCGCTGCGTCGCGCGGAGATCGACGTGCCGTGCCGCGACGTGGGCCTTCCGCAGGAGTTCTTCGCGCAGGCGTCCCGCAGCGAGGTGTTCGCCGAGGTCGGCTTGACCGATCGCACCGTGGCCCGCCAGATCACCGGGTGGGTCGCCGCGCAGGGCAGCGCGGTCACCGATTCGGAAGTCAGCGAGCGCCTCGACTAGTTGTCATCAGCCATCTCGGCGGCTTCGTCGGAGACCCCGCGACGCTGCGCGCGCAGCACGAAGATTGCGACGGCCAACACCAGCACCAAGCCGCCGAGGACGCCGACCGCGACGATCGCGCGGGCGAACTCGGGGCCATTGGACAGCAGTTTCGCCGCTTCCACCGACAGCACCACGATCTCCTTGATGCACGCCAGGATGCCGACGATCAGGAACGGTTCGGCGACGATCTCGTGTGAGCGCAGCGATGTCCGCACCGCGTAGAGCAGTTCGACGAAGATGAAGATCAGCAGCAGGCCGTCGAGCACGTCGAGCATGATCGTGTTGGCGGGCGCATCACCCAGCCGCAGCAAGACGTTGACCTGGGCGACGAGCAGTGCCGCCGACCCGCCGAGCAGGACCACTGCGATCGCCCAGTAGATGGCGTCTTCGGCGAAGCTCAACACTCGGTCGGCGAAGCGCTGCCGATCCTCTTCGTTCTCGGTCTCGTCTTGCTCCGCCATTGGGTCACGCTAAGCCGTGGACAGCCGCAGCAGACGCAAAATGCCTTCGACACGCCGCCGTTGACGGGCACTTCACGTCTGCTCGGCGGTGTCTACGCTCTAGGCATGAATTTCGCTGGGCTGATTCGTGTTCTAACGGTCGCGCTGGTGTGTGCGGTCGTACTGGTGGGCACAGCCAGCACGGCATCGGCAACTGCGCCGCAGTGGTCGGGTCTCGACGCACGCGCCTACGACGGTCCGATCCCGGCGCCGGGCGGTTTGCTCGAGTCGGTCCCGCTCGACCCTGCCCTAACGGTGGCCGGCGCCGGTGAGGCCTATCGCATCCTGTACGCTACCATCGACCAGCATGACCGCCCCGCGGTGAGCACGGCAGTCGTCTTCACTCCGAAAAGCCCTCCGCCCCAGGAAGGTTGGCCCGTCATCGCCTGGGCGCACGGGACCGTCGGGCTGGGTGACAACTGCACGCCGTCGGCGCAGCCGCGCAGTGAACGCGACGACGAGTACCTGACGCACTGGCTGAACCAGGGTTACGCGGTGGTCGGTAGCGACTACGCCGGGCTGGGCACCCCGGGATTGATGAGCTACCTCAACAGCGTCACCACAGCGCGAGGCGTGGTGGATTCAGTGATCGCGGCACACCAGATGGATCTGCCGCTGTCACCCAAATGGGCTGTGGTGGGTCAGTCGCAAGGCGGTGGAGCAGCCGTCGCCACCGCCCGATGGGCCACGGAGTTCAGTGCCGGTACGGGTCTCGACTATCGCGGAGTCGTCGCCACCGGAACCCCAGCCGATGTCGAGAGCATCGTCAAGCAGGCGGGCCCCGACATGGCGGTCCCTCCGGAGCTCGGTCCGGTCGCCAACGCCTACACCGCCTACATCGTGGCCGCCCTGCGGGAGGCTCGCCCCGACCTCGACCTGAACCACATCCTCACCCCGGCCGGCCGCGCCGCGGCCGATCAGGCCGAAACCCTGTGTGTCGCTGAACTGTCCGCGGCAGTTGCCGACATGACGGTGCCTGGCTTCTTCACGGAGCCGTTGGCGTCGATTCCGGGCGCCACCGAGGCCGTCGATGCGTTCATGGGTATCCCTGCGGACGGATACGACCGGCCGATATTTCTCGGCGTCGGTCTGCTCGATCGCGATGTGCCGCCCAGCCTGACGCTGCGGTTCAACGACCGGCTCACCGCCAACGGTCAAGACGTCACCTTGAAGGTCTACCCCGATGAGGACCACAGTGGCACCGTGTTGGCTTCGCTGCCGGATTCCACGCCGTTCTTGGCGCAGCAGTTCCGCTGACGGCCGACTCGGCGTCGTGCTTGCCAGCTAGGCTGCCCTGATGGACGCCGAGTTGGAAGGCTGGAAGTCCGCGGGCCGATACTTCGACTACCTCGGCTTCGACATCTTCTACCGAATCGACGGCCCGCCGCTCGGCGAGGCGCCGACGCTGCTGATGGTCCACGGCTATCCGTTCAACTCGTGGGACTGGTCGCTGATCTGGCCGACGCTCACCGAGCGCTTCACCGTCATCGCGCCGGACATGATCGGCTTGGGCTTCTCGGCGAAACCGAGTGCCTACCGGTACTCGGTAGCCGATCACGCCGACGTACACGAGGCGCTGCTCGACCACCTGCACGTCGAAAACTGCCACGTGCTGGCCCACGACCTCGGCGACTCGGTCGGCCAGGAGCTGCTGGCGCGCAGCGAATTTCGCGAACAGGCCTACGGGTCGGTGCACTACCGGTCGATCACCTGGCTCAACGGCGGACTGTTCAACGAGGCATACACGCCCCGCACCATGCAGAAGCTGATGTCGGCAACGCCGCTGGGCGGCTTGATGAGCCCGCTGCAGGGCAGCCCGCTGTCGCGGCGCCTACTCGAGTCCACGATCAACGAGATGTTCGGTCCGAACACCAAGCCGACACCCGAGATGATGGACCGCTTCCACCAGATCCTCGAGTACAACGACGGGAAACGGGTGCTGCACAAGGTCGGACGCTTCCTCGGTGACCGCTACACGCATCGCAACCGCTGGGTGCGCGCGATGCGGGAAACCGCGGTGCCGATGCGCCTGATCGACGGGCCGGTCGACCCGAATTCGGGCCCCCACATGGCCCGTCGCTACGCCGAGGTGATTCCCGATGCCGACGTGGTGATGCTTGCCGACGACATCGGTCACTGGCCGCAACTCGAGGCGCCCACAGAAGTGTTGCGGCACTTCCTCGCCCACGTCGAGAAGGTGGCCGCCTAACTCGGTTGCTCGCCGGAGTTCTCCAAAGCGTCGGCCAGCACGGGCACGGTCAACTCGCGTTGCCACGGTCGCGCGCCGGCGTCGCGCAGAAACTGCTCGACCACCGCGGCCGTGTCCTGGACCTGTTCCCAGTCCCAGCACAACCGCCGCACGACGTCGGGGGAGACGAGGTTCTCCGGCGGCACCGAAACCCGCTGTGACACCTCGGATATCGCGGCCCGGGCCGCCTCCAGCCGCGCGGCCGCCTCGGGTTTGCGCCTGGCCCAGCGGGATGCGGGCGGTGGCCCGTTCGACGGCTCCTGCGACGACGGCAGGTCCTGCGTGGTGCGCGCCCGCGCGAGCGCGTCCAGCCACACCTTCGCGCTGCGGCGTTGCCGGTTTCCGCCGAACACCGGGAGCGCGGTCAACTTCTCGACGGTGTCGGGATCGGCGGTGGCGGCGTTGATGATCGCCGAGTCGGGCAGGATGCGGCCGGGCGCGATGTCGCGGCGCTGGGCGATATGGTCGCGGGTGGTCCACAGTTCGCGCACCGCGGCCAGCGCCCGCGGGTCGCGGACCTTGTGGATGCCCGACGTGCGGCGCCAGCGGTCGCGGCGTGTCGGTGCCGCCTCGAACTTTCGCAGGTGCTCGAATTCTTGTGCCGCCCAGTAGGTTTTGCCCTGCTCCTCGAGCGTCGCGGCGATCGCGTCGCGCAGGTCGATCAGCACCTCGACGTCCAGCGCCGCGTAGTTGAGCCACTCGTCGGGCAACGGTCGCTTCGACCAGTCGGCCGCGCCGTGCCCCTTCATGAGTTGCAGGCCCAGCAGGCGCTGCACCATCGCGGCGAGGTTGACCTTCTCGAAGCCGGCCAGCCGGCCCGCCAACTCGGTGTCGTACACGGTGACCGGCCGGATGCCGAGTTCGGCGAGGCACGGCAGATCCTGGTCGGCGGCGTGCAGCACCCACTCGTCGGTGGCCAGCACCTCGGCCACCGGCGCCAGCGTCTCGACCGGGTCGGCGCCGTGGCTCACCGGGTCGATCAACACGGTGCCCGCGCCGTCGCGCCGGATCTGCACCAGGTAGGCGCGGTTGGAGTAACGGAACCCGGATGCGCGTTCGGCGTCCACCGCGAACGGCCCGCGGCCGGACGCCAGAAGCTCAGCGGCCCTGCGGATTTCGGTGACGCTGCTGGACAGTTCGGGCACCCCGCCGCGCGGCCTGAGCAGCGGCGTGGCTTCCGGCTCGACGTGTTCGGCCCCAGATGCCTCCGATGAAGCCCTAGTCATCGTCAAGCGCGGGTGCGCGAGCCCAGGTCGGTGACGCCCTGAGGAGGCAGACCGGCCGCGTGCTCGAGCACCTCGCAGAACGCCTCGACATGCGGCCCCAACTCGAGCGTCGTCGCCGTCCACGAGGCGCGCAGTTCCAGCTGATGAGCACGTGGGGGGCCGGAGATGTCGCCGTAGCGCACGGATGTGGTGGCGGTGACGGTACCGCCGAGGGCGGTGACGTGTTCAGCCCGTTCCTCGAGCGCGTCGACGAGCCAACTCCACGCGACTTCGGGCAGCAGTGGATCAACCGCCTCGCTGGAGTCCAGGTCGGCCTGGATGTAGGCGACCAGCCGCATGGTGCCGTCCCACGCCTCGGCGCCTTCCGGGTCGTGCAGCAGGATCAGCCGGCCGAACGCATCGCCCTCCGAGCGCTCCGGGACGATCACCGTTTCGGGATGGCGCACCTCGGCGCCAAGCGCATAGCTGAACGGCGCCAGCCGCTGCGGCGGGCGGATCGGGCCGAGCTCGATCTCCGGTCGGACGGTGGTGGCAGTCATTGCCGCCACCGCTTCGCGGAACTGAGCCGGTTCGGCGGTGGTCACGACGATCCACGCTAGCCGATCTGAGCTGGTCTGTGCGTATGGCGCGCCGATTCGACCGGGCAACGGTCCGGCTCGAGGCGAGGGCGGTGATTTGGGATCCGCATGGCAGCATTGAAAGCGATGAACATCCGCCGTGAGCTGCCCGAGTCGCCGTATCTGGCCGCCGCGAGCGGCCGCAAACCCAGTCGTGTGCCGGTGTGGTTCATGCGGCAGGCGGGCCGGTCGCTGCCGGAGTACCGCGAACTGCGGGCGAAGAACACGATGATGCAAGCCTGCTTCGATGCCGGGCTTATCACCGAGATCACGCTGCAGCCGGTCCGCAGGCACGGAGTCGACGCCGCGATCCTGTTCTCCGACATCGTGGTGCCGCTGCGGGCGTCCGGCATCGACCTCGACATCGTGCCCGATGTTGGCCCGGTGATCGAGCATCCGATCCGCACCGCCGCCGACGTCGCCACCCTGCGGCCGCTCGAGCCGCAGCAGGTCGCGCCCGTCGCCGAGGCCGTCAAAATGTTGGTGTCCGAGCTCGGCGACGTGCCGCTGATCGGGTTCGCCGGGGCGCCGTTCACGCTGGCGTCCTACCTGGTCGAAGGCGGACCGAGCCGCAACCACGAGCGCACCAAGGCGATGATGCTCGGCGAACCCGACACCTGGCACGCATTGATGACCGCGTTGACCGACGTCACGATCGCGTTTCTGCAGGTGCAGGTGAACGCCGGAGTCGACGCGATCCAGGTGTTCGACTCCTGGGCGGGCACGCTGTCGCTGGCCGACTACCGCAGCTACGTGCTGCCGCACAGCACCCGGGTGTTCGCGGCGCTGGCCGACGCCGGGGTGCCGATGACGCACTTCGGGGTGGGCACCGCCGAACTGCTGGGCGCGATGTCGCAGGCGGCGTCCGGCCATGGCGCCCCGGCCGTCGTCGGGGTCGACTGGCGCACGTCGCTACCCGACGCGGCCGCCCGAGTCGTTCCCGGAACAGCGCTGCAGGGCAACCTCGACCCGGTGGTGTTGCTGGCGGGCTGGCCGGTGGCGGAACGCGCGGCACGTGCCGTCGTCGACGACGGCAGGCGCGCTGTCGACGCCGGAGCGGCCGGCCATGTGTTCAACCTGGGTCACGGCGTGCTGCCTGCCACCGGCCCCGGGATCATCACCGATGTGGTGGCGCTGGTGCACTCGCTGTGACCCGCGCACGCGAGGAGCATCAAAGAGTTCTGTCGTATTGCGTTGTGGGCGGCGGTATTTCGGGCCTCGTCGCCGCATATCGGCTGCGCGTCGCGGCGGGACCTGACGCATCGATAACGCTGTTGGACCCCGCGGACCGGCTCGGCGGCGTGCTGCGCACCGAGCGGATCGGCGGTCAGCCGATGGACGTGGGCGCGGAGGCGTTCGTCGCGCGGCGACCGGAAGTCCCCGCGTTGCTGGCCGAACTGGGGTTGGCGGACAGGCAGATCGGCACGACCGGCGCGCGCCCGCTGATCTACAGCCAGGCGCGCCTGCACCCGTTGCCGCCGGGCACGTTGCAGGGGATACCGGCGCAGGCGTCGGCGCTGGCCGGGCTGGTCGACGACGCGACGCTCGCACGCATACACGCCGAACGTCAGCGGCCGTTCTCGTGGCGACCCGGTGCCGATCCGTCCGTCGCCGAACTCATCGGTGACCGGTTCGGTGCGCAGGTGGTGACTCGATCGGTGGAGCCGCTGCTGGCGGGGGTCTACGCGGGCTCCGCGGCGACGATCGGGGTCCGGTCGGCGGTTCCGGCGCTGACCGCCGTACTGGACCGCGGTGCGCGCAGCCTGACCGACGCGGTGCGAGAGGCGCTGCCTCCGGCGGTCTCCGGATCGGTCTTCGGCGCGGTCGACGGCGGCTATGCGGTGCTGGTCGAGGAACTCGCCCGCCGGTCGGGCGTGCGCTGGCTGCAGGTCACCGCCGAGGGCCTGCAGCAGGCCCCGCAGGGTTGGGAGCTGATCGACGACGAGGGTGCCCGCCACCACGCGGACGCGCTGGTGCTAGCCGTGCCGGCACCGCGGTTGGCGCGGCTCATCGCCGACATCGCCCCGCGTGCCGCCGCTGCCGCGCGACGCATCCCGGTGGCCTCGACGGCGCTGGTGGCGTTGGCGTTGCCGGGCGGTACGCCGCTACCGCAGCAGTCCGGAGTGTTGGTGGCCAACGGTGAACGCCTGCGGTCGAAAGCGGTCACGTTGTCGTCGCGCAAGTGGGGCCCGCGCGGCAACGTCGAGTTGGTGCGCTTGTCCTTCGGCCGATTCGGCGATGATCTGGCCCGTAGCGCGGGCGACGAGGAGCTGCTGGCGTGGTCTACGCAGGATCTGGCGACGCTGTTCGGGGTGAGAACCGAGCCGGTCGACTGTCACGTGCAGCGATGGATCGACGCGATGCCGCAGTACGGACCCGGCCACGGTCAGCTGGTCGCCGAGTTGCGGGCAGCGCTGCCGCCGACGATCGCGGTGGCGGGCGGGTTCCTGGACGGCATCGGCGTGCCCGCGTGTGTGTCGGCGGCCACCAGGGCGGCGGCGTCGCTGGTCACCCCTCGCGTGGCACGATAGGGCTATGGCCAAACTCGACTACGACACGCTCAACTCCGCCATCCGCTATCTGATGTTTTCGGTGTTCTCGGTGCGGCCGGGCGAGCTGGGAGAGGACCGCGCAGCGGTCGTCGACGAGACCGCGAGGTTCCTCAAGCAGCAGGAGGAACGCGGCGTCGTGGTGCGTGGCCTGTATGACATCGCGGGCATGCGCGCAGACGCGGACTTCATGATGTGGACGCACGCCGACAACGTCGAGGCCCTTCAGGCCACCTACGCCGACTTCCGTCGCACCACCGCGTTGGGGCGCGCAAGCAACCCGGTCTGGAGCAACGTCGCACTGCACCGCCCGGCGGAGTTCAACAAGAGCCACATCCCGGCGTTCCTTGCCGGCGAGGAGCCCGGCAACTACATCTGTGTGTACCCGTTCGTCCGGTCCTACGAGTGGTATCTGTTGCCCGACGAGGAGCGACGCCGCATGCTCTCCGAGCACGGCATGGCCGCGCGGGGCTACAAGGATGTGCGGGCCAACACCGTGCCGGCGTTCGCGCTCGGCGACTACGAGTGGATACTGGCGTTCGAGGCGCCGGAACTGCACCGGATCGTCGACCTGATGCGTGATCTGCGCGCCACCGACGCGCGCCGGCATACCCGTGCGGAGACCCCGTTCTTCACCGGTCCGCGGATCAGCGCCGAGCAGTTGATCGAACGCCTGCCGTAAAAGGCCACACCGGCGGTTCCGCTCGTTCATCATGGGTCGATGAGGACGAAGGCACTGGTTGCCGCAACGATGTCTTTCGCCGCGCTCGTCGCAGCACCCAGCGGCTTCGCGCAGCCACCGGACAGCGAGCGATGCGCTCCGCGGTTCGGACAGGTCATCGACATCACCGCCGGCGACATCGACTGCATCACGGCATCGGATTACGCCGTTCAGTACGACCTCAACGGCGACAAGTACCAGGTGATCGGCCCGTTCACCTGTTACTCCGGTAACGCGATGACCGCGCCGCTGCTGTTCCAGTGCGTCGCCGACACCGAGGACCGCGCCGAGTTCGCCGTCTACCCCGGGTAGGTCGTAGCGCCGAAATAGAATTCCCCGTCGTGATTCCCGCCGGATCGCGACCGTGGCTTCTCGTTCGCGGTCAGCTGCTCGGCTTCAGCCGCAGCGAGATCGAGTTGATGCAGTAGCGCTGGTCGGTCGGCGTGGGGTAGCCCTCGCCTTCGAAGACGTGGCCCAGGTGGCTGTGGCAGTTGGCGCACAGCACCTCGACGCGGTGCATGCCCAGCGAGTCGTCGGACCGCAGGATGACGGCGTCGGAGTCGGCGGGATCGAAGAACGACGGCCAGCCGCAGTGCGATTCGAACTTCTCGGTGCTGCGGAACAGTTCGGCACCGCAGGCGCGGCACTCGTAGATTCCTTCGGTCTTGGTGTCGGTGTATTCACCGGTGAAGGGGCGCTCGGTGCCGGCCTCGCGCAGGACGTGGAACTCCTCGGGAGTCAGCTTCTGGCGCCATTGGTCGTCGGTCAGCTGCAGTTTGGGAGCCGGTGTGGTCATGCCTCCACGCTAGTCCCCATGCTCGAAATTGCAGCCAGGGCTGTAGTCACGACCATCAGTGCAATGTCGAAGCCAGCGTCAGCTGATCGGTGGGGCCGTGGGCTTCGCCGGCGCTGTCGAAGCGACAGGCTCCGGCGAGGGCTTCTTCAGCCACAACGGATCGATCCCGTCGTCGAGTCGGCCCTCGGCCTTGGCGTCCAGATAGCGGAAGTACAGCACCGAGAACACGACGACGAGCATCAGCCCCCAGCCGTAGGTGAACTTCATGTACTCCAGGAACCGGCCCGTCGTCGGCCAATGTCCGAGCAGCCAGCGGTCCGCGCTCATGAACCCGTAGATCGCCAGCCACGCCGGCCAGTTGCGCAGCACCGAGTTCGGCAGCACCACCGTCATCAGGAACGGGAACAACATCATCGAGTAGTAGCCCTGGCCGAGCGACAGCACCAGGAACGATGCGATCAGCAGCACACCCGAGGACGTCAGCATCCAGAACAGCGGATCGCGGGTGCGGTAGTACTTGTAGAGCAACCACAGCGTGTAGGCCGCCAGGAGCGCAAACCCGATGCGCAGCGACAGGATCAGCCATATCGGCAGGCCGTAGTAGATGCCGTTGCCCGCGATGGAGCTGTTGAAGTAGTCGCGGGTGGTCAGGATGTAGGGCAGCGTGCGGGTGACCCAGTTCATCGGATCGCTGATCAGCGGCCAGGCGGCGGCGTTGAACACCAACGGAACCGCGACGGCGCCCACGAACGGTCGCCACTGGCGGTTCAGCAGCGGCAGCAACAGCAGCGGCAGCAGAATGGGTTTGACCACCACTGTCAGGCCGATGGCGACACCGGCCCACCATTCGTGTTTCTTGTTTCCGTCGAGCAGCCAGCGGAAGAACAGCACCTCCAACAGCAGGATGCAGCCGTTGATGTTGCCGAAAACCAGTGTGTTGATGACACTTTCGGTGCAGAACATCGCCGCCAGCAGCGCAGGCAGGGCCACCGAGCGGTAGGTGTAGCCGAACAGCCGGATCAGGAAGTACGCGGCGAGCACGATCGCCACCGTGTTGAAGAAGATGAACCAGTACCGCGACGCGTCGATGGGCAGATAGCCGAAAGGCGCCATCAGCAGCGTGCCACCCGGCGGGTAGAGGTAATGCGGGTCGACGTGATCGAAGTGCTCGTTGTAAATGTCCCAGCCCATCTTGAAATTGACGACGGCGCGGTAGACGGGCCCGTAGTCGTCGGTGATGTAGCCGTTGGTCGCCAGGACGTAGCAGCGGTGAATGATGAACAGGATCGCCAACGGCCACAGAATCGTCCGCAGCAGCGTCGAAACGCTTGGCGGGGAGGTGCGGGGCCCGAAGGCGGCGGTCACAAGATCGCGCACGACCGCACGGTACCCGACCTCTGTCAACATCAGGCGTCAGGCAGGGCAGAACGTGTCGGTCTCGGGAAGGTTGCCACTGTTCAGGTAGCCGATCACCGGCGGCAGCGCACACGGTGAGAAGACCGAGGCGCCGTGGCCGATGCCCTGCCACATCACCCGCTTGTTGGCCGACCCGGCGTTGATCACGGTGGCCGCCACCGCGGCAACCCCCTCGTTACCGACGATCGGGTCGTTCTGCGTGCCGAGCAGCAGCACGGGGATCTCGAGGTCCTTCGGTTCCTGCGGAGGGGTCCCGCTGGGCCAGTGCAGGCAGTCGACCAGGTCCAGCGCCCCGACGGTGCCGAACTGCGGGTACAGCTTGTCCCACGCCACAACCAGTTCGCGCACCCGGTTCGGGGTCGGCCGGTTAAGCGAGTCGCTGCAGCCGTTGACGAACTGACCGTCGGTGTTGCGCAGGCTTTCGGCTTGGGCGATCAGGTCGGTGAACGGGTTCGTGTCCCCGGCCCGTGCGGCGGCCACCGCCGCGGCCAAGGCATTGCCCGACTCGATCCGGTCCCCGCGCGGATAGGCCAGTGCGGTCGAGATCGCGTGGGCGACGGTCGAGACGGCGGCGCCGTTGGGCCCACGACCTTGACGCGCCGCCGAGAGCAGTTCATCGACCGCGGCCTTCGGGTCGGGCGCCAGCGGGCAGTTCGTCGCTGCGCACTGCGCGGCCCAGGCGTCCAGCGCGGCCTGTTCGCCTTTGACGCGCTGTTCCATCTCGGCTTCGGCGGCGATCCCGAGCGGCAGCGGTGAGTCGAGCACCAGGCGCGCGACCTTGTTGGGGTGCGATCCGGCGTACGCCAGCGCCACCTGCGCACCGTTGCCGATACCCAGCAGCGCGAGCGCGGGCACATCCCAGGTGCTGCGCAGGCGCTCGATGTCCTCGGCGGCGTGCGAGTTGTCGTAGGCCGAGTCACCCGGGGCGATGGTGTCGGTGCAGCTTGTTGTCGCGGTCTGCACGATCGCGCCCAGGTTCTCGACCGGGTCGTCGCCGGCCTGGAACTGCGCCTGGTCGAGCATCTCCTGGCGGTCGAACAGGTCGCGGCAGTCCAGCGCGCTGGACATCCCGATGCCACGCCGGTCGACGGCCACGATCGGGCGGGTCTTGAGCATGTCGGCACCGGCGCGCGACAGCCACACCGGCAACTGCGTCGATGAGGGCAGGTCCGAACCGGTTGTCATCACCAGCGGGCCGGCGTCGGCGGGGGTCTGCGGACTGCGGGCCCGGACCACACCGATGCTGACCGAACCCGACACGCCGTTGATCGGGTCCAGGTCGGCGTCGTACGTCGCGCAGTCCAGGGTCACCCCGGGCGCGGGAGGCACTGCGGCGTTGCTGAACACCCGAGCCGTGCAATCCCGCCAGGCCAGGTCGTTCTTCGGCGCCTCGACGGCCGGCGGGCCCTGCTCCTGCTGGGTCGACGTCGGCTCGCCTTGCGGGCCCGCGCCGGCGTCGGTGGCGAAGCGGGGATTGGCGGCAAGGCCAGGCGAGCACGCCGCGGCGACCGCCGCGACGGATGCCAGGCTAAGGAGCCGGACCAGCTGACCACGCCGATTCATGCCGACCACAGTACTGATGCGCGGCTCACCCGCCGGCTCACCTCAGCCGGACGTAGCGCGTGTACAGATAGCCGTCGTCGTCGGTCAACACGTGCGCCGGCCGCATGCGGGTCAGTACCTCGCCGGATCCCGTCGCGATCCTGGGCGCCCTGCCGCCCACCAGCAACGGCGCGACGGTCAGGCACAGCTCGTCGAGCAGATCGTCTTCGATCAGCTCGCTCAGGAACAGCGGGCCGCCCTCGGTGAGCACGCGGAACAGCTTGCGTTCGGCCAGCGCCCGCAGTGCGGTGAGGCCGTCGACCGCGTCGGGGCGCGAACCCGACGCGTCGATCACCTCGGCGACCGTGCCGAGTCGACGCTGGGCGTCGGCATAGGTGGCGGTGCACGTCAGGATCAGCGGCGGCACCTCGGTGCGGGTGAAGAACAGGGCGCCGGGGTCGAGGTTCCCGGACCGGGTGACGACGGCGATCGGCGGCACCTCGGCCTGGCCGCGCGCCTGCCGGTTGCGACGCTCTGCGACCGGCACCTGCGTGCCGGAGTAGTTCTCCGTGCGCACGGTGGAGGCCCCGACCAGGATCACGTCGGCGGCATAGCGCATCAGCTCGAAGACGCTGCGGTCGCCCGGCCCGGCGAGCCCAGCGGTCTTCCCGCCGGCCGTCGCGCCGCCGTCGATGCTGGCGATCATGTTGCCGCGCACCCAGCAGGTCTGCAGGTCGGCGGGGTAGGCGTAGAAGTCGGCGAGCCGCCGGTCGGCGCTGTCGATCGGGGCGCCATCGGTCCCCAGCACGGTGAACTGCGCCGCAGCGGCGGTATCGGGCATGAACACGATTGCAGCACGTCGATAAGGTGCCTGCATGGACGGGTCCGGCGCGGTGCAACATCTGGTCGACCGCCAACCCGACGTCACACCGGACCGATTGATCGCTCAACTGGTCCCGCCTCCCACGTTCTCCGACGTCAGCTTCGACACCTACCACCCGGACCCCGCGGAGCCGTCGCAGGCCGCCGCGGTGCAGTCCTGCCTGCGGTTCTGCAATCAGGCGGAGCAGCGACGGGCGGGCAGGAAGAAGCTGTTCGGTCGCCGCGAGGTGCTGCCCGGTGTCGGGCTGTATCTCGACGGCGGCTTCGGCGTCGGAAAGACCCACCTGCTGGCGTCGTCGTACTACCGGCTGCCGGGCCCGAAAGCGTTCGCGACGTTCGGCGAGTTGACGCAGCTGGCAAGCGTTTTCGGGTTCGTCGAGTGCATCGACCTGCTGGCCGACTACGTCGTGGTGTGCATCGACGAGTTCGAACTCGACGACCCGGGCAACACGACGCTGATCTCGCGGCTGTTGTCACAACTCGTCGAACGGGGGGTGTCGGTGGCGGCGACGTCGAACACCCTGCCCGAGCAGCTCGGCGAGGGCCGCTTCGCCGCACAGGACTTCCTGCGTGAGATCAACACTCTCGCAGCGATTTTCGAGACAGTGCGCATCGACGGGCCGGACTACCGGCACCGCGATCTGCCGCCCGCGCCGGAGCCATTGAGTGACGCCGAGGTCAGCGAGCGTGCCGTGCAGTCAGCCGGCGCGACGCTCGACGACTTTGATGCGCTGTGCGCGCACCTGGCCACCATGCACCCGTCGCGCTACCTGACGCTGATCGAGGGTGTGAGAGCCGTCTTCATCACCGGCGTGCACACGGTCGAGGATCAGAATGTCGCGCTGCGGCTGGTTTCGCTGACCGACCGGTTGTACGACGCGGGGATACCGGTGGTGGCGTCGGGCGCAAAGCTCGACACCCTCTTCAGCGAGGACATGCTGGCGGGCGGTTTCCGTAAGAAGTACCTGCGCGCGATCTCGCGGTTGCTCGCGCTGTCGAGGGAGGGCACCACCGGTGTGGGTACAGCTTCGCGCTCATAACATCCGCGCCATCACGTAGTCGTTCTCGATGCCCGCGCCCAACCGAAAGGTCTTGGTGCCGGCGACCGTGAACCCGTGCTTGGCGTAGAACCGCTGTGCGCGGTGGTTCTCCTGGTTGACGCCCAGCCAGACCACCTTGGCGCGCAGATCCTCGGCCTTCCGCAGCGCCGCGGTCATCAGCGCAGTCGCCACCCCGGCGCCGTGGCGTTCGGGCAGCACATAGATCTTCGACACCTCGACGGCCGGGCGCAGTTGGACGGCGCGCTGGACATCGGGGTCGTCAGGTACGCCGCGAACCAGCAGCGCGTAACCGGTGATCGATCCATCGGAAGCACGAGCGACGAGCACCGCCCGGTCGGCGTCGGCGAGGTAGTCGCGAAAGCGCGCCTCGGACAGGTTCTCGTCGATGAACGCGGCAACGTTGTCCGGTGTCGCCGCCGGCGGACAGGCGAGCGGGAAGGTGCGGGCAGCGACGTCGGCGACTTCGGCCAGGTCGGTGTCGACGGCCTCTGCGACGTCAATGTCCAACGGCGACTACACGTTCCATTGGGCGAGGTGCTCGCCGGTGACCCGGTCGAGCAGCACCACGTTGGACACCAGGTCGCGATAGCAGTCCCAGAACACCGCACCGCTGACCGTCGACCCGGCGGGTGCGTTGTTCAGCGCGGGCGCCAAGGCGTCGGGAGCATCGGTGTTGCGCGGTTCGTAGCTGTCGCCCGTCGCCGTGACGCCGCGGAAGCTGTAGGTGATCGACTGGGCGTACGGCGTCGGCACCTGAATGGAATGCACTGTCACCCAGGCGCGCCACACCTGGTGGCGCGGCGGCCGCGGCGGATAGCCGAAGCCGGGCGGGATGGGGGACGGGTCCACGCTGTGCACGGTGATGTCGGCGACCAGGCCCTTGAACTTGACCTGCAACGTGTCACCGAGCCTGCCGATCGGAGCGGTGACCGCCGATGCAGGCGCAGCGACTATCCCGGCGACGGTCGCCATCGCGGCGACGAGGAGCACGAACCAGCGACGCATCCCCGCATGATCGCACACACTGAAACGTGTTACAGCAGCTTCCGCGTCAGGCACGCTCAGGCGGCCTCGAGATCCAGCAGTGCCGACTTGGCCGCCGGACCACCGACGTACTGCCCGGTCGAGCCGTCCGACCGCACCACGCGGTGGCACGGGATCACCACCGGCAGCGGGTTGTGCGCGCATGCGGTCCCGACGGCGCGCACGGCGCGCGGATTCCCGACGGCGGCGGCGACGGTCGCGTAGCTTTCGCGCCGGCCGTAACCGATGTCGCGCAGGTGCTCGATCACACTGCGCCGGAAGCCCGCGGTGAGTCGCATGTCGATCGGCACCTCGAACACCGTGCGACGCTTGGCGAAGTACTCGTCGAGTTGGCGTGCGACGGTGTCCAGCCGGCTCGGGGCGCGCAGGATGCGCGGGCTGACCACCTCCGCCAGTCGGCGCAGCGCGGTGTCGTGGCCCTCGACGTCGAAGGCGACGCGCACCAAGCCGGCGGAGGTGGCGGCCAGTAGCAGCGGACCGACGGGGCTGTCGATCGTGCGGTAGGCGATGTCGAGCACGCCACCGTCGTCGGCGGCGTGTTCCAGACGTCGATGCAGCCGGTCGAGCGTCTCGGGATCGGGGTGCAGAGCGTCAAACAAATTGGCAGTCATGGTGTTCGGTCCTCTCGGTAGATCCTGCGTAGGGTCTTGATGCCGTCGGCGGAAGCGCGGCGCGCGGCATCGGGGGAGTTGCCCAGCAGAGCGGCGATCTCTGCGAACGGCAGGCCTGCGATGTGGTGGTAGGCGACGGCCTGCCGCTGCTTGGCGGGCAAGCGTGCCAGCGCATCCCACAGGTCGGGGTCGCGCGCCGCTGGGTTCGCGCGCGGCGACGCCAGATCCGGCATCGGATCGGTGGGCGTCGGCCGACGTGAGCGGGCGCGGCCGACGTCGAGAGCGCGGCGGTGCGCGATGGTGACCAGCCAAGCCTCGACGTTCGCGTCCGCGGGCAACCGAGGGTAGGCGCGCAGCGCGGACAGGAACGTCTCGGACCAGGCGTCCTCGGCGTCGACGGGGCCGACGACCGCGCGGCACACCCTCAGCACAGTGGGTCCGTGCTGCGCCACCACCTCTTCGAACGGTCGCACTCTCACATCATGAAGACGTCGAGGCGCCGTCGGGTGTGAGATCAGTCCTTCGTGAAGGCTTCCAGGGCGGAGACGAGTTCGTTTTCGAAGCGGTCCTTGTCGACGCCCGCGCGGTGCAGGGGACCGTCGTCGTCCTCGGCTTCCCACAGCGCCAGCAGAATGTGTTCGGTCCCGATGTAGTTGTGCCCCAACCGAAGTGCCTGACGAAATGTCAGCTCCAGCGCCTTCTTCGCGGCGGCGTTGAAGGGGATCAGCGTAGGCAGCTCGTCTACAGTGCGCTCCGGCAGTGATACCACCTTCGTCACCGCATCGAGGTCGACGCCCTGTGCGGCCAGCAACTTGGCGGCCAGACCGTTGGGGTCCTTGAACAAGGCCAACAGCAGGTGATCGGAGCTGATCTCGGGATTGCCGGCGGCATGGGCCAGGTTCTGCGCCTCCACGACGACGTTGCGGGCGCGGGGGGTGAACCGGCTGAACCCGGCGTTCGGGTCGAGCGCGTCGGCATCGGTCGGTGTCTTGGGGACGAAGCGCTTCTGGGCGGCCTGTTTGGTGACGCCCATGCATTTGCCGATGTCGGTCCACGACGCCCCAGACCGGCGGGCCTGGTCGACGAAGTGGCCGATCAGGTGATCGGCGATGTCGCCGAGGGCGTCGGCGGCCAACACTGCGTCGGTGAGCTGGTCGAGGGGCTCGGAGTGGACCTGCTTGATGACGTCGATGAGGTCGTCGAGTCGTACCGGGTTGGTGATCTTGGCGTGCTGCGTCATGCGTCAACCTTAGGTTGACGACAGTGCGTGCGTCAACCGTTGGTTGACGATCGCGGGTATCCGCGCTTGGCCGTGCGATCGAGGATGCCCAGTGTTGCCCGTAGCGCACTTTCGGAGATGACGGGGAAGATGCCGGCGTCACGCCAGTGCTGGTCGATGTCGGACCAGTCGTAGAACGAGGTCACCAACGTGCCGTCGGCGGTGGGTTGCAGGCGATAGCCGTACACATGGCCGATCTGTGGGCGGATCCGGCCGAGGATGGTCCACGAGATCAGGGCGTCCTGCTCGAAGTCGCGGATCGACACGGTGACGTCGTACTTGCCCATCGGAAAGTCGTTGAGCGCTTCGCGGTCCATGTGTACGACGAAGGTGTCGCCGGCCGCGCGGACCCGATCGCCCTCGGCGTCCTGCAGCATTCCGGTCGCGTCGATTGCGACATGTCCTTGAGGGTCGGTCAGCACCGCGAAGATGTCGGACGCAGGTGCGTCGATGGTGCGTTGTACTTCGATGCGGTCGGTCATTGGCAAATCATGTCAAGGTTGCGGAACTTGGGGGGAGTCGTTTTGGCAGATGCGGCCGGGGTATCCGGAAGTTGCTATGCGCAACCAGATCGATCCGGCCCGCGTCCAGTCTGCTGTCTTGCGTCGCGCGATCACATTCATCAACGAGAACGCCCACAGGGAAATAACACTCAGCGATATTGCCGCCGCCGTCAACGTGACACCGCGCTCGGTGCAGTATGCGTTTCGGCGGCACCTCGGCATGACTCCGCTGGAGTATCTCCGTCGGGTGCGCCTCGATCGCGCGCACCGCGAACTGCAAACCGCTGACCCGCGCAGGGACACCGTGATGGCGATCGCTGGCCGATGGGGATTCAGTCACGCCGGGCGATTCAGCAGCGTCTACAAGCGGACGTTCGGGACCGCGCCGAGCGAGACGCTACGCGCCTGACTATCTCGGGAAGAATCCTTCGCGCGTGAAGAAGCCGGGCTGCCAGCCTCGCGCTCCCAGGCACAGCATCGGCCGCCCGTCGGGCGCCTGAGCGGCGGCTTGTGGCTTGGGACAGGGCGAACCGACCTCCTGCACGCCGTACAGTTCGTAGGCCGCGACCCAGAAGCCGGTGTAGACCGGCGGCCACTGGTTCTCGATCCAGCGGCACTGCAAGACTTCGCCACCGGGGCCGCGCCCGAACGTGAAGCGCTCCATGTTGGTGCACGGGCCGGCGAGGTGGGCGTCGTAGTTCATGCCCGGTACATCGGTGGCGTAGCGACCCGGGGTGTCGGGGTAGTCGGTGTCGTCAGCAGAGGCGAACGGGGCCGTGCAGACGGCGGTGCCGGCGATCGCAGCGGCGGCGAGGAGTTGGCGAATCATGTCCCACCCTTTGGGTCGTCATGACCGGTCGGTCTGCAGCAAAGCGTAGTAGGTGGGACGCCACCGCCGAGCGTTTTCTGGTCATGAACGCCGATCGTGGAAGACGCGGACGATGTCGCCGCCGGGGTAGTGCTCACGATGGGTCTGCGCAGCGTCGGCGGAGTTGGCCGCGATGACGACGCGGGAGGTCTGAACTCCGCCAGCGCGGCTGATGACGCTGTAGTGGTCGTGCATCAGGTTCGTGGTGGTCATAGGAGATCCTTTCGGGCGTTTGGCGATGACGGATACGGGCATGAAGGTATTGGCGTTTCGGGCTTGGCGGCGTCGGCTGATCGGCCCGTCCTCGGGAGGGCATCGACTCCACCGATCGGGGGAAACGTCGGTTCGAGTTTTCTTTGCCGGGTCGGGGCGGATGTCATTGCTCTTGCTCGGTGCGAATGAGACGATCAGCGCAGTAACGGCTTTCGATTCGACGACGGATAGAGCGGCAATTGATTGCAATCGCGGTGGTGCTGCTGATCCTGGCGGCCGTCATGACCGTGTTCGGCCTGGTGCTATACGGCAACGGCGTCGGCCAAGTTCCCGATGAACCTGGCCGCGAGCCGGCCGCCACCAGGAAAGGCCTGGCGCGCATCTCGTGGAAAGACCTCTTTGCGCGGATGAAGACGTCGATCAAAGAGATGCTCAACGACGAGGCAAGCCGTGCCCAACAGCTGACGGCGACCGGCGCGTTTTTCGTCATGGTCGGGCTCATCGTCGTCGTGCTAGCCCTGCTGGCCATCATTGCCGCGATGCTCTGACGACACCTGGAACTGGCGGTCAGAGCACACCTCTTGCATTCGGAAAGTTCCGGAGTGAAGTAGGTATTTGGCGCGAGGGTCAAAGCTGTGTGCGCTTCGGCGCAGTCAGGCAGACTGAACACGGGCGAATGACCACAACGTGCGAATACGGGGAATCGTGTCTGCGCAGCGACGGCAAGGAGTTGCGACGCGATGAGTTTGACAACTGTGGTCTCGACGACTTTGGTGCCTTTCGCGTCAGTGGTTTCCACTGCGGCCGTGGCGATTTGGACAAAGCGCATCGACGCGCGAACCAAGCAACAAGAACGAGACCATGCTCTGGTCTTGGACTACGAGAAGCGGGCGGGGGAGGACAAGAAAGCTGCACTGAAGTGCCTCATTTCAGCGACCCTGCACCTCAAGCGCGGCGCAGAACAACTCGCCGGGTCGGAAGCGGGCGAACAGAGCCTCTGCCAGAGGCGGGCTGAGGCCATCAGGCAACTGTACGAATTCCGTATTCGGCTGGGGATGGACGACGGAATAGCTGAGTTGATGATTTACGCCGCAGAACCGGTTCGCGACCTCACCGAAGTGATGCTTGACGAATGGGACCGCCAGTTCCGTGAGCACGGCTATTCGTTGGCGCAATTGGATGCATGCAAGAGGCGCCTGGTCCAAACGGCGGGCGACGTCGCACCAACCGACGAAGAAGCGATCTATGCGGAGCGCAAATGGACTGAGCTGAAAGAAGAAGAAGGATCGTGGCTCAAGCGACTGGGCGATGAGGCCGACTTTGATGTCGAGGAGCTGGTGGCGCTCTGCAAGACCATTCTGAAAGCCGCCCATAAGGATCTCCGCGGTGGCTATGGCGTAGAAGCCTGACGCTCCGTATAGGGGCGTGTCATTCCATCTGTGTAAGTCCGGGGTGGTCCATCATCGGACCGCCGTTTGGGCGGACAGAAGGAGTGTTTTGTGATCAAGACCACGCAGGTGCCGGCTGAGGACAAGTCGGCGGCGCGGCAGCTGGCCGAGACGTTCTCGGCGGAGACGTTGGATTCGTTGATCAAGGATGCGGTGAAGTCGGGTACCCCGATCGATGGCGCGGATGGTTTGCTCAACGAGTTGACCAAGGCGGTGCTGGAGCGGGCGCTGAATTCGGAGTTGACCCATCATCTGGGCTATGAGTCCGGTGATCCGGCTGGGCGCGGCTCGGGCAATTCCCGCAACGGCACCACGTCCAAGACGGTGACCACGGTCAACGGCCCGGTGCAAATCGACGCGCCGCGCGACCGCAACGGCTCCTTTGAGCCGGCGATCGTGCCGAAGAAGGCCCGTCGGCTCAACAACATCAATTCCGTTGTGCTGTCGCTGTATTCGCGCGGTATGACCACCCGCGACATCGAGGCCCACCTGGCGGAGGTGTACGGGGCTGCGGTGTCGCGGGAGTTGATCTCCAATGTCACAGACGTCGTCGTCGATGAGATCAAGGCCTGGCAGTCCCGCCCGCTCGACGAGGTCTATCCGATCCTGTATATCGACGGGCTGCGGCTGCGGATCAAGGACAACGGTGTGGTCACCACCAAGGTGGCCTATCTGGCCATTGGGGTGGATCTGGAGGGCCGCAAACATGCCCTGGGGGTGTGGATCCAAGACTCCGAGGGCGCCAAATTCTGGCAGAAAGTCGTCATCGATCTGCGCAACCGCGGGGTCCGTGACATCCTGATCGCCTGCTGCGACGGGCTGACCGGGCTGCCCGATGCGATCCGCTCGTGCTACCCCGACACCGTGGTGCAGACCTGCGTGGTGCACGTGATCCGCAACGCGATGCGGTTCGTGTCCTACAAGGACCGCAAGAAGGTCGCGACGTCGATGCGGGCGATCTACGGCGCGGCGACCGTGGAGGCCGCCGAACTCGCGCTCAAGGACTTCGACACCGCATTCGGCGCCCAGTATCCCGGCGCGATTGATGTGTGGCGCAACGCCTGGCCTGAGTTCGTGCCGTTCCTGGACTTCCCGGTGGAGCTGCGCAAGATCGTCTACACCACCAACGCGATCGAGTCGATCAACTTCCAGCTGCGCAAGATCACCAAAAATCGCGGTCACTTTCCCGACAAGGACGCCGCGATGAAGTTGCTGTATCTGGGATTGCGCAACATCTCCAGCGAGAGAGGAGGCTTCTCAGGCACCGGCACTTACAACTGGACTGTGGCATTGAACACACTGGCTAGGCTGTTCCCCGGTCGAATCCCGTTGTGCTAGAGTACAACTCGTAGTCAAATCACCTCTGACTTACACAAAATTCGTGACAGGCTCCCGTATAGACGTCAGGGCACGGCCGGATTGGAAACCCGCTTCCCACAGTCCTGGCCATAGGTTGCAGCATCCACCGGGTGTTGCCTTGGCACCGCAACCAGCGCGGTCGATTAGCTTTCACATGCGACGCCATCGTTATCCCGATCGAGCCCTCGGCGGTAACCCGGCTCGCCTCTCCGCAGGGGAGCAGCGCCAGCGTCGCGTGCCGCATCACAATCGCCGTAGTTGACATCCGCTGAGGGCGGTACGTCGAGGGGCGGCGCGGCAAGCAGCGGAGCCGGTGGTGGCGCAGCGTCCGCAACGCTGATGCTCGACGCGGATTCGCCATTGCAGGGCGGCCCCCACAACCCGCGGCCAGCGTCCCTTGCCTCATTTTCGGCAGCTGCGATCGAGCCGAACCGGCTCGCAGGGCGGTTGTTGTACACATATGAACGCCCCGCACCTGCGCGCGCAGCTTCGACCGAATAGTCCCAGCCGTCCGCTCGAACAAGGTAGGCGAGGGTTCGGCCATAGCGGTCGGTGTGTTCTTGCGTCGGGTCGGAAACGACAGCAACTCGCTGCCCGAGCAAGGTCGACCTGGCGAATTCGGTCGCCTCGGGTCCCCAACAGCCGACGGTGTAACCGGGCCTCTTGGTCTCGGGGGTGTCAATACCCAAAATGCGCACGCGGAGCCTGCCCCTGGCGTCGTCGCGAATATCCACGGTGTCGCCGTCGACAACTTGCAGGACAGTTGCCGTCGCTGTGACGGGATCGGCCCGCGCTGTCTGCAGTGACGGGAACAAGATGCTAGACGCTGCCGCTAACGACGTTGCGACAGCGATGCGTAGTCTCACCGAATTACCTTCGCTCGCCGCCAATTCCGTCGTGGTCGCTGTCTAGCTGTACCGGGACAGGACGTTGGTAGCAGGCGTGTCGGCTTGATGTGAGGAGAACCTCCGGATGAGGTGTGGCTTGTCTAGGTCCACCACCGTCCGGAGGTTCTCGTGTCCCACCGTAATGCCCGTACGACGTTTCACGGCCGACTGCTGATAGTGCAGCGGTATCAGGCCGGCTGGGCTAAAGCCCATATCGCCAAGGCGATGGGGGTGTCGCGCAAGTGCGTACACACCTGGATCACTCGCTACGAAACCGACGGCGAGGCGGGCCTGTGCGACCGGCCCTCGCGCCCGCATACCACGCCCACCCGGGTTACCCACGGCCTCGAAAATCAGATCGTGGCTTGGCGGCGTCGGCACCGCTGCGGTCCCGACGAGATCAGCGCGAAGCTGGGTGTGTGCGCCCGCACGGTGTCGCGTGTGCTGCGCCGACGCGACGTGCCCTATTTGCGTGACTGTGACCCGATGACCGGTCACGTTATCCGCGCCTCCAAGGCCACCGCCGTACGTTATGAACGATCCCGGCCCGGTGAACTGGTCCATATGGACGTCAAGAAGCTGGGCCGCATACCCGACGGAGGCGGTTGGCGCGCACACGGGCGCGGTAACACTGGCTTAGATGTCAACCGGCGTAACGGGTTTGACTACATCCACTCACTTGTTGATGACTACAGCCGGCTGGCCTACAGCGAAATCCTTCCCGACGAGAAAGGCTCCAGCTGCGCTGGGTTTCTGCGCCGCGCCGCAGCCTACTTCTGCGCCCACGGCATCCCTGCCATCGAACAGATCATGACCGACAACGCCTGGGCCTACCGATACTCGCTACGCGAAGTCAGCGCTGAGCTGGGCGCTCGCCAGATCTTCATCAAGCCGCATTGCCCCTGGCAGAACGGAAAGGTGGAACGCCTCAACCGCACGCTGCAGACCGAATGGGCCTACAAGCGCGTCTTCACCTCCAACAGCCAACGCGCCGCAGCCCTTGCCCCCTGGCTCAAGTACTACAACACTCAACGGCGTCACAGCGCACTCGGTGGACTGCCGCCCATCAGCCGACTGCAACCAACCTCATGACCGAGTACATCTAGCCGCCGCAAGTTGACTATTCAAGGCGGTGTGCTCATTCCGCCCTCGCCAGAAGGGGGGACGGTGGCGCGACCGGCACCAGGTCCTGTGGATCGTAGTGCCAGGGGCACAGTTCCCAGACGGCGACCATGAGGATCGTCGCAGCCTCAGCCACGGTCATGCTCGCGTACCGGTAATACAGCCGTTCGGCGACCACGTCACCCGTGTTGTAGTTGAGCTCATTGCAAACCCAATAGCCGTTGCGCAGTGCGTCTGAGGTGTCGTACACCGACATGCCGTGGTTATTGAGCGACTGCAAGTAGGACATTGCATCGGCCTTCACGGCCGGGGCGGGGCCGAGGCTGAAAGCCGCCGCCCCTGCCATCACTAGCGCCGAGAGTCGCAGACAGATTCGAAACACCTTGAAATTTCCCGTTTTTGATCTTGAATGGGCGCGCCGCTGACTTCCGAGCGGTTACGCCTACTCGTTAAGTGTGCGCGCGAGGCGGCAAGAAGGAATCAGGCGTTTCCCTACGTTGTGATAGAGCCGACGAGGTACAGCGCAGGCGTCACTGGCGCAGACGAAGGTTCTGCTTCTGGTGCGGCCATCTATGCGTTTGGTGTGTTACCTAACCCAACGACTATTGGGACCCTGTGTTCGCCATCACAGCAGGCTTGGACCAGCCTATATATCGTCAAGTCCTTCGCCTTCACCCGCTCGGGAGTTTAGCTACGGGTAGATGCGTGTATTAGGGCTCTGAGCCGGGACTCTTGAGCGAACAGGTTCCATTCGGTTCGAACTCGAATCTGAAGGAGCAATCATCGTGAAGAAGACTCTCGTTATCGGCGCGACCACCCTGACCCTGTTGTTCGGCGGCGCCGGTGTGGCTCATGCCACCGAACTCGCGGCCCCAGCACCGGCGACTACGACCACCGTTGCGCAGCAAGCCGAGCAAGAAGACGACGGCGGCGACAACGGCCTGTGGGGGCTGGCAGGTCTTCTCGGTCTGCTTGGCCTCGCGGGTCTGAAGCGACGCAAGGATGCCGACTACCCCGCGAATCGCGGCGGCGGCACTGTTACGAACCCGCGCACCTAGGCAACCACCTTTCAGACGACCGAGGCCCCCGTCAGTGTTACTAGTTGGCGGGGGACTCGGTCGCTTCGGACGCTAGGTCAGCTGGAGGAACGTTCTATTGCAGCCGTTCTACCGGCGTGCTGGAACATCTCTTCGCGGCTCATGTGCCGCCCGTCGGGTGCGCCCATCGGCAAACCCCAAGTCCTACGTCGAAGCCAGTTCGGGAATGAAAGGAAGCGAGAACCTGTGGTGCGCGATACTGGGATTGAACCAGTGACCTCTTCCGTGTCAGGGAAGCGCTCTCCCGCTGAGCTAATCGCGCCAGATCATTCGTTGAGGTGGAGACGGGAATCGAACCCGTGTGCACGGCTTTGCAGGCCGTTGCCTCACCACTCGGCCACTCCACCGCTGGGGTTGATGCCACTGCACCTTCGAGCGGATGACGGGATTCGAACCCGCGACCCTCACCTTGGCAAGGTGATGCGCTACCAACTGCGCTACATCCGCGCGCCACGAACGACATCGTCGCCCGTCGCGAAGCACGACGATAGTCCACCAAAGTGTAGCTGCACAAATCTCCGTGTTTGCCGGTGCGTCTCCGCCCGTTTGCAATCCAAAACACCTGGCAGCGCTCCCAAGAGGGGAGGAATCCGCGGACCGAGCCGGCCGCGCGGCGCCCGTCGGAATTCGGGGCTGCGGACGCCGCTGGGGCCTCGGGCGGATTCGGGTCGTGACCCCTCACCGTGCTAGTCTTCGACGTCGTTCGGCCATTCGGCCGACTCTCCGGTCTCGTAGCTCAGTGGGAGAGCGTCCGCCTCACACGCGGAAGGTCGCTGGTTCGAACCCAGCCGGGACCACTTCACCACAGCCTTCGCTACTCACCCTGACGCCCCGCCTCGTCGTTCAACGGCGAACGCTGTTGTTTCGCACTGCCGAGGGCACCAAGTTGGTCAGCACGGCGATCAACCGCGACGTGGTGTTCGAAGCCGACGATCACAACATCGCCGAAGGCTGGAGTGTGGTGGTGCGCGGCCTCGCCCGGCCGGTGCGCGACGGCGACGACCTCGCGGAGGCCGAACGGGCGCAACTGCTGTCATGGACTGCGCCGGTCAAACAGCACTATGTCCGCATACTTCCGACGAGGGTCACCGGCCGCCGCTTCCGGTTCGGACCGTCGGAAGGCTAGCGGCGACGACGCCAGACGACGATCCCGAGCACCGCAAGGATGGCGATGACCGCCGCCACGGGCACCGTCCGCTTCGGATTGTCGGTGGCCGTATGCCGCAAGGTGTCCGCCTTCTCGACGACGCGCTCCTTCGTCTCGGTCGCCTTGTCCTTGGCGCGCTCCTTCACATCCAACTTCGCCTGCAGCGCCTCGACCGTCTCGCCGAGTTCGTTACGGGTCTGCTCGATGTCGGCCTGAATATCGTCGACGCCCGCTTCCGGGCCTGGTTCTGGGCGTGAATCCGGTGCGGTCATGAACGGGCGTCCTTCAGTTCCTGGATGTCGGCTTTCACCGTCTCGACGGTCTTCGGGGCCGCCGGAGTGACCTCCCGCGCCTGCTTGCGTCCGATCAGCGCGGCGATACCCGCGACGACGAACAGTGCTGCGGCGACGATCAGCGCCGCCGCCCATACCTCCAGCACGAGGGACAGCGCCGCCACCGCCGCGGCGATCAACGTCGCCGCCCCGAAGAAGGCCAACAAGCCCGCGACGCTGAACAACCCGGCGCCGATCCCGGCGCGCTTTGCTGATTCCTGAAATTCCTTTTGCGCCAACCGCATCTCGTCACGGATCAGCCGCGACGTCTGCGTCGACAACTGACTCATCAATTCGCCCATCGACGCATCTGCGGTAGGTTTCGATTCCACCGTCATCACATACCAACCTCTGACTTGTCCTGACCTGTCGCGACAGTGATGCCCGTGGTCAACCACCCCGAAACCCCCTCGCGACTTTGAATGCATCGAGACCTGCGACGGCGCGCACAACGACGCGTGCAGGGGTCGCCCCACACAGAACACGCAGGTGAGACCGGTAGGCGGCGCGCCGGCACTGTCGGCGGCGGGGCACACGGTTGTCCAACCATTCCGAACCGGTCACCAATTGGAAACGGTGCGGTGCGGCGTGGTGCGTCGCGGGCTATTCGCTGCTGATATTAACGCGGTCGCAGAGACGCGGCTTCAATACGGCATGCAGGTCTGCTGCCTCAGTTGAACGGGAAGTACGAGCGTGAATGAAGGGATCAGCGTCGATGACGACCTTTGAACGAGTCAACATCGCGGCAGCCATCGGGGCTGGATTGTGTGGGTTGGCGATGGCGTTGAGCCCGGCGGCAGTGGCCGGGGGCTACGAATGTGCCCAGACCTCCTCTGGGGAAGCGCCGGCAGGGGCGGTGTGCGCTCCGCTCACCGACATGGCCGGCGTGCCGATGGCGTTCCCCGGTCCGCCGCCTGTCGCACCGCCGCCGGTAGTGCCGCCGCCGCTCGTACCGCCGATCGTGCCGCCGCCCCTCGTGCCACCGCTCGTGCCGCCTCCTGTGGCGCCTCCGCTGGCGGGCGCTCCGATTGCGGCCGGTGCTCCGGTGGCAGCCGGCGCTCCACTCACCACAATGGGTGGCGCCGCCGGCAAGGGCGACCCGACCGGCTCACCGCAGCCCGGCGCGCCCGCTCCGGGTCAGCCCACACCACCCGGTCCCGCGCGCTGACGGAGCGCTGAGGACAAGTCATCCGGGTTGGGCCCGGCGGCGAGTACGACCAGCCGCCGGGCCAAATCCGTTCTCAGACAAGGGGTTTCAATCGGTCGCGAAAGCCGCTCGTCTGTTGGTCGTGGCCCAACCGTGACGCATACTTAATCGAATTGCCTACGCACTCTTGGACTTAATCCGCCGCGGCTCGCTTAGCATTATTGACATCGTTGTAATTTCAAGGGAGGCACCAAGATTGCGTGCGGTCATCAGGTGTGTTCTTACCGCGGTCATCGTCGCTACCGGTGTGGTGGCCGGGCCCGCCGACGAAGGCGCGGCAGCGGCCAACCAGTCGGTGCGTAGCGCCATCGCCTCCATCCTGCCCGCGGAAGGCCAGATCGTCGGGGTGGCGCATCCCGTCGTGGTGACATTCGAGGCGCCCGTCGTCGACAAGCGTGCGGCCGAGCGGTTCCTCGACATCACATCGGTGCCCCCCATGACCGGCAAGTTCGACTGGCTCGACAACGAGACCGTCCAATGGGTTCCGGATCGATTCTGGCCCGCGCACAGCACCATCGCGCTTTCCGTCGGCAACTTGAAGACGAACGTCGCGACGGGTCCGGCGGTCGTCGGGGTTGCGAATGTCTCCGAGCACACGTTCACCGTGACGATCGACGGCGTCGAGGCGGGACCGCCCGCGATCCTGCCGGCTCCGCATCATCGGCCTCACTTCGGCGAGCCCGGCGTCTTTCCGGCCTCAATGGGCAGGCCCGAATATCCAACGCCCATCGGAACATTCACCGTGTTGTCCAAGGAGCGCGACGTGGTGATGGATTCGAGCAGCGTCGGTATCCCGGTCAACTCGGAGGACGGCTACCTGCTCGACGTGGAATGGGCCGTCCGGATCACCAGACGTGGGATCTTCGTGCATTCCGCCCCTTGGGCGGTCAATTCACTCGGCTTCGAGAACGTCAGCCACGGGTGCATCAGCCTCAGCCCCGAGGACGCCGAGTGGTATTTCAACACGGTGAAGGTCGGGGATCCGGTTATCGTGCAGCAGAACAGCATCGAGGTGCCCCGGCCGAGAGTCGAACCAGAAAACCCGGAGGTTCCTCGAGTAATCTCCCGTTGACAAGGCTTCGCGCCGATACCGCGACCGGAAGGAACCCGCCCGAGTGGACAAGGCCAAGCCTCCCATTCTGTTTCTGCACGGCGTGTTCGGTCGACCGTCACTGCTGCAGCCCTGGACGCGATTCTTCGAAAACGCCGGCTTCGAATGCCACGCACCCGTGTTGCCCGGTCGCGACCCGACCAATGACGAGGTGCTCGCGCGCACCGGCATTCAGGACTGCTTCCGGGTAGCGCTGGCGGCATACGACCAACTGGGCGCCACGCCGATCGTCATCGGCCACAGCATGGGCGGCCTGCTCGCTCAGAAGATCGCCGCAGCACGCGATCCGCGCGCTGCGGTGCTGTTGGCGTCCATCCCGCCCGGCGTGCTCTGGCCGCAACTTCGCGCCCTGCCACACCTGTTCCCCCTGCTGCCGCGCATCCTCGCGGGCAAGCCGTTCTTTCCGTCCGAGCGCACCATGCGGGAGGTCCCGCTCAGCACGCTCGACCGGGCCGAACAGGACGATCTGCTGCCTCGACTGGTTCGTGACTCGGGCCGGGTCTTCCGCGAGATGTCGATGGGATCGTCGTCCACCAAGGTGAATGCCCGTGCCGTCAACTGCCCAGTGCTGTGTGTCAGCGCGGATGCCGATCGAAATGTCGCACAATGGATCTCACGGCGGATCGCCGCACGCTACCACGCCGAGCATCAGGTCCATCCCGGCCTGCCGCACTGGATCATCGCGCAATCCGCGGTCGACGACGTCGCACCGCCCGTGCTGAACTGGTTGACCGACAAGCTCGGCCTGGACGGCTGACCAGGCTCAGGATTGCGCGGTCTCGACGAATTCCGTCGCGATCTTGATCAGCGGCACGTTGGAGTCCTGCGACAGCTTCCGCAGCAGATCGAAGGCCTGTACAGCGTCGACGCCGTAGCGCTCCATGATCATGCCCTTCGCCTGACCGATGATGTCGCGGCTGGCCAATGCTCGTTGGAACTGTTCGTCGCGACGCGCCGCATTCCACGCCACCGACGAATGGGCGGCGAAAACCAACCCGATGCTTCTCGACTGGTCGTCGAACGAGTCCGGTGTCTCGGAATAGACGTTGAGCGCGCCCATCGTCTCGCCCTCGATGAACAACTGGAATGCCATGATCGACCGAATCGGCGTCTCCGCGAGAGCATCTCGGCGATAGCGTGGGAACCGGTCGTCGGTTTCGAGGTCGGCGACGTAGACGATCTTCTCGTCCCACGCCGCGGTCAGGCAGGGGCCCTCCTGGTGCCGTTGCTGGATCTTGTCCAACAGCATCGGGTACAGGTTGGTCGCCGCGGGAGTCTCAACGCTCTTGGACTTGCGCGTGATGGTGATGCCCGCGTACTGGGCGCCGGGAATCTCGACTGCCGCATGTTCGGCCAACTCTGCGATCACCGTGTCCACGTCGGGCCGGTTGTAGAGCCCACGCACAAGTTCCGCGATGCGCAGATGCGTGTCCTCGCGCTCGTCGGGTTCGTTCGCCATCACCATCTGAAGTCCTTCTCCCAGTCGTTCAAGGCTACGCGCACGAGCCCGCGGTTGATCTTGCGTTCGGGTGGGAATTATCGGCGACGCAAGCAACCGTCAGTGCAGATTAAGGCCTACACCGCAGATCTACATCCTTAGAGCGCCCGCAGATACCGCTCGGTGACCACGCGCTGCACCAGCGATGTCATCGGCGACGCCAGGCGGCTCCACCAGGTGGCGTGCCGGGAAAACGCCGTCACCACGGCCGATACCTCGTCCGATGCCGTGTCGTAGCGCACCAGGAACAGCTCCTCGCCCGACTCTGCGTGTCCGGGCAGGGTGCCGTAGGCGAACCCGCGACGGTCGGGTTCGTCGACGACGTAGACCACCCGGCACGGCGCCCCGATCGGACCGAGGTGCACGATCACCTCGGATCCCACCTGCGCGATTTCCGTCGTCGCTTCTACGCGTACTCCGGCGCCGCGCAGCATGCCCCATCGCATGCCCGCCGCGGCGGCCTCCTCGAAGCGGCTCCGGCCGCGGCCGATGACGGCTTCCTTCTGCACGTGGTGGTACCCGCCCGGCAGCATGTGCGCGGTCGCGCCCAACTCCGGGTAGGTCAGCGGCAGCGCAGCGAGATCGCTCAGCTTCATCCGGCTACCTTGTCATCGTCGCCGTACCGTCGGTGCGGTGACCACGAGCAACGCCGGGGCGGCCGGCGACCGAGCGAGGCAATACGGTGGTCCGGTGACCTTTGAGCAGCCCGTCGCGGCGGAACCCGGTGGGGGCTTCAACCCGCCGGTGCCGACCGAGCGTGGAGGACCCGACTACGGACGCTTCGTCGAAGCGGTCCGCACGTTGCAAGACCACGCCCGCGCGGCCGACGCGCCCGATGCGGTGATCACCGAGGCCGCGGACCAGATTGAGAAGGTGTCGCAGCTGCTCGCGCCCTATTACGCCGACGAGTGGGCCTCGCCCTCCGGCCGGCGGATGGACCTGCCCAACCGCGGCAACGTCCTGGCGGTGCCGCTCGACGTGCACGTCACAGAGGACCAGCGCATCGCCGGCACCGCCGAGTTCCGCCGCTTCCACCTCGGCCGCAACGGCGCCGCGCACGGCGGTGCTGTCGCGATGCTGTTCGACTCGGTGCTCGGCTTCACCGCGTTCAAACTCAGCGGCAGCAGGGCACAGCGGACCGCCTTCCTGCACGTCGACTACCGCAAGATCGCACACGTCGAAAAACAATTCCAGGTCGACGCAGGCATCGACCGGATCGAGGGCCGCAAGATCTTCGTCTCCGGGCGCCTGCTGGACGCCGACACGGTGCTCGCCGAAGCGCACGCGCTGTTCGTCAAACTCAAGCCGGGCCAGCCGTGAACGGCCCCGAGGTCAAACGGCGCTGGGCACGCTGGCGCGATCGGCTGCGCGAGCGTCGCCGAGCGGAGTTCGTCTACCGCATCGTCGTCGGGGTCGTGGGCCTGATCGTGCTGGGGGCGGGGATCCTCGCCATCCCGTATCCGGGGCCGGGTTGGGCGATCGTGTTCATCGGGCTGGGCATCCTGGCCACCGAGTTCGACTGGGCACGGCGGCTGCTGGCCTACGCCAAGGAGCGCTACGACAAGGTGATGGACTGGTTCCACCGCCAGCACGCCATCGTGCAGATTCTCGGCGGCGTGTTCACCGCCCTCGTGGTTGCGTTGACGCTGTGGTTGCTGGGCGCACTCGACTGGACCGCAGAATTCGTCGGGTTCGAACACGAGTGGCTGAACAGTCCGATCGGCATCGGAGACTGACGACTCACCCCGATAGCATGGTCGCGTCCTCGCGTCTGTTGACAACGAAACTGGAGAGCCCCCGTATGAGCGCCGTCGCACGCCCCGCCCTCGCAGCCCCGATCCGGGTCGCTGCCGGGACGACCGCGGGTGAGGCGGTCCGCGAGGCGGGGTTGCCGAGCCGGGGGGCGCCCGACGCGATCGTCGTGGTCCGCGACACCGAGGGCCGGTTGCGTGACCTGTCGTGGGTGCCCGACGCCGACGTCGAGGTGACTCCGGTGGCCGCCGACACCGACGAGGGCCGCAGCGTCATCCGGCACTCGACCGCACACGTGCTGGCCCAAGCCGTGCAGGACCTGTTTCCAGAGGCGAAGCTCGGCATCGGGCCGCCGATCACCGACGGGTTCTACTACGACTTCGACGTGGAACGCGCGTTCACGCCCGAGGACCTGGCGGCGCTGGAGAAGCGCATGCGCCAGATCGTCAAGGAAGGCCAGCTGTTCTCGCGGCGCGTCTACGAGTCCAAAGACCAAGCGCGCCAAGAACTCGCCAACGAGCCCTACAAGCTCGAGCTGGTCGACGACAAGTCCGGCGACCCCGACGTCATGGAGGTCGGCGGTGACGAGCTGACCGCATACGACAACCTCAATCCCCGCACGCGCGAACGGGAGTGGGGCGATCTGTGTCGCGGGCCGCACATCCCGACGACGAGATACATCCCGGCGTTCAAACTGACCCGCAGCTCAGCGGCCTACTGGCGCGGCACTCAGGACAACGCGAGCCTGCAGCGCATCTACGGCACGGCGTGGGAATCGCAGGAAGCCCTCGACAAGCATCTCGAGTTCATCGAAGAGGCGCAGCGGCGCGACCACCGCAAGCTGGGCGCCGAACTCGACCTGTTCAGTTTCCCAGACGAAATCGGTTCGGGGCTGGCGGTTTTCCACCCCAAGGGTGGCATCATCCGCCGCGAGCTCGAGGACTATTCGCGGCGTAAGCACACCGAGGCCGGCTACCAGTTCGTCAACACGCCGCACATCACCAAGGCGGAGCTGTTCAAGATCTCCGGGCATCTCGACTGGTACGCCGACGGCATGTTCCCGCCGATGCACCTCGACGCCGAACTCAACCCGGACGGCACCGTGCGCAAGCCCGGCCAGGACTACTACCTCAAGCCGATGAACTGCCCGATGCATTGCCTGATCTTCCGGTCGCGGGGGCGGTCGTACCGCGAACTTCCATTGCGGCTCTTCGAGTTCGGCACCGTCTACCGCTACGAGCTGTCCGGCGTGGTACACGGCCTGACCCGGGTGCGCGGGCTGACGATGGACGACGCGCACATCTACTGCACGCGTGAGCAGATGCGGGACGAGCTGACCTCCCTGCTGCGCTTCGTGCTCGACCTGCTCGGCGACTACGGCCTGACCGACTTCCACCTGGAGCTCTCGACCAAGGATCCCAACAAGTTCGTCGGCTCCGACGAGCTGTGGGAGGAGGCCACCAACGTGCTGGCCGAGGTGGGCGCCGCGTCGGGACTGGAGCTGGTGCCCGACCCCGGCGGCGCGGCGTTCTACGGTCCCAAGATCTCGGTGCAGGTCAAAGACGCGCTCGGCCGCAGTTGGCAGATGTCGACGATCCAGCTCGACTTCAATTTCCCGGAGCGCTTCGAGCTGGAGTACACCGCGGCCGACGGGTCGCGGCAGCGGCCGGTGATGATCCACCGCGCATTGTTCGGGTCGATCGAGCGCTTCTTCGGGATCCTCACCGAGCACTATGCCGGCGCGTTCCCCGCCTGGCTGGCGCCCGTGCAGGTGGTCGGCATCCCGGTTGCCGCCGACCACGTCCCGTATCTGAACGGCCTTGCGACACAATTGAAGATGAAAGGCATCCGGGCCGAGGTCGACGCCAGCGACGACCGGATGGCGAAGAAGATCGTCAACCACACCAACCAGAAGGTGCCGTTCATGTTGGTGGCGGGGGACCGCGACGTCGAGGCCGACGCCGTCAGCTTCCGCTTCGGTGACCGCAGCCAACTCAACGGCGTACCGCGCGACGAGGCTGTCGCGGCGATCGCCGACTGGATCGCAAGCCGGCAGAACGCCGCTCCCACCGCAGAACTGCTCGAGGTGGGCGCGCCGAAGTGAGCCGCGAAGAACGCGAAGAGCGGACGATTGGCGATGAGCGCTTGCGCGAAGAGCGGACGATAATCGACCGCGGCGTCGGTGACCCCGACCACCTGCAGCGGCTGTGGACGCCGCACCGGATGAGCTACATCGCCGAGGCGCCGATGAAGGGCGGGGCGGCGGGGTCGGGGAAATCCACGCAGCCGTTCACCGACATCCCCACGATGCCCGACGAGGAAGGCCTGGTCGTCGCGCGCGGCGAGTCCGTCTACATCGTGCTCAACCTGTACCCCTACAACCCGGGGCACTCGATGGTGGTGCCCTACCGGCGGGTCTCCGAGCTGGAGGACCTGAACCCCGATGAGAGTTTTGAGCTGATCTCGTTCACGCAGAAGCTGATTCGGGTGATCAAGTCGGTGTCGCGGCCGCACGGTTTCAACGTCGGGCTCAACCTTGGCCAGTCGGCGGGCGGCTCGTTGGCTGACCATCTACACATGCACGTGGTGCCGCGCTGGAGCGGGGACGCCAACTTCATCACGATCATCGGCGGCTCGAAAGCGGTGCCGCAGTTGCTACGCGAGACCCGTGAACTGCTGGCGACGGAGTGGGCGAAGCAGCGGTGAGCAACTTCTACCTGATGACCCGCGCGGCCTACGAGAAGCTCAGCACGCCCATCGCCAAGGGCGCGCTGCGGGCCGGATTCACGCCCGACAGCATCACGATCCTGGGCACCGCGGGATCGGTGCTGGGCGCCCTGACGCTGTACCCGATCGGTCAGCTGTGGTGGGGCTCGGTCGCCGTATGGTTCTTCGTACTCGCCGACATGCTCGACGGCGCGATGGCCCGTCAGCGCGGCGGCGGCACCCGGTTCGGCGCGGTGCTGGACGCCACCTGCGACCGCATCAGCGACGGCGCCATCTTCTGCGGACTGCTGTGGTGGGCCGCCTTCGGACTGCGGAGCACTTCGCTGGTGGTCGCGACGGCGATCTGCCTGGTGACATCGCAAGTCATCTCCTACATCAAGGCGCGCGCCGAAGCCAGCGGCCTGTCGGCGGAGGGCGGGCTGATCGAGCGCCCGGAGCGGCTGATCATCGTGCTGGTCGGGGCGGGGCTGTCCGGGTTGTTCGGGCTGGTGTGGCTGCTGCCCGTCGCGATGTGGACGCTCGCGGTGACCAGCCTTATCACGCTGGGGCAGCGGGTGCACAGCGTGCGCACCTCGCCGGGCGCGATGGACAAGATCGCCAAGCCGGGCACCGACGACGAGACCGAGGCGAACGAACCGTGACCAGCACACCCTCGGGGCCGACTGCGGTATTCGCTAACCCGTTGGGTGGCTTGATCAGCGACTGGGGGTATGCCGCGGGCTGGCGGCTGGTGCGCGCGATGCCGGAATTCGTGGCGCGCAACGCTTTCGAGGCCGGTGCGCTCTACGCGGCGCGCGGCGGCGGGCCGGCCCAGTTGCGCAAGAACCTGGCCCGTGTCGTCGGCGTACCGCCCGAACAGGTGCCGGACGCGCTGATTCGTGATTCGCTGGCCTCGTACGCCCGATACTGGCGGGAGGCGTTTCGGTTGCCGACGATGGACCATGAGGCGCTCGGCCGCGAACTCGTCGTGGACGACATCGAGCGCCTGTGGGCCGCCCTGGACGCGGGCCGCGGCGCGGTCTGCGCATTGCCGCACAGCGGCAACTGGGACATGGCCGGGGTCTGGCTGGCACAGAACTACGGCAGCTTCACCACGGTCGCCGAACGGCTCAAGCCGGAGTCGCTGTACAACCGGTTCGTCGCGTACCGGGAAGGCCTCGGCTTCGAGGTCGTTCCGCTGACCGGTGGTGACCGGCCGCCGTTCGAGGTGCTCGCCGATCGCCTGCGCGACAACCGGCCGGTATGCCTGATGGCCGACCGCGACCTGAGCCGCAGCGGGGTGCAGGTGGATTTCTTCGGCGAGCCCACCCGGATGCCCGCGGGCCCGGCCAAGCTGGCGATCGCCACCGGCGCGGCGCTGTTCCCGGTGCATTGCTGGTTCGAGCGCGACGGCTGGGGCATGCGGGTGTATCCCGAGGTCGACACGTCGTCCGGCGACGTCACCGTCATCACCCAGGCGCTGGCGGACCGGTTCGCCCCCAATATCGCCGTGCACCCCGCCGACTGGCACATGATGCAACCGCAGTGGCTGGCCGACCTGCCCGCGGCGCGGCGCGCGAAATTGGAGGCCGGCTAGTGCGGATCGGCATGGTCTGCCCGTACTCGTTCGATGTGCCCGGCGGGGTGCAGTCGCACGTGCTGCAGCTGGCCAAGGTGATGCACGACCGCGGCCACGACGTCAGCGTGCTCGCGCCGTCGTCGCCGGGAATGGAGTTGCCCGACTACGTCGTGTCCGGCGGCAAGGCCGTGCCGATCCCGTACAACGGATCGATCGCGCGGCTGCGGTTCGGGCCGGCCACGCATCGCATGGTCAAGCGGTGGCTGGCCGACGGCGACTTCGACGTGCTGCATCTGCACGAGCCCAACGCGCCGAGCCTGTCGATGCTCGCGCTCAACATCGCCGAGGGCCCGATCGTCGCGACGTTCCACACCTCGACGACGAAATCGTTGACGCTCAGCGTGTTCGAGCCGATCCTGCGGCCCATGCACGAGAAGATCGTCGGCCGCATCGCGGTGTCGGATCTTGCGCGGCGCTGGCAGATGGAGGCGTTGGGCAGCGACGCGGTCGAGATCCCCAACGGCGTGGATGTGGCGTCGTTCGCGTCCGCGCCGGCACTCGAGGGCTACCCGCGCGCGGGCAAGTCGGTGCTGTTCCTGGGCCGCTTCGACGAACCCCGCAAGGGCATGGCCGTGCTGCTGCGCGCGCTGCCGAAGTTGGTGAAGCGGTTCCCCGACGTCGAGATCCTCGTCGTCGGCCGCGGCGACGAGGACGAACTACGCGAGGATGCCGGTGAGCTGGCGGGGCATCTGCGCTTTCTCGGTCAGGTCGACGACGCGGTCAAGGCCTCGGCGATGCGCAGCGTCGACGTGTACTGCGCGCCGCACACCGGCGGCGAGAGTTTCGGCATTGTGCTGGTCGAGGCGATGGCGGCCGGCACCGCGGTGGTGGCCAGCGACCTCGACGCGTTCCGGCGGGTGCTCGCCGACGGTGTGGCCGGGCGCCTGGTCCCGGTCGACGATGCATCGGCATTGGCCGACGGGCTGATCGAGGTGCTGGTCGACGATGCGCTGCGCGAGCGCTACATCGAGGCCGCGATGCAGGCGGTCCGGCGCTATGACTGGTCGGTGGTGGCCCGACAGATCATGCGGGTGTACGAGACCGTCTCCGGGTCGGGAGCCAAGGTGAGGGTGGCCGGCGGTGACGGCGGCAGCAGCGCCAAGGCCGCGAGGGCGGCGAGAACGGCGAGGACGGGGAAGGCGACCGGAGGCGTCCGGTGATCACCTGGATCGTGGTGATCACGCTCGCGGTGCTGCTCGTGGTCATCCTCGCGATCGGCGGGTGGGCATTGCAGACCGCCAACCGGCTGGACCGGCTGCATGTGCGCTACGACCTGTCCTGGCAGGCGCTCGACGGCGCGTTGGCCCGCCGTGCCGTCGTCGCGCGGGCGGTCGCCGTCGACGCCTACGGGAACGGTCCGGAAGGCAAGCGGCTGGCGGCGCTGGCCGACGCGGCCGAGAGGGCACCGCGGGCCGCGCGCGAGTCCGCCGAGAACGAACTGTCCGCTGCGCTGGCGATCGTGGACCCAGCGTCGCTGCCGCAGCCGTTGACCACCGAACTGGCCGATGCTGAAGCGCGGGTGGTGCTGGCCCGCCGCTTCCACAACGACGCAGTGCGCGACACCCTTGCGCTGCGCGAGCGGCGTGCGGTGCGCGTTTTGCGGCTCGGCGGAACGGCCGCGCTGCCAACATATTTCGAGATCGTCGAGCGGCCCGAAACGGCACCGGAGGTCGGCCGCCGGTGAGCTGGCGCACGTCGGCGCGGGTGGTACTGCTCGACGAAGCCGGTGCGGTGCTGCTGCTGCGCGGTTCGGATCCCTCGATGGTCGACGCCCCGCGATGGTGGTTCACCGTCGGCGGTGCGGTGGAGCCGGGCGAGAGCCTCGCCGACGCCGCGGCGCGAGAGATCGCGGAGGAGACCGGCCTACAGGTGCCCGCCGCCGACCTCGTCGGTCCGCTGTGGCGGCGTCAGGCGGTGTTCGAGTTCGACGGCGCGGTGATCCGCAGCGAAGAGTTGTTCTTCGTGCACCGCACCACCAGGTTCGAGCCGTCGACGGGTGGCCACACCGCGCTGGAGCGGCGCACGATTCACGGCCACCGCTGGTGTGATGAGACAATGATCCAAGAGCTGGTCGCCAACGGCGAAACCGTCTACCCGCTGCAACTCGGCGAACTGCTGAAAGAAGCCAGCGCGTTCGCCGACGCGCGCGGGAGCGGTCCGCGCCAGCAGTTGCAATCGATCCGCTGACATGCGGAATCAATACATTTGCGACCGCGTTTAGACTGGATCAGTAGCGATTCGGAGGAGATAGCAGTGGATACCGCACCTAATGGGTCGGTGACCCAGACCGGAACTGCCCGGGTGAAGCGCGGCATGGCAGAGATGCTCAAGGGTGGCGTGATCATGGACGTCGTCACCCCCGAGCAGGCTCGCATCGCCGAGGGCGCGGGTGCAGTGGCGGTCATGGCGCTCGAACGGGTGCCCGCCGACATCCGCGCACAAGGCGGCGTTGCGCGGATGAGTGATCCCGATCTCATCGAGGGCATCATCTCCGCGGTCACCATCCCGGTGATGGCCAAGGTCCGTATCGGGCACTTCGTGGAGGCCCAGATTCTGCAGAGCCTCGGCGTCGACTACATCGACGAGTCCGAGGTGCTCACCCCCGCCGACTACACCCATCACATCGACAAGTGGAAGTTCACCGTGCCGTTCGTGTGCGGCGCCACCAACCTGGGCGAAGCGCTACGGCGCATCACCGAGGGTGCGGCGATGATCCGCTCCAAGGGCGAGGCCGGCACCGGTGACGTGTCCAACGCGACCACCCACATGCGTCAGATCGGCGGGGAGATCCGCCGGCTGACGTCCCTGTCGGAAGACGAGTTGTACGTCGCGGCAAAGGAATTGCAGGCGCCGTACGACCTCGTCGTCGAGGTGGCGCGGGCCGGCAAGCTGCCGGTGACGCTGTTCACCGCGGGCGGCATCGCGACCCCGGCCGACGCGGCGATGATGATGCAACTCGGCGCCGAGGGCGTGTTCGTCGGCTCGGGCATCTTCAAATCCGGTGACCCCGCCGCGCGCGCCGCCGCGATCGTCAAAGCGACCACGTTCTACGACGATCCCGACGTGCTGGCCAAGGTGTCGCGTGGACTGGGTGAGCCCATGGTCGGCATCAACGTCGAGGATGTCGCCGCCCCGCACCGACTCGCGGAACGAGGCTGGTAAGACTTCCTAGATGGCGATCGAACAGATCCTTGACCTCGAGCAGCTCGAGGTCAACATCTACCGCGGCAGCGTCTTCAGCCCCGAATCCGGTTTTCTGCAGCGGACTTTCGGCGGACACGTCGCGGGACAGTCACTGGTTTCGGCGGTGCGCACGGTCGATCCGACCTTCCAGGTGCATTCGTTGCACGGATACTTCCTTCGTCCAGGCGATGCGCAGGCGCCGACGGTGTATATCGTCGAGCGGCTGCGCGACGGCGGCTCCTTCATCACCCGCCGCGTCAACGCCATCCAGCACGGCGAGACGATCTTCTCGATGTCGGCGTCCTTCCAGACCGACCAGAGCGGAATCGAGCACCAGGACGCGATGCCCGTGGCGCCGCCGCCGGAGGACTGCCCGGGGCTCACCGAGATCAAGGCGTTCGACGACGCGGGCTTCAACCAGTTCGCCGAGTGGGACGTCCGAATTGTGCCGCAGGAGAAGCTGACCCAGCTGCCCGGCAAGGCTTCTCAGCAGCAGGTGTGGTTCAGGCACCGGGACCCGCTGCCTGATGACTACGTGCTGCACATCTGCGCGCTTGCCTACATGAGTGACCTCACCTTGCTGGGTTCGGCGCAGGTGCACCACGCCGACAAACGCAGGCATCTGCAGGTCGCCTCGCTGGATCACGCGATGTGGTTCATGCGCCAGTTCCGCGCCGACGAATGGCTGCTCTACGACCAGTCCTCGCCGTCGGCGTCGGGCGGCCGCTCGCTGTGCCAGGGCAAGATCTTCAACCAGTACGGCGAGATGGTGGCGGCGGTCATGCAGGAAGGGCTCACCCGCTACAAGCGCGACTACCGGCCGTGAGCGCTCCGCATGTCGGCGTGCTCGCACTGCAGGGCGATACCCGCGAGCATGTGGCCGCGCTGCGCGAAGCAGGCGCGGAGGCCTCGACCGTGCGGCGGGTGGGTGAACTGGAGGCCGTCGACGCGCTGGTGATTCCCGGCGGGGAGTCCACCACGATGAGTCACCTGCTGCGCGAACTCGACCTGCTGGAGCCGCTACGGTCACGGTTGACCGACGGGATGCCGGCCTACGGGTCGTGCGCGGGGATGATCCTGCTCGCGTCGGAGATCCTGGACGCCGGAGCGGCCGGCCGTGAGGCCATACCGTTGAACGGAATCGATATGACAGTGCGGCGCAACGCCTTTGGCCGTCAGGTCGATTCTTTCGAGGACGACATCGAGCTCGGCGGTGTCGACGGCCGAGTGCACGCGGTGTTCATTCGGGCGCCGTGGGTCGAACGTGTCGGCCGCGGGGTAGAGGTGCTGGGCGAGGCGGCCGGGCACATCGTCGCGGTGCGCCAGGGCAAGCGGCTGGCGACGGCGTTTCATCCGGAGATGACCGGCGACCGCCGCATCCACAAGCTGTTCGTCGACATGCTGTAACTGTCGATTTGTGGAGCCGCACCGGCGGTGAGCGCCGCCAAAACTCCACAAATCGCCCTGGGTGGACTACCGGATCTCCAGGCCGGTGACCGCGCGACCGATCACCAGTCGCTGGATCTCGCTGGTGCCCTCGAAAATCGTGAAGATCTTGGCGTCGCGGTGCATCCGTTCGACCGGATACTCGCGGGTGTAGCCGTTGCCCCCGAGGATTTGGATCGCCTCATCGGTGACGTACACCGCGGTCTCGCTGGCCACCAGCTTGGCCATCGAGCCTTCGGCGTTGTCGAACGCCTTGCCGTTGCGGGCCATCCAGCCGGCGCGCCACACCAACATCCGGGCGGCGTCGACGCGGGCCTTCATATCGGCCAACTTGAATGCGATCGCCTGGAATTCGCCGATCTTCCTGCCGAACTGCTCACGTTGGCGGGCGTAGTCGAGCGCGTACTCGTAGGCCGCACGGGCCACGCCGACCGCCATCGCGCCGACGCTGGGGCGCGTGCGTTCGAATGTCGCCAGCGCCGCCTGGCCTTTGGCCTTCTTGCCCTCGCGCACCCGCGCTATGCGTTCCTCGAACTTCTCTCTGCCGCCGACGATCAACCCGCCGGGGATGCGGACGTCCTCGAGTACCACCTCGGCGGTGTGCGAAGCGCGGATGCCGTGCTTGAGGAACTTCTGACCCTGACGGAACCCGGGGGTGTTCGGCGGGATGATGAACGTGGCCTGCCCGCGCGTGCCGAGTTCGGGATACACCGAGGCGACCACGATGTGCACCTCGGCGATACCGCCGTTGGTGGCCCAGGTCTTCACGCCGTTGAGCACCCACTCGTCCTTGGCCTCGTCGTAGCGGGCGCGGGTGAGGATGGCGCCGACGTCGGAACCCGCGCCCGGTTCGGACGAGCAGAACGACGCCACCTTCGGCTCGTTGATGGTGCCGAACATCTGCGGCAGCCATTCAGCCATCTGCTCGGGGGTTCCGTTGCCGGCCAGTGACGCCGCCGCCAGGCCGGTGCCCAGAATGGACAGTGCGATGCCCGCGTCGCCCCAGAACATCTCCTCGAAGAACACCAGCATGCCGAGGCCCGACGGCTCCGCGGCCTGCTCGGCGAACATCTCCATCGAGTACAACCCGACCTTCGCGGCCTCCTGAATGATCGGTCACGGCGTCTCTTCGCGTTCATCCCACTCGGCGGCGGCGGGCCTGATGACGTCGGCGGCGAAATCGTGAACCCAATCCCGGATGTGGACGAGATCGGGTGAGAGCTCCAGCGAGAAAGACATAAAGCAACATCTTACTCCAGAGTAAGATAGCTGCGAAGTACTGTGTCCGAGGTAACAGCACTGCGGAGTCGGAGACCTGAAAATGACGACGGTCGAAGTCGAACCGCAGCCGCGCATCGACACGGTCGTGCGGCTCGCAAGCGGCGGCGACGCGCGGCGCACCGAATACGCCGGAACCGCCTGGTTCGACGGCAAGGCCATCGTGTCGGGCTTCGCGCTGCGCCGACCGCCGAACACACCGAAGGGCATCCGTACGCCGAACTTCTCGGTGTCGTTCTTCATCCCGGACAGCCTCGCGTACGACCGGGCAGCGCTGGGCAGTCCGACGTTGTCGGTCTCGGTTGCCCTGCGGGCCTCGGGTGAGACGGGGGCGATCGTCGACGCCGCGGCGACGTTCACCGACGACCCGTCGGGCGTCCCGACGTGGCTCCAATTGCACGTTCACGGTTACCTCGGCTGGCCGGCCGCTGTGGACTACCGCGTCGTCGCGCTGACGTCGCCCGACGCTGTTCGGTAGGGCGCAAACATCCACGTAGACTCGTCGGGCGGACTCAGCGCACGAACTTGGCGCACGAATAGCGCACGGAGAGGTACTACCTGCATGAGCGGCCATTCCAAGTGGGCCACCACCAAGCACAAGAAAGCCGTCATCGACGCCCGCCGCGGCAAGATGTTCGCCAAATTGATCAAGAACGTCGAGGTCGCGGCCCGGGTGGGCGGCGGTGACCCGGCGGGCAATCCCACGCTGTACGACGCGATCCAGAAGGCCAAGAAGTCGTCGGTGCCCAACGACAACATCGAAAGGGCCCGCAAGCGCGGCAGCGGCGAGGAAGCCGGCGGCGCCGAATACCAGAACATCACCTACGAGGGGTACGGCCCCAACGGCGTCGCGGTGCTGATCGAATGCCTCACCGACAACCGCAATCGAGCAGCCGGAGATGTCCGCGTCGCGATGACCCGCAACGGCGGCAACATGGCCGACCCCGGTTCGGTGTCCTACCTCTTCTCCCGCAAGGGCGTCATCACGCTGGAGAAGAACGGCCTCACCGAGGACGACGTGCTGATGGCAGTGCTCGAAGCCGGGGCGGAAGACGTCAACGATCTCGACGACTCCTTCGAAATCCTCTGCGATCCAAGCGATCTCGTGGCAGTCCGCACGGCGCTGCAGGACGCCGGCATCGACTACGAGTCGGCCGAGGCCGGATTCGAGCCGTCGGTCACCGTGCCGCTGGACGTCGACGGCGCGCGCAAGATCATGAAGCTGGTCGACGCGCTCGAGGATCTCGACGACGTCCAGGACGTCTACACCAACATCGACATCCCCGACGAGGTCGCGGCCGAACTCGACAACGAGGACTGACGGGTCGAACAGTCCACGCTCAGTGGCTGCCGTTGGACCGCACGAGCTCGTCGTCCTCGCACTCGATGGTGTGATCGAACGCCTTGGCACGTTCCTCGGCTTCGGGGCTGCCGGAGAACATCCCCGCCGCCACGCGCTTGGTCTCGCCGGCGACTTCGCGGTCGGTGCGCGCTTCGGGGGCGGGGGCCGCGGGTTCGATGCGCTGGATGGGCACCACGCCGCCGGTGCGCTGCACCCAGTCGACCAGGCCTTCGCGCACCGCGCACTGAAGGTCGAACAACGCGCCGGCGTTGTGCGCGCTGACGACGATCCGCACCCGCACCACACCGCCGACCGCGTTGGTCACCTGCAGCACGCCGCGCCGGCCGTCCCAGAGGTCACTTTCGGCGAGTAGGCGGTCCAACTCGGCGCGCATGTCGTTGAACGGGACGTTGAAATCCACGTCGAACTCCACGGCGCCCATGATCTCGGTGGCGCTGCGGGTCCAGTTCTCGAACGGCTCGGTGGTGAAGTAGGTGGACGGCAGCACGAGCCGGCGTTCGTCCCAGATTCGGACGACGACGTAGGTCAGCGTGATCTCCTCGATGCGGCCCCACCACTGGCCGTTTTCGAGCTGCACGATGTCGCCGACGCGGATGGCACCGGAGAATGCGATCTGCATACCTGCGAAGACCGCGCCCAGCGAGGTCTGTGCAGCCAGGCCGGCGACCACCGACAACACCCCCGCGGAGGCGAACACCGTGGTGCCGATGTCGGAGAACGACGGGAAGGTCATCAGGATCGCGGCGCCGCCGAGGATGACGAGGATCGCGATCGCGAGCCTGCGCAACACCGTGACCTGTGTCCGCACCCGACGCCACACCCGATCGGCGTCCGAGATCTCCTCGGCACCTCCGCCGTAGCGGGCGATCATGCGCTGTTCTGCGACGCGGACCAGGCCGATGAGCAGCCAAGTGATCGAGGCGATCATCAGGATCAGCAGCCAGTGATCCACCCACCCGCGCCACGAGTCGCCGGTGTCCGACGTCCGCCGCACCGCGATCGTCGCCGCGAGCACCATCAGGAGCATCCGCACGGGCTTGCGGGTGAGCACCTCGATGTCCTTGACCAGCGCGCTGCGGCCACTGATCCGGGCCATCAGCCAGGTCAGCACCACCCCGAACACGTACACGGCGGCGATTGCTCCGGCCGCCCAGGCCACGGTGACGGCGATGTTGCTTGCAGTCTGCAGTTCGGTCTCGTCCGGCATGGGGATGAGGTCAACTCCACGAATCGGGGTCAGGGTCTCTCTCCGCGACGGTAGCGGTGGGACCGCGCGCCGTCACATCACGATCGGCGAGGGCGTGTCCCTGCCGGGCGTCCACCTCCCGGGCAGCTAAGCTCTCGAACAAGTGTTCACAGAAGGGCATGGCGTGCGGGTGATGGGAGTCGACCCCGGGTTGACGCGCTGCGGGCTGTCCGTCATCGAGGGCGGCAAGGGCCGGCAGGTCATCGCGCTGGATGTCGACGTGGTTCGTACCCCGTCAGGCGACCCGCTGCACCGGCGGTTGCTGGTGATCAGCGACACCGTCGAGTACTGGATGGATACGCACAAACCCGATGTGATCGCGATCGAGCGGGTGTTCTCCCAGCAGAACGTCTCGACCGTGATGGGCACCGCGCAGGCGGGCGGCGTCATCGCACTCGCCGCTGCCAGGCGCGACATCGACGTGCATTTCCACACGCCGAGCGAGGTCAAGGCGGCGGTCACCGGCAACGGCAACGCCGACAAGGCTCAGGTCACCGCTATGGTGACCAGAATCCTTGCGCTGCAGACCAAACCGACACCGGCAGACGCCGCCGACGCGTTGGCGCTGGCGATCTGCCATTGCTGGCGGGCTCCGATGATCGCCCGGATGGCGGCGGCCGAGGCGCTTGCCGCCGAACAACAACGCAAGTACAAGGCGACGCTCAAGGCGAAAGCGAAGGCGGCACGATGATCGCATCCATCCGCGGCGAGGTCCTCGACATCGCACTCGACCACGTCGTGATCGAAGCGGCAGGCGTGGGCTACAAGGTGATGGCGACCCCGTCGACACTGGCCACGCTGAGGCGCGGCACCGAGGCCCGTCTGATCACCGCGATGATCGTGCGCGAGGACTCCCAGACGCTGTACGGCTTCGTCGATGCCGACGCTCGCGACCTGTTCCTCACGCTGCTCGGGGTCTCGGGCATCGGGCCGAGCATCGCACTCGGGGCGTTGGCGATGTACGACGGTCCCACGCTCCGCCAGGCGATCGGTGACGGCGACATCACCGCGCTGACCCGAATTCCCAAGGTGGGCAAGAAGACGGCCGAATTCATGGCGTTGAGCCTGCGGGACAAGGTGGGCATCAGCTCACCGTCGGGCGCCTCGACGGTGAACGGGCATTCGGTACGCACTCCGGTGGTGGAAGCGCTTGTCGGACTTGGATTTGCGGCCAAGCAGGCCGAAGAGGCCACCGACAAGGTGTTGGCCAACGATCCCGAAGCCTCTCAGTCGACTGCATTGCGGGCGGCGTTGTCCATGCTGGGGAACAAATGAGCCGGTTCACCGACGACGACGCCGAACCCGAGGACCGTGAGGTCACCTCGGCACTGACCGTCGGTGAGGGCGACATCGACGCCAGCCTGCGGCCGCGGTCGTTGGGGGAGTTCATCGGCCAGCCCCGCGTCCGCGAGCAGCTGCAGTTGGTCATCGAGGGCGCCAAGAACCGCGGCGGCACACCGGATCACATTCTGTTGTCGGGCCCGCCGGGCCTCGGCAAGACGTCGCTGGCGATGATCATCGCCGCAGAACTCGGGTCGTCGCTGCGGGTCACCTCCGGTCCGGCGTTGGAGCGTGCGGGGGACCTGGCGGCGATGCTGTCGAACCTCGTCGAGCACGATGTGCTGTTCATCGACGAGATCCACCGCATCGCCAGGCCCGCCGAGGAGATGCTCTACCTCGCGATGGAGGACTTCCGTGTCGACGTCGTGGTCGGGAAAGGGCCTGGGGCCACGTCGATTCCGCTCGAGGTCGCGCCGTTCACTCTGGTCGGGGCGACCACCCGGTCCGGTGCACTGACGGGTCCGCTGCGGGACCGGTTCGGTTTCACCGCTCACATGGACTTCTACGAACCCGCCGAACTCGAGCGGGTGCTGACGCGCTCGGCGGGGATCCTCGGCATCGAGTTGGGGGCTGACGCGGGAGCCGAGATCGCGCGTCGCTCGCGCGGCACCCCGCGCATCGCCAACCGACTGCTGCGCCGTGTCCGCGACTACGCAGAGGTGCGCGCGGACGGTGTGATCACCCGCGATATCGCCAAGGCGGCGCTGGCGGTCTACGACGTCGACGAACTCGGGCTGGACCGCCTCGACCGAGCCGTATTGTCCGCGCTGATACGCAGTTTCGGGGGAGGGCCCGTCGGCGTCTCGACCCTGGCGGTCGCGGTCGGGGAAGAGGCGACCACCGTCGAGGAGGTGTGCGAGCCGTTCCTGGTGCGGGCCGGGATGCTCGCGCGCACCCCCCGCGGCCGCGTCGCCACCGCGCAGGCGTGGACGCATCTCGGCCTGACGCCGCCGAGCGGTGTCGGGCAGGTCGGCCTGTTCGACTGAGGGAGTACGGCGAGCGGTCTACACCAGCCCCAGCAGCTGAAGATCCGTGACGTACTTGACGATGACCTCCCGGGTCACGTGCGGAATGTCCTTGTCCGGGCCGATCTTCGCGTCCTGTACCGCCGTCCGGAAGCGCTCGGTCGGCGCGATCGATCCGCGAATCGCAACCTCTGGACGCTGATAGTTGTGCAGCAGCGGGAGAAGCGACGCCTGACGTTGCCGTTCGGGTAACGCTCGGACCGCCGTGTCGAACCGGCGCAGCCAGGTGGCGTAGTCTCCGACGCGTTCGATCCGATATCCCGCGTCGATGAGCCAGTCGACGAACTCGTCGAGCCCGAGGCCGTCGTCGTAGGGATTCATCACGTGATACGTCTCGAACGCGGCACCGGGTTCGTGGCCTACCTGCGCGCCCAGCGTCGAGATGGCCTCGGCGATGAACTCGACCGGCAGCCCGTCGTAGTGCGCGCGCTGCCGGGCGCCGTCGCCGTCGACCTCGTAGAACGAGAACGGCGCGATGCCGGTCGCAACCAGGCTGAGAATCAACCGGGTGAACATGTCGGGCAGGTTGAGCTGTCCCGCATAGGTGGTGTCGGCGAGGATCATGTCGCAGCGGAACACCGACACCGGCAACCCGCTCAGATCGTGTGCCTCGCGCAGCAGTACCTCGCCCGCCCACTTGCTGTTGGAGTAGCCGTTGGCGTAACTGTCGTCGACCTTGCGCGTCGCGCTGATCACCCGGATGTCGTCGTCCTCGGTGAACTGGCCCGGCGTGATGCCCGCTCCCACCCCGATCGTCGAGACGTAGACGAACGGCTTGATCTTCGTGGTGAGCGCCATGCGGATGAGCTCGGCGGTGCCGACGACGTTGGGGCCGAACAGTTGGCTGTAGGGCAGTACGTGGTTGACCAACGCGGCCGGGTCGACGATCAGGTCGACGGTATCGGCCAGCCGCTGCCAGGTGTGCCGATCCAGCCCGAGGTCGGCCTCGCCCTTGTCGCCGGCGATGACCTCGAGGTGGTCGGCAGCCAGTTCTCGGTAGTGGCGGAGCAATTCGGGATCACCTGAGTCGAACGTGTCGTCCAATCGTGCGCGCGCCGACGCGTCGTCCTTGGCCCGAACCAGGCAGATCACCTTGCCGTCGACCATCGCCATCCGCTCGAGCCATTCGAGGGCGAGATAGCGGCCGAGGAAACCCGTCGCGCCGGTCAACAGCACGGTGCGGATCTCCGAGGCCGGACCCGGTAACGACGGTGCCGCAGCGAGCGTCTCGGCGTCGATGAACTTCTCCAACACAAGATCGCCGGCGTGGGCTTCGACGGCGTCGCGCCCGTGCACCGAGGCGAACGTCGGCCGCACGGAGCCTCGCCGCGCCGCCTCGACGTAATTCGCCAGCGCCGTCAGGTCGTTCGCAGGGCTGACGATGACGCCGACCGGCACGTCGATGTCGTAGATCTCGGTCAGCAGATTGCCGAACGTCAACGCCGACAGCGAATCACCGCCGAGGTCGGTGAAATGCGCATCGGGCTGCACGTCGGCTGCCGCGGCGCCGAGAAGCGCTCCTGCGGCGCGGCTGATGGTTTCGATGACGGGCCGGTCGGCGCCGTGACGGCGCAGTGCGCGCAATTCACTGGCCTGGCTGTCGGCCAGTTGGCTGTAGAGCTGTTCGAGCTGATCGCCGTAACGCTCCTTGAGTTTCGGGCGCGCGAGCTTGCGAATACCGGTGAGCAGACCGTTCTCGAGCGTGAACGGCGTTGTCTCCACGATGAAGTCGCGCGGGATCTCATAGGACTGCAGTCCCGCGGTTCTGGCCACGTCCTGCAGCGATTCGGTGATCGCGGTCTTCAGCGAGTCGTCGTCGTGGCGGGCGATGGCGTCATCGGTCGGCACGATCACCGCGAGCAGGTACGAGCGAGCGCTGTTGCCGTAGACGAAGATCTGGCGAACCAGCGGGCTGGTGTCGAATGCCGCTTCGAGCTTGGACACCGTGACGAACTCGCCTTGGGACAGTTTGAGCACGTTGTTGCGCCGGTCGAGGTAGACCAGGCGATCCCGGCCCAATTCGGCGACGACGTCACCGGTCCGGTAGTACCCGTCGGCGTCGAACACCTCCGCAGTGGTCTCCGGGCGCTTGTAGTAGCCCGGGAACATGGTCTCGGACTTGATCAGCAGTTCGCCTCGCGGATACGGCCGGTCGGTGCGGTGGTAACCGAGATCGGGGACGTCGGCGAGCTTGTAGTCGATGACCGGCGGCCGCGCCACCTGCCCGTCGACGAAAATCGCGCCGGCTTCGGTCGATCCGTAGCCGTCGGTCAGGTGCAAGTCGAGGAGGGATTCGACGAACGTCGTCATCTCGGCCGAGATCGGCGCAGAGCCCGTCATCGCGGAAACGAACCGGCCCCCGAGCAGGTTCTCCCGTAGGTCGGCCAGGACTTCGGTCTCGGCGGCGGTGCGGTCGATGCCGTCGGTGGTTCGGCGGTCGACCTCGCTTTGGAACTGCTGGAAAATCATGTCCCAGATCCGCGGAACGAAGTTCAATTGCGTGGGCCGCACCAATGCGAGGTCCTCCAACAACGTCGAAAGATCGCTGCTGGCAACGAAATAGCCGATGCCGCCGGCGCCCAGCGTCGCGTAGAGGATGCCGCGGCCCATCATGTGGCTCATCGGCATGAAGTTCAACGTGATCGAGGGGAGCGCTTCTCCGGTGCCCCACATGGCCATGCTCGACCGACGCCAGGAGCCCGCCACCATCTTGGCCGGGTACATCGCGCCCTTCGGCGTTCCCGTGCTGCCGGAGGTGTAGATCAGCAGCGCCAGATCGTCGTCGCCGAAGTCGAACGGCGTCGGAGTCGGCAGGTCCCGGCCGCGAGCGAGCGTGTCGCCCAACGTCTCGACCGCGACGGTGGTTTCGGCCAACCGCGATCGCGCAGCCGCCAGCGCGGCGCGGTGGTCATCGAGCTCTTCGTGATAGTCGAACACCATCAGTCGCTGCGGCAGGTGGCCGGTGAGCATCACCTCGACCGCGTCGTCGAGGAGGTCGACGCTCGAGGCGATCGCGACTGGCTCGGTTTCGGCGACGACGGGCCGCAGCTGTCCGACCGGCGCACTGGTCTGCAAGGGCACCGAGACCGCGCCCAGATGCAGCAGTGCCATGTCGACGGTGGTGTAGTCGATGCTGGTGAAGCCGAGGATGGCGACGCGCTCACCGGGCTGGACGCCGTTCTGCGTCAGCGCAGCGGCGACGGCGTCGACGCGGTCGGAGAGTTCTCGATAAGTGATCGTGTCGAACCGCGGAAGGAGTCGCGCAGACCTGCGGCCGGTATCGGCATCGGTGATGAACTCGACCGCGCGCTGTCCGAGTGCGGGCCGGTCGGCGTAGGCGTCCAAAATCGTGCGCAGGACCTGGGGAAGCGCCAGTTCGGACGCTTCGATCGCGTGGGCGATGTGGTCGTTCGGGCGTGCGGCGGCGAACTGTGGATCGGTGGCGAACAAGTCGGAGATGCGGCGGGCCAGCCTTGTTTCACGGGTATCGGAAGTCATCACGGAATCCTTCGAAGAGCGCGGATATGGGGCGCGCCATTGCGTCCATCAATTACATCGTTAGTAAAACTAATTGTATTCCTGATGTCCGTGGGCAATGCGACCGGTCTCCCGTGCCGGCGTAACGCCTGGTCAGCGGTTCGCCGGGACGGCTGCTTCCGGCGCTGAGCGTCCCGCGAGCACGTCGATCGCGGCGGTGGGGTCCGGGACGGCGATCAGCAGGTCGCGCGTCGCCGTCAACGCTTCGGTGGATGGTTCGACGTCGCCGACCGCGTCCGCGAGATCGAGCAGGTGCACCGTCGCCTCCATCAAGGCGGTCTCGGCGACGACCGCCAACGTGGTGCTGCCGACGAACGGATAAGCGATCGTGGTGTCGGCCGACATCGGGGTGGCGCGCAAGATCAGGGCGCATTCGGTGAACCGGTCGGCCGCGGTCTGCGGGGTCAGCGCCGCTGCCTGCGACACCGCCGCCTCGGCGAGGCTGTCGGCTTGCGTGTTGGCAGCCCCGTCGGGTTCGTTGAAGCGGCGTAGCAGCACTGCCGCATCCGTGATCTCGGCGGGCGCGTCGATGACCGCGTCGGCGAACCGGTCGAACATCGCCGGTTCGGGAGTGACGTGGGCGAGCAGTGCCGCGACATTCCATCCGTCGCAGCGCGTCGGGGCCGCCCATTCCTCCGCCGTGAGTTGCGTGCATCGTCGTGCCCAGCGCTCCCAGGCGTCGGCCACGACGCGGCGGGCTGCGTCACCGTCGAGTCGCATACGGCCAAAGGTAGCCAAACACCGGTTACGCGGCCGTCAGCGTGGGTAATCAGCCAGCGACCTAGGAGGCATGATGACCGATACGCGTGTACGGCCGCGGGGTGGGCGGATGCGGATGCCGCGCAGCCGCGGTGCCATGAGCGGTTTCCTGTTGATTCTGTTAGGCGCGTGGGGCGCGCTGGCTCCATTCGTCGGCCCGTTGTTCAATTTCGCGTTCAGCCCGGATCAGGCATGGACGTGGACGACCGGGCGTGGCTGGCTGGAGGTGCTGCCGGGCGTGGTGACCGTGCTGGGCGGCTTGCTTCTGCTCATGTCGCGTAACCGCGCGACCGCGATGCTGGGCGGTTGGCTGGCCGTCGCGGGCGGCGCGTGGTTCATCATCGGCCGTGCCCTGGCCGGACCCTTGGGAATCGGCGATGCGGGTGTGCCCGTCGCCGCGACCGAGGGCAAGGAGGTCGCTCTCGAGTTGACGTACTTCTACGGGCTGGGCGCGCTGATCGTGTTCCTCGGCGCGGCCGCGCTGGGGCGGATCTCGGTGCGTAGCGTCCGCGACGTCGAGTGGGCGGACCGTCCAGTGGCTGCGGGCGCGGTTGCCGAGCAGCCGGCTCACACTGTCGCCGAACCGGCTCCTGTTGTGGGCGAGCACGCGATGGCCGAGCAGCGCACTACATCGACAGATCAGCCCGCGATGGCCGAGCAGCGAACCGAGGTCATCGAACCCGCGGCCGACACCACGCCGCCGCCGCGCCGCCGCAGCCTGCTGGACAGGTTCCGCAGCGGTGGCGGGAGTCGCGGAAGCCGCTTCGCGCACCGGTAATCCCGCGCGAGCGGTTCTGTAACAGACGCAAAGTGCCCCGACACGCTGGGTGTCGGGGCACTTTGCGTCTCGTCGTGACCGGACTCGGGTGATGTAGATCCCACATCCGCGCCCGTGCGACGAGTCTCACCAGGCCGTTGTGATCTGCGTGACTGAACGGGGCCGCCACAGAAGCTAGCCTGCCTATATAACACTCGCCTCGGTGACATCCGACAGGCGACTTTCACTTATTTCGCAGGAGAGGCTGGTATGTCCGAGAGGCATGGCATCACGGATTCCATTGCCGCACGCCAGCATTCAGCAACCGCGGTGTGTGACGCACTCGGCTTCCCTGAAGAGGACTGGCCGATGTTCGCCCGATGGGCCGCCGGTCCGATGACGCCGCACGACGAAGAAGCGCTGTACCAGTACGTCGATGTGATGATCGCCGAGCGCTGCTGGAAGCCGACCGACGACCTTCTTTCACACCTGATCGACCTCGAGGTCGACGGCGTCGAACTCACCGCCGACGACATCCATCGTTTCGTCGCCACGTTGGTGGGCGCGGTCACCTTCTGAGTGATTTGTGGAGCCGCACCGGCGGTGAGCGCCGCTAAGACTCCACAAACCGCGAGGGCTCGGGAGGGCGGGCCCATCGCCGCGGACGCTCGCAATGGCACACTGGTCAGTTATGGGCGCGCGGCCCTACTGTCGCTGCGCCGTGATCACAAGACCTAACGAAAGACTTTGTTGCCATGGATCTGGTCATTTTCCTGCCCTTGCTCATCGCGCTGGGCGCGTTCATGTTCTTCGCGTCGCGTCGCCAGAAAAAGGCGATGCAGGCCACCATCGACCTGCACGATTCGCTCCAAACCGGGGACCGCGTGCACACCACGTCGGGCCTCGTCGGAACCATCACCGGCATCACCGAGGACGAAGTCGAGTTGGAGATCGCGCCCGGCGTCGTCACCACCTGGATGAAGCTCGCCGTGCGCGACCGCATCACCGAGGACGACGAATTCGAGGATGTCGAGCCCGAGTCGACGGCCACCGAGCTCACCGAAAGCCCGAACACCAAGACCGACGGCTGAGTCCGAAGCCCGAAGACACAGCTAGAGCCCGTACCCTTGCGGTGCTGACGAACCGATCTCGAGGAGACCTGAGGAAACGTGGCATCGTCTTCGACGCCGGTGCACCCTGCCCGCTACCTGTCGCTGTTTCTTGTGTTGCTGGTCGGCGCCTACTGCCTGGTCTTTCTGACCGGGGACAAGGAGGCCGAGCCGAAACTCGGCATCGACCTGCAGGGCGGTACCCGCGTCACCCTGACCGCACGCACGCCCGACGGGTCGCCGCCGACCCGTGACGCGCTGAACCAGGCGCAGCAGATCATCAACGACCGTGTCAACGGGCTCGGGGTCTCGGGTTCCGAAGTGATCATCGACGGCAACAACCTCGTCATCACGGTGCCGGGCAGCGAGAGCAGCGATGCCCGCAACCTGGGCCAGACCGCGCGGCTGTACATCCGGCCGGTCATCCACGTCATCCCCGCGGAACCGCCCGGCGAGCAGCCACCGACGGAAGAAGCCCCGCCGGGCGCACCACCGGCTGGCCCGATGATGCCCGGCCAACCGCCGGGCGCACCCGCTGAGCCCGGCGCCCCGACGCAGCCAGGCGAGCCACCGTCGGCGCCGCCCGCGGCCCCGGCGGTGCCGCCGGCCCCGCAGCCGCGGCCCTATCCGCAGGAACCGCCGGCGCAACCGGCACCCGAGCCGCCGCCCACTCCAGCGCCGTCGCCGGCACCTCCCGCGCCCGCGCCGACGCAGGCTGAGCCGCAGTCCCCGGAGGATCTTCCGCTGGAGCAGCGCATCGCCGACGAGAAGCAGTTGCGGCAGAGCACCGATCAGCAGATCCAGATCCTGGCCATGCAGTTCCAGGCCACCCGGTGCGACGAGGAAGACGTCCTCGCTGGCAACGACGATCCGAACCTTCCGCTCGTCACCTGCTCTGACGACGGCAGCCAGGTCTATCTGCTGGACAAGTCCATCCTCAGCGGCGAGCAGATCGAGGACGCCACGTCCGGTCTCGACCAGCAGCGTGGCGAATACGTCGTCGACGTGCAGTTCAAGAGCGAGGGCGCCAAGATCTGGGCGGATTTCACCGCCGCCAACGTCGGCACCCAGACCGCGTTCGTGCTCGACTCGAAGGTGATGAGCGCACCCGAGATCCGGGAGGCGATCCCGGGCGGACGCACCCAGATCACCGGTCAGTTCACTCAGCAGACCGCGCGCGAATTGGCCAACGTGTTGAAGTACGGCTCGCTGCCGTTGTCGTTCGAGGCGTCGGAGGCTGAAACCGTCTCCGCCACACTGGGTCTGTCGTCGTTGCGGGCCGGCCTGATCGCCGGTGCCGTCGGGCTGGCGTTGGTGCTGCTCTACTCCCTGCTCTACTACCGGATGCTGGGCGTACTGACTGCACTGTCGCTGATCGCTTCCGGCGCAATGGTTTACGCGATTCTGGTGTTGCTCGGCCGATGGATCGGTTACACGCTCGACCTGGCCGGCATCGCCGGTCTGATCATCGGTATCGGCATGACGGCGGACTCCTTCGTGGTGTTCTTCGAACGCATCAAAGACGAGATCCGCGAAGGGCGTTCGTTCCGGTCGGCCGTACCGCGCGGCTGGGCACGCGCGCGTAAGACGATCGTCTCCGGCAACGCGGTGACACTGCTTGCCGCGGTGGTGCTGTACATCCTCGCCGTGGGCCAGGTCAAGGGCTTCGCGTTCACCTTGGGCCTGACCACCGTTCTCGACGTGGTGGTGGTCTTCCTGGTGACGTGGCCGCTGGTGTACATGGCGTCGAAGTCGCCGACCCTGGCCAAGCCTTCACTGAACGGACTCGGTGCGGTGCAGCAGATCGCCAGGGAGCGGCGGGCAGCCGCGCATGCGACGGGACGGGATTAAACACATGGCGGCCAAGCAGTCAGCGGACGAACAGCAGAGCAGCGCGGTGGAGGCGCCCGACCTCGCGGCCGCAACGCCGCGGCACGGGTTCTTCGTCCGGCTCTACACCGGCACCGGTGCGTTCGAGGTCATCGGCAAACGCAAGCTGTGGTACACGGTCAGCGGTGTCATCGTCGCGATCTGCCTGGCCAGCATGCTGTTGCGCGGCTTCACCTTCGGCATCGACTTCGAAGGCGGCACCAAGGTGTCGATGCCGACGGCGACAGCGACGGGCACCGTGACGACCCAACAGGTCGAGGACGTGTTCAGCAAGACACTCGGCAAGAGCCCGGAGTCGGTGGTGGTCGTCGGCAGCGGCGGATCGGCCACCGTGCAGATCCGGTCCGAGCACCTGACCAACCCCGAGACCGAGGAACTGCGCACCGCGCTGTTCGAGGCTTTCAAGCCCAAGGGTGCCGACGGCCAGCCGAGCAAGCAGGCGATCAGCGATTCGGCGGTGTCGGAAACCTGGGGCGGCCAGATCACCCAGAAGGCTTTGATCGCCTTGGTGGTGTTCCTGGTCCTGGCGGCCATCTACATCACCGTGCGCTATGAGCGCTACATGGCGGTGGCGGCACTGGCCACCCTGGTGTTCGACCTCGTGGTGACGGCAGGGGTGTACTCACTCGTCGGCTTCGAGGTGACCCCGGCGACCGTGATCGGCCTGCTCACCATCCTCGGCTTTTCGCTGTACGACACCGTCATCGTGTTCGACAAGGTCGAGGAGAACACTCAGGGCTTCGAACACACGACGCGGCGCACGTTCGCCGAACACGCAAACCTCGCCGTCAACCAGACCTTCATGCGCTCGATCAACACCAGCCTCATCTCGGTGTTGCCGATCGTGGCGCTGATGGTCGTGGCGGTGTGGCTGTTGGGCGTGGGCACGCTGATGGACCTGGCACTGGTGCAGTTGGTCGGCGTCATCGTCGGGACCTACTCGTCGATCTACTTCGCCACCCCGCTGCTGGTGACGTTGCGGGAGCGGACCGAACTGGTGCGCAACCACACCCGCCGGGTGATGAACCGCCGCAAGGGCGCGACGGCGCGAGCCTCGCAAGCAGAGGAAGCAACCGGCACCGCCGAGGAACCGGAGACCGTCGCCGCCACCACCGGCCCACGGGCCGACACGACGCCGCCGCCGGACAAACCGGCGCCGGGTGCGCGACCGGTGCGCCCGACCGGCAGCCGGACCGGGCGACCGTCGGGTAAGCGCGACGCCCGGCGGCGGTAGGAGAGATGACCGTCGGCAAAAGGCTGGGCCCGGCGCGGCGCTGCGGCGTGCTGGCGTCAGTTCTGATGCTGGCCGCGGCGCTGGCGTCGGCATGTACATCCAGCCCCGCCGACAGCGTCGACTATGCCGTCGACGGCTCGCTGATCACCTACAACACCAACACCGTCGCCGGTGCCGCCTCCGGCGGCCCCCAGGCGTTCGCGCGGGTGCTGACCGGATTCAACTACCACGGACCTGACGGCCAGATCGTCGGCGATCACGACTTCGGAACCATTTCCGTGGTCGGCAGGCAACCCCTGGTGCTCGACTACGAGATCAACGCCAACGCGGTGTACTCCGACGGCAAGCCGATCACCTGCGACGATCTGGTGCTGGCGTGGGCGTCGCAGTCCGGCCGGTTCGCAACCTTCGACGCCGCCAGCCGCGCCGGTTACAGCGACATCGCGTCAGTGGATTGCACGCCGGGACAGAAGAAGGCGCGGGTGTCGTTCGCGCCGGATCGCGGGTTCGTCGACTTCGGCCAGCTGTTCTCCGCGACGTCGATGATGCCGTCGCACGTCATCGCCGATCAGCTCGGGCTCGGCGACGGTGGCGTCACGAAGGCCATCCTGCAGAACGACGGTCCGGCGGTGGAGCGCATCGCCCAGGTCTGGAACACCGGGTGGACCCTCAAACCCGACCTCGACCTGAAGAAGTTCCCGTCGTCGGGGCCCTACAAGCTGGACGCGGTGACCGAGGACGGCGCGGTCGTGTTGGTCGCCAACGACAAGTGGTGGGGCGCCGAACCCGTGACCGAAACGGTGACGGTGTGGCCGCGCGGGGCCGACATCCAGGAAAAGGTCAACCAGGGCGCTTACGACGTCGTCGACATCGCCACCGGTTCGTCGGGCACGCTGAACATGCCCGACGACTACGTGCGCACCGACTCCCCGTCGGCCGGCATCGAACAGCTCATCTTCGCACCGCGGGGGCTGATGGCCGCTCCGCCGGCGCGCCGGGCGCTGGCCCTGTGCACGCCGCGCGACGAGATCGCCCGCAACGCCGAGGTGCCCATCGCCAACTCGCGTCTCAACCCCGCCGCGGAGGACGCGTACAGCGCGGCTGAAGGCGGGCCGGCACCGGGGCAGTTCGTTGCCGCCAACCCTGAGGCGGCACGGGCTGCGCTCAACGCGCGGCCGCTGACGGTGCGCATCGGCTACCACAGCCCCAACGCGCGGCTGGCCGCCACTGTCGGGGCGATTGCCAAGGCATGCGCGCCGGCTGGTATCACCGTGGAGGATGTCGCGAGCAACACCGTGGGTCCATTGTCGTTGCGCAACAACGAGATCGATGTGCTCCTCGCCAGCACCGGCGGTGCGGCTGGCAGCGGGTCGAGCGGGTCGTCGGCGGTGGATGCGTACCAGTTCCACACCGGCAACGGCAACAACCTGCCGCGGTACTCCAACCCGCAGATCGACCGCATCATCGCGACGATGGCCATCACCAACGACCCCAAGGAGCTGGCCCGGCTGCTCGGCGAGGGCGGTCCGGTGCTGTGGGCCGATATGCCGACACTGCCGCTGTACCGACAGCAGCGCACCGTTCTGACGTCGAAGAAGATGTTCGGGGTCAGTAGCAACCCGACCCGGTGGGGTGCGGGATGGAACATGGACCGTTGGGTGCTCGAGCAGTGAGCGATGGACCCGCTCGGTCGTCGGCGGGAGACATCTCGACGCTGATCGCGGCGCGGATGCGAGAGGTGGCCGACTTCCCCGAACCGGGCGTCGCGTTCAAGGACCTCACTCCGCTGTTGGCCGACGGCCACGGGCTGGCCGCGGTCACCGATGCGCTCGCCGAAGCTGCCGGCGGCGCCGACCTGGTGGCGGGCATCGACGCGCGCGGCTTCTTGCTCGGTGCGGCGGTCGCGCTGCGGCTGGGGACGGGCGTGTTGGCGATCCGCAAGGGCGGCAAGCTGCCGCCGCCGGTGCACAGCGAGACCTATTCGCTCGAATACGGCACCGCGACGCTGGAGATCCCCGCCGACGGTATCGACATCGGCGGCCGCAACGTGCTGATCATCGACGATGTGCTGGCCACCGGCGGAACAGCGGCCGCAGCGGTCAAATTGCTGCAGCACGCCGGCGCGACGGTGACCGGTGCAGCGGTACTACTCGAACTGACCGCCCTCAACGGTCGCCGGCTGCTCGAGCCGCTGCCGGTCACGTCGTTGCACCGAGTCTGAGGGATATCCTCGAAGTCGGGCCGCAACGCTGGAGGAGGTGACCATGGCTGATGAACCCGGCACGGGCCAGGCCGTGCAGTCGCCGCCGCCGGCACCGCAGGCCGAGCCGCAGACTCCGGAGACGCCGAAAGCCTCGGCGAGCGCGTCGCGGCGCGTGCGCGCCCGGCTGGCGCGCCGGATGACGTCGCAGCGCAGCGCGATCAACCCGGTTCTCGAGCCGCTGGTCGCGGTCCACAAAGAGATCTACCCCAAGGCGAATCTGCAGTTGTTGCAGCGGGCCTACGAGGTCGCCGAACAGCGCCACGCCGATCAATTGCGCCGCTCGGGCGATCCGTACATCACCCACCCGTTGGCGGTGGCGAACATCCTGGCCGAGCTCGGTATGGACACCACCACGCTGATCGCGGCGCTGTTGCACGACACGGTCGAGGACACCGGGTACACGCTGGAAGCGCTGACCGAGGAGTTCGGCACCGAGGTCGGTCATTTGGTCGACGGCGTCACCAAGCTGGACAAGGTGGCGCTGGGCACCGCCGCCGAGGGCGAAACCATCCGCAAGATGATCATCGCGATGGCGCGCGACGCCCGCGTGCTGGTGATCAAGGTGGCCGACCGGCTGCACAACATGCGCACCATGCGGTTCCTGCCACCCGAGAAGCAGGCTCGCAAGGCGCGCGAAACGCTGGAAGTGATTGCTCCGCTTGCGCATCGGCTGGGCATGGCAACGGTCAAGTGGGAGCTCGAAGACCTGGCGTTTGCGATCCTGCATCCGAAGAAGTACGAGGAGATCGTGCGGCTGGTCGCCGACCGGGCGCCCTCGCGCGACACCTATCTCGCCAAGGTGCGCGCCGAGATCAACGCGACGCTGGGCGCGTCGAAGATCGATGCGGTCGTGGAAGGAAGGCCCAAGCACTACTGGTCGATCTATCAGAAGATGATCGTCAAGGGCCGGGACTTCGACGACATCCACGACCTGGTCGGCGTGCGCATCCTCTGCGACGAGATCCGGGATTGTTACGCGGCTCTCGGCGTCGTCCATTCGCTGTGGCAGCCGATGGCCGGGCGGTTCAAGGACTACATCGCGCAGCCGCGCTACGGCGTCTATCAGTCGTTGCACACCACCGTCGTCGGGCCCGAGGGCAAACCGCTGGAAGTGCAGATCCGCACGCACGATATGCACAAGACCGCCGAACTGGGCATCGCCGCGCACTGGCGTTACAAGGAAACCAAGGGCCGCAACGGCGTTCCGAACCAGCACTCGTCGGCCGAGATCGACGACATGGCGTGGATGCGACAGCTTCTCGACTGGCAGCGTGAGGCCGCCGACCCCGGCGAATTCCTGGAGTCGCTGCGCTACGACCTTGCGGTGCAGGAGATTTTCGTGTTCACCCCGAAGGGCGACGTCATCACGCTGCCGACCGGGTCGACCCCTGTCGACTTCGCCTATGCGGTGCACACCGAGGTCGGTCATCGATGCATCGGCGCACGGGTCAACGGCCGCCTCGTCGCACTCGAGCGAAAGCTCGAAAACGGGGAAGTGGTCGAGGTTTTCACGTCCAAGGCACTCAATGCCGGCCCGTCGCGCGACTGGCAGACCTTCGTGGTGTCGCCACGCGCGAAGGCGAAGATCCGGCAGTGGTTCGCCAAGGAGCGCCGGGAGGAGGCGCTCGAGGCGGGTAAGGACGCGATTGCCCGCGAGGTCCGCCGTGGCGGACTTCCGTTGCAGCGGTTGATGAACGCCGAATCGATGGGCGCGCTGGCCCGCGAACTGCGGTATGTGGACGTCTCCGCGCTCTACACCGCGGTGGGCGAGGGACATGTCTCGGCGCGGCATGTGGTGCAGCGGTTGGTCGCCCAGGTCGGCGGCGACGAGGAAGCCTCTGATGAACTCGCCGAGCGCTCCACCCCTGCGACGATGCCGGTGCGCCACCGCACCAGTGACGATGTCGGGGTGGCCGTTCCCGGCGCCCCGGGTGTCCTGACCAAACTGGCCAAGTGCTGCACACCGGTGCCCGGCGACAACATCATGGGTTTCGTCACGCGCGGCGGCGGCGTCAGCGTGCACCGCACCGACTGCACGAATGCCGGGTCGCTGCAGGAGCAATCGGAGCGCATCATCGAGGTGAAGTGGGCGCCGTCGCCGTCGTCGGTGTTCTTGGTCGCGATCCAGGTCGAGGCGCTGGACCGGCACCGGTTGCTGTCCGATGTGACGCGGGTGCTGGCCGACGAGAAGGTCAACATTCTGAGCGCGTCGGTGACGACGTCCAACGATCGGGTGGCGATCAGCAGGTTCACCTTCGAGATGGGCGACCCCAAGCATCTCGGCCATGTGCTCAACGTGGTGCGCAATGTGGAAGGCGTGTACGACGTCTACCGGGTCACTTCCGCGGCGTGACAGTAGCGGCGTGAGCCGCGATGGGGCAGAAGCGGCGTGACAGCAGCGGCGTGAGCCGCGATCGGTGCTCGCCGGCAAATTGAAATGACACACGTCAATTTTTGCCGGGTCTGCGATACTGCGACGATGCGTCCCGCCCTGGTCGTCGTTCTCGTTTTGCTCGGCGTCGTGGTCGTCGGTTGCAGTTCCACGATCAAGCCGGAAGGGGCCGCCAAATCGGTCGTCGACCTCGTCTCGGAACAGACCGGCTTCAAGCCGACCGACGTGAAGTGCCCCGACGGCGTCGAGGCCGAGGAGGGCACGAAGTTCGAGTGCACGTTCACCGGACCGGAGGGCAAGGAGTACACCGCGAACATGCGGGTGACCAAAGTCGAGGGTGACGACGTCGAGTTCTACATCGAGACCGCGCCGAGCGAGTAGCCGACAGTCGGAGGGTCAGTCGAGTCGGATTGATTCGATGGACACGTCGGCGGCCGGCTCGCCGTCTTCGCTGCCGTCGGCGACGCCCTCCTCGGCGATCGCGTCCACCGTGGCCAGACCGGTCGCGTCGATCGTGCCGAACGCCGTGTACGTCGGCGGCAGCAGCGAGTCCTGGTAGACGAGGAAGAACTGGCTGCCGTTGGTGCCGACGCCCGCGTTGGCCATCGCCAGCGTTCCGCGCGGATAGCGGATCGGCGTCCTCATCGCCGGATCGCTCAACCGGAACTGATTGGTCGGATATTCGTTCGGAAACTGGTAGCCCGGCCCACCGGTGCCGGTGCCGCTCGGGTCGCCGCACTGAAGCACGCCGAGGGCCTCGCTCGTCGTCAGGCGGTGGCACGGCGTGTCGTCGAAAAAGCCCTGCTGGGCCAGGCTGGCGAAGTTGTTGACCGTGCACGGGGCCTTGGCGTTGTCGAGCTGCAGGCCGATGTTGCCCCTGTTGGTGGTCATGCTGGCGCTGACGAACTCGGGGTCGGTCGGCACCGGGCCGGTTCGCGGCGGCTTGGCCGGCTTGCTGGCCGGTTCGGAGGTCGGCGGGTACTGGCAGTTCGAGCCGAGGGTCGCAGGCGGCTTGAATTCGGGAAGCTCGTCGGTTTGCTGGCCCGGTGTCGCCGTGATGTCCGGGTAGCTCGAGTCCGTGCCGTCGAGCGACTCGAGTTCGCGCGCCACCGTCGCGATGAAGACGACGCTGGCGACGATGACCAGCACCGTCACCACGGTCACCAGGTATCCGATGACCAGACCGGCGATCGCCAGGCCGCGGCCCTCCTCGCCGGTCTTCTTGATCTGCGACAGCGAAAGGTGGCCGAACAGGATGCCCAGTGGCGCAAAGACGAACGCGCACACCAGAGCCACGATGGCCAGCGCGTTGGTCTGCTTAGGCGGCGGATAACCGTAGTACTGCGGCGGATAGCCGTACGGCGGTGGCTGGGGCGGAAATCCGCCGCTCGGCGGTGTCGTCACGACATCAGTCCAGCAGGATCGACTTCACCTTGACCGGCGTGGCCGGTGCACCGTCCTGACCGCCACCGGCAACGCCGGCCTTGGCGATCTTGTCCAGCGTGGCCAGGCCGGTTTCGTCGATCTTGCCGAACACGGTGTAGTTCGGCGGCAGCTTCGAGTCCCCGTAGACGAGGAAGAACTGGCTGCCGTTGGTGTCGGCGCCGGCGTTGGCCATGGCGACGGTGCCGCGCGGATAGGTCACCGGCTCGGTCAGCTTGGGATCGTCGGGTTGGTACTGGTTGGTCGGATACTCGTTGGCGAACGAGTAACCCGGGCCGCCGGTGCCCTCGCCGGTCGGGTCGCCGCACTGCAGCACCTTGAGCTGTTCGGCGGTGGTCAGCCGGTGGCAGGTGGTGTCGTCGAAGTAGCCCTGCTGGGCGAGGCTGGCAAAGCTGTTGACCGTGCACGGCGCCTTGGCGTTGTCGAGTATCAGGCCGATGTTGCCCTGGTCGGTGGACATGCTGACGCTGATCTCGGCGGGTTCGGTGGGAACCTTGCCGGTGCGCGGCGGGTTGACCTTCTTGCTGGCCTTCTCCGCCGACGCCGGGTACTGGCAGTTCTCGCCGAGGCCGGCCGGTGCTACGAACTCGGGCAGGCCGCCATCTGCCGACGGCGAGGGGCTGGTGGAGGTTTCGGTGGAGGCTGCCGCATTCTGGCTGCCCGAATCCTTGTTGGTGATGACGACGGTCGCGACGACCGCGGCGATCACGACGATCGCGCCCGCCACCGAGCCGATGATCGTGTACAGGCGCCGCTTACGTGCCTTCTCGGCGCGGCGTTCCATCTGCCGCTCGAGTTTGCGCTTCGCTGTCGCCCGCCGCTGTTCGTTGGTCGGCACCGCCGGTGTCCTCCTCGTTGTCGATCGGTCGGAAACGAGTGTGCCAGGCGTTGCTGAGTGTGGCGCTGCCGCCCACGTCACCGGGGATGGGAAACTGGTGGTCGTGTTCATCACCGGGTTTCCGGCCGGCATGCTGGCGTGCAACTGCTACGTGCTTGCCCCACGGACCGGGACCGACGCCATCGTCGTCGACCCCGGTCAGCGGGCGATGGGGACGTTGCGCCGGATCCTGGATGAGAACCACCTGACACCCGCGGCGGTCCTTCTGACACACGGGCACATCGACCACATCTGGTCGGCCCAGAAGGTGGCTGACACCTACGGCTGCCCCGCCTACATCCATCCCGAGGACCGCTTCATGCTGACCGACCCGATCAAGGACTTCGGGCGGGGCTTCATCGGGGGGCTGGCTAGCTCCGCATTCGGGGCGCTCTTCCGGGAGCCGAAGCAGGTCGTCGAACTCGACCGGGACGGCGACAAAGTCGAGTTGGGCGGCGTCACGGTCACCGTCGACCACACGCCCGGCCACACCCGGGGATCGGTGGTGTTCCGCGTCGACTCGGCCATCGAGGCGGGACCCGGCTCGGTGGCGTTCACGGGCGATACCCTGTTCCGGCAGTCGGTGGGCCGTACGGACCTGCCCGGCGGCAGCGGCCGGGACCTGCTCGGCTCGATCGTCAACAAACTGTTGGTGCTCGACGACGACACCGTGGTACTACCGGGACACGGTCCCAAAACCACGATCGGCGTCGAACGCCGCACCAACCCGTTCCTCGAAGGCCTGACCTAGTGAGCTCCAGTGAGTGATTTTCAGGCGCCCAAGGGCGTCCCGGACTACCTGCCGCCCGACTCGGCACAGTTCGTCGGCGTCCGCGACGGTCTGCTCGACACGGCGCGGCGGGCCGGTTACGGCGACATCGAACTGCCCATCTTCGAGGACACCGCGCTGTTCGCACGTGGGGTCGGCGAGTCCACCGATGTGGTATCGAAGGAGATGTACACCTTCGCCGACCGCGGTGGCCGGTCGGTGACCCTGCGACCCGAGGGCACCGCGGGCGTGATTCGCGCCGTCATCGAACACGGCCTCGACCGTGGCCCGCTGCCGGTCAAGCTGTGCTACGCCGGGCCGTTCTTCCGGTACGAACGTCCTCAGGCCGGTCGTTATCGCCAGCTACAGCAGGTGGGTGTGGAGGCCATCGGTGTCGACGACCCCGCCCTCGACGCCGAGGTCATCGCGATCGCCGATGCCGGTTTCCGCTCGCTGGGGCTCGACGGCTTCCGTCTCGAGATCACGTCGCTGGGCGACGACACCTGCCGCCCGCAGTACCGGGAGTTGTTGCAGGAGTTTCTATTCAAGCTCGACCTCGACGAGGAGACACGACAGCGCGCGGAGATCAACCCGCTGCGGGTACTCGACGACAAGCGACCTGCGGTGCGCGCGATGACCGCCGACGCGCCCGTGATGCTGGATCACCTGTCCGATGTCGCCAAGCAGCACTTCGACAGTGTGCTGGCGCATCTCGACGCGCTGGAGGTGCCGTACGTCATCAATCCGCGCATGGTGCGCGGGTTGGACTACTACACCAAGACCACGTTCGAGTTCGTGCACGACGGCCTGGGCGCGCAGTCGGGCATCGGCGGCGGCGGGCGCTACGACGGGCTGATGGCGCAGCTCGGCGGAAAAGACCTGTCCGGCATCGGGTTTGGACTAGGCGTCGATCGCACCTTGTTGGCGCTGAAGACGGAGGGCAAGAGCGTCGGCGGGACGGCGCGGGCCGACGTATTCGGTGTTCCACTGGGGGAGCAGGCCAAGGTGAGGCTGGCGGTGTTGGCTGCGCGGCTGCGTGCGGCGGGCGTGCGGGTCGACCTCGCTTACGGCGATCGGGGCATCAAGGGTGCGATGCGCGCCGCGGACCGGTCGGGTGCAGCGCTTGCGCTGGTGGCCGGTGACCGCGACATCGAGGCGGGCACCATCGGTGTGAAGAACCTGGCGACGGGTGAACAGACGGACATCCCGGTCGACGGCGTGTTGGCCGAGGTGCTTTCACGCCTCAACCGCGCCTGATCACCCGCGCGAGATCAACCGCGAGATCATCCGCGAGCGTGCGTGTTTGCACACGACGCGCCGCTGATTTTCGACATCTTGCGCACGCTCACGAAGTCACGAGCGTGCGTTCTCGCGCATGGTCACTCGTCGCCCGATGTGGCGGCGCCGATGTCGAGTGTGTCGCTGCCGTCGGCGGCCTTCACTTCAACGACCGGGTCGTCGCGGTCGTCGAACTCCAGCCTCAGGGCCCGCGACATGATCGCGTGCATTACGTACATCGTTGTGGTGTAGGTGAATTCGAGGATCTCCCGATCACTGAAGACCTCCCGCAGCTGTTCGAACAGCCGCTCGGGCACTCGGCCCTGTTGACCAGCAAGGCAGTCGGCGTAGGCGAGCAGTAGGCGTTCGGTGTGGTCGAAGCAGTCGGCGGTCTGCCAGGACGGGATCGCCGCGATCTTCTCCTCCGACAGCCCCGCCGACCGACTTGCCTTGCAGTGCTGGGAGAAGACGAACTGGCTTCCGACCACCCAGCCGGCCCGAATCTGGCCCAGCTCACGGTGGTCCGGCCGGATGGTGACCTCCTGGCGGTAGAGCCGAAAGCCTCGCACCGCGTGCCGCAACGCCGCAGGGGACTGGGCGAACACGGTCCACCAGTCCCCGGTCGTCCCGCCGATGGCGCCGGGTTCGGCGACCGGATCACGGTCGCCGAACATGAATTCGTACATGTTCAGCGTGAATTCGTCGCTGACCTCAGCGCGCGGAACAGGATCGAGTCGTGGCATGGTTATCTCCTGGACTATTCACGCAGTGCCGCGGGCAACCGAATTCAGCAGCTCGTCCACGTGGCCCACCCCGCCGTCGAACGGATTGCCGCGCTTGAGCACCTTCGTCCCACCCGGAGTCACCGCTACGAGTTTCGGTGAGCTGGAACCGATTTGAAATTTTCGGGCGAACCGCACCTGATCGAGTTGCACCAACGCGCCGCCGCGGTAGCTGAACAGTCCGAGCTTGCGGTCGAGTACCGCTGCCGGCCGGCACTCGTTCAGCGGTCGACTCCGCATGCGGCGGAACTTGCGCACAATGACGAACGTCACGACCGCAAGCGCAACCCCGACCGCCACGAACACGGCGCCCAACGCGCGAGATGGAACGCCTGAGAGCACGGCGACGACACCGAAACCCGCCACGACGAGTGTCACAACGCCGAGAACGAATGCCAGCACCGTCAGGGGTCCGGTGCCTCGGTCCACGAGGAGCACCCGTCGGCCGTCATCGGTGACGACGAGCCCGCCGGTGTCGGCGAGCACGCGGCTCTCGGTTGGGTTATCCACGGGTGAACTGTGCCATTCGCCCGTCGCGAGCGTGCGCAAACCGTCGACAATGAGCGGCGTGTCGTGGGCAGACGCGCACGTTCGCGCAAGAGGGCGTTCGCGCAAGAGGGTGGCTGCCAGCGCTGTAACGATTTGGTACCGTCCGGCGATGTGACGGTCATGCGAACAGCTACAGCCAAGGTCGGGGCGGCCTTCATGGTCGCAGCGGCGTCAGTCGCGGTCAGCCATGCGACGGCGGACGCTCAGTCGGCCGGTCATCTGGTCAAGTACACATTGACGTCGACGGGCGCCGCAGACTTCCAGCTCAACTACTTGACGGCGCAGCCTCCGAGCAAGGAGGCCTACAACGCCGACGCGTACGCCTACCTGAAAAAGGAGACGGTGAACCTGGCGCCGGGCGTGCCCTGGGTGTTCGAGACCACGCTCGAGGACCCGCAGTGGGCGATCCTGACCGCGAGCACCGGCGTGCACGCGATGACGGCCCCGCCGAACCCGCACTGCGAGATCACGATCGACGGTCAGGTCGCCGTGCAACAGGACGGCCCCTACACCGTGCAATGCCAACTGAGCCAGTGGTGAATTTCTCGCTGCCCCTCTGACGGTCGGTCAGTCCGCCACGGCTTCCACCTGGGACAGTCCACGCAGCGCCCGCGGCAACGGTTCGCAATGCAGCACACCGAGTCGTTGGGTGGTGCGGGTCAGAGCGACGTAGAGGTCGGCGGTGCCGCCGGGACCGTCGGCCAGGATCCGGCCCGGCGCCACGACCAGAACCGCGTCGAACTCCAGCCCTTTCGTCTCGGCCGGTGACACCGTTCCCGGCACGCCCGGTGGTCCGATCACGACGCAGGTGCCCTCGCGGCCGGCCTCCTCGCGGACGAAATCCTCGATGCCGCAGGGCAATTCGTCCTCGCTCACGTGCCGTGACCACGGCCGGACCCCGCTGGCGCGAACCGATTCGGGCGGCTGCACCTCCGGAGCGAACTCGGCCAGCAGGCCGGCGGCGACGGCCATGATCTCAGCCGGCGTGCGGTAGTTCACCGACAGCGGCCGGTAGACCCAGCGACCGCCCACATACGGATCGAGCATCGCGGCCCATGACGTCGCGCCGGCCGCGGATCGGCGTTGCGCAAGATCGCCGACCACGGTGAACGACTTGCTCGGGCAGCGACGCATCAGCACCCGCCACTCCATCTCGGACAATTCCTGTGCTTCGTCGACGACGACGTGCCGATACGTCCAATCGCGGTCGGCGGCAGCCCGTTCGGCAAGGTCGCGGGTATCGCGTTCGGCGAAGCGGTCGGCGAGATCCTCGGCCTCGAGCAGGTCAGAGGCGATGAGATGATCCTCGTCGTCCATCAGATCCTCGCGAGCGACCATCAGGTCCAGCACCCCGGCGGCGTAGGCGGCCTCCTCCTGCCGTTCCTTTTCGGCGGCGACATCGGGCTTGATACCGCCGAGCATGTCGACCAGTTCGTCGAGCAGCGGTACATCCGACACTGTCCAGGCGTCGCCCTGCGCACGCCACAGCGAGTGGTCCGCGCCTGCGGCAGTGAGTCTTTCGCGGGATTGGTATAGCTCGGCCAACAGTGTCTGCGGCGTCAGCTCGGGCCAGAGCCCGTCAAGCGCTGCAGCGAACTCGTCGTGCTCACCGAGCTCGTCGAGCAGTTCGGCCCGCAGATGCTCCCATGCCTGCTTGTCGTCGCGCGTCAGCCAGCCCTTGCCGATCCGGGCGATCGCGCGCTCGGTCAGCACCCACGTGATGACGTCGATGAACACCGCCCGCGCGTCGTTGTGCGGCAGACCGCTCTCCCGGGCCTCCTGAATGGCCCACTCGGCGGTCTCGGCATCGATGCGCACGGTGACGTCGGCCAGCTTGATGGGCAGCGGCCGCTCGGGGACGCGTTGCCGGTCGGCGATCGCCGCCGCCAGCACGTCGAGCATCTTCAACGAGCCCTTCGCCCGTACCGCGTCCGGGCCGTCCTCGGCAGTGACCCGCAGACCCGGAACGAGGTCACCGGTCGTCATGAAGACGACGTTGGTCTCGCCCAACGACGGCAGCACCCGGCCGACGTGGCGCAGGAACGCCGGGTTCGGGCCGATCACCAGCACGCCGTGACGTTCCATCCGCTCCCGCTGCGTGTAGAGCAGGTACGCGACCCGGTGCAGGGCGACGACGGTCTTACCGGTGCCGGGTCCACCTTCGATCACCAGCACGCCCGGGTGGTCGAGTCGGATGATCTCGTCCTGCTCGGCCTGGATCGTGGCAACGATGTCGCGCATCCCGTCGCCGCGCGGCGCGTTGACCGCCGCCAGCAGCGCCGCGTCGCCCCGCTCGCCGCCGGCGGGTCTGCCCAGGACTTCGTCGGTGAAGCCGGTGATGCGCCGCCCGAGCGAGTGAAACTGGCGGCGCCGACGCATGCCCTCCGGGTTGGCGGCGGTCGCGACGTAGAAGGCGCGAGCAGCCGGGGCCCGCCAGTCGAGTAGCAGCGGTTCGTACTCGTCGGTCTCGTCGAACAACCCGATCCGGCCGATGTAGAGGCGTTCACCTGCGACACTGTCCAACCGGCCGAAGCACAGCCCGTGATCGGCCACGTTGAGGCGGTTCATCCGCTTGGCCACCGCGCGCACCTCGGCGTCCCGGTCGACGAGAGATCCGCCGTCACCGCGCAACGCCGCGCTGTAGCGTTCCTGCACTCGCGTGCGCTCGGCGTCGAGGCGCGCATACAAATCGGTCACGTATCGCTGTTCGGACCGCAATTCGTCGTCGTAGCCATCGATCGGCACGCCGCCCCACTTTCTTCAGCTCACCACCGGTCGTGGATTTCCGCTCAGGCCAGCGATTTTGAGCCATCACCCCGGCCTTGCCGCAAGGCCCCCCTTGCGCGATATGGTGAAGAGGGAAACGCCGTAGCGACCTCGGCCTTGACATCCCATCGAACATGAGTTCGAATCGAATGTATGCGGTGGGATGGTCAGGGCGTCGGCGTCGACGATGGCGCGCTGCCCGGCCTGCAGCGTATCGGTTTCGTGCGCAGCGTGCGGACGCCGCAGTTCGACGGCATCACCTTCCACGAAGTGCTGTGCAAGTCGGCGCTGAACAAGGTGCCCACCGCATCGGCCCTTCCGTTCAATTTCACCGTCAACGGCTATCGCGGTTGCTCGCACGCTTGCCGCTACTGCTTCGCGCGCCCGACCCATGAGTACCTCGACCTCGACTGCGGCAGCGACTTCGACACCCAGGTCGTGGTCAAGACCAACGTCGCCGAAGTGCTGCGCCGCGAACTGTCGCGCAAGTCATGGCAACGCGAGACCGTGGCGCTCGGCACCAACACCGATCCGTACCAGCGGGCTGAAGGCCGCTACGCGCTGATGCCGGGCATCATCTCGGCGCTGACCGATTCCGGCACGCCGTTTTCCATCCTCACGAAGGGCACCTTGCTTCGACGCGATCTGCCGCTGCTCAGCGAGGCCGCGCGGGCGGTGGACGTCAGCGTGGCGGTCTCGCTCGCGGTGGGTGACCCCGAACTGCACAAGCAGGTCGAGCCCGGTACGCCGGCACCGCAGGCGCGGCTCGGCTTGATCACCGCGATTCGTGATGCCGGGCTGGATTGCCATGTGATGGTGGCGCCGGTGTTGCCGTATCTGACGGACTCGGTCGAGCATCTCGATGCATTGCTGGCCCAGATCGCGGCGGCCGGCGCCACCGGTGTCACGGTGTTCGGGCTGCATCTGCGCGGCTCCACGCGCGGCTGGTTCATGAGCTGGCTGGCCCGCGATCACCCGGAACTGGTGCCGAAATATCGCGAGCTCTACCGCCGCGGGGCGTACCTGCCGCCGGACTACCGAAACGCGTTGCGCGACAGGGTCACACCACTCGTCACCAAGTACGGGCTGGCACCAGACCGCCGATCGTTCCGGGTCACGGACTCACTACCCACAACGCCGGCCGAGCTGCCGCAGCCCACGCTGTTCTAACCCCGGTTGCGCCGGACCTCTTTGAACGGCACACCGCGGTCGGCGGCCGGTTCGCGGGGAAAGCCCAACACCCGCTCACCGATGATGTTGCGCGCGATCTCGGTGGTCCCCCCGCCGAGCGCCGCGGCTTGGCGGGACAGATACCGCTCGCCGTAGCGGATCAGGTCACCATCGACGTCGACCACGCCGGCGCTGCCGGTGATGGCCAACGCGGTGTCGAACTCCAGATGGTGGATGTCGGCGTGCGCGATGCGGATGATCGAACCCGCCGCCGGAGGAAGCGAGCCGTCGAGCACGCCGTGGTACACGTGGTCGATCAACTGTTCGCGGACCGCGCGATGCACCAGCGCCCGCCCCGCCATCTCGCGCAGGCGCTCGTTGTCAGGCTGTCCCGTCTTCTCCAACAGCGCGACGTAGTCGATCGGCACATCGGATTTACCTTCGGCGCCAACGCCGCTCGCGAACTCCGAGCCGCCGCCCACCGCGCGCCGTTCGTGATACAGCTGGCGCGACGCCACGTGCCAGCCCTCGTCGACCTCACCGACGACGGCGTCGTCACCGAGTTCGAGGTTGTCGAAGAACTCCTCGCAGAACTCGACCGAACCGTTGACCTGCTTGATGCGGCGCAACGTGATGCCGGGGCTGTTGATCGGCACCAGGAACATCGTCAGGCCCTCGTGCTTGGGCACATCCCAGTTGGTGCGGGCCAGCATCAACCCGTAGTCGGCCGCGAATGCGCTTGTGCTCCAGGTCTTTGCGCCGTTGATGACCCACTTGTCGCCCTTGCGGTCCGCACGGGTGATCACGCCCGCGAGGTCGGAGCCGCCGCTGGGCTCGGACAGCAGCTGCACGAGCACCTCCTCGCCGCGCAGCGCGGCGGAGATGTGCCGGCGTTTCTGCTCCTCGCTTCCGGTGTCGAGAATGGTGGCCGCGCAGATCGTGAACGTCGGGGTGTTGAGGATGACCGGCAGCTCGTAACAGCGCGATACGTTGTCGAACGCCTTCTGGTATGCGATCGGCAGACCTAGACCGCCGTACTCCTTCGGGAAGCAGATGCCGGCAAATCCGCCGTCCCACAGCCTCTTCTGAAGTTCCCGGGCCCGCTGCCAGGGCTCTTCCTCGCCGCGGTCGTGTTCGGGTGGGTCGTTCGGGTCGATCGGTGGCATGTTCTCGGCCAGCCACCGCTCGGCGCGGGCGGCGAACTCCTCGACCGACTCCTGCGTGGTGGCGGGGGCGGATGTCGTGTCGGTCATGACGCTTGCTCCACCGTGGTCAGCGAGTAGACGCGCAGGTTGTGGTCCTCGGGTGTGCCGAACAACGAGCGGTACAGGGTGGCTCGTCGCAGGAACAAGTGCAGGTCATGCTCCCAGGTGACCCCGATGCCGCCGTGCAGCTGCACGCACAGCTGCAGCATCCCAGGTGCGTGTTCGCCCACATAGGATTTCGCGACGCTGACCGCCATCTCGGCGCCGGGGGAGCGCGATGCCACCTCGGCAACCGCGGCGTTCGTCGTCGCGCGACAGCCTTCGAACCAGATCTTCAGGTCGGCGAATTTGTGCTTGAGCGCCTGATATGAACCCAGCGGGCGGCCGAACGAATGCCGGTCGAAACCCCACTGGATCGTGAAGGCCAGCACCGTCTCCAGGATGCCGACGATCTCGGCGCATTGCAGTAGTACCGCGAGTTGGCTCTGCCGCTCGATCAGCGCCGGCGTTTGTTCGACCGACCCGACGGCCGCGGTCTCGCCGACCTCGACACCGTCGAACTGCACCCGCGCGTAGCTCTTCACCATGTCGATCGAGCGTTGCGGTTCCACCCGCACCCCGGGCGCATCCGCTGGCACCAGGAACTGGCGCACGGCACCCTCGGATTGCGCTGTGACGAGGAACATTCCGCTCTCAGCGCCCGCCTCGACCCGGTCCTTGACACCGTCGATGCGGAAGCCGGTGCCGGTCGGGGTCGCAGTGACCGACGGCGTCAGCGGCGACCACGACCCACCGGGTTCGTAGACCGCCCAGGTGGCCACCAACTCACCGGCGATCAACGCTTCGATGGTGTCTCGATGGTTGTCGGGCGCCTCGGTTAGACCGGCCAGTACGGTGCTGACCGGGTGCAGCGGGCCGGGTGCGACGGTCTTTCCGGCGATCTCGGCCACCAGCGCCAGGTCCCTGACGCCACCGGAAACGCCGCCCGACACGCTGCCGCCGCCGAGCTCCTCGGGGACGAGCAGGCTGGTCCAGCCGAGTTCGGCGGCTCGGCGCCACCAGGCAGGGTCGAACGCGGTGCCCGCGTCGTGCAGTTCACGTATTCGACTCAGCGGCACCTCCTTTTCGAGGAACGACTGTGTCGTCGAGGCGAAGAGCAGCACCTCGGGATTGTTCGCGCTGTCGGTCACGGGCTCGCTTTCGTGGTGGTGTGAACGTGCGTGCCGACGGATCGACACGCACGTTCGCGACGTGTGCCTCTAGGTCAGGCGGGGATGACGAGCGCAGGCACGTCGGGGTTGTGGACGATCTCGTTCGGAACCTTGAACAGCTCGATCATGTTGCCGCCCATGACCTTCCGCTGCCCCTCCGCGTCGAGGCCCTGCAGGTCGTCGATGAGGTGCGTCGGCTCGGCCAATCCCTCGGGGTGCGGCCAGTCCGACCCGAAGATCACCCGGTCGACGCCGAGGAGATCGGCCATCTGCTTGAAGTCGTCCTCCCAGAAGGGCGCGACGTACACGCCGCGCTTGAAGGCCTCGATCGGGTTCTCCGGGAACTCCTGCGGCATCTTCTTGTACACGCCCTCGAACTGCTTGAACAGGTAGGGCACCCAGTCCGCGCCGTTCTCGATCGACAGCACGCGCAGATCGGGGTTGCGGGTCAACGCACCGTGGCACACCAACGCGGCCATCGAATCCTCGATGGGGCGCTTGCCCATCGAGACCATGCGGAATGCAGTCGGTTTGAACGGCAGATACTCGTCGGCGGGTTCCCAGTCGTTGAGGTACTCGGCGTATCCGGAGTCCGAGGCGTGCATCGACACCGGGATGCCGGCCGCCACGCACGCCTGCCAGAACGGGTCGAACTCCGGCAGGCCGAAGGACCGGGTGCCTTTCAAGCCGGGTACCGGCGCGGGCCGGACGAGCACGGTCTTGGCGCCGCGCTCCAGACACCACTCGAGTTCCTCGAGCGCGCGGTCGACGATGCCGAGGTTGATGACGGGCGTGGAGAAGATGCGGTCCTCGTAGTTGAACTGCCAGGTCTCATACATCCACTCGTTGAGCGCATGGATGACGTCGAGGATCAGTTCGGGATCGTCCTTCATCCGCTCCTCGACGAGGCTGGCCAGCGTCGGGAACATCAACGAATAGTCCAGGCCGAGCCCGTCCATCACCTCGAGTCGTGCGGCGGGCTCACGGAACGCCGGAATCGCCTTCATCGGCTTGCCCATCACCTCGCGGAAGCTCTTGCCGCCGCTGCCGTGCTTGAAGTACTCCTCCTGCGCGCCGGGCCGGGCGACCACCTCGAAGGTCGGGTTCGGGATGTAGTCGCTGACCTGGTTGCGCACCATGATCTTGGTGCGGCCGCGGACCTCGATGTAGTCGATGACGTGCTTGCGGTGGTCCGGAAGGAACTTGGTCAGCGCCTCTTTCGGCTCGTAGAAGTGGTTGTCGGCGTCGAACACCGGGTAGGGAAGCTGGCGGGCCATTTGCGCCTCCTGGAAGTCTGCTTGGCTGATTGTGGTAATGACATTACCACTTTCGGACCAGCGAAAACAGCGGCGCCGAGAAGCTGGTTTTTCTATCGGTGCGACGCAGGTCAGGCCGGGTCGGCCGGGCCGGTGAGCCCGCTGAGGCAGTAGTCGTAGATGTCGTCGGCGCCGATCGGAACGCCGTTGAGTTCGGCGCCGAGCACCTGCAGCCTTATCGCACCCAGCGCGGATTGCATGATCAGCGCCGCCCGGGCCTCGACATTGACGTCCGCGCGGAAGACACCCTCGGCGATCCCGCGGTTGATGATGTCCTTGATCAGCTCGTGCACCGGCGAGAGCACCCGGGCGTACTCGCGAGGCAACGTCTCGGCGAGCCGGTCGTTGTAGTTGGTCAGGCCGCGGTTGACCTTGTCCTGTGTCGTCGTCTCCGGCGGTGTGCAGATGCGGTCGACCAGGACCCGAAGTGCGGTGGTGGCCGGCAGCCCGGCGGTGTCCTCGCGCCACCGGCGCGTCGACTCGGACATGATCTTGTCGACCAGTGCGAGCAGCAACTCGTCCTTGGTGGAGAAGTGCTGATAGAACGACCGCAGCGACGTCTTGGAGCGCTCGACCACCTCGAGCACCGTGAAATCCGTGCGGCCGGTTTCACCGAGGATCGCCAGCGCGGACTTCATGAAGCGCTTGGGCCGGGACTCGGAGTCGGCGGGGTCGTCCGGTGTCGCGGCACGAGCGGTTCCGGCCGCCGCACGTCCGCTCGGCTTCGCCATCGTCGGCACCTTCCCGCTCATTGGTGATTCGCTGGTAATGACGTTACCGCTTTTGCAGAAGCTCGGTTACTGTTCCCTGTCATGACGACAGACTCAGCGCAGAAGCCGTGGACCGTCGAGGAGCTGCTCGACCTGTTCGATGTGCAGCCGGACGGGGAGAACCGATTTATCGCCGAGACGGGTCCCGCCGGCGAGGAGGACCGGCAGGTGGTGGAGGGCACGCAGGTGCTCGCCCAGGTGATCGTTGCGGTGGCGAAACGCTTCGCGGGCAAATCAGTGCGCTCGGTGTATGCGGTCTTCTCGCGTGCGGTGATGGTCGGGGCCGGTCCGCTGGAGCTGGAGATCGACGTCGTCAACGAGGGCCGGTCGACCGCAACGGCTGTCGTCTCGGCCAAGCAGAACGGCAAGCGGTGTGTGACGGTGACGGTGTTGACCGACGTGCCCACGGCCGACGTCATCCGCCACGCGGTGCCGCGCCCCGATGTCAAGCCGCCCGCCGAGGCGCACGACGCCCGGATGGCCATGACGGGCAGGCAGATCCGGCTGGTCGACGTGGTCGACATCAACAGCCCCGACGAGGTGGGTCCGCCGGAGCTGTACGCCTGGGTGCACTATGACCCGGTCCCGACCCGCGACGAGCTAGCGAAGGCGCTCATCGCGTATCTCACCGGGCACCTGGGCATTTCGACGACGATGCGGGCACACGAGGGGATCGGCACGGCGCAGTCGCACCTGACCGTGTCGACCGCGCCGATGACGGTGTCGGTCAGCTTCCACGAGCCGTTCCGGTGGGACGGTTGGCTGCTGTACAGCCACGAGAGCACTCAGGTGGGGGCGGGCATGTCCTACGTTCGCGGCACGGTGCACACCGAATCCGGCGAGCTGATCGCATCTTTCGCCCAAGATGCGCTGATCCGGCCGCTGCGCACGACCGACACGGCGATCAAGGAACAGTCCCGGCTCTAGCCGAGCCGGTGGCGAGCCGCGGGGCGCTTAAATCTTGAGATAGCCCTTGTCCGCGGGGATCTGGGCGGCCGTCACCAGTGACGACGCGTCGCTGGCCAGCCAGACCACAATGTCGGAGATCAGGCCCGGGTCGGCCAGCGACTCGGTCGGCAGCGCGCCGGGGGAGAAGCTGTGGATGTAGGTCGGATGGTCGGCGAAGGTCTGCCACATCGACGTGTCGTTGCCCATCGGCGTGTCGGTGCCGTACGGATGAACGGAATTGACCCGGATGCCGAACTCGCCCAGTTCGACGGCAAGCGAATTGGTCAGTGCCACAACGCCGAACTTGCTGGCGCAGTAGTGGCCGGCGCCCGGGACGGCCTTGATGCCCGCCGCCGAGCTGATGTTGATGATCGACCCGCCGTTGCCGGCCTCGATCATCGGTGGCACCACCGCCTTGATCGTGTTCCAGACGCCGGTCAGGTTGATGTCGAGGACCTCCTGCCACTGCTGTGCCGAGATCTCCCACAGCCGACCCCAGTTCATCACGCCGGCGTTGGCGACCACGATGTCGAGGCGACCGAACTGCTCGAGCGCGTCGGACACCACCCGCTGCTGTCCGGCCGCATCGCGGACGTCGACGCGGTCGGCGACGATCTTGCGGCCTTCCCCCTCGACGAGGCTCACCGTCTCGGCGAGGTCCTCGGGTGCCGCGGGCGGATAACCGTTGTGCTCAGCGACCGGACCGCACGCGTCGATCGCGACGATGTCGGCGCCTGCCCGGGCCAACCGGACGCAGTGCGAACGGCCCTGGCCGCGGGCGGCGCCCGTCACGTAGGCCACCTTGCCCGCGAGAGGTAATTCGTTATCCGTCACTCCGGATGCTCCTGTCTACTCGGCGCCCGCGGCGAGCCAGTCGTCGAATGTCGTCGCAGCGATGCGGGCATTCTCGCGCGGTAACAACACGTTTCCGGCCATCGACAGGCCGAAAACGCCGTCCCAGGTCGGGATGAGCTTGATCCGGCGGCCGCGGGCCTCGAACGTGCGTCGGGCCATGTCGACGAGGTCTTGCGGCTCGGGTCCTGCGACGTCGACGTACCGGCCCTGGGGTTGGCCGGTGGCCACCTCGGCGAGGACCTCGGCGATGTCGTCGGGCGCAATCGGCTGCACGAGAAGCGGCGCGATGGTGGCTGCTCCGTCGTGTTCGGTCCAACCGACGACCATGGCCGCGAAATCGTGGAATTGGGTGGCGGGCACCACCGTCCAGGGCACCGGTCCCTCGGCTACGAGGCGCTCCTGTTCGCGTTTACCCGCGTAGTGGGCGTTGCCCTCGATGCCGTGGATCCCCACGATCGACAGCAGGACGTGGTGGCGCACTCCCGCCCGGTGCTCGGCGGCAAGCAGGTTGCGCGTGGTGGTCCCGAAGTACTCGGTGGTCTTCTCTCGATCTGTGGGTGGCGCGCTGATCGCGTCGATGACCGCCTCCACGTCGGTGAGCGCGTCGTCCAGACCCGCACCGGTCATCAGATCGACGCCGAGTGAGCGGCTGATCCGCACGACGTCGTGGCCGTCTCGTCCGAGTGCGGCGGCGGTGCGGGCGCCGATGTTTCCGGTCGCTCCTGCGACGGCGACGCGCATGGCCGGACTCCCTTCGGTGACGGACAGGTCACCCGCTCAGTGTGGCAGCCACTTCGCGGAGGCGGGCGCCCGCATCCGAGACGATCGGCTCGCCGTGCCCGAAGCACGCGGTGTCGACGTCGAGCGCGGCGAGTCGCCGAAACGATGCCACCGTACGTGCCCGGTCTTGGTTGAAGGTGCCCAACATCACCGTTCCCACGTTGGCGATGGTGTCGCCGGTGAGGAGCACGCCGTGGCGCGGCAGGTGGATCGCGATGCTGCCCTCGGTGTGCCCCGGTACGGACAGGATCTCGGCGCCGCCAGCAAAATCGAGGACATCGCCGTCATGGAACTCCCGGTCCACCGGCACCGGGTCCGCCGCAGCCGGCAGTCCGGCCGCGACGCGCTCGTGGATCGGCACCTCCCACTCTTCGAACACCGGTGGCGCAACGGCGGCGCCGGCGCGGATCGCGGCGGCGTCGCCGGCACCCGCCATCACCGTGGCCCCGGTCGACTCGCGGAGCTCTGCCGCCGAGCCGGTGTGGTCGACGTGCCCGTGCGTCAACACGATTCGGTCGATACCGGGTACTGCGTCGCTGATGGCGGCGCCCGATCCCGGTGCGCCGGTGTCGATCAGCGTGACCGAATCGCCGTCCCGCCATACGTAGACCTGCCACCCGTCGACGACGAGCATGGTGAGGTTCGGTGTGACGGTCACGGATTCCATGCGCTAACGGTAGAGATTCTCGGCCGGCGAAAGAAGGGACTCAGCTGGAGGCGAAACCGGCCGACAGCGCGGACCGCAACACGTCGAGCGGCAGCCCACCGAGATCCAGTGCGCGGCTGTGGAAATCCTTCAGCGACACGCCCTGCCCCAGCATCTCGTCGCGTAGCTGCTGCCAGATCCGCTGCCCGATCGCATACGACGGCGCCTGGCCCGGCCAGCCGAGGTAGCGGTCGAGTTCGAACTGCAGGTGCTCCGCGTTCATCGCGCTGTGCGACACCAGGAACTCCCATGCCCGCTCGGCGTCCCACACGCCGCCGTCGGGCGCCGTCATCCCGCAGTGCACGCCGATGTCGATGACCACTCGAGCGGCCCGAAACCGTTGTGCGTCGAGCATTCCGATTCGATTGCCCGGATCGTCGAGCCAGCCGAGTTCGGCCATCAGCCGTTCGGCGTACAGCGCCCAGCCCTCGCCGTGCCCCGACACCCAGCAGCCCAGCCTGCGCCAACGGTTGAGTTGGTCGGCCAGCACGACGGCGCGGCCGATCTGCAGGTGATGGCCGGGCACCCCCTCGTGGAACACGGTCGTCGTCTCTTGCCAGGTGTGAAACGTCTCCACCCCGTGCGGGACCGACCACCACATTCGCCCCGGTCTGCTGAGGTCCTCCGACGGACCGGTGTAGTAGATACCACCGGTGTGGGTCGGCGCGATGCGACATTCCAGCCGCCGCAGCGGCTCCGCGATCTCGAAGTGCGTGTCGGCGAGCGACTCGACCGCACGGTCGGACAGGTCCTGCATCCAGGCCTGCAGCGCGTCCACGCCGTGCACGAGATAGCGCTCTTCGCCGTCCAGGCGGCGCAGTGCGTCGGCGATCGACGAGCCCGGATAGAGCTGCTGGGCGAGGTTTTCCTGCTCTGCGACAATGCTTTCCAGCTGGGTCAGGCCCCACTCGTAGGTCTCGTCGAGGTCGACCTCGGAGCCGAGGAAGGACCGGGACCACAACCGGTAAAGGTCCCGGCCGACCGCGTCCTCCACACGAGCGTGCGGCGCGATCTCGTCTCCGAGGACCCTGCCGAGTTCCCGGTAGGCGTTGGCGGCGGCGGCGGCATGGTGTTGCAGTTCGTCGTGCAGCGCGGGATTACCCGGCGCGGCGTCGGCCACCATCTCCACCAACAGATGCTGAATGCTCGCGGCCTGATCGATGCCCCGCACCACCTGACGCACCGCCGGCGGATGCTCGCTCGCGATCGCGGCACGCAACGCGTCGGCGTATCCGGCCGCGCGGTCAGGTACCCGTGACAGCCGGCGCGCGACCACTGCCCAGTCGTCCTCGGTTTCCGTCGGCATCAGATCGAACACGTCCCGCATCGACTGCAGCGGTGAGGCGATCACGTTGATTTCACCGACGTCGAGGCCGGCGTCGTTCATTTCGATCAGGATGCCGAGGCGTTCGCGCATCGCGGCCACCGTCACCTCGTCGACCGCGTCGGCTCCAGCGACGCCGTCGAGTTCACGCAGCGCGTTGCGCGCTGCGTCGGCCCGCGCGGCGACACCGTCGGGGGAGTAGTCGGTGATCTCGTCGTCGTAGCCGGCGATCCCCATTTCCGTTGCCGCACAGGGGTCGAGCTCGGCCAACGTCGCGAGGTAGCGCTCGGCGACGGCGTCGACGGCCGTGGGGGCCCTACCCAAGATCGTTGGTCGCGAAGGTGTCGCACGCCTTCGGGTCGCCGGTCCGGTAGCCCTCGGTGAACCATTTCTGCCGCTGCGCCGCGGAACCGTGCGTCCACGCCTCGGGGTTGACCCGGCCGGTGGCCTGCTTCTGGATGCGGTCGTCGCCAACCGACGCCGCCGCAGACAGCGCGTCGGCGATGTCCTTGTCGGTCAACGGTTCCAGGAACGTCACGTCGGTGCCCTCCTGCTTGGTGATGGACGCGAAGTGCGCCCACACACCGGCATAGCAGTCGGCCTGCAACTCGGTGCGCACCCCCGCGCCCGTCGCGCCTGCAGCACCAGGACCCTGCGAGCGGCCCAGCACACCCGCCAGGTTCTGCACGTGATGTCCGTACTCGTGAGCGACGACGTACTCCTGGGCCAACGGGCCACCGCTGGAACCGAACTGGTTCTTGAGCACGTCGAAGAACTCGACGTCGAAGTATGCAGTCTGGTCGGGCGGGCAGTAGAACGGCCCGACGCTGGTGTCGGCGGGACCGCAGCCGGTCTGTACCGATCCGTTGAACAACTTCATGTGCGGGCGCACGTACTCGCCCGGCAGCAACTGCTCCCACACCGCGTCGACCGAATTGCCCGTCGCCACCACCCGGCACTGCACGATCTCGTTGGCATCCTCGCCGGTCTTGCATTGGCTCAGATCGAAGCCGGGCGTCTCGACGCCCTGGCTGTCGTACTGGCCCTGCGGGGGCATCACCGAGCTGGGGTCGACGCCGAGGAACAACGCCACGACGAGAATCACCAGGCCGCCGACTCCGCCACCGACCGCGATACCGCGGCCCGGACCGCCCCCACCACCGCTCGACGAGGTGGTGCTCGTGTCGATCTGCATACCTTCGTTGAAGGTCATGACGTTCAGCTTTGCACACTACGATTCGGTCGTGGCAGTCGTTGTCGGACATTCGGTCGTCGTGCACACCGACCTCGGCGATCTTCGCGGCACCACCGAGGGCGGCGTCGGGGTCTGGCGCGGGGTTCCCTATGCCGAGCAACCGGTGGGTGATCGCCGGTTCCTCGGTCCCGAACCGAAGCGGCCGTGGACGGGTCTGCGGGACGCGGTCGAGCACGGACCGCTGCCCCCGCAGGAAAAATCGTTCGTCGGCGGTGGCCGCGACGACCCCAAGGTCCGCGACGAAGCCTGCCTGACGTTGACGGTGTGGTCTCCGGACAGCAGCGCGTCGCTGCCGGTGATGGTGTGGATCCCCGGCGGTGCCTTCGTCTACGGCGCCGGGCAGTTTCAGCTCTACAACGGCTCACGGCTGGCCGCGAACGGCAACGTGGTCGTCGTCAACATCACCTACCGCATCGGCGTCTTCGGTGGTTTCGAGCTCGGTGACCTCGGCGACGGGTTCGACGACAACCTCGCGTTGCGTGACCAGATCGCCGCGCTCGGTTGGATCCGCGACCACATCGCGGCATTCGGCGGTGACCCGGCCCGCGTGACGGTGTTCGGCGAGTCCGCCGGCGGCACGTCGGTGCTCGCACTGCTCGCCAGCCCCGCGGCCGAGGGTTTGTTCGCCCGGGCGATCGCACAGAGCCCGGCGCTGCCGCTGATCGCCGACCGGCAGGTGCGGGCCGAGCAGGCCCACGAGTTCCTGCGCCGCCTGGGGGTGCCCGTCGCCGAGGTCAAGCGGCTACCGCAGCGCCGATTGCGTCGCGCCGCGGGCAGCCTGCAACTCGAAAGTGCCGCCACCACGCCGACGTTGGCGTACGGGCTGACCTACGGCGTCGACCTGCTGCCGAGCCATCCGGTCGACGCGGCGCGCGACGGCAGGGTGCGGCGGGTGCCGCTGATCATCGGTACCAACAGCCACGAAGCGTCGATGTTCGCGTGGACCAAACCGCCGATGCTGCCCACCACCCGCGCATCGATAGACGCCTACTTCGCGCGCGTCGCACCGGACGCCAAGGAGCGGGTGCTGGCCGCCTATCCCGACTATCCGCGCCGAAGGGCGTTGATCGCGTTCGGCTCCGACGTGATGTTCGGCGGACCGGCGTGGGCGTTCGCCGACGCCTACAGTGGCCACGCTCCGACTCACGTGTACCGCTTCGACCACGTCGGCTTCAGCCTTCGGATGCTCGGTCTCGGCGCGACCCACGGCAGCGAGATCGTGCACATTCAACACAGCTACGCGTCGTACCTCGGCCGCAAGATGCACCCGCTCGGCCGGCGGTTGCAGCCGTCAGTCGGTCGCCGCATGCAGCGGACCTGGCTGGACTTCGCCGCCAAGGAGTGGGAAACCGGCGAGATTCGCTGGTCCAGCGGGCACGACTGGCCGGTGTATGACACCGAGCACCGCTACACCCGCATCATCATGTCGGCCCGCGACGACATTGTCGAAGACCCAGACGTCGAGCGTCGCCTGGCCTGGGCCGGGCTGTATTAGGCGTGCCGCTCTCCGTCGCTTCCAACTCAGACGTCACACCGATCGACGTTTCGCAGCAAGAGTGCGAGGAGCGGGTCTCCAAACGTCGAAAGCTGTGACTACTGAGGTCCGGTGCGACAGCCTGGTGTCCACAGCGCGACTCCGCGTGCCGGATCGGCGCGGATCAGCAACACGCGCCGGCGCGGATCAGACCGTGCCGAACCGTTTCGCCGAGTAGTCGCGCAGGTTGTAGAGGAACTTCTGGAACATCCAGGCCATGACGGGCCGCCCGAGCGTCATCCCGAGCTTGGCGGCGACGCCCTTCGGCTTCATCGCCATCACCCACGTCAGGTGACAGCCGCCCGGCGTCTTCACCACCCGATAGTCCTCCGCGAACGCCGCAATGCTGCCTGTCGAAGCCTCGTTGAACCGAAATGCCATGTGGCTGAAGGGCTCCCAGGCCAGGAATTCTTCGTCACCGACGATGCCACCGCGCATCGTCACGGTGCGCGTCGTGCCGATGCCGCGCGGTTCGGGACTGGTCCACTCGACATTGGTGATCACCGTCGCCCAGTGTGGCCAGGACTCGGCATCGGCGAGCACCTCGAACAATTGCTCGGGCGTGATCGTGAGGTCGACCGCGCTGACGAACCGGAACGGCGCACTCTCGGTGAAATCCAGGTCGACGCGTTCACATGGCTGCATGGCCATACACAGTAGAGGACGGCGTCTAGTCTGATGGCCGGCCTCCTCAACACGGCTCGTGCCTCGCCGCTTGATCGTCGCCCGGCTAGCCGGGCCCGTCGCTCGCCGCGGCCAGCAGCGGCACCAGCACGTCGCTGATCGGGGTGGCCAACCCATGCTCGGCGCCCTTGCGCGCGATCACCCCGTTGCGGATATCCCACTCCAACCGCTGGTTCGCCTCGCGGTCGGTGAGGATCGACGTGGTGATGTCCTCCGGCGACCCGGCAAGCAGGTCGACGATCTCGTCGATCACCTCGTCGCCCAGCTCGGCTCCTTCGGCACGCGCGACGGCCAGGCACTCGCCGAGATAGCGGCGTGCCAGCGCGGCCACATCGTCGCGCCGGAACATGCCCGCGCGCCGGCCGCTGAGCACCATGACCCCGACGACGGCGTTGACCAGCAGCTTGTGCCAGGCCGCGCTGATGAAGTTCGGATCCGTGTCGACCGTGACGGCGCTGTCCGCGAACAGGTCCGCCAACGTTCGGGCGGCGGCGGTGTCGGGAAGTACCAGGCGCGCTCGGGTCCGCAGGCGGATGTGGCCGTTGGGCGCCGGCTCCGCCGAGACCCACACGGCCGCAGGCACGACGGTGGAGTCGGGACAGTATCGGCCGACGCGTTCGATCTGTTCGACGCCGTTCTGCAGCGCCGCCACCACCGTGCGTTCGTCGCACAGCCTCGCCAACCACCCGCCGGCCTGCTCGTTCTGCGTGTCCTTCACCGCCAGCAACACCACGTCGACCGGTTCGTCGATGTCGGCGGGATCGGTCGACACCGGGCCGGGAACCACGATCGGCTCCCCGTCGTCCGGCCTGACCTCGATCGAATCGCGCGGTGTCCGCCCGCACAGGGTCACCGGATGGCCCGCCGCGTACAGCAGGGCGGCGACCGTGGAACCGATCGCACCCGGTCCGACGAGCGCGATGCGGGTGGGCATGAGCGCCAAACTACCGGCGGAATCGGTCCCTCTACACTTGGGCAGTTGTCTCGTCAGGCGATTTCCTCAGGAGTTTTCAGTGTTGCGCAGTCATGCCGCCGGATCGTTGCGGCCCACCGACGCCGGTCAGAAGGTGACGTTGGCCGGCTGGGTGGCGCGTCGCCGCGACCACGGTGGCGTCATCTTCATCGACCTGCGCGACGCGTCGGGGGTCTCGCAGGTCGTGTTCCGCGAGGCCGGTGTGCTCGAGGCGGCGCACCGGTTGCGAGCCGAGTTCTGCATCGCGGTCGACGGTGTCGTGGAGATCCGCCCCGAGGGCAACGCCAACCCGGAGATTCCCACTGGCGAGATCGAGGTCAACGCGACGTCGTTGACCGTGCTGGGGGAGAGCGCGCCGCTGCCGTTTCAGCTCGACGAGCAGGCCGGCGAGGAGGCGCGGCTCAAATACCGCTACCTCGACCTGCGCCGCGACGGCCCTGGCCACGCGATTCGGTTGCGGTCCAAGGTGAATGCCGCCGCGCGTGAAGTGCTTGCACGCCATGACTTCGTCGAGATCGAGACACCGACGATGACGCGCTCGACGCCGGAGGGCGCCCGCGACTTCCTGGTGCCCGCCCGGCTGCAGCCGGGATCGTTCTACGCCTTGCCGCAGAGCCCGCAGCTGTTCAAGCAGCTGCTGATGGTGGCGGGCATGGAGCGCTACTACCAGATCGCCCGCTGCTACCGAGACGAGGACTTCCGCGCCGACCGTCAGCCGGAGTTCACCCAGCTGGATCTGGAGATGAGCTTCGTCGACGCCGAGGGCGTGATCGCTGTCTCCGAGGAGATCGTCGCCGCGCTGTGGCGATTGATCGGCTACGACGTGCCCCTGCCGCTGCCGAGGATGACGTACGCCGATGCGATGCGCCGATTCGGTTCGGACAAGCCCGATTTGCGCTTCGCGCTCGAACTCGTCGAGTGCACCGACTACTTCAAGGACACCCCGTTCCGGGTGTTTCAGGCACCGTACGTCGGGGCCGTCGTCATGCCGGGTGGCGCGTCCCAACCCCGACGCACGCTGGACGCCTGGCAGGACTTCGCCAAACAGCGCGGGCACAGAGGGCTGGCCTACGTGCTCATCGGCGAGGACGGCACGCTCGGCGGCCCGGTCGCCAAGAACCTCTCCGACGCTGAACGCGACGGCCTGGCCGCCCACGTCGGCGCATCGCCGGGCGACTGTGTGTTCTTCTCCGCCGGTCCGGCGAAGAGTTCGCGGGCGCTGCTGGGCGCTGTGCGCATCGAGATCGCGAAGCGGTTGGACATGATCGACCCGAACGCCTGGGCGTTCACCTGGATCGTGGACCCGCCGCTGTTCGAGCCCGCCGATGACGCGACGGCGCACGGAGACGTCGCGGTCGGATCCGGCGCGTGGACCGCGGTGCACCACGCCTTCACCGCACCGAAGCCGGAGTTCGAGGACCGCATCGAGAGCGACCCGGGCAGTGTGCTGGCCGACGCCTACGACGTGGTGTGCAACGGCAACGAGATCGGCGGCGGTTCGATTCGTATCCACCGCCGCGACATTCAGGAGCGAGTGTTCGCGGTGATGGGATTGGACAAGGCCGAGGCCGAGGAGAAGTTCGGGTTCCTGTTGGAGGCGTTCAGCTTTGGCGCTCCGCCGCACGGCGGGCTGGCGTTCGGCTGGGACCGCACCACTGCGCTGCTGGCGGGCGCGGATTCGATCCGCGAAGTGATCGCGTTCCCGAAGTCCGGCGGTGGTGTCGACCCGTTGACCGGTGCGCCCGCGCCGATCACCGCGCAGCAGCGCAAGGAATCCGGGATCGACGCCAAACCGAAGGCCGACGACACGAACGGTTAAGCCGAGTCGCAGTCCGTGAGCTCGGCCGACAGGGCCCACAGCCGTTGGGCCATCACCGGATCGACCGCCTTGGGGCGCAACCGCGTCACTTTCGGCGGTCCGATTTGGTTGAAGCGCGGCGCCAGGTAGGTGCCGCTGGGTAGGTCGGTCGTCACCGCCTGCAGACTGGCGCGAGCGCCCTGGGCCGGGGTGTGCATCAAGCGCCGGATCCGCTGGTGCTCGCCCATCCCCAGAGAACGGGTGATGTCGGTATCTGTGGCGCCGGGATCCGTCGCGTACGCGCGCACGCCGCGGCGCGCCAACTCCGCGACGAACAGTAGGTTGGCGAGCTTCGACTCGCCATAGGCGCCCCACTTCGAGTATTTGCGGCGCTGCCAGTTGAGATCGTCGAGATGGATTTGGCTGAACAGATACGTCGCGCTGGCCACCGAGATCACCCGGTCGTTGATGCGATCGGCGAGTTGACAGGTCAACGCGAAGTGGCCGAGGTGGTTGATGCCGATGTGAGCCTCGAAACCATCGGCGGTGCGCATCAACGGCATACCCATCACCCCGGCGTTGTTCACCAGCACGTCAACGGTTTTCACCGATTCGGCGAACGCTCGCACACTGGCGAGGTCGCCGAGATCCAGGGCGGCCACTTCGACGTCTCCGGTCATCTCCGCGGCGGCCCGTCGCCCCTTGTCGACGTCGCGGCAGGCGATCAGCACACTGTGGCCCGCTGCGGCAAGGGACGCCGCGGTCGCCTTGCCGACGCCGCTGTTGCCGCCGGTCACAATCGCTCGCATGCTTACAACTTATGCGGATGCGGAATACACGCGGCCATGCGGTGGCTGGTTGATTCATGACCCAAGTACCCGACGAGCTCAAATCGTTCAACGAGAACATCATCGAGGAGTTCCGCGCCAACGGCGGCAAGGTGGGCGGCCCATTCGAGGGCGCTGACCTGTTGCTGCTGCACACCACCGGCGCCAAGTCCGGCCAGCGCCGAATCTCGCCGCTGGCGTACTTCACCATCGAGGGCAGGACAATCGTCATCGGCTCGTACGCCGGCGCCGACAGGGACCCGGCGTGGGTCCACAACCTGCGGGCCAAGCCGCAGGCGCACGTCGAGATCGGTACGGATTCTTACGACGTGACCGCCCGCGAGTTGCCGACCGCCGAGCGCGACGACCTCTACCCGAAGGTTGTCGAGGCCGCTCCGGTGTTCGCCGAGTACCAGAGCAAGACCAGTCGGGTCATCCCGCTCTTCGAAATCGCCAAGCCGTGACTTCGGTGTAGGTGGTCGCGCTCACCGCGACCGTCTACACCGAAATCGCTCGGTCAGAGGCGCTCGATGATCGTTGCGTTGGCCATGCCGCCGCCCTCACACATCGTCTGCAGGGCGTAGCGGCCCTCGTGCTGCTCGAGCGCGTTGACCATCGTCGTCATGATCCGCGCACCGCTGGCGCCCAGCGGGTGCCCGATCGCGATGGCGCCGCCGTTGACGTTGGTCTTGGCCAGATCGGCACCGGTGTCCTGGGCCCACGCGAGGACGACGGGGGCGAAGGCCTCGTTGACCTCGAACAGGTCGATGTCCGCCAGCGTCAGCCCGGCACGCTGTAGGACCTTCTCTGTCGCGGGAATGACACCGGTCAGCATGTAGAGCGGATCGGACCCCACGACGGTCATCGAGTGGATGCGGGCCAGCGGTCGCAAGCCGAGACGCCCGGCCACCTCGCTGCTGGTGATCAGCACCGCGGCGCTGCCGTCGGACAGCGGCGACGAGTTGCCCGGGGTGATCTCCCAGCCGATCTGCGGGAAACGCTGCTCGTATGCCGGGCTGTAGAAAGCGGGCTTCAGCGCGGCCAGCGTGTCGACGGTCGTGCCGGGCCGGATGATTTCGTCGGTGGTGAGGCCGGCGATCGGGATCAGCTCGTTGTCGAACCGGCCCTCCTTCGTCGCCGCAGCCGCTTTCTCGTGGCTCGACGCGGAGAACTCATCGAGCTGCTGACGAGACAGGCCCCACTTCGCGGTGATCAACTCGGCGCTGATGCCCTGCGGCACAAGGCCTTCGGGATAGCGCTGCGCCATCGCGCCGAACGGGTCGCTGCCGGGCAGCACACTGGAACCCATCGGAGCCCGCGACATCGACTCCACGCCGGCGGCGACGACGATGTCGTATGCACCGGAGATCACGCCCTGGGCGGCGAAGTGAATGGCCTGCTGGCTGCTGCCGCACTGGCGGTCGATGGTGGTGCCGGGCACCGTTTCGGGGAAGTTCGCGGCGAGCACCGCGTTGCGTGCGATGTTGACCGCCTGGTCGCCGACCTGGGTGACCGCACCGGCGATCACGTCGTCGATCTGCAGCGGGTCGATGCCGGTCCTCTCCACCAGTTGAGAGAGGCTGTGGGCGAGCAGGTCCACGGGCAGCACGCCGTGCAGTGCGCCACCCGGCTTGCCCTTTCCGATCGGGGTGCGTACCGCTCCGACGATGACCGCGTCGCGCGCGTATCCGGCCATTGCTGCCTCCTGTGACTCAACTCTGAGTAAATCCTTCTATACCCAGCTATACCACCTGGGTATAGTGGTAACAACTCAGATATGGGGGAATTCCGTGAATGTGTTGCAGGGCACACTCGCCGACCGGGACGCTTGGACGGCCGTCGGCGTGTGCAAAATCGAGAAGACGATGGAGTTGGTCGGCACCAAATCGGCAATCCTCATCATGCGTGAGGCCTATTACGGCACAACTCGTTTCGAGGAGTTCTGCCGCCGCGTCGGCATCACGAAGGCCGCGGCCTCAGCCCGGCTGTCGGACCTGGTGGACGCCGGATTGTTGAGCCGTCGGCCGTACCGCGAACCCGGTCAGCGCAGCCGCGACGAATACGTGCTGACCGACGCGGGCCGTGACTTCATGCCCGTTGTCTGGGCGATGTTCGAGTGGGGTCAGCGCCATCTCGGCAAGCCGACGCCGCTGCAGCTGGCGCACAAGGACTGCGGCGCACCGGCGACGGTGGCGATCCGCTGCGCCGACGGACACGACGTACCCGCCGAGGAACTGGCCGTCAGGCTGGCGCGATCTCGGCCTCGATGATGCTCAGCGGCGTCGCGCTGGGTACAATGCGCGTCAGCCGAAACCCCGCTCGCGACAACACATCCCGCCACTGGTCCGCGGTCCGTTCCTTCGCGCCGCCCAGCAACAGCATCTCCATGTCGACTAGCTTGCCGATGAATTCGCGATTGTGGTCGGGGATCACCATTTCGAACAGCAGGAGCTTGGCGTTCGGGCTGGCGGCGGCGCGAATGTTGCGCAGGATCTTGACGGCGTCCTCGTCGGGCCAGTCGTGGATGACGTTTTTCATCACGTAGGCGTCCACCCCGGTTGGCGCCTTCTCGAAGAACGAACCCGGCTCGATGGTCACGCGATCGGCGACACCGCGGCTGGTCAGCAGCGCAGGCGCGCCCTCGACGACCTTCGGTAAGTCGAACAGCACTCCGCGCGCCTGCGGTGTGGCGGCGAGGATTCCGGCGAGGAGTCCGCCGTGCCCGCCGCCGACGTCGGCGATGACGCCGAACCGGCTGAAGTCGTAGGCGGCGGTCAGTGCCGCCTCGCTCATATCGGAAATGCTGGTCATCGCGTCGTTGAACAGCGCGGCGAACTCGGGCTCGCTTTCGAGATATGCGAAGAGCTCCTTGCCGCGAAGCATCGGGATCGTGGGCTGACCGCTGCGGATTGAATCGGAGAGATGCGTCCAGTGCTCACGGTGTTCCGGCGATCCGTAGAACAGTGCGGCACCTTTCATCGACACCTCAGAATCGGAACGCAGCGCGTCGCCAAGCGCGTTCAGTGCGTATCGACCGTCACGGGTCTGCTTGAACACACCACGGCTGATCAGCGCCCGCATCAGGCGGCCGACGGCGTCGGGGTCCGCGTCGATTGTGCGCGCCAGGTCGTTGCGGGTCAGCGGGCGCTCAGCCAGCGCGTCGGCGATACCGAGTTGCGCGGCCGCGGTGATGGCCTGCGAGAACCAGGTCGCCAAGATCATCTCCATGAGTGCGATCGGCGCGGGCGTCAGCTTGCGATGCAGCTGCGCCAGGTGGTGGCGGATGCGATCCACCGCTTTGACGACCCCCGCCGGTGGAATCTTCGTTGCCATAGGGTCATCTTCGCGCACGGACTAATCGGCCAGGAACGCCTTCACCAACGTTTTGGGTGCCTGTGCCAACCACGCCTCGGTGACGAGTTCGGTCAGTTCCTCGACCCCGATCGCGTCCAGGCGGACCAGCACGGCCGGATATCCGTCGAAGTGTGGCGTGGTGAAGTAGACGGCCGGATCGTCGGCGATCAGCGCGTATTTCACACCCTCGTCGGCGACGCGGGCGCCCAGGATGTCGCCTTCGGGTGCAGCCGCCCCGAGCGCGTCGTGGTCGGCTTTGCGCAGCGGCCGTTCCCAGACGATGAGCTTCTTGCGGACCCGCCATGTGCGCGGCGAGGTCTCAGCGGTCTCGGGGAGTTCCGCAACGATCCGGCCCACGTCCGTCCATGTCGCCACGAGGGCATTGTCTCAGTCGCTAGTGTGCCGGTGTGCTGCATCTGCGGGTGATCTCACCGACCGATCAGCGCGATGCGGTCATGGCGGTTCTCCGGGAAAACCCGGGCGTCACCCACATCGTCATCCACCGCGACGCGGCCCTCGAACCACTCGGCGACGAGATCACCGCGGACATCGCCAGAGAGTCGGCCAACGACGTTG